>JAIEMQ010000072.1 GCA_019752015.1 Cyanobacteriota bacterium | reverse complement strand
GTGTCAACTCTCTCGCACTCATCCATGTCCTTCCCAGCGATGACCCCCTTTGAGATCATCAGCTTAGGGGACATTTCTATTTCGCTCGCGAGGGGACATTATCAATTCGCGTCAACAGGCGGCAGGAGTAAACTGCGTCCCAGCAGGAGCAGCCTATGAACCGCGTTCGAAATTCCGTGGCCCTCGTCGTGTGCGTGCTGATGATTCAGTCCGTTGCCGCGCAGGAGAAGCCCTCCTCCGCTCAAGCTGCGGAGGGTAAACGCGGCCGGACGTTCGTCGACTCCATCGAGCAGGCGGTCGTCGGCGATCCGCAGCTGTCGCCGGATGGCAAACAGATCCTGTTCACGATCGACAAGGCGGACTGGAAGGCCAATCGCCGCGTCGGCCACATCTATCGCATCAACGCCGACGGCACCGGCCAGGTGCAGCTGACATTCGGCGAGCGCGGTGAGAACAGCCCGCGCTGGTCGCCGGACGGCAAGCTCGTCGCCTTCACGACGCGGCGCGATCCCGATACCGTCAACCAGATCTATCTCCTCAGCGTCGACGGCGGCGAGGCGCGCCGGCTGACCGCGCATCCGACCGCGCCCGGCAGCATCAACTGGGCGCCCGACGGCACGTCGATCTACTTCGTTGCCGCCGACGACAAGACCGCCGAAGAAAAACAGAAGGACACCGCGCGAGACGACGTGTATGCGTTCGAGGAGAACAACTTCAAGCAGCGTCATCTCTGGACCACGGATCTCGACGGCAAGACGAAAAAGATCACCGAAGGCGAGCTCTCGGTCAACGGCTACGAGCTGAGCGCGGACGGCAGGAAGATCGCCATGACGCGGATGCCGAGCCCGCTGCTCGAGTTCTCGGATCGCGGCGAAGTGTGGGTGATGGACGCCACGGGCGCGAACGCGAAGCAGCTCACCACCAACAAGGTGCCGGAAGGCAACGCGTCGATCTCGCCCGACGGTCAGACGGTGATGTTCACGTCGGCGTCGAACGAGCAGTTCGAGATGTATTTCAACGACAAGATTTTCCTGGTGCCCGCCGGCGGCGGCCAGGCGCGCGTGCTGCTGCCGGAAGTGCCCTATGAGATCAACGGCGGCCAGTGGAGCAAGGACGGGAAGAGCATCACGTTCACCGCCAACATGGGCTCGTCCACGCAGCTGCTGAAGGTGGACGTCGCCACCAAGCAGGTGACGCCGATCACGAAAGGCGATCACTCGGTTGGCGGCTGGTCGTACTCGGACGACAACGCCACTCATGTGTTCACGCTGAACACCGGCGCGCGCCCGAGCGAGATCTACACGATGACCGGCGCGGGCCAGATGAAGCGCGTGACGTCGATCTTCGACGACGATCTCGCGAAGTTCAAGACGTCGCGGCAGGAGCGCATCACGTGGAAGGGCGCCGACGGCGCGACTATTGAAGGGCTGCTGAACTATCCGGTCGATTACGTGCAAGGGCAGAAATATCCGCTCATCGTGATGACGCATGGTGGTCCGGCGGCGTCGGACAAATTCGGATTCGCGACCGAGATCCAGGTCTATGCCGCGAAGGGCTACGCGGTGCTGCGTCCGAACTACCGCGGCAGCACGGGCTACGGCGACAAGTTCCTGCGCGACATGGTGAACGGCTACTTCAAGCAGGCGCATCTCGACGTGCTCGCCGGCACCGACGCGGTGATCGCGATGGGCGTGGCCGATCCCAACAAGCTCGTGAAGATGGGCTGGAGCGCCGGCGGCCACATGACGAACAAGATCATCACGTTCACCGATCGCTTCAAGGTCGCCAGCAGCGGCGCCGGCGCGGCGAACTGGATCTCGATGTATGCGCAGAGCGACCACCGCGAGTTCCGCACGCCGTGGTTCGGCGGCACGCCGTGGCAGGCCAACGCGCCGATCGATCTCTACTGGAACAACTCGCCATTGAAGGACGTGTGGAAGGTGAAGACGCCCACGATCTTCCTGGTCGGCGAGCAGGATCCGCGCGTCCCGATGCCGCAATCGGTGGAAATGTTCCGTGCATTGAAGTCCAACGGGGTACCAACACATCTATATGTGGCGCCGCGCGAGGGACACGGCTGGACCGAGCTCCGCCACCGGCTGTTCAAGCTGCAGATTGAGATGGAATGGTTCGAGAAGTACATCAACAACCGCGCCTACGTGTGGGAGAAAGTGCCGGGCGAAGAGAAGAAGGACGCCCCGAAGCCGGCGACCACCGCGCAGCAATGATCGCGATCGCCTTGACTCGCCGCGACGCGTGATGGTACAAAACGGCGACTTCTAAAGCACGCGAAACGAGGAGCCGGCTTGGCCCAGACGGAAGCGGAGCTGCTAGACAACCCTGTCGCGGGCCATCCGGCGTTGATCCTTCGATCGCCGGACTTTCACGCGATCACCGACGCCGTTGCGGAGCCGGTCGAGCGGACAACGCCGCTCGGATGGTGGTTCTTCTTCCTTCCGTCCCTCGCGCTTCTCGGCCTGCTTGGCGTCGCGGTCTCGTGGCTCTTCTGGGAAGGCATCGGCATCTGGGGTCTCAACCAGCCGGTCGGCTGGGCGTGGGACATCACGAACTTCGTCTTCTGGGTCGGCATCGGCCACGCCGGAACGCTCATCTCGGCGATTCTGTTCCTCTTCAGGCAGACCTGGCGCACCTCAATCAACCGTTCGGCAGAGGCGATGACCATCTTCGCGGTCATGTGCGCCCTGACGTTCCCGGGAATCCACGTCGGGCGCGTCTGGGTCGCCTACTGGATGTTCCCGCTCCCGAACCAGATGGGCACGTGGCCCAATTTCAGGAGCCCGCTTCTCTGGGATGTCTTCGCGGTCAGCATTTACGGAACCGTCTCGGTCCTGTTCTGGTATGTGGGGCTGATTCCAGACCTGGCGACGATTCGCGATCGGGCGAAGACCCCGATTCGAAAATTCGTCTACGGAATTTTCGCGCTTGGCTGGCGGGGCTCGGTGCGGCAATGGCACCACTATGAAACCGCCTACCTGATTCTCGCCGCGCTCGCCACGCCGCTGGTGCTTTCGGTGCACTCGATCGTGTCGATGGACTTCGCGGTCTCACTCCTGCCCGGGTGGCATACGACGGTCTTCCCGCCGTACTTCGTCGCCGGCGCGATCTTCTCCGGCTTCGCCATGGTGCTGACGCTCATGGTGATCTGCCGCACCATTTTCAAGCTCGAACACATCGTCACCCTCCGGCACTTCGACTACATGGCGAAGATCATGCTCGTCACGGGGACGATGGTGGGCTACGCGTATGCGACGGAGTTCTTCACGGCCTGGTACAGCGGCAACCCCTACGAGCTTTTCACGTTCCTGAACCGCGCCGGCGGACCGTACGCGTGGGCCTACTGGACGATGATCACCTGCAACGTGATCAGCCCGCAGATCTTCTGGTTCAAGAAGGCGCGCACGAGCATTCCGATCCTGTTCACGCTGTCGATCGTGATCAACATCGGCATGTGGTTCGAGCGGTTCGTGATCATCGTGACGTCGCTGCACCGTGACTTCCTGCCCTCGGCCTGGGGCTACTTCAGCCCGACGATCTGGGACATCTCGGCCCTGCTCGGAAGCTTCGGGCTCTTCTTCACGATGTTCTGCCTGTTCGTGCGCTTCCTGCCGATGGTCGCCACCGCCGAAGTCAAGACCGTCCTGCCGCAGGCCCACCTGCACGGGCACCGCGGCGAGTCCGAGCGCGAACACCATCCAACCGCTCCGCCACCGGCTGCAGCGACCGAGACGCGCGCCAAGCGGCGCTTCCAGCTGCCGATGGTCCCGCAACTCCCGCAGGGACCCTACTACGGGATTCTCGCGGAGTTCGCGACGCCGGACGAACTGTCTCGCGCGTGCGCGCGCGTGCGCGACGCCGGCTTCACGAAGTGGGACGCGCACAGCCCCTTCCCCGTGCACGGCCTTCATAAGTCGATGGGACTGCGGCGCTCACGGCTGCCGTGGATCGTGCTCGTCATGGCGCTGACAGGGGCGGTGGCCGGATTTGTCCTGCAGTGGTGGGTGCACACCAGCGCCTACCCGCTCGTGATCAGCGGCAAGCCGTTTTTCACCTGGCCGGCCTTCATTCCGATCACGTTCGAGGTGGCGGTCCTGTTCGGCGCGCTTGGCGCCGTGTTCGGCATGCTCGGCCTGAACCGGCTCCCGATGCACCACCATCCGCTCTTTCAATCCAAGGTCTTCGAGCGCGCGAGCGACGACGCGTTCTTCATCTCGATTGAATCGTGGGATCCCCGGTTCGATCCGGCCGCCACACGGAAGCTGCTGGAGTCCCTGCGCCCGCGGAGCGTCGAGCTCCTGGAGTCCTGATGTCGGCAGAACACGATCACGTCGCGCTGCGGCCCGAGCAGGTTACGATCCCGCCGGGGCACTCGTGGAATCGGCTGCCGATTATTGCCGGCGTCATCGCGCTCGTTGGAGCGGTGGCCTGCGCGATTCTTGGGCCGGGCAATCCGAAACAGTTCTTCTTCTCGTGGCTCGTGTCGTTCCTGTTCTTCATGAGCCTGGCTCTCGGCGCGCTCTTTTTCGTGTTGATCCAGTACGCGGCCCAGGGCGGGTGGGGCGTCGTGCTGCGGCGGATCGGCGAGACGGTGTTCTCCACGATTCCGGTGATGGCGGTCCTGTTCGTCCCGCTGCTCTTCGGCCTGCACGATCTGTTCGAATGGTCCCACGCCGAGGCGGCGGAACACGACGCGCTGCTGGCGTGGAAAGCGCCGTACCTCAACACGCAGTTCTTCCTGATCCGGGCGGCGCTGTTCTTCGCGATCTGGTCGTTCATCGCCGTCATGTATGCGCGCGGCTCGCGCTCTCAGGACACGACGGGCGATCACGCGGTGTCGGCGCGTCTGCGTAAGTTCGCGGGGCCCGCGATCATCGTGCTGGCGCTGACCCAGACGTTCGCGGCGATCGACTGGATCATGTCGCTCAACCCGCACTGGTACTCGACGATGTTCGGCGTGTATTTCTTCGCGGGCTCGTGGCTGGGATTCATCGCGCTGCTCTCGGTCGTCGTGCCGGCGATGCGCGGCGCGGGGTTGGTGGCGACGATCATCAGCCGGGAGCACATGCAGGACATCGGGAAGTTCCTGTTCGCATTCACCGCGTTCTGGGGCTACATCGCCTTCTCGCAGTTTTTCCTGGTGTGGTACGGGAACATGCCGGAGGAAACGGTCTTTTACAAGGAGCGGATGGAAGGGTCGTGGCTGACGGTCTCGCTCGTCCTCCTGTTCGGACATTTCGGCGCGCCGTTCTTCTACCTGATGGGCCGAAGCGTCAAACGGAACGGAGCGACGCTCGCGGCGGGCGGCCTGTGGCTCCTCCTGATGCATTTCACCGATCTTTACTGGCAGGTCATGCCGGCCCTCCATCCCGAGGGGCTCAGTCCGTCGCTGCTTGACGCGGCCGCGCTCATGACGGTCGGCGGATCGTTCGTGGCGACGGCGAGCTGGCTGCTGCGGCGGCATGCGCTCGTGCCGCTTCGCGACCCGAGATTTGCCGAATCCCTCGCCTTCGAGAACACCTGAGTTGCCGGGACGAAGGGGTTGCTACCGATACAGCGGCCGGTATAGAGTCGGCGCACGTGACGGAATAGGCCAAAACGCAACGTCCACGGCGCCGACCGGGACGACGTTGCAATAACCAAGGGAGAGAAGCATGCGCGCGCAAGGGAGCAGGTTGTGTCTGGTGGCGGTGCTGATCGCGGTGTTGGGCTCGCCGGGCGTTGCTGTCGCGGCCGCGACCATCACGGGAACCGTTACCTTCGCAGGTAAGGCGCCCGCTCTCAAACCGCTTGCTATGGACGCCGATCCCGCGTGCGCCAAGATGCACAAAGGGCCCGTGCCGGCCGAGATGCTCGTCCTCGGCAGCGGCAACACCATGGCGAACATCATGGTCTGGGTCTCGAAGGGACTTCCGGCAGGGAAGACGTATCCCGCGCCCAAGACTCCGGTCACGCTCGATCAGAAGGGCTGTCAGTACGTGCCGCACGTGATGGGCATCCAGGTCGGCCAGGCCTATCGAATCCTCAACTCCGACGGCATCCTGCACAACATCCACACGCTTCCCAAGATCAACCCGGCGTTCAACCGCGGTCAGCCGGCGACGGTCAAGGAAATGACCACGACGTTCGCCAAGCCGGAAGCGATCTTCCAGGTCAAGTGCGACGTCCACCCGTGGATGAGCGCCTACATCGGCGTCTTCACGAATCCCTTCTACTCGGTGACGGGCTCTGATGGTAAATACACGATCTCCGGTCTCGATGCGGGGACCTACGAGATCACCGCCTGGCACGAGAGGCTCGGAACGCAGACGGCGACGGTGACCGTGGGCGCCAGCGACACCAAGACGCAAGCCTTCACCTTCGGCGTGAAGTAGCGGCCGGGAGATATCAGCCGCATGAGCAACCCAGCCGACGTCGTCCACGCGCAGCACGTCGCGCACGAAGCCCATCACGAGGAACTTGGCTTCTGGCGCAAGTACGTGTTCTCGACCGATCACAAGGTGATCGGCATCCAGTATTCCATTACGGGCCTGCTGTTCCTGCTGTTCGGCTTTTCGCTGATGATGCTGATGCGCTGGCAGCTCGCCTACCCAGGCGTGCCGCTGCCGCTGATCGGCGGGCTGTTCGGCGACGCCCGCATGCCGGGCGGGACGATGCTCCCCGAGTTCTACAACGAGCTCGGCGCGATGCACGGCACCATCATGGTCTTCCTCGGCGTCGTGCCCCTCGCCGTCGGCGGCTTCGGGAATTTCGTGCTGCCGCTGCAGATCGGCGCGCCGGACATGGCGTTCCCGAAGATCAACATGCTGAGCTACTGGAGCCTGTTCCTCGGTGGCATGACGATGCTCGGCAGCTTTTTCGTCCCCGGCGGCGCCGCGCAATCCGGGTGGACCTCATACGCTCCGCTCTCCGTCATCGCCGGCACCGGCCAGACGTGGTGGCTGATCGGCATGATCTTCCTGATCACCTCGTCGCTGCTCGGCGCGCTCAACTTCCTGACGACCACCATCCAACTGCGCGCCAAGGGGCTCACCTTCATGAGGTTCCCCTTCTTCGTGTGGGCGCAATTCGTCACCTCGTTCCTGCTGCTGCTGGCGTTTCCGCCGCTCGAGGCCGCGGGCGTCATGCAGCTGATGGATCGCGTCGCCGGCACGAGCTTCTTCATGCCGAGCGGCCTCATCGTCAGCGGCCAGGTGCTCGCCAACGCCGGCGGCGGCAACGCGGTCCTCTGGCAGCACCTGTTCTGGTTCCTCGCGCATCCGGAAGTCTACGTGCTGATCCTGCCCGCGATGGGCATCGTCGCCGAGATCATTGCCAACAACACGCGGAAGCCGCTGTGGGGCTATCGCGCGATGGTCTACTCGCTGGTCTTCCTCGGCTTCATGTCGTTCATCGTGTGGGCGCACCACATGTTCATGACCGGCATGGGCACGGCAATGGCGGCGTTCTTCCAGACGACGACGATGATCATTTCGATCCCGTCGGTGGTGATCCTGACGTCGTTACTGCTGTCGCTGTGGGGTGGATCGATCCGCTTCAATACGCCGATGCTCTTCGCGACCGCCTTCCTGCCGATGTTCGGCATCGGCGGTCTTACCGGCCTTCCGCTCGGCTTGAATATCTCCGACATCCCGCTGCACGACACCTACTACGTGATCGCGCACTTCCACTACGTGGTCGCTCCGGGAACGATCTTCGCCCTGATGGCCGGAATCTATTACTGGTATCCGAAGGCGACCGGGCGGAAGATGAACGAGACGCTCGGCAAGATTCACTTTGCCGGCTCGCTGGTCTTCATGAACGTCGTCTTCATGCCGATGTTCATCGTTGGATTGGCCGGTGTGTCGCGGCGCCTGTTCGACGCCGGCAGCGGCTACGACTTCGCGCAACCCACGATGCACTGGAACGTCGTCTCGTCGTGGGGCGCGTGGCTGATGGGCGTCTTCCAGATTCCCTTCATCTTCAACTTCTTCTGGAGCATCCGGAACGGGGAGAAGGTCGGCGACAACCCGTGGGAGGCCACGACCATTGAATGGGCGGCGCCGTCGCCACCACCACACGGCAATTTTGCGGTGGCCCCGCAGGCATATCGCGGGCCTTACGAGTACAGCGTTCCCGGCGCGGCGAAGGACTTCACGCCGCAGCATGAGGCGTCATAGCCGATGGACATTCCCTACACAGTCGAAGTTCGCCGTGATACCGGCCTGAACAACGGGAAGATCGGGATCTGGCTCTTCCTGGCGTCGGAAGTGATGCTGTTCGGCGCCCTGTTTGCGAGCTATATCCTGATTCGCACCGGGTCACCGAGCTGGCCGCGCGGCGACACGCTTCTCGACGTCCCGCTCGCCACGTTCAACACGATCGTCCTGATTACGTCCTCGGTCACCATGGTGATGGCGTGGGCGTCGCTGATGCGCCGCAAATTCGGGACGTTCCGCATCTACATGGGCGCGACGATCCTGCTTGGGTTCGTCTTCCTCATCGTCAAGTATTTCGAATACAGCCACCATTTCGCCATCGGCGAGGGTCCGAGCCACAACAACTTCCTCGCCATCTACTTCACGCTGACCGGCCTGCACATGCTGCACGTCTTCGGCGGGATGGTGGTGAACGCGTATTTCTGGGGCCCCGGCGCGAAGCTGTACCAGACGAACCCGGTGTGGTTCACGAACCGGGTCGAGCACTCGGGCCTGTTCTGGCACTTCGTCGATCTGGTCTGGATCTTCCTGTTCCCAACGCTTTACCTTCTGTAGAGGGACGATGAGCGACCACGCTGCCGATCATTCAACCGACGACCACGCAGTTGACATCGACAAGCACGTCAAGGTGTACATCACCGTCTTCGTGACGTTGATGGTCCTGACGGTCGTCACCGTGGCGATCTCGCGTCTCCACCTGTCCGTGCCGGTGGCCGTGACCATTGCGCTGTTCGTCGCGCTCGTCAAGGGGTCGCTGGTGGCGGGCTACTTCATGCACCTGGTTTCCGAGAAAAGGCTGATCTACGCCGTCCTCGCGCTGACCGCGGCCTTCTTCGTCGTGCTGCTGGCGCTTCCCGTCCTGACGCACGAAGACGGCTTCTGGATACCCCAGGCCGCCGAGCCGGCAGCGGCACATCCGGAGGCCGAGCACAAATGAATCTCCGGTGGGTCCACGCGATGCTGATCCTGTTCTCCGCGGCGCTCGCGGTGCTGTTCGGCGTGTATTGCCTGGGCCTGTATCGGGAAGGGTACGGATCCGGAAGCCTGGTCGCGGCGGTCGTGGCGTTCGCGACGTCAGCCGGATTGATCGCGTACGACTCGTGGTTCCTTCGCAAGACGAGGACGCTGTGAAGACTGTGATCGCGGTCGTGATCATGCTGATCGCCGGCAGCTCCACCGCCTTCGCGTGCCCGGTCTGCTTCGGAGCAGAGGAGACCGCGATGATCGACGGCACCAGGCTTGGCATCCTGGTGCTCCTCGGAATAACGCTGGCCGTGCAGGGCGGGTTCTTAGGCTTCTTTCTCTATCTCCGCAATCGCGCCAGGCGCATCGCGGACATCGACCTCGAGAACGAATGGTCGGAGCTCCAGGGAGGAGCATCGAGATCATGAATGAGTGGCTTGGGATGCCTCCGCTTGCCGCCGCCCACGGCGGACAGATCGACAACCTGATCGGCTGGATTCACGTCTTCATGCTCATCCTGTTCGTGGGCTGGGGAGCGTTCTTCGTTTACGTGCTCGCGCGTTTCCGGAAGTCGCGGAATCCGGTGGCGGACTACACCGGAGTCACGGGGAACGCGTCGAAGTATTCCGAGATCGCGGTCGCTGTGATTGAAGCGGTGCTGTTGATCGGATTCGCCATCCCGCTGTGGGCGGCGCGCATCGGAGATATTCCGCCCGAGAATGAAGCCCTGGTCGTGCAGGTGACCGGCGAGCAGTTCGCGTGGAACATTCATTATGCGGGGCCGGACGGGAAATTCGGCCGCACCGACATCAAGCTGCTGGACCTGCAGTCGAATCCCCTCGGCCTCGATCGCTCCGATCCGGCGGGAGTGGACGACATCACCACGCTCAATCAGCTTTATCTGCCGGCGAACAAGCCGATCATCGTGAAGCTCAGAAGCAAGGACGTCATCCATAGCTTCGGCGTGCCTGAATTCCGAGTGAAGCAGGACGCCATCCCCGGCCTGACGATCCCGATCTGGTTCGTGCCGACGGTCACGACGGCCGAGATGCGGAAGCGTCTTGGCAATGATGCGTTCCAGTACGAGATTGCCTGCGCTCAGCTGTGTGGTCTGGGTCACGCCCGGATGCGCGGATTTGTGACCGTGCAGAGCGCAGAGGAATTCCAGACGTGGTTCGACACGACCAGCAAGGAGCAGAGCGCGCCGGATCCATTCCGGTAACGCTGCGCGCCTTCGCGGGTATCGGTGCGGCCCGCTCGATTCAGCTACAAGTCAAGAACGAGACGCAGACCGTTCTCGACATCTTTGAGGAACTGGCCTCGCACACGACCCGCGAGTCCGATCAGAAAATCACGGTCGATGGTAATGACCTGCGACACATTGGCTACCGAGTCTTCCGGCAGGCCTGTGGCTTTGGCAGGGAGCAACACGTTCCCCGGGGCATCGACGAGGCGAGCGTTGGTGCTCAACACGACGGCACTAACGGTCTGGACACGGCTCCGGTTGAAGGCATCGCTCTGTACAATCAAGACGGGACGGTTGTATCCCGGCTCCGAGCCGTCAGGCTCGCCGAGGTCGGCCCACCAGACTTGCGCGCGTTCGACTACCATGTTTCGCGCGCGAGCGACCGGCTCTGCAGCCGCCGCAGCGAGCGAGGCAGGCGACTCTCCTCGGATCCGTAGACGGTATTGAGGCGTTCGGTGATCTTTCGGCCACGATGCTTGGCCACGAATTCGGCAAGAGCAGTCGCATAGAGGCGGCTGCGGGACACGCCAAGCCGCCTGCTCAACGTCTCGCCGGATTCGAACAGCTCATCCGGTATGGACAGAGCGATTTTCATACCGTAGTATTACCATGGTACGAAACAGACCCGCAAGCCGGCAACGCCGCGTTGCCCCGTCACACCGGACCCGAAGCAGGCGGCGGTCCGCGGCCCGTTGTCTGTGTTACGCTCGGCGCCCATGATCCGCCGACACCCCCTGGCCATTGCAATCTGTGTCACGCTCGCAGCGTGCGCGCGCGAACAGGCGCCGCCCTTCGATCTCGTGATCGCGAACGGACGCGTTTTGGATCCGGAATCGGGGCTCGACGCCGAACGTCACATCGGGATTCGGGGCGGGAAGATTGACGTCGTCTCCGAGACACCACTGAAGGGCGGCCGCGTCATCGACGCCGCTCGCCACATCGTGTCGCCCGGGTTCATCGATCTTCACGAGCACGGTCAGCAGGACGAGTCGTATCGCATGATGGTGCGAGACGGCGTGACGTCGGCGTTCGAGCTCGAGGTGGGTACGGGCGACGTCGCGGCCTGGTATGCCGCGCGCGAGGCCGGTCAGATCGTGAACCACGGAGTGTCAGCGGGACACATCCCGGCGCGAATGAAAGTACTCGGCGATCCCGGCCAGGGCCTCCTGCCTGCCGGGATCGGTGGAAGCGGGACGGCCACGGACGCACAAATGGCGGCCATGGAAGTGATTCTGCGCGAGGGGCTGGCACAGGGAGCGGTCGCGATAGGATTCGGCAGTGCCTACACTCCCGGCGCGCCGATATCGGAGATCGAACGCATGTTCCGGGTCGCGGCCGAGGGCGGTGTCTCGGCCCACATCCATATGCGCGGCGGGCTCAAGGGACTCCAGGAAACCATTGCGGCGGCGGCCGCTGCACACGCCGCCCTGCACATCGTCCATGTGAACTCATCCGCGGGCGACGAGATCGACGGCTTTTTGACGGCGATCACAGCCGCTCGTGACGGCGGACAGGATGTGACGACCGAGGCGTATCCATACGGTGCCGGCATGACCGAGATCCAGTCGGCGCTCTTCGACGAGTGGCAGACCTGGCCCGAACCGAGATTCGCTTTGCACCAACTCGTCTCGACCGGCCAGCGACTCACGCGCGCCACATTCGCCAAGGCGCGCGCGGCCGGCGGGACGGTGATCATTCACGGCCGATCCGAGGAACAAACGCGTGCGGCCATTGCCAGCCCGCTGGCGATGATCGCCAGTGACGGGTTCATCGAGAATGGCCGCGGACATCCACGCACGTCGGGGAGTTATGCCAAGGTGTTGGGCAAGTATGTCCGCGACGACAAGACGGTCACGCTGATCGACGCGTTGCGGCGGATGACGCTGGATCCGGCCCGTCGCCTCGAGCGGCGAACGCCGGCGATGCTGAACAAGGGGCGCATCAAGGCGGGCGCCGACGCCGATCTCACGA
The DNA here is from genome assembly GCA_019752015.1 of Cyanobacteriota bacterium. Classification (GTDB taxonomy): domain Bacteria; phylum Acidobacteriota; class Vicinamibacteria; order Vicinamibacterales; family UBA2999; genus 12-FULL-67-14b. The sequence continues at coordinate 85,299 of JAIEMQ010000072.1, read as the reverse complement.
TTTTCGATCCCGCGACTGTGATCGATCGGGCGACGTATGAGGACGCCACGATCGCATCGGCGGGTATCCCGTACGTGATCGTGGGCGGCCAGCTCGTGGTCGATGGCGGGAACGTGACAACGGCCCGGCCCGGCCGCGCGATTCGCGCGCCTATCGCCACGAAGTCGCGCTAGCGAGGCTGGTAACTCAGCGCCTCGCGCCCTGCGCCTCGTCTATACCGGGTTTCGTGATCGGCACGCCGCCCACATCAGCTCCGATATCGCTGTGGCCCCGCTCCTTGTTCCGAGTGAACCACGTATGACCGCGGGCTTTACCCTTCCGGATTTCCCAGATGAGGTACGGCACGAGCAACATCAAAAACAGCGCCGCACCTACCCAGATTGCGCTAGTGAAGTCCATCGTACAGTTCTCCTCCAGCGGATCACAGCAAGACCAAGGCCAGCGTTTCTGGCCCGGCTGGTCCGTTGTCGAGACTTGCCTAGCTGAACATTTTTGGAGTGGGCATTCGCGCGCGGATGCGTTCGAGCTGTTCGATGGTGACGCGGTCGAGGCCATTGTTGCGACAGGATTCCTCGACGGCCCTGATCACCATGCCGCGGACGAACATCGGGATCTTCTTCATCCGCTCAGCGGCCGCATCGTCCCACGCGATCGTCGTCGCTGTTTCGCGGCCGTATTCGATCGCCGTCCCGCCGGGCGTTTGTGCGAAGGCAGGGCCACGCATGACGAGAAGGGGAGCCCCCGCAAATCTCCCAGGGGTGTGCGTGCAGAGTGGATCCTCCGACATCAGATCGCCCGTCATCCCGAACGCCCGCGCGCGACAGCCGCCGCAGTGGCCATTCATCTCACACTCACCGCATCGTCCGCCGAGCGACGTGCGTTGGCGAATGCCGGTGAAGAGCTCCGACGAGTTCCACAGTTCCGAGAGGCTTGCATTCCGCAGTGATCCCGCGAACACCGGGAGGTACGGGCACGGCGTGACATCGCCGTTCGGCCGGATTCCCATATAGTGCGTGCCGGCCGGACATCCGCCGGCGCCGCCGGAGTAGATCCTGATCCGCGAGCCGGCGTCGCCGTTCTCCAGCACGGTCTTGATGTAGTGAGGAGCGCACTTCGCGTTCACGAGCATCCGTTTGGCGTACTTCTTCTGAATGTGATGAAGAGCGCTGAGCACCTCGTCGTACTGCGCCGGGTTCATGTCCGACACGAATTGCCCGCGACCGGTCGGCACCAGGAAGTAGAGATTCCAGACCTTGGCGGCAAGCCGCTCGTACGCGAAGTCGGCGATCGCTTCGAGCTCGCCGAGATTGTGCGAGCCTGCGGTGGTCTGGACGATGAAGGGGAGTCCGGTCCGGTTGAGGATCGCCGCTCCCGCGACGGTGTTTGTCCAGGCGCCGCGCACTTTTCTGAAGCCGTCGTGACGATCGGGGTCGAGCGCATCGAGCGACAGCGAGAGCCCGCGCGCGCCGGCCTCTGCCAGCCGCTTCGCAACGTTCTCGGTGATCTTGACACCGTTGGTGCCGACGACGACCCACAGGCCTCGCTCCGACGCGCGCTTGACGATCTCGAGGATGTCGCGCCGCAGCAGCGGCTCGCCGCCGGTGAGGATGGTCACGCACTCAGGCGCGAAGGCGGCGATCTCGTCGATCACCTTGAAGCATTCCTCGGTGCCGAGCTCGCTGCGATCGGCGAAGTTCTCGGTGCCGACCTGCGGCGCGGCGCCGGCGTCGAGATAGCAATGCTCGCACGCGAGGTTGCAGCGGTAAGTGAGGTTCCAGGAGACGACGTAGGGCCGCGCGAATCCTTCGGCGCGGCTCATGGCGGGCGCGATTGCGGTCATCTCACATGCCGAAGAATTGCTTGGCGTCGTCGAGGATCTTCTCGTCGACTTCGAGCGACCCGCGGTCCCGGGCGAATTTCTCGATGCCGATCTTCGCCATCGGGCGCACGAACTCGGGAATGTTTGTGAGCCTGGCTTCGGCAGCGGCAGTCCACTTCACCGCGATCGGCTGATCGGCGCGATGCCCGCCGGTGCCCTCACTCGACGGGATCATCCCTGGAAACGGACACTTCCCACCCGCTTCAGCAGCGACGCCGTCAGTCGCCGGACCGATCCGCACTCCGAGTGACTGAACGACCTGCGTCTCGTACGCATTCGTCAGCATGGCCATCTCGTAGCCGCACGCCGGACACGAATAGACGACCGACAGCGAGCCGCGATCGGGCGGCACGACCGTCTGCAGTTTCATTGGAGTGTCGCAAGGAACGCAGAGAAATTTCATGAGAGGGTTTCCAACAGTCTGCCGGTGACGTCATTCAAGGCACGCCGCACCGGCGTGTCAGTCAATTCCGCAAATGGTATCCCTTGATCGCATCGCCGTGCGAGCTCGGGATCGAATGGAACGGTGCCGAGGCACGGGATTTCCAGCGTCGACTGTTTGGGCGCATCAAACAGCGGCTTGATCGCGTTACAGTCGCGGCAGTAGTAGCCGCTCATGTTCTCGACGTAACCGAGCATGCGATTGGGTCCCTTCGACCCGCCTTCGCCAAGGCTTCGGCGCGCAAGCAGGGCCGCCACCGAGCGCGCGACCACACCGCGCGATACTTCGGAAGGGATCGTCACCAGCACGAATGAAGTCTGGGGCCCGAGAAAATCCGCGTACTGGACCGTGCGCTCGGTTCCCGGCGGCAGATCGAACAGCAACACATCGAGCGCGCCCCATTCGAAGGACGCGAGGATCTCGCCGAGGAGAGCAAACTCTCTCGTCGCCCGCCAGGTTTGCGATTCGCCCGGCGCCGTGCTCGCGAACTCGAGCGACGCCGACTCGGAGATCAGCGAGCCCATCGAGAAGACCCCGATGCCATCGCTGGTCCGCGGCAGCGAGACTTTGTGGCTGCCGGGAACGAACAACGCGCCCTGGACGCCTGCCATGCGCGCCTGAGAGGGACCGTTGAAGTCCGCGTCGAGGATCGCGACTCGAAGTCCGCGGGCGCGCAGCGCGCCCGCGAGATGCAGCGTCAGCGTGCTCTTGCCGACGCCGCCTTTGCCTGAACCCACGGCGACGAGATGACGCACGCCGGCGAGCCCGTCGTTGATTCGCGCGCGCTGTTCGGCGACCTGTTCGAGGATCCGGGACCCTCCGTCGCCGACGATGTCGTGATAGCCCTTCACGATGAGCGAATAGCCTACCGTACCGGGTGTGGGGGCGGACCCGGGAATGATGTGAGCAGGAGTAACATCTGCCCGGCATGGCGCAATGTCATGCCTGCGCGTCCGGCGACGGAAACGGCGGAAGCCAAGCGCGTTCGCGTCACGGTCAGGGCAGCGCCAACGCGACGTACTCGGACGGATGGTTTCGCGCGCCGACGGCGACGACGATGTACTGCTTGCCTTTGACCACGTAGGTCATCGGTCCGGCAGTCGTTCCGGACGGTAAGTCCATTTCCCAGATCACGCGGCCAGTCGCCTTGTCATAGGCGCGGAACTTCGTTCCCCAGGTCCAATCCGCGCCGGCGGTTCCGCTGATGGCGTCGCTGCCTTCACCAAGAAACAGCAGTGTCTTTGTGACGAGTGGCGCGGGGCGGTTCGGATAACCGAGCGGAGGAAGTTTGAGATCCTTCAACAGCGGATGCGATCGCGGGCCATCGCCGTTGGCGCGCGTCCAGACATGGACGCCGCGATTGAGATCGATCGCCGTGATCCGGCCGTAAGGGCCTTTGATGATCGGCAGACCGTCGATGCTGATCGCATCGACCGTCGACGGCGGCGCCTGCGACACGGGTTGATCGCTCGCCGGCGCCGGCACGAAGTCGGCGTACTCCATCGTGGCGCGCGGATCGGTCTGCTTCCAGGCGGCACGGTTCGCCGGTCCAAGGGTTTGTGAGATCGCGTAATAAAAGCCCGTCTCCGGATCGAACGCGCCGGTGTTCCAGTTGGCCGATCCCCATGCGCCGGGCTGCACGAGCGTGCCCTTCTTGCCGTTGGTCTGATCGCTGGGGACCGAGGGCGGCGAGAAGACCGGGCCCATCACGTATTGGTTCGCAATGGTGCGCGCGCGCTGCTTGAGCGCCGGCGTGTAGTCGATCAGATCGTTGTCGCTGATGCCTTGAAGATCGAAAGCCGGCGGCTTGGTCGGAAACGGCTGCGTCGGCGAGGACTGCTCACCGGGCACCGTCGACTGCGGCACGGGCCGCTCTTCGATCGGCCACACCGGGCGGCCGTTGGTGCGATCGAGCACGTAGAGAAACGCCGCCTTGTTCGCCTGCATGACGGCGCGGATGCGCTTGCCGTCCACGGTGATCTCGCCAAGCATCGGCGGCCCGATGTTGTCCCAGTCCCACAGATCGTGATGGACCGTCTGGAAGTGCCAGACGCGCTTGCCGGTCTTGACGTCGAGTGCGACCAGCGAATTCGCGAACAGGTTGTCGCCCGGGCGCCAACCGCCGTACCACGCGGCCGTCGGAGACGTCAGTGGAATGTAAACGTAACCGAGCTCTTCATCGGCCGTCATCGGATTCCACGCGCCGAGATCGCCGGCGATTTTCCACGAGCCGTTGCCCCACGTGTCGTTGCCGAACTCGCCGGGCTGCGGCACTACGTGAAACGTCCACAGCAGCCGGCCGGTTTCGGCATCGAAACCCCGGACGTCCTCGGGCGCCGCTTCTTTCGTGTTGCCGCCGTCACCGGCGCCGCCGGTATTGCCGGTAACGACGACGACGTTGCCGAGCACGAGGGGCCCGGTGCTGTCGTTGAAGCGCCCGGCCAGCGGCTGGGGATCGGCGAAGCGCAGAAGAATACGCCCCTGCGTACCGAACGTCTGCACCGGCACGCCGGTGGCCGCATCAAGGGCGTACAAGTACTCGCCACGAATTGCGAAGATTCGATTGCCCGCGCCGCCGCGCCAGTAGTCAACGCCGCGCGTCGAGGCGCCACTGGCATCTTCTCGAGCGGAGCCGAACGGCTGCTCCCAGATCGTTCGCCCTGTCTCGCCGTCAAGCGCGATCACGAGACCGTGTGCGTCCTGCGTATACAGCACGCCGTCGATGATGATCGGCGTCGCGCGCAGGTAAGAGTTCGGCCGGGTGCCGGGAAACGCGGCGATCAACTTGTCGTTCGCCGCAGGGCGCCGCCACGCAATGCGTAAGCTCCTCACGTTGTCGCGATTGATCTGATCGAGAGCGGAGTATCGAGTGAACCCCTTGTTGCCGCCGTAGTAGCGCCATTCGCTCTGTGGCTGCGGCGCTTGGGAAACAACGGGCGCCGCCGCGGCGGCGCACAGGGCGAGGACGGCCAGAACAGGCTTGGCGTGTGCCATGGATCGGTCCCTCTTGGAACCGAGAGTATAAGGGAATCCCAGGTGGCGGTTCCGCTTGGAGTCGCTGTCGCACTAAGCCGTGAGCGAACAGGAACAGGAAACGCGCGTGATCAGCGATCCACCTGAAGAGCTCGACGCAGCGCCTCCTTCAGCTCAAGGCGCTTCTGGGCAGGAAGCGTCGCGACGAACCCAGTCAATTTGTGCTTGAACATCAGCATCAGAAAATCACACCGAATCGCACTCGATCGAGGCAGGCCGTCTTCGGGGCCGACGGCCACCTCGGTCTGCAATCCCAACACTTCGCCGTACACTGGCGCGCAGATCACCGTCGTGACGTCGTCGTGGCCGGCGATGAAGTCGCGCGACACGACGACATAGAAGCCCGGCTTGTCGCCGCGCGCGGAGGCCCTTTCCCGCGTTCGATAGATCTCCCCCCAATTCACGGCTGTGCCTGAGCACGGACGAGGGCGCGGGCCTGTCGTGCCAGCTTGTCGCGGTGACGTTGGAGGACACCTTCTTCCCGATCCTCTACGGCGCGACGCTCGAGCTGTTCGAGGTAGGCGTGAATCGCCAGGCGAATCAGTTGCGAGCGGCTGGCGTCGCGGCCGCGTTTGCCCTTCAATAGCCGGTCCAGCCGCGCGAGGGACTGCGGATCGATCGTAATTGCAATAGTATTCACAATAGGTATTCTAACAGGAGATGGCGAAACGACGCCCACGGTTGCCGGCCTTAAGCGGACCGCGCCTTCGCTGCGTAGCGTCGATGTTCCCCGGCCGGGCGGAAGCCGAGCATCGCCATGAGCTCGGTCGCGATCTCCTCGGGTTGGACTTTCTGAATCCTGAAGTGACGGCTGCCTTGCGCGCGGAGTTGAGAGAGCAGCTGCTTCAGGCGGGCACCATCGTCCTCGACGAAAGAGCGCAGCGCCAGAATCTCTCCGTCCTTCAAGCAAAGAATGAACGCCTCGATGCGTTCATCCGACGCGATGGCGAGACCTTCGATTTCGGCTTTCCTTGCATTCAGCGTCTCGATCGATCGCTCCCAGCAAAGATGGCCTCCGAGCAAACCATTCGCAACCAGATCGTCGACCGTGACGGGAATCACGAACCCGTCGACTCGCAACGGGGCGGCTGCGTTGCCCCGTTGCTCGCTCAGGGCGAGGACGTAGTCCGTCAGAACCGCTTCCTCGACATAGCCCGCTGCGACGAACAGCTCGCGAGTTGGCGTGAGATCCTCGGGGACCTCGGCGAACATGATCGGCGGGCCGAGAATCGAGAGCTTCGAGCTGAGCGAGGTGAGCAGGTGACGGCCATGACCCTGCCGGCAGTGATCAGGATGGACGGCGATCTTTTGAATCAGGGTGCCCGACGCGCGTTTGGCGCCAATCAGGACGCCGATCGGGTCGGAGCCCTCGAAGGCCACCATGCAGCTGCTGCACCAGACCTGCAGATCGCGGATCGATCGCTTGAACGAGTCCGGCGTCACCGCCGGCTGGTCCGGAAAGTACGGCGACCAGCAGCGGTTCAGCGCGTCCACGAGCAGCGCGACGTCGTCCGTGCGGCAGAAGCGGTACGACGACATCCGCCTCGCACTCTGTGCTAACGGCGCGACAGGCTCAGTGCCTGGTATCGCCGCCCGGCGTCTCCACCCCAGCGTGCAAAGTCCGCGCGTCGGGGGCCCCGGGCTTGTGGGGCACGGTCACCGAGCTCACCTCATTGAGATAGCCGCTGCCGACAGCCGGGACTACCTGCGCTTTGTCCTGGGCGTCCGCAATGTTCTTGCTCTGGGCTTCCGCAACCTTGTGCTCGTGCGACGGGCCGTGGCCAGCAGTTGGAGCCGGCCTGCCTGCGTTCGGGTAGGCCGCGATCACTTCGGCCATGATCTTCTTGCCGATCTCGATGCCTTCCTCGACGAGCGAGAGTTCGATCTTCCCGCCTTCGCCAGAGGCTTCGGCGAGGCGGGCTGCGGCGCGCTCCCGAGCAAGACCCTCGACCCTCTCCTGCGTTTTGTTCCGCATGAACCCGGCCGGGACTCGCAGGATCCGCTGCGCCGCCTCTTCAGTCCACTCGAACGTCGAGATCAGCGGATTGTTCTTGTCGTCGCGAGCAATCAATTTAGCCTGCCCGTTGACGGCATCACCAGCCTGGCTCGCCGAAGCGCCTTCGGCGCCTACCTGAATGTCGAGGGGCGTCCCGGTTTCTTCCTCGATCACCTGCCGCGCGAACTCGAGCGTGATGGCGTCGAGCTTCATCATGCGCGCGCGCTTTTCAACACGCGCCTTGACGCGGCGGCGCTGATAGGCGTTCTTCATGGTCCAGAGGCCCTTGCGCGCGTCTTCCGACCAGCGCAGCTTGCGTCCGTCGTAGGTGGTCTCCTCTTCGAGACCGCCCTCGGCCGCCGCAATCTTCTCGATCATCTCCTGCGAGATGACCTCGAAGTCCGTGGAGCCGCACACGGTGCACTTGACGGCGCCGCTCTGCGTGGCGGCGACGCCGCACGACTTGCACATTGACACCGGCCCGGACTTCGCGCGCTCGAGCGCGACGGCTTCGGCCAGTGCCTTGGTGGCGGCCGACGCGCTCTTCGGCATGAACCGGTCCATCGCTTCATCGATCACCGCGTTGGTGATCACCGAGTGACCCTTCTCGAGCGCCAGGCGAAGGACGCCGGTGCGCGCGATGCCCTTGACCTGCTCGGGCACGTTCTTCATGCGCGCTTCGGCCTCTGGCGTCCAACGGATCGTCTCTTCGGCGCGCACGTCAACCGTGGGCACCTCGAGGCGCGTGGAGAGCAGCACATCGCACGGTGCGCCGCGGAGAATGTTCTCGACGTTGCTGCCCAGCGCCCGCTCGTCTTTCGGGCTGTGGACGCCAATGCGGCCGAGCGCGATCAGGAACGGATTCGTCTTGCGAGCGTAGTCGATGATCTTCTGGAACGGCTTGCCGTCGAGGAGCGTCTTCTTGATCTCGACGCCGGCCTCGTTGGCCATCCGCTCGGACACTTCGAGATGCGACTGGTAGATCTGCGCGAGACCGGTGTCGATGATCTCCTCGTGAAGCTGATTCTGCTCCTCGAAGCGGAACACCTTCGCCGCCTGCTCGGTGAGGACGTTGACGATGCCGTTGAAAACGGAATAATGCAGATAGGGATCGTAGACGGCAATCGCCTCGACCTTCTTGCCGAAGGTGCGCGCCAGGTCGATGGCGGTCATCAGCGCGCCGAACGACTGCGGACTTCCGTCCATGCCGACGAGGATGGTGTCGCGCTCCGCTTCGCCCGGCTCGGGCACGTGCTTGACCACCCACACATCACGGTCGGACTGGCGGGCGACGCGTTCGCAGACGGATCCGATCACGCTGTCGCGGGCACGGCCGATTCCGAGCGCGCCGATCACGACCAGGTCGTGATGTGAGCCGACGATGTCCTTGAGGATCTCGGTGTGATGCTTCCCGTCCATCATGCGCGCTTCGAACTCGATGCTCGACTCTTTGCACTGGCGCGACATGCCATCGAGATAGCTGTCGGAGATCAGCTTGAGGCCCATGGTGATCAGGCTGTCGTGGATTTTCCGCTGGCGCTCCAGCTCGACCTCGTCGATGTACTCCTCCGGCAGCGTGTACTCCATCTGCCTGAAGCGATAGTCGTGCAGCTTTGCCGCGTAGACATGGCAGCCGACCAGCTTCGCCGAGTAGGCCTTGCCCAACGCCAGGCTCTGCGCGACCGCGCGGTTGGAGTGGTCCGAGTTGTCGACGGGAACGTAAATGCTCTTGTACATAAGTCCTCTCCGAATACTTCTCAGGCCCTGGTGGCTGCCGGGTGGCTCGGCTCACCGCCCAGCGCACCGCGGGCACCAGCGCCATAACGCCGGCGCACCAAGCCGACGACAACCAGCTCGAAGACGAGAATAATCAGCGCCGTCCTGATCATCGGGGCGGCGGCCGACGTCACAACTTCCGGCTCGACGTAGATCGAGTACCACGACGTGAGGGCTCGCCGGTTGCCCCGCTCGCGCGAGAATCCGTCCCACACCGAGAAGGCGACCGGTAGAAACGTACCAGGCACGAACGCGGCGCCCGTGCTCGGGCGAAGCGGCCGCTTGAAAATCACCGACCATTCGCCCTGGTCGTAGCTCGCGGTGCCCGTCAAATCTCCCGTATCGTTCTCCGCGAGGTCCGCGCTGCCACGGCCGGTGAATTGAATCGGCTCTTTGCGCGCCAGATCGAAGAACCAGAGATCGACCGGGCTCTGGGCGTCGCCGAAAATAAAGTACGGCTTGCGGGCGCCGGTCGGTATCGCCGAAGGAATCTGGATCGCGACGGCGTCGTTGAACTCGGATGGCGGAGCTTCCGCGGTGGTGGTTTCCGCAAAGGGATCCGCGGCGGCGGCCGCCGCCGCTCCGGGTGCGGCAGCCGGCTTGGCCGCTTCTTCCTCAATCGGCACGGGCAGCATCGGACCCGCCGTCCCCGTGTTGTCCACTCTCATGTCGTTCCATCGAACCAGGAATGCGATTGACTCCTCGTCGTAAACGGCCTGCACCATCACGGACGTCACCGGAGGATGAAACTCGCGCCCGGGCTCCATGATTTGTCCGATGATCGGAAAGCGGGCCGCCGGAGCGGCCGCGAAGTTCGCGGCGCCCTTCGCCATATCGATGGTGTCGAGCACGTGCTTGGCGACGACGAGATTCCTATAGTTGGGTCCCTCGCTGCCGGACAGCGAAGTGATGTAGTCGGTGATCGCCCAACGCTGCTCGACGGTCAAGGCTTCAGTGAACGACGGCATCGGCGTGCCGTTGAGCCCCGTGGTCATGGTCCGGAAGATGTCCTCGCGCGTCGACCCTCCCCGGAAAGTCCAGGACTGCGTGAGATTGGCGGCGCGGATCGGCTGGCCGAACTCGTCCATCAGCGTTGGCGCTGAAGCGCCATCACCGCGACCGACGTTGCCGTGGCACTTGACGCAGCCGGTATCCACATACAGCTTCTTCCCGAGATCGATCGAGGCTTGAGTGGACGCCGGCGCGCTCGGAAGCTCCATGGGCTTGGGGGCCTCCGCGCTCGCGAAGTCGGGATAAAAGGTCTTGATGAAGTAAGCGAGATCCGACACTTCACCGTCGGAGAGGCCCGGCCACGCGGGCATCGATGTGTACGGCATGCCGCGCCGGATGATGTTGACGAGATCCTGGTGTGTCGGCAGCGCTCCGTTGGGCGTGGTGCGGACCTTGAACTTGCCGGACGTGAAGTTACGCGGCTTGGGGAAGAGATGCGGCGTGGCGTAACCTTCGCCGTCCCCGTTGTCGCCGTGACACTGCGAGCAGTTCTTGAGGTACAGCGTCTTACCCGAGTCCCGCTGCGCCTGGGTACCAATGTCCGGACCCTGAGCGCGCACCGCCACTACCGTCGGGCCCATCGTCGCGGCACCGAGCGCGGTCAACAGGACCGCGGCACACCCGCCGATGATGTGGCGCGCGGTCATTGCGCGTGCTCCTCACGGGCGCGCGGCCGCTCTCCCGTGAATTCGTAAAGAAAGAGGACGGCATCCCAGATCTCGTCTTCCTTCAGGATTTTTTCCCACGCCGGCATCGCCGAGTTCCAGGGACCGCCTTCTTCCGGCAGGCCCGGGCCTCCCTTGGACGCGCGCCAGAAGAGAAACGTCTCTCGAAGATTCGCGATCGTGTCGCCGTCGGCAAAGTTGGTCGGGATCGGATCGAGCCCGTGCACGAACATGCCGTTGCCGGCCAGGTTGTCGCCGTGGCAGAAGACGCAGTTCTGATAATAGACCCGGCGCCCGTTCTCGACGTGTTGGCGAAACTCCTGCGGGTTCGACTTTTCGAGCTCCCGGAAAGGGTTGTCGCCGAGGTCGATCGAGATTTTCTTTTCGTGAACGGTGATCTCGGGCGGCGATGCGGGATGGATCGTCCGCGGGAAGAACGGCGGCTCGATCGGGACGTTCATCTGCACGTAGACGTTCGCGGCCGCGAGCGCCGGTATCGCGATGATTGTTGCGGCGAGCAGCGGCGCGAACCGCTTCTCCGTCATGAGCCGCAGGAGCGGGCGGGAGACTTCTTCACGACGCTGCTCGCTCGACGAGACGAACGCGAGGGTCGCGAGCGACACGATGCCCATGTAGATCGAGATCACGGACGCGGGAATCGGCGCCGTGAATCCGAACCGGAAGAAGACAAAGGCCCCGATCCACCACGCGAGTGCCAGGATAAAGAGATTGGCCTTGCGGAAGGCAAGAAACGCGAACACCACAAGGATCGCCAGAACGACGGGGATGTTCATGGATCAGACCTCGCCCTTCTTGCCGGGAGTCGGCCCTGCGGCTGGCGCTTTGGGCGTCTCACCCTTCTGAGCCGGCGGCAACGTCAGCGGCAGCTTCTCGCCAGGCTCAGCTTTCTCGTCCGGCGGCGCGGGGGGTATCGCGCCCGGCGCCGTGTAGTAGCGGTGACTGGTTTGCAGCGTGACTGTTGCCGTCCCGCCGAGCGTCTGCAGATACGCGATCACGCAAAGGATCTCCTGATCGGTCAGGCCAATCGGAGGCTTGTTGATGACAGGCATACCCGGATTGAAGCCCGGGACGATGAAGCTGTCGGGCGCGTAGATTGACTTCGCGAAGTACTCGACGTCACTCAGGCCGGGCTCGCGCGTCGCCGCGCGGGACGCGACGCCATCCAGATCGGGAAAGCGCAGTACGCCTGACTTGCCGATCGTGTGGCAGGTGAAGCAGAGACCTTTCCCTTCCATGATCTGCCGGCCGACAGTGACCATGTCGGCAGTGGTCAGGTCGGCCCGGATGGCGGTTTCCTGAGGAGGCTGCACTTCCTTCTGAGGCACCAACTGCCCGACATAGGTATAGAACCCCGTGGTCAAGACGACGAGCAGACCGATTCTGGCGGGCAGGGGAATCGTCATGACGCCTTGGTCCCCGCTTCGAAGTCAGGCCGGTCGTGCAGGCTCGCGAGCCAGAACACGAAACCGATCAGGACGAAGAACAGCAGCACGGTCACCGAGACGACTTGCGTCGCGAAGCCGAGGGTGGGTGTGAATGCGTCTGGCGAGGTGTCGCGAATGACGCCGTAGACGTGCCAGTGCTGACGGAGTCCAGACCGCACGTAGCCCATGAGCCCCATCAGCCAGGTAAACGTGACCGCGATGAAGATCAGCACGTACTGGGAGATCGCCGGAATCCTGCCCCAGCGCACTTCACCCGTCAGTTTCGGCCTGCGGAAGAGGAAGATGTCGATCACGCTGATCGATACCATCGCGAACAGCACCGAGCTGACCTGCGGCACCGAGAGGCCGATTCTCACGCTCGCCTCGACGAAGTATCCGTAGACGCCAAGGAAAATCACGAACACCGCCGCGGCGCCGAAGATGAGAAGCTGCACGGCCTGGCCCGTCTTCGCCCATGACACGGTTGCCGTTCTGCCGGTCCGCCTGTAGAGCAGGAAGCTCATGAAGGTCGTGAGGATCAGGATGTTCACGGCGGTGTTCTTCGCGGACATCACACCGAAGAACCCCAGGATCGGGTGTGTCGATCCGCCCATCGCGCGGATCTCGGAGACCGTGGCGATGATCGATCGGGGCGTCGCCCAGATCATGAAGCAGAGCACGATGGCGACCAGCAGGTACTTGACGAACCGCTGGAACGGCTGCGCCCCTTCGACGCGGCCCATGCCGAGCCAGAGGTAGTAGTTCGCTCCGAGGAAAAGGTTCCCGATCAGCACGGCCTGGATGATGAAGAGCCACGAGAACGCTCCGCCCATCATCGTCAACCCGAGTGTCTGCGAGTAGGCGTAAATCTCTTTCGCGAGCCAGTAACCGGCGAAGGGCAGCGGGAGGAAGGAAATGATGGCGACGAAGTTGCCGATGTATCCCATCCAGTCGTAGTGCGCCCGCTCCTCGTCGGTGTCCGCAGCCAGGAACTTGAACGCTGCGTACGCTGCGGCGACCGATCCGCCGAACGCGACGTTCGCAATGATGCGATGCACGTTGATCGGCATCCAGGTGTAGTTGTTGATCGCGTCCTCGAGGGAGATGAGCGCGCCGCTGTCTGATATTCCCCGCGGCGACATCATGAATGTGAGCCAGGAATTGGCGATCAGCATGATGCCGGTGCCGACGAGATTGAGGCCGGCCCCGAGAGCAATGTGCACCAGGGGATGGAATTTTCCCCAGCCGTAGTAATAGGTGTAGAGGAAGAACGCCTCGGCGAAGAAGAGCAGCACGTAGGGAAGAAACGTCGGCGAGAACACGCTCATCAGGTAGTTCGTGAACTTCGGGTAGAGCGCGATCAGCATGAAGGTGAGGAACGCGCCGAACGTCGCGGTGAGCGAGAACGACACCGACAGCAGCTTCGAGAATTCGTGCGCGAGCCGGTCGTAGCGCTTATCTCCGGTCTTGTAGCCGATCACTTCGATGATCAGCGCGAAGATCGGGACGGCGAGGACGAAGGCCGCGAAGAGCAGGTGCAGCTGCGCCACCGCCCAGATCGCGACACGGCTGCCGACGACGGGGAAGCGTCGATACTCGGCCTCGACGTACGGCTTCGCCTTGGCCGCCGCATCTGCCGCCGCCGCCTCGTCGGCGAGTCCTGACGCCCGCGGCGTCGGATCGACGATCGCAATCGGCGCTCGATCAGGCTCCCGGTACTCGCGGTTCGTCAGGAAAGTCGCAACAATTATCACGGCGCCAAACATCACCAGGCCGGTGAGGGGACCGAGTACGAAAAGCAGTTGCTTGCTTCTCACGCCGTTCATCCTGCCGCCTCCATCAGCGGTTGCCCGCGGGCTTGGCCGCCGGCTTGTCCGCCGTAGCCTTGGCGGAGGCGGAAGCGTTGGCGGAGGTGGGAGTTGCAGCGCCGGCGGGTGCGGAAGGAACGCGCGCCTGGCGATCGCGCTGCAGCCCTCGTATGTAGGCGACGATCGCCCACCGGTCCGCGGGAGGGATCGGCCACTTGTACGCAGGCATCAGTCCGCTGCCGTTCGACATGATGTCGAAGATCTGGCCGTCCGTGTACTTGAACATCTTTTCCTGGTGGAAGGTGGCCGTGGGGACGTTGCCTCGCTGAAACAAGATCCCTTTGCCGTCGCCCCGAGCGTCGTGGCACGGCTGGCAATAGATCGTGTAGCGCTGCTTGCCGCGCTCGAGCAGCGCATCGTCCGAAGCGATCGGGATCGTCGCCACGAACTGCCCGTCCGCGCCCTTGCCGGTGAAAAACGCCGTGTCCTCTTTCAACCCGCCCATCGCCACTGTTCCGGGAACAGGCTGGCGCATGGTCGAGCCGTCGTAGAAGAACGTGCTGGCCGACTGGGCCCGGGCCTTCGGCTGGTTATCCATGCTTGGATTGAGGTGGATCGGCGGACGGCTCGACGTGCAACCGCGTGCGCAGCCGGTGAGCGCGAACACAGACATGAACGCGATCACGCCGAGGACTCGCACGGGCCGCCGCATCATGCGACGCCTTCCAGTTCCGGATTCGGGTTGCGCACCTTCGACAGGTACGTCGTCCGGGGCTTCGTGTTCAGCTCATCGAGGAGAGCATAGTTACGGGAATCGGCCTTCAATTTCGCGACCTGGCTCGATGCGTCTCGAATATCTCCGAACTCGATCGCCGAGGCCGGGCACGCCTGCTGGCACGCAGTCTTGACGTCGCCGTCCTTGATTTCGCGTCCGGCGAGCTTCGCATCGATCTTCACGCGCGTGATCCGCTGCGTGCAATAGGTGCACTTCTCCATGACGCCCCTCGCGCGAACGGTGACGTCCGGGTTCATCGCGAGCTTGAGGCTGTCGGGCTTGTCCTTGGTGAAGTTGTAGAAATTGAAGCGGCGCACCTTGTAGGGACAGTTGTTCGAGCAGTAGCGAGTTCCGATGCACCGGTTGTAGACCATCACGTTGAGGCCCTCGCCGTCGTGAACGGTGGCGGCGACGGGGCAGACCTGCTCGCAGGGAGCGTCCTCGCAGTGCATGCAGGGCACGGGTTGGTAGACGACTTCCGGATTGCCGGCGGGATCACCTGAGAAGTACCGGTCGACGCGGATCCAGTGCATCTCGCGCCCTCGCTTGACCTGGTCCTTGCCGACGACCGGGATATTGTTCTCGCTCTGGCACGCCGTCATGCACGCGTTGCAGCCGATGCATGAATTCAGATCGATCGTCATTCCCCACTGATGGCCCCGATCGTAGGCATGCGGAGTCCAGAGCGAGTAGTGTGGGGCTTTCTCTTCAAAGACGCCGAGCGCGGTGGGTTTTTCCGCCTCCGCCTCCGGCTCCGCTCGAAGCTCGGTCAGCGTCGACTCTTTCACGAGTGGACGCCCCTCCATGCTGCCGTGCTCTTGCGTCGCCGAGAGCGAATAACGGCGCCCGGTTTTGCTGATCTTGGCGCCGCCGGCGAAGCCCGCGGCGGCGGAAGTACGGAGCGTGAACGCGTCGAACCCCACACCCGAGCCGATTCGTCCGGCCTGCGAACGGCCATACCCAAGGGTCACGGCCACGACGCCGTCCGAGAGTCCGGGCTGCACCCACACGGGAAGCTCGAGCGAACGGCCCGAAGATTCGATGCGGACCACATCTTCATTCGCGAGTCCGAGCGATTCGGCCGTCCCCGGACTCACGAGCGCCGGATTGTCCCAGGTCAACTTGGTGATGGGATCGGGAAGCTCCTGCAGCCAGCCGTCGTTCGCGAAGCGGCCGTCGTGAAGCGCCGGTGACGGGACAAACACGATCTCCAGGCCGCTCGCGGATCCCGACGCGGCCCCGAGCGCTGCCAGGGCATCGGTCCTGGCACCACCCGGAGCAACCTCCGCGAGCTCGCTGCCGGCCAGCAACCCGTCGTGCAGGACGCGGTTCCACTTCTTGTCGAACCCGACTTCGCCCGTGGCGACGTCGTTGCCGGGCTTCGGCGAGGCAGGTTCGGCGGCGCCGAGGATTGATTTCCAGGTGTCGCGCACGATGTCGTAGCCCGGACGATCCTTGTCCGCGACGATCAGCCCTAACACTTCAACAGCGCTGTGTCCGCCGAACAACGGCAGGATCAGCGGTTGAATGACGCTGAGCGGCCCGCCAAGAGCGCGCGCGTCGCCCCACGATTCGAGGTAATGAGCGCGCGGGACGTGCCACTCCGCTTTGGACGATGTTTCGTCGACCGCGTGCCCGAGCACGATTGAGTGAGGGACCTTCGCCATGGCCGCGGCGAAGTCGAGATCGGCGGGAGCATCGAACACAGGATTGCCGCCGAGAACGACGAGCGTCTGGACCGTGCCGCCCTTCATCGCGGAAACCAACGAGGTCAACGCGCTCACGCTCGGAAGGGCGGCGTCCTTGATCTCGAAGTAGCTGACCGTCTTGCCGGTGTTGCCGAGAGATTCGTTCAACGCGCAGACCGCGGCGTGAACGGCCGCGGGTTGCCGATCGCCGGCCACGATCAAGCTCGTGCCCCGGTTTGCCAGAAGATCCTTCGCAACGGCGTCGATCCATTTCGGGTCAACACCCGGAATGGCGGCGCTCGCGGCTCCGGACGCGGCAATGCGTGACGCAAGCGCCGCGAGGAATGGAGCAATCTGACGGCTCTCGAGACGCAGCCGGTGATCCGCCTGCGCACCCGTGAGCGAGAAGACTCCTTCAACAACATAGAGCCGGTTCATCGTGCCGCCTGATGTTCCCGAGCGTCTTCCGGCCGCGAAACCTCGCGCGTGGCGGATCATCTCGGGATCGGTCAGGAGCGGGTCGGCGTCGAGAGCGAGAATGACCGACGCCTGATCGAACTTGAGCATCAGCTCGAGATCGCGGCCGGTGGCGGACTTGATGCCCGCGAGCCGGTTCTCGTCGCTGACCGCTTCGTAGGTCGCCCACGTCGCCTTCGGATAGCGGGCGCGGAACTCAGTAGCGAGCCGCGCGAGCGTGGGTGAAGAGAACGACTCGGAAAGGATCGCGAGGCCGGCGCCGCCATCCGCGGCATGGGCCTTGGACAACTCCGCCCACGCCGTCACGAAATCGGCCCAGGACTTCCGCTCGCCTTTGAGTCTGACGACTTGCGAGCGGTCGGGATCGTAGAGGCCGAGGATTGAGGCTTGAATCCGCGAGCTCGACGCGCCAAGCGTCGAAGGGTGTGCCGGGTTTCCTTCGATCTTTGTCGGCCGCCCTTCGTGCGACTCGACGATGAGACCGTAATTGCTCCTGCCGAACGGCATCGTCGTCGCGTAGTAGCGGGGGATGCCGGGGACGATGTCCTCTGGCGCGTTGACGTACGGGACGATGTTCTCGACGGGGCGCCGGACGATATCGCACCCTGTCAGTCCCGCGAGCGACAGCGACGCGCCCACGAGCGTCATCATTTCGCGCCGGGTCATTCCTTCGGTGAGCTCCGAGGCGCCTTCCGGGAATTCACGCTCGAGAAAGGCGCGCGCTTCGGCGCTCTTTTCGAGCTCACCGAGACTTCGCCAGTAGGTTCGACTCACCGGTGGCACCCCGAACAGTCAGTCGGCGGATTGACCGGCCGCTCGCGCTCGAGCTGTGCCAGGCGCAGTTGCGGGTGCCGCGGAGGAGTCCATTTCATGTTGGTCACCTCCGAGACGGGGCGCCGGTGGGGAGCGGGGTTGCGGTGGCAGTCGAGGCACCAGCCCATGCTGAGCGGCGCCATCTGGGTGACCGTCACCATCTCGTCGACGCGGCCGTGGCAGGTCACGCAGCCGATTCCCGCCGCCACGTGCGAGCGATGCGTGAAATAGGCATAGTCGGGGAGCTCGTGGACGCGAATCCAACGCATCGGCCTGCCGCTGGAGGCGCTATCCCGAATCGGTGCGAGCACTTCGCTGTCCCGCTTCACGACCTGGTGGCAGTTCATGCAGGTCTGCGTCGGCGGAACGTTGGCGACGCTGGAAATTTCGACCGAGGCGTGACAGTAACGGCAATCGAGACCGAGCTCGCCGACGTGAAGCTTGTGGCTGTAGGGAACGGGCTGGGCCGGGCGGTAACCCACGTCCGTGTACCACGGCGAAAAGAAATACCAGACGCCCGCGACCGCAAGCGCCGGCACAAGAACGCCCGCGAGAGCGGCCGCGAGCGGGAGTTTATTCCACCAGGGAGGGAAGATCTGGGCCAACGGCTAGGACTCCACGGCGCTGGAGGCCAGTTGCCCAGGCCGCGAGTCCGCTACCGAACTGCGACGACGACGACGACGGCACATCTGCGGCGCCTCCAAGAATCTGTCGTAGGAAGACCGAGCGAGACCCGATGATTTCGGCGCATCTTATCCACGAACGCCGATGAGGGTCAAGCTGCGAGGACGCTTTTTCGAGAGCGGGATCGAGCGAGCTGACGCGCTCGATCAGATCGGGCCAGACAGTCCACCGAAGACCTCACCCGCCGACTCGATCGTTCGGTCGATCTCCGCGTCACCGTGCGCAATGGAAAGGAACGCCGCCTCGAACTGCGACGGAGCGAGGTAGACGCCCTGTTCGAGCATCGCCCGGTGGAAGCGCCCGAAGCGTCGTGTGTCGGCGCACTTCGCGGACTGCCAGTCTGTGACCGGCGCGTCGGCGAAAAAGAACCCGAACATCGTGCCCATCCGCGCGCATTGAAGAGGGACGCCTGCAGCGCGCGCCGAGGCTTCCAAGCCCGAGACAAGCCGCGCCCCGGCGCGCTCCATCCGTTCCCACACTGATGGATCGCGGAGCAATTCGAGGGTTGCGATTCCGGCGGCCATCGCGAGCGGGTTTCCAGAGAGGGTTCCCGCCTGATAAACAGGCCCCGAAGGTGCAACCATCTCCATGATCTCCCGTCTCCCGCCGTACGCACCGACGGGCAGACCGCCTCCGATCACCTTGCCGAGGGTCGTGAGATCGGGCATTACCCCAAAACACGCTTGCGCACCGCCGGGGTGTACGCGGAAGCCGGTCATCACCTCGTCGAACAGCAGGAGTGCTCCTGCGTCCCGAGTGATATTGCGAAGCCCCTCGAGAAAACCGGAAAGCGGTGGCACGAGCCCCATATTGCCAGCGACGGGTTCAACAATGACGGTCGCGATGCTTTCGGGGTGCGCCTCGAAGAGCGCGCGCACGGAATCGAGGTCGTTGTAGCGGGCGACGAGAGTGTCGGCCACCGCCCCGCCGGTTACGCCGGGCGAGTCGGGCAGCCCCAGCGTCGCGACGCCCGAACCGGCCTTGACGAGCAGCAGATCGGCGTGGCCGTGGTAGGCGCCCTCGAACTTGATGAACTTGTCGCGCTTGGTGAACGCGCGCGCCAGGCGGATAGCGGACATGGTGGCTTCGGTGCCCGAGTTGACAAAGCGCACCATCTCCATCGCGGGCATCCGCTCGATTACGCACCGCGCCAGATCCACCTCGAGCGGGCTCGGCGCGCCGTAGCTCGTCCCGCGCGCCGCGGCCTCCTGCACCGCCGCCACCACTCGCGGGTGCGCGTGCCCGAGGATGAGCGGCCCCCACGAAAGGACGTAGTCGATATAGCGGTTACCGTCGACGTCGACGAGATACGCGCCCTCGCCGCTCTCGATGAAGAGCGGCTGGCCGCCGACGGCTTTGAACGCCCGAACGGGCGAGTCGACGCCGCCGGGCAGCAGGCGCTGCGCGGCGGCAAAGAGCTCGATGGAGCGGTCGATGTTCTTCCTCACAATGGTTCTCGGCTCACGCGGTTGCGCTCGGTGCCTCTCGGTCGGCCACGCCAAAATGAGCGAGTGCCTCGTCGGCAGCCGCCTCGCCGGAAGCGATGCAGTCCGGAATGCCCACGCCGGTGTATGCCGCTCCCGCGACGAAGAGGCCGCGGTGCGCGGCCACCCGCTGGCGGATGCGCGACACGCGCCCTGCGTGACCGAGTGTGTACTGCGGGAGCGACTCCGGCCAGCGGGTCGCGCGCGCGAGCATCGGCGGCGCCGCGACCCCGTAAGTCTCGTTCAGTTCGCGCCGCGCCGCACGGATAAGCGCGTCATCAGTCTCGCACGTGAGATCGCCGCCGCCGTGGGCCCGGAGGTACACGCGGAACAGCGCGTGGCCTTCCGTCGCGCGGCCCGGCCACTTGTTCGATGCGACCGTGACCCCAACCACGTCGGAGCCCTCGACGCGGGGAACGACAAAGCCGTAGCCCCCGACCGGCCGCGGAAGGTCGTGTTCGCGAAAAGCGAGGTTCACGGTGACCGACGACCCGTACGCAATCGCGGCGTGCAGGTCGGACAACTCCCGGTCGAAGGCGCGCGTGATGCGCGCGGTCGCGGGCGCAGGAGTCGCGAGTATCAATGCGTCGGCCTCTGTGTACGCTCCGTCACCGAGGAGAAGAACGAATCCTCCCCCTGTGCGTGGCTCCAGGGCCACCACCTCGACGCTCGTCTGAATCGACGCTTCGCGCAGCCGCGCCTCCAGGTGTTCGATCAGCTCACCCATCCCACCCGCGAAGGCAACAAACGGCGGCGCCGCGTCGATCACGCCCTGTTCCCGCGACGCGGTTAGGCCGCGGATGACGCTCCCGTACCGGCGCTCGAGATCGCGGAGCTGGGGGAACGTTGCGTCCAGGCTCAGGCGCTCCCCGTTGCCGCCGTAGATCCCCGACAGGAGAGGCTCGACGATGCGCTCGTACACTTCGCGACCGAAGCGACGTATCACGAACTCAGCGATCGACTCCTCGCGCCGGTCCTCCGGCGCGGGCACCGACTCCTCGTCTTCGAGCGCCGCGCGCCCCCCGGGCGACAGCAGCGCACTCCCGGTCAGCGAGTCGATGCGCGTCGGGATCATGCCCGTGAACCCCTCCGGCAGCGGGTGGAGCGCATCGCCATGTCGGACGAACGTCCCTGCGTGTTGCGCTTGACGAGCGACGAGACGGCCGGAAACACCTAGCTCCTTGCACAACCCCACGCCGCGGGGCTTCCGGGTGAGGAACGAATCCGCCCCGGCCTCGATCACGAACCCGTCGGCGCGCTCCGTATGGATCTTGCCCCCAAGGCGCCCGGTCTTCTCGAACAGCGTGACCTCGGCGCCCGGCGCGCGCTGCCGCACGCGAAGCGCCGCGGCGAGTCCGGTAATCCCGCCCCCAACAACCGCGATCTGCATCACGCCGCATCCACCGTTCCGCGCAGCCACGCGCTCGCGTGCGTCTCGACGGTCTCCGCGAGCGCCTCGATGAAGAGCGGATCGTCGTTGAGCATGGGCACGCGCTCGAGCCGAACGCCGAGAGAGAACGCGTGCTCTCTCGCCTTGATGTCGATGTCATAGAGGACTTCCACGTGGTCCGAAACGAACCCAACAGGAACGCTCAACACATGACGCACACCCGTGCCTGCGAGCATTCCAATGTGATCCTCGATCGCCGGCCCGAGCCACGGCTCCGGGCTGCGCCCGGCGGATTGATAGCTCCACGACCAGCGGCGATCGGGAAGTTCTGCGCCGGCGGCCACCCGTTGCGCCGTGTCGCGGCACTGCGCGTCGTAGACGTCGCCGGCCGCGATGATGCGAGCCGGCAGGCTGTGCGCGCTGAAGACCACGTGCACCTGATCGCGCTCCGGCTCAGGCCAGCAGGCGATGCCGTCGCGCACGCGCCGCACCAGCGCATCGATGTACTTGGGCGCATCGTGGTAGCTCGCCACGTGAATGAAATCGATATTGCCGTGCGCCATCTCCAGTCCCTCGGCGATCTTCTGCTGATAGGCGCCCACGCTGATACGGCTGTAGTGCGGGGCGAGGACCAGGCTCACCGCGTGCGAGACCCCATTGTCGACCATGCACGCCACGGTTTCCTCGATCCACGGCGCCCAGTGACGCATGCCGAGGTAACACTCGAAGCGTCCGGTCCCGAGACGCCCGGCCAGAGCGGATACCTGCTGGCGGGTCCTCGAGAGGAGCGGCGACGTCCCGCCGATCGAACGGTAGTTGTGCGCGATCTCGTCGAGGACCGCGCGTGTGGTCGGCCGCCCGCGGCGAATGTCGGCGAGGTAGCCGGGCAGGTCGTCCAGCGACTGCGGGCCGCCGTACGCCATGACCAGAAGACCGATAGGCCGGGCTGTCATCGTGGGATCAGCGTTCGCTCGTGCACGAAGTCCACCAGCCGCCGAACGTTGTCGACCGGCGTTTCCGGCAGCACACCGTGACCGAGATTGAAGATGTGGCCGGGGCGCCCACCGGCACGATCGAGGACGTCGTCGATCTGGTAGCGGAGTTCGCGCCACGGCGCGAGCAAGACCGCGGGGTCGAGATTCCCCTGGATCGCGCGCTCGTAGCCGATCGCCTTCCAGGCTTCGTCGAGAGGTCGCCGCCAGTCCACACCGATCACGTCGCCACCCGCGCGCGCGACCTCGTCGATGTAGCAGGAGGTGCCCATGCTGAAGTTGATCACCGGCACGCCGACGTCCTTCAGACGTTCGAGAAGCATCGTTGTGTAGGGGAGCGCGAAGCGGCGGTAGTCCGTGAGGCTGAGCGCGATCCCCGCCCAGGAATCGAACACCTGCAGCGCCTGGGCGCCGGCGCGCGCCTGCGCGGCCAGGTAGTCTGCCTGCACGGTGACGAGCTTCGTCATGAGACGCTTCCAGGCGGCGGGCTCACCAAACATCAGCGCCTTCGCTTTCGCGAACGACTTCGAGGTGCCCCCTTCGACGGCATAGCAGGCAAGCGTGAACGGCGCGCCGGCGAATCCGATGAGTGGCGTCCCGCTCGCTTCCAGCTCGCGAGCGACGATGCGGATCGCCGCCAGTGTGTGAGGCATGGTCTCTTCAGCGGGCGGCGTTCCGAGGCGGTCGACGTCGCGCGGACTCATGATGCGGTTGCTGATTCGCGGGCCTTCGCCATCAGAGAACGCCAGATCGAGGCCCATGCCGACGAGCGGCGGCAGAATGTCGGCAAAGATAATGGCGGCGTCGAACCCAAAAGCGCGGATGGGTTGTAGTGTCACCTCGGCCGCCAACTCAGGCGCGCCAATGATGTCGAGGATACCGTGCCTCTCGCGCAGGGCGCGGTACTCCGGCATGTAGCGTCCCGCCTGGCGCATGAGCCAGACCGGCGAGCGTTCGTTCGGAAGCCGGCGGCAGGCTCGCAGGAAGGGTGAGGCGGGCTCCGCTACGGGCGCGAGTTCAGCGCGACCGGTCTCGCTCATCGCGGCGGCGCCGACTGCCACGCGACGCGCCCCACGAAGAATGGCCCCAGTCGTTCCAGGTGAAGCGCGGTCTGTCGCGTCCGCCGCATTCGCTGCACGCAGGAGGAGAGAGGGAAGAGCTCCGGTCCGAGCAGTCCGATCAGAAAGTCGTTGTCGTACTTGTCGAGACCGTGGCACGCGAGGCGGACGTCGTGAACGTATCCGGCTTTGCCGTACGCCCGACCCACGCCGCCGTGCTCCATGAGGATCGCCATCTGCTCGTTGTGCGGGAGCTGCTCGAACGAGCCGGCTCTGCGCAGCGGATACCAAATGACCCAGGCCAGCTTCGGATCCAGCGCACGGCTGATTGGCCTGTGGATCAACGTGTCGTCGAGGTCGGCCTCGTAGCCCAGCGTGTAGGTGCGCCCGAACATCGTGTACTCCGGCTTCGGCACGAGCCCGGCGAACGGCGTTCGACGAAGAAACGGCCGCACGTCGTCGACGAAATACGCGGGGTCCTCGCTGAATGTGAGCAGCGCCACACCGTGCGGATCGTTGACGTCCTCGTAGAGAGCGCCCGCGATGGCATTGCTCTCGAGGGCCTTGACCAACGTCGTCGTCTCTCCGCAGCCGCCGTAGGCGACGAGCTGCATGAAGAGCCGCCGGTTGCTCGTAATCCCGCTGCCATCCCCGGCGCGGCCGTGCTCGAGGATATCGAGCTTCCCGGACTCGGCGCCCGGCCTTCCCTGCATCACTTCAGCCATTGGGCCGCTTCCTTTGCGTGGTACGTGATGATGATGTCCGCTCCCGCCCGTTTGATAGCGGTGAGTGTCTCCAGCACCGCGGCGCGCTCGTCGATCCACCCGTTGGCCGCCGCGGCCTTGATCATGGCGTATTCGCCGCTCACGTTGTACGCGGCCAGCGGGTGGGAGTCGAAGCGATCGCGCAGCAGCCGGACCACGTCGAGGTACGCCAGCGCCGGCTTCACCATGAGCATGTCGGCGCCCTCTGCCACGTCGCGCTCCGCTTCGCGCAGGGCTTCGCGGGCGTTCGCCGGATCCATCTGGTGAGTCTTGCGATCGCCGGACTTCGGCGTCCCCTCGGCGGCCTCGCGGAACGGTCCGTAGAACGAAGACGCGTACTTCACCGAGTACGAAAGGATCCCGACGTGCGCGAGGCCGGCATCGTCGAGGGCCGCGCGGATGCTCCGCACCATGCCGTCGATCATGCCGCTCGGCGCCACGAGGTCGGCGCCCGCTGCCGCGTGCGCGACCGCGACGCGATCGAGCACCTCGAGCGTCTCGTCGTTCAGGACGTAGCCCTCGGGGAGGTGCGGATACGGCCGTTCCTGGCCGCCGGTGTTCAGGACTCCGCAGTGGCCATGATCGGTGTACTCGCACAGGCACACGTCGGTAATCACGACCAGCTCCGGCACCGCCTGTTTGATCGCGCGCACGGCCTGCGCGACCACGCCACGCGGCGAGAAGTTGTCTTCGCCGATCGGATCCTTGGACGCCGGAATCCCGAAGAGCAGCACGGCGGGTACGCCGAGCGACGCGGCGAGCGCGGCTTCTTCGACGGCCTGATCGACCGAGAGCTGAAAGATGCCCGGCATCGAGGCGATCGGTTTGCGCACGCTGCGCCCGTGCGTCACGAACAGCGGGTAGACGAAGTCGTCCGCCGCCAGCGACGTTTCACGCACCATCCGCCGCAGCGCCGGCGTCGCCCGCAGCCGCCGTTCGCGCCGCGCGATCGACCGCCGCGCCAGCGCGGATTCCGAACGCTGCGTCTCATTCGCCATGAGCCACCGCGCCTTTGGCAAACACGCCCACCAAACTGTCCACCAGACCTTCCGTCGTATGGACCTCGGCCACGGAGTCGACTCGCAGGCCGGCGTCCCGAGCCGCGTCGGCGGTCACCGGACCGATGCACAAGATCCGCGCGTGAGCGGGGAATACGAAACCCGGATCGTGCTGCCGCATGATGTTCATGAAGTGCTGTACCGTCGAACCGCTCGTGAACAGCACAGCGTCGACGCCTCGGCGAATGTCCTCGATCACGGTTGCGTCAATCTCCGCCGCCACGGTCCGATAGATGGGGAGCACCACCACCGTGGCACCGCGACGCTCGAGGATCTCCACCGTCTCATGGCGCGCAATCTCGGCGCGGGGCAGGAGCACGCGGTGACCGGGAACGATCGCGAGCCCTTCGGCCAGCGCGTTTCCGGCGAACTCGTCCGGCACGAAGCCGGGCTGTGCCCCCCACGCGGCGAGCGCGCGTGCCGTCACGGGACCGACGGCGGCGAGCTTGATGCCGCGGAATTCCGCGGATGTCTTACCCATGTGCGTCCAGCGCTGGCAGAAGATTTCCACGGCATCCGTGCTGGTGAACACGATCCAGTCGAACGACGCGATGCTTGCGATCGCATCGTCAAGGGGGCGGAGATCGTCGACCGGCTCAATCCTGATCGCCGGAGCACAAATCGGTGTGGCGCCCAATGCGGCAAGCCGTTCGCACAGCAGTTCGGCCTCCTCGCGCGCGCGCGTCACCACGACGCGCCGTCCTTCGAGGCCGCCGTCGTGACCCGCCGGCGCCGTCGCGGATTTGCGCCCGCGGAATTCCGTCAGGATTGATTGCGCGCCCTCGTCGAGAGCCCGCGCGGCGAGCCGCCGGGCGAGGGCACTACCGTTCTCCGCCTCGTCTTCCACGCGAACGACGCGCCTGCCGTCGGGCGAGGCGACCAGTCCGGTCATGCAGAGACGCCCTCTTTCAAAGCGCGCGTAAGCCGCGATCGGCGCCGAGCATCCGCCGCCCAGGTGCTGAAGAAACTCCCGTTCAGCCTCCACTGCTGCGCGGGCACCCGGCTCATCGATCGCCGCGAGCCGGAGGAGCGTTTCCTGGTCTCTCGATCGGCACTGCACCGCGAGAGCACCCTGGCCGGGCGCAGGGAGAATCGCATCCGCCGGGATCCATTCGGTCACGTGAGCGGCGAGTCCGAGGCGCGTTACTCCGGCTGCCGCCAGCAACGCGGCGTCGTATTCACCGTCGAGCACTTTGCGCACTCTCGTGTCGACGTTGCCTCGAATCGGCTTCACTGCAAGATCCGGGCGTCGAGCGAGCAACTGGCCTTGCCGGCGCAGGCTGCTCGTTCCGACGACCGCACCGCGCGGGAGCGTTGCGATCGTCCTGGCGTCGCGCGCGACCAGGCAATCGCGCGGGTCGATGCGGCTGCTGATGGCGCCGATCATCAACTCTCGGCCGATGTCCACCGGGAGATCCTTCAACGAGTGGACCGCGAGATCGATTTCCTCCGCGGCGAGAGCCTCCTCGAGTTGGGTTGTGAAAACCCCTTTGCCACCGATCTCCGGGAGCGCCGTCAGCACGTTGGCGTCGCCTTCGGTGGTGTAGGTCCGGATCTCCAGCACGACATCCGGCCACGCACGCTGCAACAGCTCGATCACGTGCTCGCTCTGCCACAGCGCGAGCCGGGACTTGCGCGAGCCTACGACAAGACGGTTTTTTTCGAACGGCGGCATGGGCGAACGGCACGACCGTCAGAGTCCAAAGGGGCCGCGAATCGCTCCCGCGTGCGCGTAGCCGCGCTCCTCGCGCACGGCCCGCTCGAGCCTCGCGATCTCTTCGGCGACGATGCCTTCCACTCTGGGGATCTCGTTCCTGCGCGCGGCGAGACCGTCGTCAAGGTTGCCGCTCAAGTCGTCGGCGTCGAAGAGATGGACGCCGGGCAGCTCGCGAACTGCCGGATCGATGTCGCGCGGAACCGCGATGTCGACGAAGACGAGCGAGCGGCCGTCGCGGCGCGCGACCACGTCCCTCACCACCTCGCCGTTGACGAGCGGGTGCGGGCAGCTCGTGGAGCTGAGCACCACGTCCGCCCATTCCAGGGCCGCCGCAAGCTCGTCCATCGGGTACGCGCGGTATCCCCACCGAGCGGCGGCGTGCTCGGCGCGGGCGTGCGTGCGGTTCGCGACCGCGATCTCCCTGACCTGTCGCGCGCGCAGCGCCTTGAGCGTGACCGAGCCCATCTCGCCGAGGCCGAGGACCAGCACGCGCCGTTCGCGGAGAGCGCCAACGACGCTGCCGGCGAGTGCGACGGCGACGGAGCTCATGCTCGCGGGGTTTCTGCCGATTGCAGTCTCGGTCCGTGCGCGGCGTCCCGTGCGGACGGCGCGGCGGAAGACGCGGTCCAATACCGGGCCGGCTGTTCGGCTGGATCGGGCGTCCGTAAGCGCCTGGGCCACCTGGCCGAGGATCTGGGGTTCGCCGAGCACCATCGAGTCGAGACCCGAGGCGACCCGGCACAAGTGGCGGACCGCTTCGTAGCCGTGGTGGCGGTAGGTATGTCCCGCGACGTCGCCCGGATTCAGGCGGGCGGCATCGGCCAGGATCGCGACCATCGGCGCGGTCCCACCATTCTCGCCGACAACCGCGTAGAGCTCGACGCGATTGCACGTGGAGAGCCATGCCAGCTCGCGTATCGCTGTTCCGTCTCCGTTCGATGCTGCGTGCGCCCGTTCGCACACCCCGGGCAGATCACTGCCGAGCTGTTCGCGGTACTCAACGGGTGCAGTCCGGAAGTTGACACCGACGCACACAATCCGATTGATGAGCATTGCTGACCTCGGACGATAGGGAACATTAGAGGGGCTCGTCAAGCGCAAAGGGGGAACTGGATACGATCGCGTCCTTGTCTTTCGAGCGCCCACCCATATAGAATTGAGCTTGAGAAATTTTTCACAAGAACGTGAGGAATTTGCACACGCTTTGGCACCGCAAATTTGAGAGTACAGTTGAAGGTTGCGGGCACTCGAGTAACGGTTGAGATGCCTCTTTCCCCGGGCTAGAAGACGCGCAGACCGCGCCGAGAACGGCGCAAGGACACACAAGGCCGCAGGAACGATGTCGCAAGTATTCCCCAGAAAAGCCAACTCCTGGTCGAGGGCCAGTCTGATCGCGATCGCGTTCCTCGTGCTCGGCCTCGGCTGGCTGGTGCTCACTCTTCAACGGTCGGATTTCGTCACCTCGGCGAACGAGTTCGTCGAGCAACCGGTTCAATTCAGCCACCAGCATCACGCCGGCGGCATCGGCATCGAATGCCGCTACTGCCACACCTCGGTGGAAGTGTCGCCCTCCGCCGGCATCCCGCCGACGAAGACCTGTCTCAACTGCCACTCGCAGATCTGGAACACCAGCGCGTACCTCGAGCCGGTCCGCGCCAGCTTCCGCGAGGACAAGCCGCTCACCTGGGTCCGCGTGCACGACCTGCCGGACTTTGTCTATTTCAATCACAGCATCCACGTCGCTAACGGCGTCGGGTGTGAAACCTGCCACGGCCGCGTCGATCGCATGCCGCTGGTGATCCAGAAGCAATCGCTGCAGATGGAGTGGTGCCTCGACTGTCACCGCGATCCGTCGCGCTACGTGCGGCCGCTCGATCAGATCACGCAGATGGGATACGTGCCCGCGGAGCCGCAGAACGTTCTCGGCCCGAAGCTCGTGAAGGAATACCGGATTGCGGACGTCGAACATTTGACGAGTTGCTCGGTGTGCCATCGATGAGCCACAGATTAGACACAGATTCAACACAGATGGGCGAACTCGATACCACCAGACGCGGGCAGGCGATCGACCTGAAGGCCGTGCGCTCGAAGCTTCGCGAGAACGTTCCGCAGGTGTGGCGCAGCCTCGACGAAGTCTCGGACACGGCCGAGTTCAAGAAATACCTGCATCGCGAGTTCCCGAGTAACGCGTCGGAATGGCTCGATCCGGTCGGCCGCCGCAGCTTCCTGAAGTTGATGAGCGCGTCGATGGCGCTCGCCGGCGTGACCGCGTGCACGGTCCAGCCGCAGGAATTGATCGTTCCGTACGTGCGCCAGCCCGAGGAAGAAATCCCGGGCAAGCCGCTTTACTTCGCCACCGCCATTACCCAGGGCGGTGCCGCCACCGGGTTGCTCGTCGAAAGTCATGAAGGCCGGCCGACGAAGATCGAAGGCAATCCCGATCATCCGGCCAGCAGGGGCGCCACGGATCTGTTCGCGCAGGGCTCAGTGCTCACGCTCTACGATCCGGATCGCTCGCAGACGATTCTCCAGCTTGGCGACGTGCGGCCGTGGAACGCGGCCATTGCGGCGATTCGCGGCGGTCTCTCGGCGCAGTCGGCGTCGAAGGGCGCGGGGCTGCGCATTCTGACGGAGACGGTCGCATCGCCGACGCTCGCCGCGCAGATCCAGCAAGTGCTGGTGACGTATCCGGAAGCGAAGTGGATCCAGTGGGAGCCGGTCAATCGCGACAACGCGCGCGCGGGCGCGCGAACCGCGCTCGGCCGGTACGTCGAGCCGCTCTACGACCTGACCAGGGCCGACGTCATCCTGTCGCTCGATGCCGACTTCCTCTCGTCGGACGGCGCGCTGAATCTCTATTACATGCGCCAGTTCGCCACGCGCCGGCGCGTTGAAGAGAACGCCGACAATCTCAACCGCCTCTACGTCGTCGAATCGGATTACACGCCGACCGGCGGACGCGCCGACAACCGGCTGCCGCTCAAGTCGAGCCAGATCGAAGCGTTTTCGCGCGCGGTCGCGGCCGGTGTGGGCGCGAGCGGCGTGAGCGGCACGGCGCCCTCGGAGGCGGCCGCGTTCGCATCGGCAGTGGCCAAGGATCTCTCGGAGCACAAGGGCCGCGCGGTCGTGATCGCCGGCGACTCGCAGCCACCCGCGGTTCATGCGATCGCGCATGCGATCAACGCCGCCATCGGCGCGCCGGTGTCGTACGTCCCGACGGCTGAAATCGTTCCCAGCGAGCAGAATGCCGCTCTGCGCGAGCTCGTCGCGGACATCAACGCGAGCAAAGTGCAGATGCTCGTCATCGTCGGCGAGTCCAACCCGGTCTACAGCGCGCCGGCGGACCTGAAGTTCGAAGACGCGATCAAAAGGGTGGGCCTTGTCGTCCACTCGGGTTTGTTCTTCGACGAAACCGCGACCTATAGCCACTGGCACATTCCCGCCGCGCACTATCTCGAGGCGTGGAGCGACGCGCGGACGATCGACGGCACCGTCTCGATCGTGCAGCCGCTGATTCAGCCGCTCTACGGCGGCAAGTCGCCGCACGAAGTGATTGCGACGATGACGGATCGGCCGGAGCGGAACGGTTACGACGTTGTCAGGGAATACTGGCAGTCCGCCGCCGCGGCCTTCGGCCGCTCCGGCGAGACGGGCTCGTCGACTCGCCAGGCTGCGCCAACTCGGAGTGCGCAGCCGGTCTCGCCGAAGCCCGGCAGCGAAGGCACCGCGGGCGAAGGCGGATTCGAAAAGTCCTGGCGCAAGTGGTTGCACGACGGCGTGATCGCAGGCTCGGCGCCGCAGGCGGGGGCCGCGGCGGCGACGGTTGCTCCTGATGTGGCGACGCGCGTGGCTCAGGCCGGCGCGCCGATCGAAGGCATCGAGATCAATTTCCGCCGCGATCCGACGATCTACGACGGACGCTATGCGAACAATGGCTGGCTGCAGGAATTGCCGAAGCCGATGTCGAAGCTGACCTGGGACACGGCGGCGCACATTGCGCCGAAGACGGCCGAAGACCACGACCTCGAGAACGGCGACCTGA
Organism: Cyanobacteriota bacterium; assembly: GCA_019752015.1. Taxonomy (GTDB): domain Bacteria; phylum Acidobacteriota; class Vicinamibacteria; order Vicinamibacterales; family UBA2999; genus 12-FULL-67-14b. The sequence continues at coordinate 54,302 of JAIEMQ010000072.1, read as the reverse complement.
TCACGATCGAACACGAGGGCCGCACGATTGAAGCACCGGTGTTCGTGATGCCGGGTCATGCGAAAGACTCGGTCACGATCACCGTCGGCTACGGCCGCTCGCGCGCGGGCCGGCTCGGCACCGACACCGGCTACAACGCGTATGAACTGCGCGGATCGACGGCGCCGTTCTTTGGCGCGGCGAAAATCCTCAAGACCGGCGAGGAGTACGATCTCGCGGTCACGCAGGAGCACTGGGCGATCGAAGGCCGCAACCTGATCCGCTCCGCGACGCTCGAGGAATTCAAGAAGAATCCGGCGTTCGTGAAGGAGATGGAGCATGCCAAGGAAGGCAAGCGCATCTCGCTCTATCCCGACAAGGAGTACCGCGGCCAGCAGTGGGGCATGTCGATCGACATGAACGCCTGCACCGGCTGCATGGCGTGCGTGATCGCGTGCGTCGCCGAGAACAACATTCCCGTTGTCGGCAAGGTGCAGGTGAAGACCAACCGCGAGATGCACTGGCTGCGCATCGATCGCTACTTCGCGGGTAATCCGGAGAGCCCGGATGCGTACATGCAGCCGCTGCCCTGTCAGCAGTGCGAGAACGCGCCGTGCGAAGTGGTCTGCCCGGTGGCGGCGACGACGCATAGCGCGGAAGGCCTGAACGACATGGTCTACAACCGCTGTGTCGGCACGCGCTACTGCTCGAACAACTGCCCGTGGAAAGTGCGCCGCTTCAACTTCCTGCTGTACCAGGACTGGAACACGCCGACGTTCAAGCTGCAGAGAAATCCCGACGTCACCGTGCGCAGCCGCGGCGTGATGGAGAAGTGCACCTACTGCGTGCAGCGCATCAACGCGGCGCGCATCCAGGCCAAGCGTGAAGACACGCCGCAGCAGCCGCGCCTGATCCGCGACGGCGAGGTCGTGACCGCGTGCCAGGCGGTGTGCCCGGCCGAGGCAATCGTCTTCGGCGACATCAACGATCCGAACAGCCGCGTGGCGAAGCTGAAGGCGAGCCCGCGCAACTACACGATGCTCGAGGATCTCAACACGCGGCCGCGCACGACGTATCTGGCCGCGGTCAAGAACCAGAATCCCGATCCGGCGTTGCACAACAACCCGATGGTCGGGCACCACGGCTCCACGACGCACGAAGCGAGCGAAGGCGGCGGACACTAATGGCGGACCCGAACCTCCATCGACCGATGGCGTTGCAACAGACGCCCGTGATCCTGCCGGGTCACGACTTCGAGACGGTCACCGAGACCATTGCGGAGATTCCGCTCGCCAGGCGGTTCCCGCTCGGCTGGGTCGGCTTCATTCTCGTCTCGCTCGCCCTGCTCGGCGCGCTGCACATGGCGCTCGGTTACCTGGTGATGAAGGGCATCGGCATCTTCGGCACCAACCAGCCGGTCGGCTGGGCGTTCCCGATCATCAACTTCGTCTGGTGGATCGGCATCGGCCATGCCGGCACGCTCATCTCCGCGATTCTGATGCTCTTCAAGCAGCAGTGGCGCATGTCGATCGCGCGCTTCGCCGAGGCGATGACGATCTTCGCGGTGGCCTGCGCGGCGATCTTCCCGGTGTTCCACACCGGCCGTCCGTGGCTGGCGGCCTACTGGCTGTTCCCGTATCCGAACGCGATGGGCCTGTGGCCGCAGTTCAAGAGCCCGCTGATCTGGGACGTGTTCGCGGTCTCGACCTACGCGACGGTGTCGGTGGTGTTCTGGTATGTTGGCTTGATCCCCGATCTCGCGACGCTGCGCGATCGCGCGACCTCGAAGATCAAGGCGCGCATCTACGGCATGGTGGCGCTCGGCTGGCGTGGCTCGGCGCGGCATTGGCACCGCTATGAAGTGGCCTCGCTGATCCTCGCGGGGCTGTCGACGCCGCTGGTGCTGTCGGTCCACACGGTCGTCAGCTTCGACTTCGCGGTGTCGGTGATTCCCGGCTGGCACGCGACGATCTTCCCCCCCTACTTCGTGGCCGGCGCCATCTATTCCGGCTTCGCGATGGTGTTGACGCTGGCGATTCCGGTGCGCCGCTTCTACGGCATGGAATCGCTGATCACGATGCGGCACATCGACAACATGGCCAAGGTCATGCTGGCGACCGGCTTGATCGTCGGCTACGGCTACAGCATGGAAGCGTTCTTTGCGTGGTACAGCGCGAACCCGCACGAGCAGTTCATGATCTACAACCGCATGTTCGGGCAGTACGCCTGGTCGTACTGGACGCTGATTTCGATCAACGTCGTGATGGTGCAGTTCCTGTGGCTCAAGCGCGTCCGGCAGAACGTCGGCCTGCTGTTCGTGATGTCGCTGATCGTCAACGTCGGCATGTGGCTCGAGCGCTTCGTGATCGTCGTCACGTCGCTGGCCAACGACTTCGTGCCGTCGTCGTGGGCGCACTACACGCCGACGTTCTGGGACTACCTGTTGTATGCGGGCACGTTCGGCCTGTTCCTGACTGCGTTCCTGCTGTTCCTGCGCTTCGTGCCGATGATTTCGATCTTCGAGGTCAAGACGCTGCTGCCGCAGGCCAAGGTCGAGGCGGAACACTGATGGGTGCTTCCCAGGGCCACCGAAGGCGCAGATAAATTTTTATGGCGCACACAGTCGAAACCACAAACGCGCTGCACGGCGTGATGGCCGAGTACGACAGCGGCCAGGCGCTCGTCGACGCGGCGAAGAAGACGATGGCGCAGGGATTCACGAGGGTCGAGGCGTATTCGCCGGTGCCGATCGAGGATCTGAACACCATCATCCACAAGACGCGCACCGTGCTGCCGAAGCTGATCCTCGCCGGCGGCCTGACCGGCATGGCCACCGGCTTCGCGCTGCAGTACTGGGCGTCGGTGATCGAATACCCGATGAACATCGGCGGCCGTCCGCTGGCGAGCTGGACGACGTTCATCGTGCCGTCGTACGAGCTGACGATCCTGTTTTCGGCGCTGACCGCGGCGTTCGGGATGATCGTGCTGAACGGACTGCCGCGGCCGTATCACCCGGTGTTCAACGTCGAGCGCTTCTCGATGGCGAGCTCGGACAAATTCTTCCTGGTGATCGAATCGGAGGACCCGCAATTCGGCGCGGCGGCCGCGTTCCTGCGTGAGACCGGAGCAAAGGGAGTGTACGACGTTGCGGAATAAACACCTCCTCGCGCTGGTCGCGGCGACGACGATCGTTGCCGGCTGCCGCCAGGACATGCACGACACGCCGCGCTACGAAGCGTTCGAAGCCAGCCAGTCGTTCCCCGACGGCCGCGCCTCGCGTTCGGCGCCGGTGGGAACGGTGGCGCGCGGCTGGCTGCGCGACGACGAAGCGCTCTACACCGGCAAAATCAACGGCGAGTTCATCGAGGAGTTCCCGTTTGCGATCGGCGCCGCCGATCTGGCGCGCGGGCAGCAGCGCTTCAACATCTACTGCACGCCGTGCCACGGCCGGCTCGGCGACGGCAACGGCATGGTGGTGCAGCGCGGATTGCGTCAGGCGGCGTCGTATCACCAGGATCGGCTGCGCCAGGAAGAGGCCGGCTACTTCTACGACGTGATCACGAACGGCTTCGGCGCCATGCAGGGCTACGCGGAACAAATCCCGGTTCGCGACCGCTGGCTGATCGTCGCCTACGTCCGCACCCTGCAATTGAGCCAGCACGCGTCGCTCGCCGACGTGCCCGCGGATCGCCGCGGTGCGCTTGATGCCAAGCCCGCCGCTTCACAGGGAACCACGACGGCCAGGCCGGCGGAGAAACACTAGTGTCAGCGGTTGCGACTTCGGAAACCTATACACCGTCCGGCGTGGCGCTGCCGGGCATGCGCCAGTTCGGCATGATCGCCGGCGTGCTCGGCGTCGTGCTGGCGATTGCCGGCTTCTTCATGTCGGGCGAGTTTGGCGTCGATCGCTTCTTCCAGGCGTATCTGGTCGCCTACACGTTCTGGATGGGCGTCGTGCTCGGCTGCCTGGCGCTGCTGATGGTCCAGCACCTGTCCGGCGGCGTGTGGGGGATCGTGCTGCGCCGGCCCTTCGAAGCGGCCGTGCGAACGATGCCGATCATGACGCTGCTGTTCCTGCCGATCGTCTTCGGCATGCACTCGCTCTACGAGTGGACGCACGCGGCGGCGGCCAATGATCCGATCATCCAGGCCAAGACGCCGTATCTCAACACCACGTTCTTCTACATCCGGCAGGGGATCTACTTCGCGGTCTGGAACCTGATTGGCTTGCTGCTGTCGAAGTGGTCGGCCGAGCACGATCGCACCGGCGACGTCGCGCTGCTGGACAAGATGTCGAGGCTGTCCGGCGCCGGCCTGGTGATCTACGGCCTGACCGTCACCTTCGCGATGGTCGACTGGACGATGTCGGTCAACCCGCACTGGTTCTCGACGATCTGGGGCATGCTCTACGTCGGCGGCCAGGGCCTGTCGGCGTTCGCGTTCGGCATCTGCGTGCTGGCAATGCTCGCGCAGACCGCGCCGCTCAACCGCGTCATCACCAATCACCACTTCCACGATCTCGGGAAGCTGCTGTTCGCGTTCCTGATGCTGTGGGCGTACCTGTCGTTCTCGCAGTTCCTGATCATCTGGTCGGCGAACATCCCGGAAGAGATTCCGCACTACCTGGATCGCTGGGAGAACACCTGGAAGTTCCTCAGCATTTTCATTGTCGTCGGCCACTTCATGGTGCCGTACGCGCTGTTGCTGTCACGCGATTTGAAGCGCAGCGTCACGCGGCTCCGCGTCATCGCGACCTGGCTGCTGATCGCGCGGCTGGCCGAGTACTTCTGGCATGTTGCCCCGGAGCTGCACAAGGACGGCATGACGATCAACCTGCTCGACGTCGCGCTGCCGCTCGCGCTGGGCGGGATTTTCATTTCGCTGTTCGTGTCGAACCTCGGCGGCCGATCGCTGCTGCCGGTCAACGATCCGGATTTAGACAAGGCGCTGCATCACCATGTCCACTGATGGAAGGCAGAAGGCAGAAGGCAGAACGATGAGTGAACACGTCAGCGGGCACGATCTCGAGTACGGTCCGACTCCGCCTGGAGCGAAGCACGAGCACACCGACATCGACGTTGCCGTCGGCTACAAGTTCGCGCTGTGGCTGGCCGTGTCGATGCTGATCTCGGTCGGCATCGTCTGGGGCGCGTTCTGGCTGTTCGAGTCGCAGGCGAAGTCCGCCGACACGCGGGCGCGGAAGTATCCGCTCGCGATCAGCGGGCCGAAGGAGCCGCCGATGCCGAACCTGCAGAGGCAGCCGTTCAAGGACGTGTTCGAACTGCGCGCGGAAGAAGACAAGCAGCTGACCGGCTACGGCTGGGTCGACAAGGACGGCGGCGTCACGCACATCCCGATCGATCGCGCCATGGAAGTAATGCTGCAGCGCGGCTTTCCCGCGCGCGCTGAAGGCGGCAACGCGCTGGACGTTGTGACACAGGACAGTTCATCCGGGCGGACCATCGTGCCTCGGTGAATCTGTTGACCTTTTGATCTGGTGATCTGGTGATCTGGTGATCGTGAAGACTCGAATGGCCCTGATCGTGATGAGCATCGTGCTCATGCCGGCCTTCGTGTCGGCGCAGGGCAACGCTCCCGGCGTCCGCCCGGATCCGACGATGCCGTCGAGCCAGGTGCCGAATGTGTTGAGCAAGGTGTCGTTCGAGCAGCGCTTGAACGAACAGCTGCCGCTCGATGTGGAGTTCAAGGACGAGAGCGGGCGGACGGTGAAGCTCGGCGATTTCTATGGCCGCAAGCCGGTGGTGCTGACGTTCGTGTATTACGAGTGCCCGATGCTCTGCACGCAGGTGCTGAACGGCCTCGAAAGCTCACTACGCGTGTTGAACGAAACGGTGGGCAGGGAATTCGACGTCGTCACCGTCAGCTTCGATCCGAAGGAAACGCCGGTGCTGGCGGCGGGCAAGAAGAAGGCGTATCTCGAGCGCTACCAGCGGCCGGAAGCGGAGCAGGGCTGGCACTTCCTGACCGGCGATCAAGCCGCGATCGATGCGCTGACCCGGGCCGCGGGCTTCAACTTCACGTGGGACGAGGCCTCGCACCAGTTCGCGCATCCGAGCGGCATTGTCGTGACGACGCCGGCGGGCAAAGTGTCGCGATATTTCTTCGGCATCGACTATTCGCCGCGCGACGTCAAGTTCGCGCTGATCGAGTCGTCGAATGAAACGATCGGCACGCTTGCCGACAAGCTGTTGCTCTATTGCTATCACTACGATGCCGGGAAGGGCGGTTACGGCCTGGTGGCGATGCGGGTGGTGCGGATTGGCGGCGCGGTGACGATGCTGGCGCTCGCAGGTTTTGTAGTTGCTTCCCTCCGGTGGGACCACAGGCGGCCGGACACCAGCTCATGAAAATTTTCGGCATTCCGATTTTCCCCGAGCAGGCTTCGACGTTCGCCAAGGACGTCGACGCGCTGTATTTCTTCATCTTCACCGTCAGCGCGTTCTTCGCACTGGCGGTGGCGGTGTCGGTGATTTACTTCGGCCTTCGCTACCACCGCAACCACGACGGCGAGATTGGCGCGCGCATCGAGGGCAGCCTGCCGCTGGAACTGCTGTGGAGCGTCATTCCCACCCTCATCGCGATGGTGATGTTCGGCTGGGGCGCATCGGTGTTCTATCACCTGCGGCGTCCGCCCGACGAGGCGATGCAGATCTACGCGGTGGGCAAGCAGTGGATGTGGAAGTTCCAGCACCTGGAAGGCCAGCGTGAGATCAACGAGCTGCACATTCCGGCCGGCCGGCCGATCAAGATCACGATCAGCTCGGAAGACGTGCTGCACAGCCTGTATTTCCCGTCGTTCCGCACGAAGATGGACGCGATTCCCGGGCGCTACACCGAGCTGTGGTTCGAGGCGCAGGCGCCCGGCACGTACCATATTTTCTGCACCGAGTATTGCGGCACCAACCACGCCGGCATGATCGGCAGCGTGACGGTGCTCGATCCGCCGCAGTATCAGGCGTGGCTCCAGGGCGGCGGCATCGAGGGCACGCTGGCGCAGCGCGGCGCGAAGCTGTTCACGAGCCTGCAGTGCGACACCTGCCACCTCGACGCCGGCCAGGGCCGCGGCCCCTCATTACGCGACATCGTCGGCACGACCGTGACCCTGCAGGACGGATCGACGGCGGTGGTTGACGACGCCTACCTGCGCGAGTCGATCCTGAACTCGCAGGCGAAGATCGTGAACGGTTTCAAACCCCTGATGCCGACCTTCCAGGGCCTCATCAGCGAAGAGAACCTGATCGCCCTCATCGAACACGTGAAATCGATGTCGCCGAAGGGGGCGACGACGGCGGCGCCGGCCGCCCCACCCGCCGCCACAGGCGCTGCGCCGGACCGGCCGGAGAAGAAATAATCATGTTGGACACGCTGAAGATTCCGGGACGCCATTACCTGAACGACGGCCACAGCCTGAGGTCGTGGCTGTTTACGAAGGACCACAAACGGATCGCCATCATGTACCTGATGTCGATCTCGATCATGTTCTTCATCGGCGGCATGTTCGCCGTCGGCATCCGGTTCGAGCTCGCCACGCCGCAGGGCGACTTCGTCACCGCCGACACCTACAACAAGTTCTTCACCATGCACGGCGTGATCATGGTGTTCTTCTTCCTGATCCCGTCGATCCCCGCGGTGCTCGGCAACTTCCTGATCCCGCCGATGATCGGCGCCAAGGACCTGGCGTTTCCGCGCATCAACCTGCTGAGCCTCTACATTTTCTGGATCGGTGCCGCCTTCACGCTCTACTCGATGGTCGTCGGCGGAGTCGATACCGGCTGGACCTTCTACACGCCGTACAGCGCTACGGCCTCGAACACCAGCGTCGTGCCGACCGCGGTCGGCATTTTCATCGCCGGCTTCTCGTCGATCCTGACCGGCCTCAACTTCATCGTCACCATCCACCGCATGCGCGCCCCGGGCATGACCTGGTTCCGGCTGCCGCTGTTCGTGTGGGCGCACTACGCCACCAGCCTGGTGCAGGTGCTCGGCACCCCCGTGATCGCCATTACGCTCGTGATGCTGGGCGTCGAGCGCGGCCTTGGCTTCGGCATTTTCGACGCCGCCCGCGGCGGCGACCCGGTGCTGTTCCAGCACCTGTTCTGGTTCTACTCGCACCCGGCGGTCTACATCATGATCCTGCCGGCGCTCGGCGTGCAGAGCGAGCTGATCTCGACGTTCTCGCGCAAGACGATCTTCGGTTATAGCTTCGTCGCTTTCTCGTCGCTGGCGATCGCGGTGTTCGGCTTCATCGTGTGGGCGCACCATATGTTCGTGGCCGGCATTTCGACCTACGCCGCCATGGTGTTCTCGTTCCTCAGCTTCTCGGTCGCGATTCCGTCGGCGGTGAAGGTGTTCAACTGGTCCGCCACGCTCTACAAGGGCTCGGTGTCGTTCGACACACCGATGCTCTACGCCTACGGTTTCATGGGGCTGTTCGCGATCGGCGGCCTGACCGGCCTGTTCCTCGCGACGCTCGGCCTCGACGTCCACATGCACGACACCTACTTCGTGGTGGCGCACTTCCACTACATCATGGTCGGCGGCGCGATCATGGGCTACCTGGGCGGCCTGCACTTCTGGTGGCCGAAGATGACCGGCCGGATGTACTCGGAGTTCTTCTCCCGCGTCTCGGCGATCATGGTGTTCGTCGGATTCAACGTCACGTTCTTCCCGCAGTTCGTGGTCGGCTACCTCGGCATGCCGCGCCGCTATCACTCGTATCCGGATGAAATGCAGGTGCTGAACGTGATGTCGTCGGCGGGGGCGACGGTGCTCGGCCTCGGCTACGTGCTGCCGGTGCTCTATTTCCTGTACTCGCTGAGAAGGGGCGCGGTCGCCGGTCCGAACCCATGGGGCGCCTCGGGCCTCGAATGGCACCTGCAGTCGCCGCCGCTGACCGAAAACTTCGTCGAGGTTCCTGAAGTGATCAACGAGCCTTACGAGTACGAGCACTCCGTCGTCAAGGAGAAAGAACGTGTCTAACGCGGTCGCGCAGGCAGACCATCACGCGCACGCGCACCATCCGGCGCAGCAGCATCATTTCGACACGATGCCGCAGCAGAAGGAAGCCGCGGTCCTCGGGATGTGGGTGTTCCTGCTCACCGAAATCCTGTTCTTCGGCGGCCTGTTCGCGGCCTATATGATTTACCGCGTCTGGTACTTCGAGGCGTTCGCCGAAGCCAGCCGCCGCCTGAGCCTGTTCTGGGGCGGCCTCAACACCGCCGTGCTGATCGGCAGCTCGTTGACGATGGCGATGGCGGTCAGGGGCGCGCAGACCAACAAGCGCACCGCGACGGTGAACTGGCTGATCCTCACGATGATCCTCGGCGCCGTCTTCCTCGGCGTGAAGGTCATCGAATACCAGGACAAGTTTGCGAACTACGAAGTGCCCGGCGCGACCTACAACTGGATGTACCACGACGAGCGAGCCGCCGCCGCGGGCGGGGAGCATGCCGCGCCCGCACCAGGCGCCGCGCATCGTCAACTGGCGCTGTCACCCGGGCAGCTGCAGCGGACCACGCAGATCTACTTCAGCCTGTATTTCACGATGACGGGCCTGCACGCACTGCACATGATCATCGGCATTGGTTTGATGTCCGTGATCACGTGGATGGCGTGGCAGGGCAAATTCGACGACCAGTACTACACGCCCGTGGAGATGAGCGGCCTCTACTGGCACTTCGTCGACATTGTGTGGATTTTCCTGTTCCCGCTGCTTTACCTTGTCGAGAGGCACCAGTAATGGCGTCGGATCACGCTTCGCACGGCGCCGGGCACGTGTCGCCGGTCTCGCTCTACGTCACGATTTTCCTGGCGCTGATGGTGCTGACGGGTGTGACGGTGGGCGCGGCGTTCGTCAACCTCGGCCAGTTCAACTTCCTGGTCGCGATGATTATCGCCGTCTTCAAGGCATCGCTGGTGATTTGGTACTTCATGCACGTGAAGTATCAGAGCCCGCTGACCAGGCTCACGGTCGCGACCGGCTTGTTCTTCCTCGCGATCCTGCTGGGCATGATGCTGATTGACTACTCGTCGAAGGGATTCACGCCGATGCCGCCGCCGACCGATGACGACTCCGTGCTCGGCGCGCCCGGAGCACCGCCGCCGCACTAGTCGGGCAGGGCGGCACAAACTGCCGCCCTGCCTGTTTTTATGCCGACGCGCGAATGTTATTTCGTCGTCGTGCCCTGCAGCTTCACCTTCTGCGCGACTTTCTTCGAGCCGTCCATCACGAACTCGACGTCGACCTTCTGGCCGGCGGCGAACGCGGAGGCATCGGCCTTCGCCTTGTTCAGCTCGACCGCGGACGCGTCGGTGATGATGAACTCACCCTGCTTGTCCTTCTTCTTGACGATCAGGGTCCTGGTGGCGGCGTCGTACTTCTCGACGATGCCCGAGTAGTTGGCCGTGATGGGCTTGCTCTGACCGGCGGCGAACGCGGACGTGGCGATCGCCAGCGCGCAGACAAGCATTACGAGTTTCTTCATGGTCGATTGTCTCCGATAGGTTAGCTGACCCTTCCATTTGACAATCGATCTGGCGGGATTCGCGATTAGACACGCGAAGACACAAACAATTACAGCGTGATGACGATCTCAGACGCGCGCGAAGATGTGTGAGCCCTCGATCTGAATCGCCTGCGATCCAGCTTCGGTCAGGGCATGCATCAGCGGCTGGTGTTGTTTGTCGGGGACGTCGATGAGGGCCACGGCGTGCGTCGCCTTCGCGAACATGCGTGCGACGAGACCGCGGATGTAGTCATTCGACGGTGCGGCGGCGAGTGAGCGGCAGACGACGACGTCCCACGGCACAGCCGGATCGAGTGCCGACGCCATCCCGACCTGGAACAGGCCATCCGGCATCGCCGCGATCGCGGCCCTGATCGCGTCCGCATCGCCGTCGATGCCGCCGACGATGTAGCCGTTTTGATGAAGCGGGAAGAGGAATTCGCCGCGGCCGCAGTCGACTTCAAAGACGCGCGTGCCGGGACCGATATCCAGAGTCTCGGCGACGTGCTCCGCGAGTTGCAATCCGCCTTCGCTCACGCTTCCGGCGAGACCGGCTATTTGTCGAGGGACGCGATGTTGATCGTGGTCGTGTCCACCGCGATCGAGGCGGCCTTGGTGCCGAGCGGCACGCGGAACGGGAAGCCGCACTTGTACTCCGGCACCGAGCCGGCGTCGATGATCGACACGGACGTGTTGTAGGTCTTGCCCGACGCGTCGGTGAGGACCGGCTTCTTGACGATGGTCCTGGCGTCGAACGCCGGCGTCACCTTGAACGCGACGTTGACGACGATGAATTCCTCTTCGCCGCGCGCGTTGCCGCGGACGCTGTTCTGCCCGGGCGGGCAGTCGATGAGCGCCACGTTCTTCGCGCGCTCTATATTGATCGGAGTGAGTTGCAGGCCCTTGTAATTCGCTGGGGCCTGCGCGACGACGTTACTGAAAGTAAAAAGGAAAAACGAAAAAGTAAAAAGGATCTCTCGACGCATTTTGTTTTTCGTTCTTCCTTTTTCTTTTTAACTTTACAGGGGCTGGTCCGGATTAGCCAGCGTGCGCCACATGTGCGCGCTCGGGCTGTTGTCGTTGCCGAGGCCTTCCTTCGGCTGCTTGAAGTGGCGCCCGACGATGTCGGTGAACGGATCGAACGAGACCTTGGCGTTCGGATCGAACGCGTAGAGGTCGTTGACCGTCACGAGGCGGGGCTCCATGTACCACTTGTGGTTCTTGAGCATCTTGTAGGTCGCCTCGATGTGCTGTGGCGGCTTGTAGTCTTCGCCGAAGATCCGGAAGTACTGGTCGGGATACTCGTAACCCGCGTCGGCGTCCGGATAGAAGCGGAGCGTCTGGTGATAGCGGATTGCGAACGTCGACTTCTCCGGGATGTACGGCTCGAACAGCTGCGCGCCCCACCAGCCGTGATCGGGCTTGATCAGATTCAGCACGCAGTCATGCAGCAGGCAGGCGAGGACGATTTCCTCGGACATGCCGGTCTTCAGCGCGCGCGTCGCGCTCTGCAGCACGTGATTGGCGGGCGCGAAGCGGAGCTCGAAGAAATCCTTGAGCGTCGGATTCTTCGGCATCGGCGTGAGCTTCTTGACGTTGCCGCGTCCCGACACGAACAGGCTGCCGGCACCGCGCCGGTAGTTGCGCGTCTCGATCTGCGCCTCGATTTCGGCGACGGTCGGGAACTTCTCGCGCTGGCCGGCCTGGTTGGCGGCGACCTGCTCGTCGAGCTGTTCTTCCATCCAGTGCTCGAGTGCGTCGGCCTTGGCTTCCGAGTCCATCAGGCTGACGGCGGCCGTGCCGCCGAGGCTGGCGATGAACGCTCTGCGATTGATATCCATGAATCCTCCACGCCTGCGCAACGGCAGGCGACCTAACCCCCGAGAAAATACGCCCTTTACGGGTCAGGTTCAACTGCTACTTGATCCCCTGCGCCTGCAGGTCGCCGAGCCACTTCTGCGCGAACGCCCGGGCGGCGTCAGAAGCGGGTTTTCCGGCCCGAAAACTCATTTTCCACTCGGACGGCCGGGCTTCGAGCGCAGGGTCGGCGAACACCTTCTTCTTGGTTTTATCGCCTAATGAGGTGTCGACGAGCTGCGCGGAGAAATCAACGTCTTTGGTTACGTCCAGGTAGTGGCGCAGTCGCGCGGCGATCAGTGCGCGCGGGTCCGCGGGATACACCTTTTCGAACTCCTTCAGGGCCGCATCGCGCTGGCGGGCCTGTTCGGCGCGCTGTTCGTTCAGCAGGCCTTCAATCTGTTTGCGGCGATCGCCTTTTTCCATGTCATCGAGCTGCCTGCGCATGTCGGCCCAGCCGGCCTCGAGCGTGGCGCGCTGCTCCGGCGTGATCTGATCGAACAGCTTGCGCATTTCGGCGACCTGGTTTTCGAAGCCGGCGCGCTGCTTGGCGAAGATCGCGTCGGCGGACTGCGCTTCCGGCAGCGGCTCGGGTCCGTTGGCCTCGCGATGATCCGCGTAGCGCCGCTTGAACTCGTCGCTCTCCGCAAACGCGCGCGCGAGATTGAGCGCGAAGTTGACGAGCGCGACGCGCGCGGCCGGAGTCATCGACGTGAACGCCGCGGGCTTGCCGGCGATCGAGACCGCGTCGGACATGAAGGAGTCGAACACCGCCTCCTTCGCGCGCCCCTCGCTGATGCCAAGCGTGGCGAGATGATCTTGTCCGGTCGCTCCGATCGCAATTACGCAAAGTAGCGTAGCGATTACATAGATCCGCATAATTGGACAAACATACACGGAATCACAGAAACACAGAAACACGGAAACCTTTTGGGATCTTGCTAAGCAGGATCCGTACAAAGTGTTTCCGTGATTCTGTGATTCCGTGATTCTGTGTATGTTTGTTCACTCCGCCCTGGTGGCTGTAATCGGATCGACGCGCACGGCGCGCCAGGCCGGGAGCAGGCTGCCCGCGAGTGTCATCAGCAGTGCCAATCCGGCCGCGGACGCGAACGCGGCGACGTCGGCTGGATTGATGCCAAACAGCACCGACTGCATCGAGCGCGCGGCAGCGTAGGCCGCGGCTGCGCCGATGACGACCCCGATCACGGCGAGCGTGGCGCTCCGCGCCATCACCATCCGCATGATGTCGTCGGCCCTGGCGCCGAGCGCAATGCGGACGCCAATCTCACGAGCTCTCGACGAGACCGTGAACGAGAGCAATCCATGAATGCCGATCGCGGCCAGCAGGAACGAGACAAAGGCAAACGCACCGAGCACGCGCAACTGTGCGACGCGCGGCGCCGTTTCACCCGCGACGACTTGTTCCATGGTTTGCACGGCGGTGATCGGCAGGTCAGGCTCCGCCGCGGCGACGATCGCGCGCACGGCCGGCGCCAGAGTCGTGGCCGGCACACTCGCGCGAATGACGAGATCTTTCGGCGCATAGAACAGCAGCGTCGGCTGCTGCGAGGCCGGCATGTAGACCTGCGGCTCGCTTTGCCGTTCGAGGCCGCGGAACTTGACGTCTCCGACAACCCCGACGATGGTCCGAGTCGTGAACGCAATCGCGAACGAGCGGCCCAGGGGATCCTGGTTGGGAAAGTGGCGCCGCGCGAATGATTCGCTGACGACGGCAACGAAAGGTGAGTCGATCGTGTCGGATACGCTGAGGTCGCGTCCTTTCACGACTGGCGTGCCGATCGTCTCGAAGAATCGAGGCGTAATGTAACGAATGACCGCGTTGGAGGTGTGCGTGGCATCGAGTGGCGCAAATCCGCCCGGGCTGGCCGCATCGACCTTGGTCGACAACACTTCCCAGATCCCGCCGCGAAACGTCATTGGCAGGAAGCTGGTATAGGCGGCACTCTGCACGCCCGGTAGCGCGTGGATCCGGTCGAGCACGCGCGAATAGAACTGCAGTCTCGCGGGGAGCTGGCCGAACTTGGTAAAGGGCAGTTGCGTGCGCAGCGTCAGCAGGTTGTCCGGTCGAAATCCGGGATCGACACGCTGTACCGCGAGCAGCGCCTGCACCAGCAGTGCGACGCAAACCATCAGCACCACCGATGCGACGATCTCGGCGACGACGAGCGAGGATCGGACACGTTCGGTGCCGCGGCTCGTGCCACCGCGGATGCCGTCCTTGAGCGCGGAGCTGTCGGTCTTCCGGCACACCCGCAACGCCGGCAACAGGCCGAACGCCAGCCCGGTCATCGCCGTCAGCAGCAGCGTGGCGCCGAGCATTCGGACATCAACCGGCGGCAGTTCGGCAATCGGCAATGCGTTCGGGACCAGTCGCGCCAGCAGCGGCAACGCCGTGATCGCGAGCAGGATCCCGAACAAACCGCCGCACGACGCAAGCACGAGACTGTCGGTCAGCATCTGGCGGACCAGCCGGTCGACGCTGGCGCCGACGGCAGCCCGCACGGCGAATTCGGGACGCCGCGCCAGCGCGCGGGACATCAGCAGGTTCGCCAGGTTGGTACAGGCGATCAGCAATACGCAGATTGATGCGCCGACGAGGCCGAGCAACAGCAATCGCGGCTGCTGCGCGACCTGGTCGCGCCACGGCGCGAGCGTGACGCTGGTACCGGCCAGTTCTTTTGGATAGGTGCGGGCGAGATCATCGCCAATGCGCCTCATTTCGGCGAGCGCCGCATCGAGTGACACCCCGTCCTTCAGGCGGCCGAGGACTTCGAGACGATGATTAGTGCGGTCGCTGTCGCCGTTGTCCGGTGAAAACATCATCACGATCCAGAAGCTGGCGTCGCGATTGGGAAACAGAAAGTCCGGCGGCATGACGCCGACGATGGTGAACTTGAAGGTATCGAGTGTTAACGTTTGCCCGAGCACATCGGTGCTGGCCCCGAATGACGATCGCCAGAACGCATCGCTGATCACGACGGGTTGATCGGTGGCGGTGGCGTCGCTTTCAGCCAGGATGCGGCCGAGTGCGGCCTGCCGGCCGAGCATCTGCATGGTGCCCGGAGTCACGAATGCGCCGTTGATGCGCGCGGCGTCGCCCCGGCCGGTCAGCGTGCTGCCGAAGCCTGTGTACGCTTCGAGCCGCTCGAAGGATGTCGCCTGCCGTTGCCAGTCGAGAAAATCGGGCGGCGAGGGCTCCAGCCGCGGATAGCCGCGCGCCGAATGGTCTTCCCATACTTTGACGAGCTCATCCGGCTCGGGAAAAGGCAACGCGCGCATCAAGACGTGATCGGCGAGCGTGAAGGTCGCCGTCGTCGCGCCGATGCCGATGGCCGCGACGAGGATTGCGGTGATGGTGAATCCGGGCGATCGCCGCAGCGATCGCAGCGAGTACCTGAGGTCCTGCCGGAGGATGTCGAGATGCACACGCATCGCGTTGCCGGTCACGTCGCCGAGCGCGCGGGCAACGGCGGCTGGCTTGCTGCCGCCCGCCCACTCGCGCGCGAAGTCCTTTTCCATCTCGGCGCCGTATTCGGCGCGGAACGAGCGTGGAAACAGGCGGAGCAGCGCGCGGTAGAAATTCATCTCAGGCCTTCCTGGTGACAAAGCCGCTCGCACGGGCGAGGCGCACCAGCTCGCTCAGGCGATTGGCTTCCTCGCGCGCGACCGCCTTGCCGAATTTCGTGATGCGGTAGTACCGCCGGCGTTCGTCATCGAGCTCGGGCGCGGGCCGCTGGTGCACTTCGACGATCAGGTCGTCGTCCAGCATGCGCTGGATGGATCGATAGAGCGTGCCCGGACTCAGGCGCACTTCGCCGCTGGTGCGGGCGAGAACTTCCTGGATGATGGCGTAGCCGTGGCGATCCTCATCGGCAAGCGCCATGAGGATGTGGAAGACCGCCGGTTGCAGGGGCAGCAGCGATTCGGGACGGGGTTCAGGGCTCATGTCCGGTGATTATATCCACTCTGGATATAACGTCACCGCACATAGACGGAGCGCGTGGCGAAAAGGTTTACTGCTGCCGGGTGACGACGGCCTGGCCGCCCTTCATCACCCAGCTCACGCCGGTGAGCACGGCCCGGATATCCGTGGTGGGATCGCCTTCCACGGCCACCAGATCGGCGAAATAGCCGGGGGCGATTCGTCCCAGGCGATCGCCCATGCCCAGCAGCTCTGCCGGCGTGGTCGTGGCGGCGCCCAGTGCCTGGACCGGGGTCATACCGGCCTTGACCAGCCACTCGAGCTCGCGCGTGTTCTGGCCAAACATCGTGTAGACCGCATCGGACCCCATGCCGATTTTCACGCCGGCCTTGACGGCGCGGCGAACCGACTCCAGGTTGCGATCGATGTAGTCCTTGAGCGGACCTTCGACGCCGGGCGCGAAGCCGAATTCGTCGCGCGCGTCGATGTAGTAGCGGTTGTGATCGACGGTGGGCACCCAGACGATGCCTTTCTTCGCCATGTCGACGAACGTCTCATCGTCCACGTCCGCGCCGTGCTCGATCGAATCGGCGCCCGCGCGGACCGCATCGCGGACGCCGCTGGCCCCGTAGGAATGGATGGTGACCTTCTTCCCTGCGGCGTGAGCGGCGTCGACGATGCTTTTCATTTCTTCGAAGGTGACGGTCTGGGTGCCGTCGACCACCTCGTAGCTGCCGCGTGAGCCGAACACCTTGATCCAGTCGACGCCGGATTTCACGCGCGCGCCCACGAGGCTGGCCACGTTCTCGGCGTTCAGCGGTTGATTGGGACGCGACGAGAGGCCGGCGCCCGATACGAACATGCGCGGTCCGATCATGGCGCCGCTGGCGATCAGTTCACGCATGGCGAGATCCATGTCGCTGCCGGCGTTGAGATCGCGAATCGTCGTGACGCCGGTTTCGAGGGTCTTCCTGGCGTTGTGCTGCGCGAGATACACGGTCACGGCCGGCAGCCGCGGCGTGCCTCGCGGGCGCGTACCGGGCTTGCGATCCCAGTAATAGGTGATGTGCGTGTGGAGATCGATCAGGCCGGGGAGTCCGAAATATTTCCGGAGATCGACAATCGCCGCGCCGGCCGGCACCGCGGCGGACCCGCTGCCAACCGCCGTAATTCGATCGCCATCAATCACGACGACTGCATCGGTGATGACTTTCGACCCGTCCCACAGCCGGCCGAAGCGAACGGCCCTGGATTGTGCGCTCGCTACGCCTGCCAAGAGCAGCACGATGCCGAGCGCCAGCACAAGGGATCGGCGATCAGGGATCGGGGATCGGAAGTTCATGGTGCAAGTCTAATCAGAATGTCAGACAAATCATTCCGCGACCTCCCCGATCCCGCTACCGCGCCGGCTTCGACTGGACCGTGACCTTGTTGCCGCGGATCTTAGTGCGTTTCAGCGCCTCGATGATTCGCTCCGACAACTCCGCCGGCACTTCCACGAGCGAATAATCGTCGTGAATCTTGATCGCGCCGATCACCCGCGACGGAACCCCGGCTTCGCCGGCGATCGCACCGACCAAATCGGCGGGCCTGATGCTTTCTTCCTTGCCGACGCTGATTCGCAGCAGCGTGAGGCGTCCTGACGAGCCGTGATCGAACGGCTCGTCCTCGACCTCGTCGGGCGGCGGCGCTTTCTCGGCGCCGTCGTTCGCAATCGCCACCGCCGCCGCCGCGACGTCGATGATGTCGAACTCCTCGGCCATCGACTCGATCAGCTCGCGCATCTCTTCCAGGCCGCCGGCGGCAATGCGCGCGCGCAGCGTTTCCCTCGCGCTCTCGAGCCGGCGCTTGCGCAGATCCGCTTCCGTCGGCAGCTTGCCGATCTCGATCTTCTGCTTCGTCAGCCGCTCGACGTATTGAAGGAAACGCTGCTCGCGGGGCGCCAGCAGCGTGATCGCCACGCCCTCGCGCCCGATGCGGCCGGTGCGTCCAATGCGGTGCACGTACACTTCCGCCGCCGTCGGCAGGTCGAAGTTGACGACGTGCGAAACGTGATCGATGTCGAGGCCGCGCGCGGCGACATCGGTGGCGACGAGGATGTCGGCCTTCTCGGTGCGGAACAGCTGCATGACGCGGTCGCGCTGCTTCTGCACCATGCCGCCGTGCAGCGCCTGCGCGCCGTAGCCGTGCGCGTTCAACGTGTCGGCGAGCTCGTCGACCTCGAGCCGGGTGCGGCAGAACACGATCGCCGACTTCGGGCTTTCGAAGTCGAGAATGCGGCCGAGCGCGGCGATCTTCTGACCCTTGCCGACAATGAAAGCGACCTGACGGATGCGCGGCAGCTTGCCGGCGGCGCGCTTCTCCTGCGCGATTTGCACCTTCTTCGGATTCTTGAGGTGCCGTCCGGCGATCGCCATGATCTTCGGCGCGAACGTTGCCGCGAACAGCGCCGTCTGCCGCGTCTCGGGTGTCTCACTGACTATGGCGTCGATGTCTTCGGCGAAGCCCATGTCGAGCATTTCGTCGGCTTCATCGAGCACCAGCACTTGAACGGCGCTCAGATCGAGCGTCCGGCGGCGCAGGTGATCGAGGACACGGCCGGGCGTCCCGACCACGACTTCCGTGCCGCGCCGCAGCGCGCGGATCTGGTGATCCATCGGCGCGCCGCCGTAGACGGGCACGACGTTGAGGTTCGATCCTTTTGCGTACTTGTGCAGCGCCTCGGCGACTTGCATCGCCAGCTCGCGCGTCGGCACGAGTACGAGCGCGCGAACCTTGCCGCGGCCCTTAGCGTCGCGTGACAGCGTGTCGAGGAGTGGCAGCGCGAACGCCGCGGTCTTGCCGGTGCCGGTGGCGGCCTGGCCGAGCATGTCGCTGCCGGCCAACAGGACGGGGATCGCTTCTTTCTGGATGGGCGTCGGTTCTTCGTAGCCGAGCGCGTTGACGGCGCCGACCAGCGCCGCCGACAGTCCGAGCGACTCAAACCCAGCCGCATCGGATGCGGGACTCTTCATCCCTCCTACGTTACTCGTTTCTCAACGCCACCATCGGATCGACATTCGTCGCACGCCGCGCCGGCAGGTAGCTGGCCAGCACCGCGATCAGCGCGAGAAAGACGGCCACGCCGCCGAAGCTCAGGGGATCGGTGGGGGTGACGTTGTAGAGCAACGAGCGGATCACGCGCGTGATCCCGAACGCGCCCACGAGTCCAAGCACCACGCCAGCGGCCGCGAGCGCGAGGCCCTGCCTGACGACCAGCCCGAGCACATCCGCCTGCTTCGCGCCGAGCGCAATCCGCACGCCCATTTCCTGCGTCCGCTGCGACACGGAAAACGACAGCACCCCGTAAACGCCGACGCCGGCGAGGAACAACGCCGCCGCGCCGAAAATGCCGAACATGAATCCGAACAACCGGAACTGCCAGAAGCCTTCGCGCCGCAAATCCTCCATCGTGCGGATGTTGAAGATCGGCAGCGACGAATCCGATGCGCGAATGGCGCTGCGTACGGCGGGCGCAAGGCCGGCCGGATCGCCGGCGGCGCGAATCGTCACGCCGATGTTCGCGAATCCCGAAAAGCGATACGGCACGTAAGCCACGGAAAAATCCGGCGTGTCGTCGTCCATGTCGAACATGCGGATGCCCGGCGCCACGCCGATCACCGTGAACCAGTCGGCTGGTGATTCGACATCGCGGTTGGGATCGACCTCGACGAGACGGAACCTGCGGCCAACCGCGTCGGCATCAGGCCAGAGCTTCTTCGCCATGGTGTCGTTGATCACGGCGACCGGCGTCTTGCCCGCACCTTCGTTGTCCGTGAAGTCGCGTCCTTTGAGGAGCGGCAGTCCCATTGTCTTGTAGAGATGCGGCGTGACCGCCGTGAACAGAATCAGCGGCTCTTCACCCTTCTGATACGTCCGGCCGTCAACGATGACGTGTCCGCTGCCGCCGCCGGCGTCGAGCGGCACGAAGTTCGACGCAAACGCGCTCGTGACGCCGGGCAGCGCTTCAATGCGGTTGACGATGTCTTCAACGCGCTGCGACTTGAGATCTTCGGTGGCGTAACTTTCACCCGACATGAAGAAGCGCGCCGTGAGCAGAGGACTGGTGTCGAACCCGGGGCTGGTGCTGCGCAGCTCGAGGAAGCTGCGCACGAACAGCGACGCGCCGACGAGGAGGATCAGCGCCATCGCAATCTCGATCACGACGAGCGTGTTACGGAGACGCGCACGCCGTCCACTCTGTCCCGATCCGCGCGCACCGTCGCGCAGGGCCTCAGTCAGGTTCAAGCGGCCCGCCTGCAACGCGGGTGCGAGTCCGAAGACGAGCCCGGTCAGCGCTGAGACGACAACGGTATACGTGATGCCGCGGACGCTGATCTCCCAGTGGATGTAATACGGCACCTGTCCGGCCGGGACCGCTTGATCGAGCAGCCACACGCCGTAGTACGCGATCGCGAGGCCGAGCGGCGCTGATGCAAGACCTAAGACGACGCACTCGATCAACAGCTGCTTGATCAAGGTCGCGCGTCCCGCGCCCAGCGCGGCCCGCACGCAGAACTCGCGCTGGCGTCCCGACGCGCGCGCCAGCATCAGGTTCGCGACGTTGGCGCACGCGATCATCAACACGATCGTCACCGCGCCCATCATCGTCAGGAGCACCAGTCTCACGTCGTCGGGAATGAACTCATCCGACAACGGCCCCGCGCTGGCGCTCCAGCCCTCGTTGGTCGTCGGATACTCGTTCGCGAGCGCCGCACTCATCGACTTGAGGTCTTCCCGGGCGCGCGTGATATCGACGCCGGGCTTGAGACGTCCGAAGGTAAAGAGGTTGCGCGAGGTGCGCGCCTCGTTGAAGGCGAGCGGACCGAGCGGCACCCAGATCTTCTGGTTCTCCGGGAAGCTGAACCTCACCGGCATGACGCCAATCACGGTGTGTGGCCGTCCGTTGATCGACACGCGGCGGCCGGCGATCGCTTGATCGCCAAGATAACGGCGCTGCCAGACTTCGTGGCTGAGGATCACGACCGGTTCCGCGCCAGGGACGTCGTCTTGCGCGTTGAAGTGACGGCCAAGTACCGGCGCCACGCCGAGGGTCGGGAACATGTCCCATGAGATCGCGGAGCCCTGGAGGCGTTCGGGCTCGTCGCCTTCGGTGAGCGCCAGGGTACGACCGCTGACCGCCGTGATCGTCGAGAACGCAGTGGTGCGCTCCTTGAAGTCTCTGAGATCCGGGTACGATACGCCGGCATCGCGAATGCCGCCGCGCTCGAAGCTTTCGTTGAGAACCAGCAGCCGGTCGGGCTCGGTGTAAGGCAGCGGCTGAATCAGGACGCCGTCAACGACGCTGAACAGCGTGGCGTTGACGCCGATGCCGAGCGCCAGGCACAGGATGACGATGGTCGAGACGCCGGCGTCGTGCACGAGGCTGCGGAGGGCGTGCTTGAGGTCGCGGAAGCCCATCTCTGGCTATACGGTAGCAGGAAGGGCGGTGTTCGTTACGCATCAGTCGACGCGGAGCGCCACCATTGGATCGACTTTCGTGGCGCGGCGCGCGGGCAGATATGAGGCCGCGACGGCAACCATCGCAAAGGCGATTGCAACGGCGGTGAACGTTGACGGGTCGCGCGGTTCGACGCCGAACAGCATCGACTGCATGTATCGAGCCCCCGCGAACGCGCCGATCATTCCGATGGTGATGCCGATGACGGCGACGACGACGCCGCGCCGAAGGATCAGTGACATCACCTGGCGCCGTTCGGCGCCGAGAGCCATGCGGATTCCGATCTCCTGGGTGCGCTGCATCACGGCGTACGCCAGCACTCCGTAAATGCCGATCACAGCCAGTAAACCTGCCACGCCGGCGAAGACGCTGAGCAGCACGGCATAGAAACGCTGCCGCGCCGTCGAGTAGCCGACCATTTCATCCATGGTGTGAATGGCGTCGATGCTGGCGTTCGGATCGATGGTGCGAACCGCCTCGCGGACGGCGGGGAAAAACGCCGTGGGGTTGCCGCGGGTCCGTACGCCGAACGACATGAAACCAAGGCTGATCTGCTCGACGCGGCCCTTCGGAAACTTCATGCGCTCGTGAATCTCCCGGACCTGGCGATAGTCCATGAAAATTTCCGCGTAAGCCGGCGTTGCGACACGCCCCTGCCGGATGTCCTCGACCACACCAACGATCTGCAGCGGCGCATCGAAGGGACGCAGCGTCGGATTGAGGCCCTGCCCGGTGCGCCACACGAGTGTCTGGCCGAGCGGATTCGCGTCGCCGAAGTAGCGCTTCGCGACGGTGCGGTTGACGATGATGTTGAAGGCGCCGGTGCTATCGCGCTCTTCCAGATACCGGCCGCTCAATAGCGGAACGCCCATCGCTTCGAGATAGCCCGGACTCAACGACTTCAATCGCGGCTTTTCCTCTTCGCCCTGCATTTCTTCGATGGTCCTTCCCGGCGGAATGAACACGCCGACGGTATCCTGCAGGCCGAGCAGAATACCTGCGTAGGCAAAGCCCGCCTGCCGGACTTCTGTGCGGTTGCGCAACGCGCTCAACAGCGATGCGATTGTTGCGGCCTTGCGCTCGGTCGCATAGTCGGCGGGCAACACGAGTTGAAAGGCGACGACGTCGGTCGGGTCGTAGCCTTTCTCGACGCGCGACAGGCTGATGAAGCTGTTGACGAGCAGCCCGGCGGCGACGAGCAGCACCGTTGCCAGAACGAGCTGGCTCACGACCAGCGCCGTGCGTGTGCGAGTGTCGCGTCGCGATCCGCTGAAAGCACGAGTACCGAGTGCCTGCAACTGGCTGACGCGCGACAGTTGCCACGCCGGCAACACGCCAAACAGCACACTGGCCGCGAGCGACAGGCCCATGGCAATCAGCATCACGCGGCCATCGACGTCAACCTCCTGCAACCGCGGCAGCAGGTTGCCGCCGAACACGATTCGAAACACGCCTTGCGCGTTGATGGTGGCGAGCCGCGATGAGGCTGACGCCGGCGGCGCCAATCGCGGCGCCGAGCACGCCGCCGATGCCGGCCAGCACCAGACATTCAGTCAGGATTTGCCGCATCACGCGCGCGCGGCTGGCGCCAATCGCGAGCCGCACGGCAATCTCGCGCGCGCGCGCCGTGCCTCGCGCCATCAGCAGGTTCGCGACGTTCGCGCACACGATCAGCAGCACGACGCCGACGGCGGCGAGGAAGACGCGCAATGCCGGCCGAATCGGCGCGACGAGATCGTCTTTCACCGACGACACTCGGAACCGCGGGCCGGTCAGCGCCGGCGCATCCTGCGGCCGCGGCGGCCGCACCGCGCCGCCGATCACGCCGGCCTCTTCCTCGGCCGCCGCCAGCGTTACGCCCTCGCGAAGCCGCGCGTTGATACTCACACCTGGGGGACGGCCGACCTTGTCCGGAATCAGGATCAGATAGATGTCCTGAACAAGTCCGAGCGTGTCGTATTCAGGCGGCAGTACACCAATCACGGTGAGCAGCCGTCCTGCGTCGCCCGGCTTGGCGTTGAGATTGCTCGGACCGGCTCCGATGCTGCCGCGCAGCTCGATGACCGATCCGACCGCGTCGGGATTGCTCCGGAAATAAGTGCGCCAAGCGGTGTTGCTCAACACCACGACATCGGGATTTGCATCGTCCCGCGGCTCGATCAGCCTGCCGAGGCCGGCACGCACGCCGAAAACGTCGAAGAAATTCGACGAGACCATGGCGGCCGACAGCCGCGCCGTCCCT
Organism: Cyanobacteriota bacterium; assembly: GCA_019752015.1. Taxonomy (GTDB): domain Bacteria; phylum Acidobacteriota; class Vicinamibacteria; order Vicinamibacterales; family UBA2999; genus 12-FULL-67-14b. Next base: position 30,252 of record JAIEMQ010000072.1, on the reverse strand, counting down.
GACCGCGTGGCCATGATGACTTGCGGGTTGCCGGTGATTGCGGCCATCCCTTCGAGCGTGGACGTGCGCGTGCGCCATTCGAGAAATTCCTGATAGTTGATGCCGGGCGTGTTGCGCGGCCGCTCGGGCTCGGTGATCGCGACGATTCGATCGCTGCCATCAAAGGGCAGCGGCCTCAGCAATACGGTGTCGACAACGCTGTAGATCGCGGTCGTCGCGCCGATCCCGATCGCGAGCGTCAGGACCGCCGCGATCGTGAACGACGGGTTCTTTCGCAACGAACGAATCGCGTACGACGCGTCGCGAGGCAGATCGGCGATCCATCGAAACGATCGCGCATCGCGTTGATGCTCCTTCGCTTGATCGACGCCGCCGAACGCGCGTTGCGCGGCGAGCTTCGCATCCGCCGGTGCCATTCCTGTCGCGATGAACTCGTCCTCGAGCAGCTGCAAGTGCGAATCGATCTCGCGCGTCAGCGCGCGCTCCGATGAGCCGTTGCGGAACAGCGCGATGAGCCGGGCGATGAATTGGCGGACGGTGGCCATTAGTCCTCTCTCAGCGTCACGATCGGATCGACCCGGGTCGCGTAACGCGCGGGGAAATAACTGGCGACGGCGGCGACCAGCGCGAAGCCAATCGCGACGGCGCCGAAGGTCGGCGCATCGAGCGGCGTGATGCCGAACAACATTGATTCGATCGACCGTGCACCCACGGCGGCGGCGCTCAATCCGAGCCCGACACCGGCTGCGGTCAAGACGAGTCCGCGCCGCATGAACAGCGTCAGTACTTGATTCGCACGCGCGCCGAGCGCCATGCGGACACCGATCTCTTTCGTGCGCTGCGACACGGCGTAAGTGAGCATGCCGTAGACGCCGATTGCGGCGAGCATCGCGGACACGGCGGCGAAGACGCCGAGCATGACGGCGTAGAAACGCTGTTGCGCGCGCGCGCTCGCTTCGAGCTGCTCCATTGGGGCAATCGCGTCGATGCCGATGTTCGGATCGATTGAAGTGATCGATTCGCGGACCGCAGGCACGAGCGCTGACGGGCCGCCGGTCGTGCGAATGGCGAAGGAGAGAAAGCCGATGGCGCTCTCGTTCCCGTTCGCGTCATGAAAGCGCAGGAACTGGCGATAGTCGAAGAAGATTTCCGGGACCAGGGTGTCCGTGGCCTCTTCCTGGTGCATGTCCTCGACGACGCCAACCACGGTCATGTTCGACTGGGTCTTTCCGACGACCCACTGCACGGACTGCCCGACGGGATTGGCGTCACCGAACAAGCGGTGCGCCGCCGACCGATTGATGACGATCGCCCCTGGCGCATCTCCGGAATCGGCCGGTGACAGATCGCGGCCCTGGAGAATCAGCACGCCCATTGCCGTCAGGAAGCCGTCGCTGACGGATCGCGAGCGGATGCCGAAGTCCATCTCCTGGAGCGTCTTGCCGGGCGGGACGAACCTCCCGATGTAGAGCTCTTCACCAATCAGCAGGCCGTGACGCGCGAATCCAGCCGCGCGAACATCGGGATTCGAGCGCAAACGGCCGAGCAGCGCTTCGATCGTTTCGCCTTTGCGCGCCGTTGAGTACGTGTCCGGCAACAGGAGATTGAAGGCCAGCACGTGCTTCGGGTCGTAGCCTTTGTTGAACGTCGCCAGCTTGATGAAGCTGTTGGCCAGCAACGCCGCGCCGGTCAGCAGCACCGTGGCCAGCGTCAGCTGCGCGAGCGTCAACGCGCTGCGCAATCGTGATTCGCCACGCGAGCTGCCGCCGCCGCGCGATCCCATGGCCTGCATATGATTCGTGCGCGACAGCTGCACTGCGGGCAAAAGTCCGAAGACGATCGCGGTGATTGCCGCGATCGCAAAGGCGATCGCGAACAGCCGCCAGTCCACGGTGACCTCGTTCGCGCGCGGCAGGATGTTGCTGCCGAACATCAACCGGAAGATGCCCTGAGCGTCGACGGTGGCCAGCTGCCTGACGAGAACCACACCCGCGGCTCCGAGCGCCGCACCGAACAGGCCGCCGGCCGCGGCCAGCATTCCGCATTCGAGAAGGATTTGGCGGAACACCTGAACGCGGCTCGCGCCAACCGCGAGCCTCACGGCGATCTCACGTCGGCAGCTGGTGCCGCGGGCGAGGAGCAGGTTCGCCGCGTTCGCGCACACGATCAGCAACAACACGACGACGGCGGTGAGGATCACGCGCAGGGCGGGCCGCAGCGGCTCGACGAGTTGTTCTTTGATGCTGACGTACTCGAATCGCGGCCCCGACGGCGCCACGCGATCGGCAGGCCAGGCAGGGCGCATCGCCGTGCCCATCGTGTTGGCTTCCTGCGTCGCAGACGCAATCGACACATCGCGTGCGAGGCGGGCGATCGTGTTCGTGCCCGGAGGCTTCGCCGAAGGATCGAGCGCCACCGGCATCACGAAGTCGAGCGTGCCGGTCGGGAATTCGTAATCGCGGGCCAGCACACCGACGACCGTCAGGAACATCGGCGGCCGCGCGGGCAACAGCGCGCCCATGCGGAACTCGAGCGCGCGGCCGATGATTGACGGATCGGAATGGTAGTGACGCCGCCACATGTCGTAACTGATCACGACCACGGTTGGATTGCTCTCGTCGGCCGGCTGCAGCGTGCGTCCGAGATGCGCACGCGCCGGCAGCAGCGAAAACAGATTGCCGGACACCATGGCGCCCCACATGCCCGCGGCGCCATCCGGCGTCTTCACCATGCGCTGCGCCATGCCGACAATGGCAACGGCTTCCTCGATGGTGTTCGCGCGATCGCGCCAGCCTCGATATTCCTGGTAGTTGATACCGCGGCGCACCGGCGGCTCCCCGGCTCGGAAGTGCGGGCTGTATTCGATCAGGCGCACGAGACGATCGCCGCCTTCGAAGGGCAGCGGCCTGAACAGGATGGTGTCGACGACGGAGTAGATCGCCGTGGCGGCGCCGATGCCGATGGCGAGCGTGAGCACCGTGGCGATCGTGAAGGCCGGCGTGCGAAGCAGCGATCGCATCGCGTATCGAATCTCTCGCATCGTCAACTCCTACTCGGCGCGAAGCGCGGTCACCGGGTCGACCGCTGAGGCGCGTCGAGCCGGGATGAAGGCGGCAACGAGCGCGATGGCCGCGAACGCCACCGCCACCGCGGCATACGTCCCTCGATCGAGGGGCGCGACGCCGAACAACAATCCTTCGAACAGGCGCGACGACCACGCCGCGCCGCCGAGCCCGATCACGAGTCCGGCGGCGGTGACGAGGGCGCTGTCGCGGACGACCAGCGCGCGGACCTGATAGCGCCGCGCGCCGAGCGCCATGCGAATGCCGATTTCACGCGTGCGTTGCGCCACCGCGAACGCGATCACGCCGTAGATGCCGATCGCGACGAGCCCGATCGCGATCGTCGAGTAGAGGCCGAGCACCAGCGCGTAGAGCCGCGGCCGCGCATAGGTGTTGGCGACCAGGCTGTTCAACGGCGCGACGTTGTCGATGAAGGCCTGCGGCTCCAACTGCGTGACCATCGGCCGCAAACTCGCGAGCAGTCCGGCGGTGTCGCCGGTCGATCGGATCACGAGGTTGATCGCAGTCACGCCTGTAGGGCCGGGCACCTGCCGCTGATCGATGAAGATCTGCGGCGCCGGCGCATCGATCACGTTGCGCTGTTTCACGTCCGCGATGACCCCGACGATTTCCCACGGTTGGAGCGGGCCGGATCGGCCCGGCGGATCGAACGTCGGCCCGCCGATGAACAGCATCCCGCCGACCACCGGCGCGCCCTCAAACATCTGCCGCGCGAGCGTCTCGTTGATCAGGACGGCGCGCGATGCGGCCGCTCCGTCGGCGGCGGCGAGCGGCCTGCCCGAGAGGATGCGCATGCCCATCACGGTGGTGAAATCGTGGCTCACAATGCGCACGTCCAGCAGTGGTGCCGCCGGATCCGGTTTTGGAATGACTGGTGTGCGGCTGAGCGGCGCGGGCCGTCCCACCGGAACCATCGGCAGCGATTCCGCATACGCAGCGGCCTCGACTTGCGGCAGCGACGCGACGCGATCGATCAGCGCCTCGCCAAAATTCGTGACTTCAGGGGGAGTGCGCGACGCCGGTAACGTCACCTGCAGGCTCAACAGACCTTCCGCGGTGAAGCCGGTGTCGATCGACGACAGATGCATGAAACTCCGAATCATCAACGCGCTGCCGACGAACAGCACCATCGCCATCGCCACTTCGGCGATCACCAGCGACTGCTGCATGCCGCGAACGCCCAGCCAGGACCATCGGGGCCGCTCGCGCCGAAGGCTCGACGCCAGCGTCGCGGGCCGGCGAACGCCGGCGATCAGGCCGAACGCCAGTCCGGCGAGCACGGATACCGCGAGCGCGAATCCAATCACGGTCGCGTCGACCGCGGTTTCGGAGAGGCGCGGAATGTTGATGCCGGGAAGCATGTCGCGCCGCGGGCCGACGCTTCCGAATGCGCTGAGCCACGACGTTCCGGCAACGGCGATCGCGATCCCGCCGAAGCCGGCAGCCAGGGCGAGCAGCACGCCTTCGGCCAGATGCTGCCGAATGATGCGCGAGCGGCTGGCGCCGAGCGCGGCGCGAAGCGCGACCTCGTATTCACGAACCGTCGATCGCGCCAGCACGAGGTTGGCGACGTTGACACAGGCGATCAGCAACACCACGATCACCGCGACGGCGAGCACGGTAATCGCCGGCTTGAACGGCTCGATCAGGACATCTTTCGCCGGCAGCACTTCCAGGCGCGGACGATTCGACGCGTTGGTGCCGCGCACGGCGTCATAGATCGCGGCGATCTCCTGCTGCGCCGCGGCCGGCGACACGCCGTCGTGCAGGCGGGCGTAGAACGGCAACCGGAATGCTGGCGGCGTGGCCGCGGGCACGAGCGGCGTCCAGATCTCGCCGGTTGATCCGGGCGGGAACTGAAACCCGGCGGGCATCACGCCGACGATCGTGTGCGGGCGATCGTCGAGCGTCAGCGTGGCGCCGATCACATCGTCGCGCCCGCCGAGCTGACGCTGCCAGAGCGAATGGCTGATGACCACGACGTTGTCGGCGCCTTTGTGCTCCTCCGGTTCCTGGAAGCCGCGGCCGCGGATCGGTTGCACGTCGATCAGATCGAAGATCGCCGCCGACATGCGGCTGCCGCCGACGCGCGCCGGCGTGTCGCCCGCCTTCATGATCATCAACCGCGGGATCTCGAGACCGATGTCGGAAAACGACGCGGATTTCCGCACCACGTCGAGCTGACTCGGCGCGAACGGATGGCCGCGGCGTGGCGCGCCGATGCCGTCACGCGGCGGCAGGTATTCGAAGACGCGCATGATGCGATCGGGATCGGCATAGGGCAGCGGGCGCAGGCCGATGAAGTACAACGCGCCGAAGATGGTCGTGGCCGCGCCGATGCCAAGCGCCAGCGTCAGGACCGCGGCGATCGTGAAGCCAGGACTGCGCGCAAAGCTGCGCGCGCCGTAGGTAATGTCCTGTCTCAGGTCGGCGATCCAGCGGAACGATCGCGCATCGCGCTGATGTTCCTTGGCCTGTTCGACACCGCCGAACGCGCGCCGCGCCGCCAGCCGCGCCGCCTCCGGCGTCATGCCGTCGCTTCGAAACTGTTCTTCGAGCAGCGCCAGGTGCGCGGCGACCTCGCGGGCGAGGTCGTCCTCGGCGCGATCGTGGCGAATCGCCGACAGGAGTCTCTGGAAAAACCGCCGCGCGCCCGACATGGTCACGACTCGAGCAGCAGCTTGTCGACGAGGCCCGCCAGGCGGCGCCATTTTTCGGCTTCGACGTGCACCGCCTTTTCGCCGGCCTTCGTCAACGCATAGAACTTCGCTTCGCGATTGGTTTCCGTCTTGCCCCACGAGCCTTTGATCCAGCCCTTTTGCTCGAGGCGGACGAGCGCCGGATACAACGTGCCCTGGTTGAGGGAGAGGGGATGATCGGAGACCTGCGCGAGTCGCGCGGCCAGGCGATAGGCGTGCTGCGGGCCCATGGTCGACAGCGCGCGCAGGATGATCAGATCCAGAGTGCCCTGAAGGAGCTCGACCTTTTCACTAGACATACCAGTGGACTATCTTCCCGGTCCACTAGCCTGTCAAGTGGAATGGCGAATCTGGTGATCTGGTGACCTTGTGATCTGGTGATTTGGTAGGGGAGTCACCATCGAGACGAACGCGAGCGCGCCGATCACGGCGGCGAGCATGTTGAACATCGCGGCGTAGCTGCCGGTCCACTCGACGCACCACGCCAGAAGAAGAGGTCCGACCGCCGATGCGATCACCGTCATCGCCTGCGCCGCGCCCTGAATGCGCCCGAGATGCGCGCGGCCATAGACGCGCGGCCAGACGCTGAAGAACAGCACCATCACCAGTCCGCCGCCGAGTCCCATCGCCGTGGCCCACGCCATCACGTGGCCGATCGCGGTGATGTGCGGCATCGCCGCCAGGCCCAGCGCCAGCACGAACAGCGACGTCGCCAGCAGGTTGGTCAGGGAAATACGCGTCGCTGACCATCCGCCGCCGAAGTTGCCGATCAACGCCGTCACCGCCGTGACGACCAGCGTCTGGTAATAAACGTCGTAACCAAACCCGCGCTCTTTGAGAATCGATTCGTTGAACAGGCCAATACCTGACGCGACCAGGCCGTACAGCGCCGCGCCGATGGAGAAAACCCAGAACGCCGGCGTCGCTAACGCCTGTTGCCACGTCGCGCCTTCTCGATCAGGCGAGTCTAAAGACTCGCCTCTACGTAGAGGCGGGTCTTCAGACCCGCCTGCCGTACGCGCAAGCACAAAACTGATCGGCGCAAGAACGACGAGTAAGGCAACGCCGATCGCCAGCCATGCCGACCGCCATCCCAACGACTGCACCATCGATCCAACCACCGGAAAGGCGATCATGAAGCCGATGCTCATCACGATGCTGTAAACGGCCATCGCCGTATCAACCGTTGGCGAGGCTGCGCCTCGAAACTTTGGCTCCGCCTCGCCAAGGCTATTTTGCTTGGCCCCGCCTCCGGCGGGGGATTGCGAAAACCATTGGCCGACCATCACAAGGCTGACCACCGACAGCGCGCTCTGACCGAAACCGCGCGTCAGCGTGACGGCAATCGCCAGCGCCCAGAACGAATGCACCGAGCTCATTGCGCAGACGACGAGCCCAAGCGCGGCGGCGACGATGGTGAGGACAATGCGGGCGCCGAGACGATCGATGAATCGCCCGATGCCGATCGCGAAGAGCGATCCGGCGAGCGTCGCCCACAGATTCAGCTGTGCATAGTCAACGCGGCCAATGCCGAGGTCCTCGAGCAGGGGTTCGGTAATCAGGCCGAGACCCTGCGTACGCCCCGGTAATGTGCCGACCATGGCGGCCGCGGCGAGCAACAGCATTACCCAGCGATACGACACCGCTCTCATTGTAGGCTGTAGCCGGACATGCCTTTTCGCAGCCGGCAGTCTCTCGCCGTCAAGATTCCACTGCTGCAGTCGCTGCTGCTCCTGGCGGCGCTCGGCGCCATGACCGTGGCGTCGTACGTCGAGCTGCAACGCGCGCTCGTCGATATGGCATCGCAGCGGCTGCAGGACGCGGCAGCACAAATGGCGACCGTGTTCGGCGCGTCGGCGCGCCAGCGTGTGACCGCCATGCAGCAGTTCATGCGCCGCCCCGAAGTGGCTGCATACCTGAGATCGCGCGACGCCTCGCATGAAACGACGATCCGCAACGCGATCACCACTTACCTTGGCAATGCGATCGAGTTCGGCGACGTTGAGCTCTGGGATCCGTTGGGGAAACGAATCTTCGCGGCGGGAGCGGCGTTCACTGAAGTAACCGGTGAAACGCTGAAGACGCTGCTGGCCGAGTTGAACTCCGCCAACACCGCCAGCATCGGCGCGCTGCGGACCGAAGGCTCGCGGCTCCTGTATCCCGTTGGCGGGCGCGTTGAAGCCGACGGCGAAGCCCTCGGTTACGTCGTCGAGCGGCGCCGGCTCGCGAATCCGTCGCAGACGCAGCAGACGGTCGCGCTCTTGAGCGGCTTGATCGGATCCGAGGCGTCGATCGTAATCGGCAACCAGGACGGCTCGGCGTGGACGAATCTGGCCGCGCCGGTCACCGGCATTCCGATCACCGGCGCCGGCGCCGATCGCCTGTGGGATTACGAGCGCGATGGCATGCCGCGCGCCTACGCGTGGGCGGTGGCGATACCGCAAACGCCGTGGGTGATCGCGGTGGAAATGCCGCGCTCGGCCGTGCTCGGTCCGGTGCGGCGGTTCCTGATGCGTTCGCTCGTGATCGCCACGACCGTGCTGTTGATTGCCGCCGCGATCGGACTGGTGACGACGCGGCGGATCACGACGCCGCTGCTCGAAGTGACCGAAGCCGCCGAGGCCGTCGCCGAATCGCGCGCGCACGTGCACGTCGAGATCGATCGCGAAGACGAGATCGGCCGGCTCGCGGACTCGTTCAACACCATGGCGCAGAAAGTGGAGCTGGCGCGCGCCGATCTCGAGCTGCGCGTCGAGACGCGGACATCGGAGCTGCGCGCCGCCAACCGCGAGCTCGAGGCGTTCAGCTATTCCGTGTCGCACGATCTGCGCGCGCCGCTGCGGGCGATCGCCGGCTTCGTGCAGATTCTCGAGGAGGATCACGGCGACACGCTCGAGCCGCAGGCGCGCCACCATCTCGAGCGCGTCAAGCAGAACGCGCGGCGCATGGGACAGCTGATCGACGATCTGCTCGCGTTCTCGCGCATCGGACGCACGACGATGTCGAGGCAGGCGGTCGATCTCACCGCGCTGGCGACGACGGCGGCGCGGGAGGCGATCGCCGCGTCGGGCCGCGACATCGAGCTGTCGGTGAAGCCGCTGCCGCCGTGTTACGGCGAGCCGGCGCTGCTCAACCAGGTGTTCATCAACCTGATCTCGAACGCGATCAAGTTCACGTCGGGCGTGCCGAATCCGGCGATCACGATCGGCTGCAACATCATCAACGGCGAAACCGTCTACCTGGTCCGCGACAACGGCGCCGGCTTCGACGAGCGCTACGCCGAGAAACTGTTCGGCGTGTTCCAGCGGCTGCATCGCAACGACGAGTTCGAAGGCACCGGCGTCGGCCTGGCGATCGTGCATCGCATCATCACCCGCCACGGCGGCCGCGTCTGGGCCGAAGGCAAGATTGCCGGCGGCGCCACGTTCTACTTCACGCTGCCCGCGGCGAAGTCCACTCCGGCTGAAGTTCTGGCGAATCAGACTTGACCTCTCTTCGCCAAGGCTACAGGGGGCGAGGATCGCTCGCGATCGCGTTGACGCTGTTGTGCGTCTGCGAGGCTGGGGCGCAACGCTTGTCCTCCGTAGCCTTGGCGAAGGATGGATGGCCCGAGTTTCGAGGACCTGGCGCGCAGGGACACTCTACCGAACGTGGACTGCCGATCGAGTGGAGCGAAACCAGGATCAGCTGATCAGCGTCGGTGCATTCCGCGCGCGGGCCTACGATCCGCTGACGGGCAAGGAAATCTGGCGCGTCCGTTACGACGAGGGATTTTCGAACGTGCCGCGCCCGGTATTCGCGCACGGCCTGGTGTTCATCACCACCGGCTTTCAGCAGCCCGAACTGCTCGCGGTGCGGCCCGACGGCAAAGGCGACGTGACGAAGACCCACATCGCCTGGTCATTGAAGCGCGGCGCGCCGCTCACGCCCTCGCCGATCGTGGTCGGCAACGAGTTGTATATCGTGAACGACGGCGGCATCGCGACGTGTATCGACGCGCGCACCGGCAATGTGATCTGGCAAAGCCGGCTCGGAGGCACCTATTCCGCATCGCCGGTGTTTGCCGACGGCCGGCTGTATTTTCCTGCCGAGCAGGGTGTGACGACCGTCGTCGAGCCCGGAAACCCGGCGCGCCGTCTCGCCACCAACAAACTCGATGGCGGTCATCTCGCATCGATGGCGGTGGCCGGCGGCGCGATCTTCCTGAGGACCGACGCCGCGTTGTATCGCATCCAGCAATCCCCGCAACCGTAAATTTCCATCGTTCCGCCGACGTATACTCTCTGCCCTGAACTTTTGCTGATGGAGATGATTCCGATGATCACACGACGAGTTATTGCACCCCTGGTGGTGACCCTGATGGTCGCGGCCACGGCGTTCGCCCAGACCACCGGGCAGAAGCCGTTCGAGCCGCAGGTCGGCCAGGCCGGTAAGGACGTGGTGTGGGTCCCCACGCCGCAGGCCGTGGTCGACAAGATGCTCGACATGGCCAAGGTCACGAAGACCGACTTCGTGATGGACCTGGGATCGGGCGACGGCCGCACCGTGATCACCGCCGCGAAGCGCGGCGCGCGATCGATGGGCATCGAATACAACCCCGACATGGTGGAGTTGTCGAATCGCAACGCGAAGGCCGCCGGCGTGACCGATCGCGCGACGTTCGTGAAGGCCGACCTTTTCGAAACCGATCTGTCCAAGGCCGACGTCATCACGATGTTCCTGCTGCCGTCGATCAACCTGAAGCTGCGGCCGAAGATTCTGGACCTGAAGCCCGGCACGCGCATCGTGTCGAACACGTTCACGATGGAAGACTGGCAGGCCGATGAGACGGCGACCGTGACCGACGGCTGCTCGTCCAGCTGGTGCACGGCCCTCTTCTGGATCGTGCCCGCGAAGGTGGCCGGCACGTGGAGCACGCCGAGCGGCGCGCTGACGCTGACGCAGAACTTCCAGATGCTGTCCGGCACGCTCGGCAGCCAGGCGGTCCAGGGCCGCCTCCGCGGCAACGAGATCACGCTGCAGGCCGGCAGCCAGAAGTGGACCGGCACGGTGAACGGCAACTCGATCGTCTTCACGTCGCCTTCGGCGATGACCGCAACCAGGGGCAAATGAAACGCCTTCTCATTCTTGCTGGCATCGTGGCCGTCGGCTCGGCGGTCGCCGCTTATCAAGCGACGACGCCGACCGCCGCGCAGCTCGAAGTCGTGAAGTTGAAGGACAACTTTTTCGTGATCACGAGCTCGAGCCCGCAGCCGCGGGAAGCGTTCAGCGGCGGCAATGTGTCCGTGTTCATCACCGATGCCGGCGTCACGCTGGTCGACACCAAGCTCGCGGCATGGGGCCCGGCGCTGCTCGAGAAAGTGAAGGGCATCACGGCGAAACCGGTGACGATGATCATCAACACGCACACGCACGGCGATCACACCGGCAACGACGACAAGTTCGGCAAGGTGGAGATCGTCGCGCACGAGAACACCAAGGCGAACATGGCGAAGATGCCGGTGTTCGGCGGCGACAAGGCGCAGTTCCTGCCGTCGAAGACCTTTGCCACGAAGTTGACGCTGGGCAAGGGCGCGTCGCAGATCGATCTGCACTACTTCGGCCGCGCGCACACGAACGGTGATGCGGTGATCGTGTTTCCCGCGCTGCGCATTGCCGCGATGGGCGACATGTTCGCGTGGAAGGACGCACCGCGCTGCGATGCCGCGAACGGCGGGTCGTGCGTCGACTATCCGAAGACGCTTGCCGGCGCGGCGGCGGCGTTGAAGAACATCGACACCGTCATCCCGGGCCACAGCCCGATGATGAAAGTGAGCGACGTCCAGGAGTACGCGAAGTTCCTCGCCGATCTCGTTGCGTCGGCGCAAGCCTCGAAGAAGGCGGGCAGGTCGGTGGACGAGGCCACGGCCGCCTTCAGCGTTGCCAAGTATCCCGGCTATAAGAACGAGAACGTCAAAGCCGCGGTGCAGCTGATTTACGACGAGACCAGGTAGCAAAACCGCGAAATTCTGAGTATTTCGACGATCTGGGGCGGGCGGTTAGGTCAACCGCCCGCTTTTCCTCGTTCAGGGGCCTTGTAAGCGGTTGTCTTCAAAGGTCATATCTTCTTGCCCCATCTATGCTTACGGCCGATTGGGTGTATATTTTCCGCAGATTCAAGTAGGACGCCGAGATAGCCTCTCGGCGCCATTGGATGTTCGTGCGTCGTGGGGAATACAGGAATGAAAACAGCCGGTTCAATCTCCCTCGGCACCGCTGCGTTGTGCCTGGGGCTCGTCACCGCGATCGCAGCGCAACAACCCTCCTCCGCGAAAGCGACGGAGGGCAAGCCGGCGCAATCGCCATCGCCTGCGACCAAGGCTGCTGTCGCGACAGCGAAGGTTGCTGTTTCTCATTCGACGACCACTGCGGCGGCTGATTACAACGGTCTCGTCAAGCGGTACTGCGTCGGCTGCCACAACGATCGCAACAAGGATCGCGCCGGCAGCCTCACGCTCGCGTCGTTCGACTTCGCGAAGGCCGGCGAGCACGCCGACGTCAGCGAGCGCGTGATTCGCAAGCTGCAGGCGAGCATGATGCCGCCGCCGGGCATGCCGCGTCCTGAGCCCGCGGTGTATCAGGGTTTCATTCACGCGCTCGAGACGAGCGTCGACGCCTACGCGAAAGCCAATCCCAATCCGGGCGGACGCACGTTCCCGCGCCTCAACCGCGCCGAGTATTCGCGCGCCATCAAGGAGCTGCTCGACATCGACGTCAACGCGGCGAGCTGGCTGCCGCAGGACACGATGAGCGCGAACTTCGACAACATCGCCGATGAACAGGCGCTCTCGCCGACGCTGCTCGAGTCGTACTTGAATGCGGCCGGCGACATCAGCCGCATGGCGGTCGGCGACAAGAACGCGCCGGCGATCGACAAGACCTACACCAATCCGACCTACGTCTCGCAGCATCCGTGGGATCACGTCGAGGGCGCGCCGTACGGCACGCGCGGCGGCATGGTCGTCGATCACGTGTTCCCCGCCGACGGTGAATACGCCTTCGAAGTGACGTTCACCAACGGCGACAACTCGCGCTACGAGGACATCGACATTTCGATCGACGGGCAGCGTGTGGCGCTGCTCGCGTACGAGAACGGCCCGCAGATCGCCGCCGACGGCAGCGGCGCCACGCCCCTCTTCACGGACCCGATCCTGGTCAAGGCCGGCCAGCACAAGCTCGCGGCCGCGTTCGTCAAGCGCTCCGACGGTCCTTACGAAGATCTGATTCGCCCGCACGAGTGGTCGAACGCCGGCGGCGGATCGGGCGGCGGCGGCGTGACGACGTTGCCGCAGCTGCGCGACGTGGTGGTGCGCGGTCCGTACAAGACGACCGGCATCTCGATGACGCCGAGCCGCAAGAAAATCTTCAGCTGCCGTCCGACGTCGAAGGCGGATGAGGCGACGTGCGCGAAACAGATCGTCACGCGCATGGCCGGCGAGGCGTATCGCCGTCCGGCGACGGCGGTCGAGATCAGCCGCCTGATGCCCTTCTACGAAGCGGAAGCGGCGAAGAATGGTTTCGAAGCCGGCGTGCGCGCTTCGCTCGAAGCGATCCTCGCCAGCCCGCACTTCATCTTCCGTCTCGAGAAGGCGCCGACCGACGCGCGCTCGGGCGGCACCTATCGCGTGGCGGACATCGATCTCGCATCGCGCCTGTCGTTCTTCCTGTGGGGCCTGCCGCCGGATCAGCAGCTGATCGACGCCGCGCAGCGCAAGGAACTGTCGACGCTGGCCGGCCTCGAGAAGCACGCGCGCCGCATGCTCGCCGATCCGCGCAGCGACGCGCTCGCCGAGCGGTTCGCGGCGCAGTGGCTGCGCCTGCAGGACGTCGACAAGGTGCATCCGGATCCGAACTTCTATCCGAACTTCGACGAGAACCTCGCCGAGGCGATGCGCACCGAGACGAAGCTGTTCTTCCGCAACCTGGTTCGCGAAGATCGATCGGTGCTCGAGCTGCTGACCGCCGACTACACGTTCCTCAACGATCGCCTGGCCAAGCACTACGGCATCAAGGGCGTCGTCGGCCGCGAGTTCCGCCGCGTCACGTATCCCGATGCGACGCGCCGCGGCGTGCTCGGCCAGGGCACGATGCTCGTGCAGTCCTCGCTGGCCAATCGCACGTCGCCGGTGTTGCGCGGCAAGTGGGTGATGGAAGTGCTGCTCGGCACGCCGCCGCCGCCACCGCCGCCTGACGTTCCGGATCTCGAAGCCTCGGCCGGCTCCAAGGAGGGCCGCCTGTTGACGACGAGAGAGCGCCTCGAGATTCACCGGCAGAATGCGACGTGCAACAGCTGCCATCGCTTCATGGATCCGATCGGCCTGGCGCTCGATAATTTCGACGTCACCGGCCGCTGGCGCGAGCGCGAGAACGGCATGCCGCTCGACACCAACGGCGACTTCTACGACGGCACCAAGGTGCACTCGACCGAGGACCTGACCGCCGCGTTGTTGAAGCGCCCGATGCCGATCGTGCGCAACTTCAGCGAGAACCTGATGGCCTACGGGCTGGGCCGCCGCACTGAGTATTTCGATCAGCCGGCGATCCGCGCGATTGCGAAGAGCGCCGAAGCGAACAACTACAGGATTTCGTCGTTCATCCTCGGCGTCGTCAAGAGCGACGCGTTCAGGATGCGGCGAGTGGAACCCGAAGCAGCAACGACCGATACAACGAAGGCGAGCGGACGCTAAACCATCTCGCGATTTCGCGATGTGGTGATTTGGTGATTTAGGAGACGTCGATGCATTTCATTACTGGCAAGCAGATGGAGCGCCGGACTTTCCTGCGCGGCGCAATGGGCGCCGCGGTGGCACTTCCGTTCCTTGATGCCATGGTGGCCGCCAAGGCCACGCGCAGCACGGGGGCCGCGGCAGCCGACCGCACCCGCCTGATCTGCGTCGAGGAGGTGCACGGCCTCGCCGGCTGCAACAAGTGGGGCGCCAGCAGGTTCCTCTACGCGCCGGAAACCACCGGCAGCAACTTCACGATTACCGCCGACAGCGCGCTGTCGTCGCTCGAGCCGTATCGCGAGCACATGACGATCGTCTCGAACACCGACGTCCGGATGGCCGAAGCGTTCACCGCCCCGGAAATCGGCGGCGACCACTTCCGCTCGAGCGCGGTGTTCCTGACGCAGTCGCATCCGAAGCAGACGCAGGGCTCCGACATCTGGGCCGGCACGTCGTTCGACCAGATGTATGCGCAGCACTTCGGGCAGGGCACGCCGATGCCGTCGATGCAGTTCTGCATCGAGAGCCTCGACCAGGCCGGCGGCTGCACCTACAACTACTCGTGCGCCTACACCGACTCGATCAGCTGGGCGTCGCCGAACGAGCCGCTGCCGATGATCCGCGACCCGCGCGTCGCCTTCGACATGCTGTTCGGCACCGGCGGCTCCGAGGCCGACCGCACCAACCGCCGCAAGACGCGCCGCAGCATCCTCGACTTCATCCAGGGTGAAGTGGCCGACGTGCGCAAGGAGCTCGGCAACGGCGACAAGAACCGTCTCGATCGCTACCTCACGCACGTGCGCGAAATCGAGCGCCGCATCCAGGCGATCGAAGCGCGCAACACCAGCGGCGAGGCGCGCGCGCTGCCGGACGCGCCCGCGGGCGTGCCCGACTCGTTCCAGGAGCACATGCGCCTGATGTTCGACCTGCAGGTGCTCGCGCTCGAGACCGACATGACGCGCATCATCTCGTTCAAGACCGGACGCGACGCGCAGAACCGCTCGTTCCCGGAGAGCGGCGTCAACCTGCCGTTCCACCCGACCTCGCATCACGGCGATCGCGAAGATCGGATCATGGACTTCAACAAGATCAACAAGTTCCGCGTCGGCCAGATCCCGTACCTGCTCGATCGCCTCAAGGCGGTCCAGGAAGGCGACGGCAACCTGCTCGAGAAGACGCTGGTCGTCTGGGGTTCGCCGATGGCGGATCCGAACGTGCACAACCATCGCCGCTGCCCGCTGATGCTGTTCGGCCACGCCAACGGCCTGCTCAAGGGCAACCTGCATATCAAGGCCGCCGATGCCACGCCGATGGCGAACGTCTTCCTGACGCTCGCGCACGGCCTGGGCATGGAAGACGTCAAGTCGTTCGGTGACAGCAACGGCGAGCAGTCGGTCACGCAGGCCGCGCCCGCGACGGTTGCTTAATCGGGGGAGACGGACATGACGCGTCGATTACTGACTAACGTTGTTGTGGCGTTGTTCCTCGGAGCAACGCTGGGCGCGGCCCAGTCGACCTCGCCGCTCGCGGATGCGGCGATGAAGGGCGACAAGGACGCCGTCAAACAGCTGCTCAAGGACGGCGCCGACATCGGCGTGCCGCAGGGCGACGGCATGACAGCGCTGCACTGGGCCGCGGAGCGCGGCGATGCCGAGCTCGCGCAGCTGCTGATCGTCGCGGGCGCCAACGTCTCGGCGGTGACGCGCATCGGCCTCTACACGCCGCTGCACCTCGCCGCGAAATCGGCGAGCCCCGCCGTCGCCAGGGCGATCATCGAGGCCGGCGCCGACGTCAACGCCAGGGCGAATCCGAGCGGCGCGACGCCGATCCATCTCGCCGCGTTGTCGGGCAGCGCGGAGGTGATCAACCTCCTCGCCGACGCCAAGGCCGACGTCAACGCGAAGGAAGCTGAATGGGAACAGACGCCGCTGATCTTCGCGGCGTCATGGAACCGCCCCGAGGCGATCGCGGCGTTGATCAAGCGCGGCGCCGATCCGAACGTCTCGACCAAAGTGATCGACGTCAGCAAGCAGGGGCAGCTCGATCGCGCGGCCGTCGAGCGCCAGCGCAAGGTGATCGAAGGCTTCATCGGCAAGGACTCGAACGCGCGGCCGTCGCCGGCGCAGATGCAGGCGGCGATCGAAGCGTCGCGCGAGCTCTTGAAGTCCGGCAAGATTCCGCCGCCGGATCCGAACGCGCCGCCGCCGCGCGGCTTCAATCCCGAAGAGATCAATCCGCCGGTCTCGAGCAAGGGCGGCATGACCGCGCTGCTCCACGCGGCGCGCCAGGGCTATATCGAAGCGGCGAAGGCGCTGCTGGACGGCGGCGCGGACATCAACGTCGTGCAGAAGGGCGACAACACCAGCCCGCTGCTCACCGCCGTGATCAACGGTGAGTTCGACATGGCGATGTTCCTGATCGAGCGCGGCGCCAACGTCAATCTCGCCGCGAGCAACAACGGCGTGACGCCGCTGTGGGCCGCCGTCAACACCGCGTGGCAGCCGCGCACGCGCTTCCCGCAGCCCCAGCAGATGGAGCTGCAGAAGCACACCTATCTGGAAGTGATGAAGGCGCTGCTCGACAAGGGCGCCGACGTCAATCACCGCATCAGCTCGCACCCGTGGTACCTCGTTTACACGGGCTGCGGCAATCGCAACTGCGGTCTCGCCGACACGACCGGATCGACGGCGTTCTGGCGCGCGGCCTACGGCACCGACCTGATGGCGATGAAGCTGCTCGTCGCCTACGGCGCCGATCCTGAGATTCCGACCACCGCTCCCCGCGCGCAGATTCGCCGCGGCGGCGACGCCCCGGGCGGACAGCCGCAGGGCGCCGGCGGCGCCGTCACGCCGACCGCTGGAGCGGGCATGGAGAAATACGACGCGCCGCCGATTCCCTACGGTGGTCCCGGCGCATTCGCGATTCACGCCGCCGCCGGCGTCGAGTACGGCGAAGGCTTCGCCGGCAACGCCCATCGTCACGCCCCGGACGCGTGGCTCAGCGTGATGAAGTATCTCGTCGAAGAGCTCGGCGCCGACGTCAACATGCGCGACAACGACGGCTACACGCCGCTCCATCACGCGGCGGCCCGCGGCGACAACGCGATGATCCTGTATCTCGTGAGCAAGGGCGCCGACGTGAAAGCCGTGGCGCGCAGCGGCCAGACCACCGTCGACATGGCGAACGGCCCGGTGCAGCGCCTCTCGGCGATTCCGGAGACCATCGAGCTGCTGACCAAGCTCGGTGCGAAGAACAACAATCGCTGCGTGACTTGCTAGGAAATGCCTGCAAAAGGCAGAAGGCGAAAGGCAGAAGGCAGAAGGAAATGGTTTAAGGCCTTTACTTTTGCCTTTTGCCTTCTGCCCTTTGCCTTTCTCTCCGCACAGACCGCCAGAGAACAATCACTTCTCGAACAAGGAAAAGCTGATTGGTTCGCGATGCGAACGAAATCGGCGGAACAGAAGCTGATCGCCGCCACCAGGATTCCTGCCACGGCTGCGCAGGCGCATTTCTGGCTCGGCCGCATCTACGACTTCAAGGGCAACAAGGCCGAAGGCGCGTTCCCCGGCTTCCACGAGGAAGTGTCGTATCGTCCGCGCGCCGAGGCTGAGTTCGAGGCCGCGGGTGAGCCGAAGCCGGAGTGGATTCTCGAAGCCAACGGTCTCGAGAATTCGGTGAAGGCCGCCGACGCGGCGATTGCGAAACTGCAAGCCAGTCCGCAGGCATCGGCGTCGGCGATTCGGAATGCGATCGACGTGCGCATCAAGCTGCGTCCCGATCCGATGTCGTATATCGCCGGCGCCAATCTGCTGCTCGCGCGCAACAGTGATCTGCCGTTCGTGCTGCGGCTCGCCGCCGAGGGCCGCGTGGCCGGCGATCGGTTCATCTGGGAGAACGAGAGCAGCTACAAGCTCGATGGCAAGGTGCGCGGGTCGCTCGATCGCAATGCCGCGGTGTTCGCGGACATCGCTGGCTGGGCGTTGTATCTGCAGGGCGATCTCGCGGCCGCCGAGAAGCGCCTCGCCGAAGCGGCGCGCCTCTATCGCAATGTCGATGCGACCAACCAGCTGCACCTCGCCGAGCTGTCGCGCAAGAAGAACGATCTCGAGACGGCGCGCGAGCACTATCTGACCGCGCTCGGCCTGGCCGGCATCACGCCGCCGCAGCGCGATCAGGCCAAGGCCGCGCTTGCCGAGGTGCAGGCGAAGAACGGCGAGAATCCCGCCGACTTCGAAAAGTGGCTGGCCGCCACGCTCGAACGGAAGCGCGAAGAGCGCCGTAAGGCGCTCGTGAGCAGCATGGCCGACCGCAGGGTGCCGGCATTGGTGCTGAAAGATCTTCAGGGCAACGACGTCGACCTCCGCGCCGAGCGCGGCAACGTGGTGCTGCTGAATTTCTTCAGCGCCTGGTGAGGGGCCTGCCGGGCGGAGTTACCGCTCATCCAGAAGGCCTACGAGAAGTATCAGGGCGATCCGAAGGTCAGGTTCTTCCTGATTAGCCTTGATGACGATCCGGCGCGGCTGGATCGCTATGTGGCCGAGCGCAAGTTTGCGATGCCCGTCGCGCGCTATTCGCGCGAGCAGGCGGCGAAGGTGTTCAACGTTCACGACACGCCGACGACGTTTTATGTCGATGCGACGGGGACGATTCGCTATCAATTCACCGGCGTCGAGCCGCACGGTGATGCCGTTGACAGAGTCACTTGGTACATAGAGACTTTGAAGTCCCAGAGGAACTGATATGACCATGAATCGCCGCGACGCAATCAAAACGGGTCTTTCCGCCGCCGCCCTCGCGGCCGCCGCTGATTTCGACTGGATCCTCCCCGCCATGGCGCAGGGCGAGGTGATGGTGCCGTTCACCGACTCGCACGTGAACCCGCCGTTCAATCCGAACCCGGCTCCCGATCGCCGCATGTTCGACACGCGCAACCTGACCACGCCGTTCACGCCGAAGGATCAGTTCTTCACGACGCAGCATTACGGCCACCCCGAGGTGGATCCGGTGGCGTTCCGGCTGAAGGTCGGCGGTTTCGTCAACACGTCGCTGGCGTTGTCCCTCGACGAGTTGAAGAAGATGGGCAACGCGGAGCTCATCAACGGCTTCGAGTGCTCGGGCAACCGTCGTCCGATTCAGGGCTTGATTGGCAACGGCCGGTGGACGGGCGTGCCGCTCAAGACCGTGCTCGACAAGGCCGGCCTCAAGTCGAACGCGCGCGAGATTGTGTTCTTCGGCGCCGATCGCGGCAAGGAGAGCGTCAACTTCCGCGGCACCAACTACGACGTCGAGCAGCAGTACGGCCGCAGCATCCAGCGCGACCAGGCGCTGTCGAGCGATCGCGCGCCGTTCCTCGCCTACGCGCTGAACGGCGAGCCGCTCACCAAGCACCAGGGCGCTCCGCTTCGTTTGATCATGCCGGGCTGGTACGGCGCGCCGAACGTGAAGTGGCTGTCGGACATCCACGTGCAGGAAGAGCCGTACCTCGGCAAGTTCCAGGCGAACTGGTACCGCACGCTGCGCGGCGAGATGATCAACGGCGAAGTGAAGTGGGTCGAAAAGGCCGTCAGCCATCTCAACCTGAAGTCGTTCGTCGCGCGCGTCACCAAGAACGGCGCCGATCACAAGCTGACGATGATCGTGCTGAACGACGGCACGCCGGTAAAGTCCGTCGAGGTGAAGGTCGATGACGGCCCGTGGATGGCCGCCACCGCCGATCCGGCGACCACCGCGAAGTACGGGTGGAAGCTGTATCACTACACGTGGAAGAACGCGCCCGCCGGCGAGCACACGCTGGTGTCGCGCGTCACCGACGTGAACGGCATGGTGCAGCCGACGTCGGAGGAGATCGAGAGCAAGAAGACGTTCCTCGAGGACAACTCGCAACATCCGAGGAAGATCATGATTTCGTAGAGGCGGAACTTTAGTTCCGCCTGCGCAGACTTGTAGGGGCGAACTTTGGTTCGCCCCAAACTTCGATGACCGGCCTCAGCGCCGGTCCTTTTCTTTTAAGACATCAAAAAATGCAACCACGAAGAACACGAAGGCCGCGAAGCACGCACGAAGCAATTAATGTTTTGTTCGGCGTCCTGGTGTGTTTGATCGCTGGCGAGCGCTCCGCTTCCGCCTGCGGGCCTCTCGAGTATTTCGGTCGCGTCAAGAGCATCAGCGACAGGGTTGATGAGCGTCCCGGGATCATGACGGCTGCCGGCGGCGAAAGACCGGTCATGCGGATGACGATTTCAGCCGATGGGCGCACGGTCGAAACCGTTATCTATGACAACAACCCTCCGTTCGCCATTGTCATTACATCGACGGGGGAATACGAAAACGGTCGGCTGGTTCGGGCGGTTCAAAAGCGGGGCGGCGACGTTCACTCCACGACGACCTGCGCCTACGATTCGCAGGGTCGCCTCATCGAACACGTGACGGATTCCAAGGGCGAGTTCAGCACGCACGAGAAGGTTGAGTACGGCCAGAACGTGATCAATCGTCGGCGGCGGGCTTTTGGTTCGTGGTCGCTCACAACTGAAACGCTCGATGAGCGCGGACGCGTCGTGAAAGCAGTAGAGGTCAGTGAGAACAGGCCAACCGTCGAGCAGACTATTGAATATGTCTATACCGATAACCGCGAGGAAGTGTGCGTAGTCGGCCGTCCTTTCAACCGGCGCGAGTGCGACACGATCGTTCGGGATGCCAGGGGCAACGAAGTGGAGTCACGCGGCGGGAATCGAACCAAGCTTACCTCGTACGAATACGACGCGGCCGGCAATTGGATCCAAAAGAGGGAATTGATTAACTGGTCGGGCCCCAACCCACACAGCCTCGAACAGATCATCAAGCGAACGATCGAATACTGGTGACACGAAAGGCAACCACGAAGGTCTCGAAGGAAGCACGAAGCATTTGATGCAATTAGCCTTCGTGATCCTTCGCGTTCTTCGAGTCCTTCGTGGTTGCCTTTTATTCGGATCTCAGCGCCACAACCGGATCGACCGTCGTCGCTCTTCTCGCCGGCAGCCAGCACGCGAACGTCCCTACCAACATCAGAATCATCGGCACCCCGAGCAGGACCGGTGCGTCTTCCACTCCGCCCGCGAACAGATGCGTGTCGAGCATCACCGCGATCACCCAGGCGAGGAACGCGCCGGCGCCGATCACGATCAACGTCTCCTTGATGATCTGCTTGACGACGCGATCCGCAGTAGCGCCCATGGCGATGCGCACGCCGATCTCCGTCGTGCGCTGTGAGACGGTGTAGCTGACGACCGCGTAGATGCCGATGGCGACGAGCGCGAGCAGCAGCGGCGCGATGATCAGGAACATGCGCGCGGGGATCTTTCGCAGGAACAGGTTGCGCTCGATGTGCTCAGCCATCGTGCGGATGTTGTAGACCGGCAGCGACGCATCGAGCTCGCGGACGGCGCGCTGCACTTCGGCGGCGAGCATCGTTTCCGATCCCGGCCGCGCGCGGAGATGAATCTCTCCCAGCCATCGCGGACGGTCGCGATACGAGAAGAAGAACGCCGGCGTTGGCGGTTCGCCGAAGGCGTCGTACATGGAATCCTTCACCACGCCGGCGATCGTGTAGACGGTATCGCCATTCGTGACCCGGCGCCCAATCGCATCAGCAGGCGCGACGTATCGCCGCACGAATTCCTCATTGACGATCACCTGCGGCGGCGTCGACGGATCGGCCATTTCGGTGAAGTCTTGCCCGGCCACGATCGGAATGCCCATCGTACTGAAATAGCCCGGCGAGACGATGTTGCTCAGCGCCGCTTCGCGCTGTGCCGTCGTCTGGGCGCGGCCTTCGAGAAGAAAGGCCCTCATCGGCAGCCCGTGAATGTCGAGCGGCATCGAATTGGCGATCGCAACCGACTGGACGGACGGGACGCGCGTCAATCGATCGAGCAGCTGCGTGGCGAACTGCCTGGTGTATTCATCGGTCGGCGGCGTACCGCCGCCGAGGTCGTAAGTCGCCAGCAGCAACCCTTCGACACGGAATCCAGGATTGGTGTCCTGTGACTCGACGAAACTCTGGAAGAACAGTCCGGCGACGACAAGCACGAGGAGTGCGAGACCGCATTGCAGCGCCATCAGCGTGTCGCGAATCACGCTGCGGCCGGCCGATTTCGATCCGCTTCTCAGCGCCTGCTGCGGATCGACGCGCCCCAGTTGTAGAGCGGGCGCGGCACCGAACAGCAGGCCCGAGAGGACACCGAGGCCGACCGCGAATGCCAGCCCGAGGGCATCCAGGCTGGTCTGAAACCGGACCGGGAACGCGCCGTAGCGCGGCATCGAGCGCAACGCTTCCGTGCCCCACCACGCGATCAGGATGCCGACGATCGCGCCGCCGATGCCAAGCAGCAGGTTTTCCGTGAGCATCAGGCGAATGACGGTGCCCGGACCGGCGCCAAGCGCGAGTCGCACGCCGACTTCGCGATACCGCGCGCTGGCGCGCGCCAGCACGAGATTGGCGGTGTTGCCGCAGACCGCCAGCAGGACGAGCAGCATCACGGCCTGCAGCACGCCGAGCGCCGTGATGAACATCATCTGCGGGCCGCGCGGCGCCCACCAGTAGGGCATCAGCTCACCGCTGATGCGGCCGTTGCTTTCCGGATATGAAGCAGCGAACTCGCGCATCGCAGAGGCGAATTCGCCGGTCGCGCCGGCCTCGGTCGCGCCATCGCGCAAACGGCCGAGCGCCGAGTAGCCGCGTTGATTGCGATCGGTGAGCTCGGTCGAACCGGTAAACAACGCCGGAGCAAGTGTTGCCGGTACCCACAGATCGAATTGCAGCGCGAGAATGGTGCCCTGGAAATCCTCCGGCGCCACGCCGATGATCGTCAGCTCGAGATCGTTGACGCGCAGCGTCTGCCCGATCGCCGACGGCGATCCCGCGAAATGCGTCTGCCAGTAATCATGCGAGAGCACGACGACAGGCTCGCCGCCGGGCCGTGACGTTTCGTCCGTCGTGATGAATCGTCCGGCGACCGGTCGAAGGTGGAGGGCGGTGAACAGATTTCCCGAAACGAGCTGTGCGTAGGTGCGCTCGGTGCGGCCAGCCTCACCGATGTTGAGCGGCACCATCCGCGACACGACCAGCTCGTCGATCGATCGCAGCCGCGGTTTCAGATCCTGATACTCCGCCCACGACATGCCGGGGTAGCTGCCGGTGTCGGACTTCGGCTCGACGTGATAGAAGCTGCCGCTGTCGTCGACGCCCGGGATCGGCTTCAGCAGGATCGCCTGGATCCACGAGAACACCGTGGTGTTGACGCCGATGCCGACGCCGAGCGAGAGAATCACGACCGCCGCAAGCCCGGGCATGCGGCTGATCGTGCGAAACGCGTGACGGATCACGAGGAGTATCCTAGCGCGCTCCGTGAAGCATTCGTCCGAGGTGCTGCATGAGCTCGGGCGCATACAGATGGCAGGCGACGGCGGCGGCGCCAATGAGTCCAGCGGCGATGGCGAAAACGGCTTTGAGTGTCATAGACGGCAAGACTACGTGGGCGCGGCTGAACGACCTCTGAAGGCTCTGTTCAGCTACTGTTAAGAGGCTGGAGTGAAAAGTAGAGAGCTGTGAAGGTCCTGATCGTCGAGGACGAAGTCCTCTTGGCAGAGCAACTTAGCCGCGCGCTGGGCGAGGCGGGGTACGCCGTCGATCACGCCGCGGACGGCGAGCGCGGCGAGTTCCTGGGACGAACCGAAGGCTACGACGCCGTGATCCTCGACCTGGGATTGCCGAAGATGGACGGCCTCACGGTGTTGCGCCAGTGGCGCGAGGCCAGCGTGTCAACGCCGGTGCTCGTGCTCACCGCGCGCGGCAGCTGGCATGAGAAGGTGCAAGGCATCGACGGCGGCGCCGATGATTACGTCGCCAAGCCGTTCCAGATCGAAGAAGTGCTCGCGCGTTTGCGCGCATTGATTCGGCGATCGTCCGGCCAGGTCACGCCGGAATTACGCGCCGGTGGTGTCGTGCTCGATCCGCGCGGCGCCCGCGTCACTGTTGACGGCGCGCCGGTGAAGCTGACCAGCCATGAGTTTCGCGTGTTGTCGTACCTGATGCACCATCGCGGCCGCATTGTTTCGCAATCCGAATTGACGGAGCACATCTACGCGCAGGGATTCGACCGCGATTCGAACACGGTTGAAGTCTTCATCGCGCGGCTGCGGCGAAAGCTGGGCGGCACCGTCATCGAGACCGTGCGCGGCATGGGCTATCGAATCGAGGCGGACCAGTGAGGACGCTGTCGCTGCGCGGCCGCGTGTTCTTCGGCGCGATTCTGTGGAGCCTGGGCTTGTTCCTGTTCAGCGGCTTCGCGTTGACGCACTACATGTTCATCGATCCGGACGCGCCCGCGTTTTTCCACCGCTTCTTTTTTCGTCACATGTGGGAAGTCGGCGTCGGCACCGTCGCGGCCATGGTGTTCGGGCTGCGGCAAGTCAGGAAGGGATTCGCGTCGTTCGACGAGCTCCGCGCCAGGCTGTCCGGCGTGCGCGAAGGGAAGGACGCGCGGCTTGACGGCGAGTACCCGACCGAAGTGCAGCCGCTCGTCACCGATTTGAATTCGCTGTTGAGCGATCGCGAGGACCGGATCGGCAAAGCGCATCGTAAGGCCGGCGATCTCGCACACGGGTTGAAAACGCCGTTGACGCTGTTGAATCAGCAGGCCGAACGCGCCAAAGCAGCGGGGCAAACCGAGCTCGCCTCCGCGATCATGCAGCAGGTGGAGCGCATGCGGCGGCAGATCGAATATCACCTGGCGCACGCGCGGGCCTCGGCGGCCGGCGGCAACCCGAGCGCGCGTTGCCATGTGCTGACATCCGCGGACGCGCTCGCGCGGACCATGCAGACGATCCATGCCGATCGACATCTCGCGATCGACGTCGATGCCTCGCACGAGCACTTCGTGCGCAGCCAGCGCGAGGATTTCGAAGAGATGCTCGGCAATCTCATCGACAACGCGTGCAAGTGGGCAAACAGCCGCGTCGAGGTGCGATCCGCGCTCGAAGACAGCCACGTCGTGACGACTGTTGACGATGATGGGCCGGGACTGGAGCCGTCGTTGTGGGAAACGGTGCTGCAACGAGGCGTACGAGCCGATGAAGCGGCGCCGGGCTCGGGACTGGGCCTCGCGATCGTCGCGGATCTCGTCGAGCTATATGGCGGCTCGATCGCCCTCGGTTCGTCGCCGCTCGGCGGCCTTCGCGCGACCCTCACGCTCCCCTCGGCCTAGCGAATCGGCCATAATCTGAGCCTGTCTCGCCGTAGCCTTGGCGAAGGCGGAGGGGAAGCTCAATAAAATTGAGTCGATTGTTCTCGATCGCGCTATTGATGTCAGGGACCGCTCCGGTGTTTGCGGATGGACACTTCAGGCTGCTCGAGCCGGCCGCAAACCTCGCGTAGGATGAGCGTGGTGATCCTCAGAAGCTCGGGCCATGCGGCGGCACGTCGGCAAACACCGGCACGCCGCCGGAGTCGTCAACGCCGTCGTCGGAGGATCGAAGCTGCACATCAAGGTGCAGGAAACGATCTATCACCCCGGCTTCTATCGCGTCGCGCTCGCGGTGAAATCGTTCGACGAACTGCCGCCCGATCCGGTCGCCGTCACGCGCGAAACGCCACTGCGCCGACGTCAAAATCACCGCTGATCCCGCGAAGCCGATCGACAAGGCTTGGCCAGGACAAAGCTGAGAGCTCAACTACGGCAGAGTTAACGGGGAACAGGCGCGTACGACTGAAGAAGTCCGTCCAGAGGAAGAATTGTTTGCTACACTGGCGGCTCCTCTCAACAAGGATTCGCGTCGCCCATGCACATTGGGGTCGTACTGCTTTTGTGGCTGCTACCGCTGCGTCCCGACGTTCAGCAGGCTGCACTGACGGGACTGAGCGACAAGACGGGCATCGTGTCGTTGCAGGATCTCACCGACGATCTGCGCGGACGGCTCGAGATCAAGGAGCGCGTGCACGTCACGCTGGTGGATCACAATCCGCTGGTGATGTCGGTCGAGACGCTCAATGGCCGCAGCGGCCCGTTCGTGATTTCAGTCGATCGCGACTTCGTCCAGGAGCTGGCTCCTGCTGAAGTCGAAGCGGCGATCGCGCACGAGCTCGGGCACGTGTGGATCTACACGCATCATCCATTTCTGCAGACCGAACGGCTCGCCAACGACATTGCCATGCGCGTCGTCAATCGATCGGCATTCGAGCCGGTCTACGAAAAGGTGTGGTCGCGCACAGGGATTCGCGGCAACCTGATCGAATTCCTCGGGCCGCCGTCGCAGGACTGATTACTTCTTCGGGGCTTTACCAAACACCTCGACGATCGTGGCGGTCACCGTTCCGGTGTTCTTGAACGTGTGCATCGCGCCGCCTTTGAGCTCGAGCACGTCGCCGGCTTTCACCTCCACAGGCTCCTGTCCTTCAACCGTCAGCGTCAGCTGACCGGTCAGCAGCGTGAACACGTGATAGGTCGCGTCGGCGTGGTTGTGCATGCGGCGGACGGCGCCGGGCTCGGCCCAGTCGCGCAGCACGCGGAAGTCCGCGCGATCCATCACCACCATCGATGAAATGCCCGGATCGCCAGTGACCGGCCGGCCCTTTTCGGGTCCGCCGATCGCCTGTGCGTGAGCGGGAGTGGAAAGAATCGCGGTAACCGCGGCGGCGAGAAAGAGGATGCGAAGCATCCGCGCAGTTTACTCCGACCACGCGCGCATGGATCGTCAGTCCGTGTCGAGGACGAGGCCGACCGCCGACACGATCCGCGCCCACTGCTTCTTCTCGGCGATCAACTGCTGCCGGCCCGCAGTGGTGAGGCGGTACGACTTGACGCGACGCCCCGCGTCGGTTACCGACCATTCGCCGGTGATGAATCCCTCTTGCTCGAGCCGGTGCAGCGCCGGGAACAGTGAGCCTGCCTTCACGCTGAAGGTGCCCTTGGTGATCTGCTCGATGCGGTCGGCAATGCTGACCCCGTGCCGCGGCTCGAGCTCGAGCGTGCGGAGAATCAGCAGCGCCAGCGTGCCTTTGAGGATCTCGGTTGGTTGCGCCATGGTATAGGCATTCAATATAGACAATCGATATCAACCGCGCAATGGGATACTGCGCTATGCGTTTTCTCTCAGGAATTCTGCTGGCGGCGCTGGTCCAGCAGGGTCCGGCCCGGACACCGGACATCCACTTCTCGCCGACCCGCCACAATATCGCCGATGCCATGTTGAAGCTGGCGAAAGTCACGGCGGATGATGTGGTCTACGACCTCGGTTCCGGCGACGGGCGTATTCCAATCATCGCTGCGCAGAAATATGGGGCGAAGGCCGTCGGCATCGAGATCGACCCGCGGCTGGTCGAGATTTCCTGGCAGATCGCCAACCAGGCGGAAGTCGCCAACCGCGTCTCATTTGTGGTCGGCGATCTCTTCGAAGCGGACCTCGGCAAGGCGACGGTCATCACCATGTATTTGTCCCCGAGCATCACGAAGGTGCTCGAGCCGAAGCTGCGCGCGTTGAAGCCGGGCACGCGGATCGTGTCGCATCAGTTCGAGATGCCGCAGTGGGTTCCGGATCAACGCATCCAGGTCGACGAAGCAGAGCTGTTGTTGTGGGTCGTTAAGTAACAGGCAGACAGGCAGACAGGCAGACAGGCAGTCAGGCGGACAGGATGGCACTCGAGTTCAGGAAGACAGTTCGCGCGGATTATCCGGATGTAATCACGGACGACGCGGTGCGGGTGATGGAAGCGCTCACGCGATTTGACGTGGCGCGCAAGCAGGTCATGGCGGCGCGCATCGAGCGGCGCGCCGGGCGCGCGAGCCGGAAAGAGCGCATCGGGTTCCTCGATGCGAACGGCACGATCGCGCGGACGTCGATCAAGGTCAGGGACGCGCGCGAAGGCAACTTCGTCGGCGCCGAAATCCCCCGCGACCTGAAGCGGCAATGGATTCAAGGCACCGGCCCCGCCGCCCGCCCGGGCGCGCCGGTCGAGATTGGCCTTCGCAACGTTGCGTATGCGCTGCTGAGCGGCGCCGACGGCTGGATGTTCGACGGCGAGGACGCGCTTGGCCAGGTGTCGACGATGTCGCTCGACAACCAGCGGAACCTGAAGCTGGCGATCCATCGCGATCCGAAATTCCTGGCCGTCGCGGAAAACGTTGCCGCGGAAATGAACAAGTGGGCGGCGGGATTTTTCGGGAAGCCGACCATTGCCGACTGGCGCACGCAGCTTCATTTCACGACGAAGATCTTCCGGCCGCGCGGCCTGCACCTCGACGACCGCCATGTCCGCAACGCCGACCGGTCCGGCTTCTCCGCATCGATCGTCGACGCCACGCTCTACATCGCCAACAACCACAAGCAGCTGATCGACGCCGGCGCGTCGATCGTTTTGTATCTTCCGAAGATTCAGACTGCCGAAGAAGCGGCGTTGTGGAACGACATTCTTTCATCGATCGAGCAGCAGCTTGGCATCCCGGCTGGAACGATCAAGGTGTATGTCCTCGTCGAGCAGATCGAAGTCTGCTACCAGTTGATGGAGATTCGCGCGGCCCTGGGGCTGCACTTCGTCGGCTTCAACACCGGGCGCTGGGACTACATCAACAGCGTGTCGGACGCCGTCGCGTGGGACGACGATTTCATCAATCCCAACATCGATGCGATCACGATGACCTACGGCTATATGCGCGTCTACGAGGATCGCGTGCGGCGCGCCTGCAATACCCCAGACCTCAAGGGACAGTTCACGCTCTGGCAGGGCGGCATGGAGCCGAACATTCCGGTGGGATCGGAGGCCGGCGTGGCCGCGGGCATGAAGCGCGCGACCGCCGGCGCCGAGCGCGAACAGCGCGAGGGCGCGAGCGGCAAGTGGGTCGCCCACTGGAAAATGGTGCACATCGTCCGGCCGGTGTGGGAGAAGGTCGGCGACGCCAATCAACTTGGGCGATCGTTCCCGAGACTGACCTACACGGAGAAGGACGCCGCCGATCTGACGCTGCTCGAACCGGCGCCGCGCACCATCCGCGGCGCGCGCGACCTGATGAGCGTGGCGATCCAGTACGGCAACGCCTTCGGGCAGGGCATGCAGGCCGCCGCGCTCAAGCCGGCGGATTTCTTCGGCAACGAAGACGTGCTTTACCTGATGGAGGACATGGCGACCGGCGAAATCAGGCTGAGCATCCTGTGGGAGTGGCTGCACAAGGGCGCGAAGTTGACGGCCGCCGATGACGAGACCGGCGTCAAGGAAGGCGATACGTTCTCACGAGAGTTGTGCATGCGGCTGCTGCGCGAGGAATACGACAAGCTGCTGAAGGCGAGTAACCGCGACGTGCACGACGATTCGAAGACGACCACGCTGCCGATCGCGCGCGAGATCGTCGAGACCTACCTGCTCGATGAAACGAAGCTGCCGTGGTACATCGACCTCTTGAACATCACCCTTGGCAACCACGACCTCAACGAAGCGAAGCGCCGGATCAAGATGCTAGCGGACGCATTTTCCGCCAACGGTACGCGAATAACGCGGAATCTTGATTTCTGAAGCGGGCGCGGTTGGTGCTAAGCACCAACCGCTACTGCGGAGGCAATATCAAAGTGTTGCCGACGTATTCGGTAATCGAGAGCCGGCAGGCGTTGTCGCCGATGAAACGCGTGGTAGGCCTGATCCGATTCAGTGGACGGTTTAGTTACGCTGTTTGAGTTCTTCGT
>JAIEMQ010000020.1 GCA_019752015.1 Cyanobacteriota bacterium | reverse complement strand
CCCGTCTTGCTTGATCCCATTCTGGACATCGTATCCGCCTTCCGGAAAGTGTCCACGGAATCGGATCAATGCCATTGCCCGACTGCGTACGGGTTTGTAGTCTTAACGAAGCTATCCGCCCAGACAGCTGGCAAAGAGGTGTGGAACCGAGTGGAAAACGGTGACGTATCGCAGGCGTCGGCTGATGCGACCACTGCGCTTGTGCGGCACTGTCCTGCAACGCCTGAATCGGTGAATGAGATACAGCCGATTGTCACTCCTAATACTGTCTTGGCATATGAGGGTCGCATCGACAATCGGGAGGAAATTGCTTACACGTTAGCCATGCCTCACCTGGCTCAAGCGGCTGAGGGTGTTGTGCTCTCGGCTGCTTATGACGCGTGGGGTGCCGCGCTGTCAGCGAGAGTGCTCGGAGAGTACGCATACGCAGTGTTCGACCGCCGCTCTCACTGCTTAGTGGCCGGACAAGATAGTTTGGGTGTCCGGCGCATTTTCTATGGCACCGTCGAAGGCCGTCTCTTAATTACGTCGAACCTCAGACTGCTGTTCGAAAAATTCCCGCAGCTGCGTCCACAGTACGAGCGCGACGTTCTCCGTGAATACTTCACCGCTACGATGGCACCCTGGTCCGGCTACACGATCTGGCGAGGTATACGCGAACTTGGACGAGGGAATGCCGTAGTTCAGCAGGGAGATCGACTTGAGGAGAAGGTGGTCTGGCGACCGAAACAGAACATCGAGCGATTTAACTCGGCTGACG
The DNA here is from genome assembly GCA_019752015.1 of Cyanobacteriota bacterium. Taxonomy (GTDB): domain Bacteria; phylum Acidobacteriota; class Vicinamibacteria; order Vicinamibacterales; family UBA2999; genus 12-FULL-67-14b. The sequence continues at coordinate 98,670 of JAIEMQ010000020.1, read as the reverse complement.
ACGTCGACGAAGCATTTCGCAAACACTTGTTTGAGGCCGTGCGCGCGTCCCTCAGAGCTCCTGGACCGCTCCTGTGCGACCTATCAGGGGGATACGATTCCTCAACAATCTGCGCGATCGCGGCGCTGCTAATTCAAGCCGGCGAAAGTCACGCTTCATTGGTCGGCTGGTCATTGGTCAACGGTCGGTCGAACGAGCGCCCTTTTCAGGAATCTGTGCAGCAGCAATACACTATCGAGCGCCATACCCTAGACCTAACCAAGCACCTTCCCTTCCAATGCTTCACAAATACTGAAATCCCGCTCGGGAGCTTCGTGCAAGCCGGAGCGGTTAACCGGGCAACTCGCGAATTCGCGCTCGGCCGCGGCATTCGATCGCGTCTAACGGGGCAGGCTGCCGATGCCCTGCTGCAGAAGGGAGGAGGGGGAGCGCCAGTCTATTTGGCCGACTGGTTTAGAGAGCGCAGATTCGGGGATTGGTATCGTCATTTTTCGGCCTACCTGCAGGGTGGCTCCTACAATGCGTGGCAGCTGCTTCGTGACTGCACGCTAGGAACTCTGGATTTGCATGCCGGGTGGCGCGCGCCTATCCCAGATTGGATCACTCCGCAGTTCCGGAAACAAATGACGGACGCGCGACATGACTTCTTGCACGATTCGCCGCGCGTCTTCGAAAGTGACGCGCGCGAGCGCATATATCGGTGGACTTTGTGCTTTATACCCCTCCCGGGAGCGGCGGTACCCGAGCAACGGGTGCCGTTCGCGCACCGGCCGTTGGTTGAATTTATCCTGGCCCTGCCGTGGGAATACCTCATGAGCCCAAACGAAGGCCGTGTCTTGATGCGAAGAAGCCTGGGCACCGTCTTGCCGGAGGTCGTACGGTCAGGCGAGCGATGCTGGACCGCGTTTGGAGCGGGTTTGTATGAGGGACTTCAAGCCGCGTGGCCGAAAATCGGCCGCTATCTAACCGGTGAGCGACTGGCCGAACTCGGAGTCGTGGAACTCAGACCCTTTCAGGCGGCTCTTAACTCTTTACGGGCTGGATACGAGGGGCCGAATCCATCTGTTATGAAGACCGCTCTGTACCTTGAAACTTGGCTCGGTCTCAAGCCATTGCTCGATGAGCTGGCAAGTTCTGGACCCGGTGCAGTAACCCAGCGGCAACAGTCGGTTGCTTAACCCCGTTTGCACGAGACTATAATCCGGTCCCATGCTGGATGCGCTTTGGTTGGATCTACAGCAGTCCGTCAGGAGCATTCTTCGGGCTCCTGCCTTCAGCGGCGTGTTCATCATCACAATCGGTTTGGCGCTCGGAGCCACCACCACGACGGCGAGCTTGTTGAAGGCGATTGTGCTTCCAACTGTGTCTATCTCACAACCACATAGGCTCGTCTCCATATCGGTTAGTGACCCGAAGACCGATCAGCCCGGGTATATCTACGCTGATACGTTCTCCGCGTACCGTAACGCGCAACATTCTCTTTCAAGCGCATCGATGTATTTTGCGCGGTACTTTCGCATCGAGGCCGGGACTGCGGCCGTAGATGCAGTGACAGAGGGTGTCACGCCTGGGTATTTCGATGCGCTTGGGGTCACACCGGCGCTTGGGCGTCTATTTTCGGAAATCGACGACGCTCAGGCCCCCGCGATCGTTGTGAGCGATCGATTTCGGCGGCGACTCTTTGGCGATGACGCCGCTGCTGTCGGTAAGAGTGTCAAAGTCGCCGGATCCATGGCCACGATTATTGGCGTTACCGCCCGCGGTTTCGAAGGTCTGCAGTTAGATGGGGGAACCGACATCTTCGTTCCGCTCGACCTGATGCAGACGCTTTCCGGCTCGCCCAGAAGCCCTCTTCGATCGAGGAACATCATAGGGCAGCTCGCGCCGGGCGTGACGCTCGCCGAGATGCGCGCGGAGCTGCTCGCACGCTGGCCAAGCGTACAGGACGCAACAGTTCCTCCGTCGCTTTCGGCCACGCAACAGCAAGCATTGCGAGCGCTGAAAGTCGTGGTCGAGCCCATCGCCTCCGGATTCTCGCCGCTTCGCGACCGATACGGCGCGTCCATAGCCGTGCTGGTGATTCTGAGTGCCGCGTTGCTGGCTATTTCTGGCGTCAACCTCATTGGTCTGATGCTCGTCCGATCATTGACTGAGCGCCATCAGTTCGCGGTCAGGCTGGCCGTTGGAGCGAGTCGCGGCCGAACAGTGCGTCCAACCATCCTCGTCGGTCTCCTTTTGACGGTCGCCGGATTCGTGGCGTCAGTGCCAGTTACGTTGTTAACCACTCGAGAGCTAGGCGCAATGCTGGCCTACGGTCGGAGTACCCCCTTACTTCAGAGCATGGCTCCCAGCGGGGCGGTGCTTGTAATCGTGATGACAATCGCTTTGCTTCTGGGGCTCGCCATCGGCGTGCTTCCCGCGCTTCACGCGATGCGCTCGGGCACAACGGGTAATTTGCATTCCGGCCGCACCGTCTCACGGAGCTTGAGCGGCCCCGTGCGATTGCTGCTGGTGGTACAGGTATCGCTTTCTGTAATTCTGGTTGTTGGCGCGGGACTATTCGCAAAGACGCTGTCAAATTTGCGGAGTAACTACACTCCGGTCAAAGAGCGTAATGTGCTGTTTACTCGCATTACACGCGTTCCGGGAGATCGGGGACCTATCAGCGGAGCATACGTCCAGGCGCTCGTTGACGACTTACATCGCGTTCCGGGCGTTCAAGCCGCCGCATTGTCCGTGTTTTTCCCGGCACTATTCCAGTCCGGTACCGTTCCGACCAATCGTTACACTCGTCCTGACAGCCGTTCCGGCGAGATTTCGGCCTTGACCGAGTACGTGTCTCCCGGTTTTTTCGACACGTTCGGCATTGCGCGTCTGACGGGACGCGATTTCACGTGGACGGACACCGGGACGACAGAGCCTGTCGTCATGATCAGCGAATCGGTCGCGGTTGCACTCTTTGGGGGAGACGATCCCCTCGGTCGCAGGCTTCAAATGTTGTCCGGGTCAACCACAAAGGATTTCCAGGTTATAGGAGTCGTCGCTGACGTGCCGTTTGCGAACATTCGCGAGCCGCATCAAGCCACAATATTTCGTCCAATTCTGCAGGAGCCGGCGATGGCGGCGGCTCCGATGGCGCACGTTCGCTTCCAAGGGGACGTGGCGGCAGTGGCGAAGGGATACACGCGCGCGGTTGAGTCGCAGGGACGTCATTTCGTAAACGTGCTGTTTACGCTAGACGCTTTCACGGATTCGGCATTGCTGAACGAGCGAATGATCGCTTGGCTATCGACATTTGTGAGCATGCTGGTTCTGCTTCTCGCCTGCATCGGAACTTACAGCCTGATCGCGTACGCGGTCACCTCGCGCATTCGCGAAGTTGGTATACGGACGGCCCTAGGTGCGACACGGACGAACATCATCCGCATGATTGTTCGCGAAGGGATGGCGGTGGCCGTCCCTGGCGTGGCTGTCGGCCTTATCGCGGCGCTCGGCGCGAGTGCTCTTGTGCGGTCATACGTATACGGCGTCGACCCCCACGATCCGTGGGCAATGGTAGCTAGTGCTTTGGCTTTCACGATCAGCATCTTTGTTGTCACATTGTTTCCGGCAATGCGAGCAGCGAGGACTGATCCGGTGAAGGCTCTCCGACAGTTGTAGCTGCGGACCGCTGTGCGCTGTTGCCTTGAGGCGGGATGCAGACGACGTCTGACACAATTGCGGGATCGGGCTGCCCACGAAGCATTTGAGGTCTGCTTCCCGAAGAGGCTCGCACTCGGCGCCAGGGCGAGTGACATCGCAAAGTCAGTCGTTGGCAGCGGTCTGATCCTCGTGGTCTTGGGCATTGCGCGTAGCCGAGCGTCAGCACGAAGAGGCGCACCCGTTTGTATTTGCCGGTGCTCGGATCGCGCACCATCGGCCCGTCGCCGTCGCAATCGCTTGGCCCTCCTCTCTAGGTGCCGTCGTGATCACGACGCGCGCCTGGCGGGTGACGTTCCGCGGAGCTTCAGGACGAAGAGGCGGACGCTCGCGTACTTCGCCGTGAAGCCGTGATCGTCGACGAGGTCTTGATAGATCGCGACAGCATTGCGACCGCGCCCCACGGCCGCCGCGATCAGCGCGATACGGTTCACAGGCACTCGCGCTCGGTGCCCGCCCGGCCTGAGAGTCGGGTGGACACCTCCGATCGAGAAATTGCGGGATTTGAGTCGGTGGACAGCTCCGGTGAAATTGCCGTGTTTGCCGTCCCTTCGCTCGGACGTCCGCGGCCACGGACCGGCACGCCGGCCGCCCGCAGATACCGCGTGACCGTGGCGCGGTTCCACGTGCACAGCGGCGGCAATGCGACTGACCGTCCATCCAAGCTGCCCGAGTGCGAGGACTTGCTACTGTCTTGTCTGCTCCAAGACGTAGCTCATGAGGGCGACGGACATCACGTCCCGCACCCCGCGTCAACGTCTCCGCCGTCCTCAGCTAATTGCGGGATTTGGAGTGTCGATTAATGGAGGGAGGTTTCTGTCCACCGAGGAAGTCCCGCGCCGATTTAGTGCTATCAGATCAAAAACTCAGCCGCATAAACCACGTAATACGCGGACGGTAAATTACATCTAACGATTCACACATGTTGTCAAATTTGCATAGCGCAGAGAACCCAAACACACACCGGTATCGACTTAATAGACGGACATGATTTAAATTCTTCTCACCCCCATGAGCATCAAGAATTCGAAAACGAGTAAGATCGCGGGCGCGCAGCTGGCTCTTCAGAGAACGTTGAAAACGCTTGAGCTTGATCGGGTTCAGACCGACCGCCAAATTCGGTTGGTTCGTTCAGCATTGGCAGCGATAGGCGTCCAGAACCCGCAGTTGAGCGCCCGAGCCAAGCGAAAGCCGATGACGGCTGCCGAACGCAGAAGCGTCAGCAGGAGAATGAAAGCCTATTGGGCAAAGAAACGGGCCCAAAAAGCGTCCTAGACAGCGCCGCCGTTCATTCGTCCGACTGCAACAAGTGGGTTCTTTGCTCCGACATCGCCGTTCGTCAGCTAATTGACGCATTCCGAGGATACCGGAGTCGGAGTAATGCCCGGCGCCGCTCCCACGCGTTCATCACCAAGATCCCTTGAAAGAATCTTGAAACTTTGCACATTAAAAGGGCCGTCCCCATCAGAGACGGCCCAAAGGTCATGGTCGAAAACTCCAGGAAAACCGGACCTTACCTTCAACTCCCGAAATCGCCCGAAGGTCTCAGTCTGTTTTTAAGTCCTGTGCGTCTGCCAGTTTCGCCACCCCGGCGTAACTGAAACTTGAAGTTCAGTGCACTAACGTCGAAACCTTAGGACCACCCATGACGCGGCTGATCATGTCCGTGAGGCGCGCTTCGTCGATCGCGAACGGGCCCGCGCTGACGGTGCCGAGCTGCATCTCCAAATGCACGAGCACGCCGCCCTTGTCGGGACTGACGATCCAACTGAATCCGCGCAGCGTCACTTCCGGCGGCACACCGCCCGGATCGTTGGCGCGCTGCAGCGCGAGCAGCATGCCTTCGAGCAGCTGCTTCACCTCGTCATCGGTCCACGACGCCGCATCGCTGTCGATGCCGCCGATCTTCTCCGTCTTCGCGTCCTGATGTCCCCTCACCCACACGTCAACGTCGATCATCGCTAGTCCTTAACGGGAGCCGGGAGCCGGGAGCCGGGAGCCGGGAGCCGGAACCACAGTCATCGATCTTGCCAGTTTGGTGATCGCTTCTCCAACCACGCTGTCACACCCTCAACAGCATCAGCGGTCTTCAGCAATCCGCCCAGGTAATCCCGTTCGGCGCGATCCAACGCCGGCTCCGCCTGGGCGCGCACCGTCAATCGTGCCGCGGCCACCGCGTGCGCGAGCGCGACGGCGGAGTGCGGCGCGAGGTGCGCGTCAAACCACGCGGCTGCCGCGTCGAGCAGACCCGATTGCGGCGCCACCATCGAAACCAGCCCGCTGTCATGCCAGTATCTCGCGTCTTGCGTCTGGCCGGTCACAATCGCGCGTGTCGCGCGGGACGCGCCAACTCGCAGCGGCAACAGCGCTGCCGCCGCCGGTGCGAACGCGGCCAGGCGGATTTCCGGAAGGCCGAACACCGACTTCTCCATCGCGATCATGTCGTCGCACGCCAGCGCAAGCTCGAAGCCGCCCCCAAGGCAACGGCCTTCAACGAGCGCGGCCGTCGGCGACGGAAACGCGAGCAACCGCCTGATGATGCGATGCGTCTCCGGCAGCACCGTCTGCATCGCCTCGGGCGTGTGCTCCTGGATGCGCGCGCCGTACGAAAACTCGCCGCCGCTCCCTTCGATCGTCAACCACTTGATGCCACGCTCGGACTCGAGCGCGTGCAGCTCGCGACCAAACGCGCGAACGAGATCGAGCGACAAGAGATTGCCACGGCCGCCCCCAAGAATCAGGCGGCGCCACGCGCCATCGCGCATGGAAACCACTTCGACTAGAGGGCTCCCGGCTCCCGGCTCCCGGCGCCCGGTCATTCGAGCGCACCTTCACCGAGACTACGCGGGCTGAACACCGACGGATCCGTCGCCGGCGCATCGCAGGCGAAGCCGCGACAGATATAAACCGTCGGCTTACCGTCCATCATTTTCATGTCCGACGTCCAGGGCATGTGGACGGCCAGCGCGGCTTGAGTCGACGGCTCAACGCGCGTCACCACGCTGAATGGCCGGTACCGCTTGTGCGCCGCGGTCCACAATGCCGCCGTCTCGCCGGAGTCGCGCGGCCCGACGATGACGATCTGCTCCGATTCGGCAATCGAAGCCGACAACGCCGCGGCCATCAATGGCACCGCGCGTCCCGTCTGTTCGAGACGCCCGCCGAACGACGCGATCGCCTCGCCCGCCCGATCGGAATAGGCGCGCTCGCCGGTCAGGTGCGCCAGCGTCAGCAGATTCATGGCGGACACCGAGGTCGGCGCCGGCTCGGCGCCGTCGTAATCCTCCTTCATCCTGACCAGCACGGACGGATCGGCGCCCGTGGTGCTGAACCAGCCGCCGCCCGACGCGTCCCAGAACAACTCATCCTGCCGCTGCTGCAGCTCGCGCGCCCAGGCGAGCCACTGCGGATCACCGGTCGCCTGGAACAACTCGAGCACGCCGAAGATGAGGCCGGCATAATCTTCCGCGTAACCCTTGATGGCCGCATCGCCGGCGCGATACCGCCGCAACAAGGTGCGGGTCTGCGCGTTCCACATCACATCGCGAATGAAGGATGCCGCCGCAATCGCGCTCTGCAGATCTGCCGCCGTCGGATTTTCGATGTTCTCCTGTCCAAGCGCGCCGCCGCCGAGCACGCGCGAGGCGCGCGCAAACGCGGCGATCATGAGGCCGTTCCACGCGGTCAATACCTTGTCGTCGAGCTGTGGACGCGGCCTCAGCTCGCGCGTGTCGAAGAGGATCAGGCGCGCCCGGAGCAATGCCTCGGCGACTTCGATCGGCGCCTTGTTCGTGCTCCTGGCGATCTCCGCGATCGACTGCGCGGTGTACAGCAGATTCTTGTTCACGAACTCATTCTGCGGATCGAACGGCGCGTTGCCGTTTGGCAGGATGCCGTAGCGCGCTTCGAAGACAGCGCTGTCGTCGCCGAGATGCCGTTTGATTTCATCGGCCGTCCAGACGTAGAACGCGCCTTCGACTTTTTGGAGGTCGTGAGGTCGTGAGGTCTTGAGGTCTTGAGGCTCGACAGGGAAACTGTCGGCGTCTTCGGCTGAATAGAAACCGCCGCGCGGATCGGTCATGTCGCGGCGAACGTACTGCAGCGTGTCCTCGGCAATCTGCGCAAAGAACGGATCGTCGGCAGCCTGCGACGCTTCGAGACAGGCCAGCACGATCTGCGCCTGGTCGTAGAGCATCTTCTCGAAGTGCGGGACGCGCCAGTCGCCGTCGACCGAGTAACGATGAAAGCCGCCGCCGATGTGATCGCGCATGCCGCCAAGCGCCATCGCGCGCAGCGTCTGCACCACCATGGCCAGAGCGGCATCTGAAGCCTGTCTCGCCGTAGCGTCTTCGCGAAGGCGGGCGTATTCACGCAGCAGGAACAGCAGCTCGCTTGGCCGGGGAAACTTCGGCGCATCGCCAAAGCCGCCGCGGCGCGTATCGAAGGACTGCTGGAATTGTTGGAACGTCTTGGTCAGCGCCGCTTCGGTCGGCATCCGCCTGTCGTCCTGGCCGCGCGCCAACTGCGACAGGCGATCGACAATCTCCGCGGCGGACTTGACGACCTTCAGCCGGTCCTCGCGCCATGCGCGGCCAATCTCGGTCAGCACGTCCACGAACCCGGGCCGGCCCCACTGTTGTGCGGGTGGGAAATACGTCCCGCCATAAAACGGTTGCAGCTCCGGCGTCAGCCACACACTCATCGGCCACCCGCCCGATCCCGTCGTCGCCTGCACGAACGTCATGTAGACGCGATCGACATCCGGCCGCTCTTCGCGATCGACCTTGATCGAAATGAACAGATCGTTCAGGACGTCCGCGACGCCCTGGTTCTCGAACGACTCGCGCTCCATGACGTGACACCAGTGGCAGGTGGCGTAGCCGATCGAGAGAAAGATGGGCTTGCCCGCGGCGCGCGCCGCTTCGAACGCTTCAGGTCCCCATGGGTACCAGTCGACGGGATTGTTGGCGTGCTGGAGAAGGTAGGGGGACTGCTCAGACGCCAGCCGGTTTGGCATCTGACGATCATATAGCGGGCGCTAAAGCGCCCGCTCTCCAAACGTCGCTACGTCTCTTGCAATTCCTTGCTCAACGTCGTGTGACGCACGGCCGCGTCCTGCAGACGCGCGTAGCTCGCGGTCATCTCGACACCGTAGAGCAGGATCACGGCGCTGACGTAGATCCACAACAGGAACACGACGACGGCGGCGATCGAGCCGTGGATGACATTCCAACTCGCGAGATCGGCGGCGTACCAGGAGAACAGGCGCAGCGCGATGCGCCATAACACGCCGACGAGGATCGCGCCCGGCCACACATCGCGGAACCGGACCCTGGTATTGGGCACGAAATAAAAGACCAGCGCGACGCAGGCGATCAGCAGGACCGTCGCGAGATAGCTCGCGAAAATGCCGGAGAGATTATCGAGCCAGGGCGATCGAACGAACGCCTCGCCCAGTCGCGTCTCCGCAAGCCGCACCAGGCTGGCGATCACCAGGCCGAGCAACAACACCAGGCCGGCCGCCACCATCATCACGAAACCGACGAGACGATGCATCAGCAGGCTACGCCGCTTCTCGACCGCCCACGCGTGATTGACCGCGGAGGTGATCGCGTTGAACACGCCGAGCGACGCCCACACCAGGCCGGCAACGCCCCAGAATCCGAAGCTGACGGGCTGCGTCTGAAACGCGTCGATCTGGCCGGAGATGAATCCGAATTGTTGCGGGAAGTAGCGGAACACGAACCGCACGACCGCGTCGCGATCGGCGGCGTCGTTGGTCATCTCGCCGAGGATGAACACGCCGAGCAGCATCAGCGGGAAGAACGACAGCAGCGTGTAGTAGGCGATCGAGGCGGCGTGCGTCAGGCCGTCGCTGTTGTACAGCTCGCCGACGCCGCGCCACGCGGCGAGGCTGATGAGGCGCGTATGCCCGGCGGGCCTGGGCGTGCCGCCGCCGTCACGCCGCCCTTCGACTCGCGACCCGCCGCCTTCGGCGTCAGGCCGCTCGCTCAGGGTCACGCCTCGTTTTCGGCGACGCGCACCTGGGCGCGCGGATCCTTGATGTGGTGCTTCTTGATCTTGCTGTACAGCGTCGGCCGATAGAGTCCAAGGATCTGCGCCGCCTCCTGCTTGTTCCAGTTCGTGCGCTGCAGCGTCTGGATCACCGCCATGCGCTCGATCTCGGCGAGCGTATGGTGCGGCGGCACCGTGAACGCGTCCTCGGCCACGGCGTCGCCGCGGATCGAATCGGGCAGATCCTGCGGCTGCACGTCGGTGGACTTGGCGACCAGCACCGCGCGCTCGATCGCATTTTCGAGCTCGCGCACGTTGCCGGGCCAGCGGAACCGGATGAGCAGATGATACGCCGCCGGCGAGATGCCTTTGACGTTCTTTTGATAGCGGCTGTTGAACTTTTCAAGGAAATGCGCGCAAAGGAGCGGCAGGTCCTCGCTGCGCTCCCGGAGGGGAGCAACCGGCAGGGTCACCGTGTTGATGCGGAAATACAGGTCCTCACGCAGCCGCCCGTCCTTGATCGCCGCGTCGGGATCGACATTGGTCGCGCAGATCAACCGGAAGTCGACCTTCACGAGGCGATCGCTGCCAATCGGGCGATACTCGCGCTCCTGCAGCACGCGCAGGAGCTTCGTCTGCAGCAGCAGCGGCATCTCGCCGATCTCGTCGAGCAACAACGATCCGCCCGCGGCGAGCTCGAGCAAGCCGACCTTGTCGCCGGTCGCGCCCGTGAAGGCGCCCTTCTTGTAGCCGAACAGCTCCGACTCGATCAGCTCCTTCGGCAGCGCCGCGCAATTGATCTTGATGAACGGCCCCTTCGCGCGGCCGCTGCGCACGTGAATCGCGTTGGCGATCAGCTCCTTGCCGACGCCGTTCTCGCCCTGGATCAGGATGTTGGCGTCGCTCTCGGCCACCGCTTCGATCAGCTCGAAGAGCTCGCGCATCTTCTTGCTCTTGCCGATGATGTTCGAGAACGCGTACTGGTCGCGGACCTTTTCCTTGAGGCGCTCGTGCTGCGCGCGCTCGACCTGCAGATCGGTCGCGCGATCGAGGATCGAGACAATGCCGGTCGGATCGAGATGCGACTTCTCGATGAAATAGAACGCGCCGGCCTGCCCCGCTTCGAGCGCGCGCGTGATGGTGCCGACGCCGCTGATCACGATCATCTCCGGCGACTCGTCGATCGCCTTCAGCTGCCGCAGCAGCTCGATGCCGTCGATATCCGGCAGCACGAGATCGATGAGGACGACGTCGGGGCGCCAGCTGCGGAAGATCTCGAGCGCTCGTGAGCCGACCGCCGCGGCGCGCACCTCGTACCCCGGAGGCGTCGCGCCTTGCTCGATGACCATCTTCAACCAGTCGGTCACCATCGGCTCGTCGTCCACCACGAGAACGCGGCGCCGGTTTGCAGACTTCATTGAAGACATATCTGCAGGCCAACCATACAGAAGTGTAGCGTATTAATACGGAAACGTGACAAGCCTCCGCCTCCTTCATCAGGAGGCGAAGGCCGGAATTACGCCAGGTTCAGCAGCCTGCTCAAATAGGCCGGCGGCCCTGGATCACGCGAATCAGCACGACGGCGATCGCCAGGACGAGCAGGATGTGAATGAAACCGCCGAGCGTGTAGGAGCTCACCATTCCGAGCAGCCAGAGCACGATCAGCAAAACGAGGATGGTTGTCAGCATGGAATTCGGCTCCTACGCGTGCGGCATGCCGGTCGGCGATGTCGCATCTCCAACGGTTGACGAGTTACGGCCCTTGTACTGGTCGACTTTCTGTTCGAATTTCGCTGACGCTTCGTCGAACTTCGCGGAGGCGCGATCGGCCATCTCGCGATAGCGGCGCGCCGCGGCGTCGCGCACCGAGCTGTAACCGTCGCTCAGATCCTTGCGGGTGTCGGCGCCGGCCTTCGGCGCCATCAGCAGCGCCACGCCGGCGCCCAGGAGCGCGCCGGCCACCGCGCCGAGCAGGAACATGCCGCTGCCCGTTGATTCTTCGTCGTTCCACCGTGTCATTTCTCTCTCCTTTGCAGTGCGTCTCGTTACTTACAACTCGGAAGCAGCAGAAGCAGCCAGCCGCTGCGCGGCGCGACGCTTGCGCCAGACCTGAATGCCTTTCAACAACCCAACCGCCAATGCGGCGCGCGGCGCCGAGACGACCGACGCCACGGTGCCGACGGAATTTCTGACCGTGCCCATCGCGTCGCGCACATCGGTCATCAAGTCGTCCGCTGCGTTGGTGCCGCGTCGCAACGCGCGCGCGGTTTCATCGACGGTCACCGCCATGCGATCGAGGAAAGCGCGCAGCTCAACCACCTGCGCTTCCGCCTTCGCCTTAGCCTCTTCGAGCGCCGCGGCAGCCCGGCGCCACGCGATGAACGCGCCGATTGCCGCGCCGACGAACAGCAGCGTTTGAATCGACATGGCGATGGCCATCACCACCAACGCGCGCTCAAGCACAGCTGTATCTGTCGTCATTTGCTCCACCACTGGGTAACGTGCTACCCATTCTTGTGACCATGCTCCACAGAGAAATGGCTGGGCTGGATGAACGGCTCATCAGTCGGGTCCAGCAACCGTTCGATTTCCTCGACGAGCCTGTCGGGGTCGCACGGCTTGATCACGATTTGATCGAACCCCGCGGCGCGCGCGCGATCGATCTGCTTCATGTGCGAATAGCCCGTCGCCGCAATCAGCGGGATGTGTTTCGTCTCGGGATGGGCCCGCAGACGCTCGGCCACCTCGAATCCCGAGAGGCGCGGCAGCTCCAGATCGAGCACAATCAAATCGGGATGCAGGCGCACCGCGTGCGCGAGCGCCGCTTCCCCATCGCCCGCCGTCGACACGCGATAGCCCAGCGATCCGAGGTACAGCACCCAGATATCAAGGGCGTCCGGATAGTCGTCGACGATCAAAATATGTCGGCCCATCGTCATGGCTACACGCCCATCTGTCGGTTGCCATTTCACGATGCATGCCAAACGGTTGAGGATGAGAGAAGTGTTACGCTTTCAGGATGCCGCCACACTTGGCTCAAGTATTGAATACGCTGGCCCACGAAATCCGGACGCCATTGGCGGTGTCGCAGGGTTACTTGAAGCTATATCTCGATGGGCGGCTCACGAATGTTGACGACACGCGCAGGGCGTTCGAGCAAACGCGTCAAGCACTCGGCGCGCTGGCCGCGCTGTGCGTGGACATGGGTAAGGTAAGCGCGCTGTCGGAGAGTGCCGCGCACGGCATTCCCGAACGCGTTGGCGCGCACGACTTCGTGAAGAGCGTGCGCGAGCAGAGCGAAGTCGAAGGCGCGAGCTGGCTCGGTGAGCCGGCCGGAAGCCTCTCGATATCGAATCATCGCGACGTCGCGCAGGCGGTGGCGATCGCCGCGAAGGCGGCCTTCGACGAAGCGCGCGACAAGCCGCACTCGATCAGGATCGAGGCGGGCGGCGAGTTGAGAATCCTGGCGGGAGCGAATGAATCGCTCGACGCGTTGCAGAGCGGTCCCGGAGCGCCGAACGCGCGGCCGGTTGATTTTGGAAAGGGCGGAAAAGGCTTGAAGCTGATTTGGGCAGCGTTCGTGCTGGACAAGCAAAACGTGCAGACGTGGACGACGTCGGATCATCGCGCGTGCGTCGGGTTTCGATTCCCATTGGTAAACGCATGAGCAGCGCCACACTTGCCATCGTCGACGACGATCAGCCGTTTGGAGAATATCTCCAGACCATGTTGCGGTCGCGCGGCTACGAGACACTCGCCTACCAGAGCGGCGACGCGTTGCTCGCCGGTCTGCGCGAAGGCGCGCTGCCGGACGTGATCCTGCTCGACGTCTCGATGCCCGGCCTCGACGGCCTTGAAACACTGCGCCAGATCCGCCTCGCGCATCCCGCGGCGCAGGTTGTCATGTTGTCCGGAGGACAAACGCCGGCGACGATCGTCGAAGCGGTTCGTCTCGGTGCGACCGACTACGTGGTGAAGCCCGGCGATCCCGACGGCGTCGGCGAAGTTGCGCTCGAGGCCGCGATTCGAAACGCGCTCGAACGGCTCTCGCTCACCAGCGAAGTCCAGCGGCTGCGCACGCAGGTCGGACAGGATCCCGACGGCGCGCAGCCGTGCTGGAGCTCCGGCAAGGCAATGCAGCCGGTGATGACCATGGTCGATCGCGTCGCCGACAACGACATCAGCGTGCTGCTGCGCGGTGAGAGCGGCGTCGGCAAGGAAGTGATCGCGCGCGAGATTCATCGTCGATCGCCGCGGCGCGCGGCGCCGTTCGTCAAGGTCAATTGCGCGGCGCTGCCGGCGGATCTGCTCGAAAGCGAATTGTTCGGCCACGAGCGCGGCGCGTTCACCGGCGCGGCCTCGACACGCGTCGGCAAGTTCGAGTTCGCGCAGCACGGCACGATCATGCTCGACGAGATCGGCGAGATGCCGCAGGCATTGCAGGCGAAGATCCTGCACGTGCTCCAGGACCGCGAGTTCACCAAGCTTGGCAGCAACCGCACCGTCGAAGTCGACGTGCGCGTGATTGCCGCAACCAATCGCGATCTCGAGCTGATGATGCGGCAGGGCACGTTCCGCGAGGACCTCTACTATCGCCTGCAGGTCATCGAGGTGCATGTTCCGCCACTGCGCGAGCGCCGCGAAGAAATTCCGCAGCTGATCGAATTCTTCCTGTTGAAGTTCTCGTCGGTGTATCACCGCCCGGCGACGCGGCCGTCGCTCGTGCTGCAGGAGGCGCTGCTCTCCTACGAATGGCCCGGCAACATCCGCGAGCTCGAGAACATCATGAAGCGGCTCGTCGTGCTGCAGGACGAAACGCTGATCCTCGCGGAGCTCGGACGCCTGCGCACCGCTCGCGCCAACGCCGAAGCCGAGCAGCCGCCGCACGCCGCGCCGGCGAGACAGCCGCAACCGCAAACGGTTCCCTATTCGCGTCCCGTGGCGGCCGCGCCGCCGCCGCCACCCGCGTTCTCGATTCCCGCGCCGCCGCCGGTTCCCGCCGGGGACGGCATCGGCGCGTTCATGGGCGCCGACGGCGTCAACCTCCAGGAGCTCGCGCGCACCGCGGCGATGGGCGCCGAGAAGGAAGCGATTCAACACGCGCTCGAGCGCTTCCGCTGGAACCGGCGCAAGACGGCCGAGTACCTGCAGGTGAGTTACAAGACGCTGCTGAACAAGATGAAGGAGTGCGGGATCTCGGAATCACCTAACGCGTGACAATCCGGCTTTAGGCGGATTGTTCAGGCAGCGGATTCTTTCACAGCGTCGGAGATTTCTTTCAAGAGACTTTCTGGATCGAGCGGCTTCGACAAATGCGCGCGGAAGCCGGCAGCCAGGGCTTTCGCGCGATCTTCAGGACGCGCATACGCCGTCAGCGCAATCGCGGGAATGCGCTCCCCTTCCGGCGAGCTGCGCAAGCGCTTCAACAATCCATAGCCATCGTCGTCGGGCAGACCGACATCGCAGACCAGGACATCGGTCGGCCACTCACCGCTGATGCGGAGACATTCCGAAGCGGTGGCTGCCGTCTGGGTTTCGCAGCCGTGGAGCTCGAGGATGGCGGTGAGTGCGGCGGCCGAGTCGGCATCATCCTCCGCGACGAGCACATGAAGACGACGGAAATACGGTTCGCGCGTTATCGCCGGCGCCACGACGGACGAGACCTGCGCCGCCGGCAACGAGACGGTGAACGTCGAGCCGCGTCCCTGCCCCTCACTCTCGGCCGTAATGATGCCCTCGTTCAGATCGACGAGACGCTTGACGATCGCCAGCCCGAGTCCGAGTCCGCTGCGCATGGTCGCGGAGGTTCCCTGACGGAACGGCTCGAACACGTGCGGCAGGAAATTCGCGTCGATGCCTTCGCCGTTGTCGCGCACGCGCACGACGGCGCGGTGATCGTCCCCGGTCGTGCTCACCGTAATACGACCCCCCCGCGAGGTGTATTTCAGCGCGTTGGCCAGCAGGTTCCAGATCACCTGCTGCAGACGATGCTCGTCGCCGATCACCGGCAGCGCATCCTCTGTTCCCTCGACGTCGACCGCGATGTCTTTCGCGGCGGCTGCCGGCCGGAGCGTGTCCACGGCGGCGACGACGATCGAGCGGAGATCAACCGGGGCGACGGTCAGGCTGACCTGGCCCTTGATCATCCGCGAGACGTCGAGGAGATCTTCGATCAAGCGGGTTTGAATCCTGGCGTTGCGATCGATGGCTTTCACGGCCTGCAGCCGTTGATCGTCGTCCTTCAAGGCGCCGGTCTGCAGCACGTGGACCCAGCCCACGATCGCGTTGAGCGGCGTCCGCAGCTCATGCGATGCGGTGGCGAGGAATTCATCCTTCAAGTGGCTGGCCTCTTCGGCCTGCCGCTGGCTGACCTGAAGCTCGGCCATCGCCTTCGACAGCGCGTCGGTGCGATCGGCGACCTGCTGCTCGACCGAGGCGAGCGTTTCCTGCAGGCGTGTTTCCGCCAGCCGGCGGCGGCGCAATTCCAGCGAGAACAGGAATCCTGTCAGTAACAGGATGATCGCAACGGCAAGCTCGTTCATGCGAAGCACAACATTCTTTGCAACCGTCGTTCCCGCAAACGCAGCGCGTTTCGCCGATCACGCAGACGCGGACTGCCGAACATCGGAATGGGAATGGAGCAACGACGCGCGGGCGACAGAAACCGGCGACTCACGTCGCGGATCTTCAGGCGCCGTTCACTGGCCTGACCCTGGCGGGCCGGCAGGGCTCGTGCGGGGGACCCGAGGGCCCCCCTAACGGCGAACCGCGACGTTCGTCTGCGGGTTGCTGACGAGGTGCAACCGGCGATCGCGCCGATCGATGGTCCAACCGGGCGTCTCGTATCCACACATCAGGCACTGCTGGAAGAGCTTGGTGTCGGTGCGCGCACGGTAGAGCTCGTGACCGCCGTTGACGACGGTGCACAGCAGGTGACGCGTCTTCCGGCGAAGCCGGGCCATGGCGTGCTTGAACGCGGTCCCGACATCCACACTTTCGGTAACCAGCGCCATCGTGGGCGAACCGATGTGGTGATTAAACCCTCTCATCACGACCTCCGCTGTAGTTCGTAGCAACGGTGATGCCGGATCGCCTGGAATGCATGTTGCTTCGACTGGATAAGGGAATGAGAGGAGACTGAGATGAAGTATGGAGTCGCGTGGTTGCTGGGTGTGCCCGTCTCGATTATCGCGTTGTGGTTTGTTGCGAATCAGATGGGTTGCGGCCTGTAACTCTGTTTTCTGGCCCCGCTCCGCGGGGCGGTTAACCGTAGGTCATCCACCTCGACGTTATAATGCCGGGGTGGATGAGCCTTCCCGCAAACCCGTTCCACGCCCGATCGTCACTCCCATCATTTCCGCTCTGAACCAGGCGCCGGCCGCGCCTGAAGAGGCGATGAAGTGCGAGCGCTGCGGCGCCGACATGTATCGCATGCACGCCGTATGGCGCTGCCCGTCGTGCCGGTTCAAGACCGACTGTTGCGGGTGGTGATGGAACGCCTTCAGTCGCACATCAACACCAGCAGCGCCGACTTCCAGTCCAACCGCGATCGGATGCAGGCGCTCGTCCAGGAATATCGCGCGCGCGTCGAGCAAGTCCGGCAGGGCGGCGGCGCGAAATATCTCGCGCGTCACCGCGAACACGGCAAGCTGCCGGTGCGCGAGCGCATCGACGGACTGCTCGATCCCGGATCGCCATTTCTCGAGCTCGCGCCGCTGGCAGCGTGGGACATGTACGACGGCGATGCACCGGGCGCAGGCCTCGTGACGGGGATCGGACAAGTGTCGGGACGCGACGTCCTGATCGTCGCAAACGACGCGACCGTCAAGGGCGGCACCTACTACCCGCTGACCGTGAAGAAGCACCTGCGAGCGCAGGAGATCGCGCTGCACAATCGCCTGCCCTGCGTGTATCTCGTCGATTCGGGCGGCGCGTTCCTGCCGATGCAGGCGGATGTCTTCCCCGATCGGGAACACTTCGGCCGGATCTTTTTCAATCAGGCGCGCATGTCGGCGGCGGGCATACCCCAGATCGCCGTCGTGATGGGATCGTGCACGGCGGGCGGCGCCTACGTTCCCGCGATGTCCGACGAGACCATCATCGTGAAAGGCACGGGCACGATCTTCCTCGGCGGGCCGCCGCTCGTGAAGGCGGCGACCGGCGAAGAAGTCACGGCCGAGGACCTCGGCGGCGCCGACGTGCACACGCGGTTGTCGGGCGTGGCGGACTATCTCGCCGACGACGACGCGCATGCGCTCGAGCAGGCACGCACGATCGTATCCACGCTCAACACGCGCAAGAAGCTGCCGGACGACATGACCACACCGGAGGATCCGGCATTCGATCCGGCTGAGCTCTACGGCATCGTCAATCTGGATCTCCGCAAGGCCTACGACGTGCGCGAAGTGATCGCGCGCCTGGTCGACGGCTCCCGCTTCGACGAGTTCAAGGAGCGTTACGCGACCACCCTGGTCTGCGGTTTTGCGCGGCTGCATGGCTTTCTCGTCGGCATCATCGCCAACAACGGCGTGCTGTTCTCGGAGTCGGCGCTCAAGGCCACGCATTTCATCGAGCTCTGCAACATGCGCGGCGTGCCGCTGATCTTCCTGCAGAACATCACCGGCTTCATGGTCGGCAAACAGTACGAGCGCGGCGGCATTGCCAAGGACGGGGCCAAGATGGTGCACGCCGTGGCCAACTCGGTGGTGCCCAAGTTCACGGTGATCATCGGCGGCTCGTTCGGCGCCGGCAATTACGGGATGTGCGGGCGTGCCTATGAGCCGCGGCTGCTGTGGATGTGGCCGAACGCGCGCATCTCGGTGATGGGCGGCGAGCAGGCCGCCGGCGTGTTGTCGACGGTGAAGCGTGAGCAGATGGCGCGCGAGGGCCAGGCGATCACGCCCGAGGCCGAGGCCGCCATCAAGCAGCCGATTCTCGACAAGTACGAAAGCGAAGGATCGCCGTACTACTCCACGGCGCGGCTGTGGGACGACGGGATTCTCGATCCAGCGCAAACGCGCAACGCGCTTGCGCTGGGATTGTCTGCCGCCTTCAACGCGCCGATACCTGCAGCGAAGTTCGGCGTCTTCAGAATGTGACTACGGGCAGCTCTCCGAGAGCATCTTCATGGTCGTCACGGTCAGCCGCGGCATGCCGTTCGTCGTCGGCTTCTCTTCGGGCCGCATGGTCGGTGCGGTCGCGATTTCCTGAACGGTCGGCGGCAACGGCGCGGTCTGCGCGGTGCCCATGATCTCCACCTTGTGTCCAACGTGCTGCCAGAAGTTGAGCGTGCCGCTCGGGGTCAGCAAGTAAGTCGGCAGATCGATGCCGCGGCCGGCGCCAGTCGAGAACGGCGTCAGCAGATACACGCCCGCGAGACCGGGTTGGCGAGCCGTCGGCATCTGCGTGGGATCGGCCGGCTGCGGCCTCCACAAACGGATGCAACCGACGGTCTGCACGTCCTGCATCAGGTTCTTCGCGGCGGCCTGTGTCTGCGGCGTGATCTTCTCGGTGCCTGGCCTCACGACCGGCGCCTGCGCCTGTCCGAGGAGACTCGCCGTGGAAATGAGCAGTGCCGCTGCCAGTGCGCTGATGAAACGTCCCATCGACTTCCTCCGGGTACGATCAGTGCACAAATGGTTCCAAGAGGCTCCAACGGTTCCATAAGTTCCGGAAGCGCGCCGATATAATTGCAGGACGCAGATGAGCTATCAGTTCCTGACTGTTGAACGCAAAGGCGGTATCGAGCGTGTGACGCTCAATCGTCCGGACGTGCGCAATGCCTTCAACGAGCACGTGATTTCAGAGCTCACCACGTGGGCGACGCGCGCCCATGGAGACGAAACGCTGCGCGTCGTGGTATTTGCCGGCGCCGGCAAGGTCTTCAGCGCCGGCGCCGATGCGGCGTGGATGGCGAAGATGGCGGCTTACTCGCACGCCGACAACGTGCGCGACGCCCGCGCCGGGGCGGAAATGTTTCTCGCGATCAACACCGTCCCGGCGATCGTGATCGGCCGCATCCACGGCGCGGCGCTCGGCGGCGGATCGGGGCTTGCTGCCGTCTGCGACATCGTGGTGGCCGAACAGGACGCCATCTTCGGCTTCACCGAGACCAAGCTCGGCATCCTGCCGGCGATGATCTCGCCTTACGTGCTGCAGAAAATCGGCGCGTCCGCGGCGCGCGACTTGTTCCTCACCGGCCGCCGATTCGACGCGACGAAGGCGAAAGAGATCGGCCTCGTTCACGACGTCGTGCCGGCCGCCGGGCTCGATGCGGCCGTCGATCGCTTCGTCGCCGAAGCCTTGAGCGCCTCACCCACGGCGGTGGCGCGGTCGAAGGCACTCATTCAAAACGTGCTCGGCCAGCCGCCTGCCGGCGTGATGGGCATCACGGCCGATGCGATCGCGACCCAGCGGGTGTCCCGCGAGGGACAGGAAGGGTTGAAGGCGTTTCTCGAAAAACGCACTCCGAAATGGGGTGCCTGAGGTGCCTGGGTGCCTCGGGTGCCTGGGTGAATGAAGTGCAATGATTAAACGCCTGCTAATCGCGAACCGCGGAGAGATCGCTCGCCGCATCATCCGCGCCTGCCGCGAGCTTGGCGTCGAAACCGTCGCCGTCTATTCGGACGCGGATGCGAAGTCACCGCACGTTGCCGAAGCCGACCAGGCGGTTCATATCGGCGCCGCGGCGGCGCGCTTCAGTTACCTGAACATCGAGGCCATCATCGAGGCCGCGCACGCCGGCCACGCCGACGCCGTGCATCCAGGCTACGGCTTTCTCTCCGAGCGCGCGCCTTTCGTGCGAGCGTGCGAAAGCGCAGGACTGATCTTCGTCGGGCCGCCGGCATCCGCCCTCGAGAAAATGGGATCGAAAACCGGTGCGCGCGCGCTGATGGCCGGCGCGAAGGTCCCGGTCGTCCCCGGTGAGACGCCGGACGATCAATCTGATGAGGCGCTGAAAGCCGCGGCGGAGCGCGTCGGATTTCCGGTACTGATCAAGCCGGCGGCGGGAGGCGGCGGCATCGGCATGAAAGCCGTGCGCGATGCGGCGTCGTTCGGCGAGGCGCTCGCCGCGGCACGGCGCGAAGCGAATGCCGCGTTCGGCAACGACACGTTGTATGTCGAGCGATTGATCGAACAACCACGCCACGTCGAGATCCAGGTCTTCGCCGATTCGCACGGCAACACGGTCCACGTTTTCGAGCGTGAGTGTTCGGCGCAACGCCGTCATCAGAAGGTGGTCGAAGAAAGTCCGTGTGCCGCGCTCAGCCCCGCCGTCCGTCAGCGCATGGGTGTCGCGGCCGTTGCCGCTGCGAGGGCCGTCGGATATGTGAACGCAGGGACGTGTGAATTCCTGCTTGAAGGCAGCGGCGACAGCGCCAACTTTTACTTCCTCGAAATGAACACGCGGCTGCAGGTCGAGCATCCCGTGACCGAGTGCGTCACCGGCATCGATCTCGTTCACGTGCAATTGCGCGTCGCCTCGGGAGAGCCGCTGCCCTTCACCCAGGGCGGGCTCTCGCAGCGCGGCCATGCGATCGAGTGCCGCATCTACGCGGAGGATCCGTCGCAGGGTTTCATCCCGCAGGCCGGACCGATCCTGCTGTACAGCGAGCCACAAGGACCGGGCATCCGCGTCGACAGCGGCGTCAAGAGCGGAACCGACGTGTCGGTTCACTATGATCCGCTGCTGGCGAAACTGATCGTGCACGCGCCGACGCGCGAGGCCGCCCGTCGCAGGGCGATCACGGCGCTCGGCGAATACGCGATCCTCGGCATCCGCACCAACATCCCTTTCCTGCTGCAGATTCTCGATCACCCGCAATTCGTGAAGGCGGCGATCGACACCGGCTTCCTCGATCGCGAAAGCGCGGCGCTCGCGGCCGCGATACCGACGACGATTCCGACGGCGGTGCTGGCCGCTGTCGAAGCGCATCGCAGTGGCGCGAGCGCCCGCGCGGCCGAGGCCATGGACGATCAGGCGATCGATCCGTTCACAACCTTGCGAGGGTGGCGTGGCTGACATGCAACCGCTCGGCGGCGGCTGGTATCTCGTGGTCGATGGCGACAAGCAATGGCGGGTCGCGGTTGCCGCCGAGGGCGACGCGACCTGGGTGTTTGTGGACGGACAGGTCGCCCGGCTCGCGGCCACCGGCGCCGGTCCGGCGCGCGGCCGGGCCAGGAGCCGCGGCGATGGCGGCGTCATGGCGCCGATGCCCGCCACCGTCGTAGCCATCAACACGTCGCCGGGCCAGCCGGTCCAGGAAGGCGACACGGTGATCGTCCTCGAAGCCATGAAAATGGAAATGCCGATCAAGTCGCCGCGCGCGGGCATCGTCAAGGCCGTGAACTGCGCGAAGGGCGATCTCGTGCAGCCCGGTGTCAGCCTGCTCGAAATCGAGTGATGCGGGTTCCTCAGAAGGTCACGATCGTTGAAGTCGCTCCGCGCGACGGGCTGCAGAACGAGCGCGCATCGATCGGCACCGCGGACAAGATCGCCTTCGTCGACCGCCTTTCGAGTGCCGGACACCAGGCCATCGAAGTGTCGGCGTTCGTGTCGCCGAAATGGGTGCCGCAAATGGCGGATGCGTCCGCTGTCTTCGCCGGCATCGCGCGCCGCGCGGGGACGCGTTACACGGCGCTCGTGCCCAACCGGCAGGGCCTGGAGCGTGCCATCGCAGCCGGCGTCTCCGAAGTGGCGATCTTCGCGGCCGCCTCAGAGACCTTCAGCAAGCGGAACATCAACCAGTCGATCGACGAATCGCTGACGACCTACGCGATCGTGTGTGCCGACGCAAAGGCCGCCGGCATCCGCGTCCGCGGTTATCTCTCGACGTGTTTCGTGTGTCCATTCGAAGGCCCGATCCAGCCTCGGCGCGTCGCCGAAGTCTCGGCACGGCTGCTCGACATCGGCGTGTATCAGGTCGCGATCAGCGACACTATTGGCGCCGCGACGCCAGGCGATGTCCTGCGTGTCCTCGATGCTGTGCGAAGCCAGCTCGATGTCGTCGACGTGGCACTACATTTCCACGACACGCGCGGCACCGCCCTCGCCAACGTGCTGGCCGGACTCGATGCCGGCGTCACGACCTTCGACAGCGCCGCCGGGGGTTCAGGCGGCTGCCCCTTCGCGCCCGGCGCGGCGGGAAATCTCGCCACAGAGGACCTGTTGTTCATGCTGCACGGCCTCGGCATCGAGACCGGCGTGTCGATCGACGCCGTCGCGGACGCCTCGCGCTTCATCGAGGCAAAGCTCGATCACAAACTGCCGTCGCGCTATCTGCAAGCGCCCGCGCTAATTCCGAAATCCGAAATCTGAGATCCGAGATCGAAGAGGATCCGTCCGGGCGAGGACTCGGCCGGTGCCGACTCCTCGCCCGAAGGCTTCAAGGTGGGTCGTGGTGTTACGCGGAAGTTCCAGAGGTTGACTTGCTTGGAGTTCCCTTACCTGACGCCTCGGTCACAGGTTGTGTCGAGGTCATTCCCGGGCCGGCGGCTCGAGAGTCGGCGGCCCGGTTGTGGCCAGCTCCGTCGCGCGTGACGCGCAACTGGTTGGTCACATCCCTGACGCCGCTGATCCGCTCAGCGACGTCTTCGGCGCGGCGCTTCTGATCGCGGCTCGTCACCGAGCCGCACAGCATCACCTCGCCCTGTCTCACGTCGACCTCGATCTCCGATGCGTCGAGCATCGGATCTTCGGTCATGCAGTCGCAGATCTCTTCGCGGATGCGATCATCCGACCGCTGGTAACCTTTCGGGCCGCGGCCCACGAAGTGCGGGCGGGCCGATTCATAGCGGCGCCAGTAGCCGCCGCGCTCACGCGGTCCCCAGGACGGCGTGGCGTCGGTCGCCGGCACGTGCTGCTCACCCCAGTTCTCGGGGTTGTGCTCCCAGCGCAAGCGATCGCCGCCATCCCTGAACCACGGCCGGGTCTCCTCACTCGCGCGATCCGGCCACTCTCGATCGGGCCGTCGCGGTGAGTCCTCGTACTGTCGTCTGTAGTCGGCCATTGCAATCGCCTCCACCTCGCAGCATCTACGTCCCGCCGCTCCGTGGAATGTGTGGTTCGACGGCTATAGAGCAAGACGTTTGCCACGATCGACGGTGACTTCCCGTGCGAAACGCCCGCGATTTCCGGGAGGCTCCGAATCCCTTAGTGAAGCCGTAACCCAACCAGGGAAGCACGTAACCCACCATGGGTCGCGTGCAACTGCGGGAACAGGGCAAATGGCTTCTCATCTCAATGGCTCAGCTTAGGCATCCCGTTTGCTTTGCTCCAGTTGACCGAGTACCGTGAATGAACCACTACCTGAACATCGCGTACCGGTGTGGGATTTCCAGCTCAACCGCATGCGACACGAAGCCGCGCTCGAACGTAAGGCCAGCCTGCTCGAAGACATCGGAGTCGGTGTCGCGGTCGCCGCGATGGCCGCGGCGGTGGTCATTGGCATCGGCCTTTGGTACCACTACGTCACCGGCGCGGTTTTCATTCTCGCCACGGCGATCCTCGCGTGGCACAGCGGCTTTCGCCCGGCGCTCGTCAGCAGCGTGGTCAGCACCGCGGCGCTCGGGCCGCTCGTCAACGCGCTCGACGCCAACGCCAGCCTCGTCAACATGCCGGTGCGGCTGGTGTCGATCGGCATCATCTCCCTCGTGTTTTCATGGCTGTGCGGCAATCTGTATCGCTCGCGCGAGCGGCTGCTGATCGAGCAGGCGCGCCTGCGTGAAAGCGAAAGTTTTCATCGCCTGATCGGCGAGCTCGCGTCGGACTTCGCCTTCCACGCGCGCGTCGAGCCCGGCGGCCAGATCGTGATCGATTCCGCCACCAGCGGTCTGCGGGTATTACTCGGGTATTCGCTGGATGATCTGCAGGGCCGTCCAGGCCTCGGCTTGATTCATCCCGACGATCGCTCGGACATCCAGGATGCGTTGAGCCGCGCCAACGCCGGCGCGGAAGTCCACGGCGAAACGCGCGTCATCGCCAAGGACGGCCGCCTCGTACACGTCGCCTATCGCGCGCACCCTGAGAGGAATCCCGACGGCAGCCTCGCCGGCGTGCTCGGCGCGTTCCGCGACATCACGCTGCAGAAACAGCACGAGACGGCGCTCGCCGCGGAGCGGCAGCGCCTGCTGGTCGACATTGCCAAGCGGCAGGAAGTCGAAGCGCAGCTTCGCCAGTCGAAAGAAGAAGCGGAGCGCCGCGCCGATGAAGCCGAAGAGGCGCGCGCCGCGGTCAAGGATCGCGAACACCGGCTGCATTACGAAGCGCAGTTGAAGGACGAATTCCTCGCCACGCTCGCCCACGAGCTGCGCAATCCACTGGCGCCGCTGCGCAACGTGTCCGCGATCCTTCGCCTGGAGCAGCTGTCCGAAACCGCGCGGCACGCGACCGGCGTCATGGAGCGCCAGGTCTCACAACTGGTGCGGCTGATCGACGACCTGATGGATGTCAGCCGCATCACGCGCGGCCAGCTCACGCTCCGCAAGGAGCGCGTCGATCTTCGATCGATCATCGAGAGCGCCGTCGAGACCGCGCAGCCGCAGTTGACGAGCGCCGGCGTGGCGCTGACGCTCGAACTGCCTTCGACGGCATTGATACTCGATGCCGACGCGACGCGCATTGCGCAGGTCGTGCTCAACCTGCTGACCAACGCCGCGAAGTTCACGCCGAGCGGCGGCCAGGTCTCCGTGGTCGCGCGGCCGCAGCACGATCGCGTCATGGTGATCGTCAGGGACACCGGCGTCGGCATAGCGGCCGAAGATCAGGAGAAGGTCTTCGGCATGTTCGTGCAGTTGAATCGCGACATGCGGCGATCGCAGACCGGCCTCGGCATTGGACTGACGCTCGTGAAACAGATGACCGAGATGCACGGCGGCACCGTCGCCGTGTGGAGCGCCGGCCCCGGGCAGGGTAGCGAGTTTACGATCACGCTGCCGCTGGCCGTGGCAGCCGTGATCGAACGCGGCGAGCCGCGGGACAGCGAGCAGCCTCGCACCGCGATGAAAATCCTGGTCGTCGACGACAGCCAGGACGGCGCCGACAGCCTGGCCTTCCTGTTGAAGGCGGCAGGCCACGAGGTGTTCACGGCCTACGACGGGCGATCCGCGATTCAACTCGCCGAGCAACATCGGCCCGACGCGGCGCTTCTCGACATCGGCATGCCCGAAGTCTCCGGCTACGACGTCGCGCGCGCCATTCGCCGCGAAGCGTGGGGACGGCCGATGCGGCTGATCGCATTAACGGGCTGGGGGCAGGCCGAACATCGCCGCCGCTCGATTGAAGCCGGTTTCGACGATCATCTCGTCAAGCCGGTTGAGCTGGATCTCCTCGAGAATGTTCTGCGGTTAGGTACCGCGTCACCCATTTCAGGTAAGCAGTGACCGATCAGCTAGCATCGTTCCCAACGCATCCGTGGCACGTCGTTTGTAGTAACCACGGCCGGAGCGCTCGTGTGCGTTCGAAGGGGACTGATGAGGATGAGTGCGAAGATCTGGTTGATGGTTGGGGTGATCGCGGTCTCCGCGGCTCTACCCGCAACAGCACAGCAAACGACCACGCCGGACGATGAGCGTGGACGCGTAGCGGTTACGACAGACGGCGACGCCGGATTGTGGTGGCTGCCGGTGGCAGACACGAACGGCAAGAAGAAACATCGCGGCTCGGTTCAGCGCAACTCGTTCAACACGCCGCAAGGTCAGATGAACGTCGCCAACTTCACGGCCAACGTGTCGTATGGCCTGAGCGAGCGGTTGGACGTCTTCGCCGCCTGGGATGCCATTCAGCGCGTCGACCGCGACAATCAGCAGCTGTTCAACAGTGATCCGGATCGGGGCGGCGTGGATCCGCGCACGCCGTTTGCGAACGAACGCTGGACCGGCAACAAGGTCGGCGATCTCCGCGCCGGCGCCAAATTCGGCCTGCTGAGTGAAGCGGCGGGCAACGCGTTCGGCCTGGCGGCCCGCGGCTTCGTGAACCTGCCGACCGGCGACGCCCGTGCCGGCGCCGGCCAGGGCGGCGTGTCCGCCGACGTCAGCGGCGTCCTCAGCAAATGGCTCAGCCGCTACGCCGTTCTCACCGGCGAGGTTGGTTACAACTTCCGCAAGAACCCGCGGGACCCGGTGGTCGCTCATGTGCCCAACTTCCTGCGATGGGGCGCCGGCATCGGCATCACGCCGAACGACCATTGGTTGATTCACGGCGAGCTCCTCGGCCGCACCTGGCAGCGTTCCACCACTTCCCTCGACAGCGCCATCGTCGCCGAGGACGGCACCGTGAGCCCGCTTGTTTCCGAGACCGACCGCACTGCCTCGTTCACCACCGGCGTGACCTGGTTCGCAACCAACGGCTTCTTCGCCGGAGGCGAGCTGCGCTGGGACACGCCGAGGCGCAATCGTGTGAACGCATCTGAAGGTTCCAACGGCGACTTCGTCGATTACCACGTGCGCATCGGCTGGAGTCCCCGCCGCTTCGTGCCGCCCCCGCCGGCGCCGACCCCGCCGCCACCGGCTCCGCCCGCCCCGCGTGCACACGAGCTCACGGTGAAGGCCGCGTGCGATCCGTGCACGGTTGAAGTCGGCAAGGTCTCGACCGTCAGCGCCGTCGCCAATTCATCGATTGGCTGTGTGGTCGCCTACTCGTGGTCGGCCCCGGCGGGAACGTTCGGCAACCGCACCCAGCAGAAGACGCCGTGGACGGCGCCGGTGCAGCCCGGCCCGGTGCCGGTGACCGTGACCGTCACCTGTCCGACGGACAACAGGACGGCCAGCGATACCGTCACGATCCAGGTGATCCAGCCGGCGGCCGCGAAGGTGTTCACGTTCGAAGACGTGCACTTCGACTTCGATCGTTACTCGCTGCGTCCGGAAGCGGTGCGCGTGCTCGAGCAGGCGGTGTCGGCAATGAAGGAAGACGCGACGCTGCGCCTGACCGTCGAAGGCCACACCTGCAGCATCGGCACGGCCGAATACAATCTGGCGCTCGGCGAACGCCGCGCCCAGGCGGTGCGTGATTACCTGACGCAGAACGGCGTCGCCGCGACGCGTCTGCAGACCGTCAGCTACGGTGAGGAAAAGCCGAAGCATGACAACTCGCGTGAAGAGACGCGCCGGCTGAACCGCCGCGCCGCGCTCGTCGTGCGACTCGATCGGTAAAGGAGACGACATGCTTGCTGAACTGACGATGTTCGCCACTCAGCCGGTGGATGATGCGTTAGTACAGCAAGCGCGCGAGGAGGGTGAGGTGCAGGCGCAGCAGCCTGAGACACCTCACCCGATTCCGGGCTTGCCGAAGGCTCCCGAGCAGCCCGTCGTCCCGCCCGATGATCCGCATCGGAAGGACAGCGAGCGCGAGCCGAGCATCGATCCGCCGTCTACGGAGCCGCCGGTCCAGGCGCCGTCGGAAAAACCGGGCATCACCGAGCCACCAGCGCCGCGCGCATAGGACGGCCATGATCACACGGGCGGTTTCGTGGATGATGGCCGTCGCTGCCGCGTTGCTCACGGTGGCGTGCGATCGCACCGAAACCAGCACCGCGAACGTCACCTCGACCTCGCCCGCCGGCACGTCGACGGCCCCCTCATCCGCCGCCGCGAAGCAGCGCGACAACGCGCTCGTGCGGGTGCTTCATACCGTGCCGACGGGCAACACCTTCGATCTGTTTGCCGGCGATCTCCTGCTCTTTGACGGGCTCAACTTCAAGACCGTGACGCCGTATCGCGCCGTCGACGGCCAGCGTTACGCCTTTGCGCTGCGTCCCGCGGGCATGGCGCAAGCCAAGCCGCTCTCGTCGAACACGGAAGATCTCAAGGACGGGGACTTCTACACCGCGATCGCCATGCCCGGCGACGGGCGCGGTCCCGAGCTGCGTGTCGTCAACGATCACCTGGACTCCCCTGCCAGCGGCAAGGCGCGGCTGCGCGTGGTGCACGCGGGCACGGATGCCGGCACGATCGACGTGCGCGCGGCCGGCGCGTCTGAGACGCTGTTCGGCAAGCTCGACTACCAGTCGGTGAGCGACTATCGCGACGTTGCCCCGATGAACGGCCAGGTGGAAATCACGAGCGCCGGCCAGGCCGCGTCCCTGGCCGCCACCATGGCGCACCTCGAAGCCGGCCGCTTCTACACGCTCGTCATCGTCAGCAACGCGTCGGCGCCGTCGAAGATCGATGCGTTCCTGATCGAAGACGCCCTGACGCCATGAGCAAGCGCGCCCGCATCATCGTGGGCGTCCTGGTCGGCGCCATCATCGCCGCCGTCGTGGCGATTGTCGTCAGCGTCCGCGCGCTCGAACCGACGATGCACGAGTGGGTCACGTCGAATCTCAGCAAGGCCCTCGACAGCGAGATCGAGCTCGGCTCGGTGCACGTGCGCTGGGTACCGCTGCAACTGCACGCGCACGACCTGAAGGTGCGCCATCGCGGCCGCACCGATATTCCGCCGCTGATGACGGTCAAGTCGGCCATCGTGGATTTGAAGGCGACCGACCTTCGCAGCTCGACGATCGATCGCGTCTGGGTCGACGGCCTCGAGGTCAACATCCCGCCGAAGGATCCGAACACCGGTAAGCGCCCGCTGCCGAAAGGCGACGGCGGCGACGGCACGGAATCGAGCGGCCTCGTGATTCGCGAGCTGATCGCGACCAACTCGAAGATGTCGGTGGTGCCCGCGAATCCCAACAAGGAAGCGAGAGTGTGGGATGTTTACGCCCTGAGGCTGAGGAATCTGCGCGCCGGCGAGCCGGCAACGTTCACGGCATCGGTGAACAACCCGATCCCGGAAGGCAAGATCGAAGCATCCGGCAAGTTCGGTCCGTGGCAAAAAACAGAGCCGGGCACGAGCGCGCTGAGCGGCGAGTACACGTTCGATGCCGACCTGGGCACGATCAACGGCCTTGGCGGGAAGCTCGCGGCGCTCGGCACGATGTCGGGAACGATCGAACAAATCTCGACCAAGGGCCAGACCAGGACTCCCGACTTCAAGCTGACCGAGCTCGATGGCACGAGCCTGCCGCTGCAAACGGCCTACGACGCGGTCGTCGACGGCACGAAAGGCGACGTCGAGCTCAAGCAGGTCAACGTGACGCTCGGCAAATCGGTATTCGACGCGCAAGGCCTGGTCGAAGGCACCAGGGGCATCAAGGGGAAGCGCGTGATAGTGAACGTCCGCAGCGGATCGGCGCGCCTCGGTGAGCTGCTGCGCTTTGTGAGCAAGGCCCAGCCAGCCGCGGACGGCACGCTGATCATCGACGCCGCGATGGATCTTCCGCAGGGCAAGCAGAAAGTTCTGGAACGCGTGTCCTTCGAAGGCTCCGTACGGGCGGAACGCGTCAAGTTCACCAAGGATGTCGTGCAGGACAAGATCGATGAGTTGAGCCGCAAGGCGCAAGGGCGGCCGACGGATGAATCGATCGACGAAGTCGCCTCACAGATGGGCGCCAAGTTCAGCCTGCGTAACGGCGTCTTCACGTATCAGGGACTGTCGTTCAAGGTGCGGGGCGCCTCGGTGCAGCTCGCCGGGACGCACTCGCTGCGATCGAAGGTCGTCGATCTCTCAGGTGTGGCACTACTCGAAGCGACGGTGTCGCAAACGCAGACCGGCTACAAGAGCTGGTTGCTGAAGCCGTTCGATCCGCTGTTTCGAAAGAACGGCGCCGGCAGCCGCCTGGCCATCAAGGTGACCGGCACCCAGGATCAACCGAAGATTGGCCTCGACATCAGACGAACGCTTCGAGGCCAATAACTACGTTTAGCGCCGATTCCTTCCCAGCGAAACCACGAACGCGCCCGCGTTGTCGCGGCGGTCGTCGTCGTTGACGGCCAGATACAAAATCCCGTCAAACGGCATCGGCACGGACGCCTGATCGCCGATCGCGAACGGCTGGCTGTTACCAACGCGGCCGATGAGCGCACCCGCGTAGGCGTTGGGGAGCGTCGCCCCCGGCGAGGTTCGCGGCGTGCCGGCGGCGCGCGCGCGATCGTTGCTGTTCTCGGAGAGCTGCACCTCACCCGACGTGTTGAACGAAATCAACTCGCCGCGGCGAACGCGCATCCCGGTATCGACCCAGCCGCCGCTGGCCGGCACGCGGAGGGATCCCGGCGTGTCGAAGCCGGCGTCGAGTCCAGCCGTGTTGCTGACAGAGCCGCTGAGCGCCGCGAACGGATACGTACCGAGGTAAACGCGTGACACCTGGTCGGGCCCGAATGACTGATCGCGTCCATCGCTCGATCGGAATACGTAGGTGCGCGGCTGATCTTCATTGGCGGAACCCTGTCCACCGCGAATGGCGACGAGACGGCCCTTGACGCTCGAACCGTTGCTGAGGAGCAGCAGGTGCTCCGACCCCGTGGCCTCGCGCAGCTCGGTATCGGGCAAACCACTCGCGCCGCCGGCCTTGTCGATCAACGCGACGCTCGTGACCGGCACGCGCCGCTGATCGTTCTGCGAGACGCGGACGAAGAGCTCGCCGTTCGCGGTCAGCTCTTCAATGCGTCCTTCGAACTTCGAACCGTCACGCATCTGCACGGTGGCCCGGTCCTGCGCCGAGCCGATCGCGCCAATGCCGAGCCAGAGCACCGTGAAGGCAATCACCCATTTCTGCGACATAGCAATCTCCTGCCCCTGCCCGTAGCAAGGGTCTCGCCAAGTCATCCGGTACGCGGGATGCAATGTTCCGGGCATGTTCAACGGCTTCCGGCTCGGTATCGGGCCTTTCGAATTGATCAAGCGCACGGCTAAGGAAGTGATTGACGACGATTGCGCGGGCATTGCCGCGCAGCTCGCCTATTACTTCGCCCTCGCGCTGTTCCCCGCCCTGCTCTTTGTCGTCGCGCTCGGGAGCTACCTGCCGTTTCCTGTCGTGAACGACATCGTCGGCGCGCTCGAGCCGATCGCGCCGCCCGAGGTGCTGACGATCATTCGCCAACAGCTCGAGAGTATCGTCTCGGGCGAGGCGGCCAGCCTGCTGACGATCGGCATTCTGGGCGCGGTGTGGAGCAGCTCCGGCGCAATGACATCGATCGTGTCGGCATTGAATCGCGCCTATGACATTCCCGAGACGAGACCGTGGTGGAAAGTCCGGCTGGTGTCGATCGGCTTGACGATCGCGCTCGTCGGATTCGTGCTGCTCTCGTTCACGCTCGTCGTCGCGGGCCCGAATGCGGGCCAGTGGCTGGCGGGATGGTTCGGCCTCTCGCAGGCGTTCGATACGGCGTGGGCCATCCTGCGATGGCCGGTGATCTTCGCGCTGGCAACCAGCGGCATTGCGATGGTCTTCTACTACGCGCCGGATGCCGACCAGGACTGGGCCTGGATCACGCCAGGCTCGATTGTGACGACGATCTTGTGGGTGCTGTTCTCGCTGACGTTCCGGCTCTACGTCACGCGCGTCGGCGATTACGCGGCGACCTATGGCGCCCTGGCCGGCGCAGCGATTCTGCTGCTGTGGCTGTATTTTTCGGGACTTGCGTTGTTGATCGGCGGAGAGCTCAACAGTGAAATCGAGCACGCGGCGAATCCAGCACTGAAGACACAGACGACCGGCCGACGGAAGTTCAAAGCGTTCGCGCGTCAACCCGCGATCGATGCGGTCCCGCAATCAGCGAATTGACTGAGCCGACAGCTGGTCAATGATCGGCAACGAAATAGCGATCGTTTGCCGTCCGCGACTCACTAAATCGATCGTTCAAATCGAGAAGTCACGATTCCGCAGGAATTTTGTCGCCGTTCCGTGGCATCCGTACTGCAAAGATTCCGGCCCGGAGAAGTCCCGATGATGCATCCGACCGAAAACACTCGCGAAGACCTCACACTGCGCGCGCGCGCGGAATTCCGTGAGATGCCCGGAATGTGCCTGACTACGGCTCAGGCTGCACGGCTGTGGCAGCTGAGCCCGGCCCGCGCTGAAGAACTTCTCAGCGACCTCGTCCAAGCGGGCTTCCTGGTGCGCCGCGAAGGCCAGCGCTATCGTCTGCCGTCGTCGGTCTAACCCGGATTCCGGGAACCGGGAGCCGGGAGCCGAACACGGTCCCCGTTCCCGGCTCCCGGCCTCCGTTCTTCTTACCGCCGGCCGCCGCGCTGACGGGTCCCCTTCGAACCACTCGCCGAACGCGCCGAACCGTTTCCGGACTTCGAACCGCTTGCCGACCGTGCTGACGCGCCGGCCGAGCTGCCCGCGGATTTCGATTCGGACTCCTCGTCCTCGTCTTCTTCCATGTCTTCGTCTTCCGACTCGCCCGCCGTCGCGGCTTCGTTGATGCCCGACTCGGCGAGCGCCGACAATTTCTCATCGGCGGCCTTCTCTTCGGCGAGCGTCTCGCCGAGGATCTGCGCCACTTCCGTCAGACCGAGCGCCTCGGACCACGCGATCGCGGTGCCGTACGAACCGATCTCGTAGTGCTCGACCTTCTGCGCCGACGCGATCAACATCGCATCCATCACTGAATCTTCGGCGTCTTCCTGCAGCTTCTCGCTGCCTTCTTCGACGATGCCGGCCATGCCCGCGCAGTGCTTGCCGCGCGGCTTTTCTTCGAGCAACTCGAATACCCGCTCGAGCCGCGTCACCTGATCCTCGGTCTCTTCGAGATGCGATTCGAGAGCCTCCCGAAGCTCTTCACTCGTGGCGCCCTTGGCCATCTTCGGCAGAGCCTTGGTGAGCTGCTTTTCGGCGTTGTAAAGATCTCTGATTTCATCCACGAGCGCTTCGCGGAGGTTGTTTCCAGCCATGTGTTTCTCCTTCGGTTTAAGGGATTGGCCTTAGAGCCGTAATCTTTTTGCAGATCGCTCCCTGCAAACTCCCTGCCTCGACGTGATCAGTGGACCGGCGAAGACGTCGCCTGCGACTGCGCTTCGATGCGTCGCTTCAATGCGAGCAAACCTTCTCGCGTCAAACGCGCCGGATCTTGTCCGGCCATTTTCGCGAGCCAGCTCGCCGCCTTGCCGCCGGGCGCCGCGTACTGCAAGTGCACGTTGACTTCAGTGCCGCCGTTGCCGGGCACCGGGTCGAATGTGACCGAGCCGGCGTTCTGAATCGATTGACCGGGCAGCGTCTGCCAGCCAATGGTTTCGAACGGCACCTCGTTGATGATCTCGGCTTCCCACGAGATCGGCACGTGATCGAACGCCTTCGCGGTCCAGCGCGATCGCTTCGTATCGAGCTGCTCGACGCTGTCCAGGTGCGGCATGACCTCCGGCAGCTGATCGAGCTGGCGCCAGAAACGATAAATCTGTTCGGGCGGCGCGTTGATCGTGACCGCTTCGCGGATGTGAACGCCGCGGCTCCCCGAGAGCGCGTGCTTCGTGTCCGTGCGGTTGATTCCGGCCGCGGCATAAGCCGGGCAATAGCCGGTGGCGCCGCGCGCGAGCAGGCCGGCGCCAGTGAGGCCGAGACCCTTCGATCCATTCTTCCACGCGTAGCCCAGCAGCGCCGCGCCGGCGATCAACGTCATCAGACGTTCGTTATTGCCGACGTTCGGCGCCGGCAGGCGCGAGGTGAGCGAATTCGCGTTCGTAAGTGTGTACGTATCTTCCATCGACAGTCTCCCAACCGGGAAAACTGCAATGGGTGTGCCCCTCTATCGGCGATCGCCGAGGAGCTCGCTGATGCTCTTCATCGTCTCAACGTGATCGGCAATGGTTTTCACGATCATCAGCATCGGCACGGCAAGGACGAGGCCGAGCGGCCCCCACATCCAGCCCCAGAACATCACGGCGACGAAGATCGCCACCGAGTTCACGCTGGCGGCGCGGCCGAGTGCGATCGGCGCGAGCAGGAACCCTTCGAGCGACGTGATGGCGAGGGACGTGCCGGCGACGAGCGCCACCATCGAGACGGTCTGGAACTGCATCACTGCCGCGATGGACGACCCCACCATGACGATGGTCGGGCCGAAGTACGGAATGCAGTTGAGAACGCCGGCGGCCACGCCCCAGAGACCGGCGTACCGCACGCCAAGCCACGCGAACACGAGCCACGTGATTGTCCCGACCAGCAGGCCGCTCCAGAACTGATAGAACACGAAGCGGCCGATGTGCGCCGTGATCTCGTCGATCATCTGCACGGTCACTTTCTTTTGCGACAGCCGCTCACCACTGAGTTTGACGAGCTTTTGCTTGAACAGCTCGCCTTCGGACAACAGGAAGTAGATCAGGAACAGCAGCAGGATGCCGGAGGACAGGTAGGTGCCCGCGCTGCGGGCATACGTCATCATCTGGCGCTGCACGTCCACGGTCTCGACAATCGTCACCGGCGTCGCGGCGGGCGGCTTGGCCGCCTTCGTTGTCTGTTCGAGCTCGGTGACGGCCTGCTGCAACTGCCGAATCAAGCTCTGCCGCGGTGACGCCGACTGGATCGCATCGCGGATGTCGCGCACGATGGCCGGCAGCCGCCGGCTGAAGGTGGCGAGGTCGTCGGACAGCACCCAGGCGGTGACGCCGAACGCGCCGGCGATGCTCAACACCACGACCGCGGCGGCGAGCCAGCGCGGAACGATGCGTGACAGCCCGCGCACGAGCGGCGCCAGAGCGACGGCCGCCAGGACCGCGAGCAGCAGCGGCGCGATGATGTCGCGGGCGTAGCGGCAGGCGGCGAGCGCCAGGATGACCGCAATGACCTGCGGCGCCGTGATTTGCGTCGGGACGTGCGGAATGACGGCGGCCTTTTCCTTGTCGCCATTCTCGCGAGGCTCAGCCATACGACTAGCACAACCATGAATCGTGCCACTCAGATCCGGAGGCCGGGAGCCGGGAGCCGGTAGACTTGAACAGTGTCGTTGGATCAGCTTCCGCGACCCGTCAGGGGGAAGCCGCGGGCAGGGGAATTCGTGTTCGCGCGGCTCCGCTACGACTCCGGGGACTGGGACTACAACCCGAAGGTGGCCGCGAACGTGCTCAACTCGATCGTCGAATACACGAACATCGCGGTCTATCCGGAAGAAGTGGTGATCACGGCGGATTCCGACGAGCTCCTCGCCTTCCCTTTTCTGTTCATGACCGGGCACAAGCTGGTTCGCTTCAGCGATCGCGAGCGGGAACGGCTCAAGGAGTTTGTCGAGCGGGGCGGCTTCCTGTTTTCCGACGACTGCAATCACGACGTCGCCGGCCTTTACGCCACTTCATTCGAACAGGAAATGCATCGCGCCTTTCCCGGCCCCGGCACGCTGGACAAGCTGCCGCGCACGCATGCGATCTATCGATCGTTTTTCCAGTTTCCCGACGGCCCGCCGCAGACCGCGCACGAGCTGAATGGCTGGGGCGACGATCTGGTGCACGACTACCTGCGCGCCGTTGAACGGCGCGGACGGATCGGCGTGCTGTATTCGAACAAGGACTACGGCTGCGAGTGGGACTACGACTGGCGCAACAAGCGATTCCAGCGCGATGACAACACGCGCTTCAGCGTGAACCTGGTCGTCTACGCGATGGCGGCCTGAACGACTGATCCCGATTGAGCATCATCTGCATTGATCCAGCGAGAATGGCAGCCACTCGTCCTGCGCCGTCGAACGCCGCGCACCAGCGGCCGGCGGCTGCATGGCGGCGATCGTGCGCCAATCCAGCGACAGCCACGACGGCACACTCGCCCGCGACACGCGCAGGGCTTCGATGTCGGCGGTGGTCGCCACGAAGGCGCGATTCAAATCGAGCGTGTCATCATCGTTCACGAATCACGTCCGTCCAATGGTGTAACAAGCCCGCCTGCTCAAAGTATCCCTTGATCTCGTCTCGATTGACACCCTCAACCGTCAACAAGAATGCCACATCAGCGAGGTCCCGCAGTGTCCGATCCGGCGCGTTCCTGATCGCCTGAATCTTCATCGCCGCCAGGTGCTCCGGCGACGGCACGCGAATGCGCGTCGACGCGGGTCCCATGAGGGTGCGCGCCGCCGCGAACAGGCGACCGGACGTCACGTCGTCCACATAAATCAGATCCACCCGTCCGAGCTCAGCCTCGAAGTGGCGGTGATTCGAGAAGCCGCTCGAACGGTACAGCGTTTCGTAGCCCGTCCGCTCCAGCGCGGCGATGACGGCCGGCTGGGCATCGCGGTGCGTGACGATGTCGAGATCGATCGTCAGCCGCGGCGAACCATACGCGGCCAGCGCGACACCGCCCGCCACGGCCGACGGCCACGGACCGGTCGAAAGAATTTGTTCGATGCGGGCCAATACGGCCGCAAAGTTCACGACCTGATTGTGGCACAGCGGGGATTGTCCCTGCTGTGGTTCACACCGCCGGCCGCCGGCTGATGACCTCGCCGACCGCCGCCAGCAGGCGGGCGTCGTCTGCGTGCGCCGCTGATCGGCGCTGCTGGCAAAGCCCGAGACGGCGATGACCGGCGCATGCTGCGGCCGTGCCTGCGGACCAGGTTTCGGCGCTTGCCCTGAGGGAAGTCCTCCGTGAGGCCACTCTAGGCGATCACGCGCGTCACGCTCTTGATAGCCTTGATCAAGTCGGCCGGAGCCACCGGCTTCGGCAAGTGGCAGTCGTAGCCGGCAGCGAAGGCGGCGTCGGCGTCCTGCTTTCGCGCGTACGCCGTGAGGGCGATCGCCGGCAGCTTTCGTTCACCGCCGATCTGGCGGACGCGCCGAATCAGCGAATAGCCATCCTCATCCGGCATGCCGATGTCGCTGACCAGCACGTCGGGCGGCCGATGAGACACGCGCTCGAACGCCTCCTTCGCCGAGGCAACGGCCTCGACGATGGCGCCGAGGCGCTGCAGCAGCACGGCGAGCACATTGCGCGAGTCGGTATCGTCTTCGACGATCAGCACATGAACGCCGGTCAGGTGCTCAAGCTCCACTTCGGACAGCGGATCCGGGACGGAGCGGACCGGCGTGTCGTGGACTTCGGGAGCGGCGCCGGTATGACGCGCCAGCTTCAACCGGAACGTCGTCCCCTGGTTCTCGCCGGGGCTCTCGACACTCACCGTGCCGCCGTGCAGCTCGACGAGGTGCCGCACGATCGCCATGCCGAGGCCAAGGCCGCTGTGCCGCCGGCTCATCGAGCTGTCGGCCTGGCGGAAACGATCGAACACGAACGGCAGGAACTCGGCGGAGATGCCGATGCCGCTGTCGGCCACGGCAATCTGCGCGTCGCCATCGACATCTTCGAGCCTGACCTCCACGCGGCCGTTCTTCGGCGTGAACTTCAGCGCGTTCGACACCAGGTTCCACACGATCTGCTGCAGGCGATCGCGATCGCCGATGACGTTGATCGTGCGATCGAGATTGCGCACGACCTGGATCACCTTGGCGCTCGCGGCCGGCATCAGCGAGTCGATCGCATCGTCGATCACCTTGCTCAACTCAACGAGCGAGGTGTCCAGCACCAGGCGGCCGCCGACAATGCGCGAGACGTCGAGGATGTCGTCGATCAGCTGGGACTGCGAAGTCGCGTTCTGCCGGATGACGGTCGCGGCGCGCAGCACCGTGTCGCGATCGTGGCTGCTCTGGCCGAGCACGTGCGCCCAGCCCATGATCGCGTTCAACGGCGTGCGCAGCTCGTGCGACAGCGTGGCGAGGAATTCGTCCTTGAGCCGGTTGGCGCGCTCGGCTTCGAGACGCGCCGCCTGCTCGCGGCGCAGCAGCTGGACGCGCTCGCGCTCGATCTTGCTGCGCTCTTCGATCTCCGCCGACAGCGCGACGTTGGCTTCCGCCAGCTCGCGCGTGCGGTCCTGAATCGTCCGCTCGAGCTCTTCCTGGCCGATCCGCAGCGCTTCCTGGCGGTTGAACAGCTCGACGAAGACCGCGACCTTCGAGCGCAGCACGTCGGCCGGCACCGGCTTGACGAGGTAATCGACGGCGCCAACGGTGTAACCGCGGAACACGTGCTGGGCGCCCCAGTCGTTCGCGGTCAGGAAGATGATCGGCGTCTGGCGCGACCGGGGCCGCTCGCGGATCAGCGTCGCCGTCTCGTAGCCGTCGACCCCGGGCATGACCACGTCGAGCAGGATCAGCGCGAAGTCCTGGTCGAGAACCTCCTTCAGGGCCTCGCGGCCGGACCGCGCGCGAACCAGGCGGTATCCGGGGTCATTGAGGACCGCCTCGACCGCCATCAGGTTCTCGTCGCGGTCGTCCACGACGAGGATGTTGACCGGTTTTCTTACCGGGACAGCCATACTCGCAGCAGTGAGATCAGCTGATCTGAATCCACCGGCTTGGTCACATAGTCCGACGCGCCTGCGCTGATGCACTTCTCCCGGTCGCCCTTCATCGCCTTGGCGGTAATCGCGATGATCGGCAGATCCTCGAACGTCGCATTGTCGCGGATGCGCCGCGTCGCCTCGTAGCCGTCCATTTCCGGCATCATGACGTCCATCAGCACCACGTCGATGTCGGGATTCGCGTTCAGCATCTTCAACGCGTCGTGGCCGTTCTCGGCGTACTGCACATCCATCTCGTAGCGCTCGAGGATGCTCGTCAACGCGAAGATGTTGCGGATGTCGTCGTCCACGACCAGCGCCTTCTTGCCGGTCAGCGTCGGGTCGCTGCGGTGCAGCTGATCGAGCAGCCGCTGCTTGTCGGGCGGCAGCGCGCTCTCGACGCGGTGCAGGAAGAGCGTGGTTTCGTCGAGCAGCCGTTCCGGCGACTTGACGTCCTTGATGATGATGGTCTGCGCCAGCTGCCGCAGCTCGGCTTCCTCGGTCTTCGACAATTCCTTGCCGGTGTAGATGATCACCGGCACCTGCGACATGGTCTTGTCGGAGCGCATCCGCTCGAGCAGCTGCAGGCCGTTCATGTCGCTGAGGCCGAGATCGAGCACGATGCAGTCGAACGGCTTCTCGGCGAGCAACTGGAGCGCTTCCTTGCCGGTCGCCACCGCGGTGATCTGCACGTCGCGATCGCCGATCAACTCCACCAGCGTATTGCGCTGGACGTCGTCGTCTTCGATGATCATCAGCGTGCGGAGCTTGCGATCGCTGAACTCCTTGATCGCGTCGAACGCCTCTTCGAGCGACGCGGTGTCCGACGGCTTCGCCCAGAAGGTCTTCGCGCCCAGCCGCATGCCGCGATGCGGATCGTCGGTCACCGAAATCACGTGCACCGGGATGTGACGCGTGCTGGCGTCGTGCTTCAGGCGATCGAGCACGTTCCAGCCGTCCAGTCCGGGCAGATCGAGATCGAGCGTAATCGCATCCGGACGATGCTGCCGCGCCATCTGCAGACCGATGTCGCCGCGGACCGCGGCGAGGACGCGGAAGTCGTGCTCGCGCCCGAGGTCCATGAGGATGCGCGCGAACGCATGATCGTTTTCGATGATCAGCAGCACGCGATCGCCGGGCTGGATGCGCTGGCGGTCGTCGTTGAGCGGATTGTCGTCGACCGGGATGTCCTCGGCGGCCAGCGCCCGATCGATCTCGATGCGCGTGCCCACCGGCACCTCGGCGACACGCTCGGCCGCGCTGAGCGTCGACACGTACACCGACGGCAGATACAGCGTGAACGTGCTGCCGTGGCCGACGGAGCTGGTCAGCCTGATCTCGCCGCCCAGCAGCTTCGCGATTTCGCGGCTGATCGACAGACCCAGGCCGGTGCCGCCGTACTTGCGGCTGGTCGTGCCGTCGGCCTGCTGGAACGCCTCGAAGATGACCTGGTGCTTGTCCTGCGCAATGCCGATGCCGGTATCTTCGACCTTGAACGCCACGACGTTGGTGGCGCGGTCGAGGCCGGCGTGGCCCTTGGTCCACCCGCCGGTCGCAGGCTCGATCGACAAGGTGACCGATCCGGCCTCGGTGAACTTGATCGCGTTCGAGATCAGGTTCTTGAGGACCTGCTGCACGCGCTTCTGGTCGGTGATGATCGAGCCGATGGTCTGCGGGTCGAGGTTGACCTTGAACATCAGGCCCTTGCTGCCGGCAACCTCGCGGAACGTGCGGTCGACGTAGGACTGCACGTCGGACAGCGACACCGGCACGGCGTCCACGTCCATCATGCCGGACTCGATCTTCGACAGGTCGAGGATCTCGTTAATCAGCTCGAGCAGGTCCGAGCCCGAGGCGTGAATGGTCTTCGCGAATTCGACCTGCTTCTCGGTCAGCGTGCCTTCCGAGTTCTGCGCCAGGAGGCGCGACAGGATCAGCAGCGAGTTGAGGGGGGTGCGGAGTTCGTGCGACATGTTCGCGAGGAACTCCGACTTGTAGCGGCTGGTGAGGGCGAGCTGTGCTGCTTTGTCTTCCAGTGAGAGGCGGGCCTGATCGATTTCGCGGTTCTTCTGTTCCACTTCGGCGTTCTGCTTGGCGAGCAGCTCGGCCTTTTCTTCCAGTTCTTCGTTCGTCTTCTGCAGCTCCGTCGCGAGCGACTGTGACTGCTTCAGCAGTTCTTCGGTTCTCATCGTCGCGGTAATCGTGTTGAGCACGATGCCGATCGATTCGGTGAGCTGGCCGAGGAAGTTGAGGTGCGTTTCGTTGAAGCGGTAGAACGAGGCGAGCTCGATGACCGCCTTGACCTGGCCTTCGAACAGGACCGGGACGACGAAAATGTTGGTCGGCGCCGCTGAGCCGAGTCCCGAGCTGATCTGCACGTAGTTGGTCGGCACGTCCGTCAGGAGGATGGGCTCCTTCTCGAGCGCCGCCTGGCCGACGAGACCTTCGCCGGCCCGGAAGCGCGTCTTCAGCTGCTCGCCTTCGGTGTAGGCGTAGCTTGCGAGCAGCCGCAGATCCGGTTCTTCCGTCGCGGATTCGTTGAAGTAGATGACGCCGTGCTGCATCGGCACGAGCGGCGCCAGCTCCGACAGAATCGTGCGCGACACGGTGGCGAGGTCGCGCTGGCCCTGCAGGAGGCGCGTGAACTTCGCGAGGTTGGTCTTCAGCCAGTCCTGCGCGGTGTTCTTCTCGGTCGTATCGCGCAGGTTGACGATCATTTCGTTGATGTTGTCCTTGAGGGCCGCGACTTCGCCGGCCGCTTCAACGTTGATCGACTGCGACAGATCGCCCTTGGTCACGGCGGTCGCGACTTCCGCGATCGCGCGGACCTGGGTGGTGAGGTTCGCGGCAAGACGATTGACGTTGTCGGTGAGGTCCTTCCACGTGCCGGCGACGCCGCGCACATCCGCCTGACCGCCGAGCTGACCTTCCGAACCGACTTCCTTCGCGACGCGCGTCACTTCGGCCGCGAACGATGACAGCTGGTCCACCATGGTGTTGACGGTGTCCTTCAGCTCGAGAATTTCACCACGCGCATCGACGGTGATCTTCTTCGACAGGTCGCCGCGCGCGACGGCGGTGGTGACGTCGGCGATGTTACGCACCTGGTTGGTCAGGTTGCTGGCCATGGCGTTGACGTTGTCGGTGAGGTCCTTCCAGGTGCCGCCGACGCCGGGCACGTCGGCCTGGCCGCCGAGCTGACCCTGCGTGCCGACTTCGCGCGCGACGCGCGTGACTTCCGACGCGAACGCGCTCAGCTGGTCCACCATCGTGTTGATGGTGTTCTTCAACTCGAGAATCTCGCCGCGCACCGCGACGGTGATCTTCTTGGAGAGATCGCCCTTCGCGATCGCGGTCGTGACGTCGGCGATGTTTCGCACCTGGCCGGTCAGGTTGCCGGCCATCGAGTTGACCGAGTCGGTCAGGTCGCGCCACGTGCCGGCGACGCCGCGCACGTCGGCCTGGCCGCCCAGCTTGCCTTCGGTGCCGACTTCGCGCGCCACGCGCGTGACTTCGGACGCGAACGCGTTCAACTGGTCCGTCATCGTGTTGACGACGTTTTTGATCTGCAGAATTTCGCCCTGCGCCTGCACCGTAATCTTCTGGTTCAGGTCACCGCTGGCGATCGCGGTGGCGACCTTCGACACGTCGCGCAGCTGCACGGTCAGGTTGCCGGCCAGCTCGTTGACGTTGTCGGTGAGGTCCTTCCACGTGCCGGCGACGCCGCGCACGTCGGCCTGGCCGCCCAGCTTGCCTTCGGTGCCGACTTCCTTCGCGACGCGCGTCACTTCCGACGCGAACGACGACAGCTGATCCACCATCGTGTTGACGGTGTTCTTCAGCTCGAGAATTTCACCGCGCGCGTCGACCGTGATCTTCTTCGAC
Organism: Cyanobacteriota bacterium; assembly: GCA_019752015.1. Classification (GTDB taxonomy): domain Bacteria; phylum Acidobacteriota; class Vicinamibacteria; order Vicinamibacterales; family UBA2999; genus 12-FULL-67-14b. The sequence goes on along the minus strand of JAIEMQ010000020.1, from coordinate 55,938 downwards.
AGGTCGCCGCGGGCGACCGCCGTGGTGACGTCGGCAATGTTGCGGACCTGGTTGGTCAGGTTGCTGGCCATCGCGTTGACGTTGTCGGTGAGGTCTTCCCAGGTGCCGGCGACGCCGCCCACTTCCGCCTGGCCGCCCAGCTTGCCTTCGGTGCCGACTTCCTTCGCGACGCGCGTCACTTCCGACGCAAACGACGAGAGCTGGTCGACCATGGTGTTGATGACGTTCTTGATCTGCAGAATTTCGCCGCGCGCCTGCACGGTGATCTTCTGGTTGAGGTCGCCGCTCGCGATCGCCGTCGCGACCTTCGACACGTCGCGCAGCTGCACGGTCAGGTTGCCGGCCAGCTCGTTGACGTTGTCGGTGAGGTCCTTCCACGTGCCGGCGACGCCGCGCACGTCGGCCTGGCCGCCGAGCTGACCTTCGGTGCCGACTTCCTTCGCGACGCGCGTCACTTCCGATGCGAACGACGACAGCTGATCGACCATCGTGTTGACGGTGTTCTTCAGCTCGAGAATCTCGCCCTTGACGTCGACGGTGACCTTCTTCGACAGGTCGCCCTTCGCGACCGCGGTCGTCACATCGGCGATGTTGCGCACCTGCGAGGTCAGGTTGCTGGCCATCGCGTTGACGTTGTCGGTGAGGTCCTTCCACGTGCCGGCGACGCCGCGCACATCCGCCTGGCCGCCCAGCTTGCCTTCGGTGCCGACTTCCTTCGCCACGCGCGTCACTTCCGATGCGAATGAACCGAGCTGGTCCACCATCGTGTTCAGCACGTTCTTCACCTGCAGAATTTCGCCCTGCGCCTGCACGGTGATCTTCTGATTGAGGTCGCCGCCGGCGATTGCGGTGGCGACCTTCGACACGTCGCGCAGCTGAATCGTCAGGTTCGACGCGAGCTCATTGACGTTGTCGGTGAGGTCCTTCCATGTGCCGGCGACGCCGCGCACGTCGGCCTGGCCGCCGAGCTGACCTTCGGTGCCGACTTCCTTCGCGACGCGCGTCACTTCGGCCGCGAACGATGACAGCTGATCCACCATCGTGTTGACGGTGTTCTTCAGCTCGAGAATTTCGCCTTTGACGTCGACGGTGACCTTCTTCGACAGATCGCCCTTCGCGACGGCGGTCGTCACTTCCGCGATGTTGCGGACCTGTGAGGTCAGGTTCGCGGCCATCAGGTTGACGTTATCGGTGAGGTCTTTCCAGGTACCGGCGACGCCCTTCACGACCGCCTGGCCGCCCAGCTTGCCTTCGGTGCCGACTTCGCGCGCCACGCGCGTCACTTCCGACGAGAACGTGCCGAGCTGCGCCACCATCGTGTTCACGACTTTCGCGGTGCGCAGGAACTCGCCGGTCAGCGGGCGGTCGTCGATTTCGAGCGACATCGTTTGCGTGAGGTCGCCTTTCGCGACCGCGCCGATGACGCGCGCGACTTCGGTGGTGGGCTGCACGAGGTCCGACACCAGCGTGTTGACCGACTCGATCGCGGTGCTCCACGCGCCTTCCGCCGATGGCAGCTGCGCGCGCTGCTTGACGTTGCCGGCCTTGCCGACGACGGAGCTCAACCGCTCGAGCTCTTTGACGAGGCGCTCGTTCCGCTCAATGGTCGCGTTGAGCGCATCACAAATTTTCCCGGCCAGACCCGTGCGATCGTCGGGCATCCGGACCGTGAAATTGCCGCGCTGATAGTCGGCGAGCACGCTGTAAAGGACCCGAAGATCCAGCGTGTCCGTCCCGGCGCCGCCGCTCATCGACGCGCGCACTTTGCTGGCAGCGACCTTATTACGGGCAAGGTGCATAAGCTGTAACCTCGTCTGGTTCGAAACTCGGCCTTTAGATGCAAGGACCAGTCCCACGATTTTGGTAGGGTTTTGCCCAGGTGTTACTCGGATTGGGCAACAGATTACCTACATATCTGTTGGGGTGGGTATTCGGATACGGGATCCGGGATCCGGGAGCCGGGAGCCGGGAACCGGAGGTTCCTGATCTTGGTGAGGTAATTCCCGAATGTGCACCCCCGGCTCCCGGTTCCCGGCTCCCGGCTCCCGGATTCCCCGGCAGGCTTTTTGAAGTCTTTCAAGCGTCGGGCACGTGGCCCGTAGGAGGACCGATGAGCTTGAAGAACGCATATCTGGCAGTGGCATTGTTGAGCGGCCTCTCACTGGCGGCCTGCTCGAACACGGCAGCGGGCGTGAAGAAGGACGCGGAAATCAACGCCGACAAGGCGGAACCGGCGGCGCGTGAAGCGGCAGCCGAAACGAAGGAAGCAGCTCGTGATTCGAGCGGCGCGATCAAGGCCGCCGTCGAGACGATCGATGTGAAGTCGGCGCTGATGGCCGACCGCACCGTTGACGCGAGCCACATCAACGTCGACACGTTCCACGAGACGAAGACCGTCGTGTTGAAGGGTTCCGTGAAGACGGCGACCCAGCGTGACGAAGCGGCACGCATTGCGGCCGCCGAAGCGCCGGGTTACCGCATTGACAACCAGCTGACGGTGGTTCCGAATCCTAGGGAGTAATTCAATGAACGACGATATTTTGAAGGGCAAATGGGCGCAGCTGAAAGGCCGCGTCAAGGAACAGTGGGGCAAGCTGACCGACGACGAGATCGATCAACTCGACGGCCGTCGCGATCAGCTGGTCGGAAAAGTACAGGAGCGGTACGGCATCGCCCGCGATCAGGCGGCACGCGACGTCGAAAACTGGCTCAACAATACTGCCACGCAATACTGAATCTGGCCACGCAATACTGATCTGGTGATCTCGTGAGCTCGTGACCTCGTGATTTCAAATCACAAGATCACCAGCTCAACAAATCACCAGATCATTTCTGGGGGTAGACCGAAGGTCGTCGCACTTGCGCGGCCTTCGGTCCTTTTTCCCGAAGCTCAACTGTGTTCGCAGGCGGCGGTGATAGCTTATTCCCGGCTGCCGCGATGCGACTGATCCTCCTCCTGATTCTTGGCGCCGAGCTGTCGGCGAGCGCCGCCGCGGCGCAAACGCCATCGCCGTCACAATTAGCGGAGCTCAAACGCCTCTCCATCGAGGAGCTGGCGGCGACGGACATCACTGGTTCAGGGCGCCGTTCCGAGCAACTCGACCGGGTGGCGGCCGCCGTGACCGTGATCACGGCCGACGACTTGCGCCGGCTTGGCGTGATGACCTTGCCGGAGGCGTTGCGCCTCGCCGAGACCATGCACGTCGCGCGGGTCTCCGGCCCCGGCTATGCGATCAGCGTGCGCGGCTTCAACATCACCACCGCCAACAAGTTGCTCGTGATGATCGATGGCCGCACGGTCTATTCACCGGTGTTTGCCGGAGTGTTCTGGGAGGCGCAGGATTTGATCGTCCCGGACATCGAGCGCATCGAAGTGGTGCGCGGACCGGGCGGCACCCTGTGGGGCGCCAATGCCGTCAACGGCGTCATCCACGTCATTACCAAAAACGCCGCGGACACGCGCGGCACGTTCGTCAACGCCGCCGTCGGCACTGACACGGCCGGGCCGCTCGCGATCCGCCACGGCGGGCGGTTCGGTGCGGCCGGCTCCTACCGCGTCTATGGCAAGGTGCGGGCCGAGGAGGCTGCGACCTTGCTCGCCGGTGGCAGCGCCGGGAACGGCCATGACTTCGGCCAGGCTGGATTCCGGATCGAATCCGATCGCGCGGGCAGGAACTTCGCCGTGCTGCAAGGCGATGTGTTCGCGGGAGACACGGCACTGGGCGTGAACGTCGATCGGTCGATCACCTGGCGCGGCGCCAACCTGCTCGCGCGCTGGACCCGTCGCAGCGGCTCGGGCGGCGAGACCCGCGTCCAGGCCTATTACGATTATTTTTACCGGCGCGTCCCCGTGCAGTATCGCGGACTCCTGCAGACGCTCGATGTCGACGTCCAGCACCAACGCACGCGGCGCCGGATGGTAATGGTGTTCGGCGGCGGCTACCGCAATTATCGAGGGGACGATCTTGGCGATGGCCCGGGCTTCTTCTTCGAGCCGCGCGAGCGCGTCTCCCACCGCGCCAACGTGTTCGCACAAGCGCAGGTGGATGCGGGCCGGGGACTGTTCGTCACCGCCGGATCGAAACTCGAGTTCAACGAATTCACCGGCGCGGAGTTGCAGCCGACGGTGTCCGCGCGCTGGACGCGCCCCAGGCAAACGGTCTGGGCGTCGGTGTCGCGAGCCGTTCGGGTGCCGACGCGCTTCGATACCGATTTGCGCTTCCGGGTGCCGAACACCCCGCTGCTTGCACTGACCGGGACCACTGACTTTCGATCCGAATCGGTCATCGCCTACGAGGCTGGCTACCGGACGCGGCTCGGACAACGGCTGAACGTCGACATTGCGGCGTACAACAACCGCTATGACGACTTGCGGAGCCAGGAAGTGCCCTCCCCGCCAATCCCGATCCGGCTGATGAACATGATGAATGCCGTCACGCGAGGGGTTGAGATCACCTCGACCGCGCAACTCGCGGCCTGGTGGCAAGTCAGCGGCGGTTACACCCGTTTCTGGAAACACGTGACGTTCGATCCGGGCAGCACGGATCGGACCGGCGGCGCGTCCGAAGGCAACGATCCGCGCCACCTGTTCAAATTGAGGTCGCACATCAATGCCGGGCCGCGTCTGGAGGTCGACGCGTTCTACCGTTATGTCGGCGCGCTGCCGGCGCCGGCGGTCGATGGGTATGCCGAAATCGACGGCCGCGTGGGTTATCGCGTGCGGCCGGGCTGGGACGTCGCCGTGGTCGGCAACAACCTGCTCAATCGCAGCCACCTGGAGTTCCGCGGCGGCACGCCGCCGCAGGTGTTCCAGAGGACCGTCACGCTGCGCTCGACATGGCGTTTCTGACTGCCACCCCGCGGCTGGTCGTCACCGCGGTATTCGTGTGTCTACTCGGCGAGACGGCGCGCGCCCAACCGTCGCCGATCGAGGCCAACATCAAGGCGGTATTCCTCTACAACTTCAGCAAGTACGTGACGTGGCCGGCGGTGGCCATCGGGGAACGCTCGCCGGGCGAAGTGCGCATCTGCGTCACCGCCAACGACGGCTTCTTCACGATGCTGAAAGCGGCGGTCGAGGGCGAGCATATCGACGGCAAGCCGCTCGTCGCCGTCGCGCTCGATGGCCTCGATGCGGCGAAGGCGTGTCAGATCCTGTACGTCGGGAACTCGCAAAGCGCCGACGGCAAGGCGTGGCTGGCCGCCGTTCGCGGTCAACAGGTGCTGACCGTCGCTGACGGCGCGCTCACCGACGATACGGTGATTGCGTTCGTGCGCGAGAACAATCGCATCCGCTTCGACATCAATCGCGCCGCCGGCGGGCGGCGCAACCTGAACGTCAGCTCCAAGCTGCTGCGCCTCGCTCGACAAGTGAGGGATCGCTGATGCTGAAGCGGCTGTCGATCCGCCAGAAGCTGACCGCGATGCTGATGACCGCCAGCGCGGTGGTGCTGCTGCTCGCCAGTATGGCGTTCGTGGTGTGGGATTTCTACCGCTATCGCGCCGACATGCAGTCCGACCTCGCCACCGAGGCGCAGCTGGTGCTGGAGAACACCGCGGCGGCGGTGACGTTCCTGGATCCTGATGCCGCCGGCGAGACGCTCGAGATGCTCGAGCTGCATCCGCACACGCAGATTGCCTGCTTGTATCTCCCCGGCGGCAGACTGTTTGCGTGGCGCTCGTTCCGCAATCCGATCGATGTGTGCCCGGAGACCACGCAGCCGGGCATGCAGCTCGCGGAGAATCGCATGTTCGTCACGCAGCAGCTCGAACGCGGCCGCGATCGCGGCGCGCTGCTGTACATCGGCGTCGATCTCGACGGTCATCGCGCGCGCATCCGGACGCAGGCGACCGCGGTCGGCGCGATCCTGGTGACGGGACTGCTGGTGTCGTTCCTGTTGTCGACGCTGCTGCGCGGCATGGTCGAGAAGCCCGTGGCGCGCCTGGCGTCGACGGCGCGGGAGATCGCCGATCGCGGCGATTATTCGATCCGCGCGGCCAATCCCAGCCAGGATGAGATCGGGGTGCTGGTCCAGGCCTTCAATCGCATGCTCGACGAGATCCAGGCGTCGCAGCGCGAGCGCGCCGAGGCGCTCGATCGCGAGCAGCAGGCGAACCGGTTGAAAGACGAATTCCTCGCGACGCTCTCGCACGAGCTGCGCACGCCGCTCAACGCCATCGTCGGCTGGGTGCACCTGCTGCGCCGCGGCCAGCTGCCGGCCGAGGAAGTCAAGCACGCGCTCGATCGCATCGATCGCAACGCCCATGCGCAGGCCCGGCTGGTCCAGGACCTGCTCGACGTGTCGCGCATCACGACCGGCAAGCTGCTGCTGGATATCCGGGAGATCGATCTGACCACGGTCGTGAGCAATGCGATCGACGCGTGCCGTCCGGCGGCCGATGCCCGGCAGGTGACACTGGAGTGTGTCTGCCCCGTGCCGCTGCCCACGATGGGCGATCCCGATCGTCTTCAGCAGGTGTTGTGGAACCTGATCAGCAATGCGGTCCGCTTCACACCGTCGCACGGCACCGTCACGGTGGCGCTGCGCCGCGACGGGGACCACGACACCATCGAAGTCCGCGACACCGGCGCCGGCATCGAGCCGCAATTCATTCCGTTCATGTTCGAGCCCTTCCGCCAGGCCGACGCGGCGAGCACGAGGACGCACGGCGGGCTCGGCATTGGCTTGACGATCGTGCGGCGGCTGACGGAGATGCACGGTGGATCGGTGACCGTCTTCAGCGATGGACCCGGCAAGGGCGCGACGTTGACGGTCACGCTGCCGGTGCGGCGTCCGTCGCCGGCGACATCCGCGTCCACGTCGCGGCCGCGAGTCGCTTCACTGACGCAGGCCACCGTGCTGGTGGTCGAAGACGATCAGGACACGCTCGAGCTCCTCGAATCGACGTTGACAATGGCGGGCGCAATACCGGTGGGCGCGCGATCGGTCGCCGAGGCGTTGCGCGCCATCGACGGCCATCGCTTCGACGCGCTGGTCAGCGACATTGCAATGCCCGGACAGGACGGCTACACGTTGATGACACTGTTGCGCGATCGACTGGGACCCGCGATGCCCGACGTCAGCGTGGCGCTGACTGCCTATGCGGGACGCGCCGATCGCGAGAAAGCGCTCAATGCCGGTTACCGTGAGCACCTCGCAAAACCCGTGAACCCCGACGTGCTGTTGCAGATGCTCGAGGATCTTCTTGCCGAAAGCGCCAAGCCTTCCGTATGAGCCTCAGGTTCTCGATCGCACACTCAAATACCGCTGAGTTTGCGTTTGCATCGCTCCGCGTTCGATAATCCCAACTGTTCCCGTAATTTCCACACCAGCTGAGCGGCGGCGGTTCCTGAGCGCGTCGTCTGAGGTTTCTCGAATGATCACGACCGGGTTCTCCGGCGCCATCGCGGATCGGATCGCCGCCGAACACGCGTTGCTCGCCGCCAGATGGTTCGCGCGGCTCCACGACATGCTTCCGGTCGGCGCCAACGAAGTCTTCCCAAGCGACAGCCTGCTCGATCACATCCCGTCGTTGATCGTCGACATCAGCGCGTACGTGAAGGCGCCCGAGGCAGAAGCGATTGCGGCCAATACGCAGGTGGTCCAGAAGGCGCGCGAGCTTGGCGCGCTTCGCCACCAGCAGCGCGCGTCGCTGCACCAGGTGTTGCGCGAGTACCAGCTGCTCGGCGCCATCCTGTTGCGGTTCGTGGAAGACGAGTCGGTCCGGCTGGTGCTGACGCCGCCGGCGGCGGAGTGCATCGCGGTGATCTCGCGGCTGCATCATGCGGTCGGCGTGCTGCTGCAGGAAACCGTTGAAACGTTCGTCGCGCTGTATACGGAGACCATTACCGATCAAGCCGAGCGCCTCCGGCAGTTCACGCGGATGGCGACGCACGAATGGCGCCAGCCGCTGGCGCCGATCGCGACCGCGGTGTCGTTGCTGCGCATGAACGGGTTGACCGACGCGCAACACGAGCAGACCGTGGCCTTGATCGACCGCAACATCAAGAAGCTCGTCGACATGACGTTCAAGCTGGAGCGCCTGGCGCGTGTCGAGGGCAACACCGACGATCCCAGCTTGCAGGAAGTTTCGATTACCTCAGTCACCGTCGAAGCGGCGCGTCAGCTCCATGAAATGGCGGAGGCACGAGGCGTCGAGATCCAGATCGCGGACGACATGCCGATGCTGATCGTCGACGTCGGCCGGCTCGAGCTGGCCCTGGTCAATCTGCTGTCCAACGCGGTGAAATACTGCGATCCGCAAAAACCGCGGCGGCTGGTCGACGTGACGGCGCGGCGGCTCGAGAACGGCTCCTGCGAGATCTGCGTCCGCGACAACGGCGTCGGCATCCCCGAACATCGCATCTCGAAGATCTTCCATCGCTTCACGCGCGCGCACAGCGATCGCGCCGATTTCGAATCGGTGTCGGGCGTCGGTCTTGGCCTGGCCATCGTCGACGACTGCGTCAAGGCGATGGATGGCGAGATCACGGTGGAGTCGATCGAAGGGACGGGGACCGTTTTCTGCCTGACGTTCCCGCCGGCGGCGACGTCGCTCGCGCCGCAACCGGTCGCTATTCCCGGTTAGCTTTCCAGTCGGCGGCGAAGGTCGCCGCGATGCGGCTGACGGTGCGGCGATCCTTGGTGATCAGGCCGACTTCGCGCCGCTCGTCGAGCTCCAGCTTCCGCAGGCTCTGGCTGCCGACGAACGCAGCCTGGCGATCGCGAATCAGCGCGCGGACGTGCAGCTTCATGGTCTTGAACGGCCGCACGCGCCAGGCGAGCTCTTCGAGCCATTTCTTTTCGACGCTGCCGAGCACCTTGATCTTGACGCCGGCTTCGGCCTTCTGCTTCAACAGCGCGATCATTTCGTCGTCGCTGATGTTCATGTCGTAGATCAGCAGCTCGCGTTTCGCGCGCTTGATGAACGCCATCAGGCGCTGACGGGCGTTCTCCGGACTGACCACGACGCGCGTCGACTTGATCTCGAGATCGGTGCGGTTGTGATCCGCTTCGACGACTTTGAGGATGTCGCGCACCACTTTCGGATTGCGCGTGACCAGGCCAAGGCTGCGGCTCTTCTCGATGTCCTGGTGGGTGTAGTTGAAGCCGAGCACCATCGCCTGCTCGCGGTCGGTCACCAGCAGCTTGCCGTGATAGCGCACCATGTCGTCGGCCGTTCGCGACAAGGTGACGCCGGCCTTGAGCAGTCGGCTTTCCAGCTTGCGCAGCTTGCTGGCGCCGCCGCGGTTGGTGTGCGCGATGAGCGCGCGCACGGCGACGCCGCGGCCGACGGCCTTGGTGAGGGCGTCCTCGATGTTGTCGACGTCAAAACGGAAGACGACGATGTCGATCGACTTGCGGGCGCGCTTGATCGCCTTGATGAGAGGCGCGACACCGTCTTCCGGCTGGGTGATGACCTGCATGCGCGTCGCTCCGCTGGCCGGCGATCAGCTGTAGGCCGCGCCGACCATGATCCGCCGGATGCGCACCCACGGCGAGCCGTGAGAGGGATGATTGATCTGGACCGGCTGCCCTTTCGCGTCGCCGGTCGTGCCGAACATCTCCCACGATTCCTTGCCCGAGGTGGCATCGAGGTTCTGCCAGAAGTCGGTGGTAATGGCGTTGTAGGTGACGTCGCTCAGCATCCGCGTCTTCTTGCCGTCCTTGATCTCCCAGAACGCGTCGCCGCCGAACTGGCCGTTGAAGCGCTGCTGATCGATCGAGTAGCTGCCGCGGCCGTCGATCAGGATGCCGTCCCTGGTGTCGGCGATGATCTCTTCCGGCGTCGGGGATCCCGGCGGGCCCGGCTCGACGTGCACGTTCGGCATGCGCAGGAACGGATAGTTGCGCCACGACGTGGCGAACGTGCAGCCCTTCGACGCGGTCTGCCCGATGTAGTGCGCGGTCTCGCGATTGGTCTGCAGATCGACGAGGCGGCCTTCCTGGATGATCGGCCAGCGCTGCGACTTGACGCCGTCGTCGTCGTAGCCGACCGTGCACATGCCGCCCGGCAGCGTGCGATCGCAGGTGACGTTGAACAGCTTCGAGCCCATCATGCGCTTGCCGATGTCGTCGGCCTTCACGAAGCTGGTGCCGGCGTAATTGGCTTCGTAGCCGACCACGCGATCGAGCTCGGTCGGATGGGCGACGATCTCGTGGATCGTCAGCATCGCGTGCGCCGGCGTCATGATCAGATCCTTGAGGCCGGCGCCGGCCGGCGGCGCGGTGCAATGCTCCACCGCTTCGTTGGCAATCTTCTCGACGTTCTCGAGCATCTTCGCTTCGAGCACGACTTCGTAGCCGGCCGACTTCGGCGCGACCGAGAAGGTGCGCGACTTGGCCTTGCCGTTCTTGAGCGCGGTGACCGTGAAGCCAGGTGACGTGCGCCAGATTTCCTGCTCGATGTACGAGCCTTCCGAAGTGGCCAGGTACTTCCACTCGTAATCGAACGCCATGTTCGACTGGACGCGGATCACGCCCGGCACCTTGAGCGCGGCCTCGTTGATCTTCATCAGGAACGCGATCTTGTCGTCGAGCGAAACATCTTCAGGCTTCTGCTTCACGGGCACGGCCCAGTAATCCTGGTAGGCCTCGACCGGCGCGAGCTTGACTTCGAAGCGCTTGCTCACCGCGCTCGCCTTTGCGACCTCGGTGGCCTGCGCGGCGATCTTCTTGATCTCGGCCTCGGTCACGAACGGACTGCTGGCGAATCCCCAGACGCCGCTGTGGATCACGCGCACGCCGAAGCCGGCGCTCGTCTCCAAGCCGCCGGCGCCGAAGCCGAACGAGTCGGTGACAATGCGATCGCGGACGGCGACGCTGTCGTTGACGTTCCGCGTGAAGCGGATGTCGGCGTAGGTGCAGCCGAGGCGCTTCGCCTCGGCGAGCGCGACATCCGACAGGCCCTTGAAGCGCGAATCCATGACGCGCGCCCTCGGCGACTGCGCCATGAGATCGCCGACGAGATCGCTGGCATAAAGGGCCACCCCGGTGGCGCTGAGAGTCTTGACGAAGTCTCTTCTTTTCATGTCATCTCCAGGCGGGTCTGAAGACCCGCCTCTACGATCAGACCGCTGGCGAAATCGAAGTCATGGTGAAGTCTTCGAGGCGCATCGCCGGGACCAACGCGGTGCCGGGGTTGTCGTACGCCTCACCGGTGTGCATCGGGATCGACGGTCCGAGCGCCGTGATGTTGTTGAAGCTGACCGCCGGCGATTCGTTCCAGCGGAAGTTCTGAACCGGCGCGACGATCTCGCCGTTCTCGATCAGGAACAGGCCGTCGCGCGTCATGCCGGTGTTGAGGAGCGTCATGTTGTCGACCGGCCGGATGTACCAGAAGAAGCTGACCAGCAGGCCGCGCTTGGTCGTCTTGATCATTTCCTCGACGCTGGTCGTGCCGCCTTCCATCACCAGGCTCATGTTCGGCGATGTTGCGGTCGGCTCCATTTTCTGCCGCTGCGCCCAGTAACGATCGTAGAAGAGGTTTTTGACGACGCCCTTCTCCACCCACGTGATCGGCTTCGCGGCCAGGCCGTCCTGGCCGATCGGGGTCTGGCGGAGGATCGGGTTGCCGATTTCGCTGCGCAGTGTGAAGTTGTCCCCGAAGACTTTCTCGCCGAGCCGCGTTTCACCGCGCTGCTTGCCGCTCATGAAGCTGCGGCCTTCTTCAGCGTTGCGCGCGTTGAAGGCGCCGAGCATCAGCGACAGATACCGCGCCGCCGGACGAGGCTCGAGGATCACGGTGTAGTTGCCGGGCTCGATGGCGCGCGGCTTGCGCGACTTCAACGCCTTGTCGGCCGCGACGTTGGTGAGCATTTCGGCGTTGATGTTCTTGAGGTCTTTGACGCCGGTCGTGCCCGCCCATCCCGAGCCGGTCTGATCGGGCGTGCGGCACGTGAGAATGAAGCTCGCATCGGCGTAGTGGAAATAGGTGAACAGGCCCTCGCTGTTCGCGCCGGCGTCGACCCAGTCGAACTTCGGGATGTAGCCGGCGCCGAGGACGCCCCGCTTCTCGCAGATATCGGTGCTGGCCTTGACCATCCTGGCGCGCTCGGCCGGTCCGAAATTCACCGCCGACGGCAGGGCCGCATCAATCTCGATGTAGTTCTGTGGCGGCTTCACGAGCGGCATCAGCTCGGGATTGTCCGGCTTGCGCCTGGCGAGCGCCTGCACCGCATCGATGGTTCGCTTCAACGTCTCATCGTCGAACTGGTGCGTCGTCGCGCTCGCCGTCTTCTGTCCGTAGCGAACCGTGATCGACACTTCCTGATCGTGCTCGATCAGGTTCGCGGTGATGCTGGAGTTCGCGAAGCGTGTCGCCGATCGCTCGCCGCCGGAGAAGCGCACTTCCACCGCGTCGGCCTTGCACATGTTCAAGACCTTGTCGGTGATCTGTTTGATTTCGTCTTTCGAGTAAGCCATGAGTTTCCCTATCTTAGTCCGGCGCGCCGCCGCAGCCACCATTCGATCGAGAGACAGGCGGCGAACGGGAGCATCCACCACGCCCGGCGCATTGGATGCGCGGTGACAACGCGTGACACCGTCGGCGGGTCGTCGCCGAGCGTGCGAGCGATCGCGGCTTCGTCACCGGCATTGGTCACGACACCACCCGACGCGCGCACGCGGCGCTCGAGCTTGGCGAGGGTGTCGTCGACGCTGCGCGATGCGTGATCGACCACCGCGAGCGATGCGCTGACTTGCCGATCGCCAATGCCGGCCTCGATGGTGCACGTCCCATTGGCCAGCGCTGATACTTCGCCGGCGAATTCGCCGATCGCGCCTCGCGGCCACACGCGGACAGGCTGCGCGAGCGCATCACCACAACGTTGCACGACGCTTGCTTCGCTGGTGATTGAAGGATCCATACGCCGGTCGCGCAGCGTGAAGGTGGTACGGGCGCCGTATTCCACCACGTCGTTCGCGAATGTAATGGTCAATCCCTCGCCCGCCGCAGCTGCTTCGGCCGCCAGCGATCGCCAGAATCGATCGAACCCTTCGACTTCGCTCAGGGCAAGCGCTCCGCGGTTTGAGCTCCGATAGCGCCAGGCGTCCATTGCGCCCGAGACGACGATGCGCCCGGCGCCCGTCGGACTGCTGACAATCACCGGGACCGTGCCCGAGGCGGCCAACACCGTCGAGGCAGGAGATACGTCCGCTACGCGAAGCAGCTCAGTTGCGCGTAACGGCCCGATCGATTCCGGAGTCGGATTGAGATGCTCGGTCCACGTGCCATGGAACAACCGCGCCGATTCGCCGGACGGGCGGCGCTCGGGTAACACCACCAGCGTGCCGCCTCGCACCTTGACGAAGCGCTCGATCAGGGACACATCGGCGGCGGTCAAGGCGTCGGGGCCGCCGACAATCACCAGCGGCACGCGATCGAGCGTGGCGGCATCGAGCCGGCCGCCGGCCGTGCCTGCCGACACCGCCGGCGCCAGCCGGCTGCGATATCCCACCGCGAACCGCTCATCGTCTTCGAGCGCGCGGCGCACGAACGTGCTGTGCCAGGACGGGCGGGCATCGAAGATCAGCACGGGAATTTTCGACGCCGCAATCGCAACGCCCACATCGATCCGATTGTCGATCGCCGTGATCTCGCCGTCGATCGGCGCGGCTTCGATCTGCAGCGCGCGCGCGCCGGTATCGAGCGGCCACCACGGAACATCCACGACCGCGGTCCCGCCCGTCGACCATTCGTGCGTGACCGCACCCAGCACGGCCTGGCGATCGATCACGCGCACTGCGGTGCGCTTGCCAGTCACACCTCGGCCCTCGAGGTGTACGCGTGCCGTGCCGGCCGCGGCGCGATGGCCGCGCGACACGGACACGGATCGCATCCGCACGTTCGGTTGACCTGCGATCGGCATTTTGATCAGCGACACTGGCCGCAATCGCTGATCCCAATCGAGATCGATCGAGCCGTCGGCGATCACAACACAATCGTCGTCGCTGTCGCACGGCAATCGGCCGTTGGTTACGTCGCGCGTGATCACTGGACTCGACAGTGCGCTACGCAACGCTCGCTCTGCCGCGTCGATCTCAGCTGCGGCCCGCACAGCAACGACCGGCCGCGAGGAGGCATCCACACTTTGAAATGCGGGATCGATCGTCCCCGCCACCGCGATCAGCACCGCAATCACGCGAAGCGTTGGGCGCACGTCGGCCTGGCTCATTGACGCGGCCTCCGCGCGAGCTCGTCGGCCAGCGCACCGCCGAGGGGAGCGACGCCGATTTCGACGGCAGTCGATGCAGGGAAGGCGTTCAGCGCATGAATCGTGACAGCCTTCATCGCCGCCTGGACGGCCTCCTGTCGTGATGCATCCGACGTCGCAGCCGCGATTGCTACCGCCGCGCCTTGCAACGCCTTCGATGAAGGATCAATGGCGGCAATGCGAGCAGCGAGCGACGCGTTCACGGCGGCCGGGTTTGCAAGACTCGCTGCGAGCTCGCCCATCACGCGGCGCAACGCATCAAGGTTGGTATTGGCGGGCTGAACCGGCAGGTCGCGATTCCAGGAGCGGGCCTCCTTGCGTTCACCGGTCAGGCGCCGGGACGCGTCGATCCGCGAACGATCCGGCAACGTCCGGAGAAAGTAGCGCCGTCGGTCGAGCGCTTTCTCCAGGCTGGCCAGCGCTTCCCTCTCGAAAACGAGCGCAGCATCTGCATTGCCGTCATTGAGCTGCGCCTCGGCGCGCGACATGGCATTGATCGCGCGCAGCAATTCGGCGCGGCCGGTGTTCTGCAGGCGTCCCTCGGTCAGCTCGTCGGACTTCGCAGCTTCTTCGACCTCGTCTTCCACTTCCCCGCCGCCCAGGAACACGACTTCAGCGCGCACCATCCGTTGCTCAATGCCGATCATGCGAGTCTGCTCGAGCCAGTCATTCGGATGCCTCACGCGAGCGGCAATGAGTTGTTCGGTCTTGTAGATCACCATCTGCTGGCTGATCGCGTACTTCTTTTCCTCACTTGGCAGCGAGAACCCCGCATCGACGATCGCCGCGTTCCTGCCGATTTCGATCACGTATTGTTCGGACTGAACCGGCGTCCCCGACGGATTCGTGTCGCGGGCGATCGCGCGGTAGACGACGATGTCGCCGTCGGCGAGGTTGAGCGCTTCCAGAGAGAGAGCCGCGTCCGCCCGCCAGTCCTGATCGCTGGTCCGATTGATGCGCAGCGGGATTTCGCCTTCGCTGAACGAGACATTTTCACCGCCGCCGGAAGCCTTCGTGTAGCGAAGCGACAACGACGCCAATCCGAGATCGTCGCGGCTCTCGATCGCGATGGGCACCCGCCCCTTCGGCTCGACGAACGCGGTGTCTTTACCCGGAGTGACAACACGCAAGCGCGGCGCGGTGTCCGGGACGACGATCAGCGACAGGAACCGCGGCTCGCCGCCGACGCGAAGTTCGAGCGCGGCAGATTCCGTGGCCATCATGTTGCGCAGCGTCGCGCCGCCCGATTCAATCTGAATCCGGCTGCCGGCGATCACGGCAACTTGCAGCGGATTCTCGAGCGCTTCGCTGTTGCGGCGCGTATATGACGGCGGCGTCACCTTGACCACCAGCGGCGGACCTCCGGAACGTTGCGTCCCTGCGGTCGTCACATTGTCGATTCGCTGCGTGACCGGGCCGCCGCCCGCACGGACGAGGAGACCGCAACCGATCAGGACCGCGGCGGCCACGGCGATTGGAGGCGCGACCGGGACCACGCGATTCGGATCGACGGAGCGAATGCGCTCGGCAGCCTGCCGATCGATCTCGTCGCCGATTTCCGATCGGATCTCGCGAGGACGCACCTGAAGCTCGGCGGCGGTGACCACAAGGTTGTCGAGCGCGCCGAATTGGCTTTCGATCAAGCGCGCCGCGTCAACGCTCGACAGCGACGCCGAACGAAGCCACATCAGCGGCAGCACGATCACAGCCACACCGATCGCGATCGCGAGGGAGCTCAGCACGATGGCCGCCGCGAAGGCCGCGCCGGCGACCGTGATCGCCAGCGCCATCGCGCGCACGCGCCAGCGCCACCGAACGCGGTTGATTGCGGCGAATACCGAGGCATTACGCAACGCGCGCCTCCTCGCTCTGCTCCACCTGCGCCGCCGCGGCGGAGCGGCGCAGATACGACTCGACCAGCAACAGCAACAGCGCCAGCGCCCACAACCAGCGGCGATCGCCTTCATCCGCGATCGGCGCACCGGGTGACGGTGCACCCGCCGGACGCGTCCACGCGGCGAGTTGTTCCGCACTGACCAGCACCGGTTCCCTCAGCCGCGGTGGAGACGCGCTGAGCAGCACTGCACGCACCGCGTCGGCGGCAGCCGACGGGGGCGACGGCACTTCCATCCGAATCAACCGCGTGTTTGATTCCAGCGCTCCCGTGCTCGCGCCATCCCAGGCGATCACGATGTGTTGATTGAGGTCCGCCCACGGGATGCCGGCATCGAGCGCGGCACGAAGTGCGGCTTCGGCAAGAGCGGTATCACCGGGACTTGCCACGATTCGAATGAGATCGGCCGGAGCCGCAATCGCAGGGCCGTCGATGACTTGTGTTGCCGCAGCGTCGGCGCGAACCTGGCGATCGATCGTCACCAGCGTGTCGTTGCGGCGGGTCAGGACCGGAACCACGATCGTCGATGGCGTCTCGACGGCAACCGGCAGGAATCGAATCCCGATGTCGCGATCGACGGCCGACAGGTCAGCGTCATTGAGAGCGCCGCGTCGCAGCGCACCAAGGGTCACAATCTCGCGGGCCGATGGCGGCTGCTGATCGAGCCAGCGCGTCGCCTCCGCCAGCGCGTCAGCCATTGTCATTCGCACGACGATCGTCGAGGCCATCACGCCTTCGGCCGCACGGTCAACCGCATCACGATCGACACCGTCGCGTGTCAGCACGATCGCGCGCGACACGCGTTTTGCGTACGCGGCCTGTCGCGCTGGTGTTTGCAGCACCGGCCCGGCGAGTGCGAGCACGGCGACGGAAATGATCGCGGCACGGCACAACAACAGCGCGGCATCTTCAATCGCCCGGCGGCGAAACGCGGCCAGTTGCGTCTGCTTCAGGAAACGCAACGACGGGTACGGAAGCGTGCGGATGTTCTGGCGCGCCAGCAGGTGGATCGCGATCGGCAACGCGATCAGCGTCAGGCCAAGCAAGGCGGCGGGCGCTGTCCAGAAGATCGACATGGCTAGGACATGCCCCGTCGCCCGATCAGGAAGCGCCGGAGCGCCGGCTCGAGCGGCTCACCGGCGATCAACCGCAGGTAATCGATGCCGTCGCGACGCAGCTGCTGCTCGACGCCCGTCAGCCACTCGGTGAAGGCGGCCACATAAGATTCACGCGCGGCCGAGGGCTGCACCGTCAGGCGTCCGCCGCTTTCGAGATCGACGAACTCCGCCGCGCCGCCAACATCCAGCGTCATCTCCGCCCTGGCGAGCGTGTGAATCACGATGGCGTCGTGGCCCATGCGCTTGAGCTGTCGAATCTGTCCGATGGCCTCTTCGTCTTCATAGAGATCTGACAGGACGACGACGAGCCCTCGGCGCTTGAGAATCGCCGCCGCTCGCCGCAACGCCTCGGCGATCGATGCCGATCCTCCGGGGACAAGCGACGCGAGCTCGGACAGGAGCACGCGCAGGTGATGATGTCCGCTGCGCGACGGCACGAGGTGCGCGCGATCGTCCACGGCCAGCACGCCGGCCGCGTCGCCTTGATCGAGCACGAGCGTGCCGAGCACCGCGGCCACGGTCCGCGCCAGGACGAACTTCGATCCAAAGTCCATCGACTTGCTGATGTCGATCACAAACAGCGCCGACACGTTCGTGGTCTCACGAAACTGCCGCGTGTAGATGCGATCGGTGCGCGCGAACGCTTTCCAGTCGACGTATTTCAGATCGTCGCCGGGCCGGTAGTGACGGTACTGACTGAACTCGGCGCTGTAGCCGTGAAACGGACTGCGATGCAGGCCCTGCCGCAGGCCCTCGACGGTCGACTTCGTCATCAGCTCGAGATCGCGAAGCGACTGGAGCTCCAGGGACGTGACGACGTGCGGTCGCGACATGGATTACCGTGCGGGAATCGCGTCGAGCAGTTTCGCGACGACCTGTTCCGCATCGACGCCGTCGGCTTCCGCCTGGAAGTTGACGAGGATGCGATGGCGCAGCACCGGCGGCGCGACGGCGCGGACGTCCTCGAGCGAAACCGCGGGCCTGCCGTGGAGCACGGCTCTCGCCTTCCCCGCCAGAAGCAACGATTGCCCGGCGCGCGGGCCCGCGCCCCAGCGCACCCACTGCGTCACGCACGGCGGAATCGTTTCCCCGCCGTCGCCGCCCGGCCGCGTTGCGCGCACCAGCCGCGCCGCGTAATCGATCACGTTGTCCGCCGCGACGACATCGCGAACCAGGCGGCGCGCGCGCTCGATCTGCTCTCCCGTGGCGACGGCGGTCACCTTCGGTTCCTCGCCGGTCGTGGTCTGCGCCAGGATCGTGCGCTCGTCCGCCGCCGACGGATAGCCGATCACGACATTGAGCATGAAGCGATCGAGCTGCGCTTCCGGCAGTGGATACGTGCCTTCCTGCTCGATCGGATTCTGCGTCGCCAGCACGAACAGCGGCCGATCGAGCTGATGGCGAACGCCGCCAACCGTGACCTGGTACTCCTGCATCGCTTCGAGGAGCGCCGCCTGCGTCTTCGGCGGCGTGCGATTGATCTCGTCGGCGAGGATGATGTTCGCGAACAGCGGCCCGGGCATGAAGCGGATGCCGCGCGATCCGGTGGCGCGGTCTTCTTCGATCACTTCGGTGCCGATGATGTCCGACGGCATCAGGTCCGGCGTGAACTGAATGCGGCTGAACTTGAGATGCACCGCATCCGCGAGCGTCTTGATCAACAACGTTTTCGCGAGCCCGGGCACCCCGCGCAACAGGCAATGGCCGCCGGCGAGAAACGCGGTCAGGATTTCGGCAATCACCTCGTCCTGGCCAACGATCACGCGGCGAAGCTCTTTTTGCAGGGAACTGACCAGAACGGCGGTCTCGGACAGGCTCATCTTACGGAATTCTAGTGCTTTCGGCTCTCGGCTTTCGCCTCTCAACTACCCGGCCGAACGGCTGATGTGTGCGCGTGAAGCAATAGCTACTGTGGGGTCATGAGCACATGGACATCTCTTTCACACGAGATTGAGGCCGCGGTCGAGACGGCCGCTCCCTCGATCGTGCAGGTCCACGGTCATCGCCGCGTGACCGCCGGCCTCGTCATTGCCGACAACTTGATCGCGACCCCTGCCGCAACCGATGACGACACGGTGGCGGTGCTGACCGGGGACCCCTCGACTTCGCTCGGGGCAAGCCAGACTGTGGAAGGGACGGTGCTCGGGCGGCTCGGCAACATGGGGCTGACGATCGTGCGCGTTGACGGTCTCAACCGTCGCCCGCTCGTGCCGGCCGCCGAACCCAAGCCTGGACATCTCGCCGTCGCTGTCGGACGCACGTGGAGCGGCGGCGTGATGGCCACGCTCGCGCCAATCGCCGTCGTCGGCGGTCCACTGCGTACCGGGCGCACCGGCTCGATCGATCGCGTCATTCGCATTCAGCAGTCACCACACGGTGCGTTGAACGGCGGCGCGCTGATCAACGCATCGGGACAGGCGCTTGGCATCATCACATCGCTGGCGATTCGCGGCACCACTGTCGTGATTCCCGCAGCCATCGCGTTTGCGGCGGCGACGAAAGCCGCATCCGAAGGCGGCGTGAAGCAGGGTTATCTCGGCGTCAGCACCATGCCGGTGCCGCTGCCGGAGCGGCAGCGCAGTGGACGCTCGCAGACTTCCGGGTTACTGATCAGCCACGTCGCGCCCAACAGCGCGGCGGAACAGGGCGGCTTGCTGATCGGCGACGTGATCGTCGGCTTCGGCGGCGAGACGGTTGAGGATCCCGAAACGCTGGTGACGCGACTGCGCGGCAACAAGGTAGGCGCCGCGGTCCCGATCACGGTGATTCGAGGCACAAGCGCGGTCGATGTAACCGTCACGGTGACAGAGCGTCCAAAGATCAAGGGTTAGTGCCTCTGCTCCGAATATTTGTCGGCGGCCGGGCGTCTGATGCGCTCGACGCGCTCCGAAGAAAGCTGACGGCGGATCCGCATCTCGAGCTGGTCGATCGAGTCGAGATGGCGGACGCCGTCGTCTCGCTCCCCCCGAGCCTGTCTCGCCGAAGCGCGGAGCGCGAAGGCGGGTTGATCGAGTCGTTGACGCCGCGCGAGCACGATGTGCTCTCGCTCGTCGCGGATGGCCTCCCCAATCGCGAGATCGCGCACGTGCTGGCGATCAGCGAGCACACGGTGAAATTCCACCTGGCTTCCATTTTCGGGAAGCTGGGCGTGTCGACCCGGACCGAAGCGGTTCAGAGAGGGGTCCGACTTGGTGTCATCCAGATTTGAAACGCAGTCGGAGCAGGATCTGCTCGACGCGTACTCACACGCGGTCACTTCCGCGGTGGACCGGGTGGGTCCATCGGTCGTCAAGGTTGATGCAGGCGGGACCGGTTCGGGTTTTATCTTCGCGCCCGATGGGCTGATTCTCACCAACAGTCACGTCGTGAATCGTGCCACACGAATCGGCGTGACGCTGCCGGACGGACGGGATCTCGTGGCGGACCTCGTCGGTGACGATCCGCATACGGATCTCGCCGTTCTGCGCGTGTCGGCGCCCGATCTGATCGCGGCGCCGTTTGGCGATTCGTCGGCGCTGCGGCCCGGGCAACTGGTGATCGCGATCGGCAATCCGTTCGGCTTTCAGCACACGGTGACCGCCGGCGTGGTCAGCGCGCTCGGCCGATCGTTGCGGGCGCGCACCGTGCGGCTGATGGAGAACCTGATCCAGACCGACGCGGCGCTCAATCCGGGCAACTCCGGCGGCCCGCTCGTCACCAGCCGCGCACAAGTCGTGGGCGTCAACACCGCGGTGATCCTCGGCGGCCAGGGCATCGCCTTCGCGGTGCCGATCAATACCGCGCGTTACGTCGTGTCGTCGCTGCTGCGCGACGGCCGTGTGCGCCGCAGCCACTTAGGCGTGGCGGGCCAGGACACGCCGATACCAAGACTGCTGGTGCGCTTCCATCAGCTCGACCACGATCGCGGCGTCACGATCACGGCGGTCTCTGAAGGGACTGCCGCCGCGGAGGCGCAGCTGCGTCCCGGCGATCTGATCGTGGAATTTGCGGGCGAGGCGGTGCGCAGCGTCGACGACCTGCATCGTCTGTTGACCGAAGAACGGATCGGCCAGCTGCTGCCGATCAAGTTGATGCGGCGCGGCGAGCTTCGACGCGTGCTCGTCACGCCACGAGAGATCTCTTAACTTTGGACAAACATACACAGAACGCACAGAAGCACGGAACCACAGAGCATTCTTTTACAAACAGTCTTCGGTGTTTCTGTGGTTCCGTGTTTCTGTGTATGTTTGCTCACTGATCGCTCAGCGCAATCAGCGGATCGGTCTTCGCGGCTCTCCTCGCCGGCAACACGCACGCGATCATCGCCACGACGATCAACATGACAGCAACGGCGCCGACGACGCGGGGATCGAGGGCGCCGGTTTCATAGAGCTGCGACTGCAGCGTCTGCCGCAGCAGGAAGGCGCCGGCGAGACCCAGCACCGCGCCAACGCCGACGATCAGACCACCCTCTTTCAACACAAGGTTGAAGATACTCGCCGATTCGGCGCCGAGCGCCATGCGGATGCCGATCTCCCGGCGCCGCTGCGACACCTGATACGCGAGCACGCCGTAGATGCCAATCGCCGCGAGGAACAGCGCGACGCCGGCAAAGCCGGTCGCGAGCAGCATCGGCGTCCGGCGATCCATCAGCGACGTCGTCACGCGATCCTCGAGCGTGCGGACACCGTAGAACGGCATTTCCGGATCGAGCTGCGCGACCTCGCGGCGGACCGAACCCGTCAGGGTTTCCGGCGAGACCGCGGTGCGAATCGCAATGCCCAGCGTGCGCGCAGGTCCCTGCCGCATGGCGCCGTAATACGTTCCGGTCTTCTGCGCCTGCGTATCCACCAGGCCGCGCAGCCGCATGGTCTCGATGATGCCGACGATCGTGATCATCTGGTCTTCGCGCGGCTTGGCCATCAGGTTGTTGATGTCCTGCGGGAAATACATGCGCTTGCCGAGCGCGTCGCCATTCTTCCAGAAACGCTGCGCCAGGCGCTCGTCGATGATCATCACGCGCGGCTTGCCTTCCGCATCCTCTGCATTGAAGAAGCGGCCGGCAATCAGCTTTGCGCCCATTGCCTCGAAGTAACCATCCGACACCGACACTTGTCCGGGAGAAATCAGCGACTCGCCAGGCGCCATCTGGTAGCCCTCGGCGAGAATCACGCTGTCGCTGTACGAGCCGCTGAACGGCAGCGTGGTCGTGGTGCCCGCAGCTTCGACGCCGGGGAGCGCGCGCAGCCGCTCGAGTATGCGCGCCTGCTCGGTGCGCAGCGCCGCTTCGTCCTTGTAGCGTGACGCCGGCATGCTGATCGTTCCCGTCAGCACGTTGTCCGCGCGAAAACCTGGATTGATCGTGAGCACGCGATCGAAGCTGGCGAGCAGCACGCCGGCGCCGATCAACAGGATTAACGCGAAGGCGACCTGGCTCGTCACAAGGACGCGGCGCATCAACCGCGGACCACGGCCCTGGGTGCCGCTGCGGCCTTCTTCGCGGATCACCTGCGCCATGTTGGCGCGCCGCATCGCGATCACCGGAATCAAGCCGACGCCAATGCCGACGAGCGCGATCAACAACACCGTGAAACCGACGACCTGTGAATCAAGCGCGAGGCCGAGGCCCGAGGGCAGCCGATCGAATCCAAAGAACGGCGCGGCGCGAAGCGCCCACCAGCCGAGACCCAGGCCGGCGAGGCCGCCGCAGATCGAGAGCACCGTTGATTCCGTCAGCGACTGACGCGCGAGCCGTCCGAACGTGGCGCCCATTGCGTGCCGCGTCGCGAGCTCGCGAATGCGAGACGTCGATCGCACGAGCACCAGGTTCGCCACGTTGACGCAGCCAATCAGCAGGACGAAGATCGCGCCGCCCCACAGCATGCCCAGTGTCGAGCGCCGTTCGCCGATCAGCTGCGCCTGGAAGTCGAGCACGTCGCTGCCGAAGCGCGCGTTCTTCAGGATCTCCCGCCACTGCGGGAAGCGCTCGAAGTTCGCGGCGTTGATCGCATCGAGCTGGCTCTGCGCCTGTTCGAGCGTGGCGCCGGGCTTGAGCCGGCCGAACTGCTGCCAGTTGTTGCTGTGTCGCGAGTCGTCTGACTTTTCGCGCGCGGTGAACGCGGCAGGCCGGAACAACTGAATGTCGGGATTCAGGAACACGAACCCGGGCGGCAAGACGCCGACGATCTTGTAGGGCTCGCCGCCGAGCCGCAGGTCCTGGCCGATGGCGTCGTCGCGGCCGGCGAACAAGCGCTGCCAGAACCCGTGCGTGAGGATCACGACTTTCTCCTGGCCCAGCTCGCCTTGCGCGTCGGTGAAGAGCTGCCCGCGATACGGCTGCATGCGCAGCACCTTGAAGAACGACGGCGTCACCGTCATCGCCTGGATCCGCTCGGCTTCACCGAGCCCGCTGCCGCTGATCGTGACGCCGGCCTCGCGGAACAACGCTTGCTCCTCGAGCGCCGTCATGTCGCGGCGGCGATCGAAGTAATCAGGCACGCCGTTCGATCCGCCCGAATCAACGCCCGCGCCGGGATACTTGTTGAACATCCGCACGAGCCGATCCGGCTCGTCGAACGGCAGCGGCTTCAGCAGGACGCCGTTGACGACCGCGAAGATCGCGACGTTCGCCGCCAGGCAGAGGGCCAGGGTGGCGATGGTCGTGATCGAGAAGTTGCGGTGTTTCCAGAGAAGGCGGAGGGCAAAGCGCAGGTCTTGCAGCAGACGATCCATAAGTAGTGTCTACGCTGCCACCTCTGGGCAAGTTCCGCGACTTGTCACGAAGACTGACATCGCAATAGCGGTTTTTGATGCAGAATCAGCGCATTCGTGGCTGAAGATGTCGCAGTTTCTGCTCTCCGCAAGGTTCGCTGGCGGCTAATTCCATTCCTGTTCTTGCTGTACGTGGTCGCCTACCTCGATCGCGTCAATGTCGGCTTTGCCGCGATCGACATGAATCGCGACCTCAAGTTCAGCGACACGGTCTATGGGTTCGGGTCGGGGATCTTTTTCCTCAGCTACACCCTGCTCGAGGTGCCGAGCAACCTGATGCTGGCACGCGTCGGCGCGCGGTTGTGGATCGCGCGCATCATGTTCACGTGGGGCGTGCTGTCGACGGCGATGATCTTCGTCGACAGCCCCGTGCGCTTCTACGTGATCCGGTTCCTGCTTGGCGCGGCGGAAGCGGGATTTTTCCCCGGCATCATTCTGTATCTCACGCAGTGGTTTCCACAGCGCGAACGCGCGCGCGCCGTCGGCCTGTTCATGACCGCGACGGCGATGGCCGGCGTGATCGGCGCGCCGCTCTCGAGCGCGCTGCTGCGAATGGACCGCGCGTGGGGCCTGCAAGGCTGGCAGTGGCTCTTCATCGTTGAAGGCGTCCCGGCGATCCTGCTGGTGCCGGTCGTGCTGCTTTACATGACCGAGCGTCCCGCGGATGCGAAGTGGCTGCGCGACGACGAGCGCGAATGGCTCGCGCGCGAGATGGAAGCCGAACAGACGGAGACCAGCAAGTCGATCGTCACCCTCCGCGCCGCACTCGGCACGCCGCGCTTGTGGATCGTGTCGCTCCCCTATTTCTGCATCGTCATCGCGTTCTACGGCATCGCCTTCTGGCTGCCGCAGCTGGTGCAATCGATGAGCAGTCTCGGCTCCGCGACGATCGTGCTGCTGTCGGCTATTCCCTACGTCGCCGCGACGATTGGATTGGTCGTCGTCGGCTCGCGATCGGATCGCCTGCGCGAGCGCCGGTGGCACGTGGCCGGTTCCTGCTTGATCGGCGCGGCGGGGTTCGTACTCACCGTGCTGGCGCCGCCGGCTCCGGCGATCGCGTTGCTGACGTTGTCGATCGCGGCGTTCGGCATCTGGGGGACGCTGGGACCGTTCTGGGCGATCCCGACGGCGATGCTGCGAGGCACCGCCGCGGCCGGCGGCATTGCGCTCGTGAACTCGATCGGCAATTGCGGCGGCTTCGTCGGACCGTACGTGATGGGATGGATTCGCGAAGCGACCGGCGGATTCACCGCCGGCCTGCTGACGCTCGCCGCGATCCTCGTCCTGGGCGCGGTGATCGTGTTACGACTTGAGCAGCCCGACGAGCGCCTCGTCTAGCGTGCTCTTGCCGTCGAGGTACGGCTTCCAGTAGGTATCGAGACCGGCCTTGAAGCCGCCGTTCGGGTTTTGCTTCCACATCCCGAGCCTGTCGGCGTATCCCACATGGCCGCGCACCGAATTCTTCACTGCTTCGGCCGCCGTGTACCAAATCAAGGCGTGCGTGATGCCGTTACGGGGCGGCGGCGCCTGGTGTTCTTTGGACAGACGCACCAGCCGCGCCAGCATCGGCTGATCCCATTGGTGCATGCCCTCGTGAAAGATCGACTCGAGCCCGAGTGAGCCCGTGGTATCCGGGTCCAGACTCGACGTCACGATCAGATCACCCGAAGTGGAATAGGCGCCGGCCCAATTCGAATAGCCGCTGACGTTGACGAGATGGCCGCCCTTCGGCCATTCGAGCTGGTAGGCGCGCGTGATGTAGGCGAGCACCTTGTTGCCGTGCAGCTCGAGCTGCCGAGCGCGATCGTGACCAGGAAGAGGCGCATGCGGGTAAGACGCTAACAGCTGGCGGCCGGTTGGAAAAGCCGGCGCTTGACAGCACCCAATTCCTTAGTACTAAATAATTAGTAATGCGACCCAAGTCGGAGACCCTGACCGCCCAGGAGCTCGAGATCATGAAAGTGATCTGGCCCCGCGGCCAGGCCACCGTGCGCGAGGTCTACGACGAGCTCCGCGCCCAGCGCGCCATCGCCTACACCACCGTGCAGACGATGATGAACATCCTCGAAACCAAGGGACACCTCAAACGCGAGCCGGGTGAGAAAGCGCATGTCTACGCGCCCGTCCGTCCCCAGCAGATCGTCGTCAGATCGATGGTGCGCGAGTTCGTCAACCGCGTCTTCGACGGCTCGGCGCGGCCGCTGCTCGTGCACCTGCTGAAGGAAAGAGGGCTGACCGAACGCGAGCGGCGCGAGCTGCAGAAGCTGCTCGACAGGGAGGAGTGATGACCGCCCTACTGTGGAACATCGCCGCCTACTCGATCCAGATCGCCGCGCTGGTCGTGATCGCTTGCGCCGCCACGTCGTTGCTGCGTCTCCGTATGCCGCGCCACGCGCTGCGCTTTTGGCAATCGGTGATGGCGATCTCACTGCTCATCCCGCTGGCGCAACCGCGCGCCGTGAACGTAGCCGAGTTTCAGCGACTCACCGAATCTTTCGCGGCCGCCGCGACGCCGGGTGCCGGCGCACACGGCGGATCACCGCTTGACGTGGTGACGATCGTGCTGTTGATCGTCGCCGCCGGCATCGCGCTGCGCCTGCTGTGGCTCGGGCTCGGGTTGATGCGTCTGCGATCGATCATGGCGCGTGCCGAATCCGATCAAGCCCTCGACTCGATGTCGCGCGAAATGGCGCAATCGCTCGGCGTGAACGCCGCGATTCGCGTGACGGACGATCTCGAAGGCCCCGCGACGGTCGGCCTCCGTCACGCGCTGGTGCTGATACCGCGGCCGGTACTGGCCATGTCCCCGGCCGTGCAGCGCGCCATTCTCTGTCACGAGCTCCTGCACGTGAAGCGCCGCGACTGGCTCGCCACGATCGGCGAAGAGATCTGGCGCTCGCTGCTCTGGTTCCATCCGCTCGCGCGCGTGATCGCGTCGCGGCTGTCACTCGCGCGCGAGATGGTCGTTGACGAAGCGACGATCCTGATCACGCGCGACCGCCGCGCCTACGCCGAGGCGCTGCTCGCCTTTTCGAATCCGCAGCCGCACGTGATTGGCGTCACGCCCTTCATCGGCCGCCGCACGCTCAGCCAGCGCATTTCGCTCATCGCAGAGGAGGGTTCCATGTCCCGTCGCCGCGCCCTTGCCAGTGCCGCCATCGCGCTGGCCGCATGCATCGCGATCACCGCAGCCGCCGTCGATCGCTTCCCGATGTTCGCCGCACTCCAGGCGCAATCCAAGCCCTATCGGCCGGGGCCCGGAATCTCCCTGCCGACCGTCGTCAAGGAAGTGAAGCCCTCATACACCGCTGCCGCCATGCAGGCGAAAATCCAGGGGTCGGTGTGGCTGGAGTGCGTCGTCAACGAACAGGGCGACATTTCCGAGACCACGGTCACCAAGTCCCTCGATACGGAATACGGCCTGGATCAGGCCGCGATCGACGCGGCCAGGAAGTGGAAGTTCAAACCCGCCCAAAAAGACGGGAAACCCGTGGCCCTCATCATCACCCTCGAGTTGACCTTCACGCTGAAGAAATAGCCGGAATCTGCTATCCTCGGAGTAGGAATGGGCCTACGCCAGCAGGCGCCATTCGCCCGAGGTAGTGTCCATGCGCAGTCTTCTTCTGAGGTGTACCGCGCTGCTCCTCCTTGCGTCTCCGGCCGTTGCGGGCGAGCAAAACCCTTCGTCCAGTTCATCCTCGCAAGGCGTGTCCGCGCCGTCGCCCGACTTCATGCTGGGACGCCCGCGCGCCACGATCGGCTTCCGCGGCAGCAGGCTCATCGCGAGCGCCAACAGCGATATCTACGACTTCGTCACCGACGTCCTGGCGATCGAGAAGTCCGATTTCAACACCGGCTCGTTCGCGTTCGAAGCCGGCTACAGCGTGACGCCGCGTCTCGACATCATCGGCACCGTCGATCTCAACGGGGTCAACAAAGTGTCGGACTATCGCGACTGGCAGGACAATCGCGGCCTGCCGATTCAGCAGACCACCGGGCTCAAACAGCGGAACTTCACCGCGTCAGCCAAGTTCTCGCTGCTGCCGCGCGGCCGCGCGATCAGCCGGCTGGCGTGGATCCCGCGCACGTTCATGCCCTATGTCGGCGCCGGCGCCGGCTATGGCCTTTATGAGTTCCGGCAGAACGGCGACTTCGTCGACTTCGACAACGGCAATCGCGTGTTCACCGATACGTTCACGTCGCGCGGCTGGGCGCCGACGTTCCATGTGCTCGGCGGCACCGACATCCGCGTGTATCGTCACTTGATGCTGTCGCTCGATGCCCGTTACGCGTGGCAGAAGGCGACTCTCAGCAGCGACTTCATCGATTTCCAGCCGATCGATCTCGGCGGCCTCCGGTTTGGCGCAGGTATCAACTTCGCTTTCTAGGAATCCATATGAAGATCATCACTTTTCTTCTCGCCTCGATGCTGATCACGGCCACTGCCTACGCGCAGCCGCCGGCCGCCCCGGCGGGGCCGGCGGACGCCCGCTTTGCCAGCTGGCTCGGGTGCTGGCGTCTCGACGATGATCTGACGGGCACCGGCGCGCGCATGTGCATCACGCCCGAGAAGGGCGGCGTGCGGCTGCAGACCGTTGTCGGCAGCAACAAGGGCATCGACGAGGTCGTGATTCCCGACGGCGCGTCGCGGCCAATCACCGACGCCGAGTGCAAGGGTACCGAGCAGTCGGAATGGTCGAAGGACGGCGCGCGCGTCTTCCGCACGACCAGTGTGACGTGCGGCAAGGAGGCGGCGCGCACCATCAAGACGGTTGCGTTCCTCGCGCCCGGGCCGGCGTGGATTAACGTGCAGCACGTCAGCGGCGAAGCCGCCAACACGAGCGTGCGCGTGCAGCGGTATCGCCGCGCCGCGAACCAGAAGCTCGCCGATGGCAGCACCGCGACGCAGCCGGACGGCGCCGCCGCGATGCGCACCTCCCAGGATCAGACGCGCTGGAGCATCGAGGATGTGATCGAGGCCAGCGCGAAGCTCCCCGCCGAAGCGATGCAGGCGGCCCTCACCGAAGTGAATCATCCGTTCAATTTGAACAAGCGCACCCTGGTGGCGCTCGATGACGGCGGGGTGCAGGATTCGGTGATCGATCTGATGGTCGCCCTCACCTATCCGAAGCGGTTCGTCGTCGAGCGCCGCGGCGGCAGTTCGGCCGCCGGCCTGACCACCGGCTCGGGCTGGTTCGACCCGTTGATGGCGGGCCCGATGTCGATGGGTCTCGACTGCTACACCCCGTACGGCTACGGCTATCGCAGCTACTACAGCATGTGCGGTGGCGGCCTCTATCCGTTCGCCTCCAACTATTACGGCTACGGTCTGTATGGCGGCGGCTACGGTTATCGCTACCCGTACTCGAACTACGGGTGGGTCAACGTGGGCGCGTTTCCAACGGTGGTCGGCGGGAGTGGCACCGAACCGCAGCCCGAAGGCCGCGTCGTCAACGGGCGCGGCTATACGCAAATCCGCAACCGCGAATCTGAGCCGTCGTCTCCGCGCGTGAGCAATGGGGGCGGCAATGGCGGCGGCTGGCGCGGCGGCGGCGGAGTTTCGTCCGGGGGCTACTCGAGCGGCGGCGCCAGCTCCGGGTCGAGCGGCGGCGGCGCATCAAGCGGCGGCGGTGGAGGCGGCGCGCGCGTCGCGGTGCCGAAGGGCGGCGGCCGGTAAACGATCTCCCCCGACCTGGGGTATCTTCCAAAGGCCTGAGGACGTCACTCCTCAGGCCTTTGGTGTTTTTAGAGGAGATGAGGAGATTCCCATGAGCACCGGTCCCTTGCCCATTGGCAGTGACGCGCCCGATTTTCAAGCGCAGACAACCGAGGGCCCGATCCGCTTTCACGAGTGGCTCGGCACTTCCTGGGGCGTGATGTTCTCGCACCCCAAGGACTTCACGCCCGTGTGTACCACTGAGCTCGGTTACATGGCGAAGATCAAACCCGAATTCGACAAGCGCGGCGTGAAGATCATCGGCCTCAGCATCGATCCGGTCGATCGTCACCAGGGCTGGGCAAAAGACATTGCCGAGACCCAGGGTACCGCGCCGAACTATCCGATGATTGGCGACATCGATCTCAAAGTGGCCAAGGCCTACGGCATGTTGCCCGCCACCGCCGGCGAGACGTGCGAAGGCCGCACGCCCGCCGATAACGCGACCGTCCGCAACGTCTACGTGATCGGCCCCGACAAGAAAGTGAAGCTGGTGCTGTCGTACCCGATGAGCACCGGCCGCAACTTCGACGAAGTGCTGCGCGTGCTCGATTCGATGCAGCTGACCGCGAAGCACAAGGTCGCCACGCCGGTGAACTGGAAGGACGGACAGGATGTCATCATCCTGCCGGCGGTGACCGAAGAAGAGGCCCGGCAGAAATTCCCGCAGGGCTGGAAGGCGCCGAAGCCGTACCTGCGCATCGTCCCGCAGCCGAAGTGAAGATGCGAGCACGCATTCTGATTATTGCGGTCGCAATCGCGGGGATGTGGCTTGCCATGAGCGAGTTGAGTGCCGGACAACAGTCCGGCACTCAGCGAGTCGAATGGCCACAATGGCGCGGACCGAATCGTGACGGGGCCGCGTCATTCAACATTCCTTCGCAGTGGCCCGACCAACTCACCAGGAAGTGGACGGCGGAAGTCGGCATCGGCTACGCCGCGCCGATCACGGTCGGCGATCGCGTCTACGCGTTCTCGCGCCAGGGCGAAGATGAAGTGATGCGCGCGCTTGATGCCGCGACCGGCAAGACCGTCTGGGAAACGAAATACAACGCCACCTATAAACCCAATCCTGCCGCAACGCGCACGCACGGCACCGGGCCGAAGTCCACGCCGACGTTCGCGGACGGCCGGCTCTACTCGCTCGGCATGAGCGGGCTCGTCACGGCGTTCGATGCCGCATCGGGCAAGCAGTTGTGGCAGACCGCGCCGCCGAAAACCGAAACCCTGTATCACACCGCAATGTCGCCGATCGTGGATCGCGGACTCGTCATCGTCCATGTCGGCGGCCACAACGACGGCGCGCTGACGGCCTTCGACGCGCGCACCGGCGCGATCAAGTGGGCCTGGACCGGTGACGGACCCGCCTACGGTTCGCCGATCATCGTCGAGCTCGGCGGCACGCGCCAGGTGATCACGACGACGCAGGAAAATCTGGTCGGCGTCTCGACGGCGAACGGCGAGTTGCTGTGGAAACGTCCGTTCTCGGTCCGCGCGACTCGAAACGCGGTCACACCGATCGTTCACAACCAGATCGTGATCGTGTCGGGACTCGGGCTGCCGGTGTCGGGCTTCAAGGTGATTAACCGCGCCGGGCAATGGTCCACCGAGGACGTGTGGGTCAACAACGACACGACGATGGACATGAGCACCGGCGTGGTGATCGGCAATACCCTTTACGGCTTCTCGCCGCGCAACAGCGGACAGTACTTCGCGATCGACGCCAACACCGGCCAGACGCAGTGGCTGTCGGAGCCGCGGCAGGGCGAGAACGCCGCCGTCGTCTGCGCCGGCGATCTGTGGTTTGCGCTCGGCACCGGCGCGGAGCTGATCGTCGCGCGCGCCAATCCGAAGCAGATGGAAGTCCTGAAGCGCTACGATGTCGCCGACAGCGCCACCTGGGCGCAGCCGGTGCTCTCGGGACAGCGCGTGTTCATCAAGGACTTATCGACGATTTCTCT
The DNA here is from genome assembly GCA_019752015.1 of Cyanobacteriota bacterium. Classification (GTDB taxonomy): domain Bacteria; phylum Acidobacteriota; class Vicinamibacteria; order Vicinamibacterales; family UBA2999; genus 12-FULL-67-14b. Next base: position 24,284 of record JAIEMQ010000020.1, on the reverse strand, counting down.
TTGGACGTTGAATTGACCCGGAGGAACCATGGAACGCGAACGTTTGACGGCGAAAGACTTCAGTCCCGAGCTTTTGCACATCTTCGATCAGTACGTGCACGGCGACATCGATCGCCGCGGCTTCTTCGATCGCGCCTCGAAAGTGGTCGTCGCGCCGATGACCGCCGCAATCGCGCTCGACATGCTCGCGCCGAAATTCGCCGAAGCGCAGCAGGTCGCCAGGGACGACAAGCGGATCAGGACCGAGTGGGTCGAGATCGATTCGCCGAAGGGCTACGGCAAGATCAAGGCGTACGTGGCGAAGCCCGCGAACGCGACCGGCAAGCTGCCGACGATTCTCGTGATCCACGAGAACCGCGGATTGAACCCGCACATCGAAGATATTGCCCGCCGTCTCGCGGTCGACAACTTCCTCGCCGTGGCGCCCGACGCGCTGACGCCGCTTGGCGGCTACCCCGCCGAGGGTGAAGACAAGGCGCGCGAGCTGTTCCCGAAACTCGATCAGGCCAAGACGCGCGAAGACTTCGTTGCCGCGACGAATTACGCGCGCACGCGTCCCGACAGCACCGGCAAGCTCGGCGCGGTCGGCTTCTGCTACGGCGGCGGCATCGTCAACTTCCTGGCGACGCGCATCCCCGAGCTCGCGGCCGGCGTGCCGTTCTACGGCGGCGCGCCCGCGCTCGAGGACGTGAAGAACATCAAGGCCGCGATGCTCGTGCAGCACGGCGGCAACGACAAGCGGCTCGTCGACGGCTGGCCGGCGTACGAAGCGGCGCTGAAGGCCGCGAACGTGCGCCACGAGGGCTACATCTATCCAAACGCGGAGCACGGCTTCAACAACGACACGACGCCCCGTTATGACGCCGCCTCGGCGAAGCTCGCCTGGGAGCGCACCATCGCCCACTTCAACAAGTACCTGAGGTAAACGAGGGCGCGTCAACTTGTGCTAGCCTCCAGTCAGGAGGCTGGTGCCATGCCGTCTGGAGTGCCGGTCAAGGAATCGGCTACCACTGCTGTGACCCGCGACGACCTTATCAAGGGGCTGCAGGAAGATTTATCGCGCGAGTATCAGGCGATCCTCGCGTACGTCGTCTACTCACAGGCGCTCAAGGGCGCCGAGTACCAGAGCATCGCGAAAGAGTTGGAAGTGCACGCCGGCGAAGAGCTCGCGCACGCCATCGCCATCGCGAAGCAGATCGACTACCTCGGCGGTATGCCGAACGCCACCGCCATGCCCGTGAAGCTCACCAAGGACGCCAAGGAAATGCTCCGCGCCGATCTCGACAACGAGAACAACACCGTGCGCGCCTATCGCGAACGGGTGCGGCAGGCGGATGCGCTCGGCGAGTTCGCCATCTCGGAAGAGATCCGCGAAATCCTCCGCCAGGAACAGGAACACCAGATCGATCTTGCGACCGCGCTCGGGATCGACGTGCCCGACGTTTCGAAGTTGAAGAAATAAGGATCGGGGATCAGGAAAGACCGAGCTGCGAGAAGATCTGCAGCCACGGCATCACGGCGAAGAAGAAGTACAGCGCCGACAAGCCCGCCAGCACGCGATGCACACCGGCGGCGTATAGGACGCCGCCGCACGCGCACGCGATCAGCTTGGCGCCGATCAGCGCCGGCGCGGTGCCGGTGATGACGATCCAGGTCGCGAGAATCGGATTGCCCTCGGCCGCGGCGCCGAAGCGCTCAACCGCTGCATAGGTCAGTACGCCGTCGGCGAACTGCAACAGCACGAACAACACGAGCCAGAGGCGCGGCCTCATGCCCCCTGAAAGAGCAAAGGCAATGCCGCGTTTTCGTCAAAAAATAACGGGAATTTCGCTGATTAGTCTGCGAGCTGAAGGACTTTAGGAGGGGACTTGGGTCCTGGGACTTGGGACCTGGGTAATTCAAGCCCCAAGCCCAAAGTCCCAAGCCCCAAAGTATTACTTCTTCGTCATCTTGAAATTCGTGACCGTGACTTCGGTGTTGTGCGCGAAGCGCAAGCCGTAGACGCCGTCCGTCGACGTCAGCTTGCCGGCGGCGACCGCATCGGCCTTGTTGTAGCTGCCGACGACCGTGCCGTTGATCGCGCACTCAATCTTGTCGCCGTTCACCGTCACCGCAATGTCCTGCTTGACGGGCTGGTCCTTGCCGGCGGCCTTGTTGATTGCCGCGTTCGGCTCGGGCTTGCGGGCGCTGACCTGGAACGGCGCCGGGCCCATGCCGCGCACAATGAAGGTGCCGTTGCCGTAGGCCGAGCAATAGATGTAGCTTTGCTTGTCGGAGCCGAGGTCGTTGCCGGCGATCATGATGCCGTATGGATGCGGATGATCCATCAGGTTCATGTACTTGGGCTCGTTGAAGGTGGCCGACACGGTGTAGTTGCCCGCGGCCTTGTTCGCCGCGTTCCAGTAAGTGGTCGCCGGGCCGGTTCGCACCGTGAACGTGCCGCCCTTCTCGTCGAAGCGGGCGTTGTTCAACACCTGGCCGGCCTTCTCTTCTTGCGCGTCGATCTTGCCCGTCCAGCCCTTGGCGAAGACGCCGCCGTCTTTCACCGCGACCGCGGCGTCCTGGGCAAAGGCCGGCGCGGTGGTACACAGAGTCAGAGCGATTGCTGCAGCAAAACCGGTAACGAAACGCATGGTATGTCCTCTCAGAATGTTCGGGGTCCGCCTGCGCCCTTCGGGCTTCGGCGAGACAGGCTCAGACCCTTGGCAACTGACTACTATACTAAGGATTATGTCTAACCGTCGCTTTGCACCGCTGCTGCTTTGCGTCACGCTGATTGGCTGTTCGTCCCCTGAGCCGAGCAAGCCGGCACCCGGCGCTGCAGCCACACCGGCACCTGCAGATCGCAAGTACCTGCTCGATCGCGTCGACGACGCCGCCGTCGTCCAGCTGTATGCCGACGGCTTTTCGTCGCTGCCGCTGAAGCAGAAGACGTTGATCTGGCATCTCTACCAGGCCGCGATCGCCGGCCGCGACATCTTCATCGATCAGAAGCACAAGGACGCGCTCGAAATGCGCGAGGTGATCGAGCAGATCGTCGCCTATCCAGCTGGCGTCGATGCCGCGTCGCTCGGCGAGATCCAGCGCTACGCGAAACTGTTCTGGCTGAACAACGGCCCCTACAACAACCTGACGGCGCGTAAGTTCGTGTTGAAGCTGACGCCGGCGCAACTGAAGGACGCCGTTTACGCGTCCGCGAAAGCCGGCGCGAAGTATTACACCGCGGAAAAATCGATCGACGACAAGCTCGCCCGCCTCGGCCCGATGTTCTTCGACGCGAACGTCGATCCGATCGTCACCAACAAGACGCCCGGTCCCGGCAAGGACATCCTGTCGGCGAGCGCCAACAACCTCTACTCCGGCGTGTCGATGGCCGACCTCAAGGGCTTCACGGAGAAGTACGGCCTCAACTCGCGGCTCATGAAACAGAACGGCAAGCTCGTTGAAGAGGTCTACCGTCTCGACGGCAAGTACGGAAAACAGATCGCCGAGATCATTCATCACCTCGAGGCCGCGAAGCCGTTTGCCGAACCGCCGATGGCGAAGGCGCTCGATGCGCTGGTCAGGTTCTATCGCACCGGCGAAGTCGCCGACCGCGAGGCGTACGACATTGCGTGGGTGCAGGACAAGGCGTCGCCCGTCGACACCATCAACGGCTTCATCGAGGTCTACCTCGATCCGCGCGGCATCAAGGGGAGCTGGGAAGGCCTGGTCTTCTACGTCAACCAGGAGAAGACCCAGCGCATCAAGACGCTCGCCAACAACGCGCAGTGGTTCGAGGATCACATGCCGTGGGACCCGAAGTACCGCAAGGCCAGCGTCCAGGGCATTGTCGCCAACGCCATCGACGTGGTCGTTGAAACCGGCGATTCAGGGCCAGTGACGCCGGTCGGCATCAACCTGCCGAACGATCAGGCGATCCGCGAAAAGTACGGCAGCAAGTCGGTGGCGCTCTCGAATGTCAATGAGGCGTACGACAAGTCGGCGCCGACCAACATGCGCAGTGAATTTGCGTGGGACGATGCCGAGGCGGAACGCTCGAAGAAGTTCGGCACCTTCAGCGGCGAGCTCACTACCGACATGCACGAAGTGATCGGCCACGCGTCCGGCAAGCAGGCCGACGGCAAGGCGAACCCGCAGGCGCTCATCAAGGAGCACTTCTCCGCTCTCGAAGAAGGCCGGGCCGATCTCGTCGGTCTCTACTTCATCGCCGATCCCAAACTGGTCGAGATTGGCGTGATCCCCGCCGCCGATCACGACAACATCGTGCGCGCCGAATACGAGGCTTACACGCGCAACGCGCTGGTGCAGCTGCGGCGCGTCCGCGAGGGCACGCAGATCGAGGAAGACCACATGCGCAACCGGCAGATGATCGTCCGCTGGCTGATGGCCAACACCAGGGCGATCGAGTCGCGCACGCGCGACGGCAAGTCGTACCTGGTAATGGTCGATGCGAAGGCGTTCCGCGCAGGCGTGGGCAAGCTGCTCGCCGAAGTGCAGCGCATCAAGTCCGAGGGAGATGCTGCGGGTGCCGCGAAGCTGTTCGACACCTACGGCATCCACTTCGATCCGAAGCTGCGCGACGAAATCGTCGCGCGTGTCGATAAATTGAACCTGCCGTCGTACACCGGTTTCGTGATGCCGAAGCTGACGCCGGTGACCGGCGCGGACGGATCGATCACGGACGTGACGATCTCCTATCCGCAGGATCTGCAGAAGCAGATGCTGGAGTACTCGGGCGTTCGCAAGGAGAATCCGGCCCGGTAGAGGCGAGTCGTTAGACGCGCCTGAAAGGGCGCATGAATCGCTTCTTACCACTCGCCACAATTCTCGCCGCGACGGCCGGCGTCGCGCAGACTCCGGCCGTCCACACGTTCACACCCGAACGTTTCTACAACACGTTCTCGTTCGCGCATCCGCCGGCGCTGCGCATCAAGCCGGGCGATCGCGTGATGACCAGGACGATCGACGCGGCCGGCGCCGACTGGAACGGCAAATCGGTCGCGCAAGGACCGAATCCGCAGACCGGTCCGTTCCTCGTTGAAGGCGCCGAGCAGGGCGACATGCTCGTCGTCACGTTCATGAAGATGGAGATCAACCGCGCGACCGCGTACTCCAGCGGCGCGTTGGCTCCTTACACCGTGACACCCCGATCGATCCTCAACCGCACCGAGCGCCAGGCGCCGCGCGCCAACTGGATCCTCGACAAGGCGAAAAACGTGGCGCGGCTCGACAACAACGACATCGGCGGCCTCGAGCTGCGGCTGCGCCCGATGCTCGTTGCGTCGGCGTCGCGCCCGCGCGCAAGGAGGCGATCGCGACCAGCACGCCCGGCGCGTTCGGCGGCAACATGGACTATGCCGGCATGAACCAGGGAGTCGCGAACGTCGTCGATCCGAGGTTCACGATGGTGGCGAAGGTCAGGAAGGCGACGCTCGCCGGGCTGAAGCGCTAGCCGATCTTCTTGCGAAGGCGATCGCGCTCGCCCTTCGCCTTCTCCCACGCCGACTCGCTGTTCGACAGCTCTTTGCGAGCGGCTTTTTCGGCGATGGCCGCTTCTTCGAGCTCGCTCTCAACACGCTCGCGGGTGCGCTCCGCGCGCTCGAGCGTGCGTTTGGCGCGATCCAGTGCCGCCTCCGCTTCGCGCTCGGCAGCTTCGGCAAATCGCAGGCGCTCCTTCGCCATGGCGAGCTCTTGTTGATCGGATTCGCGCTTTTTCTTTTCTCTGTCGCTTTCACCGGCAGGCGGTTTCGGCGCCGGCGCCTTCGCCGGTTGCGCGGGCCTGGCGGCAATCGTCACGCCCTGCAGCGCCTCGAAGCCGGTGCGGCGTAACGGCTTCGTCAACCGTCCCTCGCGATCGGTCGTCGGCAGCGCATCGAGCGTTTCGGTAATCGGCGTCATGACGGCATCGGACGCGTTGTTGCCGGCGGCTTCGAGCATCTTGCGAATGGCGTCCTTCGCCTTTCGCATCGCCTCGGCGTGAAACACTTCGGCCGCTTTGACGTCCGCCGATTTGCCGGCAAGCATCTGCTTGTAGGCCGTGCGCACCTGCGTCGACGTCTTGATCACCTCGTCGTAAAGCTTTCGCTGATGCCAGTAGAGCTGATTGACCGCCCATGCGGCAAGATTGGGCTTCTCGAGTTTCTTGACCGCGTTGTCGCCTGATTCCCTGGCCAGCGCGTTGCGAGCGGAAGTGAACTCGTCGAGCGGGAGCTGGAAGAGCGCGTCGATCCTGTCGTCGGCCGCCATGTCAGCTCATTATCCCCGAGGCACGGGCTTGTCGCCGGGGTCTCATACTTCTGCCACATCTTTCTGCTGAAATGGACGTCACAGCATTCAGGGAGATGAAATTGACCGGCCAGCACCACGGACATCACGACGAACACGACGATCACGGCGGCTTGCATCGCGACTTGCAGGCGACACTCGACCGGCGCGGCATGCTCCGGCTCGGGGCGCGGCTTGGCGCGGCCTTCGGCGCGCTGCAACTCGTTGGCTGCGGCGATTCGCCCACGTCACCAACCCCGACCACGACCACGACGACCACGACGACCACAACGGGGACCACGACTACGCCGCCGTCAAGCACGGCCAGCTGCAGCCGCATTCCGCAGGAGACCGAAGGGCCGTATCCTGCGGATGGGTCGAACGGACCGACGGTGTTGACCTCCACTGGCGTGGTGCGATCGGATATCCGATCCAGCTTCGCGGGCATGAGCGGCGTTGCCGGCGGCGTGCCGCTGAACATCGTGCTGAACATCGTGTCGGCGTCGACGTGCGCGCCGCTCGCCGGCGCCGCGGTCTATTTGTGGCACTGCGATCGCGAAGGGCGCTACTCGCTCTACACGCAGGGCGTCACGAATCAGAATTACCTGCGTGGTGTTCAGGAAGCCGATGCGAATGGACGCGTGACTTTTCAGTCGATCTATCCGGGATGCTATGCCGGCCGATGGCCGCACATCCATTTCGAGGTGTATTCAAACCTCGCGGCAGCTACCAACTCGCGTAACAAGACAGCGACCTCGCAGATCGCGCTGCCGAAAGCCGCCAGCGACCTGGTTTACGCGGTCGCCGGATACGAACAGAGTATCCGCAACTCCGCGCAGATCACCCTCGCATCCGACAACGTGTTCAGCGACGGCTCCGCCCTGGAGCTCGCAACGACGACCGGCGATGTCAACGGCGGCATCACGGCGACCCTGTCAGTGGCGATCTAACCGCGGCAGGCACGCGTCTTGAAGCAGCAATCGGCATGAAGCCGGTTGGCGCGCTCAACGTTGCGACGACGCTTCGAAACGGCACGCGGCTCTCCACTGCAGAAGTCATTGCGATCGTTTACGACGTGTGCCGGCAGCTCGAAGCCGGCACCGCGACGACCCTGCCGGGATTTCCCGGTGATTTGTGGATTACCGACGCAGGAACGGTGGTGATTGATGCGCCGGCGTCGGCCGTCAGCCCGCGCGCCGCGGTGGCTTCGCTGCTCGACACCATGCTGCCGCTGCCGAGCCAGGAATCCACCTATGAAGTCCCCGCCGCCCTACGCACTCTTCCCGATCGACTTCGCGCCTCCGGGAATTCCACTAGCGGCGATTACAGAGACCTGATCGCGATACTACAAAGGTATCTCCCGTCGGAGCCAAAGGAACTGCTTGAACAACTGGTGCGGCGTCACACGGCGGGCGCGGCTGAAGACGATCTCGCTGGTCTGATCGCGGAAACGACTCCCGAGGAGAGCGCACCTGCCGTGCCGCCCACTCCGGTCTCGCGGATGCGAGCGCGAGCGTTCATGGCGGCGACAATGCTGGCCCTGGCGGCGTCGGCGTATGCGGGCTATCGCTGGTCGCGATCGACCGCGCAGCCTGAGCCGCGCAATGTTACACCGGAAGTCGTGGCGCCATCGCGCCGCTCCGCTGTGCCCGCTTTCACGACCGGCCATCTCGTTACGCAACCGCTCCTGATCGAGGCGCCGCAGGGTGCGTTCTCGCCGTCCTTCGGCGCCGGCAACACGATCGTGTTTCACATGGGCCGCTTGGCAGGCGGACAGATCGCCGCGATCACGGTCGACGATCGCGGGCGCCCTTCGGCCGCGGCGCCGCTGTTTCAGGACACCGCCAGGAACTATCACGCTCGTCTGTCTCCCGATGGAACTCAGCTCGCATTTGATTCCGATCGCGACGGCCGGCGCGGCGTCTACATTTCCAGACGCGACGGCAGCGATCGGCGCCGTGTCAGCGGCGATGGTTATGCCGCCGTGCCGAACTGGTCCCCGGACGGCAGCCGCCTGAGTTTCATCAAAGGCGAGCCCGCGCGTTCACAAGTGTGGAATCTCTGGATGCTCGACGTCGGGTCGGGCAACCTGCGGCGTCTCACCTCGTTTCACAATGGGCAGGCATGGGGCGCGTCGTGGTTCCCAAACGGCAATGAGATTGCCTACAGCCACGAAGACCGGTTGTTCATCACGCGGTTGAGCGCGGCGACGACGAGGCATTTCGATTCTCCGGTTCCCGGCAAACCGGTTCGAACGCCGGCCGTTTCTGCAGATGGGCGTCATATCATCTTCCAGGTGTATCGCGACGGAGTATGGCTGCTGAACGTCGAGAGCGGGCGCATGGAGCGAATCCTCGACGATCCGACTGCGGAAGAATTCGCGTGGGAGCCGGGCGGGCGCCGCATTGCGTATCACAGCCGCCGCGATGGCCAATGGCGGATCTGGCTGATGGACACCTCACCGCCGGATCGATAGACTCCGCCGCGGAGGTTGCTCGTGGATCGCAGGGACTTCATCGCGTCGGTGGCCGTGTCCCCAGTCGCCGCTGCGACCGCCGCAGCATCGGAGAGCGGCGCCGTCGAACAAGCCGCGCGTCCGCTCAGCATCACGCTGCTCGGCACCGGTACTCCGGCTCCCTCGCTGAAGCGACAAAGCTCCGGATATCCGATCGAAGCCGGCCATGATCTAATCGTCTGGGACCACGGTCCAGGGCGCATCATCGGCTGATCGAGAGCGGCCACCGCAGCGTAGACGTCACTCACGTCTTCTTCACGCACCATCACTGCGACCATTGCATGGACTATGCGCGCCTCGTGTTGCAGCGCTGGCAAGCTGCCGCGTCCGCGGCCGGCCCCTCGCGTCACCGAAATTCATGCCGGTTCGGTGATCACCGGCAATGGCTGGAAGGTCACGGCCGGTCACGCGCAACACGCGCAGCCATACCCTGAATGCGTCGCATTGCGTCTCGATACGAATGAGGGCTCCATCTGCTATTCGGGCGACAGCGGCGGCGTGGTCGATTGCCTGGTGCAGCTGACCGAGCAGATCGATCAACCGACGATTCGTGGGCAGATCGTGCACGAGATCCGGCAGGTCTTCGACGGCAAGCTGGTGTGGGGCGAGGACCTGATGAAGCTGGGCGTCGTCAACGCCCAGGTGTCGACGATCGAACGGCGACAGCCGGCCGGGTAGTCTTTTCACCCCAGAGCCGGACGGATTTACGCAGCGCCATCCGCGCCCGCGAAAGTCAGGCCGGATTTCCGCCTGTTCCGCTTGGCGCGCCGCTTGCTCTACCGTGCGCCATGATGCGTGTCCCCCGCTTCGCACTGCCGGTTCTGGCGTTGCTCGTCTTTGCGTCGCGCGTCCACGCGATGCCGGTCATCGATCAAACCGATGCCATCGACTACCGTGTCGAAGCGCTCAACGACTCCAATCGGAACCTGACGACGCGATTCGGCGGGCCCGAGCTCGCGCTGCTCGAGAAGTTGAATCGCGCGGATCTGAAGCACCTCCAGCGCCTGACGCAGTTGATCGTGCCGTCATCGTGGCGCGTCGAGATCGATCACAGCCCGTTTCCAAAGACCTATGCCGCAGCTAGATCCACACCGAAGCTGCTGATCGTCGACCAGCCGTCGCAGGCCTTTGCCGCGTTTGAGTATGGGCAGCAGGTGTATTGGGGGCCGGTCAGCTCGGGCCGGCAGGCGAAGCCGACACCGCGCGGTCTCTATCACTTGAACTGGCGCGCGCGATCGCGCACCAGCACGTTGAGCGGCGAGTGGCGCCTCAACTGGTACTTCAACTTTCACAACGCGCGCGGTCTCGCGTTTCACGAATTCGATCTGCCGGGCGTGCCGCAATCGCATGCCTGCGTGCGGCTGTTGTCGCGCGATGCGCAGTGGATTTACAAATGGGGCGTCAACTGGACGCTCGACAAGAACGGACAGCTCGCCACGCCGGGAACGCCGGTGATGATCCTCGGCAACTACGCGTTCGGATCGCCGGCGCCGTGGATCTCCGCAGGGCCAATCAGGACGATCGCGTTACCGGGGACCCTGACCCCCTGACTGCCTGTCTGCCTGTCGCCTGAAAAACAAGCGCACGTGGGTTGCGGCCCACGTGCGTTGGCGAAACTCCAGTCCGCTGATCGGCCGAGCGGCAACGACGATGAATCACTCTGACCATCAGCCGGCGTGCCGGGATCGTTGTCCTCGAAGATGCCGTAATAGCTGGGCTTCAAGCCGTACAGCGGATGCACCATTGCATCGATGTCCTTGGCGAAACCTGGCAGCCTGCTTGCTCATCAAACCAGCATGACGCTCGACAATAAAGGTGTGCTCGTGACGTGTGCTGCGTGCGGCACGACCAATCGACTGCAATACAACGGTCTCGAACGCGCGACCCGCTGCGCGAAATGCCACGCCGGCCTGCCGCATCCCACTGAACCTATCGACGTCAAAGGCGCGGACGCGTTTGATGCCGTCGTCGCGAACGCATCGGTTCCGATCGTCGTCGATTTCTGGGCGGCGTGGTGCGGACCGTGCCGGATGGTCGCGCCGGAGATCGCAAAGGTCGCCGCCAATCTCGCCGGCAAGGCGATTGTCCTCAAGGTCGACACCGACGCGAATCCGGAGCTCTCGGCGCGCTTCGGGATTCGATCGATTCCCACCATCGGCGTGTTTCAGCACGGCAAGGAAGTGACCCGCGTGTCGGGCGCCCGTCCGGCGGCTGCGATCGAAGCGATGGTGCCCCAGCCCGTTTAGCGGCGCGCATCCCCAAAACGCATTGTCCGGTGTCTAATGCGGGAGACTTGTGTCCCCGCATTGGGCATGACATTCAAACATTTCGTTCAACTGATCGCGATCGGCCTCCAGGCGAGGATTCCCATGCACATGACCGGCTTTCCTGGCGTGGGCAAGACGGAATTCACCCGGAGTCTCGAGTCGGCGTTCACGCGCGCCGGCATCAAGTGCAAGGTCATCATCCTGATCGGATCGATCCGCGAGCCGCAGGACTTCGGCGGCTTTCCCGTTTCGACTCCTGACGGCGTCCGCCTGCTGCCGATGGCCTGGGCGCAGGATGCCAGGCGCCTCGCCGATGACGGGCATCTGGTGATCGTGTTCCTCGACGAGCTGACGACGGTGCCGCCGACGACGCAAGCGGCGATGCTGCGGTTGCTGACCGAGAACGTGTGCGGTGAGCTGCAGCTGCCCGACTACGAGCCTGGCAAAGGCGGCGTCGTCTATCTCTGCGCGAGCAACGCCGTCGAGTGGGCCGCCGGCGGACAGGACATCCAGGCGCCGATGGCCAATCGCCTGTGGCACGGCGAGTTCCCGATGGACCACGAAACGTGGTGCGAGATGATGGTCAGCGATTTTCCGCCGCCCACCGATCTCCCGGTCGTGCCCGCGGACTATCTGCATCAGCATCATCACCGGCAGCGCGCGCTGATCGCCGCGTATATCAAGTCGGCCGGACGCGATGCGTGGCTGGCGCCGCCCGATGATGTGACGCGCCGCAGCGGGCCGTGGCCATCCGGCCGCACGTGGTATCTGGCCTCGCGGCTGCTCGCGGCCATCGAGGCCGTGTCGCCCGCGAATCGCGCGTTGCAGGGCGCGGCCCTCGCGGGACTGATCGGCGATCAGGCAATTCCTTTCCTGGAGTATTCGGAGAACCTGAACCTGCCGGACCCGGAAGAGATCCTCAAGTCGCCGCGCAGCCTGGTGTTGCCGGATCGGACGGATCGTGCCTACGCGATCTGTTACGCGCTCGTCGGCGCGGTCTTGAACAACAAGACGCGCGAACGCTGGGAGGCGGCGATGATCGCGCTCGGCGTCGCCGGTGCGAAGAATGCCGACATCCCCACCGCGGCGGCACGCACGTTGTGCGACAAGCGCAATCGTCCCGAGGGAGCCATCAGACTGCCGCCCGAGTGCCGGCCGTTCTACGATCTGATGCAGGCCGCCAATCTGTTGCCGAAGGACTGACGATGTTCAGCCGCATCGCCAGCATGATTCGCGCGGCCGATCGTTCGTCAGACGGCTACTCGCGCGATCTGCAGGCGGCGCGCGTGCGGGCGTCGTATCAACGCGCCTATTTCGCGCCGGCGTTGTTCAACCTGATTCCCGTCAGGACCGATCTGATCGGCAGTATGGCGGTGGATGTCAACTGGCGGCTCTATTACAACGAGTCGTGGATCGCGACACACAGCGTCGAAGAGAACGCGTCGTTGCTGATCCACGAGGTCAGCCATCTGCTGCGCGATCACGACTCGAGAAAACGGTCCGCCGCGGCGCGCGACAGTTACGTCTGGAACACAGCCGCGGATTGCGAGATCAACGACGACCTTGCCGCCGAAGGCCTGCCGCTGCCCGGAGATCCGCCGCAGCCACACAAGTACGGGTTACCGGCCGGTGAAAACGCCGAGGTCTACTACCGCCATTTGTACAAGCCGCCACAGTCCGAGGACGAGGCGCTGCTTCGTCAGACGGTGGACGGCGGGCAGGACTGCGGCTCCGGCGCCCATGGCGATCGCCGGCCATGGGAGCTGCCCGATTCCGACAGTACGTCGGGAGGCACACCGGGCGTGGATGCGACCAAGGCCGAAATGGTCAGGCGCGAAGTGGCGCAACGGATCATGGATACGTCCGGCCTTGGCGACGTGGCGATCGGCTGGCGGCGCTGGGCCTACGGCATCCTGTCGCCAAAGGTGGATTACTTCGCGATCATCCGCCAGACCCTGCGCACCTCACTTCGCGACAGCACCCTCGGCCGATACGATCGCACGTACCGGCGCCCGCATCGGCGCCAGGCGTGTTACGGCGATTTCATCATGCCGTCCTTCTACCAGCCGCGCCCGCGGCCCGGTTTCCTGATCGACACGTCGAACTCGATGCAACGCGAACAACTGTCGCGCGCGGTCGCGGAGCTGGGCGGATTGACGCGCCAACTCGGCTACGGGAGCGAGGTCGTGGTGGCGTGTTGCGACGCGGCGGTACATCACGTCAAGACCGTCTTCAACGCCGCTCAACTGCAGATGTACGGCGGCGGCGGCACCGACATCGCCGCCGGCCTGCGCTATTTCATCGAACGCAAGTCAGGGGCGGTCGATCTCCTGGTGATCGTCACCGATTGCGAGACGGCATGGCCCGATGAGATGCCGCCCTTCCCGGTCATCACCATTCGTGTCGGTGACGGCCCGCCCCCGCCGTGGGGCGATCGCGGCCGCAACCGCGTGATCACGATCGAGGATCAGGACGAAGCATTTCGCAAGGCCGATCGGCAGAGGAAGCGGCGATGGCGCGTGGATCGTTAGCCGAGAACACGCCGTGGCGCCGGCGATCGCTGACCATCCCGCCCGCGTCGTGGCAGGACTGGGTCCACCTGGCCGTGTGGGAAATGTGGATGGGCGTCTTGATCAGCGGTTTCTTGGCCGTCGGCAGCGCGATGATCGTGACCGCGCCCGATCGAATCGTCACCGCGGAGGATCTGTCCGGCTGCTACGCGTCACCACCTGTCGCCCGCCCCTGCGAGCGCATCGTCTATCGAACCGGCCTGCTCAACACAGCGTTCAGCGTGCTGTTTGGTCTGATGGCGATCGTCGCCGGCGTCTGGTGGGTGTGGGAGCTGTGGGGTGCCGTCGCGCCCAAACCAATCACCGATGACTTCCTGAAGATGCTGGACGATTCATTCGCGCGCAACTGGCGCGACCCGCGGACCTGGCCGTGGTCGCGGGTGTTTTACGCTTACGCGTTTGCGTTGATCGGCTCGGCGCTTGCCGTCTCGGCAGGCCTTGGCGCGCAGCGGTTGATCGCCGACCTGCGCCCGTTACGGCCGCCGATCATCAAGGTCAACACGTCGGAGGACTTCAGGGTCAGCCCGTGATCGGTGACGACCGCGAGTCGTGATAGCATCCGCGCTCCACGATTTCCTGGAGGGCGTTATGGCTGCACACCTCGCCGCGGACCTGGCCGTCACACTCGAAAGCGATCGCCCCGGCGCCCTTGCGAAAGCGCTCGGCTGCGTCAGCGCCGCCGGGATCAACATCGACGGCTACAGTGAAATGAACGGCATCGTCCACATCCTCGCCACCAATCTCGCGGCGACACGGGAGTGCCTGCACAACGCCGGCTTCCGCGAGCTGCAGAAACAGGAAGTCGTCGTCGTGCCGGTCGAAGACGAGCCGGGCGCGGCGGCCGGGGTGTTTCAGCGGATCGCGAACGCGCACATCAACGTACGCTACACCTACCTCGCGACCGGCAATCGACTCGTGATTGCCGTCGGCGATCCGCAAGCCGTAATTTCCGCGCTCAAGCATTAATCGCAGCGGAACGTTTCTAACGGATCGACGCGGGCGGCTCTTATCGCGGGGGCCGCGGTGGCGATCACCGCGGTGATCGCTACACCGATGACGACGGATCCAAACGTCAGCGGATCCAGCGGCTGCACGCCGAACAGGAACATGGCAATCGATCGCGACAACGCGGCCGCGCCAATCAGGCCGATCACCGCTCCGGCGCCGATCACACGACTGGCGCTGCCAAGCACGAGCGCCAGCACGTTGGCCGTGGTCGCGCCGAGCGCGATGCGCATTGCAAACTCGCGGCTGCGCTGCTCGACGGAATACATGACGACGCCAAACACGCCGACTGTGGCGAGCAGCAGCGCCAGCGCCGCAAACGTGGCCGCCATCTGCGCGCGGAACCGGTAGCGTGCCGTCGATTCACGCGCGATCTCATCGAGCGTGCGCGCACGCCTGACCGGGATGTTCGGATCCTGTCGCGTGGCAGCGGCTCGAATCGCCGGCACCAGCGCGCCGGCCTGGCCGGTCGCCGACCGGACGACGAGAAACACATCGGTGAACGGCACCTGCGAGAGCGGGACGTAGACCTGGAGCAGATCCTCGACTTCGTCAGGACGTCCCTTGACCTGTTTGGCGACGCCGATGATTTCCCGCACGGCCGGTGCGTTCAGCAACCTCGGTTGCATGGACACGCGCTGGCCGATCGGGTTCCGGCCCTGCAGGTACCGGTTCGCGAATGCTTCGTTGACGATGCAGACCGCCGTCGACTGTGCCGTGTCGCTATCCGCAAAGCCGCGGCCGGCCACGATCGGCAGATCAACAGTGTCGAAATAGCGAGGACTGGCAATCGCGTAGTCTGCTCTCGGCCGGGCGGCCGGGTCGATCGGCGCGTCGCCGATGATTTCAAACGGCCATCGTCCAAGTTCGGTGCTGCCCCACGGCAGACTGCTCGCCCAACCGACGTCGGCGACGCCAGAAATGGCGCGGACCTCACGCTCAACGCCGTTGTAGTACTGGAGCAGCTTCTCTCCACCGAAGCGCGTGGCCGGAACGGTGAAGTCCATTGTCACGACGCTGTCGCCGTCAGCCCGGTAACCGACATCAGAGTTGCCGAGCACGACCATCGTGCGCAGCAGCAAGCCGGCGCCGCACATCAGCAAAACGGCCGTCGCGATCTGTCCTGAAGCCAGCACGCTTCTGAAGATCCCGGCACCACTCGTAATCGATCGACTATCCGCCATCATGGCCTGCACCGGCGACATGCCCTTCGCCTGCCAGGCCGGCAGGATCCCAAAGAGCACGCCTACGCCGATCGCGGCCACCGCGCAGAAGGTCATCACGCGGCTGTCGAACGACAACTGAACGGCGGGCGGCAAGATCCCGGCGGGGATGAAGGTGGGCGCGACGTCGAGGATCAACTTTCCGACGAGCATGCCCAGGGCGCCGCCGAACGCCGCGAGCACCAGGCTTTCCGTCAGCAATTGCCGGACGATGCGCGCGTGACCTGCGCCAATGGCGGCCCGCACGGCCAGCTCGCGGGCGCGCACTCGCGACCGCGCCAGCAGCAGGTTCGCCACGTTCGCGCAGCACATGAGGAGCACGAACGCGACAACACCAAGAAGGAAGGCCGATGTGAGCTCGAGCTCGGCGCCAACGATCGCGGTTCGCAGTGGCTCGACGGTGACGCCCAGCGGTTTACTCGTATCCGGAAACTGCTCCGCGATCTGCCGTGTAATTGTCGAGAGGTCGGCGCCCGCAGCCGCCAACGTGACGCCGGGCTTCAACCGCCCGATGACTTCGAAGAATCGCAGACCGCGATCCTTGAACGATGCCGGCAGCGCGGGCGTCAGCGTCCAGATGCTCGCGGGCCGGGTGAATTGAACCTCGTTCGGGACGACGCCGATGACCGTGAACGGTTCGCCATTCAGGCGAACACTGCTGCCGATCAGCGTTGGGTCGCCGCCGAACCGCATGCGCCACACGCCTTCGCTGATCACGACGACGGTGGGCCGCGGCCCTTCATCCGCGGCCAGGAACGTCCGGCCGGCGACAGGCCGTACCGCGAGCACATCGAAGAAGGTCGCGCTGACACTCTGCCGCTCCACGCTTTCGGCGGCCACGTTCGGACCGCTCAGCATGGGCCCGCCACCGAGGCCGGTGGAAATCGTGGCGAGCTGATCGAAGCTGTGATTCTGATCGTGCCAGTCCTGCCACGTCAGCGGCGACACCGGCATGCGCGGCCGCGTCGCGCTTCGTTCGGAGATCATCACGAGACGATCGGCGTTCGGATACGGCAACGGCCGCATCAGCGTGCGATCGGCGAGCGCGAACATCGCGCTGTTGGCGCCAATGCCGAGAGCCAGCGTGATCGCCGCGACCGCGGTGAACATCGGCGAGCGCCGCATCTGCCGAATCGCGAACCGGACGTCGTCGCGGAATTCCTCGAGCCAGCGGAAGCGCCATTCATCGCGCGATCGTTGCTGCAGGCTCGGGACGTTGCCGAACTGGCGGAGGGCGCTCGATCGGGCGTTTTCCGGCGACATGCCCGCATTCCGGTTCGCCGCGATCAGCCTGTCGAGATGCGCTCGCATCTCCTCGGCCATGTCGGCATCCCGATCGCGGTTGCGCCAGAAGCCGAACACCTTGAAGCGGAACTGCCTGAACCAGTCCATGATGCCCTCCGCCTACTCGTGCTGCATGACGCGCGCGACCACCGCCGCCAGCTTGTCCCAGCTTTCCTTCTGCGCTTCGAGCTGCTTCTTCCCGACCTTGGTCAGCCGGTAGTACTTGGCGCGGCGGTTGTTTTCAGACGACGCCCATTCGGATTGAATCCAGCCCCTGGCTTCCATGCGATACAACGCGGGATACAGGGTGCCTTCCTGCAGTTGCAGGGCTTCCTGCGAAATGATGCTGAGCCGCTGGGCGATTCCCCAGCCATGCATTTCGCCCGCGCTCAGGACGCGGAGCACCAGCAGGTCGAGCGTTCCCTGCGGCAGATCGATTTTCGACATGTCACGACCTTTGACGAGCGGACTTCCTCAGAAGTTCTAGGGAAGCCTACCTTAGAAGGTCGAGGGAGGCAAGGCGGCGCCGATTGGCCTCGCGATCGCGGCCCTGCCGGCCGGGGATGGCCTTGAGAATTCGATCGGCCTCGAGCATCAACGCTCTCTGCGGACCGTACAACTTCCACGCCACGCCCGTCGCGCTCGGCAGGCAGATGTAGTTTTGCGTGCCGTAGGCGCGCGTCTGCAGGTACGGAACGTTGCCGTCTTCCACCACGAGATTGCCGGGCACTTCGGGAATGTCAATACGAGCGCCGTGTTGCGCTGACGCCGCCACCGGCAGCGCCAGTGCACAGGTCAGCACACCAATTGCGAATAAGGAACGATGAGTCATGAGCGTTATCTCCTATGAAAAATGACCGTCTACTGGAGATAACGGAGGCGCCGGCGGAAAGCCGACATCGCCCGCCCGGCGGGGCTCATTCGGCGCGAAGCGCCCGAACCGGGTCGACGCGGCTGGCGCGAATCGCCGGAATCAGGGTCGCCGCCATGGTGACCGCGACGACAATCGCGCACGCGCTGACGAGCACGATCGGATCCGCGGCGCGCATTTCGTACAGATAGCTGGCCACGACGCGGCCGGCCGCATATGCAGTCGCAACACCAATCAGCACGCCGCCGAGCGCGAGCTTCTGCCCCGTGCTCAGCAGCATCTGGAAGACATGGCTTGATGGCGCGCCGAGCGCAATGCGCGTGGCCAGCTCAGTGCGGCGCTGTTCAGCGGCGTAGGCAATGACGCCGTAGATGCCGACGCCGGCCAGCAACAGCGCCATCGCGCCAAACACCAGCATCAACGTCATGCCCAGCTCCTGCCGCTGCGTCGTCTGGGCGAAGATCGAGTCGCTGGTCCTCAACTTCACGACCAGCTGGGGATCGAATCGAGTGAGCGCATCCCGCATCGGGCTGAGGAGCGCTTCGGCATTGCCGTCAGGCGGTGCGACGACAATCGATGCGCGGAGCAGCGGGAAACCAGACTGCGCCGCCGGCGTATAGAACGCCGGCTCATCGGCTTGCGCGAGCGACTTGAACCGGACATCATCGACCACGCCCACGATCCGCGTCGGCTGCTTGCGATCGACCTGCGGGTAGCCGTAGAAGAAGGCGCCGGCGAGGGGATCGTCGTTCGGATAGTACTGTCGCACAAACGCGCGGTTGACCACGGCGACGCGCTCGGTCGTGTCGCGATCGTCGGCCGTGAACAGCCGTCCGGAGATGAGCTTGACGCCAAGGGCCTCGAAGTATCCCGGCGTGACGAACCGGATCTGAGCGCCGCGCATCTTGTTCGGATCGACGACTTCACCTTGCAGTTCGACGTTGAGCGCGTTGACCGGGTCGCCGCGCAGCGGCACGGTGCTGCCGCCGCCCACTTTGGCGCCGGGCGCCGCGTCGCGCATGCGGCTGAAGAGGTCTGCCGAGTATGCGAATCCTTCCTTCGGTTCCTTGAACGTCCGCGTCGCGCGCACATCCACGACCAGGCGTCCCGAGGGCACGAAGCCGGGATCGACGGCGCGGAGCCGCGAAAAGCTTTGCAGCAGCCAGCCGGCGCCCGCGACCAGCGCAATCGCAAGTGCGATCTCCGCGACGATCAGACTCGACATCACTCGCGACGTGGCTACGCCGGAGGAAGTATTGCGAGAGCTCTCATTGAGCAACGTGCGAACGTCGGCGCGCGACAATCGCCATGCCGGCATGATGCCCATGATCATGCCGCTGACCGTGAGGACCGCGAAGCCGAACAGCAGCACGGTCCGATCGATCGGCACGGATTCCAAACGAGGCAGCGTCGATCCGCCGAGCGCAAGCAACAATCGCACGGCGAGCGCCGCAAGCGCGAATCCGAGGACAGCGCCGCCGGCCGCAAGCACCATCGACTCGGTCAGCAGCTGTCGAATGATGCGTCCTTGACCGGCGCCAAGCGCGGTCCGCAGAGCCATCTCTCGCGTCCGCCCGACACCGCGGGCGAGCAGTAAATTGGTCACGTTGACGCACGCGAGCGCCAGCAGCAATCCCGTCGCGCCAAGCGCGATCAGCAGGACCGGACCGAGGTCTCCGACGAGCGACGTCACGAGCGGCTTCATGACCCACTCGCGTCCCTTGGCGCTCACCACCGTCGTGCCCAACTGATTCATCGCGGCATTGCCGTCGGCAACCAATTGTTCCAGCGTGGCGCCCGGCTTCAACCGCGCGACGACGTTGATCACGTGCGGCGTGTCCGTCGGCGAGAATCGGGCGTTGAACCAGAAGTCCACATTGCCAGGCAGATCGGCGAGCGGCGACGCGACACCGACGATGGTGATGCCGACCGGGATTTCAGCGAAGCGGATCGCCTTCCCGACCATCGACGGATCGCTGCCGAACAAACGCACCCAGGCTGGATGCGAGATGATGAGCAGGAACGGCGCATCGCGTCCCGCCGGGACGAGCTCCTCATGCGTGAACGAGCGCCCCGAGGCCATCGGCAGGCCAAGGGTCTCGAAAAATCCTTCCGTCCTGACGCGGCCATCAACGAGGCGCGTGCGCACGTCGACTAACCGGTTCGAGTCCGGGTATGGCAGCGGACGCAGCAGCGTCGCATTGACGGTGCTGAAGATTGCCGTCGTCGCGGCGATGCCGAGCGCGAGAGTCAGGAGCGCGACGACGGTGAAGCTGGGCGACGCGATCAGGCCTCGCACCGCGTAGCGAAGGTCTTGCCCTGCTGATTCGAACCAGCCGCTCGTCCCCATGCGCGAAGTCCCCTCTGGCGTGGCGCGGAAGTATCTCAGGCTATAGACGCCGAAAGGCGTCTTTTGTTGCAACTCGAAGGCAACTTCGTAATACGGGAACGAAATCCGTAATGCCCGTTTGGGCAACCCCGGGTAGCCGTCTCTGACCGGCATTGGCATCCGATATGTAGTCTCGACTGCTGAACATGGCGCGCGAAATCAAGAGCTCTCAGGCGCAGCGCAGGTACCCTCGCGTGGAAGGTCCGTTTGATGCCGACCATCTCAACGCGCCGAGGACGCCGGTGCTGATCTACAACTTGAACCTCGGCGGCGGATTCGTGAATTTCGGACATGAGCCGCCGATGGGTGCGTCTCTGAAGCTGCGAATCGATTTGCCGCGCGAAGGTCCCATCACCGTCGACGCCGAAACCGTCTATCGCGACACGACGGGCATCGCCGTCCGGTTCGTCGATCTCGATCGCGACAGCGCCGCCCGGTTGGCGAGAACCATCGACTCGCTGGTCGAGCGCGCCTTCTAACATCTGAGTGCTACACTGCCGGCGTGATCACTGAATTGCGCCTGCTCGCGCTGCCACTCGTGCTGGCAGCCGCATTCGATTTCCAGGCACCTGCTCCGCGTCCGGCCACGACCGCTTCGCAGCGCATCGTCGGCACCTGGCAGTTGATGACGCGCACCGTCTCGCGACCCGACGGCACCGCGATCGTCGATCCGGTGCTCGGACAGAAACCGGTCGGGCAACTTGTCTACGACGCGAGCGGCAAGATGAGTCTGCAGATGATGCGAACGGATCGGAAGACCGCGATCACGACGCCGGCGAGCGCGCAAGACAAGACCAACCAGCGCGTGATTCTAGGTTACGACTCCTACTTCGGCCGTTACACGGTTGACGAACAGGCCGGCACTGTCACTCATCACGTGGAGGGATCGCTGTTCCCTGAAGACGTGGGCGATGAGTGGATTCGCCCCTTCACGCTGCAAGGCGACACGCTGACGCTTCGCCTGACCGGCGAAGACGGATTGACTCGGACCCTCGTCTTTCAACGCGCGAAACAGTAAAAGCGTCCCGATCCGCCGCGGGGAGCCGTGTCGGCGCAGTTCTGCATGGTGTGCGCGGAATTCCACGATGCGTTCGAGCCGGCGGTGCTCTGCCCTACTCCCATCCCATCGGAGTGCCCTACTTGCCCGCCGTCGGATGCGGATCCCGACGTCCAATCGGCGCACGTCAATCCGGTAGCGAGAGTGCCGTCGGCATTTGATCCGGTGAGAATGTCGTGCTGCACCGGTGACGGCGATCCCGTCCACTGGCCGTTGATTCTCTGACCACGTTCATCGACGAAGAGCGACGCGTCGCCACTCTTCGCATGCCACGGGACCAGTTGTCGCTCACGTACGACGAGCCACGCGAGTCCGTGGCCCTCGCCGGCATACTCCGTATATTCAACACGGCCGCCACTCTTGCGGATCGACGCAACGAGCCCGCGAACGTCCTGCACACGAAACATCTCATCGCGCTCGCCGTGCAGGAACCAGATCGGGATGTGCCGCAGGAATTCAGCCGCACCAGGCTCGGCTGTTGCGGCAATCACGACCGCTGCGGCGAACATCGCCGGTTCGCGCCGCAAGGCTCCAATCACTCCCAGTCCGCCGAGCGATTGGCCGACGATGTAGATTCGTTTCGTATCGACGCCGAACCGCGGAATCAAGTTCCTGACGAGTCCAGCAACGGCACCTACGTCGTGAGCTGTTGCTGTTTGGGGAGCGACCACGATTGCCGGGTCCGCTTGCGCATCGCCGATCAAGAGGTCAACGAGCATTCCGTTCCCCTCGCCCAGCTGCGCGTTGTTGTCGGTGCCCCTGCCGGCGCCGCCATGAAGGAAGACAATGAGCGGCAAGCCGCCGGCGCGGTGCTCGCTGGCGGGCACGAACAGCCGGTACGGCAGCGCGCCGAACTGCTCTCGCACGAGGCGATCGTCGAGCCGTCGAAGCTCCACCTCTGAGACGATGAATCCAAACCCGGGCCACCCGCCCGACTGCACCGATCGCTCGAACGCTCTGCGCGCCTGCGCCTTATCGCCGCGCACGAGATACCAGTTGCCAAGACGGTACGCGAGCGTGGCGACCTGCACGTCTTCCGTGTCCGCGGGCGTGAATACGGCATCGGGACCGATCTCGCCGCGATAGAGCTGCAGCCGGCGTGTGTAGGCGTTGGTCACCGGCTTGAAGTCCGTCCGGCGATCGAGCATCCGATCGAGCATGGCCTTCGCTTCCGCGTGGCGACCGGCGCGGCTCAGCGACATCCACAACCAATCGACAGAGCCTTGCAGCTCGCCGGCATCGGGAGCGATCGGCTGCGCCGTCGCGAACGACGCGGCCGCATCGGCAAAGTTTCCGCGCAGGAACTGGACGATGCCGAGGTGATACCAGTTGCCGTAGATGGCCGGATCGATTTTGCTGCCGCGCGAGAGGTCGGCATAAGCGCGATCGAAGTCACGGACTGAGAGATATCAATGCCCGCGCCATCGAAGCAGCAACGCATTGTTCGGCTCGATCTCGAGGCCGCGCGTGAAGGTCGCGATCGCCTCGCGGAACTGCCGCGCGCCGGATTGCGCGACACCGAGATCGATGATCTTCGCGATGTTCTTCGGATCGGCGTCGAGAGCCGCTCGCGCCGTCTTGACGGCGTCCGTATCCGGAAGCGATCGGTACTCCACGCCCGCGGGCGATCGGTACTGAACCGATTGCGCGCCGGCCTGGCGTGCATCAACAGCCGACGCGGCAGCGATCGTCGCGACGAGCAGCATCATCGCGGATCGGTGAAATCGTGTTATCGCCATCCGCCGGATTCTACTCGATGGACTGCACTCTCTTGCGGACCACGTTGACGATCTCCGGGAACTCGCGCTGATTCACGAAGTGGCCGCGATCGGGAAACTCGAAGTGGCTGCATCGCAGTTGCGCCGCGACGAAGCGCGGCTCCGCGATCGGGATGTGCGGGTCGTCGAATGAACTGAAGATCGCGATCCACGGCTGATGCTCGCGAATGCGATCCCATTGCCACGGCTCGGAGTAATAGCCACTCGCCTTCTCCATCGGATCACCGAGGTCGGTGTGACAGACGCCGGCCAGGATCGATCCAGCGAGCCGATGCGTTTCCGCATAGCGCATCGCGGCCAATGCGCCCGAGGAATGGCCGATCAGAATCGTATTCTGATCCGCGCCGAGCGATTCGAGATGCGGCAACCAGATCGACGCGCGCGCTCGCACGTTATCGGGAAATGTTTCGTTGATGACGTCGAGGCCGAGGGCGGTCAATTCGCGCTCGAGCCACGGCAACCAGATGTCACCGGCGGTGCTGCCGCCGTTGCCGTGGATCAGGATCGCGCGTCGTGACGGCCTTGCCTTTCTCGATGATGTACGTATCGAGCACTCGCGCCCGCGTCGACCCGACATTCCGCGCATTGTGGACGACTCCCGGGGCAATCACAAACACGTCCCCGGTGGTCAGCGTCTGCGGCGTTCTGCCGTCAACCCGCAGGACGATGGTCCCCTCCAGGATGTAGCCGAGGTTCTCGCCGGGATGGCGGTGCCGGTCTGATGAAACACCGGCCGGAATCTCCGCGACGATCATGACGGCCTCGCGTCCCGGAATGGAGAGGTCGCTGCGTTGAAGCTCGGTTCGCGTGACCGGCGACGATTGGGCTGCACCAACGGCGATCGTCACTCCAACGACGGCACACGACGTGAGGCACTTCCAGAGGTTCGTGTTCATATCCCATCAATGTGCGTTCGTTCGCACCGGTGAACCTAGACCCAAAATAAGCGCGTTGGCGGCTCGGCGGCTGCCGTGAGTCGCCCTGCGATCGCGGCGCGGACCTCGCCTGTCGGGACGATATCCCGTGGCCCTCGTCGTTCGATTGTCGTCATCGGTTGA
>JAIEMQ010000035.1 GCA_019752015.1 Cyanobacteriota bacterium | reverse complement strand
GAGGCGTAAAAGTCGGGTACTGGGCGCAGTAGAACGAGGTCAGGCTCTGGCTCACTCCACACGTCGAGTCGCACGGATCCTTGGACTTGGACTATCGCCCGATCGCCGACGGCATTGACCATGGCGCGGTTCGCGCGGTTGACGGCGGCGTTGTGGCGCGGGCCAATGGGGGTCATGGTGATGATCTCTCCATTGATAAGCTCAACCCGGTCGTCCTCCGTCAGGATGCCGGCCTGTCCCATTCGCTGGTATTCGTCGGCGTCGAAACGACGCTTCAGCAGTTCGATCGGCATGGTAACGACCCCGGTCTCATTTTACGGGATCTCGCCACGGCTTCCTGAGCCGATGGGCAGGATTCGCACTTTGCCACGCGATTCATCCACGGTCACCATCGCGCCTTCCTGCAGTTGTGACTGGTACGTCCGGATCACCGTGGTGACCAGCGACCCGATGCGGTCCGGCCATACATCATGAGTGCGAACTTGAACGACGCTCGGACCGCTCGCGCGCGTCAGTGCGAGCAGCGTTCCAAAGTCGAGATCGTGCGTGAAGACGACGTGTCCGGTCTCACGAGCCCACGCCATAATCGTTCGGTCCTTCGCACGGGGATCGCCGACCGTTGACCAGTGTACGGCGGGCCAGCCATGGTCCGCGAAAACATCAACCCACAACGGCGACAAATTGACGTCGACGACGAGGCGGATCACTTCGCCAGTGGGACCTCGGTCTCCTCAACACGCCATGCCGCATAGGCGAGGGCCTCGCGGATGTCGTCCTCTTCCAGGTACGGATATGCGGCAAGGATCTCTTGCCTGGTCCGTCCGGTGGCTACAAGGCCGACGAGCGTGCCAACGGTGACGCGGAGGCCGCGGATGCAAGGTTTGCCGCCCATCACGTCCGGGTCAAGTGTGATTCTCGTCAGTGGTGTCACGGCGGCTCCTGTGTCCTATTGTCGCACCGTACGCCGCAGCTGGCACCGCACCTGCGCACAACTCGGGAACTTCTTCGGATCCCGGTTCCCGGTTCCACGTTCCCGGTTTTTAGGAGTTGGCGTCGTCTTCGGCTCCGCATAGCGCAGATACGGCACGAGCGGCGTCACTGCCATCGAGCTCTTCTCCCGTGCCGACGCCAGCGGCAGCGTCGCGGCTCGCAGCAATTCCACCTGGCTGCTCGAGTTCTCGCCGATGTGCGGCTGGATCAGGTTCTTGAGCTTGAGCGAATTTTCGGAAAGCGCCCGGAGAAACAATCCGGCCTCGGCGAGCTTGTCCTTGTAGGGCGAGTTCTTGAGCAGTTCGCCGACCTTCCAGTCAGCCGCCTCTTCGTCTTTCGGATCGTGGCGGTACGCCACTGTTGCCAGCAGCTCGTCGTCGGGGACCATCAGTTTGTCGGCGAACGCAAACTTCGTATCGATCACGCGGTGGCCGAGCACGATGTGTGCGAGCTCGTGGCCCAGCATTGTGGCCAGGCTCGCTTCGTCGGGCAGCACATCGATCAGCCCGCGGCTGAGCACGATGGTACGGCCGACGGTGAACGACTCGATCGGCGACGTCAACAGCACCCGTGCCTTTACAGGATCCATGGTCAGGTTGTTCGTGATTTGCAGGTTGGTCGCGACGGTCTCGAGGACTTTGTCGACTTCGCCGGGCGGGGCGAGCAGCCCCGCCTTCGTGAGCCGGTCGAGGACATTTTCTTCGGCCTGCTGTTCCCAGAGTCTCTGGCTCAGTGTGGGCGACAACTGCTGCGGCTGTTCGGTGTTGTCGCGGACCGACGGCTCGTCGATCGTGATCGTGGTGAATTCCTGTACCGGCTTGGTGCTCCTGAGGTCGTAGCCCCAGAGCCGCATCTGGCTTTTGAGCGTCGGACCTGTGTCGCTGTGCTGCTCTGAGTAAACATGCGATGGCAGCCAGAGACCCGGCTTCACGTTGGCGCGCCAGCTGTCGACGTTGAACCAGAACTTTTTCCCGGACTGCGCTCCGCTGGAAAGGCCGCGGATGATGCCGTTGAACCGGACGATGTTGAAGTCGCGGTCTTCGACCCAGATGCGACCGGTAAAGCCGTCGGTACTGGTGACGCGTGGCGCCACGTCGAGCACCAGGCAACGGACTTCGCCCAGGAACTCGCGCCGCAGGAAGGTGAAGTTGTATTTCTTGTTGTTCAGCAGCTTCCAGTCGGGCACCGTCATCGCCGCGAAGCCATCGAGCTTGAGCGCCGACGCAGCAAACGGCAGGGGCAGGCGCCGCGTCGTCGTGGTTCTCTCGGCGGTGAAGGAGTTAATCCTGGGGCCTTGAGGGCTGCTTTCGAACTGACCGAGGAAGTAGTCGTCCTTGATCGGGACGGTGCCGAGTTGCGCGTGCGGCTCGACGTACTGGACGTAGACCTCGACGAGCGGCTTATACGAGCTCATGCGCGCGGTGACGCCGGACTCCGCCTCCATGATTTTCTGCGCGAGCACGTCGACCGTCATGGTCGTTGCCCCACTTGCGGGCGCCGGCGCTTGCTGCGCTTGTGGCGCAGTGTGCAGGATGCCGGCGATCAGAATGGCAGCGATAGCAAAGGTCACTCGCATTGAAACCTACGCAAGTCGAAACACGATGTGGACGGTGGTTTTGAAATCTACGGGACGCCCGCCGTCTTGAGCGGGCTTGAACTGGATCTGTTCGGCAGCTTTCATCGCGGCTTCGTCGAGGCCATATCCCAGTCCTTTGACGACGCGAATGACACGCAGCGAACCTGTGGCCAGAAACTCGACTTCGAGGATGACGTCGCCCTCGATCTTCAGCTCGCGGGCTTTGTCGGTGTAGACGGGCGTTGGTTTCGATCGCACTTCAACCGGGAGGATTTTCGGTGCTTCCGGAACGGCTGCGGCTCGCTGCGGCGTCTGCGCCGGCGCCTGATCGAATCCTGCAGCGCTGACAGCGGTGGTTGGTTGCGCGGCCTTTGGTTTTTCGGGAGTCGTCGAACTGCCGAACCCGGCGGCGCGAATCGTACCCGTTGGTCGCGATGATGTTGATGGCGCTGAGGCGCGTCCGAAGCCGCTCTCCGTAACGACACCGTTCGTTGCGGCCTGGCGCTGTGCATTCTGCGGCGCGGTGTCGAATGCTCCAACAGTTGCCTGGCCAACCTTCGATTCCACCGTTTGTTTGACTGGCGTATCGAAGCCCGCGGCCTCGACTTGTCTCGTCACCACTGGCGTGCGAGTCGCGGCGGTTGCTTCCGGAAAGAGACCAACCGTCGGCGATGGCGGTGGCGGCGGCGGCACCACACGTGGCGGTTCCGTGATCGCAGGTACAGGCTTGGCCACGGGTGATTCCGCCACCGCTGTCTCAATCGGCGTGACCGGCACTGGCTCCGGCAGCTCCGGCTTCGGTTCTGGCGCGACTGCTATTTCGGGCTCGCTCAATTTCGGCAGATCGAGTGCGGGTAGATCAACGGGAACCGACTCGAGATACACCACGCTCGCGAGGCGAGGCGTCCAGAGCGAGGGCCGCACCACATGCGGTCGCCATGGATTGATGGCGACGAGCATGAACGCCACGACGATGTGAACAGCCAGGCTCACGACGCTCCTGGCAACGACTCTCGCGGGCCGGTGCGCGCCAGCGCGCTGCGCTGGACGCGGACCAATATCGCTCATCGCTGACGCTGAGACGACAAAGTCCCGCTCGATTACGGAGAGCATGGCTGTCGGAGTATCGGTTGAAAGGGCTGAATGCTTTAAGCGCGGTCGCGTCGAAATGTTAAGTCGCTCTGCGCGATCCGAACGCGTCGAGAAGAACTGCCGCGATTCGTGTGGACGCGCGACCGTCCCACAGTTCGGGCGGGAGGCTCTTCGGAGGAGGCTTTTCTAGCCGCTCCCGCGCGGCGCTGAGCATCTTCGCGGGATCAAGACCAACCAACACGTTCGATCCGTTCGTGATCGTCACGGGACGTTCGGTGGTGGTGCGAACCGTCACGCAAGGCACACCCAAGTAAGTTGTTTCTTCCTGCACGCCGCCGGAGTCGGTAATGACCAGACGGGCATCACGTTCAAGCGCGAGAAATTCCAGATAACCGAGCGGTTCGATCAGGTGCAATCCCCGGCTCGACAACCATCGCGGATTGAGTCGCGCGCGTGTGCGCGGATGAACAGGAAAGATCACCGGGTAATCGACAGCGATGGACGCGAGCGCTTCGATGACACCCTCAAGAACATCGCTGGAGTCGACGGTCGCAGGACGATGCAGCGTGACGAGCACGTACGGCTGAGAGCGCTCAATGCCGGCCCTTGACAGGACGCCGGTTGCGTCAGCCGCCGGCAGAATCCGAACGAGTGTGTCGATCATCACGTTGCCGACGCGGTGGACCTTCCCCATCACGCCTTCGCGATGGAGATTCTGGTCGCCGTCCGCTGACGGTGTGAAGAGGAGCGATGCCAGCGAATCAGTGACGATACGATTGATTTCTTCGGGCATCGTCCGATCGAACGATCGCAGTCCCGCTTCAACGTGTGCGACCGGGATCTGCATCTTCACCGCCGCCAGCGTCGCCGCCATCGTCGAATTGACATCGCCGTAAACGACGAGGATGCCTGGCGGCTGGTCGATCAACGCCTTCTCGACGCCGGCGAGCACAGCGGCGGTCTGGTGTGCATGCGAGCCCGACCCCACGCCGAGGTGTATGTCGGGTTTGGGCAGACCGAGCTGATTGAAGAAAAGATCGGACATCACACTGTCGTAGTGCTGCCCGGTGTGAATTAGCCGCTGCGGAACACCGGCCGTTTCAACCGCGGCAATCACCGGCGCGGCCTTCATGAAGTTCGGCCTCGCCCCGACGACGTGCGTGATCAGACCGGGACGCCTCGCGGGGTGGCGTGATTCTCGAGAAGCCAGTTGTAGGTGTGCTCAGTGCCGTCGCCGAGCGAGATCCGATAACGCTTGTCCAAGCGCGATACGTCCAACAGCCTTCTCGGTGCGTCGTCGGGCTTCGATCGATCGTAGACAATCGTCGCCGACGGATGCACGACTCGTTTGATCATTTCGGCGAGCTCCGCGATCGACAGGTCCTCGCCGGTGCCGACGTTGGTGTGCATGTTCTCGTCGTAGCTGTTCATGAGAAATACGCACGCGTCGGCGAGATCGCCGGCGTGCAGAAATTCGCGGCGCGGCAACCCGGAGCCCGAGAGTAAGGCCTCGCCGTGCCCCGTCTGGTCACCAGACCGAGAATCGGCGACAGTCTCCGCACGAGGAGGAGACGGATGGACGAGGCTGCACGACAGTTCCGACGACAGGTGAGCCGAGAGCGGGGCGATCGGCAGGGCGCGGAGCGACGGTATTCGCCGGCGTTGCGCCAGGCTGCCGTGGCGTATTGGCGGCAACGGGAGCAGGGCGGTGAGGGCATGCGCATCGTCGCGACGACATTAGGGGTGGCCTCCCGTGAGCTTGCGACGATGGGCCCAGGACGATCGGTTCGGCGCCGTGCGCGTGGTGCCTGACCCGGCGCCGACCCTCCGCGTCAACGTGGTCATCGACGGCGCGTGCCTGCGCCTGGAGGGCCTCGACGTCGAGACTGCGGTGCACCTGATCGCGCGGCTGCGATGAGATGGCACGGGCGACGCGTCGCGGTCTATGCCCACCGCACGCCGACCGACATGCGCAAGGGCTTCGACAGCCTCTGCGGGCTGGTCACCGAGCAGCTGACGAGGAATCCGCTCAGTGGCGACGTCTATCTCTTCGTCAGCCGCGATCGCATCCGTGCGAAGGTCCTGCACTTTGATGGGACGGGCCTCTGTCTCTACGTGAAGCGCTTGGAGCGGGGGCGGTTCGCGACGGTCTGGCGCGATGCGGACGCCGAGCCGGTCACGTTGACCGTGAGTGAGCTCGATCTCTTTCTCGATGGCAGTGCGCTGGTGGGGCGCGTCGCCCTCACACCACCCGCGCTCACGCACTTTTTGCTTGCGTCCGATCGCGCGCGATGATCTACTGCGCGCCAGCCTGGTGCCGCTGGACGAGGAACGCGACATCGAGACGCTCCGGCAGATCTCGCACTTGCTCACGCGCGAGAATCAGCGCCTCCTGACCGCCAACCTCGAGCTGCGAGCCGAGCTCGCACGGCTACGGGGCGAGCCTGAGGTCACGCAGCTCGCCTTCACCGTGCAGCAGACCGTGTCGGCGCGGCCCGCCGTCCCTCCGACACCCATGCCTCCGCGGCCGCGCGCGCCACGACCGGGCCACGGCCCTCGCGCGCAACCTGCGCTGCCGATCGTCGAGACGGTGCACACACTCCCGGCCGACCAGCGCGCGTGTCCCGCTTGCGGGGGCACGGTCGTGGAGATGGCGGGGCAGCACGAGACCCCGAGCGCATCACGACGGTCCAGGTCTCGTATCACGTCGAACGCCACGCCCGCCAGAAGTACCGGTGCGCCTGCAACGGCGCAGTGGTGACCGCCCCGGCGCCGCCGGCGCTGATTGCAGGCGGCCGCTACAGCCCCGCCTTCGCCGTCGGCGTCGCCGTCGCGAAGTACGCGGATCATCTTCCCCTCGAGCGGCAGGTCCGGCTGATGGCCCGCGCGGGCCTGGTCGTCGACTCGCACACCTTGTGGGATCAGCTGAACGCGCTGGCCCGTCATCTCGAGCCCACCTATGAGGCGCTCGGTCAGCGCGCGCTCGCGTCCCCGGTGATCAACGTCGATGAAACGCGCTGGCCGCGCCTGGGCGGCACCGCTCCCGCCGCGGGCACCGTCTGGGGGATCCACGCGCCGCTGGTGACCTTCTACCGAATCTTGCCCGGCAAGTCGGCCGAGGAGGGCCGCCAGCTGCTCGGCGGCTATCGCGGGGTCGCGGTCGTCGATGGCTATGCGGTGTACGAGGTGCTGGCGCGCGCGGGCCCGGATCTCACGCTCGCGCATTGCTGGGCGCACACCAAGCGGAAGTACGACGAGATTGCCGACCATTGGCCGACGGCCTGTGCCGACATCCAGGCCCTCATTGGCGAGCTCTACGCGTCGAGCGGCTGGTGCCGCGTCCGTTTCCCGGCAGCGCCGAAGTGCAGGCCGAGCGGCAGCGGCTGCGGCACGAGCGGTCCCGCCCGATCCTCGATCGGATCTGGCACTGGGCCACCGTCCAAGTCGGCTTGCCACGCAGCGATTTCGGCAAAGCGGTCCGCTACATGGTCGAACGCTGGACGGGGCTCACACGCTTCGTCGACGATCCACGCATTCCCGTCGATAACAATGCGATCGAGCGCGGGCTCCGGGGGCCGGTCGTCGGGCGTAAGAATCACTACGGCTCGAAGTCGCTCCGCGGCACGCAGGTCGCGGCGCTCTTCTATACGCTCTGCGAGACCGCGAAGCTCGTTGGCGCTGACGCGCACGCGTACCTGCTGCATGCCGCCGAAGCCGCCATCGCCCAGCCTGGCGCCGTCACGCTGCCCGACAGCGTCGTAGTCGACGCCCCAGCGGCGTAGCGCGCCTGTCCCACATCGTCTCTTCCCTCACTGACGGGGTAGGGCGAGGACATACGCCCGAGATCGTGAGTTCGCTGCGCCCTTCTTCGCGTGCGTCGTGAAACTTGCGAATCATCGCCGGTAGCACGTGTGAAGCGGTGAGATCGAAGTTGTCGTAGATGAATTCGGCTGCCGTGTCGAGTTGGCCATGGATGCCGCCGATGGTGCCGGCGACGAGAGACACACTCAGGACGATTGGCCCTGAACCGCCCGGCAACGGCTGAACCGACAAGGCCACGGTGGCCGGCAACCTAGACGTTGGGGTTTAGTTCATCGCTTAGAATTGCGGCGCGACCGTGCAACTGCCGGTAAGGCCTAACGCCACGACAACCAACATAGTGAACGCAGTGATCGCGGCCGCTGCTGCGACCTCACGCCGACGCAGGCGTCTTGCGCGCTTGGATCTGGGCCGCGTGCGGATTCTGACGGTCCCTTCGCTTCCAACGGTCAATTGCTGGTCGAGCGCTGCCGTCGTAAGATCTAGTGGCGTCTTGTTCGGGTCCTCCGATGCCTCGGTTTCAAGGAAAAGAATTTCGGCAGTCCCAACAGTTGACTGAGCCTTTCGCCGGCGCTGCCGCCGCCTTCGTTTGGGGTCGTCAAGAACGCCAAGACTTGGATTGATCTCGGGAGCGGCCGTGAACGGATTACGAATCGCCGCGAGATCGGTGTCCGTCCACGCTCGACGGGCGCGCCATCCGCATCGGTGGCAGAGAAATGCCCTCTTCGCCGTCAAGCGGCGGGCGAGCAGATCGGCGACACTCTCTTCTGCTCGATGTATTTGAATCGAGCCGCATTGCTCGCAGGAAACCATCGACGGTCCCAGGGGGGACTAGAGAATCTTCTACCATAATCTTGCTCCTTGAGGAGCGACCGTGCACGAAATTCGCCGCTGTGTCGACCTTTTCACGGTGCCGATGTCTGCGGAAGGTGGCGCTTGTGCAGAACAATTCCGCAGACAACCGCGGAGAGCGCGGCATTTGCGGGAATCTGGAGACTGAACTCCACAAGTTCCTGCGCCGCAATCGCAAGCAGAGCGACTAGGGCGCCGAGTCGAATCCAATGAGTCGCAACACTTGACGGTTCCTGGAAGCGGCGGACAATCACGCGTAGTAGTAGCAAGGCAGCGGCGATCACGGGGACGGCCAGCAGAAAACCGCCTTCCGCCGCCAGTTGAAAGTAGTCGTTGTGCGCCGCCGAATAGTGTAGAGCGAGGTTCCGCCGCTGATACAGCACGGTCGCCGAACCATAGGTGTTGGTACCGGTTCCAGTCACTGGGAACCTAGCTGCAATTTCGTAGGCGTCTTTCCAGGCGTTCACGCGCCCTCCAATATCGTCTTGATCGGTCTGATCGAAACGATTAGCAATGATGCTTCCACCGACGCCGGCAATCACGGCGATGAGAACCACGGTGAGGAAGAACAGCATGACCGCGCGCCGAAAACCTCGTTGCGCAAAGACCACGCATACGCTTATCGCGGCAATCGATGTAGCGAAGAGAATCATCCCGGAGCGGGAAGTGGTCATGACCAGCGACATGGCCATCACGATCGACGCGCCCACCAGCAGGACGAGCCGGTTGCCGTCCAAAGTGCCAAGCCAGGTGACGCGGCTGCGGAGCGTCATCGGGTACTGGCTGGCCTTTTCCGCAGCGCGGGCGGCAATGAGCCCGATCGCAAGCGGAAGCACCATTAACATCCAGCCGGCAAAATGATTTCGGTTCACAAAGGGCCCAAAGATGACACCCTCACCAAGCGGCTGCCAAAACCCGTAGATCTTGCCGGTCGACAACGGCTTCTGAATGATCCCGATTAACGCGACCAGCACGCCAAGAGCCAGAAGCTTCTCAGCCAGTAAACGCGCGCCTCGAGTCGAACAGACGACGACCGTCGAGAGCAGCAGCAGGCAGCTGGCTGCTACGAACAAAAGCCCTCTCGCCGTGGCCGAAGGTTCAATTGAAAGTGAATGGAAGGTTTTGACACCAGATGCCACGCCAACATCAAGCTGGCGCAGTGCAACCACCGTTTCCGGCGACAGCGCCCCGATGACCCACAGCGGAAGCGGAATCAACTGCAGCCCGATCGCGACACTGATGCACGCGAACGCAATCGACAATGGCATGACACCGGCGGGAAAGGTGCTTTTCGGTAGTTGAAGAGCGGCGATCGCTATGACCGCGCCGATCAAGGGCCAGTACGCCCACGGATACACCGCGCCGAATGCCAGCACACTCCAAGCCAGCGTCAGAACAATGAGGTTCTCAGCGACGCTCGCGTACTTCTGCGTGTGGGAATCCAACCTTGGCAAGCATCTGGTCCTTCTCGGCGCGGCTCAAATAGGTGATCAACACGGCTCGGAAGCTGCCTTTGAATACGAACAGGCTCCCTGCAGCCGCCCCAATGATACCGAACCTCCGGATCAGGCCTCCGATGTCATCCAGAGAACCAGCCCCGCCAATGGCAGTGATGGGCAGCGTCGTGGAATCGCGCACCGCGGACACCAGCTCCAGGTCGTAACCCGTCATGGTCCCATCACGATCGATATCGTTGATGACGATTTCGCCAGCACCAAGATCTTCGACTTGCTTGGCCAGCTCCACCGGCGTGTGTGCCGTTATCCTGGCGCCGTTGTGCGTCGCCACCAGATAAGTGCCGCTCTTGCGTGTCACATCGAGAACGACCACAACACTCTGGCTGCCCACACGAATAGATGCTTCGCGAATCAGCTTGGGATTCTCGACAGCGGCAGAACCGATTGACACCTTTTCGACGCCAAGCGCGACCAGCTGCTGAAATTGCTCGACGGACTTGACGCCGCCACCGTAACACAGCGGCATCCGGCACTCGGCGGCCAAATTCTTGATGACACCGTAGTTGGGTTCGCGATTCTGCGCTGTCGCGTCGATGTCGACAACTATCAATTCGTCGACTTCTTTCTCATTGAAAATGCGAACGGCATTGATGGGATCGCCGACGTACTTCGGACTCCCGAATTGGACGGTCTTGACGAGGCCGCCGCCCTTCAGCAACAGGCACGGAGTAATGCGGGGACGCAACACCTGTCTACAGCTCGGCGAAGTTCCTCAGTAGCCTGACACCCCAGTGATGGCTTTTTTCGGGGTGGAACTGGGTTCCGAATACGTTGTCATGGCGGATGCTCGACGCAAACCGCACGTTGTAGTCGGTGTACGCGATGACGTCCGCCGCGTTAGCGGGCACGATGTGGTACGAATGGAGAAAGTAAAAGCGACTCTCCGTTTCGATACCGGCAAACAATCCTCCCGGCTGCCGAGGCGCGACGTCGTTCCATCCCATATGAGGAAGATGTGTGCGCTCGTGGAACGCAGCCTCGTCGAAACGTTTGACCACACCATCGATCCATCCAAGCCCGTGCTGAACCCCCTCTTCGCTGCGATGCGCCATCATCTGCATACCGACACAGATTCCGAGGACCGGCCGTCTATCTCGCAAGACAAGATGGTCGAGCGTTTCACGCATTCCCGAATCGTTCAGCCGCGACATCGCCCAGTCAAAAGCACCGACTCCAGGGAGGACTAGACGCGTTGCTTCGGCGAGTGCGCTTGCCGTACTGACCAACTGCGCTGGAATATTTAGCCGCTTGTAGATGTTGGCGATCGCCTGGACGTTGCCCAGGCCGTAGTCGACGATCGATATCAACGCTTGCCGCCGATTTCTAGTCCTATCGCCTTCATGACCGCGGCACCGAGCTTGAAGAGCCACTCTTGCGATTTGTAATCACGATGGGTCTTTTGGGGCATCGTCAGGTAGCCGCGCAACTCGTCCTCGGTGATTCCAAGCTTAGTTGCGACGAAAGAAAAATCCTGCTCGATCTCCTGCGGATCGTATGCAGGCTTCTGCAGCTTGCACAGTGCGTCCTCGCGAGTCAGCTGCTTGGTGAGAATGAGCGCCGAGTACTGGACTTTCCGCGTGTCGAAACCGAATCTCGTCGGCAGCCAGTAGCCTTCGACGAATCTCGTATATCGCGATTCAAAGTGCTTCTGCGCGTAGCGCTGCCAGCCGAGCTCTTCGCTTAACAGCCCGATCGCTTCCGCCTTGATGTAAGGACCGTAGTTCAGGGGTCTGACAACGCGAATGCCACGGATGTATGGCAGGTAGACCTTGT
Organism: Cyanobacteriota bacterium; assembly: GCA_019752015.1. Classification (GTDB taxonomy): domain Bacteria; phylum Acidobacteriota; class Vicinamibacteria; order Vicinamibacterales; family UBA2999; genus 12-FULL-67-14b. The sequence goes on along the minus strand of JAIEMQ010000035.1, from coordinate 96,831 downwards.
GCCACAGGATATGCGCGCTTGGAAAGGTCTTCAGCGGCCGCGTCCCGAATCGCCGATGAATGTCATGCATCTGTACTGAGTCGCCGTAGTACGACCATTCGACGGGGTTGCGAATACACTCGGTCGACAAGTTGGCGCCCGTCAGGATGTACTTCACGTTGTACTTGTTCGCAAACTTATACATCGTGTAGAAGAACGCAAAGTCCTGCGGCGCGTCTACCTGTGGAACGCCTGCCTTGAGGTAGGCCAATTGCAAGTCGCGCATTTCCTCCCAGTCGATCACCTCGGTGAACAACTCGAGCTTCAACTTGTCGACCAGCTTCTCGATGTTGTTGACAGCCTCCTGGGAATTCCAACCCGCGTCAACGTGAAAGACCAGAGGCCGCAGGCCCATTTGCGTCTTCGCAAGATAGGCTAGGTACGAGCTGTCGATGCCGCCGCTAACGCCGATGATGCAGTCGAAGTCGTTGCCTTTGCCCGCCCGCTTGATGTTCCCAACGAGCTCGTCGAGCAGCCGCCGCCCATGTTCGCCGGTATGCCAGTTCGGGAGCGTCTTCGAATAGAAAGTCTTGCAGTGGTCGCATACTCCGTCGGCGTCAAACACGATCTTGGTGTCTGTTGTGTCCATCACGCAGTTACAACAGACTTGATATGGCCTCAATAGATCCTCGGCGCTCTATGATGTTCGGGGGACAAGGTGATCGCGCCTTCCGTCTGGCGCTCACCTCGTATCAAGAATCTGCAGCGAGAAACGATCAATTGGTAGCTAACTGTTGCTTGGGTTACCTTGCTTCGCCTGGCCAGTTCCAGATCATCCGTACACCCTTCCAGGCAACCCGCCGCGCCACGCGTTCTCGACGAATGGCTGCGCCGAGATACTTGATGAAGTAGATCACAAGGAATGCGGATCGGGCGCTCGCGTATCGCCAGCCGTTTTTGTATTTGTAGTAGATGTTGAGGTGGGACTCAAGGTTAAGCAAGTCCTTTTCCGGATCCATAGAGACTGTGCGGCTGCCCAGATGAACGACCTCTGCTTCATGAAAAAAGACTATCTTCCATCCAAGCTGCCGAAATCGCATGTGCCATTCCGTTTCATGGCCGCCTCTCAAGTCGAGGCCGCCGACGTTGCGCAGCGCATCCTTGCGAACGAGCATGTAGGCGCCTCTGCAGGATTCGATCTCCACCGTCTCTTCATGTGACCAATACCGCGAACGGCCGTGGCCGAGGCCGAGCGCCGAGAAAAACCCGAACAGATTGGGATCCAGCGGCAATAGTTCTCGCAGTTTTGAGACGGACAGGATTGTGCGAAAGAGCCCGGCAAAAGCATACGTCGACGGCTGCAACGAGCCGTCGGCATTCAGGAGCTTGACAGTAACCATGCCGACGTCTTTGTTCTCCGGCCGTAGCATGAAGGCCAGCGGTCTGTCGACGGACCCTTCGAGAAAAATCAGGTCGTCATTGAGCAGCAGGTAGTAGTCCGCCTCGGCGCGCTCAAGAAGCATATTCTGGTTGAACGGAAAACCCGATGTGAAGGACTCCACGAAGGACACGTCTCGAAAGCGCTGGACGAGCTCCGGCGAGAGTCGCGGCAGGCCCCGACTGGGAGCGTTCCACGAAACGTACACCCGCATGTCGCACTCGGCAGGCCGGTACTTCAAGAGCGTCTCGAGGCAAGGGATCAACAAGCTCTCGTCAGAGCTCACAATGGTCGCGGCGAGACTTGGAACTGATTGTCGATCCACTGATAGGCTACAAGCTCGGTTGAGCAGGAAGGTGGTTGCGCCACCAATCAATGGTGTTGCGCAACCCCGACTGAACGTCGAAGGCAGGCTTCCAATGAAGCTCATTGCGAAGCCGGGCGCAGTCCGCCACGAGCTCGAGCGATTGTGGCTGGTCGGCAAGAGCACCAAGGTTCACGAGTGACATGCGATCGAGCTGCCGGCCGATCGACGTCACGATTTCGCGCACCGACACACCAACGCCGGAGCCGATGTTAATGGGCCCTCGCAAATGACTGGTCGCGAGCGTGGCGATGGCATCTGCTGCGTCTTCCACGTGAAGAAAATCACGCCGCTGTGTACCTTCACTGCATTTCGCTTCACGATTCGCAAGGAGCGAAGTCACTACCGACGACACCAGGCGTCCCGGCGCCTCCCGAGGCCCATACAGAAAGAAGAACCTCGCCCAGGCAAACTCGATTGAGGACGTCTCGCAGTATTGCGACAGGATGCGGCGAGTGGCGTCCTTGCATACACCATACAAGCTCGAGGGAGCAATCGGCGTGGCGCTCTCCGATAGCAGCGAGTGGCTCCAGTCATACTCAGCGCACGAGCCCGCGGCCACGAGCCGTCCGCACCCTGAGGTGGCCAGCGCCTCTACAAACACGAGCGAGGCTCGTACTGATGCAAGGTTCTCGGCTGACTGCCAATACCGGCCGGGTTCCGCATACCAAGCCAAGTGAACGGCACAGTCAGGGCGGATAGCTGCGAGTGCGGCTGTTACGGTCGATCGATCGGCGAGGTCAGCTATTGACACCGTGATGGCGTCGTTCGCGAGAAGGTCTGGCGATTTGCGCCTGACCAGAGCGTGAACCTCGTGCCCCTGCTGTGCCAGGCGGCGCGCGACATGATAGCCGATGAATCCAGCGGCGCCTGTGACAACTATCCGCATTCGGTCACGATGACTTGACCTGCCATTGGTAGGGAATTCGCGAAGACAGTGGATCGATTCGTTGCGTGAGTGAAGGATCGTGCGTGTGCGTACAGCAATTGGCCACGATGGCCACGGGATCGCTCATCCCCTTGAACCCGCACCAGAGTCCAGGAGGGATGACGACCAGCGAATAGTTGTCGGGGCCAAGAAATATCTCCTCAATCACGCCCTTGGTCTGCGAATCCTGCCGCTCGTCGAACACCACCAGTTTGATCCGCCCATGGACGCAGGCGTAATTCAGCGTCATCTCACGATGCTGATGCCAGCCCTTGATGACGTCGCGATAGATGGTCGTGAAGTAGATTTCGCCGAACTGTTTGAAGTGCGGGTCGGTGCTCTTCAGCATGTGCATGATCGTGCCGCGCTCGTCGGGAATCCGTCGTAACGGCACAATCGTCAAGTCGGCAATGCGGCTCAAATGATCCTCGGTTCGGGAATCGGCACGATAAACCGCCCGCCCGCCTCTCGATACGCTGATTGCTGCTCGAGAATCTCGTCGGCAAAGTTCCAAGTTAGAAGCAAAACGTAATCGGGCCTCTTCTCGAGCAGCGCGGCGGGCGCCCGAATGGGAATGCGGACGCCAGGCATGTACAAACCTTGCTTGTGAGTGCTGCGATCGACGACAAAATCAATTTGCCCTGGGCCGATCCCGCAATAGTTCAACAACGTACTGCCCTTCGCTGATGCGCCATATGCTGCGAGGTTCTTGCCGTCCTTCTTGATCGTGTCGACGATGTCGGTCAGAGCCGTCTTGACGTGTCCCACCCGGTTCGCGAAATCTCGATAGTAGGCATGCCGGTCCATTGAGGACTCGGCCTCGGCGCGCAATAGAGACCGCACCGCCGACGCCGCTTCCGAATGTTGGTGTCCTACGAACAGCCGCAGCGAGCCGCCGTGAATCGGTACGACTGCGACATCGGCGATTTTCAGGCCATGTCGCTCGAACAGTGGGCTCAGCGCCGTCAGCGAAAAGTAGAAGACGTGCTCGTGATAGATCGTGTCGAACTCGACCTTCTCGATCAGATCGCGAACGTACGGCACCTCAATAATCGCGACGCCGTCGTGCTTGAGCAGGTGCTTGATTCCGCGAACGAAGTCGTTCAGCGTTGGCACGTGCGCAAGCACATTGTTCGCGTGAATGACGTCGGCCTGCTCGTTCTCGGCAGCCAGTTTCAGCGCCAGCCCTTCGTTGAAGAACTCGTTGATGGTGGGGATGGCTCGTGTCTCGCGCGCAACGAGGGCGATGTTCGTAGCCGGCTCGATCCCAGTTACCCTGATTCCGGCCCGTTTGTAAAATTGCAGTAAGTAACCGTCATTACTCGCGATCTCAACGACGTGCGCACCAGAATCGAGGTTCCGGCGTGCAATGACATCGGCCGTCAGCTGCTCGGCATGTTTCAACAAGGCATCCGAAAACGATGAGAAATACAGGTACTCTCGAAAGAGCGACGCCGGATCGACCGTGTCGCTGATTTGCAGGAGAGAGCAGTCGCGGCAAAAGACGATTTCGAGAGGAAAGCGCGATTCCGGTGCGGCGAGCCGATCCTCCGGTATCAGAGCATTGGCGAGCGGCGTGGTACCAAGAGAGAGCACCGGCAGCAGATGCCGTCCTTCACATGATCGGCAGGACTCAATCATGTTGTGCCGTTTTCCACCTGAGCCCTTCATCAAGCCGCCCGTTATCGATCAGGTGCTTCAATTGCTTCAGTCGAATAAACCGTCGAGACTCGAAGACTTCCGTTGTGAAACCCTCTCGTTCGAAATCGGTCCGGATTTCAGCCGCACCTCGACCAACCGTCCACGTCGGCACTGCGGCCGGCACCACCTTCGCGAGTTTACTGAAATCGACTCGATAGTTCCTGTTGTCGGCGGGCGCATTCTTGCTCAATTCGACGGTGGAACCGGGCACGGCCTGCCTGACCACCTCCGCCAGATAACGAACTTGGTAGTTCTCGCTGTTCGAACCGACATTGAACGCCTGGTTGTGAACCGCCTCGCGCGGAGCCATCATCAGCACGCAGAAAGCCCGGCCCATGTCTTCAACATGGACCATCGGCCGCCACGCCGTGCCGTCGCTCAAGATTTTGACTTTGCCCGTGGTGAACGCCCAGCCCGTCAGGTTGTTGAGCACGATGTCCATGCGCAGACGTGGCGATGAGCCGTATGCCGTCGCGTTTCGCAGGAAGACCGGGCTGAAGTCTGAGTCGGCAAGCCTCTCCACATCTTCTTCAGACCTGACCTTCGAAGTGGCATACGCCGTCAATGGAGCCAGCCGGGCGTCCTCCGTCAGCAAGTCGTCACCGGCGGCGCCATACATGCTGCACGAAGACGCGAAGAGAAATCGCTTGACTCCCGCATCGCGTGCTAGCTGCGCCAGTTTGATGGTTGCCTTGTGATTGATCTCGAGTGTCCAGTCTGCGTTCAGGTCACCAAGCGGATCGTTGCAGAGAGCGGCCAAGTGAATGACGGCATCCTGACCGGCCAAATCCTGCGCGGTGACGTCGCGCACATCCCTGACAATCGAGCGACAACTGCCTTTGTCGTTCACGAACGTGCATTCACCGAAGAAGTTCGTATCGAGTCCCGTGACGTCGTGCCCCGACGCCTGAAGCAGAGGCACTAAGACTGAGCCGACGTAACCGTTGTGACCTGTAACGAGCACGCGCATGGCTAACCCCATACCCTCCAGGGCGGCGCTTCGCTGTTCCAGAGGCTTTGCAGGAGGCGGACGTCTCGCAGGGTGTCCATACACTGCCAGAACTCGTCATGCCGGTAGGCCGCCAGCTTGCGCTCGACCGAGAGCCGCTCGAGCGCATGTGATTCGAGGCTGGTGTCGTCGCCATCAAGATAATCAAACAGTCCGGCGTCACACACCATGAAGCCGCCGTTGATCCAGCCTTCGCCGATTTGCGGCTTCTCTGCAAAGCGGTGTACCAGGTTTCCATCAATAACCACGCCGCCAAAACGGGCCGGGGGACGCACGGCCGTGACGGTGACCAACGCTTTCGCTAATCGATGCAGATCGATTACGGTCCGGGGATCGACGTTCGCAATGCCGTCGCCGTAGGTCAGCATGAACGTCTCATCGCGAAGCCAAGGACGCAAGCGCTTGATGCGCCCGCCCGTCGCCGTGTCAATGCCGGTATCGATCAAATGAACGGTCCAGTCTTCACAGTCCGTTTTGTGCCGCTTGACTGTGCCGGTGCCAAGATCGATGGTCAGATCGCCGCTGAGCTGTTGGTAATCCAGAAAGAAGCGTTTGATGATGTCGCCCTTGTAGCCGAGCGCGATCACGAACTCGTTGAATCCAAAGTGCGCGTACACTTTCATGATGTGCCAAATCATGGGCTTGCCGCCGATCTCGACCATCGGCTTCGGCTTGACTTCAGTTTCTTCAGACAACCGAGTGCCAAGCCCGCCCGCAAGAATAACTACCTTCATGACGTCGTTCTCCGCCCCCAAGTCTGCCGGGGTACAGCCGGCCCTTCGGCCATGCGCCAATTGCCGTGCGCTTTCGCCCGAGATTCAACGGCACGACGGCGCTGCTGCAGGTTATTGATGAAGATAACCGTCGACAGCAGAATCAGGCAGGCATAGAAACTGTTGTACATGAGCAGGCTTCCTAAGTACGACTGGACGATGAATCCAACCATCATCACAAACATCGCCGCACTGAAAGCCGGACGCTTGGTCGCGAGAAGGCTATGAAAGCACCAGTGATAGATGACACCTATAAGGAACATGAAGATGAGGCATCCGATGAGCCCGAAATCGGTGATGACGGGCCGGAAGAACGTGTAGATATTGGTCACGATCAGGTCGCCGTTTGTATATACCTCCTGAAACACTCCATCGGGCAGCTGCTGGCCGCTGTCGAAGAACCTGAATAGTGCAAAGAAGGTATAGAGGCCTCGAGTGCTCTCGGGCACGAAGTATGAAAAGGACGACGGCGCGCCGCTGATGTACGAAAACCAGTCGGCGAACGCATACATGTGACCAAACAAATAAGAGGCAAAGTACGGGCGGAGTCCCTCGACGAGGCCCTGAAAAGAAAAGTCCGTCGTGCCCTGCAGGCCGCGCGAGAAGAAGGACACGGCGACGAGCGTCAGCAGAATCGATGTGCACAATATCGCCGGGATGAGGGCTTTTCGCTCCGCAATCTTTAAGCGCCCCTGTTGCAACCATCCCAATAGGATGCCGCCGTAAATCAATGAGAGGGCGAGAAACAGCGCGCCCTTCGCCGATTGCGTCACCATGACGATGGTGGACGGGGATAGCGCGATGATCAGCCACGCAGCCCGCTGAGCGCGGGTCTGAGCCTCGCTCAGCAACAGACCGCCGAGGGACGCCGCGAGGTAAATGAACACCAAGCTCATCTGGCCGAAGATGTTGACTCGCAATTCGCCTGTTCCACGCCGAGTCGCGTACTGTGCGGCGCTGCCGATTACGTCGGTCACCACATCATCAATGGCGAATCCCTGAGCCAGTGAATTGAGCATCACGCACCCGAGGGCAATCGCCGACGTTAGGTAGAACATGTTTCGGATGAACCGCGTGTTGAAGCGTGTGATTCTCTCTGCCCGGATTTGGGCGTTGAGCTCGAATGCGCGCTTCCAGCCAAAGAACAAGCCACCCGCCGAGAACATAAGGGCGCAGGCCAGGATGTAGGCTAGCGGGCGCGGGTCGAGCGGCACGAAGAACAGGAGAATCAACGGGACAATGGTGAACACGAACCAAAACAGCCCGAACAGACAGGCGGGAAAGAGCCACGTGCCCACGTGCCTCTTGATCACCGCGGCTTGGGCGAGAATCAGGCCGCTGAGCATGATCGCGACCAGCTTTTCGAGGAGGCTATATTCTTCCATCGACGTTGCTGCTTGAGCCTAAGTACTTTCGAACCACGAGCGCGCAGAGCACCATCTCGAACGCGACGACATTGAGCGCGCCGCCGAATTCACCAATAATCGGCGCCGTCATCATGCAGAGCCCTGCGCCTAGAAGTCCGCTCCCTAGCACTGACCGGAAGTAGTAGGTCCGCTCATTCAGGTTATTCAGTCCAGCCATCCCGAGCATAAAGTTGACGACGCCGAAGAACGCGGCCCACACCATGATTGACGCGAGCGTTTCCGCCCGATCGAGACTTGGGAGGTTCGCGACGGCTGGAATCCGATCGCGCAGACCGGCGTATACAAGGGCGAGCGCGGCGAAAATTCCGCCGAGCATCACGAGCTGTGGCACAATCAAGCGGCGCAAGTCCACGAAGACCTTGCGGGAGATCCCGTGTGCCTTCTTCGTGATCATCAACGCCTGCGGCAGCGTGAGCTGGTTCAACGGCCGGATCGCCGCCTGCAGTCCTTTTAGCACCTTGTCAGCAAGCGAGTAGGCCGCAATGCCTGCGCCGGGCACGGCCGCGGATGCGAGAATGATCACGTTGACGTCGCGTGACAGCAGCACCGATGCGTTGCCAAAGAACACTTCCCGCCCGAACCACAAGACCTGCCGTATTCGTCGTACAGCAACTCGCTCGAGCGACACGTCGAACAGCCGCATCGCCACGACCAGCGAAAGCACCGCAGTGGCGAAATAGGTCGTGCCGATCAAAATCGGTACTCGCGCGTAGTCGTCACCGGAGCGCACCGCCATCATCACGAGAAGCACCGCAACGACGCGGCTGCTGCAGCTCAAGATCGCCAGCGGTAAGTTACGTTGCAGTCCCTGATATAGCCAGGATGGCTGGATGACCGTGCTCAGAGGTACGAGGAGCCACGGGACAAATACGCCAAGCAACTCAGGCGCGATCCACGCCAGCATCGCGGCAAAAATGATCGCGGATAGTCCGAAGCTCAGCGCGCGGGTCGCAAGAATTTCCGAGAACACGGTCGAAAGCCCGCTGCGATCGCCGCTAGCGCGCAGGCCAACCACCCACGCGATACCGTCGAGCTCGAAGCTATACAAAACGAATGTGTTCACGATTTGCGTCAGCGATTCGGCGATGACCAGTTGGGCATACAGCTCAGAGCCCACGACCGCGAGCACGTATGGAAAGACGACCAGCGGCATCCCGGCATTTGCGACCTGAATGCTAGTCAGTGCGACCAGATTTACAAACGCGCTATTCGGTTCTGGACGGGTGTAGAGGTTCAAGTCACGCCGAATGCGTCATCGCAGCGGCCGTCAGACCGTCGTCGTTGTTACCCGGCGCATGAGGTCTTCTTCCCAGTTGGCCTGTTCGCGCCCCAGGCGGACGCGCACTTCTTCGCTGAGGAATCGCGCGTTGTTGTACTTCGGATCTTCGTAGTTGACGATCTTGCCGGCACGCACTGCATCAATCACCTGCATGATTCCAGCCTCGAGCGTCCATCTCGGCTCGAAGCCAATGACGGCGTTAAGTGCCTTGAAGCTGACCCGGTAGTTGCGTTTGTCGATCACGTCAGTCCGCTCGTTGACCGTGACTCCCGGCACGAGCGCCGCGACAATGTCAGCGGCTTGGCGAATGGTGTAATTCTGAGCGTCCGATCCCACGTTGAACGCTCGGTTACGGACGGCGGCCAGCGGTGCCTCGAGGCATTCGACGACAGCGCGCGCCGCATCGGCAACGTGTACGAACGGACGCCACTGGTCACCGCCGAATACGTCGATGCTCCCCTGGAACAGCGCTTTCGCCGCCATCAGGTTCACGACGAGATCGAAACGCGTTCGCCCAGACAGTCCATATATGGTGCCAAAGCGGAGAATGACCGGCGCAAATCGTTGATCGGCCATTGACTGCAACACGTGCTCGGACGCAATTTTGCTGCGTGCGTACAACGACACCGGATTCAAGGCCGACAGTTCATCAAGGATTTCGTCACTGGCGCCGTAGACAGAACAGCTGCTGGCGAATAGGAATCGGTTGACGCCATGTCCCTTCGCTACTTCGGCGATCATACGGGTCGCCGTAAGATTGATCTGGACCGTGAGCCCTTCGTCGATGGCGCATGCCGGGTCACCAACGATTGCGCCGAGGTGAATCACCGCGTCGACATCGCGCATTGCCTCCACCACTGTGTCGATGCGGCGAAAATCGTCCTTGATGATCTCCAGCCGTGGGTGATTGAGCACAGCCGCCAGCGGCTCGGAACCGTACAGCAGCACATCGAGGACGCGCACGCTGTAGTCCTTCGCGATCAGCTGCTGGATGACTTCTGATCCGATGTAACCACCGCCGCCGATCACCAACACGCGGCCGATGGCACGATCTTCGATGCTGGTCGATTGCCGGTCGACAACATACCCGGCGGCTTTTACCCACAACCACGTCCACAGGCGCGCGGCGATCATGAAGGCGCAGGTAAACGCCCACGCGAACAGCACCGCGCCGCGCGGCATATACAACGCGCCGTTCAACTGAAATACGACGAAACCGAAAATCAGGTACGCGGTCGACACTGCGCGAAGGACCAGGAACACCTTTGCCCGCCGCCGATAGGAACGGACTCTCGTGTAAATGCCGTGGAAATACAGGACCAGCAGCGCCAGCGGAGTGAACGCGATAACGCTGTTGCGGTAGTACGACAAGTACTCCCAGAAAGACTCGCGCGTGACGCTGAGGCCGTCAAATGTCGGCACGTTGACGTAGCGAGCAACCAGCGCTGCGCCAATGGCTAAGTTGATCAGGAGGGCGTCCGCAACGATGCGGACAACGACGTCCGCGCTGATCGCGCTCGGTAATTGCGATGACCTCATGGGTTTCTCGTGGTGCGCTGTTGAATGGCGGAGGCCGAGTGTTGAACCTTCTCTATGGCGCCACCGATGGCGTCGATGACGTCATCGGGCATGTGTGACCAGATTGGCAAGCTCAAGCTGCGTGCTGCCAGCATGTCTGTGTTCGCCAGCGACGAGCTGCTTCGGACGAACTGCCGGTAGGCGGTCTGCCGGTGAGCAGGGGGATCGTAGTACTTGCGCGTGTCGATATTTTCGGCGTCGAGGGCGCGCGCGAGCTCGTCCCTGGTCATTCCAAACTCAGGTCCGATCACCAGAGATAGGTCCTTGTATGACGAGCGATCAGTCGAAGGCACGTACTGAAATTCGATGCCGCGAACGTTGGCTAGCCGCTCTTTCAGGCGGCTGACGGCCGAGTTTCGGCAGGCCGCGGCGTTTTCGAGGTTCGCCAGACTCGCGGTGCCGAGAATGGCGCTGAATTCGGGCATGCGCGCATTCAGTCCGGGGAACGCCGTGTCGTAAGCACCGCTATTGCCGTATTCACGTCCGATTCGAACGCGTGCGGCGAGACTGTCATCGTTGGTTGCGACAATGCCGCCTTCGCCAGCGATGAGAAGCTTGGTCGGACTGAGGCTGTAAACGTGCGCGTCGCCCTGACCACCGACCGGAACACCGCCGTACTTCGCGCCGAAGCCGTGTGCGGCATCGAAGATGAGCTTCAGGCCGCGCTTCTTTGCAAGCGCTTCGAGCGCCGCGATGTTTGCTGGCGCGCCGAAGTTATGGACCGCAACGATTGCGGTTGTGTCCGCGTCAATGGCGGCCTCCGCGGAAGCCACATCGAGATTGGTCGTTCGCGGATCGACGTCGGCATAGATCGGGTTCAGGCCGGCCCACACCAGCGAGCTAATCGTCGCCATGAATGTGAAGCTCGGCACGACGACTGAGCCGGTCAGGTTCATCGCCTTGTGAACGATCATCAATCCGCTGGTGCAGCTTGAAACGGCGATCGCGTGCTTGACGCCCAGGTGGCCGGCGATTGCGGATTCAAACCGAGCCAGATAGTCGCCCTTCGTAACCATCCCAGTTTCGAGGATGCGGGCGACATCCGGTTGGAGGTCGCTCAGCTGAGGAAGGACCGGACGAACGATGAACAGTTTCTGAGGGAAGGTTGGGGTGCCGCCAAGAATTGCAGGGGAAGAGCTAGTCAATGAGCAGTCTCCAAAGAATGGTCCGTCGTGGAGCGGGACGGCGTCGCGTCGCCAGCCGGCGCGACACGCAACTTGATCTTCAGGTGTCGCTTCGTTTCATGAATCCGGTAGGCGTGCTCCCACTCTTGCAGTTCAAGGACCGTTTGGTTGAATAACGACAGATCCAGCGAGGGAAGAAGTTTGATGGCTGATTCGAATGTGTCGTAATCACTGCCCACCGAGCCGACGAATCGCTTGTCCTGCGCCACGAGCTGCTCAATGTCCCACGCCAATCGCGCATACGGGAACCCCAGAAATAGCACGCTGCTTCCAGTTGCAGTTTGCTCGACCAGTTGTTGCGCCAGCGTCGCGGAACCGGTGCATTCGATGACGTATTCAAAGCGATCCAGGTTGTCGGGAAGCGCGGCGTGAATGGATTCGGTAATCGGCTTGAGCGGCTTCAATCGGTCTTCGATTCGATCGACGACGCTGACGCGGTGACCGAAGACATGTGCGACTTGCGCGCAGAGATTTCCCAGAGCGCCGGCACCGACAACGAGGACGCGGCTGCGGCCGGCTTCACGTGCGTGACGAAGGCCGAGTCGATTCAGGCCCTTGACCGTCACCGCCAGGGGCTCAACCGTGCAGGCCGAAAGGAGCGAAACACCAGCTGGCAGCTTGTGCACAAATCGCGCGGGTAACACGAGGTATTCGGCACACGCGCCGTTGAAGTTGACGACACCGACCTCTCGTCGCTGCTTGCACGCGGTACGGCGGTTGGCAAGGCAGTCGGCGCACACACCACAAGAGAGGATGCACTCGCCGACAACGTTGTCGCCAGCGGCGAGGGTTTCCACATTGGCGCCGGTCTTGACGATCACGCCCGAGTACTCATGGCCGGGAACGAGCGGATGACGCGCCTGACCGTTGCGGTAATACGTCAACGTAGCTCGCAAGACTTCGAGGTCGGTCTGGCAAATGCCGACGTAACTGACTCGAATCAGGACTTCATTGGGCTTGAGCTGAGGAATCGTGCGCCAGACCATCCGCGCCTGATTCTTCCCTTGCACTTCAAGCGCTCGATACTCGCCACGCTCCTGTCCGTTGCCGGCGGCGCGATTGGTTTGGACCGGCGTTCGCAGGCCATCAATCGTGCCGAGCGCCTTGCAGTAGCGATACCTTGCCGCCTGCATCGAGGCGGCCGGTGAGGCTCGCCGAACAACTTCGACGAGATCATGACCGAATGCGCGAATTTCCTTAGCCACGACTGCGGTCGCGCGGGGCAGATCGATTTGGCTCATTCGAGCGGCCAGTGCTTCTCGCCTGAATCGACGACGCACCTGCTGCCAGCTCTCTTCATGGATATGGAGGATTCCGGCGTCGGCGACATATTCGATCTCGAAGCCCTCGTCCATCCAATGCTTCGCCCACGCCATGTCCTCGAGACCCGGCAGTGTTTCGTCAAACGGATGCAGCTTCCAGAGATCTTTTCGAATGAGCGAATTCGCGTTGTTGCAGAAGTACTCCTGGCCGCGCTGCCGCCGCGACCGATCCGGATACTGACGATGAAAGTCCATGTCCTCCGAGAGCTTCGTGACATGGTTGCCGCGCTGTTTTCCGTAGGTAAGGGCCAATCCGGACTTCGCCGGATCGACTCCGAACGGCGCACTCAACCTGGCTATCCAGTGCTCGTCGAGCGGCATGGTGTGCGCCGAGAGAATGGCTACCAGATCGGCGCGCGCGCGGCCGATGCCGAAGTTCAAGGCGTAGCCGTAACTGAAGGAATCGCTCTGAATGTCGAGCACTTGGTCGCAGTGAACCGCGGCGATCTCCCTGGTGCGGTCGATCGAACCGGAATCGACGACGATCAAGTCCAGTTTGGGGTATTTCTGGCTGCGAAGCGCCGTTAGCAGTGGTCCGAGCCACTGCTCTTCATTCAACGTTCGGATGACTACCGAAATTGCCGGATGGCCCATCAACCTGCGTGTGTTGTCACCATCCGTTCGAGCGCAGCGCCGACTCTCGTAACCATTTCCTTGACGTCACTCTCGTCGAACTTCTCGTTGAACGGGAGCAGGAACGAGCGCTTCAACAAGTCCTCCGCGACGGGACATGTGCCCTTTGGGTAACGGCGTTCGGTGTAACGAAGGCCGCGGCCATGCTTGACGGGGTCCTCCAGCGCGGCGGTGCACAGATAGAGCGGCACGGGGTTCGCGTAGCCATAGGCGCACTCGATGTCGTAATCGCGAGCCAATATGTCCACAAGTTCGTCGCGGAATGCTTCGTCGCGCTTCACGTAGGTTGGGAATGAGTAGTACGAGCTAATCGCTCCGTCGAGCACCAGCTGACAACCGATCGAGTCTGAAAGCGGCTGCAGCCGCTCGCGCAACAACGCGGCCATGCGGCGCTTCTTCGCGAGGATACGATCGACGCGGCGCACCTGCGGCAGAACGGCGGCTGCCTGAATTCCGGTGTAACGGTAGTTCAGCGAAAGGAACTCATAGCGCCGCTCACGAAGGCTCTTGAAACGCTGCCAGCCCTTATCGACGGCCAACCGTACACGATCCATCAGGATCGTGTCGTTGCCCATGATCACGCCGCCTTCGCCGCTGGTAATGTGCTTGCTCTGCTGCAGGCTCGCAATGCCCAGTGTTCCCATTGAGCCGACACGTTTACCGTGGTATTCCGCACCGTGTGCCTGCGAACAGTCCTCGATGAGCGGGATGTTGTGGCGCTTCGCCAACGCGAGCAGCTCGTCCAAAGGAGCCGGATTGCCGGCGAGATGCACCGCGATGATCGCGCTGGTGTTCGGCGTAATCTTCGCCTCGACTGATTTAGGATCGAGGTTGTAGGTCGTCGGATCGAGGTCGGCGAAAACCGGAATGAGATTCTGGTAGATGATCGGCAGCACGACACCCACGTCTGTGACGGGCGTCGTTATCACCTCGGAGCCTACCGGCAAATCCAATCCGATCAGCGCCCCGTGAATCGCCGCGGTGCCTGACGAACAAGTCACCGAATGCGCAACGCCAAAAAACTTTGAAAACTCTTGCTCCAGCTGGTTGGTCACATCCGATGTGTAACGCGAGAAATTCCCGTCGCGCGCAAGCTGGTTCATCGCTCCGAGCTCGTCGGCCTCCAGCGGCTTCGGATATTGCAGGCTGAATCGGTACTTGGTCGTCATTGGACTCTCCGTCTGATCAGCGATCGATTGCGATTAACATCTGCCGCATCGTCTCCGCCATGACTGGCTTGAATTCCATCTGCGCCAGCACGTCGCGGTCGACATCAATTCCCGGGGCCACTTCGATCAGGCGGAGGCGCCCGTCATGCACGTCAAACACACACCGTTCCGTCACGACCAGCATCGACTGCTCGCCGCGCCTCGCTCGAAGCGGGTTGAACATCAGCTGCTGAAGGCTCTTCACAAATTTCTTGTTCTTGCCTTCAGACACGATTGAGAGCTGGCCATCACGAACGTCGACCGCAAGCCCGCCCGCGGTCAGCGTGCCGCACATCACCAGCCGTTTCGCGGGATAGGCGATATCCAGGAAGCCGCCACAGCCGACCGAACGACCGCGGAAATAGCTGGCATTGATGTTCGCATCGGCATCGATCTCGGCGAATCCGAGAAAGGTCACGTCAAGACCGCCACCGTTATAGAAGACGAATTGGTCGTCGTGCCGGAGGATCGCCTCCGGATTGATCGCGATCCCGAAGTCCGGCACCGGCCTTGGGATTCCTCCGGCAACTCCGCTCTCAACTGTGAAATGTACTGACTCCGCCAGCGGTGTGTTCCGGACCAATGGCGCGATTTCGCTCGGAATGCCCTGGCCAAGATTGATGACATCGCCCGCCCTGATTTCCTTCAACGCGCGCCCCGTGACGAGCGATCGAATCAGGTCGGGCGTCGATCCTTCCGCGCTTTCGTTGGCTTGAATGTCGCCTGTCAGGCGGCCGTCATAGACGCTGCCGACGCACTGCCTGTGATCGTGATCTGCGTCAGAAGCAAGAACCAGGTGATCGACGACATAGCCGGGAATCGCGACAGCGCGAGGATGAACCTGGCCGGCCTCAACCTGCCGGCAGACCTGGCCGATCACCTTGCCACGACTGTTGTGGGCGGCAAAGGCGAGCGATATCGCTTCGGTCGTCATCGCTTCGTGTTCCATCGAGATGTGCCCGCGCGCATCGCCGGTCGTGCCGCGGACAAATGCGACGTCGATCGGCAGAGTGTGGTACAGCAGCCACTCTTCGCCACGAAGCCTGACTACTTCAACGAGTGCGGCAGGTGTCTTCGCGTTCATCCGGCCGCCGCCGTTTCTAGGATCGATATAGGTGCCTATGCCTACCCTCGACACCAGTCCTGGCAGGCCGGAAGCGATCGCGCCGTAGAGCCTCGCGATCTGTCCTTGCGGAAAATTGTATGCCTCGATCGCACCTTGCTCGGCGAGTGCGGCGAGCCGGGGAGTTGCCCCCCAGAATCCTCCAATGACTCGCCGCAGCAAGCCGGGCTCAGCGAGATGTTCCAAGCCGGTCGAAACGTTGTCGCCCGATGCACTCGAGTAGATGAGGGTCAAGTCCCTCGGATGACCCGTCGCCTTGAAGCGAGCGGCAAGAGTCCGGAGCAGCAGCTCCGAGGCACCGGCCCATCGGAAACCAGTGACGCCGAGTGTCATGCCGTCGGCGACGAGTTCGACTGCGTTGTCGACGGATTGAAACTTGTTGCGACTCACTTGACTCCGGTTAGATCAAGCGCCGCGAGGGTGCGCAAATGCCTGGCTGGTACGCCGGCGACGACACAGTTATCCGGAACGTCCTTGATGACTGATGCTCCAACGCCGACAATCACGTTCGAACCCACGTTGCGATGCGGATGAATGTTGGCGCCAACGCCAATTAACGTGAATGATCCAACGGTCACGCCTCCGCCGGTGGACACGCCGCCCGAGAGCGTGGTGTATCGGCCCGCCTTGCAGTGATGCGCCATGATCGTCGCCGTGCCCATGAAGCAGCCTTCGCCGACCTCCGCCAGCGCGTGAACTGCCGCGCCCATCTCGAGGATGACCCCCTCACCGATGCTTTTCGGCGACTCGATCATCACTTGTGGATGAATCGCGCGCACGATTTGCAAGCCTTCATGGCGCAACCGGGTGTTGATGCGGGCGCGCGCGACGTTGTCGCCCACTGCGGCAATGGCGCCGCGAAGACCGGCGTCACGGCGTAATCGGGCGATCTCATCGAAGTCGCCCAACACGGGCAGCCCCAAATACTCGGTTCCCTTCGTCTTTGGATTGCCGTCGAGAAATCCGATCATCGTAACGTTGGAGTCGTGGCGCAAACAATGATACGCCTGACATCCGTTTTCGCCGCAGCCGTAGATGACGATGTTCATTTCTTACGCTCGTAGGCGAGCTGCGGAAACTGCACTGCGTACTTGCCGCCCGTGATCTCCAAGTCTGCGCCCGTGATGTACGAAGCGTAATCCGAGGCCAAGAAAATGAGCAGGGACGCGATGTCTTCGGCCGATCCCCATTTCCTCAAAGACAGCGTGTTGAGCAACCGTTCCTGCGTCGCGGCGGGCGCTTCAGCATAGCTGTTCAATGGCGTGGGGATCATTCCCGGCGTGTAGGTGTTGGCGGTAATGCCCCACGGCCCCAGTTCGGCGGCGAGCACGCGCGTGAACGCGACGACCGCGGCTTTGGAGGCCGCATACGCACCAAAACCAAGAGACGGAATGACTGCTGCAAACGACGAAGCTGACAGGATGCGCCCGCGCTCGGCCGCCTTCATGTGCGGAATCACTGCGCGACTGCAGAAGAAAACGCCCGTCGTATTCGCTGAGAACGTGTCCTGCCATTCCTGAGCGGTCATCGTCTCGATATCGGCGGTGGGGGCGATGCCGGCGTTGTTGATTAACACATCGACACGGCCGAACCGAGATATTGCCGACGTCATCGCGTCATTCACCTGGTGTTCATCGGTGACGTCGCCATGAATTGGCAACACGTTCACCGAGCCGAGACTGGATGCCACGCGATCGAGATTCGCCCTATCCTTTTCGATCAGCACGAGTCTGGCGCCTTCAGCGGCAAACCGCGACGCCAGCGTGGCGCCGATGCCACGACCGGCGCCGGTGATGACGACGACACGTCCTGACAGGTCAATATGCAATCCCAGCTCCTCAGCTTAATAAGCTGTCGAACAGGCCAATCACTCGCTTGCCGGGTGGCACCGCCGACGCTTTTTCTTTGAGAATCTTGTCCTGGAACAACACTGTCGTCACGACGACAGAATCGTAGTCGAACAATGACAGTTTCGACGGCGCGACAATCGGTACCCCCGAGAAGGTATCGCCCTGCTTTATCGGGTCGTCGTCGAGCACGGCAACCGCTTCGATTGGCGAGGACTTGAGGAAGTCCAGGAGGACCTTGGCAGTGTCGCTGGCGCCGTACAGGGCGATCCGGCGACAACCCGCGCGTTTGAGCTTTTCGACCAGGTCCGAGAAAAACTCGTTGGACGCCGCGCGTCGATCCATCAGTTCGAGGTGATAGTCGATGACGAGTCCGCGCAAATAGGACAAGCCAACTGGCGTCAGGCGCATGACGCTGTGATCGCCGTTCGCGGTCAGCGTGACGAGACCGTCGTCAATAAGCCTGGACAGCGGCACATGATCGAGCGCTGCAGGCGGAAGCTCACGCGGGTTCGCGGGAATGGAGACGCCGTTTCGCCGATGAATCGTCAGCAGCAGCATCATCTCGTGATGGCTAGGCGTCAGATTCAGGAAACGAGGTTCCATCGGTTCGTTGAGTAATGAAACGTCGAGCCAACGACTGGCATCCAGCGTTCGATGCTGCCGCACTCGTCCGCCAAGATTCGGTCGACTACATTGGGATCGACTGTGTTGCTGGCAAACATGCCGAAGTGACATGGGAGCACACAGCGAACGCCGCTCTCCCGTGCAACCTTGGCCGCCTCCGTCGCGTCCATGTTGCCGATAATGCCTTGTTCGTCGCGATGCCGATCACGGCCATTGACCGGAAGGATCGCGAGATCGACTTCCATCCGCCGGATCATGCCTGCCTGGCCTACATAAGGAATCGTGTCGCCAGCAAAATAGACCGCGCCGGATCCTGTCTTGACGACAAACCCGAAGTAATCGAAAACCGTGTCCGCGCGATGTGAAAAGTCATAGTGTGCCGCAGGGACGACCCAAACGGGGATGTGCAAGGACGCGACCTGCCCTGGGAACTCAGGCACGGTCACGCGATCCATTGGAAATCCTGCGGCCGTGAGCATCTCCGCGCTACTCTTTGTGGTGACGAACACGCACTCAGGATTTTGTCGCGCGATCTCGACGAGCGACCGAATATGACAGTGATCGCCATGATGATGGCTGACGAGCACCAGGTCGATGTTCGCGAGGTCACTTCCGCTGAGAGGTGGTGCGAACAGTCGCGGGTGTTGCGCGCGTTCAGCGGGATCTTCCAGATCTCCCAGAAACGGGTCAATCACGATGGTTCGTTCGGCCGCGAGCACGAAGCCGCTTTGGCCAAGAAACGTCAGCTTCACGCCTTTCGCACCACCAGGTAAACCGCAAGCGCCACGGTCTTGGCGCGTACCTTGTTCCGGTACAAGCGATCAAACAAGATCGCCGGATACGTCAACCATGCAAGCAACCACTTCAGCGGCCAATAAATATACCGATTCGTGAATAGCATTGCTGGAAGCTCGCGACTGATTCCAATCACCGCTCCTACCGGCCCGATTGCGACGCCGCTCTTGACGGTTTCGCACCCATCGAAAAGCGCTCTCAGCCCATCCTCGGTAAACCGATAGTAATCCTTCGGATCCTCGTGGTACCACTGCATGAACGGCGCCTCGCAATAGACGACGCCGCCCGGCCGCAGTACCCGGACGATTTCAGCCGCGATTACCCACGGTTTAGCAACATGCTCGACAACGCCTTGGAAGACGACGCCGTCCAGCGAGTTGTCAGCAATCGGAATGTGGTGCGCGTCTGAAAGGAAATCCAGTGCTGGTCCGGGCTTCATGTCGGTTCGTATCAGGCCGCGGCGCACTTCCTCAGTAAGACCGCTGAGCGCATCGGCCTTATTGCCGGCGCCGAGATCCAACACCAATGTCGTCCGTCCATCGGAGCGCGGGACCGAACGATCGAATGCTTCCTGCCCCACGCGCCTTCCGTGTAGATCGTATGGCAGCGGCGGTCGCACGGCTTCGACGACGGCGGCGAGGCGAGGACGGTTCCCAAGTTCGTTCCTCAGCCTCGAATTCTCGGCGTCGTCAACATCGTGGCCGAGTGACGTTCTCGAAGCAGCAGGCAACAGATTCGGGACGTCGTTATCGATCGGAAACATTTCACCACAGCTCGCGCAGGCAAAAGCGGTCACATTTCGCTGCAAACCCCCGCGGCAGACCGGGCAGGCGAGGACCGCTTCCAGCTCCGGCCTCACGTGAGTGACTGGGCAACCATCGCCGCGAATTGATCCGCGAACGACTTGCGATCCCATTCCTTGAGTGCCGCACGCCGTCCGCGATCGCCCATGGCCTGGAGCGCGGCGGTATTGGCCTTGGCCCATCGAATCTTCTCGGCAATTTGCCGACCATCTAGCGGCACGTACATTCCGGCTCCGGCGTCTTCGATCACTCTTCGACTGACGCCATCAATCGTCGTGAGCGTCGCCTTTCCACAGGCGAGGTAGTCAAAGACCTTGTTTGGATACGTCGTGGTGAACATTGAGATGTTCTGCAGACTTGCGTAACAAAGGTCGGCCAATGCGATGTAGGCCGGAATCGTGTCCTTCGCCTGCGGCGCGAGCATCATGACATTCGACAGACCATCGCGACGGACACGCTCAACGAGCTCCGGTTTTTGCTTGCCGCCGCCAATCAAGAGTATTCGGATGTTCTCGTCGTCGAGGAGCGCCGCGGCTGAGTCCAACAGCGCATGCAGCGCATTCGCAGGACCGTGAGCGCCGATGTAAAGCACCACAAACTTGCCATCCAAGCCCAATTGCTGGCGCAGATTTGCGTCCGGTTCGACAGGTTTGAAAGTGTCGAGGTCAACACCGTTAGGATTTAGTCTCAGTCGCGCGCCCGTCACGCCGCGTGATTCCATATGCTCGATGAATCCGGGCGAGTTGATCACGACGAGGTCGGCGCGCCGGTACAGTACGCGCTCGACTGCCAGACTCACGCTCACGAGGAACCTATTCCTGAGAACGCCCATCTGAATCGGAAAGGCCGGCCAGAGATCGCGAACCTCGAGGATGAATCTGGAGCCGCGAACGAACGCGCCGATCGCCGCAGCCACGCCGACGGTAATCGGCGGCGAGCAGCCGACGATAACGTCAAAACGAGGCATCCACAGGATGCGCCAGACCGACGTGCACATGAAGACCAGGAAATAAATCGCGCGGTGCACAAAGCTCTTGTGCATACGCGCGTACGTCCATGGACGGTAGATCGTGTAGCCATCGTGCTCTTCGACCATCGACCATCGGCCGCGGTATTTTTCGTCAACTGTTCCCGTCAGGTACGAGTTCGCCCCGGCAACAATGCTGACCCTATAGCCGGCTCTCACCATCGCATCCGAAATGGCGTTGGCGCGGCCACTGCCTTCGGCATTTGCCGTCGAGTACGTCTGGTGAACAAAAAGAACATGCCGCCGCGCGTGATCTGCCTTGCCTGGCATAAAGGAAAACCGGTTCAGCCGGTGAACTCGTCCATGATTTCGGCAGTTCGAGGAGTCGTGTTGCGGCCCATCAGAACAGCGCCGGCGGTTCGCGCCGCAATCTTGAAATCGAGGCCGAGGCTCCAGTGATCGACGTACCACACATCGAGCGCAAGTTTTTCGGGCCAGCCCATGGTGTTGCGGCCCGAGACCTGTGCGAGGCCGGTGATGCCCGGGCGGACATTGTGTCGACGGCGCTGGTCAGCGGTATAGCGCGGGAGATACCGCACCAATAATGGACGAGGGCCCACCAGGCTCATGTCGCCCTTCAGCACGTTCCACAATTGTGGAAGCTCGTCGAGGCTAAACCTGCGAATGACGCGTCCTGTCTTCGTGAGCCGCGCGGCATCCGGAACATCGTGCACAGCCTCTCGCATGGTTCTGAACTTGAGCATCGTGAATGGAGTGCCTCGAAGTCCGGCGCGCTCGGCCTTGAACAGCACGGGACGTCCCATCGTCAGTCCGATGACCGCGGCAACGATGATCATGATTGGCGCGGTGAGGATCAATCCCAACAGCGAGACGGAGAAGTCAACCACTCGCTTGAGCCCCTGAGCCACTCTCACGGAAGCCCGAAGTTCATGTGGTAGCCGGGAGCGGTCACGGTGCATTCACTACCATTGACGCGCAGCTGCGGTTGGCCAGGACCAAGAATCGTGATGAATCTAGCTGGCAATTGACGCGACGCTCGAACGACCAGCGAGGGGACCGCTACTTTATCGCCGTAGTACCGCGAGTACCAACCTCGCGGCGGATCCTCTACACCTCGTGCCACATTCGCTTCGGCCGGCAGGCCCCGGTCATCAAAAGTGCTCACTGAGAACACCCCGGCAGGTGTCTCGAGACTCATACCGTTGCCGGCAGCACTGTGCGGAAAATCACCGCCGAGCCAATGCAAATGAATGTCGTGTGAGCCTTCACCGGTAATCCGATCAACGATGACCCACAGATCGTCCTTGCCAAAGTAGACGGTCCGTTGATGGATGCACCGTCCAGCGTGTCGAACGTAACCGTAATGTTCGCCACGAACCATCGCCCGGTCTGGAGCGTCTTCGAAGGACTGCAGTAGAGCGGTGTTCAAGTAGATCACCTTGAACGGCCGGTAGTGCAGCATTTGATCGCGGCCGTCCAGCGCAATGGTGTTGTGGGAGGGTGTCCGCATAAAGTGCGCGAGCCATTTCGGATCGCCGTTGTACAGATAACTCCCGCCATCGACGAGAACGTTGTGGCCCTTCCACCAGATGTCGACATGCAGCATGTCTATCTGCGAAAAGCGATCGCGCAGTGTGCCGCACCTGAACGTCGCGAACGAATCTTCACGCGAGCCTCGGAGCACGTGGTGACCGCTGATCGCAAACGAGACTGAACTCCTCTGGACCGTTTCGAGCGGCGCGCCTAGCGCATCGACGCCAAACAGCCAGGCGGCCTCCTCGTCCCATTGGCCCGCATCGTACAGCCTCTTTCCTCGGCAGGCCACGCTTGCGGCCTGGAGCGTCGGTCGCATGTCACTGAAGTCACAGCAACTGAGGAGGCTCGGAAGCGCGCCATCGTTACCGCCATAGTTCGGCAGCCGGCCATCCGAAGGGTTTTGATTAGCGTGCAGGAATGTCAACGAACGCTCGAGGGCGTCGATCCATGAGCCCGGCGGTGTCTCGTTGGCGGCTCGAGCAAAGACGAGCGCCCACAGATAATCCTGGATGGCGAGGCGATGATAGTTGTGCGACTGCTGGATGTAGCCACCGTCGGCATAGAACTGGCGCGTCGTCTGCTCGGTGAGCGTCTGTCGAGCGGTCGAGCGCCACCGTGCTGAATCCGGGACCTCCGGCAACAGGCAACCTGCCGCATACAGCGCGAGCGCTTCGGATATGAGGTGATTGTTGTAAACCGCGTGGCGCGCGTAATCGATGTGTTGTTCGATGTAACGTGCGCCGACGATAAGTGACGACCCAACAAGACCCGCCGCGGCGGCACCAACGTCTGTGTGAAGCAATAGTGCGCGCGTTCCGAAGATCCAGGCAAGAAGCCGGAACGCAATCTCCTGCCCCGATGCCCAATGGATACCCTTTCCAATCGGGTTGTCAGCCGAGAAGCCTTGCATCTGTTTCCAAAGCGCGGAGGCATACGCGTCGCGTCGATCAGGAAAAAAGGCTGACGCGCGGGAGAAGTGGTAAGCCTGCGGGAATCTCGCAGCCTCCCAGCAAACCTTGATGTCTCCCGGACTTCGATCCCCGAGAGCCTCGAACCACGCCTTGTCTTTCGGCCAGCTGAGTCCAGTCACTGGATTCCGATGCCAGTTGACGGGTTCTCCAAACGATGCCGTCCAGCGGCTGAAACAAACCAACCTCCCGTGGACGGCGTCATCAGCGGTTGCTCGAAGATGCTCAAGGGACTGGCGACTGAGGCGCGGGGCAATTACGGCGCTGACGTGGGCAGCAGAGAATGGGAGTTGCTCGAGCCATGAAGTGCCAAGAGGGAGTCCTGTGAGGCTATAGTCAACCCCAGTGGCCCCGAGACTGAGCCTGTTGTTAAGCTCCCAGCGGACACGGAATAGCGTGCGCGAAAGACCCAACTCGCGCAGCTCCTGGATGACGTTTTGGATCCGCTCCAACTATTCCAGCGGGGTATCCACGTCGACCGGGTGCCCAGTCTTGAGGCTCTGAAGGGCGGCAAGCGGCGCCCACGCGGACGAGTAGACGTGATCCCACGGTACAGGCCAAGCCCCGCCTGACCGGCAGCTGTGAACAAACGCCGAGATGAGGGCTTCCTGGCCCATGTCCTGAGATCCCTGAGCGGTTGTTCGCTGACCGCCGCTCCACAGCTCAATTCGGTTGAACGCTTCTACCATCGCCGTCTTGCCGCCGCCGAAGACTTCAAAACGCTCTTTCGGTGTGGCGGCCGGATCGCCTCCGGCCTGATAGGACACTGACGAAACACTCCCGTTCGCGTGGCGCATCGTGATGAAAGCGCGATCGTCAGGTGTTCTCACATCGCCGACAGGGGACACACATTCGCAAAATACGCGAATCGCCGGGCTGCCGGCCAGAGCGATACACGCATCGATCGCGTGACACGCTTCACCAATCAGCCGGCCCCCACCAATTTCAAAGTCTTGCGGCCATGTGTCGGGCGCAAGATCCGCTGACGAAAACCGGTAGTGCACGGTAATTGGCGCAGCACCACCAAAATGATCGCGAACCGTCGCAATCGATTTCGAGAATCGTCGATTGAAGCCAACCATCAGCAGCCGGCCTTCGCGCACTGAGTCGGGCAATTCTGAAAGGCTGAGGAGCTCGCCAGGTGCGATGCAGAGCGGCTTCTGAACAAACACATGCTTACCGGCTCGAAGTGCGGCTTCCGTTTCTCTGGCATGAAGATCGTGACGAGTCAGCACGAAGATGGCATCGGTGTTCTTGTCGCGCAGGATCTCATCATAGTCCGACGTGGCGTACTCGAACTGATAGCGTTCGCCTGCGTGCGCGGCGGACAGTCCCTTCGCGCTACAGATGCCGCGAAACGCTATCGCTTGCTCCTTCGCGAGCGCTGGCAGCGTCACCAATCGCCCATAGTTGCCGGCACCCACAACACTCACGCGCAGCTTGTCACCAGTGGACGCCCTGACGCTTAGGGTTTTCCGTCGCGACACTTCCCGATCCGGCTCGGGATAGGTAAGAACGATTCCAAGATATGGCTCGTTCTTCTTCACGAGCAGCTCATAAGCAGCGGACGCCTGGTCGATAGCGAAGGTGTGGCTGGTCAGTCGCGCGACGGGCAGCCTCGCGGCCGCAATTTGATCGAGCACAGCCTCAATGTTCCGCTGCATGGTCCAGCGGGCATAGCCGATGGGATAGTCGATGCCCTTCTTTTCGTATGCGGGATCGCCGCGACCAGGACCCATGGAAGAAGACACACAAAATTCGATCTCCTTCTGGAAAAAGGGTGGTCGCGGAATGTTGAGGCCAGCAACTCCGACCAGCACTACACGGCCCTTTGGCCGCGTCACCTCCGCGGCGAACTCGATCGGCTCGTTACTCGCGGTAGCCGTGCATAAGACGACGGCGTCAGCTCCCTGGCGACGCGTAAACTGCGCCACTGCTGATGCCGGGGCGCCGACGGCAACTTCATCTGCG
This sequence comes from Cyanobacteriota bacterium, assembly GCA_019752015.1. GTDB lineage: Bacteria > Acidobacteriota > Vicinamibacteria > Vicinamibacterales > UBA2999 > 12-FULL-67-14b. The sequence goes on along the minus strand of JAIEMQ010000035.1, from coordinate 71,350 downwards.
CCGAACTCCCGCGCCTTATCGAGACGCGACGCGTCGATATCGATTCCGAACACGCGACAGCCTTGAGCCTTCAGAAGCGCGATTGAAATCAATCCGATCAGTCCCAAACCAACCACAACGACGCTTTCACCGAGAGACACGCGGGCCAACCGCACACCCTGAAGAGCGATGGCGCTGATGCTGGCGTACGCCGCATCTGCAAACGACACGTTATCGGGAATTCGCGCGCACTGATTTGCGCCAAGCGCCAGGACTTCTGCGTGCGGACCTGCCACAGCGACCCGATCGCCTGGCCGGACGTGGCGAATACCAGCGCCGCAGTCGAGCACGACGCCAGCCGCCGAATAGCCCATGGCCATCGGTTCGTCGAGCTTTTCCTGCACTTGCCGCAACGTCGAGCGCAGGCCTTCGTTCTTGATCTTCTGAAGCACCCTCTTGACGTGATCCGGGCGATCTTTCGCCTTTTGCAACAGGCTCTTTTGCGACAGTTCGACGACGTACCGCTCGGTTCCGGACGATATCACCGACGCAAGAATCGCGACGATGACTTCGCCCTCATTCTTGATCGGCGCCGGTGCGTCAGCGACGTACGTGGCTCCGGTGCGGATGTTCTGTACGACTTGCTTCATTCAGCGATGATCGGATCGCAAACGATCCGGCTCGGGTTCGTTCTAGCGCGCTTCCCGCTTGGTGTAGTAGTTGGCGTACTCACGACGGTAATAACGCGAGTAGTAGTACGCGTTGCGGCGAATGTCGACGCGATTCAAAATGCCTCCGACATATTTCGCCTTCGCCGAATCGAGTTGCTCGAGCGCGGCTTTGGCTGCGCCCTTGCTCGTCATCTCTGAGCCCACCACGAAGATCACACCTGCGGCGCCATGCGCGATAATGCTCGCGTCGGTGACCGCCATGACCGGAGGCGAATCGATGATGATCCAGTCAAAGTGCTCGGTGAGTGACAACATGAACTCACGGAATCGCTTCGAGCCGAGCAGCTCCGCCGGGTTCGGCGGATTCTTGCCGGCCGCCATCAGCCAAAGATTTGGTGTCAGGGTCTTCTTGACAGTTTCGCTTGCCTTCGAGTTGCCGACCATGACGTTCGAGAGGCCCGGCTCATGAGAGGCGCCAAAAAACTCATGCAGTTTCGGCCGACGCATGTCGGCGTCGATTAGGAGAACACGTTGACCCGCGAGCGCAAGCGACATCGCGACGTTCGCCGATACGACGCTCTTGCCCTCGCCAGGTTCGGTACTGGTTATGACGATTGATTTGGACCCAGATTCGGCGGAAGAAAAGAGCACATTGGTTCGAATGCCTCGGAAGGCTTCATTAAATTCTTGCGGCATTCCATTGCCAATCAATGGAGGCCCAGTCGTTTCCTTGGCGAGGAATGCCGGCACCATGCCGAGGAACGGCAGGCCGAGCTGCGCCTTGAGCTCTTCAGGCTGCTTAATACGGCTGTCGAGGTATTCAAAAAAGAAGGCCAGTGCGATGCCAAGCAACGAACCACCGAGCAGTGCCATTGAAAGGTTAGCTAGTTTGTTCGGGCTGCTGGGTCGACGAGGGACCTCCGCGGGATCGACAATCCGGATGTTACTCGTCTTCAATTCGCCTGAGATGCCCGTTTCGCGACTCCGCTCGAGCAGACCACTGAACATGGATTGATTGCTGGCGGCGTCCCGTTGCAGCACTCCGTACTGAATTGACGCGCGATTCAGTTCTTGCGCTTCCGTTCGCTGTTGATTGAGCGACTGTTGCAAAGCGCGCTCGTTTGCCGCTGCAGCCTGAAAATCATTGCGCAAGGCTTGCACCACTTTTTGAACCTCGGCGTTGATGCGGGTCTCCGTTGATTCAATCGCCGATTGAACTTTCAACATTTCCGGATGACGCTCGCCGAGCTTGTCAGAAAGCTGTGCTCGTTGCCTTTGAAGCTCGGTTTGCTGTGCCTTCAGTTGCTGGATGAACGCGTTGTTGAGAATCGCCGGGAACGTGTCGAGGCTGGCGCGATCGTTCTGAAGGCCCCGGATTTGGTTGTAGACCGACTCTTTCTCGATTCGATCGGTGCGGGCGCGCGTAACCGCCGCGTTTAGGTCAGCGAGACGTTGGACAACAATGTTCTGCCGATCCTCGAGAGCCACGGCTCCCGTGCGTTCGCGATATTTCTGTAGGGCTTGCTCGCTCTGCTCGAGCACTTTGCGTTGCTCCGCGGTCCGGGCATTCAAGAAGTCCGTCGCTTCTTTCGTCGCTAGATATTTGAACTCGAGATTTTGCTCGATGTATTGTCGTCCGAGAGCGTTCGCAACGCGCGCCGACAGTTGCGGATCTGGGGAGCGAAAAGTCACATCAACGAGTCTGCTGTTTCTGACCGGAGACACCACAAGTTTCTTCAGGAAGATGTCGATGACGCGGGATTCGTTCGCGCTTTCACCAACACTAGGAATTTCACGAGTAGTCGTGGTCCCAAACAGGCCCCCAACCCAGCCGACCGCTGCAGTCACCCATCTGATCGGTGCAGGCTGTTCGTTGTCATTCAGCACCGGATGGTCCCAGAGCTTTTCAGCATTGATAGTACGCTTCGCGATCAAGCGGCTTTGAAGGATGCGATATTGCGTCTGGTAATAGTCGTTTGTTGTCTTGTTCTGTTCGTAAACTTCCTCGAATTTGACGACGTTCGGGTTCTCATTCTCGATCAGGATCTGAACTCTAGCGCTGTAAATTGGTGTCAGGACGAACGTATAAATCGTCACCGACCCAAATACGATCAGAAAAGCGGTAATAGCGGTGAATCGGCGTTTGTGAAGCACGCGAAGGTAGTCGACAAGGTGGATCTCGTCGTTCGGCATCGAGCCAGAGCCATAGCCCGCGCCCGCGGCCGGCGCAATCGACAGACGTGAATCTACCGTCGGCGTAGCTTCCCCGCGACGCTGGTTGTCGTCTTGGTGAGGCAGCGCATCCAGATCTAGCCCTAGCCGCAGTTTGTCCGACTTGGAGTTCTGTATTGGGTCCGACATCAGAAAAACCTCTCCGGCACCATGATTGTGTCGCCCGGCCGCACAGTATCGGTGAGCTTCGCCTTGATTTCCACAGTCTTGCCCTTTTCGATGCGGACGATCTTGATACGTCCGATTGCACCGCGTTCATTCACGCCACCGGCAAGCGACAATGCTTGCAGCACCGTCGTGCTGCGCTGAACCGGGTAAGCCCCTGGATTCTTGACTTGACCAAATACGTAAATGGTTTCAGCTCTAGGCACGAAGATCGTGTCGCCATCTTTGAGCGTGACGTTCTGGCTGAGCGCGCCGCTTTGCAGTTCCTTTAGGTCGACGGTAGTGACTTCGGTGTCGTTACCGTTCGGCATCACCGGGCCCGTGGTCTGCGATCCTGATTTTGCCCGTACGATCAGCGCCTCACCCGAAGCTGTCGGCATTGTCGATCCCGCGCGGGCAATCGCTTCGATGAGACTCATGTCGCCGGTCAGAGGATACGTGCCTGGATTTCTTACCTCCCCGACCATGTGGATCTTTTGGCTCTTGTAAGATTCGACAGCGACCGACAGTTGCGGATCTTTGAAGATCGCACCGTCCTTGAGTTGTTTCTTCATCTGGGATTCAAGCTGTCGCAATGTAAGTCCGCCAGCCTGAACTCGGCCGATCAGGGGGAAAGTAAAGCTGCCATCCGCGTCGACGGGGTACTTTCCTGTCAGATCCTCTTGGTCGAAGACCGTGATGGTTAGCACATCCTGCGGTCCCACAATGTAGTTCGTGGGCTGTTGTTGAAATGCCGCCGCCGTGGACAGACCATAGAGAACACAAGAAAGAACAAACAACCTAATAGCCATATGTCACCGAGAAACCTGCGCGGATCCCGCCATATTCACGCTCACGAAGATCCGAGCTGCGATAGAACGACTGCACGTCGAAACCGGCGCGTACCCGATCACCAATGGTGTACCCAACGCCGCCGCCGAAACGGCCGACAAAATCCCTGCGCTGGTTGCGAACGTCAATCGCTTGATATGAAAGGCGATCACGACCGCCCGAAAGCTGCACGTCCCAGCGGCCGACAACGCGCTGCGTCAGCACACCAGTCCAGCCAGTCTGCACGTAGTACGGAGTTCGCCGTTCGTATGAGTACTGGATATCGCGCTGCACCACCGCACCGAGACGCGTCTGAGTGGGTGCCGTATACGACACGTTGACGTCAGCGGTGACACCCGAGAATTCCGGAAACTCGCCGCCGTCCGCCGGCCGCAGTCGGCGATAGCCGGCGAACGCGTTGCCGCGAACCAGCGCGAACCGTCCCAGCTCGAACCCGCTGTTGACGCGGAAGCTGTCGGAGTTGCGGACGTTCTCGAATTCAAATCGTTCCGACTCTCGCGTCATGCGCACGACCCACGTCGTCAGCGCCGTCAGCCGCTGCCGCCAGCCGATGTCGATCGCCTTGAGATTGCGGTTCAGCTCCTGATTGAGCGCCCGCCCGTTGAACACCTGGTCGCCGCTGAAGCTGTAGTCCAGGTTGCGGAAATCGACGCGGACCGTGCTCTTCGACCCGACGCGAAGATCGGTCCCGGCATGAAGGTCCGTCTCGTAGTGCCGCGCCCGCACGTCGATCTCATAGCCGGGACGCTGCCGCGTGTTGAGGGAGTAGATCGAAACGTACGGGCGCAGGCGGTTGAAGCGAAGTTCGTACTGGCCCCTCACGTTGCTGTTGACCGACCGCTCCGTCTCGAACTGATTGAAGTAGACGAGCTCCAGCCCGCCATCGAGCGTCAACAGGCCCTTGCCCGTCCGCATCAGCAGCGTCGTCCCGGGAACCACCATGAACGTCAGGTCCCGCTGCCTGTTGACGGCCGAATTGAATACGTTGGTGTCAACACCAACGTTCCGGACGCCGAATCGCGGATCGACGGCAATCACGCCGAACCGGAAGCGCGCTTCAGAGAACGGATCGTCAGAGGCCGCGGGGACCTGCTGCGCCGTCGCGGTTGTGGCACATGCGGCAAACATCAACGCGAAGAGTGAACGCCGAAACAACGATGAGTATGCCGTAATTGTAGTGATCCTCTTCCCACCAGACACTTCACCGAAGTGTCGCGAAGCGGTCGCGCCGGAGGCGCGACAGGCAAAGAAGCGTCGCGAAGCGGTCGCGCCGGAGGCGCGACAGGCAAAGAAGTGTCGCGAAGCGGCCGCGACACCAGGCAGTCGCCTATTTTTCCGTAAGCGTGCGAGACATCTATGACCTCGTCGTGTCCCTCGGATGGTCCGCCGAAATCAAGAGCGATGGAAACGGTGACCCTGTCATCGTGTGCAGCGTAGGCGAACACGTCACGCAAATATCTACTTGCAGGCTGGTCCGACGTTGATCATCGAAATCAGGCCGAAGCAGCTATGCCGTGAGGCTCTTCGGAGGCCGGCCGCCCTTCGCGCCGTTGGCCTTCGCGGCTGCCGCCTTTGCTCGCGACGTGCGCCGTCCCCCTTTTCGGCCAGTCGAGGCCGCGAACAGCCGCTTTCCAAAGGCACGCTCGACGAGCCCCGGAACGTAGACATCGACATCGAGCGCTCGCCACGACACTGCGTCGCCGGCTGGAGAGACGCTCACAGCCGAGAGAGCGGCAATCGACGCGTCTTCGAGTCCAGCGATCAATTCGCGGGGAACGGTCATCATTCCGCCGCCGGCAAAGCTCAACTCGACAGCGCCTCGCCGCCGGTTGTAGTGGGCTCCAGTGATCGCAGATGGATCCTGCGCTTGGCGTCGTCCGGCTTCGCGGGCGCGAGCGTAACGTTCACGATCTTCCGCCGACACCTTGACGCTTGCCATGCAGCTTCCTCCAGGCGGCCATCAGAGCTTGCGCGTGCTTCGCAACGAGGCGCTCGGCACGCTTCACGTCGCGATCTGAAATCGAACCCGTGATGCGAACAGCCATTGTTGTCGCGAGGTCGATCTTGACGCTCGCGCCAGCCTTCTCCACGTGAACATGTGGCGGCGGATGATCGAAGGTTCACGCATGGTGTTGAGATCGACGCCAGCCATCACCAGCTTGCTCGCGAAAGTGTGGCGCAGATCGTGGAATCGGAAAGAGGTGACCTGGGCGGCTTTCAAAAAGAGCATCCACGGCTTCTTGATCGCCACCAATGGAGTGCGACAGGCAAATCAGCGCAAAACCTCCGACTTTTCGAACGACCCATCGGGGCGGTAGTGAAGCCTGCGTGCAGGCTTTCCGGCCTTATCCAGGCCCAGCTCGACTATTGAAAGTACGCGGCCGTCAGGCGCCCCGTCTCGCGGGACGAATATCTCCCGCTTGTCGACGGTTCCGTCACGATCTGTGTCGCTGTCCACGCGCGCCAGGAAGCCTCGCTCGTCGGGATACGTCCACGTGTCCTCGACTTCATCGTCCTTCGACGAGCTGCCGACGCGATCGACCTTGTTCTGATCGTTGTAGTGCTCCCAGCGATCGATCTTGCCGTCTTCGTCCTTGTCGATCTCAATCCGTAAGACGCGCGCTCCGTCCCAGTAGCTGAACGTTTCCATTCGGCCGTTCTTGTTGAGATCCGTGTCGATGCGCTTCAACCTTCCCGTTTTCGGATCGTACTTGGCCGTCGTGTCCTTGCCCTTGATCTCGAAGTTCGTCCGCCGCGGATCCGGCGGCGCGCTGCACGCGTAAGTGAAGACTGCTGTTGCGAAAACAACGCAGCACTTGAACCTTCGATCAGTTGTTCGCCAGGTCACGAGATCACAAGGTCATCAGATCAAAAGCTCGCGCGCGCTCCGCGCGCATAGCTTCGCCCTCTAACTTACAGCCGCACCCAACAGCGTGTTGAACACGCCCATTGAGCGAGGGGGCGCTCCCGTGCGCGCGGATTTCCACGACAGAAAGTCCTTCGCGATCGGGGCAGGCTGCAAGCCTGTCAGCCGGGCACACCACACTCGCCGTTGCCTACGGGCGAAGGCGGACGGCGCTGGGATTTTGCACAGTTTCTTTTTTGCCCGGCAGTCGAATTGGAGTGCCGGGCATTGTATCCCGAAGTAACGCTCTTGGCACTACCCCAAAACGGTATTTTTCACAGGGAAATGACCACCGAGTCAGTCGAAGCGTTTAAACCCCGCAAAGTAAAACGGCCGGTCCCAGAGGACCGGCCGTTCAAATCTTGACCGAAGAATGCCGGAGGCGCGGCAAAACTATTGAGAAGGACTCGCGTCGTTCTTGACGACAATCACAGTCGTTGCCCCGATGATGCTGCCCGCAACGACCAAGCCGATCAGCCACGGAGACGCACCGACACCGGTGGCCGCCGCGCCGGCGCCCGCGGCGCCGCCGCCGCCGACGCCCCCGCCGCCGCTGCCGCCGCCGCCGAGCGCCGGGCCGCTCGTCGCCACAGTGATTCCGGTCGCCGCCATTGCGGCAGCAGTAAGAGCGATCGTCGTGCTTGTGCCCAGGATCGTGCCGTTGGCCGCGACTGTCTCGACAACGAAATTCCCCGCGCCCAGGCCCGTGAACGAGAACTGCCCCAACTCATTCGCGGTGGTGTTCCCCACGAGCTGACCGGTGTCCACATTACGCAGGCGAACGGCCACGTTCGCGAGCGGCTTGCCATCGACGGTGGCAACGCCTGAAATCTGGCCGGCGGCCTGGAATCGCGCGGCCGCGATCAGATTGATCGGCGCGGCGGCGATTGCCAGAGCGACAACGAGAGCGGAAGCTACCAGCTTCTTCATATCAACCTCGGTTCGTGTGCTGCTGCCGTTGGCGCGCTTGTCCACCAGAGCGCTCCCGCGCGGAGGTGGAACGGCAGACACGGATCCCTTCTACTAGGGACTATCGGTCCCTAGTCTCGATCACCCGAGCGCGGCCGTCAATAGCTATTTCAGGTAGGCAGGCAGACAGGCAGACAGGCAGACAGGTAGACAGGCGGACAGGCAGACAGACGCAGTAATGATATCATTGATATCACATGGTTGCTCTGTTAATCAGGAACTTGGACGATTCCGTGAAGTCTGCGTTGAGGCGAAGAGCGGCCGCCAGCGGCCGGTCGATGGAAGAGGAAGCGCGCTCGGCACACGGCTCGCGCATTTTCCGGGAGAGCGGGGCCGGCGAGCTGGTGATTCCACTGCGAACGGAACTGCCGCGCCGGCCGCCCTTCGTGACCGATGAGGAGTGGGAGAAGCGATCGTCGCAGTCAGATCAGTCCGCCGACGATCTCGCTGAAACGCTCCAGGTCCGGCGTGTCATTCGTGGCAATGTCGAAGACCTTGCCGGCATCGAGACGCACGTAGTCGTGCACGAGGAGATTTCTGAATCGCGCCATCCGCGCCAGCGCCTCTGCGAGCGGCGCCGCGAGGAGCGCGGCATCCCGCAGGATCGCGAAGACCTCCGCCGCCGTGTCGGGCGCGCGCAGCCGGCGATCCGCGATCACGTGCTCCGCGAGATCGAGGCAGGCCTCCGTCGCCAGATGGAGCGATCGCTCCGCCGTCCGTTGCGCCCGCCAATCCGCCAGGTACGCCTCGCGGCCGGCGGCCGTGACCTCGCGCAACTCGCGCAGGTACTGCGCCAGCGCCACGCGCCGGCGGTTCACCAGATCGCGATCAACCATGCGACACCATCGCCTCGAGCAGACGATGTTCGCGGAAGCGGAAATCGAAGAACTGCCTGGCCGTCACCGATTCATAGCGGTGACGCGCCGCGGGATCGCGATCGACCAGCACCAGCCGCGTCCGCAGGATGCGGCCCGCCAGCGACACCGGCGCATCGTTGAGGACGATCAGGTCAACGGCCTCGGTCCGGCATCGCTGCTGCAGCTCGCCAAGCAGACGCAGCCGCTCCTCGAACCGGTCGACGCCCGGCCCCAGATACACCGCCACGTCGACATCGCTCGCCGAGTGCGCCGCCCCCGAGGCCTGGCTGCCGAAGAGAAACGCAAAGACCACGACCGGCTCCGCGGCCAATGCCGTCGTCAGCCGATCCAGATCAATCGCCACCCCGGCATCCTACCTCACGGATCAGATTCTGTAGTTGGTGATGAAGCTCGGGGCAAGGCAACAAACGTCCCGGCGGCTGCTGTAGACTACGACCATGAATCTGCTCGACCGAATCACCATCGACCCGGCGGTTCGATTCGGCAAGCCGTGCGTCCGGGGCACACGGATCTCCGCCGGTGACGTGCTCGAGTACCTCGCGGGCGGAATGTCGGAGGATCAGATTCTGTCGGACTTTCCGCAGCTCGAGCGGGACGACATCCGCGCTTGCCTCGCGTACGCTGCGGAGCGTGAGCGGCGCACCCTGACGACGCCAGCGGCGTGATACGTTGCAACTCCTCTTCGATGAGCCGTTGTCAGAAAGACTTTGCGAGCCTTGGCCATCCGCTGATCCGGCGGGATGACACGCCACTGTCCGCCGATCTGCCTCGAAGAAGTCGACGGCTGAAGGTGACCGATGCTCCGCCGTCCGTTGCGCCCGCCAATCCGCCAGGTACGCCGCGCGGCCGACGGCCGTGACCTCGCGCAACTCGCGCGGGTACTGCGCCACGTCGACATCGCTCGCCGAGTGCGCCGCCCCCGACGCCTGGCTGCCGAAGAGAAACGCAAAGACCACGACCGGCTCCGCCGCCAATGCCGTCGTCAGCCGATCCAGATCAATCGCCACCCCGGCATCCTACCTCACCGTCAGAGATCAGATTCTGTTCAAACCAAGCACCTCAATGCGCCCGTACTCCCGGAAGTGGTGATCGAAGGTGAAAGCCCTCGTCACGTGACGGGCGTCGAGCACGGCGAACGAGATCGCATCGCACAACGTCCAGTCCTTGTCGGTGTGACGGGCCAGGATTTCCCTGGCTCGTTGCTCCTCGGCCGGGAGCACCGGTACGACCGTCAACCCGCCTGTCAGGAGCCATTCGCGGGCAATCGCCCGGCCGAGTTTGCGCAAAAGGAGCGCGTGGGTCTCCGCTTCGACGTAGTTGGTGATGAAGCTCGGCCGCCGCTCGGACGCGATGGCACGAGCCGCGGCGACCGCCCGCGCATGATCCGCATCGTCGGCGTCGAGCAACGCGAGGATGGCGCTCGAATCCCAGAGAACGCTGCCGGTCACCGATCGAGAATGGCGTGCTTGTCGCGGGCGCCGGGGGCACCGCCGCCGCCGCGGCCCGCGCCGGCGAGACGGAACAGCGGATGGTCGTGAGAGAACGAAGGTATTCCTCCGGTCCGGCGCCGGCGCGCGCGCGTGTGCAGGGCGCTCGCCGGGACGAGGCGCCGTCCCCCGCGGCGAACGCTCGGCAGGCCGCCTCGCTGAATCAGCCGCCAGACCGTCGAACGCGAGACGCCAAGGGCGCGCCCCGCCTCTTCCACGGTGACCATTGCTCCTGCTGCCACGGACCCGATCGTATCATAGTCGTCTCACCGTCTCAATCGTCTCCCGTCCACACCCCGTCAACACCCCTATTGATGATATCTTTGATATCACATGGCCACCTTATTGATAAGGAACCTGGACGATGCCGTGAAGGCAGCTCTGAGAAAAAGGGCGGCCGCTAACGGCCGGTCGATGGAGGAAGAGGCCAGACGCATCCTCGACGCCGAGGTGTTCCGCGATTCGCGCAGGCCGGGCGAAGGACTGGGAACGTGGTTGTCGCGGCGGTTCGCCGAGATCGGCGGCGGCGAGCTGCTCGTTCCGCCGCGCCGGCCCGCCAGGATCAGAAATCCTTTCGCCGATGACGAGCCGTCGTCATGATCCTCCTCGACACCAACGTCATCTCGGAGTTGTCGAAACCGTCGCCGAATCCGAACGTGGTGGCGTGGCTCGATGCCAATGAATGGCGTGATTACTACACGTCAGCGCTGACCGTCGCCGAACTGAAAACCGGGCTTGCGATGCTGCCGGACGGCAAACGCAAAGCGGAATTGATGACGCTCGTCGCGGAATTGCTCGATCGCTTCGGGCGATACCCGGTCGCGTTCGAAGGCCTGGCCGCTGATGATTACGCGAAGGTCATCAGGGCGAGGAGTGGGGCGGGCAGACCCATCAACGAGTTCGACGCGCTGATCGCCGCGACAGCGCTCTGCCGCGGCTTCATGGTCGCAACCCTGAATGTGAAAGACTTCGACGGGATCGACGGACTGAAGCTGCTCGATCCTTCGACGTGATCACGTGACCGAAGAATGGCGAAGCCACGCCGCCGGAGCCGGCGTAAGAATAATCTGAGTTATTGCGAACTTTCTTTCGGCATCGGCTGGTCCGGACGGATCACGCGCCACTGGCCGCCGATCTTCCGGAGGCGATACTTGATGTTCGTCGTGTTCATCGAGAGGAGCGGCTGCCCCTTGCCGCGCGTGTACTGCGCCGTCTCCTGAACGTCCACGATCGCGTCGTTGTCGATCACCAGCGGATCGCCCATCACGCTCACGTTCATCTTGAACGTCGCCATGCCCTTGAACGTGTTCCGCCAGCGATTCATTTCGGTCTCACTGAGCGTGCGGATCTGGCTGAGCGCGTTCACATCGAGCTTCGCGAACGCGTCCGCCCATTGCTGAATCGCCTTCTCGATCTCGGGGCGCTCGACTTGACCTCTCAGTAACGGCGTCGGCGGCGCGCTCGGCGCGATGAACGCGCCGCCCGGCGCCACCGACATGATCGGCGCTGCCTTAGCCTTGGCGTCTTCCGCTTCCTGCTGCGCCGCAGCCGTGCGCTTCTTCTCTTCCTCGAGCAACATCGCGTTGCGCGCGTTGGCGTCTTCAGTGGCCTTGACCGCGTCTTCCTGTTTCCTGATGTCCGACGCGCGCGCGTCGATTGCGGTGTTGAGGTCGGAAAGTCCCTCGTACTTGGGATTCCTCCGGCGAATCGCGGCGTAGATCTTCTGCGCGCCCGGAATGTCGTTCTTGTTGAGGAGCGCGTAGACTGCAAGGACGTCTCTCGAGTCCTGCGTGTTCTCCGTGGTGACCGGCGCGGTCACCGGCGCCAGCGGCGGCGGCGCGGCGATCGGTGCAGCAGCTGTTGAATTACCAGGCGCAAGAGCCTGCTGCGCCGAAGCCGTCGATTGATTGCTGGACGGCGAAGGCGAGTTCCTGATCGTCTGCAGATAACCGATCGCGGCGGCGACGACGGCGACGATGAAGATGGCGGCGACGACCAGGAAATTCCGGCGCGCCGGGAGGTTCGGCGCTTCCCCCCGCGCGCCACGTAGAATGTGCGCCGTCTCGCCGCCGGATCCTGAGCGAGGGGACTCGGCGCCTTGCGCCGAGTCTCCCGAGTCGAAGGACTCGCCCTTGAGCGTGGCGAGAAACGCCGTCACCAGATCGTGCTTGCCCTGGAAGGACTGCAGCTCCTTGATCGCACCGTCCTTGTCGCCGCTCTCGAACTTCTTTCTCGCGACGGCGACGGCGGCCTGCGCGGCGGCATCGCGCTCGCCGCGCGTCTTGTGCTGCTCGATCGCGTCGTGCGCGCGCTGCTGGAGATCTTTCGCCTGCGCGTTTTCCGGATCGATCGCGAGCACTTCGCCGGCGGCGCGGATCGCCGCTTCGAATCCGCCCTCGGAGAAGCGCGCCCGGGCGCGGCGCATGGTCTCCTGGATCTGACGCGTGCGCTCGATCTCGCGGCGGGTGGTGTCGATCGCCTCCTGCAACTGCTGAACGTCCGCCGATTCTGGCGACAGTTGCCGCGCATCCGCGACGAGCGCTTCGGCGCGATCGAGCTGGCCCTTCTGCAGCTCCGCTCGCGCCTCGCCGATGATCTTCGCCAGCGCCTGGCGATCGATCTCGATGGCAATGTCGTCCATCAACTGAAGCCCGCCCGGATGATCCGGGTCGAACATCAGCGCTTCATCGCACTTGTCGCGGGCCTTGTCGAGATCACCCGCCTCGAACATGCGCCTGGCGTCGTCGAGCAGCGCGGTGATCTGCTCCGAGCGGCGGCGCTGCAGCGACTGGCGATTGGTCTGGTAGCGCTTCGATGCGCGCGACGAGCCGGTGCGCGATCCCTGCCCCTGCGACGAAGCAGGCGCCGTTGCTCCGCCCTGCGACATGCGCTGCGTCTGGGTCGGGATGTTGAAGCGCGCGTCCTTGCCCATCGGCATCGTGGCCGCGTCGGCCGCGCCGGACAGCGCCGCGGCCTCGATGCGCGTGCGCGTCTCGGCCAGCTCGTTCTTCATCATCGACAGATCGGGATACCGGCCGTCGCGATCCTTGACAATCGAACGGGCGAGGATCTTCGGGAGCTGCGGATCGACGCCGGGGAGATACGTGTCGAGCGGCTCCGGCTCCTCGTGCAGGATCTTGTGCATCGTCTGGTGCACGGCGCCAGGGAAGGCCTCCTTGTAGGTGAGGACTTCGTAGAGCAGCGCGCCGACGGCGAAGATGTCGCTTCGGGTGTCGATGTTCTGCCCGCGGATCTGCTCGGGCGACATGTAGTTCGGCGTGCCGATGATGACGTGCGACTGCGTGAACTTCGACGCGTCGCGCCGCGCCAGGCCGAAGTCGAGAATCTTGAGCGCGCCTTCGGTATCGATCATCAAGTTGGCCGGCTTGATGTCGCGGTGAATCACGCCCTGGCGATGCGCGTAAGCCAGGCCCGAACAGAGATCCTCGACCCACTGAATGCGCTTCGGGATCGGCAGCAGCGCCTTGCGCTTGACGATCTCGGCGAGCGTCTCACCGTCGATGTATTCCATCGCGATGAACGGCAGCCCGTCGTGCTCGTCGACGTCGAAGATGGTGACGATGTTCGGATGGCGGAGCGTGCCGGCCGACTGCGCTTCGCGCGCGAACCGCTGGCGCGCGTCGGGCGAATCGAACTCCTGGCGCACGAGCTTGATCGCCACGAGGCGGCCAATCTTCGGATCCTTGGCGAGATAGAGGGATCCCATGCCGCCCTGGCCGAGGCGGGACACAACTTCATAGCGACCGATTTGTGTCGGTTCGGGTGAAGCCATTGCTGGAGCGAAAAGATTCTAGCGGTTCCAAGGGTTCCAGGGGTTCCAAAGGTTCCAAGGGTTGGTTCCAACGGGTCCCCGGTTCCTTCCCGGTTCCCGGTTCCCGGTTTCCCGGGCAAGAGATATCAGTGATATCATTGATATCGCATGGCTACGTTGCTCATCAGAAACCTCGACGATTTTGTAAAAGCAGCGCTAAGGAAACGGGCGGCGGCGAATGGGCGATCCATGGAGGAGGAAGCCCGGGTCATCCTGAGCGCCCAGTTGCGTCGCGTCCCTACGTCCAGGGAGGGCCTCGGAACGCGCTTGCGCCGCATCTTCGAAGAACACGGCGTCGTGGGCGAGCTCGAGATCCCGCCCAGGTCGAGCTACCCATTTAATCCACAGGTGTTCCACGTCGACGCCGACGACGAGGACAAATGATTCTCCTCGACACCAACGTCGTTTCGGACATCGTCAAGGCCCGGCCGAACCCAAAAGTACAGACCTGGATCAACGGCTACGACCCGGCAGCGCTCTGGATTTCGGTGATCGCCATCGCCGAACTCCGCTTGGGAATCGAGTTGATGGCCGATGGCCGAAAAAAGTCGGAGCTGCGCCTCGCGATCGATCGCGCCCTCCACCTGTTTGGACAACAATGCGCGCCGTTCGATGCGCTGGCGGCCGAACAGTTCGCCCGCATCGTGGCGGCGCGGCGGCGCGCGGGCCGTCCGATCGAAGCGCTTGACGCGCAGTTCGCGGCCATTGCGATCACGACCGGCTTCGCGCTCGCCACGCTGAATACCCGGGATTTCGAAGGCATCGAGGGACTGAAGCTGATCGATCCGTCGGCGTGAGCGCCGGGATGATTTCGAACCGGCCGGACGAAGGAAAAGCGCCGAATTACGACGACTGGTATGCGGAAGGCCGGTATGCGGGCTCGATCTCGTATTACTGGACCCGTAATGTCAAGACCGAATACGAGTACGGGTGGAGCAACCCGGGCCGGATCTTGTTATGAAGAGCACGGCCATCGCGTTGATCGTTTCGTGGATTACTCTCATGGCGGGAAATGCATTCGCTCAAGAGGCGCAGACCTGGCGCAAGGTGGCGGAGGCGATTCCGCTGGGAACGAAGGTCGAGGTGCAGACGCTCGACGGCCGGAAGGTGAAGGGCACCGTTACAGCTGGATTAATCCGCGTCGAGCGGATTCAGCAGGCGCAGATTCTTGAACAGCCGGAAGTCCAAATCGGTCGAGCATAGAACCAAGCCGTTTTCGATCGCGAGAGCCGCGAGGTGCGCATCCGACACGAGGCTGGCACGCGGCGCCGAACGCAGGAGTTCTGAAACAACATGAAAATGGCTGGCTGTGGGCTCTGGAATCCACACGGAGTCCCACTCGAGCCAATCGCTGACGAACTCCAGCGCGTCTTTCATCGTCAGCCTGCTGTCTCGCCCCGCTCTGGGCTGCGTGGAAACACGGACGAACCCGAGCAGGGTGTGCCACGGCATCGCCACGCGCTCGCCGCTATTCATGACATCGTCGAACCATGGCGCTACGGTCGGATGGCGGACATCTTCCCGATCCGTGGCGTAGAGCAAGAGGTTGATGTCCAGGAGCTTCACTTGTAACGCTCGAGATCTTCGTCCTGGAGCATCCGCTTGATCTCTTCCCACGGCGGAAACCCGCCACCGGCGTATGTGCGCTGGACGAATCGTTTCTTCGGTCTGGCCGGGGAAGCGAGGCCACGGCGCAGTGCGTCGTTCACGATTTCCTTGAACGTGCGATCGCCTTTTGCCGCCTCTTTATTGATGCGAGCCGCGACATCCGGATCGAGGGTGAGCGTCGTGCGCATCACCCGAGCGTAACAGTGTGATGCCTTGATGTCAACATTGGTGATGACTTGATGCCTAGACCAGATCCTGTTCGCTCACGTGCGTGTCGGGCGGCAGGTCGCGCAGCGCTTTCCGGCCGAGGAGCGATTCATACCGTTCTGCCGGAATCGGTCCGGTGCCGGGGCGCTTCACCCAGAGATTCTGTTTCGTCAGCGCCTCACCGGCCTTGATCGGCGCAATGGTGACCACCGTCGCAAACGCGAAGTCCATCGTCACCTGCTCTTCTTTCGCGGGACCTTTCGTTCCACCGAGCTCCTGGTGCAGCTTCGCGCTGGCCGCGATCAGCTCGCGGCACACCTTCTCGTCCATCGAGCAGACGATGTCGGGGCCGGGGCGGAACATGTCGTCGGTGAAATGGCGCTCGAGGATCGACGCGCCGAGCGCCACCGCGCCCAGGCACGCGATGTTGTCGGTGGTGTGATCGGACAGGCCGATCACCGCGTTCGGAAATGCCTTGCCCAGCTCCACCATCGCGCCAAGGCGAACGAGATGCGGCGGTGTCGGATAGAGATTCGTGGTGTGCATCAGCGCGTACGGCACGCGCGCCTTCTCGAAAATGTCGACCGCCTTGCGCACGCTCTCGATCGTGTTCATGCCGGTGCTGAGGATGATCGGTTTGCCGAGCTCCGCGATGTGTTTCAACAGCGGATAGTTGTTGCACTCGCCGGAGCCGATTTTGTACGCCGGCACGTTCATCGAGCGCAGGCGATCGGCGGCCGCGCGCGAGAACGGCGTGCTGATGAAGATCATGCCGCGCGAGTCGACGTAGCGCTGCAACTCGCGCTCGTCCTGTTCCGAGAGCGCGCAGCGCTCCATGATCTCGTAGATCGACACGCTGGCGTTGCCCGGCACGACTTTCTTTGCCGCGCCGCTCATCTCGTCTTCGACGATGTGGGTCTGGTGCTTGACGACTTCGACGCCGGCGCGCGACGCGGCGTCGACCATTTCCTTCGCGACGGCGAGGCTGCCCTCGTGGTTGATGCCGATTTCCGCGATGACGAGCGGAGGATGGGCGGGGCCGATCTTGCGGCCGGCGATGGTGATCTCAGGAGCGCTCGTCATCACACGCGCACCAGCTGTGGCAGGTGATCGAAGTGAGCATCGCGGGAGTGCAGGACGAGATTGTGCTGCAAGACAAGTGCGGCAATCCACATGTCGTTTGTTGGCAGGGGTGTGCCCTGCTTTCGCAATTGCCTGTAGACAGCCGCGTAATGATGCGTCGTCTGCTCATCCGGAAAGAGAACGCTGACGCCGGCCTTGGACAGGAAGCGCTGCAACGTCAACTCGTTCTGGCCCTGTCGGGTGCCATGCGAAAAGCCTGCGCGCATCTCGGCCACAACAACAAACGGCAACACGACCGCCTCCGCCTTTTCAACCAGTTGCGCGGTTTCGGCAACGTCGCGACAGAGGTCAGTGTACCGATTGGTATCGAGAGCGATCCTCAGCGCCAGAGATCCTCATCAATCCGCCGCTGGTCAGCCAGGGCTTCTTCGAACTCCGGGTCGGGCACCCATGTTCCGACGATGTCGCTCAGGTCGCGACGCTTGCGCGACGTGCCGGCGACGCCGGCACCATCGGCCAGCGCTTCAAGCGCCGTTTCGTTCAGACTCTTGCCGGTCGATCGGGCCCGCTTTCGCAGCGCCTGGTCCACCTCTGGTGGAATGCCCCGAATCGTGTATTGCATGCACCTATTGTAGGCTGTGCATGCGAAGCATGCAAGCACTCAAGCGCTTGCCACTATCTTATTGAGAACGAAGAACTTCTCGATCAAATCCTCGAGCTCGGCGATCGATTTGGCCGAGTTCACGCCAATCCGGAACTGGGCTCCGCCTTCGAAGCCCTTCGTATACCAGGAACAGAGCGCGCGGATCTTGTTGATCACCCAGCGTTCTCGGCCTACGGCCTCGCGGGCTTGGGGCTTGGGGCTTGGGGCATGCCTGAAGCCCTCAGCTTCGCCATCGATCTCAGACAGCAACAGATTCATGTAATCGAGGAGGAACTGGCCGCGCTCTTCGTCCGTGATCGATCGAGCGGGCTTGCCTTCCATGAGATCGCGCGCCTGCGCGAGGATCCACGGGTTGCGCAGCACACCGCGGCCCACGTACACGCCGCTCACGCCCGACTTCATTCTCGAGATGATGTCTTCAGGCTCGATGCAGTCGCCGGATCCGAACACCGGAATCGATACCGTCTTGGCGACTTCGGTGACGAAATGCCAGTCGGCACAACCGGTGTAGCTCTGCTTCGCGGTGCGGCCGTGGATCGCGATCGCTTTTGCGCCCGCATCCTCGACGCGCTTCGCCAGATCGCCCGCGTTGATCTCGCCGTCGTCCCAGCCTTTGCGCATCTTGACGGTGACGGGAATCTTCACGGCCTTCGACATGGCCGCGATGATCTCCGCGGCGTGCGCGGGCTCGCGCATCAGGCTGCAGCCGGCGTTGTGCTTCGCGATCTTCGGCACCGGGCAGCCCATGTTGACGTCGACAATGTTCGCGCCCATCTGTTCGACGACGCGCGCGGCTTCGGCCATCTTCGCCGGCTCGCCGCCGAAAATCTGAATCGAGACGGGACGCTCTTCCTCGGTGTACTCGGCGTACTCGAGCGTGCGATCGATGCCGCGAATCAGTCCTTCGCTGCTGACCATTTCGGACACAACGAGCCCGCACCCGCCCTGTCGCTTCACCAGGCGGCGAAACGCCGTGTCGGTCATGCCCGCCATCGGCGAAACAACGAACGGCGATTCGAGTTGGATGGGTCCGATCTTCATGTCACTGCGGTCCGGCTAAAGCCGGACCCTCACAGAATGACGCTCACAGAATAATCCTGTGAGGGTCCGCCTTCAGGCGGACCTCAATATGGCTTCACGTCAGCGGCGTCCACCTCAACGGACACCGCTTGCCCAATCAGATCTACCGACAAGATTAAACGAGCGTGGGCACCTTTGCGAATCAAGCGGCCGACGACGCCCTTCAACGGACCGTGCGCGACGCGCACCATGTCGCCTTCCTTGATCAGCGGCACCGGATCGTAGGCGAGCTCGCTCTCGACCAGCGTGCGGATGCTGTCGATCTCTTCCGCGGGAATCGGCGACAGTATCCCGTTGTTGCTGATGATCTGCACGACGCCGTCGACCTTGAGGATGCCGATGCGCTCGTCGGGCACGAACCGCGCGAAGACGTACCCGGGAAACAGCGGCCAGTCGATCTTCTTCTTGCGATCCTTCCAGCGGCTCCACTTGCCGATGGTCGGGAGGAAAACGTCGACGTCGCCTTTTTTCTCCAACTGGTCGCGGACGATCTTTTCGTGACGCGATCGCGTCCAGATCGCATACCAGCTCGGCTCCATCCGTGCGTTACTGCGGAGTCTCCGCTTCTTCCTTCTTCAGGCCGACTTCGTAGGCCTTTTTGATCTCGTCGTTCTTCCAGTCGATGATCGCTTCGGTGCGCAGCTTGGCAATGAACTTCCTGTACTCGCCCCGGCGCTTGCCGTTGGCGATCTTGTCGGCAACGTCGCCGCGCGCGTCGTCGAACGGCCTGGTCGTCGACTCCTGGAGATTCTCGATTTTGATGATCTGGTAGCCGCGCGACGTGCGCAGCACCGGCGTCACGCCGCCGGTCTTCAGGCCGGCGATCGCCTTCTGCAGGTCCTCTGAGAGATCGGTCTTCTGCAGAGGGCCGACGAGACCGCCGTTGGCCTTCGATCCTGAATCCGAGTAATCAGCGGCGAGCCGCGCGAACGGCTCATTGGCCACGATCTTCGCGCGCACTTCCTCGGCCTTCGCCTTCGCCGCATCATCCTGCGCGACGTTGATGCCCTGCGCGGTCGTCGGCACGTTGATCGTGATCTCGCGCAGCGTCACCGACGGCGTGGTGCCGAATTCGTCCTTGTGCGCTTCGTAGTAGGTCTTGAGCTCGGTGTCGGTGACCTGCAGCTTCTGCATGATCTCCTGCTGCTGCACCTGCTGCACCATCATGGTGCGTTCGAGCTGCCGGCGCAGGTCGGCCATGGTCATGCCTTCCTGCTTGAGCGCCGCCTGCAGCTGCTCGTCGGACGCGATCTTGTTCTCCTTCTTGATGTTCTCGACAATGCTGTTGAAGCGATCGGTCGTCATGGCGAAGCCGAGCTCTTTGCCGCGCTGCACCATCAGCATTTCGTCGACGGCGTCCACGATCACCGCGGGTGTCACTTCCGCGAGCGCCGCTCTTAGCGCCGCGTCGCTATCCGGCCGCAGGTTCGGATTCTTCTGGCGGAGCGCCGCGATCTGCCGCGCTTCGAGATCGGTCTTGGTGATGATCTCGCCGTTCACCTTCACCAGCACCTGCTCGATGATGGTGCTCTGAGCGTGTGCTGAAGCCGCGACCAACGCGACCATAACCGCCGCAACGACGATGTTTCTTGCGTTCATGTGAATCTCTAATTATACGGGGCTTGGGACCCGGGGCCTGGGACCTGGGCTAAACATCCAACTCCTCGAGCAAGCTCGTTACCTTTGATAAGACTCCGTCCGGAGCCCGCGGGTCTTCGGGCGCCTTCCTCTCTATCTCGGCCTTGGTAAACCCCGGCGTGACCTCGCCAGTCGTCGCTCTCGCCGTCCACCAGGCTGGTTTTCGTGTTTTCTTCGCTGAACCAGCCTGTCTCGCCGAAGCTCCGGCGGCGCGAAGCGACGCCGGAGCGGAGGCGGACTCCGGGTCTCGATACTTGAGATCAAGCTTCAACGAGTTCGGCGGCACCAGCTGCAGATCACCTCTCTCCTGCACAAGCGTTATCACCTGCTTCAGATCCACCTTCGTCTTCTGACGGAACTTGATCACGACGGTCGACTCTGCGCGATCGATCGTCTCCACTCCGAGCGCATCAGCCAGCACGCGGATGCGCGCGAAGTCGGCGAGGTTCAACACGGCGGTCGGCGTCGGGCCGTATCGATCGCGCACCTCGTCGACGATGCGGCCGATTTCGTCCTCGCTTCGCGATCCCGCCATGCGCCGGTAGATCATCAGGCGCTGATTCATGTCGGGCACGTACGAATCGTCGAGCCTGAAATCGACCTTCAGGTTCACCGTGGCGCGCACGTCGTCTTCGAGGTCCTCGCCCTTCAGCTCGCGGATCGTTTCCTCGAGCAGCTTCATGTACATCTCGAAGCCGACGGCATCGATGGTGCCGCTCTGCTCGCCGCCGAGGAGATTGCCGGCGCCGCGGATCTCGAGATCGAGCGCGGCCACGCGGAAGCCGCTGCCGAGCTCGCTGAATTCCTTCATCGCCGAGAGCCGCTTGCGCGCGACCGGCGACAGTGCTTCTTCAGGCGGGATCAGCAGATATGCATACGCCGGTCGATCGCTGCGCCCGACGCGTCCACGCAGCTGATAGAGCTGCGCCAGGCCGTAGCGATCGGCGCGATTGATGATGATCGTGTTGGCGTTCGGAATATCGAGTCCGTTCTCCACGATCGTCGTCGCGAGCAGGATGTCGGCCTTGTGGCTCATGAAGTCGAGCATCGCGCGCTCGAGCGCATCCTCCGCCATCTGGCCGTGACCGATCACGATGCGCGCATCGGGGACCAGCCGCTGCAGGAGATTGCCCATCGAGTAGATCGACTCGACGCGGTTGTGGACGAAGAAGATCTGGCCGCCACGCTCCATCTCCGCTCGAATCGCGCGCACGATCACGTTCGAATCGAACTTCACGACGTTGGTCTGGATCGCCAGGCGATCCTTCGGCGGCGTCTCGATCACCGACATGTCGCGGATGCCGACGAGCGACATGTTCAGCGTGCGCGGGATCGGCGTCGCCGTCATCGTCAGGACGTCGACTTTCTTGCGCATCTGCTTGATGCGCTCCTTGTGGGCCACGCCGAAGCGCTGCTCCTCGTCGACAACGAGCAGGCCGAGGTCCTTGAAGATGACGTCCTTCGACAGCAGGCGATGCGTGCCGACGATCACGTCGAGGCGGCCCGCCGCGAGCGAATCGAGCGCTTCCTTGATTTCCTGCTTCGTCCGGAAACGGCTGACCATCTCGATCTTCGCGGGGAACGCAGCGAAGCGGTCGCGCAGCGTCTTCAAATGCTGCGCCGCCAGCACCGTCGTCGGCGCCAGGAAGGCGACCTGCTTGCCTTCCATCACCGCCTTGAACGCCGCGCGCATCGCGACTTCGGTCTTGCCATAGCCGACATCGCCACAGAGCAGGCGATCCATCGGCGTCGGCGTTTCCATGTCGCGCTTGATGTCGGCGATGGCCGTCGACTGATCCGGCGTGAGATCGAATTCAAACGCGTCCTCGAACTCCTCCTGCCAGTGCGTGTCGGCGCTGAACGCGTGGCCCGGGACGGCCTTGCGCGCGGCGTAGAGCTTGAGCAGCTCCTCGGCCATGTCGCGCATCGCCTTCTTGACCCTGGTCTTCGCTTTCTCCCAGGTCGTGCCGCCGAGCCGATCGAGCGGCGGCTTCGATCCGCCCGTGTACTTCTGGATCAGATCGAGGCGCTCGACGGGGACGAACAGCTTGGCGTCGCCGTGATAGCGGAGCTCGAGGAATTCCTGAACGATGTCGCCGCCGGCGACGGAGATCTGCTTGAGCCCGACGAACTGGCCGATGCCGTGATCGACGTGAACGATCAGATCGTTGACCTTGAGATCGCGCAGGTCCGAGAGGAAGGCGGCCGACGGCGACCGCTTAGAGCCGGCTTGCCCACCGTAGCCTTGGCGAAGGTGGGTCTTGCGGCGCTCTTCATCGAAGACGTCGGTCTCGGCGTAGATCTGTAGGGGCGGGGTTGCAGCCCCGCCTGCGCGCAGACGAAAGCCCTTCGAGATCCAACCCTCGGCGATCATCACGGCGCCGCGGATGTAGTCGCCGGCATCCGACGCCATGACCGCGCGGATGTCGTAATCCTTCAGCAGCTCGATCGCGCGCTCGGCGCGGCCGTGCGAGCCGGCAACGAAGATGACGTGATCGCCAGTCTCCAGCGCGCCGTTGACGTCGTTGATCCAGTCGGGAATCCGTCCGTGGAAAGTCGCTGTCGGCTGGACGGACAGCTCTAACGCGGAACGTAGAGGCGGGTCTTCAGACCCGCCTGCGCCGATGGCGAGTTCTTCAACGATGACCGCGTTTGCGAGCTCCGCGGCGATCTCGTCTTCCGTGACTATTAGATCTGTCGGCGCAGGAACGGTCCCGCCCGCGTAAGAGGGCGCCCTGAGCGAGCGGGCCGCGGAGTCGGCCCGCGAGTCGAAGGGTTTCGCTCGCTCGACCGCATCCGCGTACGAGGTCCCGATCTGTTCCCAGGCCGTCTTGATGTGGTTTTCCACATCGGTTGGCTCGGATATCCACACCTGCGCATCGCGCGTACGCAGGAACTGAAACAACGTGGCTACACCCGGGGGCTGGCCCCCAACGTAGTCGTCGTCCGAGGCTACGTTGGGGGCCAGCCCCCTATCGTAGCGTTCCGCGCGGACGGGGATGATGCCGAAGCGATCGAGGGTCTCGACGGAGCGCTGCGTGCCGGGATCGAAGCGGCGAATCGATTCGACCGTGTCGCCGACGAACTCGATACGGATCGGCAGCTCTTCGCCGGCGGGGAAGACGTCGAAGATGCCGCCGCGGCGCGCGAACTCGCCGTGCGCATCGACCGGATCCGCGGGCTCGTATCCGCCAAGCACCAGCGTGTTGGCGAGCTCGTGCGGATCGATGTCGATGCCCGGCTTGATCTCGTGCGAGGCGAGCAGCAGCGACGCCGGCTCCGGTAGTTTCGTCAGCAGCGCCGCTGCTGATGCAATAACTACACGGACATGAGCCTGGCTCGCCGAAGCTCCGGAGGAGCGAAGGCGGCTCGCGAGCGCATGAAGCACGCGCGCTCGCGAGGATGCAACTTTCAGGTGCGGTTGAAAGCCGCGATACGGATCAACTTGTGTTGATGGAAACGGCAGCACCTGCCGCTCGACAACAGTTGCAGCGGACCCTTCGAGTACCGACAGGAAGAAACTGATGTCGCCGCACGTCGATTCGATCTCGGCGTCCGTCGGAACGACTAGAAGGATGGTGGTGTCAGGAAGGCGCTTCGCCGCCGCCGCCACCGCCATCGCGCGTACAGGGGAGGTCGCGCCGCTGATGCGTTGGAGGGGGGATAACAGCCCCGTTTCCCGAAGAACGCCCGTCAGCAGCGACCGTAACGCGAGAGACGGTGCGGTCGACATGCTCTGTCCGGCTGGCAATGACCAGCCGAGCCTTCAATTGTCTCACGAGCTGAGATTTCGGCAACTTAGAGAGGCGCCAGGCCCGGCAGATAACTTTCTGCGAGTTTGAACGGGTCAGCGTTCGTCGGCGCCTCGTAGGCGCGCGCATAAAATTCCTTGAGAATCGGCGAGCCCAGATAATAGCGGCCGCGGCGCTCCCCCTTCGCAATCAACAAGCCTTCCTCAACCAAGGCCTTCAAGTCTCGGCTCGCCGTCAACTCTGACACCTCCGCAGCCTTACGATAAAGAGGGTTGCGGACCCTGTAACCAATCGCCGCGTCAATCAAGGCGAGCAGGAACCGCTCTGGTAACTTTCGCGATACCAATTCAGTCTCGATCTGATCCCAGATGCGTTGATAGATCCGGCTCCACTGAACCAAACGGGTAGCCTGCCGATAGTGTGCTGTCAGACAGAACCTTATCCACGGGCGCGCATCGCGCTCAGGGTGCCAGGCACCCGCACCGACTTCACCGAGCACGTCGTAGTACGCCTGCTGGTTTTTCCCCAGGTACTCTTCGATGCTACAAAAGGCGGGCGCGAGTATTTGTTCCCTCGCAAGAACCAGGGTTTGAACGCACCTTCCCATGCGTCCGTTTCCATCGGAGAATGGGTGAATCATCACCAGATTCAAATGAGCCATCGCTGCGCGGACCATGATCGGCGCCGGCGTTTTGGCGTTTAGCGACTCGACCAGCTCGTGCATCAAGTCGTTTACTTCAGATTCGTCCGGTCCCTCGTAGACCGTTTCGCCTGACTGCTCGTTGCGAACGTAAACGGGACCGGGCCTCCACTTTCCAGGATGCTTCTGAAGCTCATGTTCCAGCATCATGAAATGCAAACTCCGGATTAACCCCCTCGAGAAACTGAAATGTGGATCGTCGGATAGTTGCAGCACATACGTCATGGCTGACTGATATCCTTTGATCGCCAGCCAAGCCTCGCTGTCGGCATCGAGAGGTTCTTCGTTCTGGACCGCGGCAATCGCATCGTCAACGGTCACATGTATTCCCTCGATGCTGTTCGAACCCTGAATGGCCTTGGCCTCTGCCATGCGTCGAATACTTCCAGTCCACCTCCGAGACGCAACCGCATAACTTAGCGTTGTACGCGCCTCATCCACCTTGGCAATAACTGCCACCTCTTCCTCGCCTAACTCAGGTGTTTTGAACAACATACAGCCAAGCCCGATAGATTGCTTGTTATATCAAGTCGTTACGATATATATTATCTATCATTCAGTCAGAAGTAAAGATCCGACTGATAGGATACTTTTGCGATTTACTTATTCCGGATTCGCTGGAGGATTTGTGTTGTTGAGTAGCCTTCGGCGAGCTTGATGCGGACGACTCGACCGCCACGGGCTTCGACGATGTCTCGGCCGACGATTGCGTTTTCTCCCCAGTCGGCGCCTTTGACCAGAATGTCCGGCTGCAGCTTCTTGATGATCTCGTGCGGCGTGTCTTCGTCGAAGATCACGACCTCATCCACGCACGCCAGCGCACGTAGCACTTCGGCGCGTTCATTCTCTGGATTGATCGGACGGTCCGGAGATTTGCCCAATGCGCGCACAGATCGATCCGAATTGATCGCGACGATCAGCTTGTCACCGAGCGCGCGCGCTTCACGCAAGTAGCGCACGTGCCCGGGGTGCAGAATATCGAACACCCCGTTCGTGAAAACAACCGTAGGGGCTTGGGACTTGGGGCTTGGGGCTTGACTCACGATCGTTCGAACTTGATGGAGCCGTCAAAGCTCCAGCGGTGATCGGGACGATAGATGCCGACGTCGCGAATGCGAGACTTCACACGGAACGTGTAGAGCAGGCGGTGATAGTCGTACGGATAACCGTCGGCCTTGTGGGCAGCGAGATCCAGGCGATACGTGCCTTCCACGAGATCGAGCTTATCGACCGTAAAGGTGACGACACCGTTGCCGTCAATCTCGGTCGGCTGGAATTCCTCGAGATTGGTGTTCGTGCCGTAGACGCAGACGTTGTCGGCGTTAAAGAGGCCGAGTCCGAAGACGAAGTCGGTGATCTTTTCCTTCGAGCTCACGTCCATGCGCACCTGGATGGAGTCGCCGCTCTGGAACACATGGCCGGCTTCGCGGTCCGGTCCGGAGATCGTCACATTGGTGATCTCGATCTCCCTGGTCCCCCATCTACCTTCATCGGACTTGAAGCCATCCTTTGGACCGCTCGGTTCCGAGGACACGGAGGCGGCTTCGCCGCTTACGGAGGACACGGAGGGTTCAGTGATCTCCGTCTCCCTCGCTTCCGACACTTCTTTCGCCGCCGCCGCGACTCTGGTGGCCTCCGCCTTCGCGAGCTCGTTCTCTTCCGTGTCTTCGACATCGATCACATACGCGGCGACGACGCGTTTGGGATCGCCTTCGCCCTTCGTCACGCCGTGATCGAGCCAGTGCGCGATGTCGCAGAACTTCTCCACGAGGTCGAGCGAGTGGGTCACGAGGAGGATCGACTTGTTGCGCCGGCGGAACTCCGCGAACTTATCGAGACACTTGTGCGTGAAGCCCTGATCGCCGACCGCGAGCACTTCGTCGACGAGCAGCACTTCCGGATCGACGTGCACCGCCACGGCGAAGCCGAGGCGCATGTACATGCCCGACGAATACGTCTTCACCGGCGCGTCGATGAAGTCCTGCATCTCCGCGAACTCGACGATCTCGTCGAAGCGGCGCTGGATGTCCTTCTTGGTCAGGCCCAGCATGATGCCGTTGATGAAAATATTTTCGCGGCCGGAAATTTCCGGATGGAAGCCGGCGCCGAGCTCGATCAGCGCGGAGATTCGACCATCGACCCTGACCTCGCCCTGCGTCGGACGCGTGATGCCGGCGACGCACTTGAGCAGCGTGCTCTTACCCGATCCGTTCCGGCCAATCACCCCGTAGGTGCAGCCCTTCGGAACGGAGAACGACACGCCTTTCAGCGCCTGGAAGGTTTCGTCGGGATTCAGATCGCCGAGGAGACTCCCGTCGAGGATCGCCGATTTCAGCGTGGCGAACTGTCTCTTCCGCGCGTACTTGCGGTAAACCTTCGAAACGTTGATGACATCAATCGCCGGCGTCATCACACTTCCTCTGCAAACGAATCGCGCAGGCGATCGAAGACGAAGTATCCGGCGAGGAACACGACGACTGAGAACGCGCCGAGCGCGGCCAGCCACTTCCAATGTCCGTGCGGGCCAGGGAAGAACAGCACTTCCTGATACGAGATCATGATGTGCGTCATCGGGTTGAGGTTCAACCACCGACGCATGTTCGCCGGCGCCTGCAGCATCGGGTAGATGATCGGCGTCGCGAAAAACCACAGCTGGACGACGTTGCCGAGCAGATCCTTCAGGTCGCGGAAGTGCACCGTCAGCGCGGAGAGGAACAGCGCCAGCCCGATCGTGAAGATCAGCTGCACCAGCACGATCACCGGGAACCACAGCAGCTCGAGCGGATCGACCGGCCGCTGGTAGTAGATCAGAAACCCGATCAGCACCGGCAGCCCCAGGAAGAAGTGCACCATGTTCGCCAGGACCGTGACGATCGGCAGCACTTCAGCCGGGAACAGCACCTTCTTGATCAGGTTGCCGCCGGCGATCAGCGTGTTCGACGATTCCAGCACCGACGACGAGAACCACGTCCACGGCAGGATGCCGCAGAACATGAAGAGCGCGTAGGGCTCCATGTTCGGATCGTGGGCGCCGACCAGCACCTGCGTGAACACGAACGAATAGATCAGCAGCAGTAAGAGCGGATTGAAGAAGGACCAGAAGAAGCCGAGGACCGAACCGCGGTAGCGGGCCTTCAGATCCCTGACGACGAGCGTCTGAATCAGCCCGCGATACCGGAACAGCGCTGTGAGATTTCTAAACGTGGCCACCGCCTCTGCGGGCTTCGCTTGCCAGCTGCTGCAGCGTGCGCAGCATCTCGAGCCTCACGCGCTCGAAGTCAATGTCGTGGTCGACGACCGCCATCACTTCTTCGGCGCGCGTCATGCCGGCCTCGGCGCGGTTCTGATCGAGATCTTCCGCGCGCTCCGCGACCTGGGCGAGCACCGTGACCGACTCCGGCAGCACTTCAACGAAACCCACCGACACCATCAGGAAATGCTTCTGCCCGCCCTGCTGGTACCACACCACGCCGGTGCGGAGCGAGGTGAAGAACGGCGTGTGCCCGGGCAGCACGCCGAAATCCCCTTCGCTTCCCGGCAGCGACACGTAATCCACTTCCTGCGAGATGGTCACGTCGGGCGACGAGATATGAAGCGTGAGCTTGGTTGGTAAGGCCATATGTGTCTTCGCTCGCAGGCGGGTCTAAAGACCCGCCTCTACGATTTCAGCGTCTTCGCCTTGGCGATCGCTTCGTCGATCGTGCCGACCAGATAGAACGCCTGCTCCGGCAGACCGTCGTGCTTGCCTTCCGCGATCTCCTTGAAGCCCTTGATCGTTTCGGCGATCGTCACGTACTTGCCTTCGAGGCCGGTGAACTGCGCGGCGACGAAGAACGGCTGCGACAGGAAGCGCTGAATCTTGCGCGCGCGCGACACCGCCAGCTTGTCTTCTTCCGACAGCTCGTCGATGCCGAGAATCGCGATGATGTCCTGCAGGTCCTTGTAGCGCTGCAGGATCTGCTTCACCTGGCGGGCGACGTTGTAATGCTCGTCGCCAATGACGCGCGCATCGAGAATGCGCGACGATGACGCCAGCGGATCGACCGCCGGATAAATTCCCAGCTCCGCGATCTGACGCGACAAATTCGTCGTCGCATCGAGGTGCGCGAAGGTCGTCGCCGGCGCCGGATCCGTGTAGTCGTCGGCGGGCACATAAATCGCCTGCACCGACGTGATCGAACCCTTCTTCGTCGACGTGATGCGCTCCTGCAGCTGGCCCATTTCCGACAGCAGCGTCGGCTGGTAACCGACCGCCGACGGCATGCGGCCGAGCAGCGCCGACACTTCAGAGCCCGCCTGCGTGAAGCGGAAGATGTTGTCGATGAAGAGCAGGACGTCTTTGTTCTCCGCGTCGCGGAAGTACTCGGCCACGGTCAGCGCCGAGAGGCCGACGCGGAGGCGCGCTCCTGGCGGCTCGGTCATCTGTCCGTAGACCAGCGCGGCGCGCGACTTCTCGAAGTCGTTGATGTTGACGACGCCCGACTCCTGGAATTCGAGCCAGAGGTCGTTGCCTTCGCGCGTGCGTTCGCCGACACCGCCGAACACCGACACACCGCCGTGCTTCATGGCGATGTTGTTGATCAGCTCCATGATGATGACGGTCTTGCCGACGCCGGCGCCGCCGAACAGGCCAATCTTGCCGCCCTGCAGATACGGCTCGAGAAGATCGATGACCTTGATGCCGGTCTCGAACATCTTGAGCTCGGTCGACTGCTGCTCGAGTGTCGGGGCGGCGCGATGAATCGGCCAGTGCTCTTTCGCGTTCACCGGCTTGTCCGGAAAGTCGACCGGCTCGCCGAGCACGTTCAGCACGCGGCCGAGCGTGGCGGGACCGACCGGCACCGAGATCGCCGCGCCGGTGTCGATCACGTCCATGCCGCGCTGCAAGCCGTCGGTCGGCTTCATCGCCACGGTGCGGACGCGCCCTTCACCGAGGTGCTGTTCGACCTCCGTGACGATGTCGATCGTCTCGCCGGTCTGCAGCGTCGCGACAATGCGCAGCGCGTTGTAGACGGCGGGCAGGTAGCCGCTCTCGAATTCCACGTCGATGACGGGACCGATGACCTGGATGACCTTGCCGGTTTTCGTGCCTGCAGTTGCTGTAGCCATAATTCTCTCTGTCTCTTTGGTCCGGCTAAAGCCGGACCCTCACAGAAACCCCATGGGGGTTCACTGTCTTGCCCCACAGAAACCTGTGAGGGTCCGCCTTTAGGCGGACCTCAAGTTGCCTGAGCTCCGGACACGACTTCGATGATCTCTCTCGTAATCGCGGCCTGACGAACTTTATTCATGTAGAGCGTCAACCGCTCCACCATTTCCTTGGCGTTGCGCGTCGCGCTGTCCATCGACTGCATGCGGGCCGCGTGCTCGGCGGCCGCCGATTCGAGCAGCGCCCGCTGCACCTGCACGGCGACGTGCAGCGGCAGCAGCGTGTCGAGCAGCTGCTGCGGATCGGGCTCGAACAGGTAATCAACCGCGGCTGTTGCAGACGGAGCCTGCCGCGCCGAAGCCCCGGAGTCCGTGTCTTCGGGGCGAAGGCGGGGAATCGGCAGCAGCTTTTCGATCACGACGCGCTGCGCGATGACCGACTTGAACTCGTTGTAGACCAGGTACACCGAGCTGATGTCGGGTCCGAGGAATTCCTTGATCGCCGTCTGCGCGATCGCCTGCGCGTGCGCCCACTTGATGTTCTGGAAGAGGCCGACCTCCTCGTAGCGGACGTCGAAGCCGCGGCGCATGAAGAAATCGCGGCCCTTGCGGCCGACGAGCGCCATCGCGACGTCCTTGCCATCCGGAGACTTGGGCTGATCGATGGTGAACTGCAGCGCCGCCTTGGCGACGTTGGCGTTGAAGCTGCCCGCCAGGCCGCGATCCGCGGTGATCACGATCAACAGCGTGCGCGCCGACAGCGGATCGTCGTTCAACAGCGGATGCGTCGCGTTTTCGGTGCGCGTCGCGAGGTTGTTGAATACGCGCAGCATGTCCTTCGCGTAGGGCCGGCTCTTGAGGATGCGCTCCTGGGCGCGGCGCAGCTTCGACGACGAGACCATTTTCATGGCCTTCGTAATCTGCTCGGTCGACTTGACCGCGCGCACTCGCCGCCGGATATCTATAAGCGATGGCATTTACGTTTTGCCTTTTGCCTTTTGCCTTTTGGCTCTTGGCTTTAACGCGCACTCGCCTTCATGGATTTGTAGTGATTCTGAAATTCCTTCAGCGCCGCGTTGAGATCGTTCTTCAGCGCATCGTCCAGGTTCTTCTTCTCTTTGATCGAGGCCAGCACGCTGCCGTAGCGGGTGGTCAGGAACTTGACCAGCTCCTCCTGCGCGCGCACGACTTCGGGCACCGGGATCTCGTCGAAGTAGCCGTTGACGCCGGCGTAGACCTGCGCGACCTGCTGCTCGACGGGCAGCGGCGAGTACTGCGGCTGCTTCAGGATTTCGACCAGGCGCGCACCGCGATTGAGCTGCTGCTGCGTTGCCTTGTCGAGATCGCTCGAGCCGAACTGCGCGAACGCGGCCATGGCGCGATACTGCGCGAGGTCCAGGCGCAGCGTGCCCGCGACCTGGCGCATCGCCTTGATCTGCGCCGAGCCGCCGACGCGCGACACCGAGTTGCCGACGTTGATCGCCGGACGGATGCCCTGGTTGAACAGGTCCGCCTCGAGGAAGATCTGGCCGTCGGTAATCGAAATGACGTTGGTCGGGATGTACGCCGACAAGTCGCCCGCCTGCGTTTCGATGATCGGCAACGACGTCAGCGATCCGCCGCCCATCTTGTCGTTCAACTTCGCGGCTCTCTCCAGCAGACGCGAGTGGAGATAGAAGACGTCGCCGGGATACGCCTCGCGGCCCGGCGGACGGCGCAGCAGCAGCGAGATTTCGCGATACGACTGCGCGTGCTTCGAGAGATCGTCGTAAATCAGCAATGCGTGGCGGCCCGAATCGCGGAAGAACTCGCCCATTGCCGTCGCCGAGTACGGGCTGATGTAAAGCATCGGCGCCGGATCGGACGCCGTCGCGGCGACGACGATCGTGTAGCGCATGGCGTCGGCTTCTTCGAGCGTGCGCACGACCTGCGCGACCGTGGACTGCTTCTGGCCGATCGCGTTGTAAATGCAGATGACGCCCGAATCCCTCTGATTCAGGATCGTGTCGATCGCCACCGCGGTCTTGCCGGTCTGGCGGTCGCCGATGATCAGCTCGCGCTGGCCGCGGCCGATCGGCACCATGCCGTCGATCGACTTGAGGCCGGTCTGCATCGGCTCACGCACCGGCTGACGGTCGACCACGCCGGGCGCGATGCGCTCGATCGGCGATGTCTCCTTCGTCAGGATCGGGCCCTTGCCGTCGATCGGCTGGCCGAGCGCGTTGACGACGCGGCCCAGCATGGCTTCGCCGACGGGCACCGAAATGATGCGGCCGGTGCGCTTGACCGGATCGCCTTCCTTGATCTCGAGGTACTCGCCGAGCAGCACGGCGCCGACGCTGTCCTCTTCGAGGTTCAGCGCGATGCCGAACACGCCCTTGGGGAACTCGAGCATCTCGCCGGCCATGGCGCGCTGGCAGCCGTGCACGCGCGCGATGCCGTCGCCGAGCGACACCACCGTGCCGACCTCAGCCACGGCGACGGCAACACCGAAGCTGCCAATCTGCTCGCGAATAATCCTGGAAATCTCGTCTGCTTTGATCGTCATTGTTTGACCAATTCCTGCCGCATGCGCGCGAGCTGTGTCTTCACGCTACCGTCGTAAACCGTGCTGCCAATTCGTGCGACGACTCCGCCGAGAAGCTCCGGATCGACACTGACGGAGATTTCGACCTTCTTGCCCGTGACTTTCGAGAGGCTCTCTTCGAGCGCCTTCGTTTTTTCCGGCGAGAGCGGCGCCGCGCTGGTCACATCCGCGCGCACGATGTTCTGGTGCGAGAGCAGCCGCTCGCGATACGCCACGGTGAGGTCCGGCATCAGATCGAGCTTGCCGCTCTTGCCGAGAAGCGCGATCAGCTTCGAGACCTGCTTCGACAGCGACATCGCCTTCGCGATCGCCTCCATCAGCGACTGGCGCTCGGCGTCGGTGACCGAACCGCGCCTCAAGTTCAGCTGGAGGTCGGGGCTGGTCTTCAGCATGTCGGCGACAGCCTGGAGATCGCGATCGATCTGCGCGAGATCGGCTTTCTCCTCCAGCGCGACGTCGAACAGCGCCTTCGCGTAACGATTCGCCGATGTTCGGAGTGACATTCTGCCTTCTGCCTTCTGCCTTTTGCCTTCTGCCTTCTGCCTTATCGCTGTTCTTTCACTTGCGTAAGGTATCGCTCGACCAGCCGCTCCTGATCCGCCGGCGTGACTTCCTTCCTGATGCGCTCGGTGGCGAGCTGCACCGACAGATCCGCCGCGTGGTCGAGGATTTCTTTCTTCGCGATGCGCACCTGCAGCTCGATCTCACGGCGCGTCTGCTCGAGCAGGCGCTCGCGATCGGCAGCGGCCTGCGCGGCAATGCGCTGCTCTTCGGCCGTGATGTCTTCGGCGCCGCGCGTGCGCAGCGCGTCCAGTTCTCCGGGCAGGGCCTGCAGCTTCTGTTCGATCGATGCGAGCTGCGCGGTGGCCGTGCTCTTCAACTCGGCGGCATCGACGAGATCTTTTCTGATCGTGGCGCTGCGGCCGGCGAGGTACTCCGTGAACGGCCTGTGGCCGAAGTAATAGATCACGCCGATGAAGATGATGAAGTTGGCGACCGGCCACGCCATGCCGCGGATCATCCCGCCGATGCTTTCGTCATGTCCGCCTTCGGCGGCACGTGCATCGGGTGCGTCGTGTGTATCTTGTGCGGCAGGTGCGTGTCCGCCGGGCTTGGCCTGGCTCGCCGGAGCCGGCGGGTGTTCCTGCGCGGAGGTGGCGACGACGGGAGCAAACGCCGTCAAAACCGCTGCTACAACAGCGATTTTGAGATTGCGCTTTAATTCACAAGCTCCTCTGTGCATACTCTGCGCCCTCAACAGCAACCGGCTTCTCTGCGTCTCTACGATTAAGCCCGGCCGAGTACGCGCGACACAATCGCGCCGGCCAGGGTGGAAGCGTCGCGATCCAGCGCGGCGCGCGCCTCTTTCGATTCCTGCTGCACGCGCGCAGCCGCCGTCTTCAATTCCTGTTCGACGGTCGCGCGAGTGGATGCAAGCAGCGCGGCGCGCTTGTCGAGCGCCGACTTGCGCATGTCGTCCATCTGCCGATAGACCTCGGCACGCGCGGTATTCAATTTCTGATCGTATTCAGCAGCGGCCGCGGCCGCTTTCTGCGCCGCGGATTCGGCGAGCTCTTTGGCGCCGCGAACGGCGGTGGCGCGCTCGTCGATGACGCGCAGGATCGGCTGGAAGACCAGCGTATTGAGCAGGAAAGTGCACAACAGCAAAAAGCCGACGACCCAGAGGGTGGTGATATCGGGTGTTAACAAACGATTAATCTTACCGTACGCGCCGAGACACGGAGCGCGACTTCTCCTTGTGGGGCACGGAGACGCGGACTCTTGTTTGGGCGATCACCCGATAATCAGCGTCTTCGATGCTTTCTCGCGGACCGTCCCCACAAAACTGGCCTGAATCCGCGCCTTTTGCAGGTGCGCGGCAACCAGCGTGGCGATGCCCGGAGCGACAGAGATAAGTAGTCCGCCGGACGTCTGGGGGTCGAAAACCAGGTCGCGAAGGTCGTCCGGGACGTCAGCGCGGAACTCGATGCCGGATCCGAAATGATCGCGGTTCGTAGTCATCCCGCCCGACTTGTTCGTCGACACGATTTCGCGCACGCCGGGAATGATCGGCATCGACGTCACGTCGATCTCGATCGTCACGTTGCTGCCGATTGCCATCTCGGATGCATGGCCGGCGAGACCGAAGCCGGTGATGTCGGTGCACGCATGAACGCCGTCCGTCTCCACGATCACATCCGCGGCGCTCTTGTTCAACATCCGCATCTGCGTCGTCGCGCGATCGATCAGATCGTCGGAGGCGCGTCCGAACTTGATCGCGGTGCCGACCACGCCGGTGCCGAGCGCCTTTGTCAGGATCAATCGATCGCCGGGCTTCGCGTTCGTGTTGGTGAGGATGCGTTTCGGATCGATGGCGCCGGTTACCGCGTACCCGAATTTGATCTCCTTGTCCTGGACGGTGTGGCCGCCGAGCAGCGCAACGCCGGCTTCGCGGAGCTTGTCGAAGCCGCCGCGAAAAATCTGCGCGATGTCGTCGGTATGAAGACCGTCCTGCGGAAACGCGGCGATCGCGAGCGCCGTCAGCGGCCGCCCGCCCATGGCATAGACGTCGCTCAACGAATTCGCCGCCGCGATCTGCCCGTAGAGATACGGGTCGTCGACAATCGGCGTAAAGAAGTCCACCGTCTGCACCAGCGCCGGGCCACTCTCCCACGCGTACACACCTGCATCGTCCGCAGTCCTGTAGTCGACGAGGATGCGTGGGTCAGTTTGAGTTGGTATGCCGCTCAGGACCTGAGCGAGCTCGCCGGCTGCGAGTTTGCTCGCTCAACCGGCGCAGCTGACCATTTCCGTCAGCCGCCGCCTTTGTTGCTGTGTCATGACGCTCCAAAATGCAACACGAAGGACACGAAAACACGAAGGCTACTTTTGTAAGTGCCAGTGCCGCTTAGCAGCACTGGCGTTTAGAAGATTTGTCTTCGTGTCCTTCGTGTCCTTCGTGTTTGCATTTATTTTTTCTCCGTCAAGTACTCGTAGAGCCTTTGTAATTCGGTTTCATTCGTAAACGCGATCGCGATCGTGCCGCCCTTGCCTTTGCGGTTGATCTCGACAGGCGTGCCGAGCGAGATGCGCAGCTGCTCTTCGGCCGCGCGCGTGTGCACGTCTTTCTTCGGCTTGATCGGCGCGCCGTTGTCATCGTCTCTCTTGCCGCCGATCTCCTTTTTCACGAGCGCTTCGGTCTCGCGGACCGAGAGGCCGCGTGACACTACGTCTCTGGCCAGGCGGCGCTGATCGGTCTCGTTGTTCAGAGCCACAATCGCGCGCGCGTGGCCCATCGTGAGCGCGCCTGATGCAACGTTGCCGCGCACTTCTTCAGGCAGCTTCAGCAGGCGCAGATAGTTCGCGACGGTTGCGCGATCCTTGCCGACCTGCACCGCGATGTCGTCCTGCTTCAAATGGAATTCGTCGGCGAGCCGTTGATACGCCGCCGCGGCTTCCATTGGATTCAGATCCTCGCGCTGGATGTTTTCGATCAGCGCCATCTCGAGCAGCCGCTTCTTCTCCGTCGCGGGCACGTCCTTGACGACGATCGGCACTCGCGAGAGATGTGCCTGCTGCGCCGCACGCCATCGCCGTTCACCGGCGATGATCTGATAGCGCTCACGTCCACCCGCCGTCGCGGCTTCGCCGCTATAGCGAGGCAGGCTCGAGTTGTCGATGCGCCGAACGACGATCGGCTGGATGACGCCGTTCGCTTTGATCGATCGCGCGAGCTCCTCGAGCTTCGCGGCGTCGATCGGGCCGCGCGGCTGATAGTGATTCGGCTCGAGCTGATCGACGTCGACTTCCATCGCCGCGCGCGGCGACGACGACAACGCGTCGTCTGCATCAGGAATGAGTGCGCTCAATCCTTTGCCGAGGGCTGGTCTTTTTTCCATGATGAACCTGACTGCCTGTCTGCCTGTCTACGCGAGTGCCGGTTCGTTTCTTTCCAGCACCTCGCGAGCGAATGCGAAGTACGCTTCGGCTCCTCGCGAACGCGCGTCGTAGGTGACGGCGGGAAGTCCGTGGCTCGGCGCTTCGGCCAGGCGCACGTTGCGCGGGATCACCGTGCGATACACCTTGTCCTTGAAGAACTCGCGCACGTCGCGCGACACCTGCTGGCCAAGATTCGTTCGCTCATCGTTCATCGTCAGCAGCACGCCTTCGATGTCGAGCGAAGGATTGAGCGACGCGCGCACGCGTCTCATGGTCGACACGAGATCGGCGAGGCCTTCGAGCGCGAAGTATTCGCAGTGCAGAGGAATGAGCACGCGATCGGCGGCCACGAGCGCGTTGAGCGTGAGCAGACCGAGTGACGGCGGTGAATCGATGATGATGAAATCGAATTCGTCGCGCAGCGGCGCGAGCAGATTTTTCAAGCGGCGCTCGCGATCGATGACGGTGATCAATTCGATCTCGGCGCCGGACAAATCGCGCGTCGCCGGAATCAACGAGAGCCGCTCGGTTGCAGTGGGCACGATGAAGTCGTGCACGTCGAGATCGCCGCCGGTGATCGCTTCGTACAGCGTTCTTCCCTCGGCGTGCCTGCCCTTTTGTCCGACGCCGCTCGTCGCGTTGCCTTGCGCGTCGCAGTCGACGAGCAGGACTTTGCGGCCGTCGAGGGCGAGGGCGGCGGCCAAGTTGATCGCCGTGGTGGTCTTTCCGACTCCACCCTTCTGATTCGTGACGGCAATAACTTTAGACATATCAGTCATTTAGCCAGTTGTTATATTGATTACCCTAATTCAGCCAGCCGTGTCGACGGAGTAACAGACTAGCGCACTATTTCACTCCCGACAAGTTCCACGTGGAACATCAAACGCGGGTCTTGCTAAGGACGACGAGCTTCGAGTGGAGTGCGTCGACCAGCGGATAGGTCGCCATCCAAGCGAGTGGCGGTGGCGGGGAGTCTTCGAGTTCGCTCTTGCTCGAGCCGCGAAACAGGAGCAATTTTCCGCCCGGTTTGAGGAAAGCCTGCAGCGAATTGAGCGTGCGAGTTTCGATGCGGACCGCTCGGATCGAGACGAGATCGAGCGCCTCGTGCAGCTCCGCTCGCGGAAGGAGCTCTTCGAATCGCGACGTTTCCACCTGGGCGTCCCGCAATCCGAGGGCGCGAACGGCTTCTCGCAAGAACACGGCTTTGCGCGTCTTGACTTCGACCATCCGCAGCGCCAGGTTCGTGCTGGCGAGCTTCAGCGGGATTGCCGGCGATCCGCCGCCGGAGCCGGCGTCAAGGAGGGTCCGCGCGTTTTCGGGGATATATCGGGCGGCGGCGACGGGCTCGATCAGCAGACGATCGATCGCCTCGTCTGTGCCCTCGGGAGTGAGCCGGAATGCGGTGAGATTGATCTTCGCATTCCACTTCGTGAGGAGCTGGTAATACGTTTCCAGGCCGTCGATTAGGGGCTTTTCGAGCGAGATTCCGGCAGATTTGGCTCTCCGGCCCAGCCTTTCGCGGAATTCGCGGCTCGCCACGGCCCATTACTTAAACACGAAGGACACGGAGAGCACGAAGACATTCTTGCGAAATGCAGCGCCGCTTAGCAGCACTTGCGTTTTGAAAAGCTGCCTTCGTGCCCTTCGTGTCCTTCGTGTTTAGAATCGGTCGAGATAGGCGCCCACAACCGCGACCGCAGCGGGCGTGACGCCGGGGATCCGTTGGGCTTGGCCTAGCGTCTCGGGCCTTGTCTCCGTAAAGCGTTGGACCATCTCGCGCGACAGGCCAGGGACTCGATCGAAGGGGAAAGCCTCGGGGATTCGACGCCGCTCAGCATTTTGGGCGCGATCCACGGCTTGCTGCTGCCGGACGAGGTAGCCCTCATATTTCACGGTCGTCTCGACCGATGTCACGTCCAGCATCCGATCGTCGTTCGTCGTCGAAAGAACGACATCGCCGTTAGCTTCCAGGCCCGAAAGGCTGAGCTCCGGCCGGCGCAAGGCCTGCGTCGCGGGCACCTTCGCGCCGCCCTCTACCCTGACCCACGTTCGGCTGAGCGTATCGAGATTCCGCTCGAATCGCTGTTTTCTGGCCAGAAATCGTTCCCAGCGCTGATCGTCCACCAGCCCGGCTTGACGGCCCCTTGGCGTTAAGCGCAGGTCGGCGTTATCGGTGCGCAAGAGCAACCGGTACTCGGCCCGTGAGGTAAACATTCGATACGGCTCGAGGCAGCCTTTCATGACCAGGTCGTCGACCATGATGCCGAGATAGGCTTCATCTCGTCGAAAGACCATCGGCTCGCGGCGCTGGACCCGGAGCGCGGCATTCAGGCCCGCCACAATGCCCTGGCCCGCGGCTTCTTCGTAGCCGGACGTGCCGTTTATTTGTCCCGCGAAAAACAGGCCGGAAATCCGGTGAGTTTCGAGCGTCGAACGGAGCTCCGTCGGCTGGACGAAGTCGTACTCCACGGCGTAGCCGGGTCGAAGCATCTCCGCCAACTCGAGGCCGGGCAAGGCGCGGACGAGATCGCGCTGCGTCTCGGCGGGTAGGCTCATCGAAAATCCGTTGACGTAAATCTCCTCGACGTCGAGCCCCTCGGGCTCCAGAAACAGTTGATGCCGCTCGCGATCGGGAAAGCGCATCACCTTATCTTCGAGCGATGGGCAGTATCTCGGCCCAATTCCTTCGATTTGGCCGTTGTAAAGCGGCGACTGACCGATCCGGCTCCGTACGAGCTCGTGCACACGCTCGTTTGTGTGCATCAGGTAACACGGCGCCTTATTGGTCGGCGCCTCCATGGCGGTGAACGAGAATGGAATCGGGTCCGCATCGCCATGTTCCACGTGGAACACACCGCGCTTCGTGCCGTCATCAAAATCAATCGACTTCTTAGCCAGCCGCGGCGGAGTCCCAGTCTTCAGCCTGCCCCATCGGAACCCGAAGGATTTGATAGATTCCGCGAGATCACGGGACGGCGGCTCATCCGCACGCCCAGCTGGACGTTGGTCTCGACCTACATGAACCAGTCCGTTGAGAAAAGTCCCGGTGGTAATGACGAGCGACTTGCAGCGAAAACTGCGCCCGTCCTCGAGCTCAAGCGCGCAAATTTCGCCTGAATCCAGCACAATTCGCCCCGCGCGCCCGAGAATCCAGTGAATATTCGGCTCTGCTTCGAGGGTGCGGCGTACCCATCGGCCGTACTCCGGCTTGTCCGCCTGGGCGCGAGGCGACCAGACCGCCGGCCCGCGGCTGCGATTCAGCAGCTTGAATTGTATTCCCGTAGCGTCGATCGCTCGGCCCATCAATCCGCCCAGCGCATCGATTTCACGGACCAGATGTCCCTTTGCCGTGCCGCCGACCGCGGGATTGCACGGCATGTGCGCGACCGTTTCTCGAGTGAGAGTGCAGAGGCCGACGCTGCACCCAAGCCTCGCCGCGGCCCACGCGGCCTCGACGCCGGCATGGCCGGCGCCAATTACCATCACATCCAATTCAAACATTAAAATGAATCTGTCAATGACTATTTCGGATTTAAGATCGAGCGGATTTCGAACTATTTTTGGATCGTAGATCGATAAGATCCCAAAACAAATCCGAAATCCACTCGATCCAAATCCGAGATCTATTTGCCGATACAGAAGCGCTCGAAGATGTGCCGGAGCAAATCGTCCGTGGTCTTGCGGCCGGTGATTTCCTGCAGCGCGGCGCCGGCGTCCTGGAGATCGAGCAGCGGAAATTCCTCTGAGACTTCTGACGCGAGCGCGGTTGCCGCGCGCGTCAGCGACTCCCCGGCGCGATCGAGGAGCGCGGTGTGGCGAACGTTCGTGACTTGAGGACGATCGCGAAGTGACTCGCCTGATCCAAGCGCGGCGCCGATCGCGGCAATCAATCGATCGATACCCGCTCCCGTCGTCGCGGAGATTGCGATGGCTTCAATCGGATCGAGCGGCTCGAGCGGCAGCGATGGCGGCAGATCGATCTTGTTCCACGCGACAACACGCGGTTTGGATGTGGTGACGCCGAGCAGTTCGCGATCGTCCATCGAGAGCGGACGCGATCGATCGAGCAGCACGATCGTGACATCGGCCACAGCAACCGCGGCCTTCGCGCGCGCGACGCCCTCCTTCTCGACGACGTCCGTGGTCTCTCGCAGGCCGGCGGTATCGATCAACGAAAGCGACAGTCCGCCGATGTCGGCCCGCTCTGTCAGCAGATCTCTCGTCGTTCCGGGAACCGCCGTCACGATCGCGCGGTTCGCGTTGAGGAGCGCGTTGAACAGGCTCGACTTGCCGACGTTCGGCGTCCCGACGATCGCTACGGCTGCGCCTTCACGCACCATGCGTCCACGCCTCGAATCCGCCAGCAACGTGTCGATGCGTGAGATCAGCTTCTCGATCGCCTCGCCCGCCTCCTTCGGCGCAACGAAGTGATAACCCTCGTCGGGAAAATCCAGCGACGCTTCGAGCTTCGCGGCAATGTCGAAGAGATCCTTCTCGATCGCGGTGATCGTCGTCGTGAGTGTGCCCTCGAGTTGATCGAACGCCGCTCGCGCCTGCAGTGGCGTGACGGCGTCGATCAAATCGGCAACCGCCTCCGCCTGGACGAGATCGATCTTCTGGTTGAGGAACGCGCGCAGTGTGAACTCGCCCGGCTCCGCCAGCCGCGCGCCGGCAGCAACCGCCGCGCGAAGGATGCCGCTCAAGACAACGGGACTGCCATGCGCAGAAATTTCAACCACGTCCTCACCGGTGTACGAAGCCGGTGAAACGAAGTACGTCAAAACAACCTGATCGGGTAGCGGTTGGTGCGAAGCACCAACGACGCCCCTGGCGAAGGTGGCGTGGCGGGGGGTGAGGGGTTTGGTGCGGGCGATCAGCTTGTTCGCGATCGCCGCGGCGTCAGCACCGCTGATGCGGATCACACCAAGGCCGCCGCGACCCGGCGGTGTTGCGATGGCAACGATCGTGTCATTGACTGAAAACATACCGGGCGGCGGACATCAGCCGGAATTGCGGAGTTCTGCCGGGGATACAGCCCCCCGGCAAGTAATGCAGCCCCCCGCGACTTACTTGACGCTGATAATGACGGTCTTTTCGAATGCGTCGCCGATGCTTTCCGACGTCACCGATTCGAGCTCGGCGACGGCGAGGTGCACGATGCGGCGCTCGTACGGATTGAGCGGGCCGATCTCCTGCGCCAGGCCGGAGTCCTTCGCCTTGCCGCCGAGGAACAGCGCCATCTGCCGCAGCTCATCGTCCTTGCCCTTGCGATAGCCCATGCAATCGACGACCAGGCGGCGGCCCTCGGACGCTTCGTGCCGGTAAATCGCCGCGACGATGTGCTGGAGCGCGGCGAGCGCTTCGCCCTGCCGGCGAATCAGCACGTTGCCGTCCTCGCCGGTGAGGTTGATGCGGACGCCGTCCGGCATTTCCTCGGCGCTGGCCTCGAGATCGAGGTCCATCGCGTCAACGACTTTCTGGACGAACTCTGTGATGTCTGCGGTGGCCATGGGTTGTCTATTTAACAGCAGGGCGCGGCGCGGCGCCAATCAGATAGTTGGTCAGGAACTGCTGGCCGATCGTGAACAGCGTGCTCACCAGCCAGTAGATCACGAGGCCGCTCGGGAACGACAACGACATCACCGTGAACATGATTGGCATGAACATCATGATGCGCTGCTGCGCCGGGTCGGCGGTGGTCGGCGTCATCTTGGTCTGCCAGAACTGCGCGACGCCCATCACGATCGGCAGGATGAAGTACGGATCCGGTGCCGACAGGTTGTGAATCCAGCCCGCGAAGTCGGCGCCGCGGACTTCAATCGACTGCGACAGCATGTTGTAGAACGCAAACAGGAACGGGAAGGTGAGCAGCATCGGCACGCAGCCGCTGGCGGGGTTGACGCCCTCGCGCTTGTACAGCTCCATCACCTCGGTGTTCATCTTCTGCCGCTCGGGATCGGTGATCTTGTATTTCGCGTAGCGATCCTGGATGGCTTTCATCTGCGGCTGGATCGCCTGCATCTTGCGCATCGAGACCACGCTCTTGTGGCGCAGCGGGAACAGCACGATGTTGATCAGCAGCGTGAGGACGATGATCGCCCAGCCCCAGTTGCCGATGAAGCCGTGCACCCACTTGAGCGCGCCGAGCAGCGGCGCCGCCAGCCACGCGAAGATTCCGTAGTTGATGACGCGCGTCATTTCCGGATCGATCGCGCGCAGCGTGTCGAATTCCTTCGGACCGAAGAAGAACCGCGACTGATCCTGCGGCGACTGGAAGCGCACCGAATACTTGATGAAGCGGCCGGTGATGTTCGGATCGTCCGGCTGCGGCACCAGCACGGGCTCGTAGGCGAAGCGCACCGGCTGCGTGTTCTGCTCGTTCAGCAGCATCGCGACGAAGTAGTGATCGTCGATGCCGGCGTAACGCAGCGCGCCTTCCTGCGCGCCTGATGCCGTGGCGGCGATCCGCTCGACCGATCCGTCCTTGTGAGTAATCGGCTGCGCCGGCGTGTTGTAGCTCGGTGAGAAGAACGAGGCCGGCTTCGCGCGCGCGATGTCGTCGCCGAGGCCGGGGCCCCAGTTGATGACGGGATTGAGCCGCTGGCCGCCCATCCGCACGTCGGCGCCGAACGAGATGATGTAGCTCGTGGGCTCAACCGCGAAGGTCTTCTTGATCGTCAGGCCGTCGGCGGACGCCGCCTCGAAGACGATCGTCTGCGGCGATGCAGTGGCGTCGATCGTTCCCCCCGCCGGTGCGCCGTTGACCGTCACGCGATACACCGCGTCGTTCACGCGCCTGCTGATCGCCTCATCATCAAGCGACAGCGAGAACGGCTTGATCGCATCCGGCCCCGCGCCGCCAGGCACGAGATCGAGCGGCTGCCCGGCGTCGCTGCGGTACTCCTTCAGGATCCAGTGCAGGAGCTTTGCACCCTGGTTCGAGAAGATCGCCTTCACCTTTGTCGTCTCGACAACGATCTGGCGCTCGGCCGATTCAGTAACAGTTGCCGCAACGGCCGGCGTCGCAGGAGCTTGTGTTTGCTGTGAGGGAGCCTGGCTCGCCGAAGCGCCGGGTTGAGATGCGGCCGGCGCGGAGGCGGATTGATTCGGTGTCGCTGCCGGTTGACTCGGTACCGGCGCGGGCGGAGGCATGACGAAGCGCTGGAATAAAAACAGCACCATGAATGACAGCGTGATTGCTAAAAGGACTCGGCGTTCCATTTAATGAATTTGTGAGCTGGCGATCTTGTGATTCGGGACGGGGTCGTAGCCGTGACCACCAAACGGATGACAGCGGCACAACCGCTTCGTTCCGATCCACCCGCCGCGGAACAATCCGAAGCGCGCGATCGATTCGCTCATGTAGTCGGCGCAGCCAGGCGTGTAGCGGCAGCTGCCGGCAAAGAGCGGCGAGAAAGAAATCTTGTAGAGACGGATCAGCGCGAGCGCGAGGCGGCTAGCCATTCGGTTTCATGCGCTTGGTGAGTAGAGACAGAAACTCCGCCTCGATGCGATCGTACGACGCATCCAGCATCTCGCGGCGCGGCACGACCACGACGTCGAGCGCGGCGGCGGGCTTGTGGTGGCGAAACAATTCGCGGACGAGACGCTTGGCGCGGTTTCTCTCGACGGCAGCGCCCATTTTTCGCGTGGCTGCTATTCCCAGACGGGCCGGTCCGCCCTCACGTTCCATCGTGAACATGGTCATGAGACGGCCCGACCGTTTGAAACCTGTTTTGTAAATCAGCTCGAACTCCGCTCGCTTGCGCACGTGCTCGCGGGCGAGGAAACGATGTGGACTTGGGGCGTGGGGCTTGGGGCTTGCGCTCATATGTGCCCAAGTCCCAGGACCGAGGTCCCAGGACCCTGATTACTTCTCGTCGGAAACCGTCAGGCGCTTCCGCCCCTTGGCGCGGCGCCGCTTCAACACCTGCCGGCCGTCCTTGGTCGCCATGCGGACCAGGAAGCCGTGACGCTTGGCCCGGCGGCTGGTATTCGGTTGAAACGTTCGCTTGCCCTTCTTGGATCTGGCCATTTTTCTCCTCGGTCGAACGTTTGATTATATCCGCCTTCGCTTGTGAAACGAGCTACGGCGAGACCCGCCGTAGCGGCTCTGCCGCGTAGGCGGGTGCGTGATTAGGGCAATAGCAGGCCTCGGGGTGCGTGCTAAAGTGAGCGTTCCCCCTATGACAGCTCGGCGCAGTCGAGTCATCGAAGATTTCCACACCTGTGGAAAAGACTGTGGAAAAGCCCGAGAATCCGCAGCAGTAAGTTGTTAGCCATCAAGCAGTTATAGGGATGTCAAGCTTAACCGTGTGGGACGAGGTCCTCAGCCGCATTGAAGACCAGGTGGGAAAGCACAGCTTTTCGACCTGGTTCAAGCCCACCAGCCTCCTGGCGGACGGGGGAAATCGCCTCTCCATCCGGGTCCCGAACCCGCTATTCGTCGAATGGCTGCCCAAGCACTACTCGGTCGTCCTCGCCGAAGCCCTCAAGGAGGTCGGGCGGGCCGGCGCGCGGCTGACCTTCGTTCCGGATGGCTCCTCGCCGGCCGAACCCGTCGAAACCCCCGTGCCGAGCGTCATCGCACGGCGCACGGAGTTTGCGGA
The DNA here is from genome assembly GCA_019752015.1 of Cyanobacteriota bacterium. GTDB lineage: Bacteria > Acidobacteriota > Vicinamibacteria > Vicinamibacterales > UBA2999 > 12-FULL-67-14b. The sequence goes on along the minus strand of JAIEMQ010000035.1, from coordinate 26,386 downwards.
GGACCGGGCGCCCACCCACCACGGAAACGCGGACCAGCAGCGGCCCGGCGGCCTCATTCCGCGCTACACCTTCGACACTTTCATCGTCGGCCCGTCGAATCAGTTCGCGCACGCCGCGTGCCGCGCGGTCGCGGAAACGCCGTCGCGGTCGTACAACCCGCTGTTCATTCACGGCGGCGTCGGACTTGGCAAGACGCACTTGATGCACGCGATCGGTCATTACGTCGTGCAGCATCATCCCGGGCTGGTGTTGACCTACATCTCGTCCGAACGATTCATGAACGAGATGATCAACGCTGTGCGTTTCGATCGCATTCTCGATTTCCGCTCACGCTATCGCAGCGTCGACGTGCTGCTCGTCGACGACATTCAATTCGTCTCCGGCAAGGAAGGCACGCAGAACGAGTTCTTCCACACCTTCAACGCGCTGCACGATGCGCAGAAGCAAATCGTGATCAGCAGCGACCGTCCTCCCCATGAGATTCCCGCTCTGGAGGAGCGGTTGCGCTCGCGATTCGAGTGGGGATTGATTGCCGACATCCAGGTGCCGGACGTCGAGACGAAGGCGGCGATTCTCAAGAGGAAAGCGGAAGAGGAAGGCGTGCCGCTCGCGAATGACGTGGCGATGTTCATGGCGAGCCGCATCAAATCGAACGTGCGTGAGCTCGAAGGATCGCTGATCAGGTTGATCGCCTATTCATCGCTGACGACGCGGCCGTTGACGATCGAACTCGCGCAGGATGTGCTGAAGAACGTGATCGATCACGACGAGAAGGCCGTGACGATCGAACAGATCCAGAAGTCGGTCGCCGACTATTATCACCTCAAACTTCACGAATTGAAGTCGCGCAACAACTCGAAGTCGGTTGCAATGCCTCGCCAGGTCGCGATGTATCTCTGCAAGTCGCTCACGCATGCGTCGTTGCCGGAGATCGGCCGCAGTTTCGGCGGTAAACATCATTCGACGGTCATTCACTCGATCAAAAAAGTCGAAGAGATGCGGAAAAAGAACGGCGATTTCGACAAACAGGTCGCAAACCTCCTCGAATCCATCAAGTAAGGGTTTTCCACAGCCCGTTTGTGCATCGATTGTGGGCCCTGCTGATGGGGCGAAAGACCCCTTTCGGACGGTTCGCCAAACCACATTCCATTCACAGAAAAATTCACAAGATAACCGTCTGAAAATAAAGGATTTATTTCAGATGGAAATTTCGTAAACAGGACCTATTTCCTGTATACTTTTATGTCTTCGCCTTTTATCAATTTCTCAGAGGTTAAAGCAGGGCTATGGAACTGGTCGCCAGGAAAGCCGATCTTGTGCGGGAACTGCAATTTTTCCAGCAGATCGTGGAGCGCAAGAACACCATTCCGATCCTGGCGAACGTGCTGCTGGAGGGAACGGGCAACGAGGTAACGCTGCTGGCGACCGACCTCGAGGTCGCATTACGCAGCCGCTGTGAAGCCGCCGTGAGCAAGCCTGGCTCGGTCACGCTGCCGGCGAAAAAGCTCTACGAGGTCGTGCGCGCGCTGCCTGACGGCGACGTGAACATCGCGACCGACAAGGGCGGCACCACCGTGAAGGTGTCGGGCGGCCAGTTCAGCTCGAAGATGCCGACGCTGCCGCGTGAAGATTTTCCAAGCCTGCCCGAAGCCGGCGGCGGCGTGAAGGCGACCATCAACGGCAAGTCGCTGCTGCAGATGGTGACGAAGACGCAGTTTGCGATTACCGGCGAAGACACGCGCTTCTACTTGAACGGCGCGCAGTTCGTGCTGAAGCCGGACGACATGACGCTCGTCGCGACCGACGGTCATCGTCTCGCCCTCGTGAACGTCAAGCACGACGGCCAGAAGGGCGACGACATCAAGGCGATCCTGCCGAGGAAAACGCTCTCCGAGTTGTCGCGACTGCTCGCCGAGAGCGATACCGACGTGAAGTACGAGCGCGGCGAGAATCACCTGTTCTTCGAGATTGGTCCGCGGCTCTTGATCTCGCGAATGATCGACGGACAGTTCCCTGCTTACGATCGCGTGATTCCGAAGGGCAACGACAAGAGCGTCGAGTTCGAGCGCGATCGCCTGACGCAGGCGGTGCGCCGCGTCGCGATTCTGTCGAACGAGCGCTCGCGCGCGGTGAAGATGATCCTCGAGAAGGGCAAGGTCGAAGTCACGTCGAGCAGCCCCGAGTTCGGAGAGGCGCACGAGCCGATCCCCACGGATTACAACGGCCCGTCGCTCACGATCTGCTTCAACGCGCAGTATGTCCTCGATTTCCTGAACGTTGTCGAATCGGAAGTCGTGGTGCTCGAGTTGAAGGATGAAGTCAGCCAGGCCGTGATGAAGCCGGTGAGCGCGGATGGCTACGACTACACCTACGTCATCATGCCGATGCGGGTTTGAGCCACAGATTAGACACAGATTAGACACAGAAAAAAACTTTGGCAGAACTCGAACAGAACGGGAAGACCAACGGCGGGAACGGCGAGTACGGCGCGGAGAGCATCAAGGTCCTCGAAGGCCTTGAAGCGGTCCGCAAACGTCCGGCGATGTACATCGGCTCCACGGGGCCGGCCGGCCTGCACCATCTCGTCTACGAAATCGTCGACAACTCGATCGACGAAGCGCTCGCCGGCTTCTGCACCGAAGTCAACGTCACGATTCACCTCGACAACTCGATCAGCGTCATCGACAACGGCCGCGGCATTCCGACCGACATGCACGAGAGCGGCAAGTCCGCCGCTGAAGTCGCGCTGACGGTGCTGCACGCCGGCGGCAAGTTCGAAAACAGCGCCTACAAGGTGTCAGGCGGCCTGCACGGCGTCGGCGTGTCCGTGGTCAACGCGCTGTCGGAGCGCCTCGATCTCGAGGTGTGGCGCAACGAGAAGACGCACCAACAGAGCTACGAGCGCGGCAAGCCGCTCGCTGATCTGGCGGTGACCGGCACCACGAAGCGCCGCGGCACCAAGGTCAGCTTCAAGCCCGACCCGCAGGTCTTCGAGATCGTCGAATTCAGCTTCGACACGCTGGCGGGGCGCCTGCGCGAGCTGGCGTTCCTCAATGCCGGCGTCACGATCACGCTGGACGATGAGCGCGAAGCGGGTAAGAGCCATCGCTTCCATTACGACGGCGGCATCGTTTCCTTCGTCGAGCACCTGAACAAGAACAAGGGCGTCGTCAACGAGAAGCCGGTGTTCATGCACGGCGATCGCGACGGCATCGACGTGGAGATCGCGCTGCAGTGGAACGACGGCTACAACCCGCAGGAATTCTCGTTCGCCAACAACATCAACACGCACGAGGGCGGCACGCACCTGTCGGGATTCCGGTCGGCGCTGACGCGCACGATCAACGCCTACGCCACCGCGAACAACCTCGCCAAGGATCTGAAAGACACGACGATCAGCGGCGACGACATTCGCGAAGGCATGACCACGGTCATCAGCGTCAAGATTCCGCAGCCGCAGTTCGAAGGCCAGACCAAGACCAAGCTCGGTAACACCGAGGTCAAGGGCATTGTCGAGACGATCGTCAACGACAAGCTCGGCGCGTTCCTCGAAGAGAACCCGGCGGTCGCGCGCAAGATTGTCCAGAAGTCGGTGGATGCGGCCCGCGCCCGCGATGCGGCCCGCAAGGCGCGCGATCTCGTCCGGCGTAAAGGCGCGCTCGACGGCAGCTCGTTGCCCGGCAAGCTCGCCGACTGCCAGGAGCGCGATCCCGCCCAGGCCGAGATTTACATCGTCGAAGGCGAATCGGCCGGCGGCTCAGCCAAGCAGGGACGCGATCGGCGTTTCCAGGCGATCCTCCCGATCAAGGGCAAGATTCTGAACGTCGAGCGGGCGCGTCTCGATCGCATGCTCAGCTCCGACGAAATCAAGACGATGATCGCGGCGCTCGGCTGCGGCATCGGCACCGACGATTTCGATATCGACAAGCTCCGTTATCACCGCGTCATCATCATGACGGACGCGGATGTGGACGGCTCGCACATCCGGACGCTGCTGCTGACGTTCTTCTATCGGCAGATGCCGATGCTGGTCGAGCGCGGCCACATCTACATCGCGCAGCCGCCGCTGTTCCGCGCCAAGCGTGGCAAGTCGGAAACGTTCATCAAGGACGAGCGCGCACTCGAGAATTTCCTGGTCAAGCGCGCCGTCGAAGGCCGCGCCGTTCGGACGTCGGACGGCCAGAACGTCTCCGCCGCGGATCTCGAAAGGCTGCTGCACGGCATGATTGCCTATCGCAACGTGCTGTCCCAGGTCGAACGCCGCGGCCACGCGCGTGATGTCGTCGAAGCGCTGCTCGATCGCGATGCGCGCGGCCGCGTGTTCTTCGACAATCAAGCCACGCTGCAGGGCCTGGCCGATCAGCTGACGACGCCGATTCGCGACGTGACCATCCTGCGTGACGAAGAGCACAACACATGGTCGTTGAAGATCGACGATCGCAGCACCGGCTATTCGCGTCTCGACACGCTTGGCCCCGAGTTCGTGGCGTCGGGCGAGTTCCGCACGCTGGCGGCGAGCTACGCCGAGATTGCCGCGGTGGTCCGCTCGTTGCGCAAGGGTCCGATTGAAGTGTCCCTCAACGGTGGCGCGCCGCCTGTTGAGGAGGAAGCGATCAACGAAGAGACCGGTGAAGCGCTCACGGCGGACGAAAAAGAAGCTCTCAACGCCATTGGAGTTGCTCCTTCAGCGGGGGCTAAAGCCCCCGCTCTCCAAACGTCAATGGAGGGCGATGGCTTTAGCCGTCGCCAAAACGCACAACTGAAGACGATCGACGAGTTCATCGATCACTTCATTGCGCTCGGGCGCAAGGGCGTCGCGATCAACCGATACAAGGGCCTCGGCGAAATGAATCCCGAGACGCTCTGGACAACCACGATGAATCCCGATGTGCGGACGCTGCTGCAGGTCCGCGCCGAAGATCACACCGAAGCGGATTCGATGTTCACGACGCTGATGGGCGACCAGGTGGAGCCGCGGCGCAAGTTCATCGAAGACAACGCTTTGGAAGTTAAAAACCTCGATATCTAGTGATCTGTTGATCTTGTGACCTTTTGATCTGATGGACGTCAACGTCAATCGAACACCCGTAAATATCGAAGACGAGATGAAGCGCTCGTACCTCGATTACGCGATGAGCGTAATCATTGGTCGAGCGCTGCCTGATGTCCGCGACGGCTTGAAGCCCGCGCATCGGCGTGTGCTCTACGCGATGCGGCAGATGGGCCTGGCGTCGAATCGCGCGTATCGCAAGTGCGCGAAGATCGTCGGCGAAGTCATCGGCAACTACCATCCGCACGGCGACGCGCCCGCCTACGACACGCTGGTCCGCCTCGCGCAGGACTTCAACATGCGCCAGACCCTGGTCGACGGCCAGGGCAACTTCGGATCGGTCGACGGCGACCCGCCGGCGGCGTATCGATACACGGAAGCGCGGCTCGAGGCGATCGCCGAGAGCCTGATGGCCGACCTCGAGAAGGACACGGTCGACTATCAGCCGAACTTCGACGAGACGACGACCGAGCCGACGGTCCTGCCGGCGCCGTACCCGAACCTGCTGGTGAACGGATCGACCGGCATCGCGGTCGGCATGGCCACGAACATCCCACCGCACAACCTCGGTGAGGTATGCGACGGCGTCATCTGGTTCATCGAACACACGCTGATGGGTGTTGATAATCAGCCACCCCAGCAATTTTCGCGCGAAGCGAAACTGAAAGAGCTGATTCGACTGATTCCGGGCCCCGACTTCCCCACTGGCGGATTGATCGTCGGGCGGCGTGGGATTCACGAGGCCGCGGTCAGCGGCCGCGGCTCGATCCAGGTCCGCGCCAAGGTCGAAGTCGAAACCACCAAGAAGGGCGATCGGGAACAGATCATCGTCACCGAGATTCCCTACCAGGTGAACAAGGCGAGGTTGCTCGAGCGCATCGCCGAGCTGGTCCGCGAGAAAACGATCGAGGGCATTTCCGATCTGCGCGATGAATCCGATCGCGACGGCATGCGCATCGTCGTCGAGCTGAAGCGCGGCGAGGTGGCGGAAGTCATCCTCAACAACCTCTACAAGCACACCCAGCTGCAGCAGTCGTTCGGCATCATCACGCTGGCGATTGTCGCCGGCCGGCCGAAGGTGCTGAGCCTGCTCGAAGTCGTCGAGAACTTCGTCGACTTCCGGCGCGAGGTCGTCCGTCGTCGCATCGAGTTCGAGCTGCGGAAGGCCGAAGCCCGCGCGCACATCCTCGAAGGCCTGCGCATCGCGCTCGACAATCTCGATGCCGTCATCAAGCTGATTCGCGGGTCGAAGACGCCGCCGGAAGCCAAGGGCGGCCTGACGACGCAGTTCGGGCTGAGTGACGTCCAGGCACAAGCAATCCTCGACATGCAGCTGCAGCGCCTGACCGGCCTGGAGCGGCAGAAAATTCTCGACGAGCTCGCGGAGCTCAACGCGATCATCACAAAGCTGAAAGGCATTCTCGCCAGCCAGCGTCTGTTGCTGCAGATCATCGTCGACGAGCTGAAAGGCGTTCGCGACAAGTTTGCCGATCCGCGGCGCACGCAGCTGGTCGATGAAGAGGGCGACTTCAGCATCGAGGACCTGATCACCGACGAAGACGTTGCGGTGACGGTCACCGACACCGGCTACATCAAGCGCACGCCGATCACGACGTATCGCACGCAGAACCGCGGCGGCAAGGGCCGCATCGGCATGCGCACGCGCGAAGAGGACATCGTCAACCACCTGTTCGTGGCCTCGACGCACTCCTACATGATGATCTTCTCGGATCGCGGCCGCGCCTATTGGCTGAAGGTCCACGAGATCCCGGATGTCGGCGCCGACGGCAAGGGCAAGTCGATCGCGAATCTCGTGCAGATGGAATCCGGCGAGAAGCTCGCCGCGATGATCGCCGTCCAGGAATTCGACGACACGCGCTTCATCGTGATGGGCACGCGCAAGGGCACGATCAAGAAGACCGAGCTCTCGGCGTTTGCGAACCCGCGCGCCGGCGGCATCATCGCGATGGGCATCGAAGAGGGCGACGAGGTCATCGACGTGCAGCTCTCGGACGGCGCCAGCGAGGTCTTCATCGGGACGAGAGACGGCAAGGCGATCCGCTTTATCGAAGCCGACGTCCGGCCGATGGGCCGAACGGCATACGGCGTCCGCGGCATCCAGCTGCGCGAGGGCGACGAGGTCGTCGCGATGCAGGTCGCCAAGCCGGGCGGAACGCTCCTGACGGTGACCGAGAAGGGCTACGCCAAGAACACGCTGATCGACGAGTATCGCGTCACGGGCCGCGGCGGCCTGGGCGTGAAGAACGTCGAGGTCACGGACAAGAACGGCCGCGTGGTGGCGATTGCGCAGATTCACGCCAACGAAGAGTTGCTGGTGATGACGGAGTGGGGCAAGATTCTGCGCACGCCGGCGAACGAGATCCGCACCATCGGCCGCGCCACGCAGGGCGTGAGGCTGATGGAGCTCGAAGGCGAAGACAAGATCGTCTCGGTGGCGCTCGTCGAAGCGGCGAACGGAGACGAGGAACCTGAACCTGCCGGAGGCACTGAATGAGGAAGGTTGTTGCAGCCACTCTCGTAATCATTCCGTCCGCGTTGTTTGTCATCGGCTGTTCCCGTCCGCCGGAGCAGCAGTTCCTGACGCAGTTCTTCCGGGCGTCGCGCGGGCGCGACAACACGACCGTCGGCCGCATGTCGGCGGTCACGATCGATCCGCGCGCGCAGGGAACGGTTGAAGACTTCTCGATCGAGAACGTCGGTCCCGAGACGCGCACGCCGCTGACCTTCAAGCCGCTCTTCGAGGCGGAGCAGAAGGCGGCCGAGACCGAGAAGGCGTTTCTCAAGACCAAGATCGACTACCAGACCGCGAACATCAAGCAGATCGAGGAAGTGCTGAAGCTCGAGGCGCAGCCCGGCGCGAAGTTCACCGCCGCGCAACAGAAGGTCAAGGACGAGTGGGACAAGTGGCGGCAGGGCATTGCCGAGCACGCGCGCGCCACTGCGGGCGCCACCGCCGCGATCAAGCGCGCGACCGGCGTCGCCGAAGCATCACTGACGCAGCCGGGTCAGCCGGCGCTCGACGCCAAGACTTTTGAAGGCGAGACGATCAAGAAGGACGTGACGGTGAAGGCGGACTTCAAATCGCCCGACGGCAAGACGTCCGAGAAGACGCTGGTGATTACGATCGAGCGCGTCGCCGGCAACGGCCGCGAGGGTCGGCCGATCATTACGAAGATTACTGGCCTTTAACGCTTCGGTCCGCCTGAAGGCGGACCCTCACAAGGTTTTGTGCGAATACTGTGAGGGTCCGGCTTTAGCCGGACCGCTATCGCGCAGTCAGCTTTGCGTACTTCGCTCTCAACGTCTTCGTTCCGACGCTGACGAACTTCACGACCAGCTTCTGGTCGTCTTCGATGTCCTCGACGGTCACGACCGTGCCGGGCCCGAACTGCGCGTGATAGACGCGCGCTCCAGGACGAAAGCCCGGCGTCTGATCCTCTTCCTCGTAGCGGAAGTTCTGCGTCGCCACTTTCCCGTCGCCGTCGTCACGATCGCGGCGTGAGCCGTAGCCGCGTCGAGCGTACGGATTCGGGCGATAGCTCCAGTCGGTGCCACCTCCGCCAAGGCTACGGTGGCCAAGGCCGCTGCTGTAGCTCGGTCTTTCGGTGCGATCTTCTTCGATCAGATCCTGCGGAATCTCGTCGATGAATCGCGACGGCTCGGTGTTCTGATACTCGCCGAACACACGGCGCCTCGAGGCGCTCGTCAGCACCAGCTGTCTTCGCGCACGGGTGATGCCGACGTAGCACAGGCGACGCTCTTCTTCCAGCTCCGCTTCATCGTCGCGCGATCGTGAGTGCGGGAACAATCCTTCTTCGAGCCCGGCAAGAATCACCGTCGGAAATTCAAGACCCTTCGCGGAGTGCAGGGTCATCATCATGACCTTCGGATCGGTCTTGCCCTGCTCCTTGTCAACGTCGGACAACAGCGACAAGCGATCGACGAACCCACCAAGCGACGGCTCGGCTTCGCGTGTTTCATATTCACTCGCGGCCGAGACGAGCTCCATCAGGTTTTCGATGCGCCCTTCCGATTCCTCGCTTTTGTCCTCGCGAAGGTCTCGAAGGTAGCCGGATTGATCGAGGACCTTGCCGAGCAGGATCGAGACCGATTCCTTCCGGGCGACGTCCGCCAGCGTGACGACCAGGTCCCGGAAGGCCGCGAGTGACGCGACCTGCCTGGAAGAAAGCAGCTTGCCGTCAACGGCCGCAACGAGCTTGGTCCACAACGAGTCCTGCGTGAACGTTGCCGACAGTCCGGCCAGCAGAGGCGGCAGGTTCAGATCGACCTGCGACACGTCCACGCCTTCAAGCGCGTCCATCACGCCTTTGCCAATGCCGCGCGCCGGCACGTTGATCACGCGCCTCAGCGCGATGTCGTCGTGCGGGTTGAGAATCAGCTTCAGATACGACAGCGCGTCCTTGATTTCCTTGCGCTCGTAGAAGCCGACGCCGCCGAGAACCACGTAAGCAATACCGGCGGCCCGAAGCGAGTCTTCAACCGCGCGCGACTGGGCGTTGGTGCGATAAAGAACCGCTGTCAGCGCCTTGTAGTCCTCCTCGAGCGTCTTCCGGACAATGCGCGTGATGTATTCGGCTTCCTCGAGCTCGTCGGAGCCGCGGAACAGGCGAATCTTGGCGCCGCCCTTCAGGTCGGTCCAGAGCGCCTTCTTCTTGCGATTGCGGTTGTTCGCAATGACCGCCGATGCCGCATCCAGAATGACTTCGGTGGAACGATAGTTCTGCTCGAGCTTGACGATCTGCGCATCCGAAAAATCGGTCTCGAAGTCCATGATGTTGCGCAGGTCGGCGCCGCGCCACTTGTAGATGGACTGATCGGGATCGCCGACCACGGCGAGGTTGCGATGCTTGCCGGCGATCTGCTTCACCAGCAGGTACTGCGGCCGGTTGGTGTCCTGGTATTCGTCCACCATCACGTAGTGGAACTTGTTCGCATAGCGCTCCCGGACGCCAGGGTTCTGATCGAAGAGCTCGACGGTCGCCAGCAGCAGATCGTCGAAATCAAGCGCGCTCGCGTTCTTCAAGGCCTTGATGTAGCCCTCGAACAGCTTGGCGATCTCCTTGTCCTTCGGATTCCACGAGTTGGCGAAACTGTCGGGACCCTCCATGCGGTTCTTCGCATGGCTGATCCGGCTCAGGACCATGCGCGGGTTGTACGACTCCGCATCGAGGTGATAGTCCTTGAGCAACTGCTTGACGACCGCCTGCTGATCGGCGGAATCGTAGATGGTGAAGTCGCGGCTCAGGCCGATGTTGTGGGCCTCGCGCCGCAGCAGCCGCGCGCAGAGCGCGTGAAACGTCGACACCCACATGGCGCGGCAATCCATCTCGAGCAGCCGCTCGACACGCTCGCGCATTTCCTGGGCGGCCTTGTTGGTGAAGGTGACCGCCATGATCTGATCGGGATAGGCGATCTTCTCGGAGACGAGATACGCAATCCGGTGCGCGATGACGCGCGTCTTCCCCGACCCCGCTCCTGCGAGAATCAGGAGCGGGCCATCCGTTTGTCGTACAGCTTCTTGCTGTGCAGGATTCAGCGAGGAGAGTAGATCCAACTCTCCTATTCTACAGTCACACTCTTCGCCAGATTACGCGGTTGATCGACATCACAGCCGCGACGCACCGCAATGTAGTACGACAAAAGCTGCAACGGTAGAGAGATCACAACTGGCATCAACAGCCGATGTGTCGCAGGAATTTCAATCAAGCTGTCGTCTTCGCCCAGTAGATCCTTCAGCGTCGTATCGCCCTTTGTCGTGATCGCGATGATCGAGCCGCCGCGGGCCTTGGCTTCCTGGATATTGCCCTGCATTTTCTCGAACACGTGATCGTGCGTCGCCAGCGCCACGACGGGCATCTGCTCGTCGATCAGCGCGATTGGCCCGTGCTTCATCTCGCCGGCCGGATACCCCTCGGCGTGGATGTAGGAGATTTCCTTGAGCTTCAGCGCGCCTTCGAGCGCGATCGGATAGTTGATGCCGCGGCCGAGATAGAGGAAGTCGGAGCGGTTGTGGAACTTCGCCGCGATCTCCTCCATCTGCTTCGCGACTTCCAGCGTGTCGTCGAGGACCTGCGGCAGCTGCATCAGCGCCGTGAGGTAATCGCAACGCTCCTTCTGCGGCAGCGTGCCGCGCACTTCGGCGAGCTTCAACGCAAACAGATAGAGCGCGACGAGCTGCGTGGTGAAGGCCTTTGTCGACGCCACGCCGATCTCGGGTCCGGCGTGCGTGTAGATCGTCCCTTCGGCCTCACGCGTCGCCATGCTGCCGACGACGTTGCAGATCGAAAGGCTGCGCGCGCCCTTCCCTTTGGCTTCGCGCAGCGCGGCGAGCGTGTCGGCGGTTTCACCTGATTGCGTGATCGCGACCGCGAGCGTCTTGTTGTTGATGATCGGATTGCGATAGCGGTACTCGGAGCCGTAATCGACTTCGACCGGCAGCTTCGCGAGCTCCTCGATCATGAACTTGCCGACGAGGGCCGCGTGCCATGACGTGCCGCAGGCCAGCAACGTGATCTTGTCGATGGCCCTGAGATCGGCATCGGCGATCGACATCTCGTTGAGATGCACCTGGCCGGTTTCGATCGAGGCGCGCCCGAGCACGGTATCGCGAACGGCGTGCGGCTGCTCGAAGATCTCCTTGAGCATGAAATGCTTGTAGCCGGCCTTCTCCGCCGAGATCGGATCCCACGTGACGCGCGTCGGCTTGCGATCGACCATCGTCCCGTCGATCGTCATGAACCGCACGCCGGTGTTGGTGAGCACCGCCATTTCGCGATCGTCGAGGAAGACGACGTTGCGCGTGTGGTTCAAGATCGCCGGCACATCGGACGCGACAAAATATTCACCGTCGCCCATGCCGACAACGATGGGCGGACCGTTCCGGACCGCGACCAGCTTCTCCGGATCGTCGGCGGACATCAGCACGAGCGCGAACAATCCGCGCACGCGCCTCATGGCCCGCAGCGCCGCGTTCTCGAGACCGTCGTTCTTCCATTCCTTCTGGACGAGGTGCGCCACCACTTCGGTGTCGGTTTCGGACTCGAACTTGTGCCCCTCGGCGATGAGCTCGCGCTTGATTTCGAGATAGTTCTCGATGATGCCGTTGTGCACGACGACGATGCGGCCCGAGCCGTCGCGATGCGGATGCGCGTTCTCTTCGGTGGGCCGGCCGTGGGTCGCCCATCGCGTGTGTCCGAGGCCGTAGACGCCGCCGAGCGGCTTGCCCTGGATCGCGTTTTCGAGATTGATCAGCTTGCCGGCGCTGCGCCGGACCTCGATCTCGCCGCCCTGGACGACGGCCACGCCCGCGGAGTCATAGCCGCGATATTCCAGACGTCGAAGGCCATCGAGTAAGACCGGGACAACGGGCTTCGGACCGATATATCCAACAATGCCGCACATAAGCTTTTGCCTTTAGCCTTTAGCCTTCTGCCTTTTGCGTTCAACCCACCCGTCTTTATTTTCCTGTCTGGCGCGCGCGATTGCCAATGCGCCCGCAGGCACATCCGTTGTGACCGCGGAGCCCGCTGCAATGTACGAGCCATCAGCCAAGGTAACCGGAGCGACGAGCGTGCTGTTCGATCCGACAAAGACCCCGGCGCCAATTACGGTCTGATGCTTCTTTTCGCCGTCGTAGTTGCAGAAGATGGTGCCCGCGCCAATATTGGCCTTTTCGCCGATTGTCGAATCGCCGAGGTAAGCGAGATGGTTGGCCTTCGCGCCTTTGCCCATCTGGGTCTTCTTGAGCTCGACGAAATTGCCGACGTGCGCGTCCTCGCCGACGGTGGATCCGGGGCGGACGTGCGCGAACGGACCGAGCAACGCGCCCGCCTCGACTGTGGAATCGGTGACCACAGTGTGGTTGCGCACACACACGCGATCGCCGATGGTCGAGTTGACAATGCGCGCGCCCGACTGGATTTCGCAGGCGGCACCAATCTTCGTCGAGCCTTCGATGAAGACGCACGGGTGGATCACGGTGTCGGGCCCGATGACGACGTCGGCGTCGACGTAGGTCGTGGCGGGATCGATCAGCGTGACGCCGGCGGCCATGAGCTCTTCGTTCTTCTGCTGGCGGACCATCGTGGTTACCTCTGCAAGTTCGTTACGGCTGTTGATGCCGCGGATCTCGTCGCCGCGCTCGACCGTCCAGGTCGCGAGGGGCTTTCTCTGCTTGCGATAAATCGCCACGAGATCGGGCAGGTAGTACTCGCCTTGTTTGTTCGCGGTGCCGATCGAGTCGAGCGCGGCAAATAACGGCGGGAGATCGAAGGCGTAAATGCCGGAGTTGATCTCGGTGATCGCCTTCTGCGCGCTGGTCGTATCGCGCTCCTCGACGATCTTCGAGATCTTGCCGTTGGTGCGGACAATGCGGCCGTAGCCGAAGGGCCGCGGGAAGATCGCGGTGATGACAGTGGCTGCGGCGGCCGCCTCCTCGTGCGCGGCGAGGAGCGCCTTCACCGAATCGACCGTCAGCAGCGGCGCGTCGCCGGATAACAGGACGACGGTGCCCTTCTTCCCTTCCAGGTTCGGCCGCGTCTGCAGCAGCGCGTGCCCGGTCCCGAGCTGCTGCTCCTGCGTGACGAATTTCAAGGTGGAGCGCTTTGCGAGCGATTGTTTGACCGCATCGGCCCCATGGCCGACGACCAGGTTGATGCTGGCCGGCTGCAAGGCGGCCGCGGTCCGGATGACGCGCTCGATGATCGTGAGTCCGCCGATTTTGTGCAGGACCTTGGGCAACTGCGATTTCATCCGAGTGCCCTTGCCGGCGGCGAGGATCACTACGTGTATGTCAATCAACCTATTTATTCCGCTCAAGGATATCGTAGACCTGCTTCGCGGTGAGTCCCAGCTTCTCTCCAGCGGCTCTGGCAGCCTCTCGTTTAGAGCCGGCTTGACCTAATTCTGTTATTTGACCAAATAACTCCAAGACCTCTTCGTCAGTGACTTCAACCTGGCTGATTTCGGCCGGATCTGGCGGGGGCATGAGAATCGTGAACTCGCCGTGCGGGTCTGGGAAGAGCCGCGCCAGCTCGGTTGGCTTGGCCGTGACGAACTCCTCATGGAGCTTCGTCAGTTCTCTAGCCACAATTATTGGTCGATTACCCAATTCACTAAGCTCGGCGAAGGTTTTCTGCAGCCTGTGAGGGGCCTCGAAGAACACCACCATCCGGTTCTTGGCGCTCTCGACGGCATCCTTGAACCATTTCTTGCGGTCAGTTCCCCTAACAGGCGGGAATCCGAGGAACGTGAAGCCTTGCGACGTAACCCCGGACGCTGAAATCGCGGCGACCACCGCGCTCGCCCCGGGGATCGGTTCCACCGTAAATCCGTGCTCCCTCATGGCCGCGACCAGGGCGGCGCCCGGATCGGAGATGCCGGGCGTGCCCGCATCGGTCACGAGCGCGACCGACTCCCCCTTCGCCAGCCGGCTGACAATTCGATCGATACGTGCACGCTCGTTGTGCTCGTGAACGCTCAGGATCGGCGTGTTGATGTTGAAATGGCGGAGCAGGATCCCCGTCCGGCGCGTGTCTTCCGCAGCGATGAGCTGGACCTGCTGCAGGACTTTGATCGCGCGAAGGGTGATGTCGTCGAGGTTGCCGATCGGTGTCGCGACGACGTAAAGGACGCCTTTCGACTCCCGTGGCATCCGGTCATTTTAAGCTACCATGGCGGGATGGCTCTCCCCCGTTTCTAACCTCAGGAAGGCATGCACGCGGCTGAACCATTACCCCACTTCGTAGACGACTACCTTTCATTCCTTTACGAGGTGCACCCCACCGGCGCCACGATGGATGGGGTTCATGTCCATGACGATCTGATCGAAGACTATCGCCGCTCCGCGATTGATACGCATGTGAGCGCGCTGGCCGGCTTCGGCCGTCGTCTCGACGGCATTCCGGTCGAGCCGCTGCCCACGCTCGAGCAGATCGAGCATCAGATCATCTCGTCGAACATTCGCGCCCGCCAGTTCGAGCTCGAAGCGGTGCGTTCGTGGGAGAGGAATCCGCACGTCTACGCGGACACGCTCGCATCGAGTCTCGCGGCGCAGGCGATCTTCACCTATGCGCCGGAGACCGACCGGGCCCGACGCGTGTTGTCGAAGCTGCGCCAGGTGCCGCGGCTCGTGCAGGCGGCCCGCGACAACATCAAGGAGCCGCCGGCGATTTTCGTGAAGGTCGGCATCGACACGTGGCGCGGCGCCATGGCGTTCATCGACGCCGATCTGCCTCGCGCGTTTTCAAACGTCGACGACATGCACCTGCTCGGCGATCTCGCCGACGCGTGCGGCGAAGCGGTCCATACCATCGGCGCCTACGTCGAGGATCTCGAAAACGACATCCGTCCGAAGGCGAAGGGCACCTTCCGACTCGGCCGCGATCGCTTCGAACAGAAACTGCGGCTCGAGGAAGGCATCACACTGCCGGTCGATCGCCTGCTCGCGATTGCCACGCGCGAGCTGGCCGCGACCCAGGAGGAATTCCGCCAGGCGGCGGGCCGCTTGAACGGCGGCGATCCGATCGAAGCGTGGCGCAAGGCGAAGCAGAAACATCCGCAGGCCGGATCGCTGATCTCGACGGCGCGCGAACAGCTCGACGAGCTGCACACCTTCCTGTCGCGCACGCCGGTGATGTCGATGCCCGACAGCGGCACCATCCAGGTGGCGCCGACGCCGGAGTTTTTCCGCTGGTCGTCGGCGAGCATGTGGACGCCGGGGCCGTTCGAATCGAGACCGTCGCGCGCGATGTATTACCTCACCGACGTCGATCCGAAGTGGGACGGCGACAGGAAGAGCGAGCATCTGCGCGACTTCAACCTGCCGACGCTGTGGGCGATCTCGATTCACGAGGTCTACCCCGGACACTTCCTGCACTATCAGTTCCTGAAGAAGATCGAATCCAAGGTCCGCCGCTCGACGCTCTTTGCGCCCGCGTCGTACATGGAAGGGTGGGCGCACTACTGCGAGCAGATGATGATCGAGGCCGGCTTCGGCCGCGGCGATCACTCGATGAAGCTCGGCCAGCTCGCGGAAGCGCTCGTCCGCCTGGCCCGATTCGTCGTCGGCATCAGGCTGCACACCGAAGACTGGTCGGTGGAGCAGGGCGTGCGATTCTTCATGGAGCAGGCGTTCCTCGAAGAGTCGAGCGCGCGCCGTGAAGCGGAGCGGGGCACGTTCGATCCGACCTACCTCGTGTACTCGGCGGGCAAAATGATGCTGCTGAAGCTGCGCCACGACTGGTACGAGGAGCAGGGCGGCAAGCCGTCGCTGCGCAACTTCCACGATGCGCTGCTGGCGCAGGGCTCCGCGCCATTCTGGGCGCTGCGCAAGTTGATGCTGGACACTCACGACGACTCAGTGCTGGAATAACCAAGATGCCGCTGTACGAGTATCAGTGCGAGAAATGTGCGCACCGTTTCGAGGTGATTCAGAAGTTTTCTGATGCGCCGATCGACGTGTGCCCGAAGTGCGGCGGTCCGGTGATGAAGCTGCTGTCGTCGCCGGCGATTCAGTTCAAGGGCTCCGGCTGGTACATCACCGACTACGCGAAGTCCGGGAGCCGCGACAGCAAGGACAGCAAGGACCACGCGCCCGCGACCTCGTCTTCCTCGGAATCGAAAACGGAAACGAAGACCGAGACCAAGACGGAAACGAAGACCGAGACGAAGACAGACTGAGGTCCGGCTAAAGCCGGACCCTCACGGTTATTCATGTGGGGTCCGCCTTCAGGCGCACCTTAGCTCTGGGTCTTTAGATACTCCCGCAACGCGTCGGCAATCTCCGGCCGCTTCAATCCGAAATAGACGTTTGCTTTCAGGAAGCCGAGATTGTTGCCGGTGTCGTGGCGCACGCCGTCGACGATCACCGCGTAGAGCGGGCGCGACTTCAGCAGGCGCCGCATGCCATTCGTGAGCTGGATTTCTCCGGACTTGTCCTTGCTCGTCTCATGCAGCGCGGGAAAGATGTCGGGCGTCAGGATGTAACGGCCGACGATCGCGAGATCAGACGGCGCCTGGTCGCGCGGCGGCTTTTCGACGAGGTCGTGGATGCGATAGACGTCCTTGCCGAACTCCGGCGCGGGCGTCGCGTCGATGACGCCGTACGACGACACTTTTTCCATCGGCACGCGCTCGACGGCAATGACGGGACCCTTCGCGCGCTCGAAGACGTCGATCATCTGTTTCAACGCCGGCGGATTCGCGTCATACACATCGTCCGCAAGGATCACCGCGAAGGGCTCGTTGCCGACGGTCGACTCGGTGACGAGCACGGCGTGGCCCAGGCCGAGCGGATCGCCTTGCCGGACCGCTGACACTCGCGTGAGCGACGACACCTTGCGCACTTCGTCGGCGAGCGCGGTCTTGCCGCGGCCCTCGAGGAAGCGGATGAGATCCGACGATTCGTCGAAGTGGTCCTCCATCGCGCTCTTGCCTCGGCTGGTGACGAGGATGATGTCGGTCAGGCCCGAGCTCATCGCTTCTTCCACGCCGTACTGAATCGTCGGCTTGTCGACGATCGGCAGCATCTCCTTTGGAATTGCCTTGGTCGCGGGGAGAAATCGGGTGCCGAGGCCGGCGGCGGGGAAGACGGCTTTACGGACCGACGCGCTCATTCCCATTAGAATAGTGCACGTCCTCTTTATGCTCGATCCAAAGTTCGTCGGCGACAACATTGAAGCAGTGCAGACCGCAATGGCCAATCGCGGGCTCAGCGTGACGGCCGAGCTGCAGCAGCTGGCCACGGCCGAAGCGCATCGGCGGCGCCTCATTCCACAGATCGAGGGACTGAAGCGCGAGCAGAACACGTCCGGCGATCAGGTGGCGCGCGCCAAGCGCAACGGCGAGGACGCGAAGCACCTCTTCGAAGCGAGCAAGATGCGCGCGCAGAAGATCAAGCAGATGGAAGTGGAGCTCGAGGCCGCGGAGCGCCAGCGGACCATCCTGCTCGAAACGCTTCCCAACGTTCCGCATTCGAGCGTTCCGGTGGGGAAGAGCGCGGCCGACAACGTGGTCGTGCGGACGTGGGGCGATCCGCGCGCGTTCGACTTCGAGCCGAAGCCGCACTGGGATCTCGGCACCGAGCTCGGCATCATCGACTTCGAGCGCGCCACCAAGATTTCAGGGACGCGCTTTGCGTTCCTGATGGGCGCCGGCGCGCAGCTCGAGCGCGCGTTGATCAACTTCATGCTGTCGCTGCACTCGAACGAGCACGGCTACACCGAAGTGGAGCCGCCGTTCCTCGTGTCGTCGACGACGTTGTATGGAACGGGGCAGTTGCCGAAGTTCGAGCAGGACCTGTTCAAAATCGGCGGCGAGTGGGATCTGTATCTCATCCCGACGGCGGAAGTGCCGGTCACGAACCTGTATCGCGGCGAGATCCTCGACGGCAAAAAGCTCCCGCTGAAGTACACCGCCTACACGCCGTGCTTCCGTAGCGAAGCCGGATCGTACGGCACCGACACGCGCGGCCTGATCAGGCAACACCAGTTCGACAAGGTCGAGCTCGTGAAGTTCTCGGCGCCGGAAACGTCGTACGAAGAGCTCGAGGGCATGACGGCGAACGCGGAAAAGGTGTTGCAGCTCCTCGGGCTGCCGTATCGCACGGTCGTGCTCTGCACCGGCGACATGGGTTTTTCGGCTGCGAAGACGTACGACATCGAAGTGTGGCTGCCGAGCCAGAAGATGTATCGCGAGATTTCGTCGTGCTCGAACTGCGAAGCGTTCCAGGCGCGCCGGGCGAACATCAAATTCCGTCCTGACGGCACCGGCAAGGCGGAGCACGTGCACACGCTGAACGGATCGGGGCTCGCGGTCGGACGAACCTTGATCGCGATTCTTGAGAACTACCAGCAGAAGGACGGATCGATCGAGATCCCCGAAGCGCTGCGGCCGTTCATGGGCGGGAGAGCGTCGATCAAGAAGTAGGGAGTGGCGGAGAGGAAGGGATTCGAACCCCTGGAACCCGTGAAGGTTCAACGGTTTTCAAGACCGCCGCTATCGACCGCTCAGCCACCTCTCCGCTCTGTCCATTTTACCTTCGCGAGGCTCGGTAGAATGAAGTTGTGAGAAAGCAAGTACTCCTGATCATGTTTTGTGCGCTTATCGCGGCGTCGTGTCGCGACAGCCAATTCACCGAAGATTTTCCCGAGGCTCCGCCGATGGCCGATACCGGCATAACGCAGTTGCAGATCAACGACACGAAAGTCGGCGCCGGCGCGGAAGCGCGACCGGGTCGCGTGGTTCGCGTCCACTACACCGGCTGGTTGTACGACGCGAGCAGGCCCGACAAGCGCGGCGCGAAGTTCGACAGCTCGAAAGATCGCAACGATCCATTCGAATTTCCGCTCGGCGGCGGCCAGGTGATTCCGGGGTGGGATCAGGGCTTTGCGGGCATGAAAGTCGGCGGCACGCGCGTGCTGACGATTCCGCCGCACATGGGATACGGCGCGCGTGGCGCCGGCGGCGTCATTCCGGGGAATGCGACGCTCGTGTTTGAGGTGGAGCTGCTCGAAGTGAAGTGATCTGCAAACACTTCGGCATCTGCGGCGGCTGCACGCTGCCTGGTGTGCCATATGCCGAGCAGCTCGCGAGAAAGCGAAAAGAGCTCTCGCGGCTGCTCGGGATGGATGTGCCGCCGGTCATTCCTTCTCCATCCGAGTCAGGATTCCGCAGCAAGATCGCGTACGTATTCGGTAATAACGTGATGGGCCACTATGCGCTCGGATCGCAGCGCATCGTGCCGATCGAGGAGTGTCCGGTTCATCACGAAAGAGGAAATCGAATCGCATTCGGGCTCGCGTCCGCCTTCGCTCGCGGAGCGAGCTTCGGCGAGACAGGCTCCATCAGAAATCTTCTGCGTCACATCATCGTGAGAGTGACCGCGGACGGTCGCGAAGCATCCGCGATGTTGGTCGTGACTCGCAATGACAAGTCACTGCGTGGGCCGGTCAAACGTTTCCTCAAGTCTCCGAATCGCCCCGACGCCTTCTTCGTCAACATTCACCCGAAGCCCGGGCCGTTTATGGTTGGCGAGGAGACGATCAAGATCGACGGCCGCAGCCACGTGAAAGAAGTGGTCGGCGGCGTGTCGTATCTGGTCTCGCCGACGGCGTTCTTTCAAACCAACGTTGGTGCCGCGGAGATCCTCGTCAAGCTCGTGCTCGAAGAGAGTGGACCCTTCGACTTCGCTCAGGGCAGGTCGGCGCGCCGCGTCCTCGATCTTTACTGCGGCAGCGGGTTGTTCTCGCTGCATCTTGCCAGGGCGGGTGCCACGGTCACGGCGATTGAGGAAAACCGCCAGGCGATCGTGGACGCGGAGGCGAACGTGCGGCTGAATCGCGTGCCGGCAGGGCAGATTCGTTTCGTCGCCGTCCGCGTCGAGGATGCGTTGAGCAGGGCAGCGAAAGATCCGTGGGACGCAGTGGTCCTGGATCCGCCCCGCCAGGGCTGTCCGCCGGCGGTGTTGAGCGGCATCTTCGAGCGCATTCGTCCCGCCCGCGCCGTCTATGTCTCCTGCAATCCGGATGCGCTCGCGAAGGAATTGCCGGTTATCCTCAAGACCGGCTACCGCGTCACGCGCGTGCAGCCGCTGGACATGTTCCCGCATACCGATCACATCGAGACCGTGGTGACGTTCGCGCGATGACGTTCCTGTCGTCAACGCGCGTGATCGTCATCGCGTCAGCGGTGATCGCGGCCTTGGTTGAAGCCTTTCTCGCCGCCACGTATACGCCGGAGGTGTTCTGGATCGGCGTGGCCGGCTTCGCGCTGCTGCTGGCCGCCGGCGATCGACTGCGGCCGATCGCCATGCCGATCGTGATGGCCGCGCTGTATCTGACGCCGGCGATCCTGTTGACGGTGTTCGGCGATCGCGGCCGCGGCTACGGGCTC
This sequence comes from Cyanobacteriota bacterium, assembly GCA_019752015.1. Taxonomy (GTDB): domain Bacteria; phylum Acidobacteriota; class Vicinamibacteria; order Vicinamibacterales; family UBA2999; genus 12-FULL-67-14b. The sequence continues at coordinate 5,402 of JAIEMQ010000035.1, read as the reverse complement.
GACGCGATCTGGATCCTGCCGCTCCTCGGCCTCACCATCTCCGGCCGTGGCGTGCTGCAGTGGTCGCTGCCGGAACAGTGGCGGCTGCCGCTGATCGCGTGGGCAGTGATTGTGGCGATCACCTGGCCGATCGTGTTCCTGCGTGAAGCGGACTTCGCGCTCTGGATCCTGCCGCTCGCGCGCGTGTCGAATACCAGCATCGGCATCGCGCCCGCGGAAGCCGATCAGAACATCGCGTACTTTGCGATCGGCCACCTGCTCGGCATCCTCTGGATCGACGCGCTCTGTCGTTGGTATCGAAGTGATGCCGCACGTTTTCGCCGTGAAGTGCTCAGCGGATTCATTGTTGCCGCGGCGATCGCCGCCGTCGTTGCGATCTACCAGGGCTTTGTCGACATCGGGTTTTTGAACGGCGGCTTCTGGGAATACATGATCCGCGCGTCCGGCACGCTCGCGGATCCGAACAAGCTCGGCGCCGTCGCCGCCTTCTGGACCATCGGCGCGATCGTCTTCGGCAGGCGCATGTCGAGACCCTGGCCGATCGTGATCGCCATTGCCGGCCTGGTGCTCGGCCTGGCCGCGGTGTGGTTGTCGGGCACTCGCACCGGTCTGGCCGCCATCATGATCAGCGTGCTGATCGCGGCGGTGGAAGCTGTTCGATGGTCCGGGCTCGATGCGAAGAAGCTGGGCGCGGCAGCGGCCACGACGATTGTGATCGGGCTCGCATTGGTACTTGTGCTCCGGAACGCGTCGACCCACACGATCGTCCAGCGCGGCTCGCTCGGCTATCTGCCGATCATCGGCGATCGCGGCCTTGGCCCGAGCCTGAACGAACTGCTCTGGGATCGCTACGGTTATGGCCCCGCCGCGATCCAGATCATCAAGGAACATCCGATTGAGGGCGCAGGAGTCGGAACGTTCCACACGCTCTCGTACGATTTCGGCACGGCAGCGGGGCGAATCATCCCGCAGCCGGATAACGCACAGGCGTGGTGGCGCCACAACCTCGCCGAGCTCGGCTTGCTCGGTTTCATTCCAATGCTGTGGTGGTGTGTCGTGTTCGGCCGCCAACTCTTCTCGCTCGAGAGCTCAGCCGATCGAATGTCGGCCGGCATGCTGCGCGGAATCCTGATCGGATTCTTCGTCGCCTCGCTGTTCGGCATGCCCTCGCAATCGGTGGCGATCACGATCACGTTCTGGGCGTTTGTGTTCTGGTTTGTTGCCGAGAACGATGATGTCACCCGCCATATCGTGCTGCCACCCGGCTGGCTGAAATCCGCCGCTGTGGTGTTGATCGCGCTTCATGCCGGCATGACCGTGATTCATGCGTTCGGCGATCTGCGCCCGCACAATCGTGCCGAGCGCTTCGGCTGGTATTACCGTTACGGCTATCACACCAACGATAACGACGGCACCGATCTCGAGAAGGATCCTGGCGGCAACCGAATCGGCCGCCGCTGGACGATGAAGGATTCGCTGGCGGTGATTCCTGTGAGGGGCAAGGTCCTGAAGTTCGTGGCGTGGCTCGATCATCCGGACGCGGACGTCAAACCCGTGCACGTGCGCGTGTGGGCGGACGGAAAGATGGTCTACGAAGGCGACCGCAATCGCGATCCGCTGCTCCTCGATATTCCCGCCACGCCCGGCAAAACGCACATGCGGATCGAGACCTCGGTCGATCGCACGTTCAATCCGAGCATCGCCAATCCGACCAGCCGCGATCGGCGCGATCTCGGTCTGTCGATTCGGGATTGGACCTGGCAGTAGAAGAATCTCTGATCTCGGATTTCGGATTGCAGATTTATTTTCTGATTGTCTGATCGAGGTAAGTGCGGATTGTTTCGTAAGTGGGCTGCTGGAGCCAGGCATCGACGACGCGCGCGTTCATCGACGAGAGTTGTTTCGTGCGCTCGAGAATCGGCGTGTAGAAGGATTCTTTCGTGAGCGCCAAGGCGCCCGGCGGAATCGCCGCCATCCGTTGCGCGACTTCCATCGCGCGATCCATCAGCATTCCTGACGGGCACTTCTCGTCGATCAATCCCATCGTCTTCGCTTCGTCGATCAGCACGGTGCGGCCGGTGAAGACGAGATCGCGTAACGGTCCGTCGGCGACGCGCGCCGACATGATCTGCAGCGGCAGCGCGGGGAAGGGCACGCCGACGGCGAGCTCGGGAATGCCGATGCGGCCGTTGCCTTCGGTCATGATGCGGTGGTCGCAGGCGGCGGCGAGAATGCATCCTCCGGCGATGGCGTGACCGTTGATCGCGGCGACGAGCGGCTTCGGCAGCGTCAACGCCGCGAGAAGCAGGCGGTCGAGCACCGGAAGAAATCGGCGGCCGTACTCAGGGCCGTCCTTGAGCACTCGAAACAGATCGACGCCGGCGGAGAAGGACGATCCGGAACCGGTAAGGATGACCGCCTTGACCGACGGATCTTTCGCGTCCTCCATCTCCTTGACGAACGCTTCGCCCAGCTCGATATCGATGGCGCTGACCTTGCCGTGCGCGAGCCTCACCGTGCGGATGCCGTCGACGTCTTTTCGCTCAATCACGGCGACAGATTACACCGCCTTAAGATACGCTGCCTTGTGGCCGATATCGTCGCCGCTCGTCCCGCCGCCACGGTCGTGGTGCTTCGCGACCCTTCGACTTCGCTCAGGGCAAGCGGCAGTCCGTTCGAAATCCTGATGGTCCGCCGCAACGACAAGGTGGCCTTCATGGCAGGCTCGTTTGTGTTTCCCGGCGGCCGCGTCGATGAGACGGATCGTCCGCTGGCCGGCGAGCCATGCCGGCCCGCGATCTTCAGCGACCTGAGCGACACCGATGAAGCGGCGTATCGAAGGGCGGCGGTCCGCGAGCTCCAGGAAGAGGCGAACGTTCAGATTTCCGTCGACGATCTCACGCCGTTCGCGCATTGGGTGACGCCGGAGATCGAGATTCGCAGGTACGACACGCGCTTTTTTCTCGCGAAGATGCCGCCGGGACAGACGGCGAAGCACGACGAGGGCGAGACCACCGCGCTCGAATGGTTGTCGCCGGCGGACGCGATCGCGCGCTTCGAGCGAAAGGAGCTGCTGCTGCCGCCTCCCACGTGGACGACGATCCGCCAGCTCGCGCATCGACGATCGATCGAGGATGCGCTGGTATGGGCGCGATCGAAACCGATCGTGCGAGTGATGCCGGGTTTCTTCAAAGACGGGGACGCGGCGACGCTGACCCTGCCCGGCGATCCCACATTCCCGACGATACCGGGCTGGGACATCCCGGAAGAAACGCGATTCGTGCTTGAAGATGGCGTCCGCTGGCGGCCCGCGAAAGCGTGACGGCCGACATCGATCGCCTCATCGAGTATTTCAACAAGCGCAAGCTCGATCTGCCCGACGGCTTCTTTGATCGACGGACGCAGTTCGTAATCAACGGCGCCCCCTTCGAGACGCTGCTCGGCCGCGATCCAAACGATCCGCTCATCCTGATGCTCGCGCGCGGGCCGGCGGGATATCGGTTCACCATCAAGGCATTGCAGCACGCGATCACCGATGCGAAACTCGAAAAGATTGACGTGTCGCCGGACAGTTCCGCCGTGACCCTGCGGCTCACCGGCACGCTCAGGGGAACAAATGCATCGGTGAACGCCATCGTGCCGATCGCCTTGAAGCTGGCGCCGGCAGGTCACATCGAGGTCGCGGAGGCCACCATCGACGCCGCGACTCTCGATAAGATTCGCGAAGCGCGTCTCCGACCGTGATGCCCTCGATCGTTACTCGTTGAACACGAAGGACACGAAGGACACGAAGACAACTTTTCTAAATACAAAGGCCATTGGCACCCCCAAAAAAGTCTTCGCGTTCTGCGTGTCCTTCGTGTTTATTCTTCCGGCATCTCCAGCGCCTGGCGCACGAACATCTTCTCCGGCAGGCCGCCCATGATCTCAATCGTCTCGTTGACGATCGTCTTCGGCACACCGGTGACGCGGTACTTGCGGCTCAACTCCATGAACTCGGTGGCTTCGATCGCGTCCGCGGTGATGTTCTCGTTGGCCGCTGCCATCTTGTGTGCGAGGACGACCGCCCTCGGACAGTGCGGTCAAGTCGGTGTCGAGAACACCTGGATGTGCGTCGGCTTGTCGACCGCCTGGAGCCACTTCATCGTCTCGGGATCGAGGTCGATGACCGCGGTGCCGGCGACGATGATGGCTTCGACGAGGCCGACGAATTCATAACCGGTCGGCGCGCCGTACATCCGCATGCGCGTGTCGGTGCCGTCGCTGAGGATGACGATCGCCGGCGCCTTGTCGATCTTGTATTTCGCCTTGTCCTCGGTATCGAGGACGAAGTTCTTTTCGACGACGGTGATCTTGTCGTTGAGCGACGCCACCTCGTTGAGGATCTGTTTCGCCACGTCGCCGCTCTCGGATCCGCCGAAGGCCTGCGTGAAGAGGACGAGCTGAACGGGAATGGTGATGCCGGAGAGGTGATTCTTGAGCGTGGCTTCGTCTTGCGGCGACAACAGACCCATGCAGCAATCTTACTGGTTCCCGGCTCCCGGCTCCCGGTTCCCGTCAGAATTTGAAAAGGTCGTCGAAGGCTTTCTTCGCGCCGCTCGGCTCTTTCGGATTGCCGGCCTTGTCTCCGACGGCCGTGGTGGTTTCGCGTTCCCACGCGGTCCGGCCGCTGAAGTGCTGGCACTCGTTGGCCACGTCCTTCGGCGACACACGAGTTGGAATCTTCACCGCGCATTCGAGACTCGCGCCCGGATCGAAATTCACGCACTGCACGCACGATCGCAATTCGACCTGGCACTTCGGGCACTTGCTGAGCGACATGATCTGCGCGTCGACGATCGTGCCGCAGCGGGAGCAGCGCGCGACCTGGCGCGAGCCCATCATGCGCGGGTTGCGCGCGCCTTCGGATGAAATGCGGCGGGCGCCGGCCGGGGCGCCCGGCTCTCGCTCCGGTTTTCGGTCGCCGCCGTCGGGGCGAGGGCCGGACTTCTGACGATCGCGGTCGTCGTCCTGGTAGCCGCGCTGACGGTATTTCCTGTCGTCGCTCATTTAGCTTTCCGCGCTCGCGCGGTCATGGAATGCAAACTATACGGCGGAACTCAGCCGGGGTGACGGAATTCAGCCGGGGTGACGGAATCAGCCGGGGTTACGGAAGTCAACCGGGGAAAACGCCGCGCGCACAGTGGAGGCTACCGACCCGCCTTCGCCAGAGGCTACGGCGGGCGTAGCAGTGGGGGAAGCACCGGGTGGCCCGCCACCATGCGCTGGCAGGATGCTAGTTATGCGCCGCGGGGATGACCTTTGTCAAGGCGGCAGGAGTAAACTTGTCAAGGCGAAATAGAAATGTCCCCTTCTTTAGCGAAATAGAAATGTCCCCTTCCAAATGAAACGACGACGCCTGT
>JAIEMQ010000011.1 GCA_019752015.1 Cyanobacteriota bacterium | reverse complement strand
ACTCTGCTATGAGGTACGGGCATTTCGAGCGTTTCGTTTACACGCCGAGCCGCAAACGCGCTTGTACTGGGACTAGTACTAGTGCTCGCTTCAGCCTACGAGCCTCTCCCAACTAGACGGCTTGTACTCCATCAGTATCAACGGCAGGTACGGCTTCATCGACAAGTCGGCGACCATTGTCGTCGCGCCATAGTTCGATTGGGCGTCTGCATTTTCCGAAGTACTGGAATCCGTACGAGTTGGCAACAGGTTCGGCTTCATCAATACCAAGGGATCCAGGACAGAGCCTCGAGAACGCGCGAGCCCGGATCGCCGCCGCCGTCCCGGGTGGCCAGTTTCTCGGGAACTGGCAGGGGTTCTGGGTCGACACCAAACTCAGATTGCTGAATCATCCCCTTCTTTCGACATTCAGACCGATCTGCGCGACACAGTATTCCGCGTGACTCAAGGCTCGATAGGCAGCTAGGCGACTTCGGCTTCGATGCCGTCTACGGTAGTGGCAAGCTGATCGCCACGGGAGAGGCTGCCGACTACTACAAGATGCAGATTCCCGAAGTCGAAGCGGAAAGATGGAACGCTCGGACTCTCCAACGACACGGGCACGCTCATGCTAAGCGAATGTATTGAGCGCACCGTCACGGCCACGTGGCTATCCGACAAACTTATAACCGGAGCCGTGAATCGTCAGGATGTGTTCGGGGGCGTGCGGCGCCCGCTCGATCTTCTGACGCAGCTTGGCGACGAAATTGTCGATCGTCCGGGTCGTCGGGAACTCTTCGTAGCCCCAGACTTCGTTGAGGATCTGCTCGCGCGTCACGACCTGGCCGGTGTGCTGAACGAAATAGCGCAGCAGGTCGAACTCGCGGGCCGTGAACTCGATGCGCTGCTTGCCGCGGCGCGCCTGGTGCAGCTTGAAGTCGATCTCGATGTCGCCGATCGTGATCGCGTCGGCGGCCGGCTTCTGCTGGCCGGTGCGGCGCAGCACCGCGCGCACGCGGGCGAGCAGCTCGGTGATCGAGAACGGCTTGGTGACGTAGTCGTCGGCGCCCAGCTCGAGGCCGAGCACCTTGTCGGTCTCGGCCGAGCGCGCCGTCAGCATCACGATCGGCGTGCCGATCGAGCGCGCGCGCAGATCGCGGCACACGTCGAAGCCGTTCTTCTTCGGCAGCATCACGTCGAGGATCACGAGGTCCGGCGTGAAGCTCGCCGCTTTCTGCAGCCCCTCGTCGCCGTCCGCCGCCGTTTCGACTTCGTAGCCTTCGAGCTCGAGATTGTCGCGAAGGCCGAGCCGCATCTGCGGCTCGTCTTCAATGACGAGAATTCGTTTCATTCTGCCTTTTGCCTTTTGCCTTCTGCCTTCTGCCTTTGTCTTTATCGCGCAGATTCCACCAACGTCCCCTGGAATGCGTTCTCGCTCGGAATAGGGAAGTGCAGCGAGAAGGTGCTGCCGCGCTCGGGCTCGCTCTCGACGCGCACGAACCCGCCATGGCCGCGCATCGTGTGGTCGACGATCGCCAGGCCGAGGCCGGTGCCCTGCGGCCCGCCGCCGAGCTCCTGCTGCACGCGGTAGAACTTGCGGAAAATGCGGCCCTGCTCGCGGCGCGAGATGCCGATGCCGTGATCGGTCACGCTCACCACGATATGGCCGTTCAGCCGCTTCGCTTCGATTTCGATCTGCTTCGCGTCGCCGGAATACTTCATGGCGTTGGCCAGCAGGTTTTCGATCGCCTGTTCGGCGGCGCCTTCATCGGCGAGGATGCGCGGCAGGTCAGGCTCGATCTTCGGCGTGATCGTGAAGTTGCCCTGTGAGAATTGCGTCTCCATGCGCGTCAGCACCTTGCTGACCGATTCCGACAGGTCCGCCGGCTCCATCCGATACGGCCGCAGGCCGGCTTCCATGCGCGAGAAATCGAGGATGTTCTCGATCAAGCGCGTCAGCTTTTTCGATTCGCCGTTGATGATCCGGTAGTACTCCTGGGCGCGCTCCGGCGTCCGGACGCGGCCGAGCTCCAGCGTTTCCGCGAACAGCTGGATCAGCGCGAGCGGCGTCTTCAAGTCGTGCGACACCGACGCGACGAAGTTCGACTTGAGCTCGGCGAGCCGGACTTCGCGCGCCGCCGCGCCGGCGACGAGGAAGACGCCAAGGCCCATCGCGACGATCATGACGATCATCAGCGCCAGCTGCGGCCGCGTGCTGGCACTGACGATTTCCGGGATTGGCTGCGGGCCATAGCTGGTGCGCAGGCCCCAGACCTCGCGATGCTGCTCGTACGGCGCGGCGAATTCGAGCAGTTCCTTGTCGAAGAAGATGATCGCAAAGCTGCGCTCGTCGACGGGCACGTAGTGTTCCGACGCCGACGGCTCGGGATGCGACGCGAAAATGTGGTGGCCTTCTTCGTCGAGGATCTCGGTCTCGAGATTCGGGAACCCCGACGGCTGCTGCACGCTGGCCAGCCAGTCGCGCATCACCGCCGGCACGTAGTCCCTCCGCAGCTTCTCCGCGTCGACCGCGAACGCGACGACGCTGGTCATGCGTTGGCGGGCCGGGCTCTCAAATCTCAGCTGCGCCTGGACGTAATGCGGCCGCCCGTTGATCGTTTCGGTGAACGCGACAATCGCGCGCCGCGTCGCCAGCAGCTCGCGAATCCGCATCAACAGCTTGTCGCCGACAACCTTGTCTTCCCGGAACCGCTGCTCGAGCGCGCCGTTCGGAAAGTTCTTGCTCGCTTGATCGAACACCAGCCACTGGTTGGCGCGCGGACCGCGCTCGGTCCAGACGTAGAACGACTCCACGAACGGGCTTTCCGTCAGCGCGTCGTTCAGGATCGGCTCGATGAACGGCAGATCCAGCGGCTCGGTGCTGCGCTGCGTGATGCGCAACAACACGCTGATGTGCGGCCGCTTCAGGTAATCCTCGATCGATCGGGCCAGCGAGTCCGCGGTTTCGCTGCTCAACTGCCGCAACACGACCGCTGACGTCGTCTCGATGTCGGCGAGCGACTTGAACTGGAAGTAGAACAGCACCGCCATCGGGATCGCGACCACGATGGCAAGGCCGGCCGCGAGACGAACGCCGCGATCGTGAATGAACCTGGTCATCCCTTCAGTTCCTTCGTCAACCATTCCTGGACCGGCTGCCACTGCTGCAGCTCCGGATGCTGTGTCACGAGCGCCCACATGATCGCGCTCGTATCGCCAAGCAGCTGCTGCCGGTACTCGCGCGGCAATCCCGCCGTTGCCCGTTGCAGCTCCCGTAACGCGCCGGGTGCATCGCCCGTTGCGACCTTGCACAGCGCCAACCGGGACGCCTGCACCGGATTCTTCTCCGGGTCCCTGGCCTGCCCCTCGGCATACGCGGCGAGCGCGGCCTGAAAACGTCCCTGTAAAAACAGTGTATGCCCGAGATTGTAATGGCCAAAGGCCATCCCCGGGGTGAGCTGAACAACCCGGCGGAACGCGGCCTCGGACTCCGCCAAACGGCCGAGCTCGCGCCGGACCACCCCGACGTTGTTGAGCGCCTGCGGGCTTGCCGGATCGAGGGCGAGCGCCCGCTCGAACGCCGCCAGCGCGTCGGCCGGCCGATCGAGCTCGCCGAGCGTGCCGCCGAGGTTCGCCCACGCCGGCGCGAAGCCCGGCAGCAGATCGGCGGCGCGCTGAAATGATTCGGACGCCTTGATCATGTCGTCGGCGCGCAGCCACAGCTTGCCACGCTCGTAGTGCGCGGCGGCCCATTCCGGCGCCTGGCCGATCGCTTCATCCAGATCGCGCGCGGCCGCCTCGAGATCGTTGACCTCGATGCACACGCTTGCGGTCGCGACCAGCGCGGCAGGCGTGCGGCCCGGCTTGAGGAACTCGACACATCGAGCGAGCCGCGCCGCGGGATCGGCGAGACGAAACGCCAGCGCGAGCGGATGCGAGATCGCCTCTTCAGATCCTGGTGTCATCAACAGCGTGGCATTGCCGTGGGCTTCAAGAGCGCGCCGCCACTCGGCTTCGAGATAACCGCGCTGCGATGTCACGAGATGGATGCCGCCGCTCTGCGCATTTACGAACGCCGTGTCGGTATTCGTCGCGCGTAAGAGCACTGGCCCTGCAGGCAGCTCAGGACAAAGCGGAAAACGGAACGGCCACTCGCTTGCTGGCGGCGCCGTCACCACGCTGCCAGCGGGATGCGCGTCCGTCCACTTCGTGATCAGTTCTTCGCCACCTTCGACGATCGTTGGCACGATTTATTCTAGCTCCCGTGATGGGAGCTCCCTGAACGTGCACGCCGGCGATCCGGTGCGGGCGCAGGTCGACGACACCGTACGGTCGCGGCCCTGGGCCGGCAGGCGGCGGCCCGAAAGCGCAGATCCACGAGTTCATCGAGGATCCAGCGGCCATAATGGGCGACCCATCCGACAGGCCCGCATTCGGCAAGCGGCTCAAGCCCGGGCAGATCGACGCGCTGGCGAAATATCCCGCGTCGCGCAAATGAGCTAGAAGTGTGCGCGAATGCCGATCGAAAACGTTCGCGGTGCGCCGAAGTGGGTGCCGCTGAACGGATTACCGAAGTTGTAGGCGTAGCGCGCGTCGAAGATGTTGTGCACGGACAACTGCACCCCGCTCCAGAAGCGGCGGTGCTTCCAGATCGGCAGCTGTGCCTGCAGCGACGCGATCGTCCGCGGCTTGACGCGGCCCCTTTTAAAATCAACCAGCTCGGCGCCGGGGCGCCCGAGCAGGTCATCGTCGTCGCCGGTTTCGAGCGGCGTGCCGCTTTCGTGTCGAACGACGAACGCCAGCGACGCTTTCGAAGAGCGGTGCGTCCACGTGAATCCGGCCGAGGCGACGATCGCCTGATCGTGATCGGGGATGAATTCCTCGCCGTCGGCGATCTCTTCGATCTCGTCTTCGAGAAACAGGCCGCCGGTGATCGGGCCGCGCTGCCGCACCCGGCCGGCCGCAAGGTTCGCGTACGCGGACCAGTCCGGCCAGCGGCGCACCTCAACGCGCAGATCGGCGCCGTAGGCACGCCCGGTGGCGACAGCGTTCGGGAAGATGATCGTCGTGCCGGCGAACACGTTGGGGTCGGCGGCATTGACGATCGATCGGCGCCAGACCGCCAGGTCCAGCCGGACGCCCTGCATGAAGTGATGTTCGATCCCGCCGTCGAAGGCCCACTGCGTTTCCGGCTCGATGTCGGCGCCGCCCTCGCCATCGCCGGCGAACGGCGATAGCACCCGTGCCTCCGTTGACGACGACAACAGCAGGTATTCGGGCTGCGGCGGCTGAAAGAACCGGCTGATCGATCCGCGCAGCGCGGTGCGATCGGCGACACGATACGTGAAGCCCGCGCGAGGGCTGACCTGGGTGCGCGGCAGAAGGAGCGCCGTGCGATCGACGCGTACGCCGCCGTTGATCGTCAGCGCGTTGGTCGCTTGCCAGTCGTCCTGCATGTAGACGGCAAACAGCGTCGGATTCGCTTCACCCGCAAAGGTGAAGGGGCGAAGTCGATCGAATCCCACCGCGGCGCGGCTGAAGCCGGCCTCGCGCGCCTCGCCACGATCGGTCACCGCGAAGTGAAACGACTCTCGCAGTGCCAGCCGCTGCACGTCCACGCCGCCCTTGATCATGTGATCGCCCGCATGCCATGTCGTGCTGGCGAGGGCGCCGGCGCGCTCGAGCGTCCGGTTCGCGTTGGCGAAGAGCGGCGTGTCGAACTCACTGCCCGCAAGATCCGCGCGCGACCCTCGAACGTACGCGGCGAACTGCGAGTACACCGGCAGCGACCATGCATGCTGCGAATTGATCGTGCCGAACCATTGCTCGACCCGCTGGCGCTGATTCTGGTTCGAAGCCTGCTGATGCTCGGTATTTGGAACGTCGTAATCGCTTCGTCCAGTACCCGCGTTGACGATGAGGACCGCGTCACCGGAGACCGTCCACGCGAAATTGCCGGCGACCGAACGGGCGTCGCCGCTGTTGTGGAGATTGTCGGGATGCACCGGATCGAGGAATCGATCCGATCGTTGACCTCCCGCCATCACCATTGCTGCGAACCGGCGCGACATCGGTCCGCCGATTGCCGCGGACACTGCACCGGTCCGCTCGGATCCTGAATCGATCGATGTCGATCCACGCCAGTCTGATCTGGCCGATCGCGATCTGATGTCGATCACGCCGCCGGCTTTGTAGCCGAACTCGGCCGGCACATATCCGGTCATCACGTTGATCGATTCAACGGCCGCTACGTCAGGCGCGATCCCGGACAGCTGATCGAGCCGTTCGTAAACCGGGACGCCATCGACCACATACAGGAAGCCATCGTCGATACCGCGGACGTGCAGCAAGCCGTTGTCTTCCGTCGACCAGCCGGGTAACGTCGCCACGATTTCCTGCAGGCCCTTCGCGGGATTCCGAACCGGGACGCGGGCAATCGTCTCGCCGCCGACTGACGCGGTGATCGCGGGCATTGGCGGGCCGCTCTCCACCACCCACAGGTCGCCCTCGACGCTGACGTCCATTCGCACTTTGAGGTCGACGGGAATCGCGTTGACGATCGTCAACGAACGCTGCGCCACAGCAAAGCCGGAAAGGCTGGCCTTGATCGCGTATCGGCCCGGCGCGAGACCGGTAAAGGTGAACCGGCCCTGGTCGTCGGCGTGTGTGGCCGCGCGTACGCCGCCAAGAGGATCGGTCAACTCGACAGCGGTCTGCGGGAGAACGGCGCCGGTGGCGTCGACGACGGTGCCGCGAATCTCGCCCAGTTGCAGCTGCGCGAGCAGCATCATGAGAAAAACGACGTTGGTCATTTCACTTCGACGATCTCAATCGCTTCCTTTCGCGTTCGCGTTAGTCCCAGAACTCCACCACTGCCGGGATATGTGTCGCTGCTCACGAACACGGTACCGGTGCCTTCGCCGGTGCCGGTGTACAGCGGCACGAGCGGGATGTTCTGTTGCAAATAACGATCGAGCGTCGCGCGCACGTCGGCCACGTGCCATCCAAAATGCCAGAACGCCGTCTGCGGCTGTGTCGCCGGCGGCGATCGCAGCGCGGGTTGTCCCGCGAACGTTCCCTTCGAGGTGGACGGGAACGCCTTGACGTAGAACTCAATCGCCGCTTCGGGATTCACCGAATTCAGGTGAAGGTGATGAAACGAAGGTGTTGGTAATGGAGTTTGAGCCTCCAGGCCCAAGCCCCAAGTCCCAAGCCCCAAGCCCCAAGCCCGCGAGAATTACTGCTCGAGCCCGAGCGCCCACCGGATGCCCCCGTTAATGTGTGCCCGAAACACTGGATCGGTGCTCCAGATGTCGTCGCGATGTCCGAGCGACGTGTAGAACGTGCGCCCTTTGCCGTACTCGCGCGTCCACGCCTGCGGATAGTCGCCGCCGCGCTTCAAGTTCGGCTGCTTCGACATGTCCATCTTCTCGGTGTCGAGGCTGAGCAGCACGTGCACGCGATCGCGTGACAAGCCCATCGGGATCTTGTTCTTGAACAGCACGTCGATGTTCTCGTCGGGGCGCGCCGCATCCCAGGGCGCCGTGCCGAACAAATAGAACTCGTCCACCAGCGGCCAGCCGGCGCCGAGCATCTTCGTGCCCGGGTGCTTGTTGTCCTCGACCTTCAACACGGCGATGGTGCCTTGCGGCAGGTTGCGATTGAAGTAGCCGCCGAGCATCTCGCCGAATTCCGGATAGTTGTAGAAGGTGAGGGACGCGCAATGGGCGCCGACGAAGCCCTTGCCGGAGCGCACGAAGTCCACCAGCATTTTTTTCTGCGCGTTGCTGAACGGCAGGTTGCCGTTGGTCATCATCATCACGCCGTCGAATTGATTGAGGTACTCCTGCGTCAGGAACGAGAAGTCGAGCTGCTTCGCGTCCTGCTTGTATCCCTCGACCGTCGTGACCTCATAGCCACTGGTCTTGCCCAGTTCAATCACCGCCTTTTCAGCGGGACCGAGACTGGTGTGTTTGTAAAGGGCCGCATGCGTCAAAAAAAGCAGTTTCTTCGGCGCTTGTGCGGTCAAGGCAGAAGGCAAAAGGCACCACACGAAAGGCAGAAGGCACAAGGCATAAGGCAAAAATACCGACTGCGAGCGTTTGAATTGTTTTGCCTTTTTCATTTTGCCTTTTGCCTTTTGCCTTCCTCAATGCCCCGGCGGAAGTTTAGGCGTTTGTTCGCCCTGATGACACGTGTAGCAAGTGACCCGGCCCAGCACCGATTCGCCGTCCTTGGGCTTGTGGTCGGGGAAGAACTGCTTGTTGATCATTCGCGTCATCTCGAGCATCCGCCTGGCCGTCAGCTTCAGCGGCTTTTCCTCGCTCGCGAAGTTTCCCCGGACATGGCAGGTATTGCAGTTCACGCCCAGTGCCTGGGTGATGAAGTTCATTTCTTCCTGGAATTGCTGGGCATAGAGGCCGGTCAGCACCTTTACGGCCGCGCTTTCAACGATTTGCGGCTGGGGCGCCTGCTGAGCTGCCGAGGCGCCCGCGACGCGGAGCGTCGCAAGAGGAACAGCCGGCTGTGCCTCGGAATGCCCCGGGAGCATCCAAACGACCAGTGCAAAAGTGAGAACGCCGACGAGTTTCATGGCGAGAGTATAGGGCGTGTTTGCGCATTTCTGGACCGACGTGCTATATTTCCAAAGTTCTCGTGAGCCTAGGACACCCTATCTAGGTTCAATTGCTTCAAGACGCGCCTGAGTTGAGTCCCGTCAAGGGAGTCTTCGAGCGTCCGCTGAGGCCGAAAACAACACATTAAGTAGGGTTTTTCAGCTTCTGGCGCCAAGCGGAACTTGCGCTTCAAGGCCAGTAGCACACAAAACTCCGAATGGAGTTAAGTGGGAGTTTTTTCGTTTGTTGCGACGCGGAGACGTCTGCGTTCGCATGGCGGCAAACCGCAAGGTTTGCTCGCCCAGAGAAAATATGCCGACCATTAGTCAGCTGGTTCGTAAGGGACGCGAGAAGGTCGTTTTCAAGACCAAGAGCCCCGCTCTGCAGAACAGCCCGCAGAAGCGCGGCGTCTGCGTGCGCGTCTTCACGCAGACCCCGAAGAAGCCGAACTCGGCCCTTCGCAAGGTCGCGCGCGTTCGTCTGACCAACAAGATCGAAGTCACGACCTACATCCCCGGTGTCGGCCACAACCTGCAGGAGCACTCGCTGGTGCTGATTCGCGGCGGCCGCGTGAAGGATCTCCCGGGCGTGCGGTATCACGTCGTTCGCGGCACCCTCGACGCCGTCGGCGTCCAGGGCCGCAAGCAGGGTCGTTCGAAGTACGGCGCCAAGCGCCCCAAGTCGTAACGCACCTCAAGACCTCAAGACCTCAGGACCTTAGATATGCCGCGTAGACGAGAAATTGCGAAACGTGAACTGCTGCCGGACGCGCTCTACCAGAGCCCGCTCGTCACCAAGTTCATCAACACGATCATGAGCCAGGGCAAGCGCTCGACGGCGGAGCGCATCCTGTATCAGAGCTTCGACCTGATCAAAGAGCGCTCGGGTGACGACCCGCTCAAGGTCTTCAAGAAGGCGGTCGACAACGTCAAGCCGGCGCTCGAAGTGAAGTCGCGCCGTGTTGGCGGCTCGAACTACCAGGTGCCGATCGAAGTGAACCCGAACCGCCGGCTGTCATTGAGCATTCGCTGGCTGGTCGGCTTCGCGCGCGCTCGCGGCGACGGCAAGACCATGCAGGAAAAGCTCGCGAACGAGCTGCTCGACGCGGCCAACCTCCGCGGCGGCGCCGTCAAGAAGCGCGAAGACACGCACCGCATGGCTGAAGCGAACAAGGCGTTCGCTCACTATCGCTGGTAACAGATCAACAGATCACTAGATCAAGAGTTCAACAGGTTTAATGGCTCGACAAGCACCCCTCGAACGTACCCGGAACATCGGCATCATGGCCCACATCGATGCCGGTAAGACGACGACGACGGAGAGAATTCTCTTCTATACGGGTATTACGTACAAGATCGGTGAAGTTCATGAAGGCACCGCCGTCATGGACTGGATGGAGCAGGAACAGGAACGCGGCATCACCATTACGTCCGCGGCGACCACGTGCTTCTGGCGCGATCACCGCATCAACATCATCGATACGCCCGGCCACGTCGACTTCACCATTGAAGTCGAGCGCTCGCTGCGTGTCCTCGATGGCGCCGTCGCCGTGTTCGACGCCGTCTCCGGCGTGGAGCCACAGTCCGAAACCGTCTGGCGCCAGGCCGACAAGTACCGCGTGCCGCGCATCTGCTTCATCAACAAGATGGACCGCATCGGCGCGGACTTCAAAGAGACCTTCTCGCAGTTCGAATCCAAGCTGCAGGGCAACCCCGTCGCGATTCAGCTGCCGATCGGCGCGGAAGACAAGTTCAGGGGCGTCGTCGATCTGGTCCGCATGAAGGCCCTCGTCTACAAGGACGAGACCATGGGCGCGGAATACGAAGTCCAGGACATTCCCGCCGACATGCTCGCCGACGCCAAGGCGTATCGCGAGAAGCTGATTGAAAAGGTCAGCGAACACGACGACAAGCTGCTCGAGAAGTACCTCCACGGCGAGGAGCTGACCGAGGCCGAGATCAAGGCGGCGATCCGCAAGCGCTGCATCGAGTCGGTGCGCAAGGAAGATGCGCCGTTCGTGCCGGTCGTCTGCGGCACCGCGTTCAAGAACAAGGGCGTCCAGCCGATGCTCGACGCCGTCGTCGACTATCTGCCGTCGCCGCTCGACATTCCCCCGGTCACCGGCGTGAACCCGGACAAGGGTGAGGACGCCGATCCGATCGAGCGCAAGGCCGACGACAAGGACCACTTCTCCGCGCTCGCCTTCAAGATCATGACCGACCCGTTCGTCGGTCAGCTCACCTTCTTCCGCGTCTATTCGGGCACGCTGACCTCGGGCTCCTCGGTGATCAACTCCACCAAGGGCAAGACCGAGCGCATCGGCCGCCTGCTGAAGATGCACGCCAACAAGCGCGAGGAGATCAAGGAAGTCAACGCGGGCGACATCGCCGCGGCCGTCGGCCTCAAGTCGACGACCACCGGCGACACGCTCTGCGACGAGAAGAACCCCATCATCCTCGAGAAGATGGAATTCCCGGAGCCGGTGATCTCGCTCGCGATTGAGCCGAAGACCAAGGCCGACCAGGAAAAGCTCGGCCAGGGCATGGCCAAGCTGATGGCGGAAGATCCGACGTTCCGCGTGCGAACCGACGAGCAGACCGGTCAGGTCGTCATCGCCGGCATGGGCGAACTGCACCTCGAAATCATCGTCGACCGTCTCAAGCGCGAGTTCAACGTCGAGGCCAGCGTCGGCAAGCCGCAGGTCGCCTACAAGGAAACGCTGACGAAGGCTGCTGACGGCCACGGCTTGTTCAAGCGTCAGACCGGCGGCCGCGGCCAGTACGGCAACTGCAAGATCCGCCTGTTCCCGCGCGACCCGGGCACCGGCTACGAGTTCGTGAACGAGATCGTCGGCGGCGCGATTCCCAAGGAATTCATCAAGCCGATCGACCAGGGCATCCAGGAAGCGCTGACGCGCGGCATCCTTGCGGGTTACCCGATCGACGACGTCCGGATCGAGCTCTACGACGGCGACTATCACGACGTCGACTCGTCGGAAATGGCGTTCAAGATTGCCGGCTCGCTGGCGTTCCAGGATGCGGCCAAGAAAGCGGCGCCGGTGCTGATGGAACCCGTGATGCGCGTCGAAGTCGTCGTGCCCAAGGACAACATGGGTGACGTCATCGGCGACCTCGCGTCGCGCCGCGGCAAGATCCAGTCGCAGGAAGATCGCGGCGGCACGCAGATCATCAACGCGCGGGTGCCGCTCAGCGACATGTTCGGCTACGCCACGGACCTTCGCTCGCGCACGCAGGGCCGCGCCACCTACTCAATGCACTTCGATCGGTACGAACAGGCACCGCGCAACGTCAGCGATGAAGTTGTGGCGCGCGTTCAAGGGACCAAATAGCGCCGGAAGGCGCCGAGAATAATAGCCATGCTTGGTGACAAGATTCGAATTCGTTTGAAAGCCTACGACGCGCGCGTGCTCGACCAGAGCACCGGCGAGATCGTCGAGACGGCAAAGCGCACCGGCGCGCGCCTGGCGGGTCCGATTCCGCTGCCGACCGAAATCAACAAGTGGACGGTGCTGCGCTCGCCGCACGTGGACAAGAAGTCGCGTGAGCAGTTCGAAGTCCGGACGCACAAGCGTCTGATCGACATCTTCGAGCCGACGCCGCAGACGGTTGACGCGTTGATGAAGCTGGATCTGCCGGCCGGCGTCGACGTGGAGATCAAGGCGTTCGGCAAAGAGCACGGCAAGTAGATCTCAGACGTGAGATCTCAGATTGCAGAGTGAATTTATGGTCACTGGAATCATCGGCAAGAAAGTCGGGATGACGCAGCTGTTCCTGGAAGACGGAACGCTCGAGCCCGCCACCGTGCTGCAGGCCGGTCCCTGCATCGTCGTGCAGTCGAAGTCGGGTCAGACCGACGGCTACGACGCGGTGCAGCTCGGCCTCGTCGAGAAGAATCCGCCCCGCCGCGCCAACAAGGCCAGCGTCGGCCATCACAAGAAGGCCAACGTGCCGCCGACGCGCGTGCAGCGCGAAGTCAAAGTGGCGAAGGGCGCGGAAGCGCCGAAGCCCGGCGACCAGGTGCTGGTTACGATCTTCAACCAGGGCGAGCGCGTGGACGTGATCGGCACGAGCAAGGGCCACGGCTTCCAGGGCGTCGTCAAGCGTCACCACTTCCGCGGCGGCGATGCGACGCACGGCTCGATGTTCCATCGCGCCCCCGGATCGATCGGCGCGTCCTCGTATCCGTCACGGGTCATGCCCGGCATGCGCGCGCACGGCCACATGGGCGTCGATCGCGTCACGGTGCGCAACCTCAAGGTGCTGAAGATCGACACCGAGAACCATTTGATCCTCGTGAAGGGCGCCGTGCCCGGATCGAACGGCGGCTACGTCGTGATTCGCAAGGCCGTGGCCGCCAAGCCCGAGCCGCAGCCGCAACTGCAAGAGAAGCCGAAGAAGGGCAAAAAGTAATTTCAGATCTCTGATCTGAGATTGCAGAGTGACTTATGAAGATTGATGTCGTCAACGCGGAAAACAAGAAGGTCGGCTCCGTCGACCTGAACGACGACGTGTTTGGCGGTCGAGTCAAGGCCGACCTGATTCACGAATCCGTCGTGCGTGCGAACGCCGCAGAACGGCGCGGCACGCACATGACCAAGAACCGCGCCCTGGTCAGCGGCTCCGGCAAGAAGCCGTGGCGCCAGAAGGGCACCGGCCGCGCGCGCGTGGGTGAAATCCGGAACCCGCTGTGGCGCAAGGGCGGCACCGTGTTCGGCCCGACGCCGCGCAGCTACGAATACTCGATCCCCAAGAAGGTCGAGAAGGGCGCGCTGCGCGCCGCGCTGATGCAGAAGCTGCAGGAAGGCTCGTTGATCGTCATCGACGCGCTGACCGCGAAGGAAGTGAAGACCAAGGCCGTGGTCGGCGTGTTGAAGTCGATCGGCGTCACCGGCAAGGCCGTGCTCGTCGACGCGACACTCGACGAGAAGTTCGCCATGTCGGTCCGCAACGTCGATGGCGTGTCGCTCGTGCAGAGCAACCGCGTCACCGCGCGCGACGTCGCCAACACCAAGCAGGTCGTGCTGACGAAGGCCGCGGTCGAAAAACTGGAGGCGGTCTTAGCGTAGCTCGCCCTGAGCGAGCGACGCGAGTCGAAGGGTTATGAAACTCACTGAAGTCATCCGCCGTCCGCTGGTCACCGAGAAGACCACGACGCTTCGTGACGATGGCCGGACCGTCGTGTTCGAAGTGGCGAAGGACGCCAACAAAATCGACATCAGGCGCGCGATCGAAAAGCTGCTCGGCGCGAAGGTCGCGGACGTCCGCACCGCCGTGACCCGGGGCAAGTTGAAGCGCCAGGGCCGTTTCATCGGCCGCCGTTCAGACTGGAAGAAGGCGTACGTCACGTTGCGCGCGGGCGAGAAGCTGCCCGACTTCCTCGAGGGGGCGTAAAGAATCATGCCTATCCGCAAATACAAACCGGTCACGCCCGGCCGTCGCCAGATGACGGTGTTGACGTTCGACGAGATCACGACCGACACGCCGCACGCTCCGCTCACCGAGAAACTGCAGCCGTCGGGCGGCCGCAGCAGCACGGGCGAGCAGACGATCTGGTGGCGCGGCGGCGGTCACAAGCGCCTCTACCGGATCATCGATTTCAAGCGCGACAAGGCCGGCATCCCCGGCAAGGTTTCGACGATCGAGTACGACCCGAATCGATCGGCGCGCATTGCGCTCATCACTTACGCCGATGGCGAGAAGCGCTACATCCTCCAGCCCGCGGGGCTGAAGGTGGGCGACTCGATCATCGCCGGTGAGAGCGTCGACATTCTGACCGGCAATTGCCTGCCGCTGAAGAACATCCCGCTCGGCACGATGGTGCACAACGTGGAGCTGAAGCCGGGCAAGGGCGGACAGATGGCGAGGAGCGCCGGTGCCGCGGTCCAGGTGGTCGCCAAGGAAGGCGATTACGTGTCCGTGAAGATGCCGTCGGGCGAGATTCGCAAGATCTATCTCGACTGCCTCGCCACCATCGGCCAGGTCGGCAATCTCGATCACGAGAACGTGTCGATCGGCAAGGCCGGCCGCAGCCGCTGGATGGGCAAGCGTCCGCACGTTCGTGGCGTCGCCATGAACCCGGTCGATCACCCGCTCGGTGGTGGTGAAGGCAAGACGTCGGGCGGCCGTCACCCGGTGACGCCGTGGGGCGTGCCGACCAAGGGTTATAAGACACGGCGACCGCAGCCGAGCGACAAGTTCATTGTCCAGCGCCGGTCGAAGTAAGGCAGAAGGCAGAAGGCAGAAGGCAGAAGGCAGAAGGCAAAACGATGAGCCGCTCATTAAAGAAAGGTCCGTTCGTCGACACGCACCTCCTCGAAAAGGTCGAGTCAATGAATCGGGCCAACGAAAAGAAGGTCGTCAAGACCTGGTCGCGCCGCTCGACGGTGGTGCCCGAAATGGTCGGACACACGCTCGCGGTGCACAACGGCAAGAAGTTCGTGCCGGTGTATCTCACCGAGAACATGGTCGGCCACAAGCTCGGCGAGTTCTCGCCGACGCGCCAGTTCAAGGGCCACTCCGCGCGCTCCGACAAGGCGGCCGCGGCGGCTCCGGGCGCGCCTGGTGCACCGGCCGGCGCTCCGGCGGCGGGCGGAAAGGGCTAAGCCATGGTGACCGCAGAGGCCACAGCCAAGTACGTGCGCACCTCGGCCCAGAAGGCGGGGCTGGTGCTCGATTTGATTCGCGGCAAGAACGTCAACATGGCGTTGTCCGCGTTGCAGTTCAGCCGCAAGGCGGTGGCCCGCGACGTGGCGAAGGTGCTGCGTTCGGCGGTCGCCAACGCGCAGCAGCAGGACGCCTTCGGCGGCGACGTGGCGCGGCTCTTCGTCTCGAAGTGCCACGCCAACAACGGTCCGTCGCAGAAGCGGGTTCGTCCCGCGCCGATGGGCCGGGCCTTTCGCATCGTGAAGCGGACCACGCACCTCACTGTTGAAGTGACCGAGCGTGCCCAGGTGATCAAGGCCGTCGGCGAGGCGGAGCCGAGCAAGAAAAACAGCAAGCGCGGCAAAGCGGGTCAACCCGCCGCCGCAGGTCAATAGGAGTTAGCGTGGGCCAGAAAGTTCACCCTTACGGGTTCCGCATCGGGTTCAACAAGACCTGGAAGTCGCGTTGGTTCGCCAACAAGGACTACGCCAACCTGCTGCATGAAGATCTTGCGCTGAAGAAGGATCTGAAGAAGCGCTTCCAGCACGCCGGCGTCGCGCAGATCGAGATCGAGCGCGCCGCGCGGAACCTGAAGATCAACATCCACACCTCGCGTCCCGGCATCATCATCGGCCGCAAGGGGCAGGAAGTGGACAAGTTGAAGCAGGAGATCCAGAAGCGGACCAACCGCGAGGTCTTCATCAACATCCAGGAGATTCAGAAGCCTGAACTGGATGCGCAGCTGGTCGGCGAGTCGGTGGCGATGCAGCTCGAAAAGCGCGTCGCGTTCCGCCGCGCCATGCGCAAGGCGGTGGAGTCGGCGCTGCGCTTCGGCGCGCGCGGCATCAAGGTGCGCGTGTCGGGCCGCTTGAACGGCGCGGAAATCGCGCGCTCGGAGTGGTACCTGCACGGCCAGCTGCCGCTGCAGACGCTGCGCGCCGACATCGATTACGGGTTCGCGGAAGCCAACACCACCTACGGCCAGATCGGCGTGAAGGTGTGGCTCTACAAGGGTGAGCGCCTGACGCCGCGCGTCGGTCGCGAAGAGGAATTCGGCGGCAGCGGCGGCGGGCGGGATCACCGGGACCGTGACAGAGACCGCGGACCGCGACGCCCCGGTCCGCGGCCCGAGGCGCGCGGATGAATCTATTGAGCTGTTGATCGGTTGAGCTGTTGATCGGATTTTCCAGTTCAAGAGTTCACCAGATCACCAGATCAACAGATACAAGGATACGAATATGTTGATGCCGAAGAAGGTGAAGTACCGCAAGCAGCAGCGCGGCCGCATGCGCGGCAAGGCGTGGCGCGGCTCGGACGTGTCGTTCGGCGACTACGGCCTGAAGGCGATGGAGCCGTGCTGGCTGACCGATCGCCAGATCGAAGCGGCGCGCGTCGCGATGACCCGCTTCGTCAAGCGCGGCGGCAAGGTCTGGGTGCGCGTGTTCCCCGACAAGCCGATCACCAAGAAGCCGCAGGAAACCCGCATGGGCAAGGGCAAGGGCGCGCCCGAGGGCTGGGTGTGCGTGATCAAGCCGGGCCGCATCCTGTTCGAGATGAACGGCGTGCCGGCCAGTGAAGCGCGCCGCGCGTTCCAGCTGGCGTCCGCGAAGCTGCCGATCAAGACGCACTTCGCGACGCGGTTTGCCGAGGAGAAAGTGTCATGAAGGCCGCTGAATTGAGAGACATGGACGTCGAGACGCTGCGCGCCAAGACGCAGGAGATCGACGATCAGTTGTTCCGCATGCGGATCCAGAAGTCGATGGGGCAGCTCGAGGCCCCGGGCAAGATGCGCACCATCCGCCGCGAGCGGGCGCGCATCCTCACGGTGCTGAAAGAGAAGCCGAATCCGAAAGAGAAGGCGAAATAGCGATGGCGGGCACAGCGGAAAAACAGGGCACGGTCGTCAGCGACAAGATGCAGAAGAGCATCATCGTCTCGACCGAACGGCGCGTGCAGCACGGCGTCTACGGCAAGACGCAGAAGCGCACCTCGACGTTCGTCGCGCATGACGAGAACAACGACGCCAGGGTCGGCGACACGGTGGTGATCTCCGAGTCGCGGCCGCTCAGCAAGCGCAAGCGGTGGGCGCTGGTGCGCATCGTCGAGCGCGCGCAGGAGACGACGCCATGATCCAGATGCGATCGATTCTCGACGTCGCCGACAACTCGGGGGCGCGGAAGATTTCCGTGATCAACCCGATCGGCGGCTCGGCCGGGCGCTACGCCTACCTCGGCGACATCATCACCGCCAACGTCAAGGAAGCGGCGCCCGAGGGCCAGATCAAGAAGGGCCAGGTGGTCAAGGCCGTCGTCGTGCGCGTGCGCAAGGAGCAGCGCCGCCGTGACGGCAGCTACATCCGCTTCGACCGCAACGCCGCGGTGCTGATCAACGACCAGGGCGAGCCGATCGGCACCCGCGTGTTCGGGCCGGTCGCGCGCGAGCTGCGCGAGCGCCGCTTCATGAAGATTATTTCGCTCGCTCCCGAGGTGCTGTAAGGCCATGGCGATGTCGATTCGGAAGAACGATCAGGTGATGGTCCGCGCCGGCAAGGACCGCGGCAAGAAGGGCCGCGTGCTGTCGGTGGTCCCGGGCAAGAACCGCGTGATCGTCGAAGGCGTGAACCTGATCAAGCGGCATACGCGGCCGAACCCGCAGAAGAACATCAAGGGCGGGATCGTCGAGCGTGAGGCCGCCATCCATGCCAGCAACGTGATGCTGCTGGATCCGGATACCAACGAGCCGACGCGCATCGGCAGCAAGAAGATGAACGACGGGACGCGCGTCCGTATCGGCCGCAAGAGCGGCGCAGTGGTGGACCAATGAGCAAGACCAAGCCCAGCGACGATCAGATTGCCCAGGCCAAGGCCGCCAAGGCCGCCAAGCAGGCGGCCAAGGACGCGCCGCAGTCGGGCGACAAGCACTTGAAGGAAGCCAAGCCGTCGGTGATCCGCCT
The DNA here is from genome assembly GCA_019752015.1 of Cyanobacteriota bacterium. Classification (GTDB taxonomy): domain Bacteria; phylum Acidobacteriota; class Vicinamibacteria; order Vicinamibacterales; family UBA2999; genus 12-FULL-67-14b. The sequence continues at coordinate 91,144 of JAIEMQ010000011.1, read as the reverse complement.
GCGCGACAAGTACCGCGCGGAAGTGATCCCGGCGCTCCAGAAGGAGTTTGGCTACAAGAACATCATGGCCGTGCCCAAGGTGACGAAGGTCGTCGTCAACATGGGCCTCGGCGAGGCGACTTCGAACGCCAAGGTCGTCGATACCGGCGCCGACGAGCTCGGCAAGATCACCGGCCAGAAGGCGGCGGTCCGCAAGGCCAAGAAGTCGATCGCGCAGTTCAAGGTGCGCCAGGGCATGCCGATCGGCGCCATGGTCACGCTGCGCGGCGATCGCATGTATGAGTTCCTCGATCGCCTGATGAACATTGCGCTGCCGCGCGTCCGCGACTTCCGCGGCGTGTCGTCGAAGGGCTTCGACGGCCGCGGCAATTACACGCTCGGCCTCAAGGACCAGTTGATCTTCCTCGAGATCGACTACCTCAAGGTCGACAAGGGCCGCGGCATGAACGTGAGTGTCGTGACGACGGCGAGGACGGATGAAGAAGCGCGGAAGTTGCTCCAGTTCATGGGCATGCCGTTCAGGACGGGGAATTAATCGATGGCGACTACGGCGAAAAAAGCGCGTGAGCGAAAGACCCTGAAATTCAAAGTCCGGCATCGTAACCGTTGCCGTCGATGCGGACGTCCGCGCGCCTACATGCGCAAGTTCGCGTTGTGCCGTTTGTGTTTCCGCGAGCTGGCCCTGACGGGCGACGTCGCGGGCGTGACCAAGAGCAGCTGGTAGCTTAGTCATGGTGCCTGGGTGCCTCGGTGCCTGCGGTGCCTAAAGTGAGAACGAAGAGATGACAGACCCGATCGCAGACATGCTTACGCGGATCCGCAACGCCGTGACGGCGCGCCACGCGCGCGTCGAGATGCCGGCCTCGAAGTTGAAGGCCGAGATCGCGCGGATCCTGCAGGACGAGGGTTATATCGCGGGCTTCAAGATGGTCGAGACCCCCGCGGAGCGCGCCGGCAAGGCGCCGCGCCAGGCCATGCGCTTGTTCCTGAAGTACGGCCCCGGCGGCGAGAAGGCCCTGTCCGGCCTCGAGCGCGTCAGCCGTCCCGGCCGCCGTGTCTACGCGAACCGCGACGAAGTGCCCTCGGTCCTCGGCGGGCTCGGCGTCACGATCCTGACGACGTCGCGCGGCGTGATGACCGGCCGCGCCGCCCAGAAGGCCGGCGTCGGCGGCGAGATCCTCTGTAACGTTTGGTAGGAATTTAGTCATGTCACGAATTGGAAAAAAACCGATCGCGATCCCGAAAGGCGTGACCATCAAGGCCGACGCCACCGGCGTCGACGTGAAGGGTCCCAAGGGACAGATGAAGCAGGCGCTGCCTCCGGGCATCACCGCGGTCGTCGAAGACGGCAACCTGGTCACGAAGAAAGTGTCCGACGACGCGGAGCTGAGCAAGTTCCACGGTCTCGCCCGCAGCCTCGTGAACAACGCCGTGCTCGGTGTCACCGAAGGCTGGAAGAAGGAGCTCGACATCGTCGGCGTCGGCTATCGCGCGGAGCTCAAGGGCCAGCAGATTCACCTGGCGCTCGGCTACTCGCACCCGGTGGTCTACGACGTGCCGAAGGGCATCGACGTGGCGATCGACAAGCAGACGCACATCACCGTGACGGGCGTGGATCGGCAGCTGGTCGGCCAGGTGGCCGCCAACCTGCGCCGCCTGCGCAAGCCGGACCCGTACCAGCAGAAGGGTGTCCGCTACACGGGTGAACAGTTGAAGAAGAAGGCCGGAAAGACAGGGGCCTAGGATCGGGTGATCTGGTGATCTGGTGATCTGGTGATCTGGTGAACTGGTGATTTATGAGAATTAAGACGAAAGAAGATCGTCGAGATCGAATCAAGTACCGCATCCGGAAGCGCATGGCCGGCACGTCACAGAAGCCGCGCCTCAGCGTGTTCCGCAGCGTGTCGCACATCTACGTGCAGGTGATCGACGACATGAACGGCCAGACCATTGCGTCGGCGTCGACCATCGATCCCACGGTGAAGGGCAAGATGGCCAAGGGCACCGGCGGCGGCAACATCAAGGGCGCCGAGTTGATCGGCACGACGATCGCCGAGCGTTTGAAGGAGAAGGGCATCACCAAGGTGGTGTTCGATCGCAACGGGTTCCTGTATCACGGGCGCGTGCGCGCCGTCGCCGAAGCAGCGCGATCCGCGGGCCTGGAATTCTAGGCCCGTCGACAAGGCAGAAGGCATAAGGCAGAAGGCAAAAATGAAGACACGCGAAAAAATTGACCCGTCGCAGCTCGACATCAAGGACACGGTGGTTTCGATCAACCGCGTCACCAAGGTCGTCAAGGGCGGCAAGAACCTGAGCTTCAGCGCGCTGGTCGTGGTCGGAGACGGGCACGGCGTTGTCGGCTACGGCGTCGGCAAGGCGAAGGAAGTGCCGTCGGCGATCAAGAAGGGCATTGAAGCGGCGAAGAAGAACTTGATCCGCGTCCCGGTGCAGGGCACGACGGTGCCGCACCCGGTCGTCGGCCGCTACGGCGCCGGCCGCGTGCTGCTCAAGCCCGCTCCGGACGGCACCGGCATCATTGCCGGCGGCGCGGTTCGGGCCGTCGTGGAATCGGCGGGCGTCACCAACGTGCTGACCAAGTCGCTGGGTTCGGCCAACCCGCACAACGTGGTGCGCGCGGCGTTCACGGCGCTTCAGGAGCTCAAGGATCCGCAGCGGCTGATGCGCCTCCGCGGCAAGGACACGGCGGCCGATCTCGCGGGCGGCCGCGCGGACGCATAGGGCCACAGATCCACAGATTAGGCACAGATTAATCATGGCGAAGCAGGCAAAGAAAACCGACGGCGGCAAGATGGTCACCGTCACGCTCGTGAAGAGCCCGATTGGGTTTCAGAAGGTCCAGGGCAAGGTTGCTGAGGGCATGGGCCTTCGTAAGCTGAATCACTCGGTGACGTTGAAGGACACGCCCGAGACGCGAGGAATGATTTTCAAGATTCGTCACCTCGTGACGGTGAGCGAGTAATTGTTATGGGTCTGAACAATCTCAAGCCGGCCGACCGGTCGAAGTTCAAGAAGAAGCGCGTTGGGCGTGGTCCCGGCTCGGGTCTCGGCAAGACGTCGGGACGCGGCCACAAGGGCGCGCAGTCGCGCTCGGGCTATCACTTCAAGCGCGGCTTCGAAGGCGGCCAGATGCCGCTGCATCGGCGCGTGCCGAAGCGCGGCTTCACCAACATCTTCCGCACCGAGTACGACGTGGTCAATCTCGATCAGCTCGAGACGCTGTTCGAGAAGGGCGCGACGGTCACGGTGGACGCGCTGCGCGAGCGCGGCATTGTCAGCAGCCGCACCGCGCTCGTCAAGGTGCTGGGCCGCGGTGAAGTCACCAAGGCGCTCACCGTGCAGGCGCACAAATTCAGCGGCAAGGCGGCCGAGAAGCTCGCCGCCGCGGGTGGTAAGGCAGAAGCGATTGCTCAGTAACTGAGGTCTTGAGGTCCTGAGGTCTTGAGGTCTTGAGGTAACTGTGGTCGAAACTTTAAAGAATTTATTTGCCGTCGCCGACCTCCGCAACCGGGTGTTGTTCACACTCGGCATGCTGGCGGTGTATCGCGTCGGCAATCACATCCCGACGCCGGGCGTGAACTCCGACGCCCTGCGCATTCTCGCCGAGCAGGCGCAGAACACGCTGTTCGGGATGTACGACATGTTCACGGGCGGGAGCCTGTCGCGCATCACGATCTTCGCGCTGGGCGTGATGCCGTACATCAGCTCGTCGATCATCCTGCAGCTGCTGACCGTGGTGTGGCCGTACCTCGAGCGCCTGTCGAAGGAAGGCGAGCTCGGCCGCCGCAAGATCACCCAGTACACGCGCTACCTGACGCTGCTGCTCGCGGCCGTGCAGTCGCTCGGCATCGCGGTCTATCTCGAGCGCCAGACGCAGATCGCCAACGGACTGCCGCTCGTCTACGAGCCGGGCTGGGGCTTCCGTCTTGGCTGCATGCTGACGCTCACCACCGGCACCATGTTCATCATGTGGCTCGGCGAGCAGATCACCGAGCGCGGCATCGGCAACGGCATGTCGCTGATCATCTTCTCGGGCATTGTCGTCAACTTCCCGCGAGCGGTGATCGCCACGTTCGACCAGCTGCGCACCGGCCAGATCGGCCTGCTGACGCTCGTGATTCTCGTCGTGCTGATGGTCGGCGTGATTGCCGCGATCATTTACGTCGAGCGCGGCCATCGCCGCATCACCGTGCAGTACGCCAAACGCGTCGTCGGGCGCCGCCAGTACGGCGGCTCGAGCACGCACATTCCGCTGAAGGTCAACACCGGCGGCGTCATCCCGGTGATCTTCGCGAGCTCGATCCTGACGTTCCCGCAGACGCTCGCGGGCATGTTCACGCCGGGCGGCTGGATGGATGCGGCGACGCGGCAGATTGCCTACGGCATGCCGCTCTACAACCTGCTCTACGTGCTCGGCATCATCTTCTTCGCGTACTTCTACACCGCGATCATCTTCAATCCCGATGACGTGTCGGAGAACATGCGCAAGTACGGCGGCTTCATTCCGGGCATCCGTCCGGGCAAGCGCACCGCCGAATACATCGACACGATCCTGGCGAGGATCACGCTGGTCGGCGCCATCTACCTGGCGCTCGTCGCCATCCTGCCGGAGTTCCTGTTGACCGGTTTCAAAGTGGCGCCGATTCCGTTCATCGGCGAACAGCTCGATGCGATCCTGCCGCGTTTCGTGACGCAGGGTCTCAACGTGCAGTTCTTCTTTGGCGGCACGTCGCTGCTGATTGTGGTCGGCGTGGCCATGGACACCGTGAACCAGGTCGAGTCGCAGCTGATCATGCGGCATTACGACGGGTTCATGAAGAAGACGCGGATCAGGGGACGGCGCGGCTAACGTGGCCCTCAACCTGGTGATGCTTGGCCCGCCCGGCGCGGGCAAGGGCACGCAGGCGGAACGTTTCGCACGCGAGCACGGGATTCCCAAGGTCTCGACCGGGGACATCCTGCGCGAGGCCGTGCACAGCGGCTCCGAGCTTGGCCAGCAGGTCAAGTCGGTGATGGAGCGCGGTGAGCTGGTCGGCGACGACCTGATCATCGGCATCGTCCGCGAGCGGTTGTCGCAGCCGGATGCGGTGGCCGGGTTCGTGCTCGACGGGTTTCCGCGCACGGCGAAACAGGCGGATGCGCTCGACGAGATCACGGCGTCGCGAGGACCGGTGATCTGCGTCGAGATCCAGGTGCCGGACGAAGAGCTGGTCAGGCGCGTGCGCGGACGCCGGGTGTGTGAAGACTGCGGCGCCAATGCCGATGCCTTCGTGAATCACACCGACGCGCTGCCCGAGCTGTGCCAGAACACCGAGCGGTGCCGGTCGGTCGGCCCGAAGTGGGTGGCGCGGTCGGACGATTCGGAAGCGGTCGTTCGCGAGCGCTTGAAGATTTACTGGCGGGACACCAAGCCGATGATTGATTACTACCAGTCGCGGCCGACGTTCCGGGTGATCAACGGTCTGCAGACGCCGCAGCAGGTGCGTGAAGCGCTGGTCTCGGCGGTGTCGTCGGCGCTGGGCATGCCGGCGTCGCAGCTGCAGAGCATGGTCGCGAAGAAGTTGAGCGGCGCGGGCATTACCCCGCGCGGCGCGCGACAGGGCTGAACGAGGATTAGTCGTGAGCATCGTCCTGAGATCGGCGGCCGAGATCGAGAAGTTGGCGAGAGTCAACGCGCTCGTCGCCCGCGTGCTCAAGGAGCTCGCCGCCGCCGTGAAGCCGGGCGTGACGACGAAGATGCTCGACGACATCGCCGAGCAGCGGTTGCGTGAAGCGGGCGCCGAGCCGGCGTTCAAGGGCTACCACGGCTACCCGGCGACGATTTGCGCGTCGGTGAACGAGCAGGTCGTGCACGGCATCCCGAACGGCCGCCCGCTGATCGAAGGCGACATCGTCTCGATCGACATGGGCGCGAAGCTCGACGGGTTCTTCGGTGATTCGGCGGTGACCGTGCCGGTGGGCCGCGTCACGCCGGAGGCCGAGCGGCTGTTGCAGGTGACCAAGACCGCGCTCGATCGCGCGGTGGCGGCAGTGAAGGCGGGCGCGCGCGTCTCGGACATCGGCGCCGCGGTGCAGGCATACGTCGAGGCGAACGGGTTTTCGGTGGTCCGCGAGTTCGTGGGCCACGGCATCGGAACGGCGCTCCACGAGGAGCCGCAGATTCCGAACTACGGCGCGGCCGGGCGCGGCCCGCGGCTCCAGGAGGGCATGGCCCTCGCGATCGAGCCGATGGTGAATGCGGGCAAGCCGGCCGTGAAGGTGTTGCAGGACGGCTGGACGGCGGTGACGAAGGACAAGGGGCTGTCGGCGCACTTCGAGCACACCGTCGTCGTCACCGAGGACGGGTGCCGGGTGCTGACGCTGCCCGAGCGCGAAGCGGAGGCTGGCGCGAGTCCTGACCCTTCGACAGGCTCAGGGTCACCCCGAGCGGAGTCGAGGGGTGAGCGAGCGCACGTGTGAGCGCAAGCGAGCACGTGAGCGAGTCGAAGGAGAGGACCGCTGACGGTGTGGTCCGCGAGTTGTTGCCGCACCAGTTGGTGCGAGTCGAGCTCGAAGGACGACACGAGGTGACCGCGCATTTAGCGAGTCCCGTGGGCAGGAATTACGTGCGGGTGATCGTGGGTGATCGGGTTCGGGTCGCGCTCAGTGCGAACGATCCGGGCCGCGGACGGATAGTGGAGAAGTTATGAAAGTCAGAGCGTCAGTCAAACGAATCTGCGACAAGTGCAAGGTCGTGCGCCGCCGTGGGGTGGTCCGCGTGATTTGCAGCAACCAGAAGCATAAGCAGCGGCAGGGATAAGAACTATGGCGCGTATTTCAGGTGTCGATCTTCCGCGCACGAAGCGCATCGAGATCGGTCTCACGTACATCTTCGGCATCGGCCGGCATCGTTCGAACGTCATCCTGACGCAGGCCGGGGTCAGCCCCGACGTCCGCGTCAAGGACCTGACCGAAGACGACGTCCGCAAGATCACCCGCGTGCTCGAGGAGCAGGGCGGCGTCGAAGGCGATCTCCGCAAGGAGATCTCGATGAACATCAAGCGGCTGATCGAAATCGGCAGCTATCGCGGCGGCCGTCATCGCCGCAATCTGCCGCTGCGCGGGCAGCGCACCAAGACCAACGCCCGCACGCGCAAGGGCCCGCGCAAGGGCGCGGTCGCTAAGAAAAAGACCGTTTAAAGGCAGAAGGCACAAGGCAGAAGGCAGAAGACTGGACTTATGGCCAAAGAACAGGCAGCAGCAGCGCAGGGCGCGGAAGCGCCGACCAAGAAAAAGAAGTCGTTCAAGAAGCGCGGCGAGAAGCGCATTGTCCACCACGGCTTCGTGCACGTGCAGGCGTCGTTCAACAACACGCTGATCACGATCACCGACGCCGACGGCGCGGTGGTGTCGTGGTCGAGCGCCGGCGCGATCGGCTTCAAAGGCTCGCGCAAGGGCACGCCGTTCGCGGCGACCCAGGCGGCGCTCAGCGCGACCAACGCCGCCAAGGCCTTCGGCATGCGCTCGTGCGACGTGCTGGTCAAGGGCCCCGGCTCCGGCCGCGAATCGGCGATTCGCGCGCTGCAGACCGCCGGCCTCGAAGTTCGATCGATTCGCGACGTCACGCCGATTCCGCATAACGGCTGCCGTCCACCGAAACGTCGTCGGGTTTAACACAATGAATTTTTCTGGCTACTGGCTACTGGATACTGGTTACTGACATATGGCACGTTATAACGGACCTGTTTGCCGCCTCTGCCGCCGTGAGGGCATGAAGTTGTTCCTCAAGGGCGAGCGTTGCTACACCGAGAAGTGCGCGATCGAGAAGCGCAACATGCCGCCGGGCCAGCATGGCCGTCTCCGCAAGGCGAAGATGGTCGGCTACGGCGTGCAGCTGCGCGAGAAGCAGAAGGTGAAGCGCATTTACGGCGTGCTGGAAGATCAGTTCCGCCGCTACTTCGAGCAGGCGGAGCGCACCCGCGGCATCACCGGCGAAACGCTGTTGCAGCTGCTCGAGCGCCGTCTCGACAACGCCGTCTACCGCATGGGTCTCGCGACCTCGCGGCCGCAGGCGCGCCAGCTCGTTCGCCACGGCCACTTCCTGGTCAACGGCAAGAAGGTCGATGTGCCGTCGTACTCGCTGAAGTCGGGCGACACGGTCATCGTCCGCGAGAGCAGCCGTCAGAACCCGACCATCCTGCACGCGCAGGAAGAGGTCAAGGGCCGCGGCATTCCGGAATGGATCTCGCCGGAAGGCGAGCTCGGCGGCAAGGTCGTCTCGATGCCGACGCGCGAGCAGATCAACCTGCCGGTGCAGGAACAGCTCATCGTCGAGTTGTATTCGAAATAACAAAAGAACAAATAACAAAAGAACAAATAACAAAAGAACAAATAACAAAAGAACAAATAACAAAAGAACAAATAACAAAAGAAACAAATAACAAACGGAGTTTTGTTTTTCGTTATTTGTTCTTTGTTATTTTTCGCAAGCCACGTTCCAGCAGCTCTTCAGGCCTGCAGCGAGCGAACGTGGTTAACAACACGCAGGTCTGGAGGCCGCAGCTGGCGGCCCGTTCGCGAAAGGAACGTGAAGTATGTGGAAAGGTTTTCAGCGCCCCAAGCGCCTTGAGTTCGAACGCGAGACCCTGACCGATCGGTTCGGCCGTTTCTACGCGCAGCCGTTCGAGCGCGGCTTCGGCACCACCATCGGCAACGCGCTGCGCCGCGTGCTGCTGTCGTCGATTGAAGGCGCGGCGATCACCGCCGTGCAGATCGACGGCGTGCTGCACGAGTTCTCGCCGATCAAGGGCGTCGTCGAGGACGCCACCGACATCATCCTCAACCTCAAGCAGCTGCCGCTGACGTGCCACGTCGATTACACCAAGACGCTGACGCTGCGGAAGGACAAGCCGGGCCCGGTCCGCGCCTCGGACATCGAAGCCGATGCCGACGTCGAGATCCTGGAACCGGATGCGCACATCGCGACCATCGCCGAGGGCGGCAAGCTGCACATGCAGCTGCGCGTCAAGCGCGGCCGCGGCTACGTTGCCGCCGATCGCAACTTCGACGAGGATCTCGGCATCGGCTGGATCCCGATCGACTCGGTGCACTCGCCGGTCAAGAAGGTCAACTACCAGGTCGAGGGCGCGCGCGTCGGTCAGACCACCGACTACGACAAGCTCACCATCGAAGTGTGGACCAACGGCTCGGTGACACCGAGCGACGCGGTGTCGCTGTCGGCCAAGCTGATTCGCGATCACCTGAACATCTTCGTCAGCCTCGACGATGCCGATGACGAGACGATGGACTCGGCCTCGGAGCCGGCCCGCGCCGGCGTCTCGAACGAGCATCTCGACAAGAGCGTCGAGGAGCTCGAGCTGTCGGTGCGGTCGTACAACTGCCTGAAGAACGCCAACATCCGCACCATTCGCGAGCTGGTCGGCAAGACCGAGACCGAAATGCTCAAGACCAAGAACTTCGGGCGCAAGTCGCTCAACGAGATCAAGGAGATCCTGCAGTCGATGGGATTGAGCCTCGGGATGAAGCTCGATCAGCCGGCGGCCGCGGAATAGAAGGTAGCCATGCGTCATCGCAATGCACATCGCAAGCTCGGACGGGTGTCCGAGCACCGGACCGCGCTGCTGCGCAACCAGGCCGAAGCCCTGCTCGCGCACGAGAAGATCGAGACCACCGTGCCCAAGGCGAAGGAGCTCCGTCCCTTCGTCGAGCGGCTGATCACGATCGCCAAGCGCGGCGTCAAGGCCAACGATCCGAAGGGCGTGTCCCTGTCGGCGCGCCGCCTGGTGATGCGCGACGTTCTCAACGAGACCGTCGTCACCAAGCTGTTCGACGACCTGGCGCCCCGCTTCATGGATCGGCCGGGCGGTTACACCCGCATCCTCAAGCTCGGACATCGCCGCGGCGACGCGGCCGAAGTCGCGCAGATCGAGTTGATCGGCAGCGAGTTCGATCCGAAGAAGGCGGAAGAGGCGAAGAAGGCCGCCGAAGCGGCGGCTGAAGCCGGCGAAGCGCCGAAGCAGGCCAAGAGCCTCGGCGAGCGCCTGCGCGGCGCCGCCAAGACGATTCGCGGCGGCCAGAAGAACCAGGACGGCGGCGCGAAGAACAAGGCCAGCAAGCCTGCCCGCGGCGCGGCCAAGAAGACGACCACGCCTCGTAAAGCCGGCGGATCCTAAACGATATGGCCTCGATGGCGAATGCTGTCGAGGCCAACCTTTTTGCGTTCTTTCAACACCTCACCGGCTGGCCCCGCATCGAGATTCACGACGATGCGGATTGTTTCTGGACCATTTCCGATCTGCCCTTTCCGCTGTTCAACAGCGTCATGCGCGCGCGCGTTTCCGGCGCCGCAGCCGATGCGTTGATCGATGCGCGCACGGCCGCGTGCCGCGATCGCAACGTCCCGATGCTGTGGTGGACCGGGCCGTCGACCAGGCCGGACAATCTGGGCGATCAGCTGCAGCAGCGCGGATTCCTGTTCGAGCCCGCGCACGGCATGGTGGCGGACCTGTCGGCAGGTCCGCCTGAAGGCGGACCCCCACAGGAATTCTGTGAGGGTCCGGCTTTAGCCGGACCGCCTGAGATCGATCTGCCAATCAGTATCGAACCTGTCAAAGACTCGAAAACGCTGAAGGCGTGGTGCCGCGTGCTGTGCGATTCGTTCGGCGCGCCGCAGCCGTTCGGTGATGCGTTCTGCCAGCTCGCCGAGGCGATCGGCCTCGGACCGAGCTCGCCGTTCCGTCATTTCCTGGCGCGCGTGAACGATCGGCCCGCCGCGACCTGTTCGATCTTCTTTGGCGCCGGTGTCGCCGGCATCTACGACGTGTCTACGATTCCGGAAAAACGCAAGCGCGGCCTCGGCCGGGCGATCACGGCGGCGGCGTTGAGCGAGGCACGCAAGTCCGGCGCGCGCATGGCGATCCTGCATTCCTCGACGCTCGGCGCCGGAATGTATCGCGGCCTCGGCTTCAAGGACGTCTGCCCGATCGGCCAGTACGTGTGGGTGCCGGAGAACTTCAAACAATAAGGTTCCAACTGGGTTCCAGGTTCCTCGTCGTAAACTCGATCATGCTCGTGACATTGTTCGCAGCTATCATCTGGGCAACTGAAGCAGGACAGGCGGTCCCGCGTGATGAGCTACGACATCCCGGCAACATGTGGAACCCGTTAAGAACGATGCCTTTGGAACCTCTGGAACCATTGGAACCCCTGGAACCCTTGACCGCGTGACCCTGCAGGATCAGTTCGGCAACATCGACATCTACGTGTTCGATCAGCTGTTGCGCGGCCGCATCGTGCCGGGGATGCGCGTGTTCGATGCCGGATGCGGCGGCGGACGCAATCTCGTCTACTTGCTGCGAAACGGCTACGACGTGTCCGGCAATGACGCCGATTCGAACGCGATCGCGCAGGTGCGGACGCTTGCCGAGGCGCTCGCGCCGGGACGCGCGCACGATTTCCGCGTCGAGCCGATTGAGCGAACCTCGTTCGCCGATTGGTCGTTCGACGTGGTGATTGCGAGCGCGGTGCTGCACTTCGCGCAGGATGCGTCGCACTTCGAAACCATGCTCAGGCAGACGTGGCGGGTGCTGAGGCCCGGCGGCGTCTTCTTTGCCCGGCTCGCCAGCACGATCGGCATTGAGTCGGACGTTGTTCCAGTTGGCAACGGCCGCTTCCGATTGCCTGATGGATCTGATCGCTTCCTGGTCGATGCGGCGGGGATCGATTCGTGGACGCGAACGCTTGGCGGGACGCTGCTCGATCCGATCAAGACCACCGTCGTCCACGATCAGCGCTCGATGACGACGTGGGTGGCGCGCCGCGCTTAGCGCTCGCCGCGCAACGTCCGCCAGAGTCCCTGCCGTCGCAGCACCGACAGCGGATTGGAGAAATCGTCGCTCCACACCGGCTCGAGGATCGGCGTCTTCTGTTTTTGCTGCAGGACGTCGACGACGCAAGGGCCTGGCGTTTCGGTTGACGGCGGCCTCGTAATCACCCAGATCGATGCCTGCGTGCCAAGGTCTTCTTCTTGCCCGACGCGGACCGCGTGATCCCAGCCGAGGGACCTGGCATTGGCTGCGGCGACTTTATACACATCGAAATAGCGATTCGAGGTATTGAAAAGGACATAGCCGCCAGGCGCGAGCTGGCTGCGCGCCGCTTCGAACGCTTCGATGGTCAGCAGGTGCGCCGGCACCGAATCGGATGAAAACGCATCGAAGATCACCAGGTCGAGCTTCGGCCCGGCGCGTTGCGCGAGCAGCCGCCGGCCATCACCCTCGCGAATCGTCATCTGCGCGCCGCGCTCACGGGCGGCCCGCACGAACGAGAAATGCGGGCCCTGCGCCGCGTCGATCACCGCCGGATCGATCTCGTAGAACTCGTAGTCGTCGCCCGATCGCGCGAATGCGGAGAGCGCGCCGGCGCCGAGTCCGAGGATGCCGACTCGCATCGGGCATCCGGTGGCGCTCATCGCCCTGAACACCGCGGCGATGGGGCTGGCGGGGTGGTAATAGGACAGCGCTTCCTGCGGGCTGCGCGGCTCGACGACGCCGGCGCTGTTGCGCGCCGAGTGCTGCGCGCCGTGCAGCGTGGTGCCGTGATACAGCTCGGTGAAGGCGCCGTCGCGGGACTCGCGCGCGAACAGCACGCCATAAACGTTGCGCGTGCGGAACATCTCTCGCGCGTAACCCTCGGCCACGTACGAAGACGCCAGCACGACCAGCGTGATGGCCGCGCCAAACAACCATGGCCGGCCGGCAATCGCCGGAAGATAGGCGATCGCCATGGCGCCGGCGATGATGGCAATGGCGGTGAAGATATTCCGCAACTCGCTCGCCTCGATGGCCATCAACATCAACACCGCGGCCGCCGCGACGCCGGCAATGGCGATCTGCCGGGCCTGCCAGCGCTGCGTGCTGGCCAGCGCGAAGGCGGCGGCCGCGAGACACCAGCCGACTTCAGGCGTCGGGTCCGCCGCGAGGATCGGTTTCAGCACCGGTGCGGTGAATGGCGCCGACGCCAGCAGCGTCGCGGCGCCGAAGTAATAGGGGATCAGCCAGCCGACGATGAAGCTGCCCACGAAGCCGCCGGTGGCGAGCGTGACGTAGAACGCGCCGCGCGCGGCGCCGACCGGCGCGATCGCCTTGATCTGCGTCTGCAGTCCGCACTCGATCACGAACAGCAGGCCGCACCACAGCAACACCATCTCGAGCGGCGACATCAGGCGGCGGCCGGCGAGAAACAGGTAACACGCCATGACCAGCGCCACCGGCGCGGCCGCGGCCAGCGTTCGTGCCAGCTTGAGATTGCCGAATGCGACGATGTACGAGAGCAGGAACATGACCAGCGGCAGCACCCAGAGCAGCGGCAGCGCGCCGAGGTCGACCGTCATGCGCGTCGTCACCGCCAGCGACAGCGCGCTCGCGACCGCCGAGATATAAGCGACCCGGCCGCGTCCCGGAAATTGCCAGTCGATCTGTTGCGGCGCCGCGGACGCCTCGGCGTGCGCGACCGTGCGGTAGATCATCAATCCCGCGGCCACGGCGAGCGACAGCGCCATCACCATCTGCCACCGCAGCGGGGCGAACGATTCCATCACGGTCGGGTAGAGCAGCAATCCGATCAAGCTGCCCGCGTTACTCCACGCATACAACTTGTGCGCGTCGATGCGGCCGTCGCCTTCGATCGCGATCTGCAGCAGCGGCGATGCCATCGCGAGATACACCGCCAGCACGCCGACGGTGAGCAGCAGGTGCAGGAAGACCGCGAACTCCGCGGGCAGCGCGTCGAACGTGGTTCGCCGGTAGAGCAGCCAGAATCCGGCGGGCGCGAGGACGAGGGTCAGCGCGCTGACGCGGGCGTGGAGCCGGGCGCGCCCCTGGACGCTAAGCTTGGTGGCCGCGAAGTAGCCGAGGATCAGCGCCAGCTGGAAAAATACGGAGACCGCGATCCAGATCCACGACGTGCCGCCGTAGAGAGGAACCAGCGCGCGCGCGACGAGCGGCTGCAGGAGAAACAGGCTGGTGGCCGCCAGGAACGAGGCCGCTCGTGCCGTCCATAACATGCGCGCGTCTTATCGGCCGTTGCCGGGTATGCCGTTACCGCCGGACATGGCAGAATCTCAGGGATGCCTGCCCTCGATTCGCTCCTCCAGAACAACCGTCAATGGGCCGCCGATCGCGTCGGGCGCGATCCGACGTTCTTCACGCGGCTCGAGAAGCAGCAGGCGCCTGAATTCCTGTGGATCGGCTGCTCCGACAGCCGCGTCCCGGCCAACGAGATCGTCGGCCTCGATCCGGGCGAGCTGTTCGTTCATCGCAACGTCGCCAATGTCGTCGTGCACACCGATTTGAACTGCCTGTCGGTGCTGCAGTTCGCGATCGACGTCCTGAAAGTGAAGCATGTCATCGTGTGCGGCCATTACGGCTGCGGCGGCATCCGCGCCGCGCTCGAGAAGGATCAGCACGGCCTGATCGACAACTGGCTGCGCCACGTCCAGGACGTCGCCCGCGCGCACGAAGTGAAGCTCGAGGCCATGCCGACCTTCGACGCGCGCGTCGACAAGCTGTGCGAGCTGAACGTGATCGATCAGGCGCAGAACGTCGCGCGCACCACGATCGTGCAGGACGCATGGCGTCGCGGGCATCAGGTCGAACTACACGGCTGGATCTACGGACTCAAGGACGGACTGATAACCGATTTGGGATTGCAGATTTCAGGTTGATGATTGATCTCAGATCTCAGATCGACAAATCAATCTGAAATCTGAGATCTGAGATCTGAAATCGTCAGGCCGGCTCCTCGACCGCCTGGCCTCGTTCGGCCTTCGACGCGGCGATGATCTTCGTCTGCAGGTGGCTCGGCACTTCGTCGTAGTGCGAATACTCCATGTGATACGAGCCGCGTCCGCCGGTGACCGACGTCAGGTGCTGCTCGTAGGTCAGCATCTCCGACATCGGCACCTGTGCCTTGATCACGGTCGTCGAGCCGCGCGCTTCCATGCCTGAAATGCGGCCGCGGCGGCCGTTGAGATCGCCCATCAGGTCGCCGGCGTTGTCGCCCGGCGTGTAGACCTCGATGTTCATGATCGGCTCGAGCAGCGTCGGCTTGGCGCGCGACATGCCGTCCTTGAACGCCAGCCAGCCCGCGGTCTTGAACGACAGTTCGTTCGAGTCGACGTCGTGATATGAGCCGTCGTAGAGCGCGACGCGGAAATCGACGACCGGGAAGCCGGCGAGATAGCCGCGCACGCGCGATTCCTGGATGCCCTTTTCGACCGCGGGAATGAAGCCGCGCGGGATGGCGCCGCCGCGGATCTCGTCGACGAACTCGAATTCGCTGCCGCGCGGCAGCGGCTCCATCCTGATCTTGCAGTCGCCGAACTGACCGTGGCCGCCGGTCTGCTTCTTGTGGCGGCCGTGCGCCTCGACGCGCGCGGTGATGGTCTCGCGATACGGGATGCGCGGCGGTTTCAGCAGCACCTCGACGCCGAAGCGGCGCTTCAGCTTCGCGACCGTGACCTCGATGTGCATCTGGCCCTGGCCGGCGAGCAGCAGCTCGTGGGTCTGCGGATCGCGGTGGTACTTGATCGTCGAATCCTCTTCCTCGAGGCGATGCATCGCGGTGCCGATCTTGTCTTCGTCGCCGCGGCTCTTCGGCTCGATGGCGTAGGACAGCACCGGCTCGGGGAACGGGATCCTGGCGAATGTGATCCCGGCGGCCTTGTCGGCAATCGTGTCGTTGGTCTTGGTGTCCTTCAGTTTGGCCACGGCGCCCATGTCGCCGGCCTTGAGCTCCGGCACGTTGGTCGGGGTCTTGCCCTGCAGCGCGATCAGGTGGCCCAGGCGGTCCTGCGTGCCCTGCGTCGCGTTGGTCACCGTCGAATCCGCCTTCAGGCATCCCTGGTAGACGCGGAACATCGTGATGCGGCCCGCGAACTGATCGGCCACGGTCTTCCAGACGAAGGCGGCGTACGGCGCTTTCTCGTCGGCCGGCTTCGACACCGTCTCGCTGTTGGCGATCGCGTTGAACGGACGATCCGCCGGCGACGGCAGGTAGGCGAGGATCGCGTCCATCAGCGCCTGCGCGCCGATGTTCGCCGCGCCCGACGTGCAGACCAGCGGATAAATCTTCGCGGCGCGGGTCGCGGAGGCGAGGCCCTTGATCAGTTCTTCCTGCGTCAGCGTGCCCGCCTCGAAGAATTTCTCCATCAGCGCTTCGTCGGCCTCGGCCACCATTTCGATCAGCGCGTCGCGCGCCGCGGTGGCCTGGTCCGCGAGGTTCGCGGGCACCGCGCCTTCGCTGACCTTGCCCGAGCCGTCGCCCGCCGTGGTGAATGCCTTCATCGACACGAGATCGACGATGCCGGTGAAGGCGCGTTCCTCGCCGATCGGCAACTGGAGTGGAATGATGGTGCGATTGAGCGTCAGCCGCAGCGACTCCAGCGTCCGCGCCAGCGAGGCGCGCTCGCGATCCAGGCGGTTGAGCACGATCAGCCGCGGCAGCTGCTGTTCCTCGCACGCCGCCCAGGCCTTCTCGGTCTGCACTTCAACGCCGGCGACGGCGTCGACGACGATCAGCGCGCCGTCCGCGACGTGAATCGCCGCGCGCGCATCGGCAAAGAAGTTGCCGAAGCCCGGCGTGTCGATCAGGTTGATCTTGGTCTTGTTCCATTCCGCGTAGGCGAGGCTCGCGGACAACGTGTGCTTGCGGGCGATTTCTTCTTCGTCGTAATCCGTGACGGTGTTGCCTTCGTCGACCTTGCCGAGCCGGTTCACCATACCGGCGTCGAACAACAAGGCCGACACCAGTTGTGTCTTGCCAGATCCGCCGTGACCGACTACAGCCACGTTGCGGATGCTGGCAGCGTCATAGACCTTCATAGGCGGGACCCTCCCGGGGGCTCACAGACCCCCGATAGGGCGCACTATACACCCGCGCGACTATTCGTATCGAAGAGCTTCTATCGGATCGAGACGCGAGGCGCGCCACGCCGGGAGCATTCCGAAAAAGATGCCGATCGAGGCGGAAAATCCAAGACCCAGGGCGAATGACCACCACGGCAGCGACACCGGAAATCCCGAGAACACGTTGACGATCAGGCCGATCGCGCTGCCGCCCAGCACGCCGAGGAGCCCGCCGACGCTGGTCAGCACCGCGGCCTCGATCAGGAACTGCACGAGAATCTCGCGCCGCCGCGCGCCGATCGCCAGCCGGACGCCGATCTCGCGGGTGCGCTCCGTCACCGAGATCGTCATGATCGCCATCACGCCGATGCCGCCGACCATCAGCGCGATCGACGAAATCACGACCAGCGACAGCAGGATCGCCGCCGAGATCTGATCCCACACCGCGAGGATCGCATCCGACGTCACGAGATCGAAATCGTTCGGCTTGTCGAGCGTCAGCCCGTGCCGGATGCGCATGATCGTCTCGATCTCGGTCATCGCTTCTTCGCGCGACACGCCTTCCTTGGGCAGCACCGCGACCATCGACGGAATGCCGAACGGTCCCCGCTGGTTCTTCTCGTTGCCAAATTGTTTGCGGAACACCGTGTAGGGAATGATCGCGAAATCGTCGGCGCCCGGCAACGGCGAGGGCCGTGTCTCGACCACGCCGATGATCGTGTACTCGGCGCCGCCGACACGGACTTGCTTGCCGATCGGATCGATGCCGCGCTTCTCGAACAGCGCGAGATACACGCCCCAGCCGACAACGGCCACCTGACGGGTGCGCTGCACTTCCTGCTGCGTGAAGGAACGGCCGGCGTACATCTTCGCGAAATTGATGTCGATGTAGCGCTCGGTAGTGCCCATGATCGGCATCGGCCGCGTGCGCTCGCCGCGGTAGAAGACGCGCTGGATCGCCTCCTGGCTGCCGGGCCCGCCGCCGCCGAGCCAGAGGTCCACCATCCCGACCGTCGTCGACATCCGCTCGATCGCCGTCATGTCGTCGGCGGTGATGGTGGGCCGCCGCATCAGTTCCATGAACGATGCGCCGGACGAGAAACTGGCAATGCCCGCCTTCTGGACGAAGATCGTGTTCGGGCCGAGGGTGTTGATCGAGGCGCGCAGCGACGAGTCGAAGCCGCGGATCAGCGACGTCATGCCGACGATCGACGTCACGCCGATCACCACGCCGAGCACCGTCAGCGCCGAGCGCATCTTGTTGCTGCGCAGCGTGTCGAACGCCATCGCCGCCGTCTCGCCCAGCAGCGCGAACTGTTTCGTCAACGTCGCCATTCGTTCTGTGCTTTCGGTGCCTGCTGTGGCCTTACTCGCGCCTCAGCGCTTCAATCGGATCGAGCGTCGCGGCGCGTCGCGCCGGCATCCAGCCAAAGAACAATCCGACGGCGGCGGTGATCACCACGCCGAGCGCGACCGACCACAGCTCCACCGACGACGGCACCGGTGTCAGCGAGGAAATGATCGTCGAAAACAGCGCGCCGAGCGCGATGCCGAGGATGCCGCCGACCACCGACAGCGTGATCGATTCGGTCAGCACCTGCGACATGATGTCGCGCCGCTTCGCGCCGAGCGCCTTGCGCAGGCCGATCTCGCGCGTCCGCTCGCTGACCACCATCAGCATGATGTTCATGATCACGATGCCGCCGACCAGCAGCGACAGACCGACGATGCCGACCAGCAGCACGGCAATGCCGGCGGTCGCCTGCTGGAAGATGCCGAGCACCGAATCCGAGGCGACGATGCCGAAATTGTCCGCCGCCCCGGGCTTCAGCCCGCGATCGACCCGCAGCGCCACGCGGGCCTCGTCGCGCGCGTAGGTCGCCAGCGTGGCGTCGCGCGGCTTGACCATCAGCTGCAGCGACTGGCGCGCGCCAAACAGCTTCTGGTAGCGGCCGAGCGGAATCACCACGAACTCGTCCATCGATTGGCCGAACTGCGCGCCCTTCTTCTTGCTGACGCCGACCACCGTGAACGGCACGCCGGCGATCCTGATCTGCTTGTCGAGGGGATCGCCGCCTTTGAACAGCCGATCGGCCACGCCCCAGCCGATCAGCGTGACCGGCCGCTTGCGCGTCACCTCGGTCGGCGTCATCATCCGGCCCTGCTCGGCGTCGAACGTCGCGAAATCGAGATATTCCTCGCTGACGCCCTGCACCTGCACCGTCTCCAGCTCCTCATCGCGATAGGCGACCCGCGTGCTGGTCCGTGCCTGCGCCATGATCGACGCCACCGACGTCGCAAACCGCTTCACGGCCTCGGCATCCTCCAGCGTCACCAGCGGGTTGTTGCGCATCCGCTCGAAGTCGTCTTCGTTCTGCGTGATGCCCATGCGCTGGATCGTGAAGGAGTCCGCGCCCAGGTCGGAGACGATCGCGTCCGTCACCGCGGCGTTCACACCGGTGATCAGCGCGACCACCGTGATGATCGACGACACCGCCACGATGTTGCCGAGCAGCGTCAGCAGCGACCGGAGCTTGTTGGCCCAGATCGACGACAACGCCAGCACGACGGATTCGTAGAGCTGCGACATAAGAGAAAGAACAAAGAATAAATAACAAAGAATAAATAACGAAGAATGAAAATCCTTTTGTTATTCGTTCTTCGTTATTTGTTATTCCCTCCGGGTTTTGGCGCGGTCTTCACGAGGTCGCCCTCATACATGCCGCGCACCGAATCAAATGGACCGGTGATGACCTGGTCGCCCTCCTTGAGGCCGCTCACCACTTCGAGATAGCGCTCGCCGGAAATGCCGGTCTTGACCGTGGTGAACGCCGACTTGCCGTCCTTCATCAGGAAGACGCCCTCCACTTCTTCGCGTTTCTCACCCGGCTTCAATTCCGCGGGAACCGCGGTGGGCGCCGGCTGCTGCGGACCGAAACGGATGCCGGCGCGCGGCGGCCGCTTCTCGTGGACGATGTTGCCCTGCGCGTCGTAGAGCAGCTCGCGAACGGTCAGCGCCTGGATCGGCACCGACAACGCCTGCTTCCTCGTCGCCGTCGTGATCTCGGCCGTGCACGTGAAGCCGGGCCGCACGTCCGGAACCTGTCCGTCGATCGTCACCGTGACCTTGAAGTTCGTGGCGGTTCGCGTCGTGCCGGAGCCGGCGGTCTGGATCGGGCTGTTGCCGATCTCCGTCACTTTGCCCGTGAACTCGCGATCCGCGATCGCATCGATCATGATCTTCGCGGACTGTCCGAGCTGCACGAACGGAATATCGGTTTCGTCGACTTCGACTTCGGCCTCGATCACCGACATGTCCGCGACGGTCAGGAGCACCGTGCCGGCATTGTTCATGGTGCCGATCATCACGTTCTCGCCCTCTTCGATGTTGCGGCGCGTCACGATGCCGTCGAACGGCGCGACGAAGCGCACCTGCGCCAGCTGGTACTGGCTCGAGGCGAGACCCGCCTGCTGCTGGTTGATCTGCGTTTCGCGCGTCTTGATTTCCTGCTCGCGCGCCTTCAGATCGCTCTCGCGTATTTCGAGCTCCGATTGCGCCCGCTCGAGCGATTCGCGCGTCGTCAGGCCCGCGCTCCACAGCTCCTGCTGACGCTTCAGGTTCTTCTGTGCCAGGTCGAGATTGGCGCGTGAGCTCTGCAGTGCCACCTTTGACTGCTCGAGCGACGTCTGCGCGCCGGCCAGCGCCGCGATGTCGCGCCGCACCAGGGCTTCGGCGTTCACCGGATCGATCTGCAGGAGGAACTGGCCCGCCGTGACGCGATCGCCTTCCTTGACGCCGAGCCGCGTCACGCGGCCCATCGTCTGGGCGCTGATGTTGACCGTCTTTTTCGGATCGATCTTGCCCGACGCCGAGACGATCGCTTCGAGGTCGCGCTTCTGGATGTTCTCCACGGTGACGGTGATGCTCGGGTCGCCGCGCCGCGCAAACGATGCCGCCACGCCGCCGCCGATCACAATCAACACCACCACGATCCAGAACCACTTCTTGCGTAACACTAATTCCTCCTAGTCCGAAATCCGAAATCCGAAATCCGAAATCCGAAATCTGAAATCAGATTCCCCTGCCTGAGACCGCGAAGACGACTGCAACCACTGTGGCCACGCCAACATAGACGGCCAGGAGCCTGACGGCATATCGCCGCGCCCTTCGACTGCGCTCGGGGCCTTCGGCCGGCGTGGTCGCCGCCGCGAGCCCCAGGCTCATCAGCCACAGCCACCACACACCGAACACGTCGACCGTGCCGAACAACCGCGACGCCAGCGTCCCCTCGTCGAACAGCTGCAACAGGCCGGCGAGATTCGTCGGACTGGTCAGCGCCCCGTGCAGATAATGCAGCGGCGTTGCCACGATCTGCTGCAGTGCGAGCACCACCGTGGCGTGCACCGCAATCGCCAGCGTCGTCACGAACGGCACCGTGGCGCCGTCGATCCTCGCCAGCACGAATAAACCCGCGGCCACGAGTATCGTGACCGGTGGTGTCAACAACAGCCGCCCGCCGCTCGTCACATAGACCGACAGTGGCGGATTCGCTTGCAGCCGCGCATATCCCACATCGTCAACGCGACCGCCCAGTGCTTCCGTGACCCGCACACGCTCATCCACGAGCGCTTGCCGGCCTGCCGGTGTCGAGAGAAGCAGCCCGCCACAGACAACGACGGCGAGCAGGACGACGATCCACGTCGTGATGAAGGCCGGGTGCCGCACGACCTCAGCCATTGTGGCCCGAGGGTGCATCAGGACACCCGTCACGCGACGCATCAATTTTTCCTTTGCTGACAAATACGACGATAGACGAGCATTGGTTTCCTTGACACTGCTTCAAACCGCTGAATACGATGGACTTTCTGTTTCAAACGCAGCGGCGTTCCCGGTGATTTTGTCCAATCAAAAATAATATTTCATGTCCAAGAACTCGCGCAACCGGTACCTGATTGCGGGACTTTTGGCCCTCCTCACTGCCAACACCGCACACGCGCAGGACGTCGGCACGCGCGCATCAGGCATGGCGGGCGCATTTGTCGCTGTGGCCGACGACGCGACCGCGGTCTACTGGAACCCGGCCGGCGTTGCGACCGGCTCGATCGTCAGTGTGGTCTTGGACGCCGGCCGATTCAAATTGGGTTTATCCAACCCGCAAGGTCTTGAACCTCAAGAGGATACCAGTGCCATCCTCGCGCTGTCGGCGACCGCAATTGGGCTTGCATACTACCGGCTGGGCACCTACGGTAAGGGGGCGGCTGAGCCTGCAGTCACAGGTCCTCAGAGCCGAGAAGAAGTGCGGCGCCGTGTGCACGCCCTCACCACGAATACGGTCGGCGTGTCGCTCGTGCAATCGCTCAGCGAACACATTGTCGTTGGCGCGACCCCGAAGGTGATGCGCGGCGCGGGCCGTTTTGCGGCGGATGTGGATGTTGGAGTGATGGCGTGGGCCAATCGATTTCGATTCGGTCTCGTCGCGCGGAACCTGACGACGCCCACCTTCGCCAAGGGCGGGCCGGGTGAGAGCGCCGACGAGATTGAACTGCAACGCGAAGTAAGGATCGGCGGCGCGTGGGGATCGGGTTGGACCGGCATCTCGCGTGTGATCGTCTCGCTCGATGGTGACGTGATCGCGCGATCGGCGCCCGGCGGCGATCGCAAGGATGTCGCGGCGGGCGTGGAAACCTGGTGGAAGGGCCGGCGGCTTGGCTTGCGCAGCGGTGTTCGGCGAAGCACGATCGGCGATGCACGCGCGGCGCTCGCTGCCGGCGTCTCCGCGGGGTTGAAGCCGGGAATGTTGCTGGAAGCGCACGTCGTGCGCGGCCACGGCGATGAGCGCTCGTGGAGTGTCGGGGCTCGGTTGAGCTATTAAAAAATGCCAGTACGCATCGGAGAACTGCTTCTCAAAGAGAAGCGCATTTCGGCGGAACAGCTCCAGGAGGCGTTGAACTACCAGCGCACGAATGGCGGCAAGCTCGGCGCCAATCTCGTGAAGCTGGGCTACGTCAAGGACGAGGAGATCACCGCGCTGCTGTCGAAGCAGTACGGCGTGCCGTCGATCGCCCTCAATCAGTTCGAGATCGATCCCGCCGTCATCAAGCTGGTGCCGGGTGAGACGGCGCGGAAATATCAGATCGTGCCGCTCAGCCGCGCCGGCGCGACGCTGACCATCGCCATGACGGATCCCACCAACGTCTTCGCGATGGACGACGTGAAGTTCATGACCGGCTACAACGTCGAGCCGGTCGTCGCGTCGGAAACCGCCGTGCTCGATGCGATCGACAAGTACTACCCGGGTGGCGGCAGCGCCGACAAGCCCAAGGCCGGCGGCCCGGTCGTCCAGACCGCCAGCGAGGGCCCCAGCGCGCTCGAGGCCGCCGCCAAATCACTCGAAGATCTTCCGACCATGCTCGAAGGCTCCGGCGACGGCGTCGAGGTCATGGAGGAGCTCGAAGAGATCAGCGCCGAAATGCTCACCCGTCAGGGCGAAGAAGCGCCGGTCATCAAGCTGGTCAACGTCATCCTGATGTCGGCGATCTCCAAGGGCGCGAGCGATATTCACATCGAGCCGTACGAAAAGGAATACCGCGTCCGCTACCGCATCGACGGCATTCTCTACAACATCATGGCGCCGCCGCTGAAGATGCGCGATGCCATCACCTCGCGCATCAAGATCATGTCCAAGCTGGACATCGCCGAGAAGCGCCTGCCGCAGGACGGCCGCATCAAGATCCGCTTCAGCGACAACGGCCAGACCAAGGACATCGACTTCCGCGTCTCGTGCCTGCCGACGCTGTTTGGCGAGAAGATCGTCATGCGCCTGCTCGACAAGGGCAAGCTGATGCTCGACATGACCAAGCTCGGTTTCGAGCCCGAGTCGCTCAAGAAACTCGACACGCAGATTCAGAAACCGTGGGGCATGGTGCTCGTCACCGGCCCGACCGGCAGCGGCAAGACCAACACGCTCTACTCGTCGATCTCGAAGGTCAACACGCCCGAGACCAACATCATGACCGCGGAAGACCCGGTCGAGTTCAACCTGCTCGGCGTCAACCAGGTCCAGGTGCGCGAGGCCATCGGCCTCAACTTCGCCGCGGCGCTCAGAAGCTTCCTTCGGCAGGATCCGAACATCATTCTCGTCGGCGAAATCCGCGACTTCGAAACGGCTGAAATCGCCGTCAAGGCCGCGCTCACCGGCCACCTCGTGTTGTCGACGCTGCACACCAACGACGCGCCGAGCACGATCAACCGTTTGATGAACATGGGCATCGAGCCGTTCCTCGTCGCCAGCTCGCTCAACCTGGTGTGCGCCCAGCGCCTGGTGCGCCGCATTTGCACCAACTGCAAGATGGAAGACGATGTGCCGCCCCCGGCGCTCGAGCAGATCGGGTTTACGTCGGATTTGGCGGCCACCGTCAAGCCGAAAAAAGGCAAAGGCTGCGAAAAATGTAACAAGACCGGCTATAAAGGTCGCGCCGGTCTCTACGAAGTCATGGAAATTACGGATGAGCTCAGGGAATTAATCCTGGTGGGTGCATCCGCGCTAGAGTTACGCCGAAAAGCTATTGAAGAAGGAATGATCACGTTGCGCGGCAGCGGTCTGCGCAAGATTACCGACGGCGTCACGACGATTGAAGAAGTGCTGCGAGAAACCGTGAAGTAAAGGCAGAAGGCAAAAGGCAGAAGGCAGAAGGCAAAAGGCAGAAGGCAAAAATTAAATGGCGACTCTTCCGGATCTCCTCAAGGAAATGGTGGCGATGCAGGGCTCGGACCTGCATCTGTCGATCGGCACGCCGCCGCAGACCCGCGTGCACGGCGAGCTGGAACGCATGACCACCCACGCCGAGCTGACGCCGACGGAGACCAAGTCGCTGTCGTATTCGGTGCTCACCGACGCGCAGAAGAAGCGCTTTGAAGAGACCAAGGAGCTGGACTTCTCGTTCGGCATCCGCGGCCTGGCGCGCTTCCGCTGCAACATGTTCAACCAGAAGGGCGCGGTCGGCGCCGTCTACCGCCAGATCCCGGAAAAGATCCGCGCCTTCGACGAGCTCGGTTTGCCCGCGGTGATGGGCAAGCTCGCCGAGCGGCCGCGCGGCCTCGTGCTCGTCACCGGACCGACCGGCTCGGGCAAGTCGACGACGCTTGCGGCGATGATCGACAAGATCAACATCGAGCGCCACGGTCACATCCTCACCGTCGAGGATCCGATCGAATACATCCACCAGCACAAGAGCTGCCTGATCAACCAGCGCGAGATTCACAGCGACACCGACAGTTTCTCGAACGCGCTGCGCGCCGCGCTCCGTGAAGATCCGGACGTGGTGCTGATTGGCGAAATGCGCGACCTCGAGACGGTTGAATCCGCGCTGCGCATCGCGGAAACCGGCCACTTGACGTTCGGCACCCTGCACACCAACTCCGCGGCATCGACGATCAACCGCATCATCGACGTGTTCCCGTCGCACCAGCAGGCGCAGATCCGCACGCAGCTCTCGCTGGTCATCGAAGGCATCGTCTGTCAGGCGCTGCTGCCGAAGGCGGACGGCAAGGGCCGCGTCGTGTCGCTCGAAATCCTCGTGCCGACCGCCGGCATCCGCAACCTGATTCGTGAAGACAAGGTGCACCAGATTTATTCGGCGATGCAGACCGGGCAGGAGAAGCTCGGCATGCAGACGATGAACCAGTCGCTGGCGACGCTGTATTTCCGCCGGTTGATTACGCTCGATACCGCGATGAACGCGTCATCGAATCGCGACGAGCTGCAGGAAATGATCAGCCGCGGCGCCGGCGTCGTCGCCGGCGCGGGCATGGGACGGCCGGGCGGGCCTCCGGGCGGACGGCCGCCGATGAGACCAGGTACTTAGAAGGAGTTCTCCCCCGAGACTCGTTAGCGGAGATTGAACTATGGCAACGTTCGCATTTTCAGGACGCACGCGCAGCGGTGAGAGCGTATCGGGTGAGCGCATCGGCGACACGATGGACGCGGTCGTCGCCGCGTTGCGGCGTGAGCAGATCCAGGTCACGCGCATCCAGCCGGCGCAGGCCAAGGCCGGGGCGGTCGCGGCGGCGCGCAAGCTCAAGGCGAAGAAAGTGCCGGCCAAGAACCTGGCGGTGTTCACGCGCCAGTTCTCGGTGATGATCGACGCCGGCCTGCCGCTGGTGCAGTGCCTCGACATTCTCGGCAACCAGGAAGAGCACAAGTACTTCGCGCAAGTCATCCTGGCGACGCGCTCCGACGTCGAAGGCGGCATGTCGCTGGCCGACGCCATGAAGCGCCATCCCAAGGTGTTCGACGGCCTGTTCTGCAACATGATCGCGGCCGGCGAGGCGGGCGGTATTCTCGACACCATTCTCAAGCGCCTCGCGACCTATATTGAAAAGGCCGTCAAGCTGCAGAGCCAGGTCAAGTCGGCGATGATTTACCCGATCGCGGTCATCACGATCGCCTGCGTGGTCATCGGCGTGATCTTGTGGAAGGTCATCCCGACGTTCGCGTCGCTGTTTGCCGGCCTCGGCGCCGAGCTGCCGCTGCCGACGCGCGTCGTCATCGCGCTCAGCAACAACCTGGTGCGGTTCATGCCGTTCATCATCATCGGCATTTTCGCCGGCGGCTGGGGCTTCCGCACCTACTACGCGACTGAAAAGGGCCGGCGCGTGATCGACGCGATCACGCTCAAGATGCCGATTCTCGGTCCGATTCTCCGCAAGATCGCGGTGGCGCGCTTCTGCCGGACGCTCTCGACGCTGATGGCGTCGGGCGTGCCGATTCTCGACGGCCTCGACATCACCGCGAAGACGTCGGGCAACGCGATCATCGAAGACGCGATCCTGACGACCCGCAAGAGCATCGAGCGCGGTGAAACGATCGCCGCGCCGCTGAAGGACACCGGCGTCTTCCCCGGCATGGTCGTGCAGATGATTGGCGTCGGTGAAGCGACCGGCGCGCTCGATACCATGCTCGGCAAGATCGCCGACTTCTACGAAGAAGAAGTCGACGTCGCCGTCGAAGGCCTGCTGACCCTGCTCGAACCGGTGATGATCGCGTTCCTGGGCGGCGCCGTCGGCGGCATCGTCATCGCGATGTATATGCCGATCTTCGACCTGATCAGCAAGCTGACCTAGCAATGAAGGAGCGGACGCTCCGGCGGCGATTGGCCCTCCATATCGCCGTCCGGCTGCTGGTGGCGACGGTGCTGCTCGGCGCCGCCGTGATCGTTCAGCTGCGCACGCCCGGGCAGTCGATCGATCCGTTCTATTTCCTCGTCGGGCTGACCTATGCGGTCAGCCTCGGCTTCATCGCTTCACTGCAGCTGGTGCAGCGGTTGCCGTGGCTGACCGACGTGCACTTCGCCATCGATGCCGTCGTCGTCTCTGCCGCGGTGTTCATCACCGGCGGCGTCGAGAGCCTGTTCACCATCCTCTACATGCTGCCGATCGTGGCCGCGAGCAACCTGCAGTTCCGCCGCGGCGGCTTGCAGCTGGCGGGCCTCAGCACCATCCTGTTTTTCGGCGTCGTCGTCGCGCAGTATCTGAGCGTCAACGGATATCTCGCGCTGCCGTTCACGGACCTCGTGACCGGCGAGCTGCCGCCGGTCAATGTCGCGCAGTACACCGTGGCGCTGAATGCGTTCGGATTTTTCGCGGTGGCGTTCCTCAGCGGCTCGCTGGCCGAGCGCGCCCGCCGCGGCGAAGCCCAGTTGGAGCAGGCCACCGAAGAGATCGCCGACCTGCAGGCGTTCAATCAATACGTGTTCGACAACCTGGTGAGCGGCCTCGCCACCGCGGACGCCGACAACCGGCTGCTGACGTTCAATCGATCGGCGATGCTGATCACCGGGCGCGACGGCGCGCTGCCGATTGGCGAGCTCGCATCCGACGCGCTGCAGCTGCCGCCGGCATTCGCCGGCACGCTGTCGCAGGATCTCGCGCGCGTGCGCAGCAAGCGCACCGATTATCTGTTCAAGATGCCGACCGGCGGCACGATCGAGCTCGGATTGAGCGTCGCGGCCTTGCCGCTGCCCGACGGCTCGCGCGGCTATCTCTACACGTTCCAGGACGTGACCGACATCAAGCGCTACGAGCAGAACGCCAGGTTGCAGCAGCGCCTCGCCGCGGTCGGTGAAATGGCCGCCGGTATCGCGCACGAAATCCGCAACCCGCTCGCGTCGATGTCGGGCTCGATGCAGATGCTCAAGCAGGAGCTGCCGCTGTCGGCGGACCAGGCCCAGCTGATGGACATCGTGCTCAAGGAATCGGAGCGCCTCAACCAGACGATCAAGTCGTTCCTGGCCTACGCGCGCCCGCAGCGCTTCTCGCTGCAGAAACTCGATCTCCGTCCCATCGTCGAAGAGACCGCGCTGCTGCTGCGCAACAGCCCTGAAGTCGAGGAGCAGCACGAGATCGAAGCGAACAAGGCCGACGAGCCCGTGATGGTCGAGGGCGACGAAGGGCAGATCCGCCAGATCCTCTGGAACCTCGCGACCAACGGACTGCGCGCGATGCCGAATGGCGGCACGTTGTGCCTGAGCGCTGTTAACGAACCGTCGGGCTCCGGCCGCGTCGCCGTGCTGCTCGTCGAAGACGAAGGCGTCGGCATTCCGCCGGAGGACGTGGATTCAATCTTCCAGCCGTTCCGCGGATCGTTCGGCAAGGGCACCGGCCTTGGCCTGGCGATCGTGCACCGCATCGTCACCGATTACGGCGGCCAGATCGAGGTCCGGCCGCGCGCGACCGGCGGCACGGTATTCCGCATCAGGTTTCCTGAGCCGGTTGCGGTTCATGCGGAGCGACAAGCGTCATGAAGAAGGCCGCCGCTCCGCGCGACACCGCGCATGCCGACAAGCCTCGCATTCTGATCGCGGACGACGAACAGTCGATGCGCGAGTGGATGCGGCTGTTGTTTCAGCGCGACGGCTTCGAAGTGCTCACCGCGGAGGACGGCATTGCCGCCCGCGACACCATCGCGCGCGAATACGTCGACGTCGTCCTCACCGACATCCGCATGCCCAGGCTTGACGGCGTGTCGCTGTTGAAATCGATTCGCGAATCGGCGCCCGATGTCATCGTGACGATGATGACCGCGCACTGGACGCAGGACTCCGAGGACTGGGCCGAGGCGCAGAACCGCGGCGCCGAGGCGCTGTTCGAAAAGCCGTTCCGCGACGTCAACCTGGTGACCATGCAGGTGCGGCAGCTGCTCGAATCGCGCCGTCTCCGACACGAGAACGTCGTGCTGCGCCGCACCGCCGCCGAGCGCGGCTTTGCCGGCATCATCGGCCGCAGCTCGAAGATGGTGGAAGTGTTCCGGCTCGTCGAGACCGTGTGCCGCACCAACAGCACGGTGCTGATCTCGGGCGAATCGGGCACCGGCAAGGAGCTGGTCGCCCGCGCCATGCATTCGTTGTCGCTGCGGCGCGATCAGCCGTTCGTCGCCGTCAACTGCGGCGCGATGCCCGAGGCGCTGCTCGAATCGGAGTTGTTCGGCCACGTGCGGGGCGCGTTCACGGGCGCCGATAAGGACAAGAAGGGATTGATCGAAGCGGCAGAGGGCGGCACCGTGTTCCTGGACGAGATCGGCGAGATGGCGCCGACCATGCAGGTCAAGCTGCTGCGCGTGCTGCAGGACCGCAAGTACCGGCCGGTCGGCGGTACCGAGGAAGAGTCGTCGAACATCCGCGTCATTGCCGCCACCAACCGCGATCTGCCGAAGGTCGTCAGCGACGGCAAGTTCCGCGAGGACCTGTTCTATCGCCTCAACGTCATCCCGGTGAAAATGCCGGCGCTGCGCGATCGAGCCGACGACATTCCATTGATCGCCGAACATTTCCTCGCCAAGTACACGCGCGAGATGAACAAGTCGATCGAGAGCTTTTCGCCTGAAACGATCGCCGCGCTGCGCGGCTATCCGTGGCCCGGCAACGTCCGCGAGCTCGAGAACACGGTCGAGCGTGCCGTGGCGCTCGAATCGTCCCGCCGTATCGAAGCCGATGCCCTTCCCGAGCACGTGCGCGAAGGCCGCCCCGCCACGTCCCGGCACGGCGAGCCGGTTGCCGACACCGGCGACGGCTTCAATCTCGAGCGCCACCTGCAGGACATTGAGCGTTCGCATATCGAGCGCGCCTTGGAGCGCGCCCACGGCGTGCAGACGCACGCCGCCGATGTCCTCGGCCTCAGCTTCCGGCAGTTCCGCTACTTGATGAAGAAGCACGGCCTCAAACGCGAATGATCCTTCAACCCACTCAGGATCACCCCGAGCGCAGTCGAGGGGTGACCCGGCGCGTCGCGATCACCGCGGCCATTGTCTTCACGATTGTCGCGGCCATCTACCTGCTGAGACTCGACAGCTACGCCGGTTTGATGATCGACGATGCGTGGTACATGGTGCTCGCGAAGTCGCTCGCCGAGGGCGAAGGCTTCCGGTTGATCAGCGCGTCCGCCACGCCAATCGTTCCCGTCGTACCGCCGGCGTTCCCCGCGCTCCTGTCGATCGTGTTTCTGATCAGCCCGGCGTATCCCGGCAACCTGATGCTGTTGAAGGGCGTCTCGCTGATCGCCATGGCCGGCATCGGCGTGGCCTGCTGGTTTGATTTCACGCGCCACCGACAGGTGCCGCCCGCGGAAGCGGTCTGGCTGGTCGCCGCGACGCTGCTGGTTCCGGCGTTCGTGTTTCTGGCCACATCAACGGTGATGGCCGAAGCGTGGTTCACGCTGGCGCAGCTGCTGACGGTGATCGCGGTCGAGCGCGCGGTGAGAGGTGCGGACCATGCCCGCGCGCCGATTGCCGCTGGATTCATGGCGGCGTTCACGATGTTGATTCGCACCGCCGGCCTGGCGGTGGTCGCGTCCGGCCTCGCATACTTCGTATGGCGGCGGCGCTGGAAGCAGGCGGCGATCTTCGCGGCGGTCACTGCCGTGTTGATGGCGCCGTGGCAGATTTACGCCAGCGTCAACGCCTCGCCATTCAGTGAGCGCGTCGTGCACGGCGGCACTATTGCCTACACCTATTACGAGCTGCTGGCGATGGAGCGGCCCGGCTTGATCACGACGTCGCTGTCGCCGGCGGCGCGGATCACGAGAGCCGCCCGGAACATCCAGGACATGCTGATGCTCGACGTCGGCGCGGTGCTCGTGCCGGGTTTGTACCGTGGTCCGCTGGAGAGCGGCGAAGAAGTGATCGCGGTCGGCCGGCCAGGGCGCGGCAGCATGGGCGGGGCCACCGGGACGATGATCGTGTCGTCGATATTGGTGCTGGTGATGATCGCCGGCATCGTCCGCGCGCGCGCGTGGTTCTCGTTGCCGGTGATTTTGATCGGGACGTCGCTGGTGATGATCTCGTCGGTCGGCTCTCAGACCATCCGCTACGTGATCCCGCTGGCGCCGTTTTTGTTGTTGTATCTATGGCGCGGCATCAAGCACCCGTCCGCGGCGCGGATTGCCGTGCTGTGCGTGCTGATGGCGCAGCTCGTGGACCACGCCCTCTACGTGCGACTCAAAATGGCCGGCAACCCCGTGTGGATTGCAGGCGGGCAGGAAATCGACGAAGTCATTACATTCGTCTCGACGAACATCCCCGGCGATGCCGTGATCGCCTCCTCGAACCCAGGATTGCTGTATCTGCGGACTGGCCACAAGGGCCTCGTCAGCGTCAGGGCGGAGCAGAACATCCAGATATGGAGGGAGCTGGGCGTGCGCTACATCGCCGCCTTGAGGCTCGACGAATTGCCGGCGCGCAGGCTGTACAAGCGAGTCCTCTTCCAGACCGGATCCAGGCTCTGGGTCGTCGAAATGTAATGCTGTGAAGGGTGACAAGAACTGGCAGGTTCCCCTGACAGGATTTGTCAGTTTTTGAGGGTTTTGGGCCCTTAGATACGTCGAAATTTTGCCGATAAACCCATTCGCAACAGTCAATTATAGGAAGTCTACCTCAGGTGGTACGAGGGTTGCTCTACACCGGACAGGCCGACGCCGCCTCAAAAACGGCGGCGTAGCCTGAGTGAACATATAACCGGAAACCACCGCGTCACGTTTAGGAGATTGAACATCATGCGTATTCGTTCGAACAAGGGCTTCACGCTCATCGAGCTGCTCATCGTCGTCGCGATCATCGGCATCATCGCCGCCATCGCGGTCCCCGGCCTGCTCCGCGCCCGTATGTCGGGCAACGAGGCGTCGGCCATCGGCTCGCTGCGCGCCATCAACAGCTCGCAGCAGGCGTATTCGTCGGCGTGCGCCAACGGCTTCTACGCCCAGGGCCTCGGCGCGCTCGCAACGGCCCCGGCCGCCGGCGGCGCGCCGTTCATCAGCCCCGACCTCGGCCGCAACGCGGCGGGCGCGTCGGTTGGCAACGGCGCCAGCAACGAAAAGTCTGGCTATAACGTGACCCTCGCGATCGGTGCGAGCGCCAACGCGGCGTCACGCGACGCGTGCAACCTCGTGCCGATGGGAGAGCTCGTCTCCGAGTACGTGTCGTATGCCGATCCCGTCACCGCGGGTTCGTCGGGCTCGCGTTATTTCTGGACCAACACGCTGGGCACCATCTACGTGCACCAGCAGGGCGACGGCACGCTGAGCGGCGAAACCGAGGGCTCGAAGGCCCCGGGTGCCGCCACGGCACAGGTTCTCCAGTAAGAGAATCCAACGCTTGGCGGAAGGGCGCGGTGAAAACCGCGCCCTTCAGCTTGTACGGGTAGAATCCTTCGAATGTCCCGCGCGTCCACACCCTGGCTGGCGGCTTTCGCCGTCCTCGGGCTCGGCTTTGCCGCGGCCTCGACCTGGGTGCACCACGACATCCTGACCAACCCGACCCACGCCGAGAGCTTCTGCGACGTCAGCTCCACGCTGAACTGCACGAGCGCTTATACGAGCCAGTTTGGCGCGGTCGCCGGCGTGCCGGTGGCGCTGTTTGGTTTGTTGTTCTTTGCCGGCGTGCTCGGCTTGATCGCGTTGTGTTCGGCGTCGAAGGCCGCCGCCGCACATCTCCCCGGATATGTTTTTGCGGCGTCGACGATCGGTCTCGCGGTTATTCTGTATCTCGCGTACGCGTCCTATTTCATTCTCAATGTGGTGTGCCTGCTGTGCGTGGGCACGTACGTCGCAGTCATCGGCCTGTTCCTGATTTCCGGAGCGGCTGCGAAAGAACCTTTGGCGAGTCTCCCTATGCGCATCATCGATGATTGGAAACTGCTCGTTCGCTCTCCGCAGGCCCTGACGGCCGCGGTCGTCTTCATGGCCGCGGCGGTGGCGGCGATCGTGGTGTTTCCCGAGCACCGGGTGACCGCGGCAGCGGCGACTGCAGCCGGCGTAGAGCCGGCGCAGACCACTCCGACCGCCACCGCGTCGCAGATTCAGCAGCTTGAATCGTGGCTCGCGAGCCAGCCGCGCGTGCCGGTGATGGCGCCAAGCGACGGCGCAGCAGTCGTGATCGTGAAGTTCAACGACTACCAGTGCCCGGGCTGCGGCCAGACGTACCGAGACTACAAGCCGGTGCTGGCGAAGTGGGCGAAGCAGTCGCCCGGCAAGGTCAAGTTCATCACCAAGGACTATCCGCTCGAGCGGCAGTGCAACCCGAACGTCGCCCAGGACCTGCACCTTGGCGCCTGCGAAGCGGCGGTCGCCGTGCGGCTCGCGCGCGAGAAGGGCAAGGCCGAGGCGATGGAAGAGTGGCTGTATTCGAATCAGCCGGCCATGAATCCGGAGACCGTGAAGAAGGCCGCGGCGAGCGTTGGCGGCGTAACGGATTTCGACGCCCGGTTTGCCGCCACGCTGGAGCTCGTCAAGGCTGATGTGGCGCAGGGCGGGCAGCTCAAGATCAGCGGCACGCCGTCGTTCTTCATGAACGGAATGCCGCTGCCCGGACTGCGCGGCGAGTTCTTCGATGCCGCGATCGCATGGGAACTGAAGAGGGTCACCAGCGCCAGGTAATGGCGAGGCTGCGCCTCGCCATTTGAGACAGCTTTGCTTGGCCCCGCCTCCCGCGGGGCAATTACCCTATGCCGGCGATTGAGACCGAAGCGTTAACCAAGGACTACCTTGTCGGCTTCTGGCGGCCGCGTCCCTATCGCGCGCTCGATGGAATGACGCTGAGTGTCGAATCCGGCGAAGTGTTCGGCTTTCTCGGCCCGAACGGCGCGGGCAAGAGCACCACGCTCAAGCTGCTGATGCAGCTGATTTTTCCGACCAGCGGATCCGCGCGGATTCTCGGCAGCCCGGTCGGCGATGTCGCCGTGCGCCGCCGCATCGGCTTCCTCGCGGAAAATCCTTACTACTACGACTACCTCACGGCCGAGGAGCTGCTGACGTATTTCGCGCGGCTCTTTGGATACACGTCAGCGGAGGCGAAGACGCGCGTCGCGAGCGTGCTCGATCAGGTTGGCCTCGGCGCCGAACGCCGGATGCGGCTGCGCAGTTTCTCGAAGGGCATGATCCAGCGCGTCGGCCTGGCGCAGGCGCTGCTCAACGAGCCGGAAGTCGTGTTTCTCGACGAGCCGATGTCGGGACTCGATCCGCTGGGCCGCCGCGACGTGCGCGATCTGATCCTCGGATTACGGAAGCGCGGCTGCACCGTGTTCTTCAGCTCGCACATCCTGTCGGATGCGGAGGCGCTGTGCGATCGCGTGGCGATCGTCGCGCAAGGCAAGCTGGCGGCCTCGGGCCGGCTCAACGCGCTGCTCGCGTTCGAGCTGCAGGGCTGGGAGCTGGTGATCTCGAATGTGCCCGAGGCACTCGCCGCAACGCTGCCGGCACGCTTTGGTAGCGTCACGAGCCTCTCGCATGGCCGCGTCGCGCTCAAGCTGGCCGCGGATGCCGAGCCCGATCGCGTGATCAGCACGCTGCGCGCCGAGGGTGCAAGCGTCGAGTCGCTCAATCCGATCCGTCACTCGCTCGAAGACTTTTTCATGCAGCACGTGCGGAGCGCGCCGCAGCGCGCCACGGGATTGTGATGCGGCAAATCTGGCTCGGTGCCAACGCCGTATTCCGCGAGTCGGTCCGCGACCGCGTGCCGTACAGCATTGTCGTCTTCGCCGTGCTGATGATCGCGGCGTCCTATCTGATCAGCCAGCTGACCGCCGGCCAGGACATGAAGATCATCAAGGACCTGGGCCTTGCGGCGCTGTCGATCTTCGGCTTGCTGATCGCCGTGTTCATTGGCGTCGGCCTCGTGACCAAGGAAGTGGAGAAGCGCAGCGTCTACGGGCTGCTCACGAAGCCGTTGTCGCGCGCCGAATTCCTGCTCGGCAAGTACGCCGGCCTGGTGATGACGCTGGCCGTCAACCTGGCGGTGATGACGGCCGCGCTGTACGCGGTGCTCTTCTTCTCGAACCTGATGGCGCCCGAAGGCCTGCGGCAAAGCTGGGAGGCGCCGGCGGTCGATCCGCGAATGCTCACCGCGATCGTGCTGATCTTCGCGGAGCTGATGCTGGTCACGGCGCTGGCGTTGTTTTTCTCGACGTTCACCAGCCCGCTGTGGGCCACGCTGTTGACGCTCGGGCTCTGGGTCGCCGGTCACTTCAACAGCGACCTTCGCAATTTCGGTACGGTCGTTGATTCCGCGCCGGTGATCTGGCTGGCGCGGGTGATCTATTACGTCATTCCGAACCTCGCGCCGTTCGATGTGAAAGGCGAAGTCGTGCACGGCATTCATGTGGCCGCGCGTCACGTGGCCTACACGCTGGCCTATGCGGCGGTGTACATCGGCCTGCTTCTCACGGCGTCGGTCACGATCTTCGGGCGCAGGGATTTCAAATGAACCCTTCGACTCAGTCGACGACTGCCGCGTCGACTTCGCTCAGGGCAAGGCCGCGCGTCCGGCCGGCCTACGCGGCGATCGCGGTGTTACTGGCCGCGGCCATCGCGATTCAGGTAGTTCGCGATCGCGGCTGGAAAGCCTACGAACCGGAAAACTCGGTGATGTGGCTGCGCTCGGGTGACGCCGCCAAGCGGGCCGCGTTGAGCTATGACGAACTCGCCGCGGACGTGTATTGGATTCGCGCGGTCATTTATTACGGCGAACGCCGCCTCGCCGGTACGCACCGTACTTACGATCAGCTCTATGCGCTGCTCGATCTGGTGACGTCGCTCGATCCGCGCTTCAAGGCCGCGTATCGCTTCGGTGCGTTGTTTCTGTCCGAGCCGCCGCCGGGCGGTCCCGGCCGTCCCGATCTGGCGATCGCGCTCCTCGAGCGCGGCGTCGAGCGTGACGGTGACTGGGAGTACTACGAGGACATTGGCTTCGTTCATTACTGGTGGCGGCACGATTACAAGAGCGCGGCCGAATGGTTCAAGCGCGCGGCGGAGCGGCCGGGCGCCCCGAGCTGGCTGCTCGGACTCGCGGCGACGACGCTGGCGGTGGGCGGCAGCCGCGAATCGTCGCGACAGTTGTGGACCGAGCTCCTGAACAACGTCGATGCCGCCTACATTCGCAATCAGGCCGAGCATCGGCTGCAGCAGCTCGACGCGATGGATACCATCGACACGATCACCGCGGCGCTGCAGCGCTTCCGCGATCGAACGGGCCGCATGCCGTCCTCGTGGCAGGAGCTCGCCGCCGCCGAGCGCTGGCGGGGGATACCGGTCGATCCCGCCGGCGTGCCGTTTGTCGTCGACGCGCAGACCGGCAAGGTCGACGTCGCCAAGAGCTCGCCGATGTGGCCGCTGCCTGCGGAGCCCACGCAAGGGCCGCCTCGATGATCACGCCGACGTTCGTGATGATCTATGGCGGACTGCTGGGACTCTGCATCGGCAGTTTTCTGAACGTCGTCATCTATCGTCTGCCGCTGGGCAAATCGATCGTGTCACCGCCGTCGCGATGCCGCAAGTGCGATTATCTGCTGCAGTGGTACGACAACATCCCGGTTCTGAGCTGGGTGTTCCTGCGCGGCCGCTGCCGCAGGTGCGGCACGCCGGTATCGATTCAATATCCGATTGTCGAGCTGATCACCGGCGCGCTGTTCGTGCTGACGATCTGGTTGACGCCGTTCGGTCCGCTGCTGGCGAGCCGGCTGATTCTGATCGGCATCCTGATTGCGCTCTTCGGGATCGATCTGGAGCACCAGATTCTTCCGAATTCGATCACGCTGCCCGGGATTGCCATCGGCGTGTTGTTCAGCCTGATCGCGCCGCCCGGTGGGAAAGACGCTTTGATCGGCGTCGTAGTCGGCGGTGGCATTCTGTATGCAATCGCCTGGGGCTATTACCTCTGGCGCCGTGAAGAAGGCATGGGCATGGGTGACGTCAAGATGCTCGCGATGATTGGCGCGTTCCTCGGCTGGAAGGCGGTGTTGATCACGTTGATACTCGCATCGTTCGCCGGCGCGTTCATCGGTGTCGGGATGATGGCCGTGCAGCGCGGCACCATGAAGTACGCGCTGCCGTTCGGTACTTTCCTCGCGATTGGTGCGGTCGTCGCCATGTTCGTTGGCGACCCGCTGATCGCCTGGTACGCGGGGTTCTTCTAAATGGCGCCAACGCTTGGCTTCGCGAGCATGGGGATGCTCGGCATCCTGCTCGTCATCATCATTGCGTTCGTCGTGGTGCTGGTGCGTGCGATCCGGGTTGCCAGCGGCGGTGGTAATGCGCGCCGGGAGTCTGGCGGCGAGGCCGCAATGCTCTCGATGGCGCTGCAGGACGCGCTCGTCAAGCTGAAGCAGCAGGAGCGCGCCATGGCGGCGCGCGCCGAAGCCTCCGAGCGCCTTGCCGATCAGATCGTCGAGGGCCTGACGTCGGGACTGGTCGTGGTCGATCGTGGCGGCCAGATCCAGGCGATCAATCCCGCCGCAAAGAGGATTCTCGGCATCGATGGCGGCGCCGGCAAGCCCTATCGAGAAGCGCTCCGTCCCGTGCAGCCGCTCTCGGGCCTGATCGATGAGGCGCTCGAAGGATCGTCACCCATCGTTCGACGCACGATCATGATCGGTTCTGAGAAACCGCGTCACCTTGGCGTGACCATCTCGCCGATCATCAACGATGAAGGCTCGCTGCAGGCATCGGTCTGCCTGTTCACTGATCTCACGGATGTGATGCAACTGGAAGAGCAGTTGCGGTTGAAGGAAGCGCTCGCGCGTCTTGGCGAGTTGACGGCCGGCCTCGCGCACGAATTCCGCAACGGCCTCGCCACGATTCACGGCTACGGCAAGCTGCTCGATCCGCAGTCGCTGCCGCCGCAGGCGAAGACCTGCGTCGACGGCATCCGCGCCGAAACGATCGCGCTCGGCGAGGTCGTCACGAACTTCCTCCGCTTCGCGCGGCCGGAGCAGATGACCATGACGCCGGTCGAGCTCAAGACGGTGATCCAGCGCGCGATCGATGACGTGCCCGGCGCGGCAGCAGCGGTCGAACTGGAAGGCGATTTCCCGGCGATTAACGGTGACGACGTATTGCTGCGACGAGCGTTCAGCAATCTCGTTCGCAACAGCCTGGAAGCGTGCGCCGACGCGGGCATGCCGCCGCACATTTACATCCGCAGCGACATTCCCGACGATCACGCAATCTTGACCGTCGAAGACAATGGTCCCGGCTTCTCGCCGGAGTATCTGTCGAAGGTGTTTCAACCGTTTGCGACCACCAAGGCCAACGGCACTGGCCTGGGCCTGGCGATCGTGCAGAAGGTGATCGTCTCGCACAACGGCTTGATCGCCGCCGCCAATCGACCCGAAGGCGGCGCCCAGTTTCGCCTTCGCCTGCCGCTTGCGTCGCGCGACCCGGGCCCGCTGACGCCGCGTTCTCTCTAAACGCGTACTCAGTCTTGCGAGATCCACTCCTGCGCGAGAATGCCAACCGAGTGCTCGGCGATCAAATAGTTACCGAGCGCATCAGGAACACCGGTTGGATCAGGAACGCTGAGATACTCGAGGTGGATCGCTCGTCCGCCGCTCGCCGCTCTGAGCGGCGGAAGCAGATCGATGTACCTGATGCCTTCACGATCGAAGAACTTGCTCAGGAGTTGTTGCGGTCGTTCGCTGTCGGCTTGCTGGCTCGCAAAGGCGCGGGGGTCCATTTGCGCGCGCTCGGGAATGATCAGGACGTACAGCGGCACTCCATGCTCCCGCGACATCTTGTGCATCGCGGCCAACAGCTTGCAAGCGCGCGCAAACGCTGGCTCGGCGCCTTCGGCGTCGGTCAACCGGTACTTGGCCTGCACCTCATGATGGGGCCGCGCAGCAGGCGCCAGCCGCGACACGATGTCGACGATCCGTTGGAAGACGTGCGATCGGCTGATCAGCGGCGCGCGGTAGCGAAGTGGCAGCTGGCGAGGTACGCGGTGGTTATCGGCGACTTCTGAGTCATCATCGCGAATTCGCAAGGGCAGGCCGTTGGCATCCTGCTCGATCCAATCGTGCATGGCGCCGAGATCGTCGCGGACGAACAGGCCGACGAGGATCATGTCGGGTTCGAGCGCGAAACCCTCGCGCTTCAGGTAAAGATTATAGGTGTCGGGGGCGTCGCCGGCGGTGAGGCCCGCGTTGATCACTTGCCAACGCTTCGACGGAAACCGCTCCGTCAGGAATGTCTGGAGCTGCGCCGGATACGATTCCTCATCGCGGCTTCCCCAGCCGAAGGTGGCTTCATCGCCGATCGCAAGGATGCGAATCGCCTCGCCCTTCGCCATGGCAAACTCATCGCCGCGGTAGCCGAGTGAATTGACATGAAGCAGGCCTTCTTGGGAGCCGCCGCCCGCTCTCGCCGCAAGCAAGGACCTGTGTCGACGGAATCCGCGCGATCACATGCCGACCTGCGCATCGACGACTGCGGCCCCGCCTTCTCACCGGAGTATCTGTCGAAGGTGTTCAACCGTTCGACGAACGTTACGGGCCTCGCCTCGGCCTTGCAGAGTGCAGACTGCAGAGGGCGATCGTGTCGGACAACGGCTTGATCGCCGCGCCGCGAATCCCCGAAGCCGCGTTCGGTTCCTTTTGCGGCGAGTTTCTGCCCAGCTAACCAGAGCAGCTACGGTCGTGGCGAAGTCCCGATACCATGGTCGGTCATTGTGCTTCTTAGTTCTGCCGCGATGTTTCTGCTCGATGTTCCATTGCCGACGTACGACGTCACCGCCATCAACCGCGTAGTCGAGACGCCGTCATCGACGCGCCCAGCCCAGAATGCATTGTCGCCGCCGCCCGTACCGGTGGAGACGAGCGAGCCGAATTCAACCGTACCCGGCCCCATCCCTTGGATGCGGTCGGCGTCTGATGCATGAGCCACGCCGAGCTTGCCAGTCAGATCCCCGGCATGGCCTGGGCCCTTGTAATAGCTC
Source organism: Cyanobacteriota bacterium (assembly GCA_019752015.1). Classification (GTDB taxonomy): domain Bacteria; phylum Acidobacteriota; class Vicinamibacteria; order Vicinamibacterales; family UBA2999; genus 12-FULL-67-14b. The sequence goes on along the minus strand of JAIEMQ010000011.1, from coordinate 50,973 downwards.
GCTCGGATGGCGTCGGATGTAATGCCGTACGCGGCGCCGCCGAATACGAAATTGGGAATGAAGTCGGTCGCAGGGGCGCCTGTTTGCGGATAGCGCAGTTTGTGCTGGTAATCGTCGTCGTTTGACGACTTCGATACCGCAAACGGAATCACATAACGTCCCGAAGGGTCGAAGAGCGCAATCGCAACGTAATTGACGCCGTTCGAATTGTAGTTATCGTTACCGCCACTGTCGGCCACGTGGAATTTGCCCTTCTGTGGCCAGATGCGATTGAAAGAGGGTACCGAATCGTTGAAGGACGACGCTCCCTGCCGCGAATCCCACCACCAGATCGGCCGTGTGCTGCCGAGGCCGTTTACTGGCATGACGAACATGGCGGTCGGCAGTGCATCTACGCCGAAGTCTTTGGTTTGCGCAGTGCCATTGCCCGTGTAGTTGACAGTTACCACCTGCATCGAAGTGTCAGTGAGGGGTGCGGGTTCGGGCGTGTTGTGCTCCACCAGGAGGGCTAGCGAGTGAAGCGAATTGGCGGTGTTCGCGCCATTCGTCAGTCCGATCTCGATCACGTCGGACGGAGACCAACCGGAATTGGCTACACGGTACCACCTGGTGGTCTGAGTACTCAAAGCAAAGTCGTCCAATTGCGTCTCCACGCCGTTGCGACGGACGAACACTTTGGTCGTAGACGACACGGTGTGCGTGCGTACGCCGACGAGTACCGCTCCGATGTTGCCGGTGATTCCCCGCGCCGACATCGACTCCATCAGGTACGAGATCTTCTGACCTGCTACGCTCGATGTGACCACATTGAGGAAGTTGTTCTTTCCTGAGACCATGGACCGCCCTCGCCAGTCCGGAAAGCCTCCAGTCCACTGCGAATATGTTCCCGGCCCGACAGCGTCCACCAGCGTCGTTCTCCAAGTGTCGCCGTAATGATCGAGAGTGTTAGCGTGAGTCTGGCCGGCCGTTAGTCCCGCGCGGAACACGTTCATCAAGAGACCATTAGTGGCGGCCGGTGACTTCAGTTCAGTGATGGCTAGCCATCCGGTGCCATTGGTGAGATCGAGACCCTTCGGCGAGGCTTCGGGGCTGTTCCACTGTCCTCCTGGCGAAGCTCCGTAGGTCGCGAGGATTGCTCCGTCAAATAACACCTGCGCCCAGCTGGTCAGGTTATCCCATGGCGGATTCGGCGTCGGGTATGTCGGCGTTGTCGAATTGAACTCCGATCGAATCTCAAGCGTGTGTATTTCGTCGAGCTCAATCACCGGAGACGTCCAAACTGTGATCGGTGTCGGGCGACCGCCATCGTGCTTCAGCACCAGTTGACCGCTCGCGTTGACGTAAAGAATCAGCGCGCCATTCGACAAGATCTCTGCTTCGTCCGAATAGGGTCGTCGCTCGATGGCGAACTCAATGAACACACCGCCTTGTTTCGGATTGCCCGCATTGTTGCCCACGAACATTGGACCATTGGTCATGTTCGCAACGGTGCCGAATGCCAAGCCTAGGCGGATACCGGTACGCGGCATATCCGGATGCGACGACGTGCGGGCGGCGGCGCTGATGCCGCCGGCGATCAGCGCCCCATCACCAGTTCCCGTCGGTACTTGCCAGCTGGTCGCGTAGACATGAGACGGTGTAAGTGGAAGGTTGTAGCCGACGGGATCGTCGGTCGTATTCTTGGCGACTGCGCTTATTAGCCGTGAGCCCAGATAGATATAATCGCGAACTCGTCCCGTTGTTGTCACGGAACGATGCGAACCACGACCGCGCCAGGGCGATGTTTGCCGCCACCCTCCCGCCGTTCCGCTGCTGCGACGCGGTCATCGCCGAGGCGTGTTTCCTGATGCGCAAGGTGGCGCCCGCGGCGCCCGGCGAAGTGCTGGCGCTGGCCTCGCGCGGCGTGCTCACGATCGCGCTCGACACCGGCGCACACTGGACGCCGCTGGCGGCCACGCTGAAGAAGGATGCCGATCGGCCGATCTCGTTTGCCCACGCCTGCCTCATTCGTTGCGCCGAGATCCACGGCGAGGCCCGGATCGCGACGTTCGACCTGGATTTCACTGTCTATCGATGGAATCGGACCCGCAAGTTCGCGGTGCTTGGCGCCTAAGCGCGCACGCGCCGCGAAAAAATTGCGTTCGATCCACCCGTGCCGCAACGCAGGAAATGATCGCGACACGGATCGTGCCATTCGCGACGTCACGGAAACGCGCCCGAATTCACGAGTGACGCTCGATCTGACGCCCGGCAGCCCGGTTGCAGGAATGCGGGCATGTCCTCACTCTCATCGGCTCGTGGATTCACGCTCTTCGAGACGCTCGTCGCCACCGGCATTCTCGTTACCACCCTGGCGGGCGTGGCTCAACTCTTCGTACTCGGTTCACACCTGACACGCCAGGCCGGTGTGTCGGGGACGGCGCTCATCGCCGCGCAGCAACGGCTGGAGCTGCTGCGCGGTCAGGCGTTCACCTACGACCCATCGGGACTCACCGTCACTGATCCCGCGCTCGAACCATCACCGGAATCCAGCTTGTCAGAGGACCTCGATCCGTACGTCGACTGGCTCGATGCCGACGGAGAGCTCACCGACGATGCGGACGAGGCCGTGTTGTCGCGAAGATGGCGCATCACATCGCTCGGGACCACCACGCCGGATGCGATCGCGATCGAAGTGTGCGTGTTCCGCTTTGACGCCGGCGCGCCGGATGCCTGTCTGGCAACGGTTCGAACGAGGCAGCCGTGAAGGGCTTCACACTCATCGAGCTGCTCGTCGCGATGACGATCACGTTGCTCCTCGCGGGCGCATTGGCGGGTGTGGCGCAACCCGCGCGTGCGGCCTTCGATCGCGTGCCCGCGGAGCTGGACCTGCAGCAGCGCGGCAGGACCGCGATCGATGCGATCTCGCAGGCGTTGCGGGCATCGGTGTCGAAGGCGAGCGCATCCGGAGTGTTCGACGAGCTGACCGTCGTTGTGCCCGTCACCGACGCGGCGCGGGGACTGTTGTCGGCTGATCAATCAGATCCCGCCGCGCCGATCACGTTAAGCACGGAACAGTGTCCGAATATCAAGGATGTCTGCGGATTCAAGGCGGGATCCACTGTGATGATCGCTGACTCCGCGGCGCATCAGGACGTGTTCTCCATCGCATCAGTCAACACGGGCGCGCGGCGCCTGACGCCGTCGGCCCCGTTATCGCGGCCGTATCCGGCCGGTTCATTCACCATTGAAGTCGATCAATTTACGTTCGCATTGGCGGAGCAGGCCGACGGCAGCTACTCGCTGATTCGCGAAACCGCCGCAGGCGCGATTCAGCCGCTGGTGGATTTCGTGAGCGATCTGTCGTTCGATGTCGGCGCGGAGCACGTCGATGTCCGGATCAGCATCGAGCCGCAGACGGATGCCTTGCGCGCGATGATGCGCGCGCGCACTTTTCGAACGTCGATCAAATCGAGGAATCCGTCATGAGTGCCGAGCGCGGTATCGCGCTGATCATGGTCATCCTGGTGACGGCGTTTCTGTCGGCGCTCGGAGCCGGACTCATCCTGGCCGTGTTCATGGATCGGCTCGCCACCGGCAATCTCTCCGGATCAACAGCGATGTTGCACGCCGCCGATGCGGCGATCGAATTGGCCGCGCGCGATCTGTCCCAGGTGGCCGACTGGAATTCGGTACTGACCGGCGCGCGGCAGAGCAGCTTCACCGACGGCGCCCCTGGAGGCGTGCGCGGCATTCCTGGCGGCGGCACGGTCGATCTCACAGCGACGACGAACTTCTTGAATTGCGGCAAAGCCACCAACTGCACTCCGGCGCAAATGAATGCGAATTCGCGTGAGCGTCCGTGGGGCGCCAACAATCCGCGATGGCGCCTGTATGCGTTTGGGCCGATGGAGCGGCTGACGCAGTTCTCCGACCCGTTGCCGTGCTATCTCGCGGTATGGGTCGCAGACGACGAGCGAGAGAGGGACGGCGATCCATCGACCGACGCCGCCAGCGATGCGCCGGGACATGGCATCGTGCGAATTCATGCGGAAGCGTTCGGCCGCGCCGGCTCCAGGCGCGTGCTCGAGGCTGAGCTGGCGACGGCTTGCAGGGGCGCCGGCGTCGGCGCCTGCCTGCCCGGCATCCGCGTGCAATCGTGGCAGGAACTGCGCCAGACCGTTCCTTGACCTGCGGAAATACGAAGCGTAGATTCGAAGATAGGGGGACAGCCCTGAGCGAGTGAACAGAAGCCGAAGGCTTCTGTTCACGAGCCGAAGGGCCGATAACACCATCATGAAATGCGTCATCACCCTGACCGTTACGCTGGTCCTCGTCAGCGCGCCGCTCGCGATGGCACAGTCGACAGCGGCACAGAACAGGCCGCTCGCCGAAGTCGCCAAGGACGAAGAGGCGCGCCGAAAGCAGATCAGGAAGCCCGCCAGGGTCATCACCAACGCCAATCTGCGGCCCGATAATTCGCGGGGTTCCGAGCCCGCGGCAACGGGCACGGCGGTCGATCCCACATCGGCGTCCGCTCCCGTCGCCGGTGATCCGGAACCGGCGCCGGAGCCCGAGCCGGCCAAGACGCAGGCCTACTGGCAGAACCGCATCAAAACCGCCCGCGATCAGCTGCAGCGCACGCAGCTCTTCGCCGATTCCCTGCAGACCCGCATCAACTCGCTGACGACCGATTTCGTCAATCGCGATGATCCGGCGCAGCGCGCGAAAATCCAGACCGATCGGCAGCAGGCACTCGGCGAGCTCGAGCGCGTCAAGAAAGAGCTGACCGACATCCAGAAGAACATCGCTGCGATCGAGGAAGAGGCGCGCCGGGCCGGCGTGCCGTCGGGCTGGCTGCGACCGGGCGCGTGAGCGCCCGGATCCTGCTCGTCGAAGACAAAGACTCGCTCCGCGCGATGCTCAAGCTCGCGCTGGAGGGCCAGGGCCACGAGGTCGTCGAGGCCCGCGACGAGCCTGAAGCAATCGCCGCTCTCCGCGATTCCCAACCCGCGCTCGTGCTGTCGGACCTTCGCCTTCCCAGGGGCGACGGCATGGGCGTGCTGCGCGCCGTCAAGGACGTCGACGTCGAGTTGCCGGTGATCGTCATGACGGCGCACGGCAGCATCCAGGACGCCGTCGACGCCATGAAGCACGGCGCCCTCGACTTTCTCGCCAAGCCCGTCGACCCCGATCACCTTGAGCTGCTCGTGTCGCGCGCGCTCGAGCAGCGCCGCCTGCTCACGGAATACCGCCTGCTGAAGGAAGAGGCGGCAGCGAGGCGCGGCGGCCAGAACATCATCGGCGACTCACAGGCGCTGCGGCAGGTCATGACGGCGATCGATCGCGCCGCCGGCACCGACACCACGGTGTTGCTCGAAGGCGAAAGCGGCACCGGCAAGGAGCTCTGCGCGCGCGCGGTCCACAACGCCAGCGCGCGGGCGAATGGCCCGTTTGTCGCGATCAACTGCGCCGCGATCCCGGAGAACCTGCTCGAGGCCGAGCTGTTTGGATACGAGCGCGGCGCCTTCACCGGCGCGACGCAGCGCAAGCTCGGCAAGTTCGAGATGGCGCAGCGCGGCACCATTTTCCTCGACGAGATCGGCGAGATGCCGCTCGCCCTGCAGGCCAAGATGCTGCGGGCCATCGAGACCAAGCGCATCGAGCGGCTCGGCGGGAACGGCACCATCGCGGTCGATGTGCGCATTGTCGCCGCGACCAATCGCATGCTGCGGCAGGCGGTGGCGTCGCGCCAGTTCCGCGAGGATCTCTATTTCAGGCTGTCGGTGTTTCCCGTCACCATCCCGCCCCTGCGCGAGCGCAAGGACGACATCCCGAAACTCGCGCATCACTTCGTCGAGCGCGTCGCCCGTGACGTCGGTAAGAAGCTGACCCTGTCGCCTGAGGCGCTGCAAATGCTCGTCGAGCATTCGTGGCCCGGCAACGTGCGCGAGCTGCAGAACGCCATCGAACGGGCGGTGATTCTTGCCGACGGCGATCGAATCCTGCCGCGCCACTTGAACCTGACCACGCAAGTTGGCGCCGTCGTCGATCCGTGGGACATGCTCGACTGGTCGGGGACGCTCTCCGATGTCGCATCGCGATTTGCGAACGAAGCCGAGAAGCGAAAGATTGCCCTGGCGCTCAGGCAGGCGAGCGGCGACAAGGGCCGCGCCGCTGATCTGCTGGCGGTGAATTTCAAGGCGCTCACCGCGAAGCTGAAGCAACACGGGATGGAATAGGTGCCTGGGTGCCTGGGTGCCTGGGTGCCTGAGGTGCCTGAGGTGCTAAGCGCGAAGGCCGATTTTCTTTAACGCGGCCTTGATTTCCTTTTCGGTCACATCGGTCAATTCCACGGTCTTGCCGCGATCCGACGCCGCAATGAAATGCAGCGTGCCGGCGACCACCTTCTTGTCGCGCCCGATCGCCGCGAAGACGTCCTTGGCGGAGATGTCGCCGACGGGCGGCAGCGGCCCCAGCTGCGTGATCAGCGATTCCACTTCTTCGTAGAGCGACGTCGGCGTGATGCCGCGCGCCACGCCGATCGCCAGCGCCGCCAGCATGCCGTAGCCGATCGCCTCGCCGTGGCGGAACTGCTTGTACTTGGTCACCGCCTCGAGCGCGTGGCCGGCGGTATGACCGAAATTGAGGATACGCCGCAGCCCCGATTCGCGCTCGTCCGCGGATACGACTTGCGCCTTGATGCGGCACGACGCGGTCACGAGCGGCGCGATCGCATCGCCGTCGCGATTGAAGATCGCGGTGATCGAATCGCGCATGCGATCGAGCAGCGTCGGATCGGATATCACGCCGTACTTGATCACTTCGTACAAGCCGGCGCGGAATTCGCGGCGTGGCAGCGTTTGGAGCACGATCGGGTCGGCGACGACGAGGCTCGGCGCGTGAAATGAGCCGATCAGGTTCTTGCCGAGCGGATGATTGACGCCGGTCTTGCCGCCGATGGCGCTGTCGACCTGGGCGAGGAGCGTCGTCGGCACGTGCACGATTGGCAATCCGCGCAGGTACGTGGCGGCTGAGAATCCAACCATGTCGCCGATCACGCCGCCGCCGACCGCGATGATCACGGTCGATCGATCGGCGTTGGCCTTGACCAGCGCATCGAGCAGGCGTGCGACGGTGTTGAGGTTCTTGTAGCGCTCACCGTCTTCGATCAGGATCGGCGTGCGCTCGGCGCCGGCTTTACGGAACAGCGGTCCGTGAAAGTCCCACACGCGCTCGCTCGAGATCAGGAGGCGGCGCTTGCCCAGCTTCGCCTTGTCCATCTCGGCGCCCAGCGCATCGATCGCGCCGGCCCCGATCAGCACGGAGTACGGACCCGCGGCCGCGGTGACCGTTATGCGATCCACTGAGCGCCCATCACGCAATGCTACGATAGCATCTGGTGCCGCGTCGAACGGACTTCCTGATCATCGGCAGCGGCATTGCCGGCCTTCGCGCCGCCGCCGATCTTGCGCTCGCGGGCGATGTGCTGGTGCTGACCAAAGCGGATCCCACCGAGAGCAACACCGGCTACGCGCAGGGCGGCATTGCCGCCGCGGTCGGGCCTGAAGACAATCCGCGCGATCACGCGATCGACACGATCAACGCCGGCGACGGGCTCTGTGTCGACGCGGCCGTGCAGGTGCTCGTCAACGACGGCGTTCGCTACGTCAACGAGCTGATCGAATGGGGCGCGCGATTCGATCGCGATCGCAGCGGCGCCCTGTCGCTCGGTCGCGAAGGCGCGCACGGCCGGCGACGCGTGCTGCACGCCGCTGATGCGACGGGCCGCGAGATCGGCCGCGCGCTGTGGGAGCGCGTCGCCGAACAATCGCGCGTGCGCGTCGAGCGCAACGCCCGCGTGCACGAGTTGATCGTCGACGGCGGCCGCTGCATCGGCGCCCGTTACCAGAACGAATCGGGCGTTCACGAAGTGCACGCCGCCGCGGTGCTGCTGGCCACCGGCGGCGCGGGCCAGGTGTTTCGCGAGACGACCAATCCGTCGATCGCGACCGGCGACGGCGTGATGCTTGGCTGGTTTGCGGGCGCCCGAGTCGCGGACCTCGAGTTCGTCCAATTCCATCCGACTGCGCTCGATGTGCCGGGTGCGCCTCGCTTCCTGTTGTCCGAAGCGCTGCGAGGCGAGGGCGCCGAGCTGCTGAACGAAGCCGGTGAGCGATTCATGACGCGATACGAGCCGGCGGGCGAGCTGGCCTCGCGCGATCTGGTCTCGCGTGCGATCGCCCGCGAGCAGCATCGCACCGGCGGCGCGGTCTACCTTTCCATGGAGAAGCACGATCCCGAATGGACGCGTGCGCGATTTCCGACGATCGCGGCGGCCTGCAAATCGGTGGGACTCGACCTCGGCACCGATCGGATGCCTGTCGGCCCCGCGGCGCATTACGTGATGGGCGGCGTGGAGACCGATCTGTGGGGCCGCACGACCGTGCCGGGCCTCTACGCCGCAGGAGAAGTGGCCTGCACCGGCGTCCACGGCGCCAATCGCCTCGCCAGCAACTCGCTGCTCGAGGGCCTCGTCTTCGGCGCCCGCGCGGCACAAGCCATGCTTCTCCCCAGCGAAATCTCCACCCCCTTCTCAATTCTTGACAACCGTCAGACGGTGCCAGGCACCCGACGGCGGTCGGACCGTCAGACGGTGCCAGGCACCCGACGGCGGTTGGACCGTCATCGGGTGCCAGGCACCCGCTTACGGGAAGCGGACGTGCGGGGGTTGATGTGGAATTCCGTCGGCCTGTGGCGAGAGGCAGCGCTGCTGCAGACGGCGGTTGAAGCCCTTGACGACTGGTATGCGGCCCTCGGCAACGATCGCAGCCGGATTGCCGCGCTCGTCACGGTGGGCCGCTTGATGGCCCGCGCCGCGCTGCGCCGCGAGGAAAGCCGCGGCTCCCACGCGCGCGCGGACTTTCCGTCGCGAGATGACGTAAAATTTAAGATTCATCTGGGAGACATAAGAGATTTCTGATCTCGGATGTCGGATTGCAGATTGGACAAATGGCCGGAAAACCTCAAGAAGAAGCGTTCGTAACTGAAATCACGAAGCAGTCCGTCGACTTTTCCCGCTGGTATCTCGACGTCGTCAAGAAGGCGGAGCTCGCGGATTATTCGCCGGTCAAGGGCTTCATGGTGATTCGGCCGTACGGCTACGCGATGTGGGAACACCTGCAGCGCGAGCTCGACGTCCGCATCAAGGCGACCGGCCACGTCAACGCCTACTTTCCTCTGCTGATCCCCGAAAGCCTGTTGATGAAGGAGAAGGATCACGTCGAGGGCTTCGCGCCCCAGGTGGCCTGGGTCACCAGAGGCGGCGATGAGGATCTCGCCGAGAAGCTGATCGTACGGCCGACCTCGGAAACCATCATCGGCGTGATGTATCAGAAGTGGATCCAGTCGTGGCGCGATCTGCCCGTGCTGATCAACCAGTGGGCCAACGTCGTCCGCTGGGAAAAAGTCACGCGTCCGTTCCTGCGCACCACCGAATTCCTCTGGCAGGAAGGCCACACCGCTCACGAGACCGAGGCGGAAGCGCAGGAAGAAACGATGAAGATCCTCGCGCTCTACAAGGAAGTCTGCGAGCAGGTCCTCGCGGTGCCGGTGATCGACGGGCAGAAGAGCGAGAGCGAAAAATTCGCCGGCGCATCGAAGACCTACTCGATCGAAGCGCTGATGGGCGACGGGCGCGCGCTGCAGGCCGGCACCTCGCACAACCTCGGGCAGAATTTTGCCAAGGCGTTCGAGATTCAGTTTCAGGGCCGCGATAAGACGGTGCAGTACGCCTGGACCACGTCATGGGGCGTGACGACGCGACTGATCGGCGCGGTGATCATGACGCACGGCGACGACAGCGGCCTGATCCTGCCGCCGAAGATCGCGCCCTATCAGGTCGTGATTGTGCCCATTCCGCGCGGCAACTGGAAAGAAACCGTGCTGCCCAGGTGCGAAGAGATCAAGGCGCAGCTGACCGCCGCCGGCATCCGCGTCAAGCTCGACGCCGACGAGAGCCAGACGCCCGGCTGGAAGTTTGCCGAATACGAAATGCGCGGCGTGCCGCTCCGTCTCGAGATCGGCCCGAAGGACATCGAGAAAAACGCGGTGTTCGCGGCTCGCCGCGATACGCGCGCCAAGGCGTCGATGCCGATGGCAGGCCTGGCCGATGCGATCACGAAGATGCTCGACGAGATTCAGCAGGCGTTGTTCGATCGCGCGGTGAAGTTCCGCGACGAGCATACGTCGCGCACGGACGCGTACGACGAATTCAAGCAGATCATGGAAGGCCGCCCCGGTTTCGTGATCTCGCCGTGGTGCGGCACGGCGAAGTGCGAAGCGGACATCAAGGCCGAAACGCAGGCGACCATCCGCAACATCCCGAAGGGCTACGAGCAGGCGCCGGGCAAGCCGTGCATCAAGTGCAACATGCCGGCGACCGTGTCGGCCTGGTTCGCAAAGGCCTACTAACCGCCTTGGCGAAGCAGGCCGCCGGCATCCTTCTTTTCCGCCGAGGTCCGGCGGGACTGCAGGTGCTGCTGGCGCATCCAGGCGGCCCGCTCTGGGCGCGCAAGGACCACGGCGCCTGGACCTTGCCGAAAGGGCAGTTCGCCGAGAGTGAATTGCCGCTCGATGCCGCCAAGCGCGAGTTCGAAGAGGAAATGGGTTCGGCGCCCGGCGGCGACTTCCAGTCGCTCGGCACACTCAAACAGCCAAGCGGAAAAGTGATTCACGGGTGGGCGGCCGAAGCGGACTTCGATTGCTCGAGCGTGAAGAGCAACCTGTTCTCGATGGAGTGGCCGCCGCGGTCGGGCAAGAAGGCTGAATTCCCTGAAGTCGATCGCGCCGCGTGGTTTTCGATCGAGGAAGCGCGCCGGAAAATACTAAAGGGCCAACAACCATTCCTGGACCGGCTGTTGACCCTTATCAGCGGCGGCTAAAGCCGCCGCTCTCCAAGCGTCCTGCCTATTGCAATCTGATCGTGAGCGCCGCGCGACGATTCAAGCGCCGCGTTTCCTCACGGCCGTTATCGTGCTTCGGCCGCTCTTCACCGTAGCTCACGGTCTGGATGCGGCTCGCGTTGATGCCGCGGCCCACCAGGTAGTCGCGCACCGCCGTCGAGCGGCGCTCGCCGAGGGCGAGGTTGTATTCGGTCGTGCCGATGTTGCAGGTGTGGCCTTCGACCGTGAACCGCAGGTTCGCATCGTCCTGCATCGCCTTGACGGCTTCGTCGAGAACGCGCGTCGCTTCGGGCCGCAGCGAGTAACGATCGAATTCGAAGTGCACATCTTCGAACGTCACCTGCCGCTTCGGCGCCGGCGCAATCACCTGCACCGTCACCGTATCCGTCGCGGTCATGCCCTTGCCATCGTCCACCGTAATCGTCAGCGGCACCGCGCCGGCCTGGCCCGGCGGCGTCCACGGCGTCTGGCGATCGCCGGGGTTGGCGAACGTGCCGGTCGGGCTCGTCCAGCGGTAGCGCAGCGTGTCGCCGTCCGGATCCTGCGCCTCGGCGGACGCCGTCAGCTGGCGATTGATTTCAACCGTGCACGGCTCGCAGCGCGCCTTCACCGTTGGCGGCCGATTGCCCGGCATGGGCGGCGTGGCGGGCGCAGTCGGCGTGACAGTTGCCGGCGCCTCGACGAACGTCTTCACGCCGCCGGGGTTGTAGCCAAGCCGCACCTGCAGGCCGAGGCGATCGAAGTCGCTGGGTTCCGATGTCACGAAGTCGCGACGATGACGGCCGTACGACGCGGTATAGGTGACACCGGCGCCGAAATAGAAGCCGCTGTTCGCGTTCCACTGGAAGCCGCCGAACAGATCGCGCGTCGCATCCGGATCCCACTCCCTCGGCATGCCCGGCGCCGGGCTGCTGCCGGTAAACGTCTGCGATTGATTGAAGAGCGCCTCGCCCTTCATTTCGCCGACGATGCGGAACTGCGAGCGGCTCGGGAACGATCCGCCGATGCCCCACACGAAACCGGGCGTCAGGTTGTAGCCATCGGGCCGGCCGCGCAGCTTGATGCCGGCGTCAGCGGTGAGCTCGATCTTCCGCGCGAACTCGCGCGAGCCGATCAGATCGAACTGCACATCGAACTTGCCCGTACCGAGACCGTTCCCTCTGCTCGCGGCGGGAAGTTTCGCCATGACGCGCAGCGCGGTCGCGTAGCCGTTGTTCGATGCCTGCGAGGTGATGTTGAATTTCGCGCCGACCCACGCGTCACCGATGCCTGTGCTCCAGCCTTTCGTGATCAGGTAATCCTGCGGCTGGCCGTTGAGCGCGACCGGAATGAGATCGGCGTCGATCCGGCGTCCGCCGAACGTGCCGAAGAGCTCGATGCGATCGGTGGCGCCGAATGCGAACATACCGCCGATGTCGGTGATGTCGCTGAATCCTTCGCTGCGATCAGAATTGACGAGCTGAGCGCCGACGCTCCACTTGCCCTTGGGTAAGGTTTCGCCCGTAGGCACGAACCAGATTCCGGTGTCACCGAAAACTGTATTTGAACCGGGGCGACTGTCTTGAGCGAATGCAGAAACCGTACACGCCAAGCTCAACGTTAGGCCAATCGCCAAAGGGCGAAGGATTTTCATACACAGAGTGTAGAGCCGAAAAAACCCGAAAGTCAAATGTACGTTTAGGGTTAGCTCGATCTACGCATCTTGATCTGTTTTTTTGGATTTCCCAAAAAGCCAAGCGGCGGCTATGCCCAAGATGTAAAGCAGGACCATAGGCCCGCCAACCATCACCTGAGTCACCGGATTACCGTCGGGCGTGATGACCGCGGCGAAGATGAAAATAAGCAGAACTGCGTATTTGAAGTTCTTGACGAGGAAACCGGCGGTGACGATTCCGAGCCTCGCCAGGACGAACATCAGCACCGGCAACTGGAAGGTCAGGCCGATGCCGAGCATCAACTTCACATACATCCCGAAGATCGGATCGACGCGCGGCAGGAACTCGACGTAGGCATTGCCGAACCCCGCGAAGAAGTTCCACGCCGCCGGGAAGACGTAGAAGTGCGAAAACGCCGCGCCGCCGATGAACAGCAGCGACGACGACAGCACGAATGGAATCGCGAGCTTCTTTTCCTTCGCGTACAGCCCGGGCGCGATGAACAGCCACACCTGCAGCATGATGTACGGCGACGCGATCAAGACGCCGGTGAGCGCCGCGATCTTGATCCAGAGCATGAACATCTCTGGCGCTTCGGTGTAGATCAGTTTTCCGCTGGGGATGACCGCGGCCAGCCGCTGATAGACGATGTCGAAAATGCGGTTGATGAACGCGAACGAGATGATGAAGCCGACGAGCAATCCGCCGACGGCGTGCGTGATGCGCTTGCGCAGCTCGTCGAGATGCTCGAGGAACGTCATCCGGCCTTCGCCGGGCTGCTCCTCGTCATCGAAGGGCGAGAATCCGCCCGGCTTCGCGGGCAGGTTCTGCTCGTCGTCCTGACGGTTCTGGCTGGGAAACGGTACTAGAGCCAAGGGACTTACTTAGCCGCGCGAGACCGTCTGCGGCGGTTTGCTCTGATCGTCGTTCTTCTTGTCGGCATCGAATCGGTTGCCCGAGTCGAATGCCGCGGACGCGGTCTTTTCTTCCTCCTTGTCCTTCTTTGCCTGTTCCTTCTGCTCCTCGATCTTGATTTCCTGCTCGAGGGTGTTCTGCAGGTCGGTCGACGCCTTCTTGAACTCGTTCAGGCTGCGGCCGAGCGACTTGCCGAGCTCGGGAAGCTTCCGGGGCCCGAAAATGATGAGGGCGATCACCAGGATGATGATCAGCTCGGGCATGCCGATGGAACCAAACATATAAGTGCCCCTTTGACTCACCCGCCTCCGGCGGGGGACTTTCGTAGTCCGCACGGCCTTTTTTCAGGCAAAAACGTCCAAAGCCCAGTATAGACCTAAACCGGGTTACCATCATTTATGCGCAGTAGATCGACCGTTGCCGCTGTCGTCGCCATCGTGGTGTCCGCCCTCGTTGGAGGGGTTTACGGAAAAAGCGCCTTCGCCACTGCCGACACCGTTCCGAACCATTACAAGACCTTCACCGCGGCGCTGACGGCGATCCAGACGCAGTACGCGGAACCGGTCGAATCGGACCGCATGGTTTACGGCGCGATCAACGGCATGCTGCAGACGCTCGATCCGCATTCGAGCTTCATGGACCCGCGCACCTACGCGCAGATGCGCGAGCGGCAGGAAGGCCGCTACTACGGCCTGGGCCTCACCATTTCCTCGATCGACGGGGACATCACGGCGAACCGCGTGTTCGAAGGGTCGCCCGCATTCAGCAGCGGCATCCGGCGCGGCGACGTGATCGCGACGGTTGAAGGCGTCAGCGCCAAGGGCTGGACCACCGAAGCGACCGTCAACAAGCTGAAGGGACCGAAGGGCACCTTCGTCAACATCGGCGTGCGGCGCAAGGGGTTCGAGCGGCTGCTCGAAATGCGCGTGATGCGCGATCAGGTGAGCATCCCGAGCCTGTCGGCGTCGTTCATGATCGACAGCACGACCGGCTACGTCGGCGTCACGGATTTCGCGGAGCACACGGATGAGGATCTTGGCCTTGCGCTCGAGCGCCTGACCAGGCAGGGCATGAAGCGCCTCGTGCTCGACCTGCGCGGCAACCCGGGCGGCCAGCTCGATCAGGCGATTAAAATGACCAACCGTTTCGTGCCGAAGGGCTCGATGGTCGTCTACACGCGCGGCCGCGTGCCGAATTCGGATTCGGATTATCGCGCGACCGATCAGGGCGACTACCTGACGATTCCGATGATCACGCTCGTCAATCGCAACAGCGCGAGCGCGTCGGAAATCGTGTCGGGCGCGCTGCAGGATTACGATCGCTCGCTGGTCGTCGGCGAGACCACGTTCGGCAAGGCGCTCGTGCAGTCGGTGTATCGCGTCAGCGGCGGCGCGGGCCTCGCGCTGACGACCGCGCGTTACTACACGCCGAGCGGCCGCCTGATCCAGCGCCCGTGGGACGGCACCTTCGACGAGTACCTGACCTACACGCTGAAGGATCAGAAAGAGCGTGAGAAGTCCGCAGACCAGTTGAAGTACACGGCGGCGGGCCGCAAAGTGTATTCGGGCGGCGGCATCGAGCCCGACCTGCGCTTCGATGGCCCGGTCGAAGGCTTCAATCCGACGCGCTTCGGCCGCACGCTTTACGGCCGCGGCTTGTTCCAGCTGTACGCGGAAGCGTTCGATCGCGAAGGCGATCCGCGCATCGGACATTCGGGTCCGTCGCGCCGGATCGTGCAGAAGGACTTCACGGTTGACGACGTGATGGTCGCCGACTTCAAGAAGTTCGTCGCGTCGAAGAATTTCAAGATCGAAGAGGACGCCTGGACGAAGGACGTTGAATTCATCCGCGCGATGATTCACTTCTACATCGATGAAGTGGTGTTCGACGTCGCGACCGCGCGGCAGCATCTGATTACCGTCGATCCGCAGGCGAAGTTTGCGATCTCGAAGTTCTCTGAAGCCGAAAAGCTGCTCGAGCTCAAGAAGACGAATACAGCCAAACCCTGAGCCGCAAGGCGAAGGGTTTGTCTCGCCGAAGCCCGAAGGGCGAAGGCGGACGTCGCTTCGGGCTAATGCCCCTAAATATTGGGGGTCTTTTCCTTCTTGCTACAACAAACTGTGCTTGCTAGACTGACGGGCGTTTCCTTTTGTACCCGTCGAAATGCATCTCGAACGTCTAGAAATCTCAGGCTTCAAGTCCTTCTCGGATCGATCCGAGCTGGCATTCGACCGTGGCGTCACCGCCATTGTCGGACCCAACGGCTGCGGTAAGAGCAACGTGGCCGATGCGCTCACGTGGGTGCTTGGCGAGCAGAGCGCCAAAAGCCTGCGCGGCGACAAAATGGAAGACGTCATTTTCAGCGGCTCCGATGCGCGCAAGCCCACCGGCGCCGCGGAAGTGCGTCTCCGTTTCGGCAACGTCATCGTGCCTCCCTCGCTGGCAAAAGAACTGGGCGAGGAACTACCGGGAGCCGGGAGCCGGGAACCGGGAGCCAACGGGAACGGTCATTATCCCGAGGCGGTTGCGCTGATCGATACCGTCACGCGCGAGGTCGAGGTGACGCGTCGGCTGTTCCGATCGGGCGAGAGCGAATACCTGATCGACGGGCAGACGTGCCGGCTCAAGGACATCCACGAGCTGCTGATGGACACCGGCCTTGGCGCCAAGGCCTACGCGATCATCGAGCAGGGCAAGATCGGGATGATCCTCAGCTCGCGTCCGACCGATCGTCGTCAGCTGATCGAGGAAGCGGCGGGCATCACGAAATACAAGGCCCGGCGCCGCGCCGCCGAGCTCAAGCTCGAAGCGGCGCAGCAGAACCTCACCCGCCTCGAAGACATCATCTACGAAATCGACAAGCAGCGTGGATCGATGAAGCGGCAGGCGGCCAAGGCCCGACGCTACACGCGTCTCCGCGACGAGATGCGCCGCTGGGAGAAAGTGCTGTTCGCGCGGCGCTATCGCAGCCTGTCCGAAGCGATCGAAGCCGCGCGCGCGCGGCTGAACGAAGCGCGCACGAACGAAGCGGCCGCATCGGCACGCCTCGCCGAAGTCGAAAACGAGCTCGGCAGGATTCGCATCGAGCTGGCCACGGCGGATGCCGCGGCTACGCAGGCACGTGAAGCGGTTCACGCCCACGAGCTCGAAATCAATCGTCGTCAGCAGCAGATCGCGCTCGACACCCAGCAGGCCGAAATGCTGACGCAGCGCGCCGGCGAGCTGGACGCCGAGCGCGTGCAGCTCGAAGCGCGCCGTGAGCCCGAGCGCGTGGCGCTCGAGGGCCGGCGTCGCGCCGCAAGTGAAGCCGCGGCAGCGCGGAATGAAGCAGCGGCGCTTGCGGCGGCGGCCGCCGAGGAATACAGGCGCGCGTGGATGGCGATCGAGGCGCTCGAGCAGGACGTCGAGAAGGCGCGCGGCGACGTGTACGCGATTCTCAATACCATCACGGCGCTGACGGCGGCGCACGATTCCGCGGCGGCGCAGCGCGAGCGGGCGATCGACGTCAACAACCGGCTCGATCTGGAAGCCCGCGAGCTGAATGTCGAGCTCGAGACAGCGCGCGCGCAGCGGGTGGCGGCGGCGGAAGCGCTGCATCGCGCCCAGGACGGTCTTGAATCGGCGCGCATGTCGCGCGCCGGCCGTGAATCCGAGCTGGCCACCGCGCGGCTCGAACACGAATGGCGTTCGCGCGAAGGGCGCACGCGCGAGCAGGAGCTCGCCGGCATGGCCGCGCGCCTGCACTCGCTCGAGGAAATCGATACGCATCGCGGCGGCTTTGCCGACGCGGCGCGGATGGTGCTCGTCAACGCCAACGGCAGGGTCGGGCAGATGGGCGCGGTTGCGGACTTCATCGAGGTCGAGCCGCGCTACGAGCGCGCCGTCGAGGCGTGCATGGGCGATCTGCTGCAGCACATCCTGGTCGAGCGGCTCGAGCACGTGTCGGCGGGATTGCAGTTGATTCGCCAGGAGGATGCCGGCCGTTGTGGCTTCATCGTTGGAAAACCAGCCGAGGGCACGGAGGCGTACCAGGTACTGACGGAGAACTCGGAGAGGGGCGGCATGGTGTCGTCGTTCCGCTCGATGTTTGGCGGCACGACGCCGGGTGGCGTTGATAGCGGCGGCGGGTTGCAGCAGCACGTCGCACCTTCGGGCTCGGTGACGTTGTCGTCGGTGGTCCGCATCGGCGGCCCGTTCCCGCAGGCGATTCACGCCGTGATGGGCGGCGCACTGATCGCGGACTCGTTTGAATCGGCGTCGCGCATCGCGCAGACCGTGCAGTCCCCGGTCGTGACGCTCGAAGGCGATGTGTTCCGCGGCAAGCACGTCGTCACCGGCGGCGACAAGACCGAGTCGCGCGGCATTCTCGCGACCAAGCGGGAAATCAAGGAGCTGCGCGAGAAGATCAACGACGCGAAGGCGGCGCTCGATCGGTTGAACGGCGAGGCCGGCGGGTTCGAGCAGGCCATGGCCCACGCCACCGCGGCGATCGCCGGGCTCACGGACGAAATTCACCGGCAGGAAAAATCGATCGTCGGCGTCCAGGCACGGGCCGAGCGCGCCAACGACGATGAAGCGCGGCTTCATCAGCGTGTCGATCTCGTCGGTTCTGAAATCCATCGCGTCAAGGAAGAGATCTCGGGCCTCGACGCGCGGCAGGCCGAAGCGCGCGAATCGATCACGCGGCTCAACGAGCAGAAGACCGAATCGGAGATTACGCTCGCCGAGACGCAGCGCCGTCTCGGTGACGCGCGAGACACCGCAGAGGGCCTGAGCGCGAAGGCCGCCGAGGCACGCGCCAATCACGCCGGCCTGGTGGAGCGCAGTGCCGCCGCCGTTGCCGAAGTATCGCGGCTCGAAGATCTCGCCGCCGACCTCGAGCGGCGCGTGGACTCGTGCACGCGCGACGTGGCGTTGATGCGCGATCAGCGCGAGCGGCTCCTGCAGGCGATTGTCGACGGACAGCGCCTGATGGACGAAGACGTCTCCAGGCTCGACGGCCTCAAGCAGGACATGGTGCGCGCCGACGAGCGCGCCCTCGAGATCAGGCAGTCCGCCGAAGGGCAGGAAGAGGTCATCCGCGATGCCCGCCGCGCCGTCGATGCACTGCGCGCGCTGGCGGCGGAAGTCGACGTGCAGCGCGCCACCGCGGAATCGGACCTCACGCACCTTGCGCAACAGGCGCTCGATACCGTCAACGCGTCCCTCGACGAGATCCGCGACGAAGTCGCGCAGATGGAAGCCTCTGGTCAAGTGCAGCCTGATGTGCGCGCGATTCGCGCCGCTGAAGCCGTCGACCCCGACGAGCTCGAGGCTGCCGAGGACACGGAGGCGGCTTCGCTGCACACGGAGGACACGGAGGACACGGAGGCTGCCCCCGCCCAGATGACCGCCGAAGAGGCAATCGCCGAGCTCCGCGAAAAGATCGAGCGCATGGGCCCGGTCAACATGATGGCCATCGAGCAGTCGAAGGAGCTCGAAGAGCGTCATGGCTTCCTGACGACGCAGCGGCAGGACCTGGTCGACTCGATCGATCAGACCAATCAGGCAATCAGCAAGATCGACGAGACCACGCACGCGCGCTTCCGCGAAGCGTTCGCCGCCATCAACGCCAACTTCCAGCAGACCTTCTCCACGCTCTTCGGCGGCGGCAAGGCCGGCATCGTCCTGCTCGATGAAAGCGATCCGCTCGAAAGCGGCATCGACATCGTCGCGCAGCCGCCCGGCAAGCGGCTGCAGAGCGTGATGCTGCTGTCAGGCGGCGAGAAGGCGCTGACCGCGATCGCGCTGATGTTCGGCATGTTCAAGTACCGGCCGAGCCCGTTCTGCCTGCTCGACGAAATCGACGCGCCGCTCGACGACGCCAACATCCGCCGCTTCATCGAGATGCTGCGCTCGATGATGGACAAGACGCAGTTCATCATCATCACGCACAGCCGCAAGACGATGGAAATCGCGAATCGTCTCTACGGCGTCACCATGGAAGAGCCGGGCGTGTCGAAGCTGATCTCCATTCAGCTGCACTAACCTCGGTTCCGGGGGTTCCAGGGGTTCCAGGCGACGGCCAGCCCTCCATCCGGCTGCGATCGATCCAGCCGAAGTCATCCTTGATGAATCCGCCGGCGACGGTCGGAGCGTATGCCAGCAGCCATGCCACCGTCAGCACGGCCGTGGCAATAGCGACGCGACGCGACATCCTTCGCAGAATAGCACCCCGGCCCGGCACTGGAACCGGAGCCAGTCGGACTCGTATAGTGGTTTATGCGCAAAATCTCTGTACTCGCGGCGGTCTTCGCGGTTGGGCTGGCCACGGCGGCCTGTGATATCCAGACCAGCGCCAACGGCAACCTGTCGTTCGATATTGCCGCCGGTAAGGCCACCGATACCTGGTCGCGCACCTACAAGCTGGGCGACAAACAGAGATTCGAGCTGATCAACGTCAACGGCCGCATCACCGCCGAGCCGACCGACGGCGCCGAGGTGATCGTCGAGGGAAAGCGAACCGCCAAGGCGATGTCGGACGAGAAAGCCAGGGAGGTCCTGGCCCAGCTCGAGATCAGGGAAGAGGCCGGGGACTCTTCAGTGCGCGTGGAATCGCGTCCGCCGCGCCGTGCCGATCACGAGATCGAGTGGACCGTGAAGGTGCCGAAGGGCGTCGTGGTCGACCTGAGGACGATCAACGGCGGCGTGCGCATGAACAATCTCTCGAACGAGATTCACGCCAGGACGACCAACGGCGGCGTCAAGGGCATCGGCATCAACGCGAGCATCTTCGAAGGGTCGGCCGTCAACGGTGGCGTGGAGTTGGCCCTGAGCGCTCCGCTCGAGGCGAGTGACTCGATCGAGATGGAGACCGTGAACGGCGGCATCGAGTTGGATCTGCCGTCAGAGAGCAAGGCGACGATTGCGGCGCGGTGCGTCAATGGCGGCGTGCGCGTCGAGAACCTCGATCTCAACAAGGAAACGCAGCAGAACGAGTTCGACAAGCGGCGGCGCCTGAACGGCACCATGAACGGCGGTGGCGCGAAAGTAAATTTGAGCACCACCAACGGCGGCGTGCGTATCGGCAAGACCGGCGAAAAGTCGACGACGTAATTTCAGAAATGTCGCTGGGCAGTCTCAATTTGGGACAGCAGGGCGGTCATCCAGCGAATAACAGCCCAAAAGGGCGCCTGTATTGTGGGCATTTTTCCTGCTTAGTTTGCAGGGATCGTGTCCATAGACTACCATCAAAAGCCAGCAAGTCTCGTTGAGGCTGGCCAGAAGCCCGCCTCGCTGGTGCCGTTTACGCCACCCGCAGACACCCTGACGTACGAGCCGTTCTTCGGCCTGGACGAAAAACCCTTCAGCCTGAATGCTGACCCGCGATTCGTCTACGAGAGTCCGGCCTACGGCGCCACGCGCGACAAGCTCCTCGCCGGCATTCGACGTCGTGAGGGTCTTTCGGTGCTGACCGGAGAGATCGGCACCGGCAAGACCACGTTGTGCCGCGCCGTGCTGCGCGAGATGGGCCGCAAGACGCACAGTTCGATCGTGCCCGATCCGTTTGCGTCGCGCGAAGACCTGCTGAAGATGATGCTGATCGACTTCGGGGTGTTGTCGATCCAGGAGCTTACCGACGGCCGGCTGCGCCAGGCGTCGCGCACCGAGCTCGGCTATCTCTTGTCGGAGTTCCTGAACTCGCTCGCCGCGGACGCCTTCGCCGTCGTCATTCTCGACGAAGCGCAGAACCTGTCGCTGCCGCTGATCGAGGAGACGCGCATTCTGTCGGATACGTTCGGCGCGCGCGGCCGCCTGCAGATCGTGTTCGTCGGGCAGCCCGAGCTTCACGCCAAGTTGAAGCTGCCGGAGATGCGGCAGGTCGACCAGCGCGTTTGCGGCTACCATCGTCTCGCGCCGATGACCCGCGAGGTGGTTGCCGGCTACATCGACTATCGATTGCAGGCCGCCGGCGGCAGCCGCGATCGCGTGTTGTTCCCGCCGGCCGTCATCGATGCGATGCATCGCCGCACCGGCGGCGTGCCGCGGTTGATCAATCGGGTGTGCGATCGCGCGCTGCACCTGGCGTTCGAGCGGCGCGCCGACGCGGTGAGCCAGCAGATGCTCGACGCGGCGCTCCTCGAGCTGGGCTCCGCGACGCTCTCCCCGACGTGGGACGCGATCGTGTTCGCCGAGGCATCAGCCGCACCGGCAGCCGCGGCCGCACCGGTATCGAAACCCGCGGCGGTCACCCCGCCCGCGGCGATCGCGCCCGAGCCGCCGCTCGACGAGGAAGAAGACTTCGAGCAACTGATCGACAAGTGGACGAACAAGGATCTGGGCCCGGCATCCCGGCCGTCGGCAACATCGATCGTCAAGACTGCGACTGCCGCGCCACGCCGGCGTCCCGCGCCAATCACGCCCGCGAAGCGTGAAACAGCGGCGCGCCCGGTCGAGACCGACTGGCCGCGCAACGTCCGGTCGGAAACCTACATGCAGAAGTTGCTTCGCTTGTGGGCGAAGCGCGCCGCGATCGTCGTTGTCGCCTTCGTCGGCATCAACCTGGCAGTGCTGGGCGTGTCGACGTTGACGCCCATGCAGAACGCCGCCGTTGAGGCGTCGGTGCCGGACATGCTCGTCAGGTTTGAGGACGCAATGTCGTCATTTGCGGAGCCGGTCGCCGAGCATCGTCCCGTCGTTGAGCATCGACCGGCTGCAGAGCATAGGCCAGCGGCAGTGTCCGGGGATTATCTCGTCGCTGTCGGCCTCTTCACGAGCCGCGAGCGCGCCGATGGGCTCGTCGATACGCTGACGCGGGCCGGCCTGCCGGCCATGCAGCGGCCGTTCCGCATGGCCCGAAGCGAAGCGCAACAAGTCGTGTTGGGGCCATTCTTCAGCCGTGAGGATGCAGTTGCCGACCTCCAGCGCCTGCACGCGCTCGGCGGTTACGGCGATGCGAGGGTGATCGCCGAACAGTAACCAGGGTTATTCTGGTTACGGGTTGAACGAAGACAAGGCCACTCGCTACCACCGCTTGCGCCGGCGCGCCGACCTGCTGGGGACGGCTGCTGCCGGCGTCGTGCTGTTGGGGTTGCTGGTGCTCGGCGGCGCGCACAAGCTGCGCGAACTCGCGGCGGCGATCGCGCAGTGGGCGCCCGGCGGTCTCGAAGAATCCGTGACGGTGGTGCTGTTCACCGTCATGCTGATGGTCATCCTGCAGATCATCGAATTCCCGTTCGCGTTTTATCAGGGACATCTGCTCGAACATCGCTACGGACTCTCGACGCAAACCACCGCGCACTGGCTTGCCGATCAAGCCAAGGGCATCGCGCTTGGCGTCGTGCTCGCGGTCGCGGGCACGTCGGTGATTTATCTCGCGCTCCGCGAGTCGCCCGGCAGCTGGTGGTTTATCTCAGCAGCCACCTTTGCGCTCGCGACGATCGGCCTGGCCCGGATCGCGCCGGTGCTGCTGTTGCCGATCTTCTACAAGTTCAAGCCGCTCGATCGTCCCGCGCTGGTCGATCGGCTGATGGCGCTCGCCACTCGCGCGCGCACCGACGTGGTCGGCGTGTTCGAGTGGGTGTTGAGCGGGCATACCAGGAAAGCCAATGCAGCACTGGCCGGCATGGGGCGGACGCGCCGCATCCTGCTGTCGGATACGTTGCTCGCCGATTATTCGGAAGACGAGATCGAAGTGATCCTCGCGCACGAGCTCGCGCATCATGTGCATCGCGATTTATGGCGCGGCATCGCGGTGCAGAGTGTGATCCTGCTGGGCGGGTTTTTTGTCGCGGACCTGGTCCTGCGCGCGCTGGCCGGACCGCTCGAGCTCCGCGGCGTTCCCGATCCGGCCGGCCTGCCCCTGCTGCTGCTGTGCGGCGGCGTCTGGTCGTTCCTGGCGCTGCCGCTGGCGAATGCCATGTCGCGCGCCCAGGAGCGGGCCGCGGACCGTTATGCGCTGACCACGACACGGAATGTTGACGCGTTCGTGACCGCCATGAAACGGCTCTCGCAGCAGAATCTCGCGGAGGAGTATCCTTCACCGATCGTTCGCTGGCTGTTTTATTCGCACCCGCCGATTCGCGAGCGAATCGACGCGGCGCGCGCGTTTGCGCGAGAGGGTTCCCATGCGGCTTGAATTCGCGATTGCCGTTATCCTGTTGGCCACCGTGACCGGCTCGGCCCAATACACCAGGAAGACCGTCGTTGCGCACCGCGGCGCGTCGGCCTATGCGCCCGAGCACACGCTGGCGGCCTACAAGCTGGCGATCGAAATGGGCGCCGACTACGTGGAGCAGGATCTCGCCGTCACCAGGGACGGCATCCTGATCTGCCTGCACGACGCCAGCCTCGAGCGCACCACCAACGTCGAGGAGCTGTTTCCCGATCGCGTCAGCACGCAGACCATTGAAGGCAAGACGCGCAAGGCGTGGCTTGCCAACGACTTCACTCTTGCCGAGATCAAGCGGCTCGATGCCGGATCGTGGTTCGACAAGAAATTCTCCGGCGAGAAAGTGCCGACGTTCGACGAGGCGATCGCGCTGATCCGCGGCAAGGCCGGCATCTTCCCAGAGCTCAAGACGCCGGAGATTTACGCGGGCCGCAATGTGAACTTCGAGGACATGGTCGCCGCCGCGCTCGACAAGAACGGCCTGCGCGGTCCGAAGGCGGATCCGAAGACGCCGGTCATCCTGCAGACGTTCGGGAAAGAGACGGCGAGAAACCTCGCCAAGATGAAGATCGGCGTGCCGGTCGTGTGGCTGGTCGAGTACGAGAACCGCCCGAAGACGCAGGAAGAAGTGCGCGGCTGGAAGGGCATCGTGCAGGGCTTCGGCCCGACCAAGCGCATCGTGTTCGAGAACCCCGACTTCGTGAAATGGGCGCACGCCGACGGCATGACCGTCACGCCCTACACGTTCCGCGAATCAGACGTCTTGAAATCAGGGTTCAGGAACGTCAACGAGGAGATGGCGCACTTTCTTTATCGACTCGGTGTCGACGCGGTCTTCACCGACAACCCCGACAAGTTTCCAAGGAAATAACAAAGAACGAATAACAAAGAACGAATAACAAAGAACGAATAACAAAGAACGAATAACAAAGAACGAATAACAAAGAACGAAATTTTTGTTCTTCGTTTTTTGTTCTTTGTTATTTCGATCGGACGTTGAGCACGCCGCGCATCTCCTTGCACGCGGCGTCGGTCGTGAGATTGCAATAGAAGGGGAACGTCCCGGCCTGATCGGCGCGGAACTCGAAGGTCACCGACGTCTTGCCCGCCACGCGCTTGATGATTCGATAGGCATCGATCGCGAAACTCGCCGGCACGTCTTCACTCGTCAGCGTGATCTTCACCAGGTCATCCTGCGTCACATCGAGCTTGTCTGGGGTGAAGGTGTGGTCCTTCGCGATGATGGTGAACTCGCGTCGATTCTGCGCCGGCTCCTGCGCGACGGCGAAGACGGGCGCCAGGACGAGGAGGACGAAGAGCGCGCGCATGGGTTGATTGTACGACGTCAACTTTATTTCGTGAGCAGGGATGTCCAGTTCAGCACCACGTTAATAGTTGACGATCTCTTTGTGCCGGAAGCGGGCTGAGGCCACAGAAAACGCTGACCATCGGGCGAGACCGCATAACCGAAATAATCTCTGATGTGCTATCAGCGCGCCTCCATAAGTGCCGGGTTCGAACAGCTCCACAGGTGCGCTGGCGACGAAGCTGGATCCCGATCCGTTCACCGTGACGGGACATGAGTTTGCCTTGTGAAGAATCTGTGGCATAGAAGAGCTCCTTCCCGTCACTGCGCCAGCGTGGAAATCCTCCTCTTGCGCCCATTGAGACCTGCCATTTCCCGTTGCCGTTAGGAAACGCTCTGACATAAATCTGCTCGGCGCCGCTTTCCTGGGACGCGTACGCCAGCCATTTGCCGTCCGGAGAGATTTGAGGAAAATTTTCGGGGAACTTCGAGTCGGTCAGCCTGGTACCCTTGCCATCGGTGGTCAATGGGAGCAGCCATAAGGCCGTTTCGGTCCGGCCTCCCACGACGTAAAAAATCGACTGGCCTTTTGGGAACCAGTCCATGGGAAACTGCAGCCGTTCCGACTCGATCAGCAGGCGTTCAGCTCCGGTCCCGTCAGCGTTCTTCTGATAAAGGCCCCACTTGCCATTTCGGAGGGACTGGAATCAGGCTCATGGGGACGCCGGATTATAGGCGCGAACGCCCATGGCGACCGGCAGAGCGGGCGGCGGGCCTTGACATCTGATGCGTGATGCATGATGCTTGATCCATGAGGACGACCCTGGATTTGGAACTCGACGTGTTGCAGGCCGCCAAGGAGATCGGCGCGGCGCGCGGGATGTCGGCCGGTCAAGTGGTGTCCGAGCTGGTTCGAAAGGCGCTCGCCTCGCCCAAGACGGCCAGGGTGCGTAACGGCGTGCCGATGTTCTCGCGCAAGGCCGGCTCGCCGCCACTGACGATGGCGGCCGTCAATCGGCTTCGCGACGAGTAGCGTCTGATGGCCGCGGCGCGCGTTTCCTTACTCGATGTGAACGTGCTCGTGGCGCTGTTTTTCCCCGATCACATCCACCACGACCTCGCCCATGATTGGTTCGCGGACCATCGGCGCGAAGGCTGGGCGACGTGCCCGTTGACCGAGCACGGCCTCATCCGCGTCGCCTGCCAGCAACCGTCAGATGATGGGCTTGTTCGCCCCGCCGATGTGATCGCCCATCTCGAACGATTCCGCCGGGACAAGCTTCACCGCACGTGGACCGATTCGGTCTCTCTGACCGACTCCGCACTCTTCGCGCGGCAGTTCATTGGCGGCCATCGACAGATCACCGACGTGTATTTGTTGGGGCTGGCGAAAAAGATGGGCGGCCGGCTGGCGACGTTTGATCGGGCCATTCCCGTGAAGGCCGTCCGCGGCGGCACCGCGGAGTTGCTGCACGTGATCGAGCCGTAGTTGCCGGTACAAAGAAAGCCGGGGCTAACAGCCCCGGCTCTTCGAACGTTGGATCGACGAGCTACCTGCGCGGGCCGCGATCGCGGCGCGGGCCATGATCGCGATCGCCGCGATGCCCACGATCGCCGCCGTCGCCTGATGCCGCGCCTGCCGGCGCGCCTTCGGCCTCGCCGCCATTACCCGCCGGCGGGGCGCCGCCTTCTTCAGGAGTGATCAGCGCCTTGCGCGACAGACGAATCTTGCCGGTCGGATCGATGTTGATGACCTTGACCAGCACCTGCTGGCCTTCCTTCAGCTCGTCGCGCACGTCCTTGACGCGGTAGTGCGCGATCTCCGAGACGTGCAGGAGGCCGTCGGTGCCCGGCATGATCTCGACGAAGGCGCCGAAATCGGTGATGCGCTGGACCTTGCCGAGATAAGTCTTGTTCAGCTCGGCGGTCGCGGTCAGCTCCTGGATCATGCCGATCGCCTTGTTGGCCGCGGCTTCATCGGAAGACGCCACGTTGACATGGCCATCGTCCTCGACGTCGATCTTCACGCCCGTCTTCTCGATGATGCTGCGGATCATCTTGCCGCCGGGCCCGATGACGTCGCGGATCTTGTCGACGGGGATCTTGATGGTGATGATCCGCGGCGCGTAGGCCGACATGTTCGAGCGATGCGTCGCCAGCGACTCCTGCATCTTCTGCAGGATGTGCAGGCGGCCGGCCCTGGCCTGCGCCAGCGCGTCGCGCATGACCTGCGGCGAGACGCCGCTGATCTTGATGTCCATCTGCAGCGCGGTGATGCCGTTGGCGGTGCCGGCGACCTTGAAGTCCATGTCGCCGTAGTGATCTTCGGCGCCCGCGATGTCCGAGAGGACCGCGTACTTGCCGGTCGCTTCGTCCATGATCAGGCCCATCGCCACGCCGGCGACCGGCGCCTTGATCGGCACGCCGGCGTCCATCATCGCGAGCGATCCGCCGCACACCGACGCCATCGACGAGCTGCCGTTCGACTCGAGAATGTCCGAGACAATGCGAATCGTGTAGGCGAATTCGCTTTCGGCGGGAATCATCGGCGCGAGGGCGCGCTCAGCGAGCGCGCCGTGGCCAATCTCGCGGCGGCCGGGGCCGCGCATCGGCTTCACTTCGCCGACCGAGAACGGCGGGAAGTTGTAGTGGAGCATGAAGCGCTTCCACGTTTCGCCGTCGACCATTTCGATCTTCTGCTGATCGTCGCCGGTGCCGAGCGTTGCGGTGACGAGCGCCTGCGTTTCACCGCGCGTGAACACGGTCGAGCCGTGGACGCGGGGCAGCACGCTGTTTTCGATCGTGATCTGGCGGATCTCGTCGAACTTGCGGCCGTCCTGGCGAATGCCCTTGCCGAGCACTTCCTCGCGGAGCGCGCGCTCCTGCATCTCGTGGAACAGGCCCTTCGCCGCCGACTTCTGATCCGCGAGCGACTCGGGCAGGCCGGCGACCATGTCTTTCTCGACCTTGGCCACGGTGGCGTAGTTCACCAGCTTGCCCTTGATGCGCATGGCATCGGCGAGCGCGCCGTACGACTGGTCCACGTAGGCCTTGAGGTCCGTCATCACCGAGATGGCCGGCTTGTCGACCTTGGGACGACCGGCGTCCTTCGCCAGCCCGTCGATCATCTCGACCAGCTGCTTGATCGCGTTGTGCGCGGTCTCGAGCGCCGTAATGGCTTCCTCTTCGGTGACCTCGTTCGCGCCCGCCTCGACCATCACGATGCCGTCTTTCGTGCCGGCGACGACGAGATCGAGCTTGCTCTGCTTGCGCTGCGGGAACGACGGATTGACGATGAACTGGCCGTCAACGAGGCCGATGCGCACCGCGGCGACGGTCTTTTCGACCGGCATCTCCGAGAGCGCGAGCGCCGCGCCGGCGCCGGTCAGCGCCAGCACGTCCGAATCGTGCTCCGTATCCGCCGAGAGCACGAACGCGATCACCTGCGTCTCGTACGACCAGCCGGTCGGGAACAGCGGACGAATCGGCCGATCGATCAGGCGGCTGGTGAGCGTTTCCTTTTCGGTCGCCTTGCCCTCGCGCTTGAAGAAGCCGCCGGGAATGCGTCCCGACGCGTAGGTGTATTCACGATAGTCGACGGTGAGCGGAAGGAAGTCGATTCCTTCACGCGGACTCGAGGAGTGACAGGCGGTCACGAGGACCATGGTGTCGCCCATGCGGACGACGACGGAGCCATCGGCCTGCTTGGCGAGGCGGCCCGTCTCGATCGAGAGGGTCTGGTTGCCGAAAGATAGATCACGCTTGTGCATAACTGGCCTGCGCTTTGTTGGATGCGACCTGGGTTACTTGCGGATGCCGAGGCGCTTGATCACCTCTGCATAACGGTCGGCGTCCTTGCTCTTCAGATAGTCGAGAAGCCGCCGGCGCTGGCCGACGAGCTTGAGCAGTCCGCGGCGCGAATGATGATCCTTGCCGTGTGACTTGAAATGCTCGGTCAGGTAATTGATGCGTTCGCTGAGAATCGCGACCTGGACTTCTGGGGAGCCGGTGTCTTTGTCGTGCGTCTTGTATTCGCCGATGAGGGCGGTCTTCTTGTCTTTCGTGAGTGCCACTGCTTACCTCCACGCACGGTCCAGTCGAAACCAGACCGCCGTATATGACGATTCCGACATCGTCTGTAACCTAGTCATGTTACCCGAAAAGCCTGTCTCGCCGAAGCTCGAAGAGCGAAGGCGGATTAGCTCAAAACCACCCATCCATGGAGATTTCCGAGGTTTTTGCCCGGTTTTGCCAAACCAACCAAATCCCCGTCGGGACCCAGGAGGCGGACGATTGGGGGAAGGGTTGGGAGAGGCGCGACCAGGTCGCCGGGGCCCATTTCCACGCCGTTCTTGAGCCGTTCCAGCTGCGTCGGCGAGCGCAGCGTGACCGAGGGCAATTCGGGCAGCAATTCGCGGAACGGGATGAGCCGCGCGACGGTCGATTCACGCGGCGCCTGCAGCACATCGGCCAGCGGGACCGCACGGTCCAGTCCGAACTCGCCTGACTGCGTGCGGCGCAGCGCCGTCAGGACGCCGCCGCATTCGAGAACCGCGCCGAGATCGTGCGCGAGCGAGCGCACGTAGAAACCCGCGGTCACCTGCAGTTCGAATCGGGCAGTCTCGCCGTCGAACGACAACAGCTCGAGGCGCTTCACGTTCACGGACACCGCTTTGGGTCGATCGTCGTCCTTGAGCTTGCCGCGCCGCGCCAGATCGTAGGCCCGCTCGCCGTCGATGTTCTTCGCCGAGAACACCGGCGGCGTTTGATCGAAGGTGCCGCGGAATTTCTTGAGCGCCGCCGCCACAGCATCCCGCGACGGCCGGCGATCGCAGGTCGTCACCGTCTTGCCGGACGCATCGAACGTATCGGTGGTGCGGCCGAACGCGATGGCCGCGTCGTAGGTCTTGTCGCTGGCGGTCAGGAACTGCGCGAGCCTCGTGGCGCGGCCCACCACGAGCGGCAGCACGCCGGTCGCCATCGGATCGAGCGTGCCGGTGTGGCCGATGCGCGATACCCCAAGCGCGCGCCGCGCCAGCGTGACGACGTCATGCGACGTCGGCCCTTCGGTCTTGTCGACGACCAAAACACCGTCGAGGGTCTTGAGGTCCTGAGGTCTTGAGGTCCTGAGGTCGTGCTGCGGCATTTTCAAGACCTGAAGGCCTTAAGACCTCACGGTCTTGAGGCGGACCGCCTCCGCCAGCAGCGAGCCGAACTGTTTCGTCACGTCGTCGAGCGCGCCCGTGGCGGAACAGCCCGCCGCGTTGGTGTGGCCGCCGCCGCCGTTGGCGCGGGCGATCGCGCCGATATCCACATTGCCCTTCGACCGCAGGCTGACACGCCAGTCGTGGTCGCCGACTTCCTTGAAGAACGCCACCGCCTCGATGTCTTTCACCGTCAGCGGAAAGTTGATCAGGCCCTCGAGGTCGTCGTTGGTGCCGCCGAGGTCGTCCATCGTCTTGCGCGTGATCGACAGCAAAGCGACGCGGCCTTCATCGACGATCACCATGCTGTTCATCACCGCGCCGAAGATCCGCACGCGCGCCAGGCTGTTGCTGTCGTAGTGCGTGCGCGCGATCCATTGCGGATCGGCGCCGGCTTCGACGCACCGCCTGGCAATGTCATAGGTCCGCGGCGACAGATGCGAGAAGTGAAACGATCCCGTATCGGTCAGGACCGCGAGGTAGATGTGTGTGGCGATTTCCTTCGTCAGCGGCGCGCCCAGCGCCTCGATCAGCGTGAACGCCATTTCGCCGCAGGCCGCCGCCGATTCGTCGATCCAGTTGATCGCGCCGTAGCTCGTGTTGCCGGGATGATGATCGATGTTCATCAGCGGCGATCGATCGAGGCCCTTGACGCCGGTGCGCGCCAGGTCGCTGCACTCCATGATCAGCGCCGCGTCGAACGATTCGGTCACCTCGGGCGTGATCTGGATGCCCGCGACCTCCGGGAACGGCTGCAGGAACACCGGCGGGATCCCGTCGGTGACGACCGTCGCGTCCTTGCCCATGGCGCGCAGCGCCAGCGCCATCGCCATCGCCGAGCCGATCGCATCGCCGTCGGGACGCGAATGCGAGGCGACGATGAATCGCCGCCCGCGACGGATCACGTCGACGAGATCAGCGGGAGGTTGGCTCGGTGTCGGGTTCGTCATTCTTGACGGTGGTCGCGTCCTTGCCGTCGACGACGGTGTCGACGATCCCGGGATCCTGGACGGTGCGCGCCGCTTCCTCGGCGTGGATTTCCTGGATGATCTGCTCGATGCGATCCTGCGCCGCCACCGACTCGTCGTAGATGAACTTGACTTCGGGAGCGCGGCGCAGCGACAGCCGCTCCGCCAGCAGGTGCCGCACGAACCCGCCGGCGCGCTCGAGCGCCTTCTGCGTTTTCTTGCGCTCGTTGGCGTCGCCGATGATCGTCCAGTAGACGCGCGCCAGCGACAGATCGCCGGTGACCGTGGCGCGGGTGACGGTGACCAGGCCCACGCCCGGATCGCGGACCTCGGTCGCCAGCATTTGACTGACTTCCTCGCGCACTTGCTCTTGAATGCGCTCTACGCGGTGTGTCAGAGCCATGGCGGCCCTCGATTCTGAATTACGCGGGCTGGGCGACGCGCTCCATCTGGAACACTTCGATCACGTCGCCAACCTTGACGTCGTTGAAATTCTGCAGGCCGATGCCGCACTCGAAGCCCGACTTGACCTCGGACGCATCGTCCTTGAAGCGCTTGAGCGACGCGAGCTTGCCCTCCCACACCACGACGTTGTCGCGGAGCAGGCGCGCCTGCGCGTCGCCCTGGCGCGTGATCCGGCCGTCGGTGACCATGCAGCCGGCAATGGTGCCGATCTTCGGCACCTTGAACGTTTCGCGCACCTGCGCGGTGCCGATGCGCGTTTCCTTGAAGGTCGGCTCGAGCAGTCCGGCCATCGCCTTCTTGATCTCGTCGGTCACGTGATAGATGACCGAGTGCTGGCGGATGTCGACCTTCTCGCGCTCGGCGACGTCGGCGGCATTGCGATCGGGCCGCACGTTGAAGCCGATGATGATCGCGTTCGACGCGGTGGCGAGCAGCACGTCGCTTTCGTTGATGGCGCCGACCGCCGAGTGAATGATCTTGATGCGTGTCTTCTCGTCCGACAGCTTGGCGAGCGTATCGGCCAGCACTTCGGCCGAGCCCTGCACGTCGGCCTTGATGATGATCGGCAGCTCCTTCGAGCCTTCCTCGGACAGCTGCGCCTGCAGCGATTCGAGCGTGAGGCGCGAGCCGCGGGCCGCGTGCGCCTTGTCCTTGGCCTGGCCCTGCCGGAACGTCGCGATCTGACGCGCCTTCGCCGCGTCGGCGACCTGCTGGAAGCTGTCGCCGGGTGACGGCAGCGATTCGAGGCCGAGCAGCTCCACCGGCGTCGACGGGCCCGCGATCTTCAGGTTGCGCCCGCGATCGTCGATCAGCGCGCGCACCTTGCCGACCACCGGACCGGCGATGACGTTGTCGCCGACACTCAGCGTGCCGTCCTGGACGAGCACCGTCGCCACCGGACCGCGGCCGCGGTCCAGCTTGGTCTCGAGCACCGTGCCGATCGCGCTGCGCTTCGGGTTGGCCTTGAGATCGTCGATTTCGGTGACGAGCAGGATCATCTCGAGCAGCGTGTCGATGCCGGTCTTTTTCTTCGCCGACACTTCGACGAACACCGTCTGGCCGCCCCAGTCTTCCGGCATCAAGCCCAGATCGGTGAGCTGGCGCTTGACCGTCTCCGGATTCGCGCCGGGCTTGTCGATCTTGTTGACCGCCACGATGATCTTCACGTTCGCGGCCTTGGCGTGATCGATCGCTTCCCTGGTCTGCGGCATGACGCCGTCGTCGGCCGCCACGACCAGCACGACCACGTCGGTGACCTTGGCGCCGCGGGCGCGCATCATGGTGAACGCGGAGTGGCCGGGCGTATCGAGAAACACGATGCTGCGGTTGCTCTGCGTCGGCACCAGGTAGGCGCCGATGTGCTGCGTAATGCCGCCGGCCTCGCGCTCGGCGACGCGCGTCTCGCGAATCGAGTCGAGCAGCGTCGTCTTGCCGTGATCGACGTGGCCCATGATCGTGACCACCGGCGAGCGCGTGACGATGTCTTTCGGATCCGCCGCCTTGTCGCTCTCGGCGACGATTTCCTGTTCGAAGCTGCGCGTCTCGATCTCGGCGCCGAAACCGGCGGCGAGCACTTTCGCCGTCTCGAGATCGATCGCGGTGTTGATCGTCATCATCAAGCGGCGATCGAGCAGCGCCTTCAGCGCATCCTTGACGCGTACCTCGAGGCGATCGGCGAGGTCCTTCACCGTCATGCCTTCGGAGAACGTGATGGTGCGCGTAATCGGCGGCGGAGCGGCCGGCGGCGGCGCCTGCTGACGCGGCGTCTGCAACGCATCGCGCTTCTGCGCGGGCTTGAGTCCGGATGGACGATGCTGCTGCGGACGGAATCCCGGCCGCATCGGCGGCTGTCCCGGACGCTGCGGCAGGCCGGTGCTCGGCCGCACCGGCTGCGACGGCAGCGGGCGAGGGCCGCCGAGCATCGCGGCGGTGTTGCTTTGCGGCGGGCGCGGCTGCCCGAACGGCCGCTGTCCTTGCGGACGCGCGAGATTTCCTGTCGCGGCCTGCGGCGGACGCGGCGCCGCGGGCGGCACCACGCGCGGCGGCTGCGGCACGACCTGACGCTTCGGTTGCAGCGGCGGCGCGCTTGGCGGGGCCTTGCCGGGTTCTTCCACGCGCAGGCGAATGCTGGGCGGCACGAAGCGGCCGGATTTTTCGCGGGCGGCCTCGGTGATGTCAGCCGCCGCGGCGGGTTCAGCCGCGGGCTCGGCGACCGGGGCTTCCGCAACCGTCGGCGGCGCGACTTCAACAGGCGCCTCGACCGGCGGCGGCGCGGGCGCTTCGACCGGCGCGGCCACGGCCTCTTCGGGTTTCGGCTCCGCCGGCTTCGCCTTCTTGATCAGGCGCGGCGGACCCAGCGTCGGCGCGGCAGGCTTCGGCGGTTCCGGCGCCGGCGCGGCGGCGCCCTTCTTGCCGGGCGCGGCCTTGGCCTTCGAAGCGGTCTTCACCTGCTTGGCGGCCTGTTCGGAGAACATGTCGCCCTTCGGCAGGGTGATGCCCTTCTGATTGGCGAGGCGCTCGACGAACTGGCGCGCGACGATTTCCTCGAGCGTGCTCGACGCGCTCTTGAGCTCGATGCCGTGGTTCTTCTTCAGCAGCGCCAGCACGTCGTTGCTGGTGATGTCGAGAAGCTCAGCGACTTTGTAAACCCGAACGGTGGACAAACTTGTTTATCCCTTCGATTCTTCGCCTGCGGCGGCGGCAGCAGCAGGCTCGGCCTCGGGCTCCGCGTTGGCGGCCTCGAGCGCGCCGAACTGCGCTTCCACTTCCTTGCGTTTCTCTTCTTCACTCTTGATGTCGATGCGCCAGCCGGTCAGCTTCGCGGCGAGGCGGACGTTCTGCCCCTTCTTGCCGATCGCGAGCGACAGCTGGCTGTCTTCGACGACGACTTCCATGACTTTTTCCTTGTCGTCGACGATCGTCACGCGCTGCACCTTCGCCGGGCTGAGCGCGTTCATCACGAACTGCACCGGATCGTCGGAGAAGTCGACGATGTCGATCTTCTCGCCGCGCAGCTCGCGAATGATCGCCTGCACGCGCGTGCCCTTCATGCCGACGCAGGCGCCGACCGGATCGACGTCGCGCTCGCGCGAATAGACCGCGACCTTGGCGCGATCGCCCGCTTCGCGGACCGCGCCGCGAATCATCACGGTGCCGTCGTAAATCTCCGGCACTTCCTGCTCGAAGAGCTTGATCAACAGGGCCGGATCGGTGCGCGACAGCACGATCTGCGGACCCTTGGCGCTCTTGCTGACGCCGCGAATGACGGCGCGGACGCGGTCGCCCTGCGCGTAGCTTTCCGCGCGCGACTGTTCCTTGCGCGGCAGGATCGCCTCGACGCGGCCGACTTCCACGATGATGTCGCCCTGCTCGAAGCGCTTGACCAGGCCGTTCATCACCTCGCCGACGCGCTGGTTGTATTCGGCGAACACGTTTTCACGCTCCGCCTCGCGGACCTTCTGGAAGATCACCTGCTTGGCGGTCTGCGCGGCAATGCGGCCGAGCACGTCCGTGCGCTTCGGGAATTCGATCTGATAACCGACTTCGACTTCGGCATCCTCGCCGTAAATCTCCTTGGCTTCCGCGATCGAGATCTCCTTGCCGGGCGCCGTGACGTCCTCGACGATGGTCTTCACCGCGAACAGCTCGATTTGACCGTTCTCGGGATTGAATTTCGCCTTCAGCTCTTCATCGCCCTTGTAAAACTTGCGCGACGCGGTGAGCACGGCTTCTTCCATCGCCTGGATCACGACCTCAGGCTCGATGCCCTTTTCCTTGGCGAGCGCCTCGATGGTTTGCTGCAACGGATTCGCTGTCGACATAACTCCTAAAACTCCACTTCAAGACGAGCCCGCGCGATCAACCGGAGCGGCAGCTTCATCAGCTTCTTGCCCTCCGATTCGAACAGCACGTCGCCGCCTTCGATCCCCTTGACGCGTCCGGCGAACGCCGTCTGGCGCTGCACCGGCTCCGACGTCACGATCTTCGCCCACCGTCCCGCGAACCGGCGATAGTCATCGGCGGTGCGGAGCGGCCGATCCAGTCCGGGTGACGACACCTCGAAGGTGTACTCGCCCGGCATCACGTCCTCGACGTCGAGCAGCGTGCCCAGATCCTCGGCGACGCGCGCGCAATCGTCGATGCTGACGCTTTCTTCGGGGGTGGCCGCAGGTCCGGGCCGATCGACAATGACCCGCAAGACCTGCTGGCCGCCTTCGCGCTTCAGCTCGACATCGAAAATGTCGAGGCCGTAGCTCGACGCGACACGTTCCGCCAGCTCCCGGACTTTCTCAAGAGGGCCCAACAGCTCCCCTAAAAAACAAAAAGTGGGCTGAATTACAGGCCCACCCTGGTTTCCCAGACTAGTAACCGACCTCATAGTCTAGCATGGCGCCATGCCCGAGCGGCAGCCCAGGCGGACGCCTCTGACCATTACCGTGGACCTTCTGGCGGTGGCCATCGTTGCGGCCGGGCTGGGGATTCTCGCCTACCGCCTGTGGCACGCGGTGGATTCGCCGGCCCTTGCGATCGGCGCGCTCGCGATGCTGTCCGCTGGATATGTGATGGCGGATCTGCTCACAGGTTTCGTGCACTGGTTCTGCGACACGTTTTTCGACGAAACCACGCCGCTGATCGGCCCCGCCCTGATTGCGCCATTTCGCGAACATCACCGCGATCCGCTGTTGATGACGCAACACGGATTCCTGGAGCTCACCGGCAGCTCGTTCCGCGGACTCGCACCGCTGCTGATGTTGATTGTCTGGATGGGTCAGCCGCTGCCGGTCCATGTCAACGCGTTCGTATTCGCGCTTGCGACCGGGGCCGTATGCACCAATCTACTGCACCGCTGGGCGCACGAGCCGGCGCCGCCGGCTTTCGCGCGTGTTCTGCAATCGACGGGCCTGGTCCTGACACCCGTCCGGCACGCCAGGCATCACGCGCCGCCGTACGCCGCGGGCTATTGCGTCACGTCCGGCTGGTTGAATCCAATCTGTGAACGCTTGCAGATCTGGTCGCGCGCGGAAGCCGTCTTCACGGCGCTCGGATTGCCCGTCAGCCGCGCCGATCGCGAATAATCGGCCACAACGTTTGCGGCACGAGATCGGGCGGCACGGGATCGCCTTCGATGCCGTACGACGCAGGCCATTCGCCGACCGGCTCATACGCAGTGCCGAAGAGCCGATCGATCCACGGCAGGTGCACCGCGAAATTCTTGTCAATGGCCGCGCCGGCCTTGGCGTGATGCCAATGATGGAAGCGCGGCGTCACCACCCA
Source organism: Cyanobacteriota bacterium (assembly GCA_019752015.1). GTDB lineage: Bacteria > Acidobacteriota > Vicinamibacteria > Vicinamibacterales > UBA2999 > 12-FULL-67-14b. Next base: position 14,093 of record JAIEMQ010000011.1, on the reverse strand, counting down.
GCGTTCGAGCCATCGCAGATCAAAGCGCACGTTGGCATGAATGAAAACGGCGTGGAACGAGACGAAGACGAGGTACGCGGCCACCGCCCGTTGATCGAAGCCGAGCGCGAAGAGCGGCAGCACCACGACGGCGCGGGTCACGATGACGTCCACAATGTGCAGGCGCGATCCGGCGAGCCAGTCCATGTCGAGGCTCGAGTGGTGGATGGCGTGGAAGCGCCACAGTGCCGGCACCGCATGAAACGCGCGATGGATGAAGTACTCGCCGAGATCGGCGCAGAGCAGCACCGCGAAGAACTGCACGATCAGCGGGAGTCCGGAGATCGCAGCGCGCCACGCCTGGCCTTCGAGCGCCGCGAATGCCGCATTCGCCGGCGCGAGGATCAGGAACGTCGTCACCTGCACGAACAGGTGACTGATGAGGAAATACAGCGAGTCCGTGGTCCATCCCGGCCGGAACGTGCTCTGTTGCGGGCGGAGCGGCCACAGCCTCTCCATCGGCACGAACAACGCCGCCAGCAGCAACACGTTCAGCGCGAACCAATCCAGTCCCAACGACGGCGCATCGGGCCTCGTCAACGAAAAATCAATGCCGCTGCCGCCGAGAATCGATGCGATCGATGCGAGCGTCATGCCGAACAGTCCCATGACCTTTCGCCGGCGCAGCGCCGTTGACACGAGGCCGAGCACGAACGCGAGGACGATGACCGCCTGCAGGATGGCGCGCGCCCACGAGAGCGGCAGTCGCGCGCGAATGTCCGGCGTGGTCAGGTAATCGGGGAAGAGGAAACACGCGACGCCGGCCACCGCCAGGACGCCGCAAAGCACCGATGCGGCGCCGCTCCACCAGCCCGACCCGAATGCGGTCGGCTCGTCATCGTCGAACGCCTGCTGGAACGCGCGATCGAGATCGCTCACGTTCCGGATATCGGCTCACAGGGGTCGTGCGACCAGATCGTAGGCTTCCGCCCCGACAATCTCGACGTCGATAAAGGCGCCCGGTGCGATCGCCGACGGGTCGCAGTCCGTGAGATACACGACCGGATCGATTTCCGGCGCCTGGCCGGGCAGGCGTCCCTGGAGGACAAGTTCGTGTTCGGCGGACTGGCCATCGACGACCAGGCGTGTCTTTTCACCGAGACGGGCCTGCTGCCGGGCGGTCACGATGTCGCGCTGACGCGCCATCAAGCGCTCCTGGCGCTTCTTCTTCGTTGCGGCGGGCACATCGTCTTTGAGCTCGTGCGCGGACGTGCCTTCCTCGTGCGAGTAGGTGAAGACGCCGACGTGATCGAATCCGATCTGCTCGATGAACGATTCGAGCTCGGCAAAATCTTCCGCGGTCTCGCCTGGGAAGCCGACGATGAACGTCGTGCGCAGCGCCACGTTAGGAATCCGCGCGCGGATATTTTCGAGCAGCCGCACGTACGATTTGCGCGTCCCCGGCCGTTTCATGCGCTTCAAGACCGCATCGGACGCGTGTTGGAGCGGCAGGTCGATGTATTTCACGACCTTGTCGAGATCGGCGATTGCGTCGATCACCTCGCTCGTGATGGTCGTCGGATACAGATAGAGCAGGCGAATCCACTCGATACCGTCCACGCCATTCAATTCGCGCAACAACTTCGGCAACGCGCCGCGCTCGCCGCGATCGATGCCGTAGAAAGTCGAGTCCTGCGAGATCAGCAGCAGTTCCTTGACGCCTTGCCCGGCGAGCTGACGCGCTTCCTGGACGATCGATTCAATCGAGCGGCTGCGGTAGTGGCCGCGCATTTTCGGGATGATGCAGAACGCGCACTTGTAGTCGCAGCCTTCGGCGATCTTGATGTACGCGTAGTGGCCGGGCGTGACTCGCTTGCGAGGCGTGGCTGCGTCGTAGATATAGGTCGGCAGATCGACGCCGAAGACCGGCGGTTGACGGTGCAGCGTGAGTGGTTTCACGCCGGGCGCAAGGCCCTGGACGAAATCCGGAACTTCGCCGGTGCCATATACCGCATCGATTTCCGGAATTTCTTTCTTCAGCTCGTCGCGATAGCGCTCGGCGAGGCAACCGGTGACGATCAGCTTCCGGCCGGCGGCCTGCTTCTTCAGCTCGGCCATCTCGAGGATCGTATCGATCGATTCCTGCCTGGCGCGATCGATGAACGCGCAGGTGTTGACCACCAGCACGTCGGCCTGCGACGCGTCGGCGGTGATCTCGTGGCCCTCTTTCTCGGCCATGCCAAGCATGACCTCGGAGTCGACGAGATTTTTCGGACACCCTAAGGAGACGAACCCGATCTTCATGGGAACTGCTCAGTGTAGCAGGAACCTACGGGTAAATCCTGTAGAGCATGCGCGGGTAGGGGATCGTTTCACGGACGTGCTCCAGCCCGCAGATCCAGCTGACGCAGCGCTCGATGCCCATGCCGAAGCCGCCGTGGGGCACGGATCCGAATCGCCGCAGATCCAGATACCACTCGAAAGCCTCCTGCGGCAGATCGTGCTCCTTGATGCGCTGCAGCAGCAGGTCGAGATCGTCGAGACGCTGGCCGCCGCCGATGATCTCGCCGTAGCCTTCGGGCGCGAGCACGTCGACGCACAGCGCCTTGTCGGGCTCGTTGGGGTCGGGCTTCATGTAGAACGCCTTGATCGCGGCGGGGTAGTGCGTGACGCACACCGGGCGATCGAACTGCTCCGACAACACTGTTTCGTCGGTGCCGCCGAGATCGCCGCCGACGACAAACGGCAGCCCCTTCTCGAGGAGGATCTTCGCCGCCTCGTCATAATGAAGGCGCGGGAATGGCGCTTTCACCGCTTCGAGCTTCGACGTGTCGCGCTCGAGCACCTTCAGTTCCTTCTGCCGGCGATCGAGCACGCGTCCCACCACCGACGTGATCAAACCTTCGGCGAGTGTGATCACGTCGTTGAGATCGGCGTAGGCCATCTCGGGCTCGACCATCCAGAATTCCGTGAGGTGGCGGCGCGTCTTGCTCTTCTCGGCGCGGAACGTCGGCCCGAACGCGTAGACCTTGCCGAGCGCCATCGCGTTGGCTTCGTTGTACAGCTGCCCGCTCTGCGTGAGATACGCCTTCTCGTCGTCGAAATATTCGACCGGGAAGAGCGTGGTGGTGCCCTCGCACGCGGCCGGCGTGAAGATCGGCGTGTCGGCGAGGATGAATCCCTCGTTGTTGAAGAAGTCGCGCACCGCGTTGATGATCTCGTGCCGCACCCGCAGGATCGCCGTCTGCCGCTCGGCGCGGATCCACAGGTGCCGGCGATCCATCAGGTAGTCGACGCCGTGTTCCTTCGGCGTGATCGGATAATCGTTCGCCGGGTTCACTACCTCGAGTCCGCTGGCAATCAGCTCGTAGTTGCCGGGATGTTTCGGGTGCTCCTGCACGGTCCCGGTCACGATGATGGCGCTCTCCTGGCCAAGGTGATCGGCCTTTTGAAACGTCGCTTCGTCGACGTCTTTTTTGCCCATCACGACCTGCAGGAAACCGGTGCCGTCGCGCACCGAGAGAAAATGAATCTTGCCGCTCGATCGGCGGTTGTTGAGCCAACCCTTGATGGTGACCGTTTGTTCAACGTGCTCACCAATTTTCGCGATTGTTGTCTGTGTCATCTGTGCCATCTGTGGCCTGCACTACGTGTCGTCCATCCCCAGCATTTCATCGCCGATATGAAGCAGTGATTCGAGCCGCTCGCGCGCCTTGGCGGCCTGCTCGAGGATCGGCTTGCGGTCCGCGGCCACGGCGAGCTCGAACATCCAGACGCCGTCGTAGCCGACCTTCTGGAACGCCAGCGTCGCGGCGTCCCAGTCGATCACGCCCTTGCCGGGGACCAGGTGATCGTCGCTGCGCCCGCGGTTGTCGTGCAGGTGGGTAGTGATGACGTGGCCGGAGCAGGCTTCGATCGCTTCGACGACATCGCCCATGATGCGCGCGTGGCCGACGTCCATGCAGATGCCGAGGCCGGCCGCGTCGATGTCGCTCTCAATCAGCTCGACCAGCGCCTGCCCGGTCGACAGCTCGTTCGGAATCACTTCGATCGCGATGCGCACGCCGTAGCGTTCCGCGACCGGGGATAACTCTTCGAGGCTCCGCACCAGCGACCCGCGATGGTTATCGCCGGCGGTGGCATAGGGAACCGGCACGCCGCAGTGAAGGACCAGCACCTGGTAGGGCACCGCCGCGGCGACGTCCAGCGTTGCCAGCACTTCGTCGACCGCGGCCTTGCGCCGGCCTTCGTCGGCGGAGGCCACGCTGAAGCCGTCCTTCCAGTTGCCTTTGTCGTACGACGCGGCAATCGGCGCGTGCATCGAATGCAGGCGCAGCCGCGTGTCGTCGAGCCATTCCGCCAGCGCAATCGCGGCGCGGCGGTCGCGATAGTCGAAATGGCTGCGCAGCCCGAACAGCTCGACGGCCTCGAAGCCGTGCGCGGCGATGTCGACGAGATGATCGCGATCGAGTCGATCGGCAACGAAGAGATGGGTGGAGACTCCGAACATTTCAGATCTCAGATTTCAGATTGCGGATTTCCGAGTTACAGCCACGGTTCGAGCAGCTCGCGCAGGCGCCCGAATCGCGGATACTTGGCCAGATTCGCCTTTACGTACGCGAGCGTCCGCGGCATGTATTGAATATAAACCGTGTTGTTGCGCGAAGTCGTCATGTAACCGAACGTGCCGAGCGCCTTCAGGTTGCGCTGCAGCGCCATCAGGTCGAACCGGCGGCGAAACTCCTCCTCGTCGGGCGCGTCGACGGCGCTATGTGCCAGGAAATACGCGATCAGGCCGTCGACCACCTGCGGGTTCAGGTCGACGTAGGAATCGCGCAGCAGCGACACCAGGTCATACGTGTCGGGACCCATCCGCGCGTCCTGGAAATCGATGATGTAAAGCGACCCGTCATGCAGCATCAGGTTGCGGCTGTGATAGTCGCGATGGCACAGCACACGCGGCTCAGCCGCCAGCTCCTCGACGATGGCCGACCATTCCTGGCGCAGCGCATCACGCTCGGCATCCGCCGGTGTCGCGCCTTTGTAGGCGAGCAGGTAATGCTTGACGAAAAACTCGAGCTCCCACGTCAGTTTGTCGACATCGAAGGCGATTCGGTAGGGCGGGTACTGATCCGACCGCAGTGCTTCGCCCCGGTCCTGCATCCGCGCGATGAAGCCGACCGCCTGCCGGTAGAGCGCCGCATGCTCGCTCGCGGTCGCGGCGCCGAGATGCGCCTGCAGCGTGACGTCGCCGAGATCCTCGAGGCCCAGGATGCCAAGCGAATCCGAGTGGTGGAGGATTCGCGGCACCGGTACCGGCACTTCGGCCAGCAGTCTGGCGATCGACACGAACGGCATCGACGCGAAATCGATCGGTCCGGCGTGCAGCGCCAGCACGATCGGCCTGGCGTCCTTCAACAGCACTCGGAAGTAGCGGCGATCCGACGCGTCGCCGGTGAGCGGCACGACTTTCAGCGTCTGACCAGTGAGGCGTTGTTCGGCGAGGTACTGCTCTAAGCGGGGTTCCATCGATGCGCGCTGAGACCATTTTCTCCCATTACGAGCGCGCTGTGTGAATACTGTGCTCCCGGCGGGACGATCACATCGTCGGCAACGATGCAGCTGGTAAGACTCGCGCCGGCGCCGACGCGAACGCGGTCCCAGAGGATGGTGTCGACCAGCTGCGCGCCCGTCGCGACCTCGCAGTCGACGCCGCGATCGAGCGGTTTACTCTCGCGCTTCGACATGGTCCTCGCCGTATCGAGATAATCACGCGGCGACCCGATGTCGAAATACTCGGCGTTGGAGTGGAACACGCGGAGCGCTTCGGGCCGGGAGGCGATCAACGCCGGATAAATGCCGTGCACGGTTTCGGACTTGATCGCCGGATCGACGCCGGCGAACACCGACGCGTTCACCGCCTGGACGCCGACGAAGTGATAGGTGCCTGGGTGCCTCGGTGCCTGGGTGCCTGGGTGCCGGGGTGCCTCGGTGCTTGAGGTGCGTGTGGAGAAACCGCGAACAATGCCAGCCTCGTCGGCCACGATCGCGTTGTAGCGCGGATCGGCGTCAATAACCGCCATCGTCACGAGCGCGTTCGCGTCGACGTGACGGTGCGCCAGCTCGCGCAGATCGACGTTGGTGATCATGTCACCATTGACGATCAGGAAACGATCCGCGGCCAGCAGCGGCATTGCCCGCGCCGGACCGCCGGCCGAGCCGAGCACGTTCGTCTCCCAGGAGTACCGCACGTCCAGATCGAACTGCGAACCGTCCCCGACAATGCGCGTGATCGAGCTCGCGCACGAGTGGAGGTTGATGACGACGCGGCGCATGCCGGCGGCGCGAATTGATTGGAGCGTCCTGGTGATCAGCGGCACGCCCGCGATCGGCAGCGCCGGCTTCGCGCGGACGGATGAGAGCGGCTGCAAGCGCGTGCCAAGGCCGGCCGCGAGGATCAGCGCGGGCCACTCCTGAAGAGCCTGCCTCGACGAAGCGCCGAAGGCGCGAAGTCGGGTCATTCCCCGGCGCGGACCGCGAACACCATGTCGGGGCCGGCGATGCCGTTGGCGTCGCGATGCTGCAGGAACAGGAAGCGGTACGAGTCGGTGATGTAGTCCGACGGCGTGAAGCCGAGCGCGCGGGCGGTTTCGTGGATCGCGTCCTCGCCGCCCTCGATTTCCACGAACACGCCGACCGGCGTTTCGTCGAGCGCGATCACGACGTCGTCGTTGGAGAATTCCTCGCGGTACTTTTCGTAGCGGAACCAGCAGTGCATGCCGAGCTGTTCGAGAATCGTCTGCAGCACCGCGCCGTCGGCGACAACGGTCTCGTACTCTTCGCGGATCTTGACCAGGCCGGGAATGGCGGGGCCCTTGAACGTCAGCAGGCTCTTGCCGCTTTCGCAGCGGACCCGCAGCGTCGAGCGCTGCCGGCGCAGCCGCTCGTCCTCGGTGTCGAAGAGGCAGTCTTCCTGGAGCCGGCGGCCGAGCAGCGGAGCCGCGCCGAGCGCGAGAATCTTTTCCCGCGCATCGCCGGCGTTATCAAACCGGAGTTTGATCTCTCGCTCGAGCGCCATGCAGCGGCTACTCTTTGCGAACGGTGAAGAACTGTTCCTGGCCGCCGCGGACCACGAGCAGGAACGCCGTGCCACCCGAGGGCACCGCCGCCAGCACGCGGCTGGCTTCCTGCGGAGTGCGGACCTGCTGGCGGTTGACGCGCGTGATGATGTCGCCGCGCACGACACCGGCGCGGAACGCGGGGCTGCCTTGCTCGACATCCGAGACCAGCACGCCCTGGGTGTCCGCCGGCGCGCGCAGACGGCGCGCGGTTTCGGCGTTGAGTGCGGACATCGTGATGCCGAAGCCCTGCGACGGCTCCGCATCGGGCTCGACGCTGGTGCGCTGCTCGGCGACGCGGTTGCTTTCGTCGTCGAGATCGAGCTCGTCGACGGTGATCGACAGCGTCTTCTCCTGCTTGTCGCGGAGGATCTTTACCGGCACGGTGGTGCCGGGGCGCGTCGCCACGACGGTGGCGACGAGCTCGTCGCGGTTCTTCACGGCTTTGCCGTTGAACTCGAGGATGATGTCGCCGGGCTCGATGCCGGCCTTTGCCGCGGGGCGGCCCCTCGAGACGGCGCCGACCAGCGCGCCGCGGCGCTCCTTCAAGCCGAATTCCGACAGTGCGTCCGCCGGGACCGGGGTGACCTGCACGCCGATCACGCCGCGCGCCACCTTGCCGGTCATGAGCTGCGGAATCAGCTCGCGCACGCTGTTGATCGGGATCGCGAAGCCGATGCCGATGTTGCCCTGCTGGCGTGAGTCCGTATAGATCGCGGTGTTGATGCCGACCACTTCGCCGCGGGCGTTCAGCAGCGGGCCGCCGGAATTGCCGGGATTGATGGCCGCATCGGTCTGCAACACGTCGGCGAAGCGCTGCTCCGCAATCGGGAACGACCGCGCGGTGGCGCTGATCACGCCGACGCTGACGGTGTGCGCGAGGCCAAACGGGTTGCCGATGGCCATCACCCAGTCGCCGGGCTGCATCTGCGCCGAATCGCCGAATTTCACTTCGATGAGATCTGTTTTCTTGTCGACCAGCTGAATCAGCGCGCTGTCCGTCAACGGATCGCGGCCGACGATCTTCGCATCGTGGTAGATGTCGTTTTCCTCGCCGAGGAAATTGACTTCGACCTTGGTCGCGTCCTGGACGACGTGATTGTTGGTGAGGATGTAGCCGAGCGACTTGTTGATCACGAAGCCGGTGCCGGCCGCTTGCGTCTCCTGCTCGCGCGGGCGTTGCGGGCGCTGGCGATTCTGGTTGCCGCCGAAGAAGCGATCGAGCAAATCGTCGTTCGGGGTGCCACCGCCGAAGAACTCGGTCATCTCCTGCGCGCGCTGTTTGGACGTGCTGCGGATGTTCACGACCGCGGGCGACATCGACTTGGCGATGTTGCGGAACGTGCTCGCGTCGACCGGGCCGCTGAGCGGGGCGCTGTTCATCGGCGGCGCCGCGCCAGGCGTGCCTTGCGCCAATGAGGCCGGCGTCAGATCCAGGCGCGAAGCAATCACCATCCCGACAGCCAGCGAGGCCACCATGATCAGGAACGAGTAAAACAGCGTCGTCTTTCCGGTCGACATTTATTCCTCCGGATATTTCCCTTGGCCGCGGCCGGGTTTGTTCGGCGCGGAACTATACCAATGACAGGATAGCCTTTTGACGCGGACCCGTCACTTCCGGTCCGCCGCCCGCCCACACCATATTGATCTCGGTCCGAACGCCAAAATCCTTGAAATACAGCCCGGGTTCAATCGTGAATCCGCTGCCGGGCAGCAGGCGCCGTTCGTCGTGGGTTTCGTAATCGTCCAGGTGCGCACCGTTGCCATGGACGTTCTCGCCAAGGCTGTGTCCAGTCCGATGCAGGATGGCGTCTTCGTATCCCGCGTCGATCAAGACCTGCCGGGCCGCCTGGTCGGCTTCAAAGCCGCGGACTTCGCGCCCCGCTTTCGCCGCGCCCTGCACCGCTTCCACCGCCGCGTCGCGCGCGCCGCAGACGGCGCCAAACGCTTTCGTCATGCGGTCGGGCACGCTCGGCCCCGTGAATCCCATCCAGGTGATGTCCGCGAACACCGATCCGGTTTGTTCGAGCTTGCCCCATAGATCGAGCAGGACGAGTTCGTCCTTGCGAATCACGCGATGGTCCGTCGCGGTGGCGAGGTAATGGGGATTGCCGGCGTTTTCCATCGCCGAGACGCACGGCGCGGAATCCGAGAGCAGGCCTTCCTCCTTGAACCAGCCGACCATTTTCTTCTGAATGTCGTACTCGGTGGTCGCGACGCCGTCGCGCAGGCGCCGCGCGATTTCTTCGAAGGCGTGATCCTTGATGCGATGCAGCTTTTCCGAGGCGGTGCGATGCGTGGCAATCGCGGCGTCGTTCCAGCGCGCCTCGAACTGCTGGATCAAGTCTCCGGACGACATCACGTCGACGCCCAGCGAGCGAATCAGCTCGATGGTGCCGGCGTCAACGCGCGACACGTACGGGATCGCGCAGTTGGGCGAGTACTCCATCGCCACTCGCCGCAATCCTTTGAGCAGCGTCGTGAGTCCGGCCTGCAACTGGGTGCGGCCCGCGTAAACGATTTTCGATCCGGGAAGATGATCGAGGTTGCCGCGTTCGATCGCGTGCACCAGCGCCTGCGGCTCTCCGGTTCGAGGGATCAGATAAAACCAGCGCCGCGTCGCGAGATGTCCGGCTTCGGCCATCCCGGCCAGTCGATACGAGACCGGATTGGAGCCGTGAAAGTCATAGAGGAGCCAGGCATCGAGACCGTCCGCTGCGAGCGCTTTCTGGACGGCGCCAATATCGAGACGCATATTCACACGATTATAGCGGCGGTCGAACCAGGTCCGCGGCCAAGGCGTCCTATAATCAGGCAATCAGGTAATCAGGTAATCAGGTAAGTCAGGTAGTCAGGTAGTCAGGTTATGAGAAACACATTTGTCTTTTGCGCCGTCGCGGCGCTTCTTGCTTTCCAGTCGTCCGTATTGCGCGGGCAAGGCCAGCCCCAGCCACCGCAGCAACCACCGATCACGTTCCGCGCGGAAGTGAACTACGTCGAGGTCGACGCGCGCGTGCTCGATCAGCAGGGCAAGTTCATCACCGGGTTGAAGCCCGAAGACTTCCAGGTCTTCGAAGACGGCAAGCCGCAGAAGGTCTCGGCGTTCTCGCTCGTCAACATTCCGCTCGAGCGCGTCGAGCGGCCGTTGTTCGCGTCGAAGCCGATCGAGCCCGACGTCCGCAACAACATGCAGGCCGCCGACGGGCGCATCTACGTAATCATGCTCGACGACCTGCACACCTCGGCGCTGCGGTCGCAGCGCGTCAAGCTCGCGGCGAAACAGTTCATCGAGCGCTATGTCGGGGCCAACGATCTTGCCGCGGTCGTGCACACCAGCGGCCGGTCGGACGTCAGCCAGGAATTCACGACCAGCCAGTCGCGCCTGCTGCGTGCGGTGGACGGGTTCATGGGCCGCAAGCTGAACTCGTCGACGCTCAATCGCATCGACGACGTGCAACGCCGCGCCGGCACGCCGATGGCGGGCGACCCCGCCGCCGACATCGACGACAAGGAGCGCGGCTACCAGGCGCGCAATACGTTGATGTCGATCAAGAGCGTCGCCGACTATCTCGGCAACGTTCGCGGCCGCCGCAAGGCCCTCGTGCTGTTCGGCGAAGGCATCGACTATGACATCAATCAGATGTTCAGCAATCAGATCACCGAAGCGCAGAGCGTGATCGACGCGACCCGCGACGCCATTGCCGCGGCGACGCGGGCCAACGTCGCGATCTACGGCATCGATCCGCGCGGCCTCGGCGCCGAGTTCCAGGACAACGCCGCGATTCAGTCGTTTCCGGACGACACGTCGCTGGGGCTTGGCCAGTCGTCGATCTTCAACGAGGTCCGGCTCTCCCAGGACAGCCTGCGCGTGCTGGGCGACGAGACCGGCGGCTTTGCCGCCGTCAACCGCAACGACTTCAGCAGCGTGTTCCAGCGCATCGTGGACGACAACAGCTCGTACTACGTGATGGGCTACTACTCGACGAACGATCGCCGCGACGGCCGCTTCCGCAAGATCGAAGTGCGGGTCAACCGGCCCGGGCTGACGGTGCGGGCGCGCAAGGGCTACGTGGCGCCGCGCGGCAAGGCGCCCGAGGCGCCGAAGAGCGCTGCCGGCACCAACGCTCCGTCGCCCGAGTTGAAGGCCGCACTCGACAGCCCCCTGCCGTTGACGGGATTGCCGCTGGCGGTGACGGCGGCGGTGTTCAAGGGCGCCGCCCCGAAGGGAGCGGTCGTGATCTCCACGTTCGTCGCCGGCAGCATGCTGCCGTTCGTCGAGAGCGGCGGCATGATGAAGAACGATGTCGAAGTCCTCGGTATCGCGACCGACGACAAGGGCAAGGCGTTCTCGACCGAGCGCGCCACCGTCAATCTCAACATGAAGCCCGACACCGCGAAGCGAGTGACGGCCACGGGCTTCCGCCTCATTCAAACGCTCGATCTCAATCCGGGCCGGTACATTCTGCGCGTCGCCGTGCGCGAAGCCAACACACGCAAGGCCGGATCGGTGTCGTTCGATCTCGAAGTGCCGGATTTCTCGAAGCCGCCATTGTCGATGAGCGACATCGCCGTGACGTCCGCGATGAGCGGAGTTGCACCAACCGTCCGGCCGAAGGATCCGCTGGAGAAGATGTTGCCGGGACCGCTGACCAGCTATCGCGAGTTTGCGCCGATCGACGAGATCGCGCTCTTCACCGAGGTCTACGACAACGTGAAGCAGGCGCACAAGGTCGAGATCACCGCGACGGTCAAGGCCGAAGGCGGCCAGACCGTGTTTCAGACCCGCGAAGAGCACGACAGCTCCGAGCTCGCGGGTTCCGCGGGCGGGTACGGATTCCAGGCGCGCGTCCCGCTCAAGACGTTCGAGCCCGGATTGTATGTGCTTCGCGTCGAAGCGATCACGCGGATTGGCGATCGCCCGACAACGGCGAGAGAGATCGTGTTTCGCGTCGCCCCCGCCGCGCCTGGAGGGCAGTGATGCTATTGGGTTTGCTTCTGACGTTCGCCATGCAGACTTCGGGAGTACAGGCGGGCCATCCGGCGGCGCGTGTCATCGTGCAGGACGACATGAGCATGATCGACGAGCCGCGGCAGGCCGTGGCACGCACGCAGTCGGAGTGGGAAGCGCTCTGGCGCTCGCACGGCGTCAACAAGCCGGCACCGAAGGTTGATTTCGGCAAGGAGTCGGTCGTTGCCATCTTCCTCGGCTCGCGGCCGACGCCGGGGTTCTCGGCTCATGTCGTTCGCGCTGGCGCGAAAGGAAGAGTCCTGACGGTCGAGTGGACCGAGCGCCGCCCCGAGAGCGGGTCAATCCTCGCGCAGGTGCTTACGTCGCCGGTGCTCTTCGCCGCGGTCCCGAAATTCGACGGCGAGATCAAGTTCCAGAAAGTCGAGCCGTGACCAGCCCCACGAGCACGGGCGTCGACGCGCGCTTGTCGTCGATGCTCTGCTACGCGGGCTGGTGGCTGACCGGTCTCGTGTTCCTGTTTGCCGAGCGGAAAAATTCCGACGTCCGTTTCCATGCCGCGCAGTCGCTGGTCGTGTTCGGCGCGATCTCCGCGTTGCTCTTCGTGTGCGGCGGCGCGAGCGCTGTCGCGCTGCTCGTCGCCACCCCGGTCTTCCAGATCATTCAGGCGGTCGGAAACGTGTTGTGGCTGGGCGCGGTGTTGCTGTGGTTGTTCCTGCTGCTCAAAACGTGGCGCGGTGAAACGTGGCGAATCCCGGTGGCGGCTGATCTCGCAACGAAGATCGCGAGTACATAAAGAAAGGCGGGACATCGTCCCGCCCTCCTGTCTGCCTGTCTGCCTGCCTAATCCGTCTTCGGCACGTCGATCTTCGGCACTCTCTTCGGTTTCACGTTGCCGTTGGCGTGCACGAAGTTGAGGCTGTTGTTCTTCATGCGCGCGTTTCGTGGAGTGGTCAACGTGACGTTGATCACTTCGTTCGGCATCAGCGGCCGCGGATGACGATAGGTGTCGCCGCCCGCCAGGTTGCCGGTCGCATCCGCCCAGCTTTCCTCGAGACGGAAACCCGCCAGCGGCCCAGGCGAGGTGTTCTTGATCGTCAGCGTCGTGACGATGTTGGCGCCGACGGGCTTTGTAACCATATTGGCGTACTCGACCGTCGCGTCGCCGCGGAACGGCGAGATCAACTTCCGGGGCGCGGCCTGAGCGGCTGGCGCAGCCGGCGCCGGCGTCTGCGCGATCGCCGCCGGGGCAAACAGGAACCCGAGAGCCGCGGCCATGGCCACAGTCCGCTGGTGCAATTTCATACGACTAACCTCCAGGCGTTGGATTCTAGCAATAACGAAGAACAAAGACCAAATAACGAAGGATTGCCCTTGTTCTTCATTCTTCGTTCTTTGTTCTTTGTTCTTTGTTCTTTTACATCTCGCCGTTCCAGTCCTCGGGCTCTGCCGCCGTCGACCGGAACACTTCGAGGTGCCACTTGCCGCCGCCCCACGGCTCGATCACCTCGGTGGCGACGACGTCGACGAGCAGCTCGGCGAACGTGCGGCCCTCCGGATCGCCGTCGAGACTGTAGGCCGGCTCATCCCACGCGAAGTTCGGATAGATCGTCATCGTCAGGAACAGATCGTAGCCGTCGTCGACGACGATGATCTGGCCGATCGGGCGCTTCTGCGCGGAATGGTAGACGAGGTATTTTTCGGCGCTGTGCGCGCGGATGTAGCGCTTCAACGCGAAATCGCGCGCGACGATTTCTTCGACCGCAATCTTCTTGTCCCAGCATTCGCGGCAGTAGCGCTCTTCGCCGCGGGGCTCCGATACTTCCTTGGCGCCGCACAGGGCGCAGCCCTTCTTGTTGCCGATCGACTTCCGTGACATATATCTATTGAATATTACTTCAAGCAGGTGAGATGACCAGAGCCCTTCAGTCGATCGCGGCGATTGCGCTGCTCCTAGTCCCAGTACAAGCGCGTTTGCGGCTCGGCGTGTAAACGAAACGCTCGAAATGCCCGTACCTCATAGCAGAGTG
>JAIEMQ010000008.1 GCA_019752015.1 Cyanobacteriota bacterium | reverse complement strand
GGAAGCTCTCGCGGAGCTGTCCAACAAATTCCAGCCGTAGACCGGCGCGGATATCGCGGTCCTCCGCCAATATCCGGATTGCCTTTAGGATCACGTCCGGCTTGCGATGGCCGTAAAAATTGCCGGTATGGACGATGCGCATCGCCGGCCCGCGCGGCGGCGGCGGTCCGGGACCGCGCGGCGGCGGACGTCAGAAGGGCATCACCATCAACGTGTCGGCGCAGAACCTGACGAATCGATCCAACTTCTCGGGATTCAGCGGCGTGATGACGTCGCAGTACTTCATGCAGGCGACCAGCGTCTCGAACCCGCGCCAGGTCGACGTGTCGATTCGCTTCAGCTTCTGAGTTTAGTACGGAACGTCGATCAGTCGATCGCCTGATCGCATGTCTTCCTCGAGCAGCGCAAGCAGGGCCGACGCAATCGGCCCCGGCTTGCCGTTGCCGATCTTGTGTTCGTTCCACTGCACGATGCCGGCGACTTTCACCGAGCTGCCGATCAACAGCATCTCTTTCGCCGCCAGCGCGTCGCGCAGCGTGATGTCGGTGACCTTGACGTCCTTCAGCTGGCCGCTCTTGACCAGCTTCCTGGCGAGCTCGAGCAGCCGCATCGACGTGCAGCCCGAAAGGATGTGATCGAATTTCGGGTGGACCAGCACGTCGTCTTGCGACACGAAGGCGACGTTCATGTTCGAGCTCTCGCCAACGTGGCCGTCGTGGTCGATGAACACGCCGTTGTCGAAGCCTTTTTCTTTTGCTTCCATCTGCATCAAGACGTTCGGCATGTAGTTCGTCGTCTTGGTGATGGCATAGAGCGGCGGCTTGATCGGGTAGGTCGTGGTCATCACGCGCACGCCGTCGGTCTTCCATTTCTCCGGATAGACGAGGCCCGCGAAAATCATGACGAAGAAACCGGGATCGGCGCCGGCGACAGGCGTGAGATCGAGGTTGCCCGGCCCTGAGGACAGCCAATATCTGATTGAACCGTCGCGGCGGCCGCTCGCCGCCGTTGTCTTGATGATGATGTCGCGCATTTCTTCGCGCATGCCCGGCAGCTTCAGTTTCGAGCGCTCGGCCGACTTCAGGAAGCGATCGAGGTGCGCGTCGAGGTCATAGATCTTGCCGTTGACGATGCCGGCGGTATCAAAAATGCCGTGGCCGCGATGCACCATGTGATCGTCGAACGGGATCACCATCAGCGCGGGGTCCGTCACGATGCCGCCAAGCTGGCTCGAATAGAAGGCGGTGAACTTGACGGGCTGTTTCTGGCGCAGGGCGCGGAGCTGCTGCAGCACGTCCTGATCGCTGAGCATCCGCAAAGAGACGTTGGTGGCCGGCATGAAAAGTAGTCTAGTCCGACTCCGGGCGTCACGCTACGTCAGGCTGGAGCCGGGTTATGGCGTCGAAGGCCTTCCTGGCGATTTTCTGCCGGGCCGTCCAATAGCCGCGCCATGGATCGACTTTGTTCAGACGAGGCGCGGTCTCGACGGTGAAACGAGCCGGATCCAGCTTCGCCGTCAACTGTTCCCATGTCAGCGGCATGGATACCGTCGCGCCGTCTCGGGCGCGCGCCGAGTAGGCGCACACCGACGTGTTCGTGCGGTTGTTGCGAAGGTAGTCGATCAGGATCTTCGACTCGCGTCCTCGCTTGGCGAACGTGATCGTGAAGAGCGCCGGATCGGTCGCCGCGAGTGCCGATGCGACCGCGCGAGAAAAGTCGAGGCACTCATCCCATTGCCGGTGCGGCACGATCGGCACCACGACGTGCAGTCCGCGTCCGCCGGTCGTCTTCACCCACGAGTCGAGGCCGAGCGTTGCGAGCAGCTCGCGGATCGCCTTCGCCGCTTTGATCACCGCCGGCCATTTCACTTTGGGACCGGGATCGAAATCCCACACCAGCCGGTTTGGCCGCTCGATGTCTTTCGTTGTCGAATTCCACGTGTGAATTTCGATCACGCCCATTTGCGCGAGCGCGATCACGCCCTTGAGGTCGTCGACAGCGAGGTATTCACCGACCTTGGTTTTTTCCTGGATGCGCACGCGCCGCAACACGTCGGGGCCCCACACCTTGCGATGCCGCATGTAGTTGCACGGCGCCAGCATGCCGTCGGGGCAATGGACGAGCGTCAGCGGCCGATCGACGACGTGCGGAAGGATGCGCTCGCCGATGCCGTCGTAATACCGGACCAGGTCGAGCTTCGAAAAGTCGAGCTCAGGGTAGATGACGCGCTCGGGATGAGAGATGCGGACGCCGCGCACGGTCGTTTCCATGGTGACGGAGCATGCAGGAGTCCTGCCGGGGGGACGGAATTCAGCCGCGCCGAGTGCTTTCCACGTAGCGAATCATCGTGGCCAGTGCGTCGTTGACTGGACACGCAATGCCGAACTTCATACCTAGTTCAGCGACGGCGCCGTTCATGTAATCGATCTCGGTCTCGCGGCCTTTCATCAGGTCCTGGCTCATTGACGCAATCGTCCTCGCGCCGGCGAACAGATGGTCGATCACCTCGATGAAGTCTTCATCGAACGTGACGCCATCCGCTCTGGCCACCGCCAGACATTCGTCGATGATCTGTCGCTTCAGTGAATTGAGCTGCGGGTCGACAATGCCGCCGACTTCGCACGCCATCAGCGCGGTCGTCGGATTGATCACGCAATTGAAGACGGCCTTCCGCCACATTTCCTTCTTGATGTCGGGGATGATACGGCCATCGAGCCCCGCTTCGCTGAGCATCGCGGCAATCGCAGGTGACCGCGCGTGCGATTCGAGGAGCGTGTAACCGGCGACGGTATTGTCGACGACGCCGGGACGCACCAGGATGCCGCCGACCTGCGTGATCGCGCGCAGCACGAGGGCACGATCGCCGACCAGATCCTTGACGAGATTTTCGGAATACAGACCATTCTGGACGCAGACGATCGTGACACTGTCGGGCAGCATGTCGACGATCGGTGCGACCGCCGCAACGTTGTTGTTGACCTTCGTCGTCAGCAGGATCAGCGTGCCCGGCGCGATCGAGGGAACAGCCGTGAACGCCGGAAGACGAAGCGTGCCCTGGACGTGGCCTTGCACGATCAAGCCATCACGCTGGATGGCCCCGACATGGGCCGCGCCGCCGATCAGCGTGACGTCGTGGTATTTCGAAAGCCGGGCGCCGTAGACACTGCCGATCGCGCCGGCGCCGAGAACGATGATGCGCATCGCAGTCGAATCATTTCACATCGTACATGTCGATGAATTTCGAAATTGCATCGACGTATTGCTGCGATGGGGCCGCCCCCGCGGCGATAGCGGTCAGGTGGGTCCTGCCGGGAAGGATCACGTTGTGGAAGGTCTGGACTTCACGCCAGAGGCGGTGCGTCTTGCGATACGGATTGTCGAACGAGCCGTTCACCGCGAGGATCGGAATTGTCAGCTTCGTCAGATCCACCGTAACAGCTGCCGGCGGCGCAGTGGTAGTCGCCGCCGCCGCGCTGCCGGCAGGCCGCGCCGCCGCCACTCGCGAGCGGAATCGCTCCATGCCTTCGGCATCGGCGCCGGTGGCTTTCGGCAGCGCATCATCCATCGCCTCGGCCTCGGCGCGATAACTGGCATTGGTCTCGGTCATGCCGGAGCCGCCGAATCCGGCGGTGATGAAGCGCTCGGGGATCATGCCCAGCAACGAGCCGACGATCCCGCCGCCCATCGAGTAGCCGTGAATGTGCGCGCGCTGAATCTTGAGATGGTCCATCAGCTCGATCACATCCTGCGCGCGTCCCGACCCCCCGGGCGTGGGCTTGTCGCTTTGCCCGTGATTGCGGTTGTCGATCGCAACGACGCGATGATGCTTCGCGATTTCAGGCGCGATGCCGGTGTTGAACCACATGCGCTGCGCGTTATCGGAGTAGCCGTGCACGAGTACAACCCACGATCCGTTGTCTCCGTGGGTGAGGTAGTGGATCCTGACGCCATCCCTGGTCGTGAAAAATCCGTCCTGCTGACCGACCATCACCGGCGGTGTCGCCGGACGCGCGGGCGCCGCAGGCGGCTGCTGGGCGGACAGGCTGGTGACGAAGGTCAGGCCGAGCACGAACGCAAGTCGCATCTTCATGACGGGAGAGTATACGGAATTCTGCCGGGGGGACGGAGTTCAACCGGGGGACGGAGTTCAGCCGGGGCGGCGGGATCAGCGGGGAATTCATTACTCACGCGGGAAGAGTGTTCCCTCGATTTCAAGACGTCATTCGAGATTCTCGGGCCTAAGACGATGGCATCGCCTATGCCATTCCGCTCCGCATGAATCACATCACTTCGTTCCGCCAACTGGATGCATGGAATATCGCGATGAATCTCGTCGATAGCGTGTTCGCGACATCACGATCGATCCCGCGCATCGAGTTCGATCTCAAGCGACAAATCAATCGCGCCGCGGTATCGATTCCGTCACACGTGGCCGAAGGCTGGAAGAGAAAGCGGCGCCGAGCTGCTTACCAGAACCACGTGTCGATCGCGATGGGTTCGCACGCGGAACTCGAAACGCAGCTGGAGATCTGTTTTCGAAACTCGCTTCTCGACCGGAACAAGTGCGAGCACACCGTGGTGTTGCTAAACAGAGTGGGGCCGCTATTGGAGAAGCTGTTCGACTCGCTGGATTGAATTTCCCCGGCTGAACTCCGTGTCCCCGGCTGAATTCCGCCCCCCGGCAGATGTCCGTTCCCCGGTCAGGTGTCCGCCGTCCCCGGGTGGCATTGCGTGTGCAACGCACTATATAGATGAGAAAGCCGGTTCTGAGGCGCGGCGGCACAATTTGGCTGGGACGAAAGAAACCGGCGGCCCGCTTCCCAATCCTGCGCGGAGATCACAAGACCGAAGTCGCGATCGTCGGCGGCGGCATGACCGGCGCCATGATCGCCGAGGCGTTCACCCGCGAAGGCGTGAACGTGGCGGTGATCGACGGCGCACGCGTTGGTCAAGGCAGCACCGCGGCGAGCACTGCGCTGCTGCTGCAGGAGCCCGATCACGATCTGGGAGCCCTCAGCCGGCGTTACGGCCGCAAGCGCGGCACGCGCATCTGGCAGCTGGGCCAGGAAGCCGCTCGCGATTTCATGGACACGATCAGGCGCTGCCGGATCGACTGCGACCTCGTCGAGCGCGACTCGTTGTATTACACGCTCGATGCGGACCGCGCGCGCCTGTTGCAGCGCGAGCTGCGCAAGCGCCGCGACGCCGGCCTTGGCGGCAAGTGGCTCGACGCGCGCGCCCTGGCTCGCGCCAGCGGCATTCACGGCATGGGCGGCGCGATTCGCACCAGCGGCAACGCGCAACTGAATCCGCTGCAGGCGTGTATCGGGCTGATCGATGCCGCCGCCAGACAGGGCGCCTCGATATTCGAGCGATCGACGATCACTCGCATCCGCCCGGTCGGCGACGGCGTGCGATTGTATTCGTCAAGCGGCACGATCGATGCGGCGCAGGTCGTGATCGCCACTGGATACGCGACGAAGTACTTTCGTCCTCTCGCCGGAAAATTCCGGATGCGCCATACCTACGTGCTCGCGACCAATCGAATTGGCGCGCCGGCGCGAAAGCGGATCGGCCTGGGCAAGGTGATGTTGTGGGACACCGAGCGTCCGTATCATTACGTTCGCTGGACGCCCGATCATCGGCTGCTGCTCGGCGGTGAAGATCATCCCGTCAAGCCCGGCGCAAGACGCGGACTGCAGTTCGCTGAAGCGACTGCAGCGCTGCGCGATTATTTCGAAGCGTTGTATCCGGTGCTGCGCGACGTCGGCATCGATCGATCCTGGGAAGGACTGTTCGCGATGACGCCCGACAGCCTCCCCTACATCGGCCCTCATCGTCGCTACCCGAAACACGCCTTCGCGCTCGGCTATGGCGGCAACGGCATGACCTTCGCCGCCCTCGCCGCCAGGATTCTCGTCGAGCAATGGCGCGGCGTGACATCACCGGATCACGCGTTGTTCGCGTTCAATCGATCCCGCACCTAAGGCACCCAGGCACCCAGGCACCCAGGCACCCAGGCACCCAGGCACCCAGGCACCTAATCTTCCTTCCACGGATTGTTCGCGAAACACCGCGAGCTCGGTCCACAGCACGCGCCGCGGCATCTCGAGGCCGGCCATGATCGTCGCGGCAATGTCCTCCGCGTAGAGCTTGTTCGGGTTGTTCCGCCCGGTCTTGCCCATCCAGTTCGTTTGCACTTCCGACGGGCAGATACAGATCACGCGAATCCCGTGCGGCCGAAGATCCGCCTGCCAGCACTGCGTGATGCCGCGCATCGCCCACTTGCTGCCGGCATACACCGTGGCGCCCTTCGCGCCTTTCATGCCCGACGTGGACGCGATGTTGACGATGTCGCCGTCGGCTTTTGATGTCATGTGAGGCACGACGCGATTGGTGAGATCGACGGCGCCGAACACGTTGGTCGCGAACAGCGTTCGCATCGCGTTGACGTCGAGCGATCCGATCTCCGCGTTGTAGCCGAACGCCGCGTTGTTGATCAGCACGTCGATGCCGCCCATCTTCTTCAGCGCCTCGTCGACGACGCGCTGGTTGTCGGCGTCGGACGACACGTCGGCCTTGATGCCGTGCGCGCCGGTCTTCGCCGCGGTCTCCTGGATATGAGCGTCATTCCGGCCCGTGAACACCACGTCGTGGCCGGATTTTCTCGCGTGTTGAACAATTGCGGCGCCAATTCCCTGGCTGCCGCCGGTAATGAGCATTTTTCTCTTCTGCATGGCTTGATAGTATCTCCACCGAAGCGTGGAACTGTTCCTCTACCAGTTGAGCATCTGGGGCCTCGCCGCGACGTCGGCGCCAACCGATGCGATCGTCCGCTACGCCGGCGACGAATTTCTCGTCGTCGCCAGGGGCACCACTGAGATCGCGATCGAGGAGCGTATCTCGGAGTTGCGCAATCGCCTCCGCGTGACGGCGTCCCGCGAATTGCCGATCCGGTTTTCGTACGGCGTCAGCCGCCTCGACCCGGGCGGCAACCCGGACGAGGCGGTGAAGCTGGCGGATGAAGCGATGTATCGATCGAAGGCCCAGCGCGGCGCGCGCAGCGTGATGGTCGCCGACCGCCAGGCCTGGTGACCCTCCTTCGCCAAGGCTACGGAGGGCAAGCCTTACGGATTGACGACGCAGGTCGGCGCGACGTCGCGGACTTCGCGAACAGTCAGCTGCCGCACTTCGACGTCGATGTCTTCCCTGGTCTTCACGGTCGGCGTATCGCCGCCGCTCGCGGCCGGAGCCGCCTCGGTCTTCTTGGTCGCCTCGCGCTCGAAATCCTGCGTCTTGCCGCTCACCGTTCCGACGACCTCAACGCGCTTGCCGAGGTGGGCCTGCAGATTGTCGCCGCCGATCAGCACGTACGTGTGCGTATCGCGCTCATTGTCCATCGCGCGCGCGGCGGTTGCCACCGCGGCGTCCGGCGCGGCCGTCAAGGCGAAGCGGCCATCTTCCGCCGCGCTCAAACAGCCGGCCACGGTCACCGTCTCCTCGCCGCGAAGGTTCGAGCAGGCCACGCCAGTGGCCAGGTTGAGCGCCACGGCCGCACAAATCAGTGTTCGTTTCTCCACAGTTCCCCTCCATCCGGGGGTCGATGCAGAAGATCTGCCAGTGCAAAGGGGGACCTTTTCGCCACTGGATCCGTCTATAAGACGGATATGCCCTGGTGGCGAAGGCGCGAAGCAGAGCCGGCCGCGGAACTGCCGGCGGATGAGAACATGCCGGTGATCCGGCTGGAGCACATCAGCCGGATCTTCAAGGGCGATGCCGATGAGGACACGCGTGCGCTGGACGACGTGACTGTCGACATCGCGCGTGGGGAATACGTGGCGGTGTCGGGGCCGTCAGGCTGCGGTAAATCCACATTCCTGTCGATTCTCGGGCTGCTCGATACGCCGTCGTCGATGACGCGGAAATGGTCTTGGCCCGTCCGCCGCGCTCCGCCGTCGGCTCTCCGCGACGGGACGACCCGAGCTTCTTCTGCTCGAGCCGCTTGAGCGTCAAGTACAAGCTAACGCAAACCGCGCGACTCCCCTTTTCCGGCCTCGGCTCGCCCGCGCATCAATTGAGCAATCGATGGACGCGATTGGGTAACGGCTGACCTACGGTAAAGACCCGATTTCGGGAAACGGGCCGGACCCCGCGAAATTTTCGCTGGCTCGAAGCCCGTGCAACCGCGCCGGTTGAGGTACGCCATTTGCCTATCGAGGCACGGTAGGAAAATGTGATGGAAAGGCCCCGCTTCGTCGTCGGCATCGGCGCGTCAGCGGGCGGGCTCGACCCGCTCGTCAGGTTCTTCGAAAACCTTCCCAAAGATACCGGGATGGCGTTCGTCATCGTCCAGCACCTGTCGCCCGACTTCAAGAGTCTGATGGACGAGTTGCTCGCCCGGCACACACCGCTGCCCATCCACCTCGTCGAAGACGGGATGCCGGTCGAAGCGGACCACATCTATCTGATACCCGCGAAGAAGGAAATGATCGTCTCAGGCGAGCGCCTGCTGCTGAGCGAGCGCGGGCGCCAGCAGGAGCTGACGCTGCCGATCGACGTGTTCTTCCGATCCCTCGCGCAGGATTACGGATCGAAGGCGGTCGCGATCGTGTTGTCCGGCGGCGGCAGCGACGGTTCACGCGGCATTTCGCACGTCCACGAAACCGGCGGCCTCGTGCTGGTCCAGGATCTCGAAACGGCGCAGTTCGACGGCATGCCCAGGGCGGCGATTGAGACCGGCATTGTCGATCACACGCTCCGTCCCGAGGACATGCCGCGGGTCCTCCTCGAGCGCGCGGCGGGGTCGTTGACGGAGGCGCCGCACAAGATCGAGCCCGAACCGGAGCCCGCGCGCGGGCTCGACGCGTTGTACGGCGTGCTCGAGACGGAGTTCGGCCTCGACTTCAATCATTACAAGCCCAGTACCGTGACGCGCCGGATTGAGCGCCGGCTCGGATTGGCGCAAGTGCGGAACGTGGACGAATACCTGACGCGCCTGCGATCGGAGCGCGACGAGCTCGACGCCCTCTATCGCGACCTGTTAATCGGCGTCACGCGTTTCTTCCGCGATCCCGACGCCTTCGCGCTGCTCGAACAGCGGATCCTGCCGGAGCTGCTCGCTCGCGAGCCGCGCACCGCGCCGCTGCGTCTCTGGGTCGCGGGCTGCGCCACCGGCGAGGAGGCCTACTCTCTGGCGATTGTGCTGCAGGAGCTGTGCGCGAAATACGGCGAGCGGCCGATCAAGATCTTCGCGACCGATGTGCACCGCGGCTCGCTCGAACACGCCACCCTCGGCATCTACACCGAGGAAGCGCTCGCCAACGTTTCCGCCGATCGCCTGGCGCGCTACTTCATGCAGAACGGCAACACCTACCAGGTGGTGCCCGAGCTGCGGCAGATGGTGGTGTTCGCGCAACACAACGTGATCAAGGATGCGCCGTTCACGCGCGTCGACCTGATCAGCTGCCGCAACCTGCTGATCTATCTGCAGCCGCCGGCGCAGCAGCGCGTCCTGTCGTTCTTTCATTTCGCGCTGAACCAGGGGGGCGTGCTGTTGCTCGGCCCGTCCGAATCCCTCGGCCCGCTGGCCGATGGCTTCGAGATCATCGACAAACACTGGCAGCTGTATCGGAAGGGACTCGAGGTCCGGACGCCCGTCGATGCCCGGCGTCGATCGACGGTGGCCGTCAACACGCGCCTTGCCGTGCCATCGGTGGTGGCTCCGGCCAAACACTCTCTCGGGCAGCTGCTCTCGGTGTACGACGCGCTGCTCGAAGAAACCATGCCGCCCAGTCTGCTGCTGACCGAGCGCGGCGAGCTCGTTCATGCGTTAGGCGGCGCGGCGCATTTCCTTCGCGTCCGCGACGGACGTCAGAGCCTCGACGTGCTCGACCTCGTGGACACCGACCTCAAGATGATCATTACCGGCGGCCTGAAGCGCGCGCTGGCGGAGCGGGCGCCGGTGGTGTTCAACGGTGTTCGGGTGCGGCCCGACGATCAGCTGTATCGCGTCACGGTTCGCGCCATCGCCGGACGGGCGCCGAGCGCGCGACACGTGGTGGTGTCGTTCGAAGCCCAGGAGGCCCAGGCCAGGGCGGCATCGGCGCCGTCGATTCAGATCGACGTCGACCAGGTGTCGCAGCAGCAGCTGGCCGCGCTCGAAGCGGAGTTGGGGACGACGAAGGAAAGCCTGCAGGCGGCGATCGAGCAGCTCGAGGCGAGCAACGAAGAGCTGCAGGCCTCGAACGAAGAGCTGCAGTCGTCGAACGAGGAGCTGCAGAGCACCAACGAAGAACTGCAGAGCGTCAACGAGGAGCTCTACACGGTCAACGCCGAGTATCAGCGCAAGATCGCCGAGCTGACCGAGTTGACCAACGACATGGACAACCTGCTGGCCAGCACGGAGATCGGGACGATCTTCCTCGACGGCCAGCTGCGGATTCGCAAGTTCACGCCACAGGTCACGGAAACGTTCGGACTGTTGCCGCACGACGTCGGCCGATCGATCGAGACATTTGCACCGAAGATGCGGCACCCGGGTCTGGTCGACGACTTGAAGCGCGTGCTGAGCTCGGGAGCAGCGATCGAGCGCGATCTCATGGACCTGCACGGCAAGTCGTTCTTCCTGCGCGTGCTGCCGTATCGCGCCAAGGGCATTGTCGACGGCGTCGTGCTGACGCTGATTGACGTCACCGGCCTGAAGACCGCGGAAGATGCGCTGTTCCACGAGCGCTATCTCCTCAACAGCCTGTTGCGCACGGTTCCCGATGCCATCTACTTCAAGGATGCCCGCGGCCGGTTCATCCGGTGCAATCACGCGATGGCCGCCAGGCTCGGTGTTGACGACGTCGCCGATGCCATCGGCAAGACCGCGTTCGACATGCCGCAACAGGATGCGGCGATGGCCATGCACCGCGAGGACGAAGCGGTGTTGCGCGCCGGCCAGCCGCAGCACTATCGCCTCGAGCGGCGCGCCGATCAGGACGGCGGCGAGGCGTGGGACATGGTCACTCGCCTGCCGCTGCTCGATCGCAGCAACACCATCGTCGGTGTGATCGGGATCTTCCGCGACGTGACCGAGCAGGTCCGCGCCAAGGCGAAGATCGACGATGAAGTGCGCCGGCGCGATCAGTTCCTGGCGATGCTGTCGCACGAGCTGCGCAATCCGCTTGGCGCCGTCGTCTCGGCGACCGCCATGCTGAAGGCGACGGACGCGAAGCATAGCCACGCGAGAACCGTCGACGTGCTCGAGCGCCAGTCGCGGCAGATGGCGCGGCTGCTCGACGACCTGCTCGACGCCAGCCGCGTCACGCAGAACAAGATCGAGCTGCGCCGCCGTGTCGTCGATCTCCGCTTGATCGCAGCGGAGGCCGCCGATGCCGTGCGCGCACAGGCGCGGGAGCGCGCGCAGGAGCTGACCCTCGATCTCGGCCCCGAGCCGCTGTGGGTCTTCGGCGACGCATCACGGCTCCAGCAGGTGCAGATCAATCTGCTGAGCAACGCCATCAAGTACACGCCGCGCGGCGGGCGCGTCAAGCTCAGTGCCGCGTCCGACGACAACGGCGCGGCGATCGTCCGGGTCACCGACAACGGCGCCGGCATCGCCTCGCCGATGATCGACGCGGTGTTCGACCTCTTCGTCCAGGCCAGGCATACCCTCGACCACTCCGACGGCGGACTCGGCGTCGGACTGACGCTGGTTCGCGCGCTCGTGGAAATGCACGGCGGCACCGTCACCGCCCATAGCGACGGTGATGGCAAGGGCAGCGAATTCGCGGTCAGGTTGCCGATGACGCCTGCTCCCGCCGAGGAGCAAAAGCGGGATGCGTCCAAGGCCGCCGGCATCCCTGCTGGGACGACCGTCGTCGTGGTCGAAGACAATGCCGACAGCCTCGAAATGCTGTGCTCGATGCTGAAGCTCGCGGGCGCATCCTGTCACAGCGCGTCTGACGGCCGTGCGGCACTGGCGCTGATCGATCAGGTGTCGCCCGATGTCGTGATCCTCGATGTCGGACTGCCGCATCTCGATGGGCTCGAGGTGGCGCGGCGTCTGCGCGCCAATCCGCGCCACGCCGGACTGCGCCTGATTGCGTTGACCGGCTACGGACTGGCCAGCGATCGGCGAGCGACCGCCGAGGCCGGCTTCGACTATCACCTCGTGAAACCCGTACAACCGGAGGATCTGTTCAGGGCGATTGCGCCGGAGGCGTCGGCCGCGTCAACCGATTCGACCGCCGATCACCGCGGTTCGGTATCGACTTCCTGAGACCACTTCTCCTTGCACGCCTGGCAGCAGATGTCGATGCGGATGTAGCCCGGTCTCGAACGAACCGTCTGCACGGTGATCGGAAAACCGGCGAGGCTGCCACAGGCCGGACACCGGACCGGATAATGGCGATCGGAACTGAACCCTTCGTCAACCACATTGACGAGTGTAACGATCGGACTGCCGTGGATCTGTCGGGAACCCGACAATCAGCTCGCGGCCGCCGGCGTCGTGGCGACCCGCTGCAGCAATCGCGTCGACACGCGATAGCACTCGCACGATGCCGCTTCGAGGCCGTCCCGATCGAGAATCTCGAGCTCGCCCCGGCTGTACTCGATGACTTGCTTCTTCTGCAACGCGCCGGCGACACCGGTGACGGTCTGGCGCGTGGCGCCGAGCAGCGTCGCCAGAAACTCCTGCGTGATCCGGAACCGCGGCGTCTCCAGCCGGTCATGCGCCATCAGCAGCCACTTCGCCATCCGCTGCTCGACCGAATGCGCCGCGTTACAGCAGGTGTTCTGCATCACGACGCCGAGAAACGCTTCGCCGTAGTGGTTGACCACGTCGGCGAACGGGCCGCACTTGTCCATCTCGCGTCGAAAATCATCGATGCGCATCCGGTAAGCGCAATCGTCTTCGCCGTGCACCACGATCAAGGCGTTGGTCATGGCCGTCTGCGCGGGCCCGGTGGCCGGGATGCCGGCGAGACCCTCGCGCCCGATCGGCGCCACTTCGACCATCGAGCCGTCTTGCAGCGCGATGGCGACCGACACAAATCCGCTCCGCGGAAAGTAGACGTACTTCGACGCCTCGCCTGGATTGTGGAGGACGCGTTGCGGCTGCAAGGCGACGATCTCGAGCAACGGCCGCAGCGCGGCGTAGTCGTCCGACGACAGGGACGCCAACAGAAGATTGCGGCTGCCGGCGCAACGGGAGGACACGTCTGTCATGGTGGCGTCAGGCTAACACACGGCCGGCACGTGAGCGCGGTGTGATTGATGGTGTGTGCTGCACACGAGCTGTCTGCACCAAGGCCGAACACCGGCAGGAACACCATCACGATGATCACCGTCGCAAACACATTCGACGATCGAATCTCGAGCTTTCGCGTCGCGGACGACACTCCCGACGGCAACCGCTCCGCTTCCGGTCGCGCGGACGGCGGGTATACCGCAGTGTGACGACGCGGACTACACGATCAATCCTTGACGCACCGCATACAGCACGATGGAATTAGGACTATCAGCCGCCGCCACCCGCGCCCGGACCAGGAAAGGGTGACCGACCTTGATCTGTACGGCAAATTACCGTACGATGAGAGCGGAGGCCTGAGATGAGTGGAAGCGCCACCAAGAGTCGAAACAAGAAGAAGGTCACGTCCAAGGTGTATCGCTTCGATGCGCGTCTGGACCAAGACCAAAAGACCCTTATTCAACGCGCCGCGGATCTCGAAGGCCGCACCATGACAGACTTCGTGCTTCACAGCGCAAAGGTCGCCGCCGAGCGCACGATTCAGGACCGAGCCATCATGGTCCTGAGCGCGCGGGATACTGAAGCCTTTGTCAACGCGATCTTGAACCCTCCCGAGCCAGGCCCGGTCCTGCGCGCGGCGGCGCGAGCGTACAAGGACCGCGTGAGCCGACGCGCACGAACCGCCTGAGCGGGATACGTGAGCACTACACCGCAGTATTTCGTCGAGCCGCTCGGCGCGCACGATCGGCTGTCGTTTTCCTGCGGCGTCTCCGACCTCGATTTCTACCTCCACGTCCAGGCGGGACAAGATGCCACGCGTAAGGTCGCGGCCCCATTCGTCCTGGTCGACGCCCATGGGAACGTCGCCGGCTACTACACACTGTCCGCCTACGCGATCCGCCTAAGCGAATTGCCACCACACATTGCGCGGAAGCTTCCCAAATACCCGCTCATTCCGGCAACGCTCCTGGGCCGCTTAGCTGTCAGTCAGGCCCATCACGGTCGGAAGTTGGGCCGTCTCCTGCTGATGGACGCGTTGTGCAGGAGTTGGAAGAATGCTGCGGAAGTCGCGTCGGTCGGTGTCATCGCTGAGGCGTACAATGACGCCGTCCGGGATTTCTATCTCCGTCATGAATTCGTCCCCCTCGTGGACCACCCACGGAAGTTCTTCATCGCCATGCGCACGATTCAGAAGGCATTCGCCTGACCGACGGGTTGTGATGGGCTCCGATCCTCCACCTCGGTACACGGGGCCCAAGTTGGTCCCGTTGAGTCGGTAACGGCGCTGGCTGTCGGATATCGTGCTCGGCGCGGAATCGCTCGCCGGACTGATCACGTGGACCGTTGCACTGGGACTTCGGCGTCTTCCGGCGGCAGTCCTCGCCACCCATGAAGTCACGGAGGCGTGGGCACCCACAGCTTGTGCGTCAGCTGGACGCCTCAGCGCGCGTGGGTAGCAGCGTTGTAGATCAGAGTGAGACCGAGTCCCGTCACGAAGACACTTCCGGCAACTGGTTTGCGTCTGTTTCGGTTCCTTCTCTTCTCGCCACTAATTATTCCGCGTAGTAAGATCTGTGGCGACGTTGGTGGTGGAGTCCACCTGACCGCCGCCCCGGCCGGACGGCCAATGACTCCTGCAGGCGTAGCCGCCGTAGGAATCTGTCCGCGACCGGCCGCCGACCTTCCGGTCAGAGCGAGGATTGGAAATGGCGGGATGGTTGAGCGTCGCCCTCGGTGGGGCCATCGGATCGGTCGCGCGACATGCCGTTAACGGCGTCGTCTTGCACTTCTGGCCCACGTTGCAATTCCCGGTCGCCACAACCCTGATCAATGTCGTGGGGAGCCTGATATTTGGCATTTTCGCCGGCCTGCTTTCGTCTGGCAGTGACGGGCTCCCCCTCCACTGGCGCGAATTCATTTTCGTCGGGTTGCTCGGCGGCTTCACCACGTTCTCGACGTTCGCATTCGAAACGGTGACACTGTCCAGGAACGGAGCCGTCGGGTATGCCCTGTTGAGCGTCGCCGTGCAGGTGATCGGTGGCATGGGTGGACTCTCCGCGGGGCTGATTCTCGCGGAACGGATCGCGCGATCGACTGTTCGATAACGCTCGCGGTGGGGCGCCGCGCGGTCGGTGCGAGGTGGCTTTCGGCCTCTTCACGCCACCTTTCACAGATGTCATGTTCGCAGCGCAACCGGCCCGGATACTCGCTCGTCTCACTATATGGGAGCGATCCGATCCGCGCCGCGCCCCGGGCGGATCTGCGGCGCCGGAAGATGCACCCATGCTGGAACTGACGGTCACGATCAAACGCGGCCTTGCCATCGTCGGGGCCATCGGTCCTCTGGTCCGCGGGCGCGGCGCCGAACAGGTCACGGAAATTGTCCGATGGCTGATCGAATGTGGCGAACGACGGATTGTCCTGCACACCGCGGGAGTCACGGCCGTTGACCTTGCGGGCGTCGTCGCGGTGATGGACAGCCATGTCGACGCCAAAGACGCTGGAGGCAGCCTCGTGATCGCGGCGCCGAGCCCTGCACTGCACACCGCGCTGCGGAGAACGGGCCTGGATCAGGCGCTCGACATTACCGATGCGTGAACGCCGCCCGGATGCGATTCGACCTTGAACAGCGCGGACCAGCCGGTGCTGACATGCGCCGGGGCCTCCGCCGCCGGTGGCGGCTCCTGCGGCGGCTGCGAGACCGGCTGCGCCCACGTCGCGGGGGCGCTGGCGAGGACGATGATTGCTGCAAATGTGACGACGGCTATCCGTTTCATAAACGCGGGCCTCCTGCAGGAGACCGCAGTGCACATTAGATGCCTTCGAAGATGAACGCGGGATGACAGGACCGTGTCAGCGCTCGAGCCGGGCTTTCAACTTCGCTTGAATCGCTTCAGTGGACGGAACTCCGCCCGGGTAGAGCCGTCACGTCGGCGGCGGATGGGGCACGGGCGGTTCCGGCATGTCGAACAAGTCCCGGCCGTTGAGCAGCACCGTTGGTGTCCCGTATCCACCCCGGGGATCGGATGGAGCCAGCATGTCTGCGTCGATGAACTGATACGGGTTCGACCAGCCGAGAGCCTTCAAGGCGGCGTCAAAATTGGCGCGCATCGTCACCGTGTTGACGCACCCCTCGCGGGTCAAGAACACCAACGGTTCCACCGAAGCCCTCTCGATCGGTTGAGGCTGGCGCGCGCGGGAGCAGGCCGTGACCATGCTCACGAGCGCGAAGACAGCAATGAACGAACAGCCGCCAGCGGATCGTGTCATCGCTTGGGATTCCGTGGAACGGTCACCTGGTAGCCCGTCTTGTCCGCGATGACCTTTGCAATCGCCTCAGCGTTGGTCTTCGAAGGCAGGAAGGTTATTTCAGCCGTTCCCTTCTTGAAGTCAGCTTTGCAGTCCTTCACTCCGTCGACGGTCTTTGCGGCCCGCGACACGGCAGCCTCGCAGCCCGTTCACGTCATCCCTCTGACGGTCAATACGACTGTGCGCTCCGGCACTTTTTGCGGTGCATTCCGCACTGCCGTCGTTGCGGACTGCGCAGCACCGGGCGCGGTGAACGTCATCATGCAGACCAGCGCTAAGGCGGTTCTCACCAGGGCTCGGCTCTCCGTCTTTGAGGTTAAACTCCGTACCTAGACATCGCGCGGGTGAAGTTGCGTGATGTGCGCGAAAGAATCGCTGCGCTGCAGACGATGGAGTCGGCGCTCGAACAACTGATCGCGGGGTGTGGAACGACCCGGCAAGGGGGCGTGTGCCATCTGATTGCGTCCCTGCAGTCCGCAGCACTGCCATAAAGCGGCTACAGGGAGTCTTTAGTATCGTACGGCGAATAGGAGCGCCACACCACTTTCGCGAGGAAACCATGAAAAGTCATTCATCAAGGCGCGCGCCAGCTCCAGGATTGTGTACCGTTGTGCTGGCACCCATGGAGAACCCGGAGAAGGGATGGCTGATCTCCGTCAACTTATAACGCAATGGCGCGGTGATCCCGGCGCCACGTATCTCAACTGGTTCTTATGGGATCAGCGACTGAAGAACTTTCGATCCATCCGCCGAGGCATCGGCGTCGTCGTCGATGAGATCGAGCGCGACGCATTCGGGAACGTCTACAAGGGTTCTTCGCTCGAGACGGTGGTCGGCGCGATCGCGGAACAGCGCCAGATCTTCAAGGGCGCTGATCACGCATTCCTGTGGAAACCAAAGCTTCGCATTCCCGACATTTATGAAGCGCGCGACAACCAGCTGGCGTTCGGGCGGTTTCTGGACAACTGCTGCGGCTGTGAAGACGAAGCGGCGATTCTGCGTCAGATCGAGCTGCTGGATAGCCGGAAGATCAAGGGCCTCGGACCGGCGGCGGCGAACCTGCTGTATTTCGTTCATCCGACGCTCATGCCGCCGTTCAATACCGCAATCGTGAAGGGGTATAACGCGCTGACTGGCGCGCGCATCAGGCTCGGTCGTTGGGACGATTATCTGACGATGCGCGCGGGGATGCTGCGGCTCAATGCCGACTACCGGGCGCTGCTCTCGAACGATTTAGGTGCCATCGGCGGGTTGCTCTTCGATGTCGGCGGCGGCCGCTACCGGCTCGACCAGCCGGTCGATCCTGCCGAACAAGCGCAATGGCTTCAAGCTGTCGTCGATGCACAGACACGGTCCACGAGCGCGATCGCCAGACAAGAGGAAGGCGACCGGACGCATACGGAGATACAACAGTGGCTTCGGGATCTCGGTCGCGCGGTGGGCTACGAGGTCTACATTGCCGCCAACGATCGCGGCCGTGAGTGCGCCGATGGACGACTCGGTGATGGCTGCCTTTCACAGTTGCCGGAGTCGCTGAATATGTCGCCGGGGGCGGACGCGGTGCGGCTCATCGACGTGCTGTGGCTCGCGGAAGGCGAGGTGGTGGCGGCGTTCGAAGTGGAGCATTCGACGAGCATTTATTCCGGGATCGTGCGCCTGCTGGATCTGTCGCTCGGCGCACCGTCGTCGATTTCCCGCGAGCTGTTCATCGTCGCCCCCGATGCGCGCGCAGACGAGGTCCTCGCGCAGGTGCGGCGGCCGGCGTTTCGCGCGATCGGTTCGTTGCGCGTTCGATACCTTCCGTATGGCGAGCTGGAGCGCCACCGTGAGAACATGGCCCGCTTCGGCGAGGGCCTGAAAGCCATTCAGGCGGTATCGCGGCTGCTCGAGTAGGACGCGGATCGGCCGAACGGCGCTAGCCTCCGGCGCTGGCCGATTCCTGAATGCCCGAAAACCATCCGCCTGACGGAAAAGTAAAGGGCGGGGCATCGCCTCACGTCGCACCTCGCCAATCACAACAGTTGACGAGCCCGGGCTCCTCGCTCTTAGAAGTCCTTGATCGCCGGATCGAACGCCGTGCGATTCACACGGGCCCAAAGCGCCTCGTAGAAATCGCCAGGAAGCTCGCTCTTCAATTCAAACACGAACGGGCGAAGCACTCCGCTGCCGCCTTCATATGCGCGGATCTCCAAACGAAAACGATCGAGGCGAAGGACGGAGTAGATGTCGGCGAAACGCCAGTAGCGGCTCTCGCCGGTGCGTTCAGTCTGATAGACCAGCTGTTTGTCGTAGAGGGCAAGAGCCCCGTCGCTTCCGCGCCCTTGACGCTGGTGTTTAACTTGTGCGCGAAACAGGGCGTTACCTTGAATGCGAGGCATCACGGCGGTCACGATCGGAGGGTCCGTACGCTCCAGGAAGAACGTCACGATTTCGGGAGTGATGCTCGTTCCAGACACGCTGAACCGAAATTCACGATCGGCGCCGGATCTCATCTTGCCGCGGTCCTCGTAGGTCAGTATCGTGATTCGCGTCGGCGACAGAACCTGCAGCTGCTTGATGTCCTCGTACGACCACGATCGCGCGTCATCGTCGTCCGCCGTGCGGTATTCCATTCCGTCCTGGCCAACGATCAACGTGCCCCGGCTCGAACCCCAGAAATGATCGTTCTTCACTGATAACTCGAACGGCGGCTGCGCCGCTGTACTCCATGAGGGCGACAACAGAACGGCGGCGGCGGCAGCGACGATGACTCTGAGCGGCTGACCCAACATGGACGACCTCTTTCTAAGCTTGGACGGGCGTGGTTCGCGCGAGCGACGGCTTGACGTCCGTGTACCACTTCCAGATCGTGAAGACGACGGGGTAAATCAGCAGTTCCAGCACGAACGATGTCACCACGCCACCGACCATCGGCGCCGCGATTCGTTTCATTACGTCGGCTCCTGCCCCCGTGCTCCACATGATCGGCAGCAGGCCCAACAGGATTGCCATGACCGTCATCATCTTCGGCCGGATCCGCTTGACGGCCCCTTCTTCGACGGCTTCGTGAAGATCCTGCAGAGTGTTCATGCGGCCGGCTGTCCGGTACTTCGCGAACGCCTGATCAAGGTAGAGCAGCATGACGACGCCGGTTTCCGCGTCGACACCGGCGAGCGCGATAATCCCGACCCAGACGGCCACGCTCAGGTTGTAGCCAAGCAAGTACAGCAACCAGAATGCGCCGATCAGTGAGAAGGGGACCGCCAACAGCACGATGGCGACCTTGGCGAGATTGCGCGTGTTGAAATACAGGAGCACGATCACGATCAACAGGGTCACCGGGATCACAAGTGCCAGGCGGGCTTTTGCGCGCAGCATGTACTCGTACTGGCCGCTCCATTCGAGATAGTATCCCTCAGGCAGTTTCACCATCTCCCCGACCACACGCTTAGCGTCGTCAACATAGCCGCCAATGTCACGATCGGCTACATCGACGTAGACGTAGCCCAGTAGCTGCGCCTGCTCGGTGCGGATGACGGTCGGACCTGTCGTCAGCGAAATGTCGGCCACTTGTCCGATCGGTGCGTCGATGGTCAGCCCCAACGGCTGCATGCTCTCAACGACACTCCCGACTTCATCCGCGTCGGTAGGATGGACTGGCAGGCGCCAATGTCCGCGCTCCATCTGGCCAATGTCGTGCCGTATGAGATCAAGCGGTTTCAGCACGAACCTCGACAAGGCGACGTTCATCGCCAGCGCGATCAGGGACAAGAGGACGAGAGCGTAGATGCCATGAACGAAGAGGCTGCGGCGCGCCACTGCCCCGGGTGTGGGATTGAGAGGCGGCACGATGGCAGCGGCCGTGCCGGCCGCGTGCATCACGTGCGCGGCGAATACGGCCTCCCGCTCGTGCACCGAGTCCATTAACCCCAACACCCCGAGGATCACGGCCACGGCCGGCAGCAATGCCAGATTGAACTTCCACCGCAGACCGTGTCGGCCAGTGATGCGGAACATTGGGACCCTGGCGGTTCGAGTCTGAAAGCGCACACACGCCGAGGCAGCGGTGTCGCGTTTCGGACAACCACTCGAGACGTGTCGCTTGGGGGAATCACACTGGGCACCGGCTCGCCAGGCTCCTGCCCGGAGCGACCGCCCCCGAGTCTCTTGGCATCTTGCTTGCGGTTCAGTCGCGCCGTATGTGGCCGAAGATTGGAGTGAGGCGCTGGATCCAGTTGGCATTCCTCGTCGGCGACTTCGCGCAGCTGATTGGCTTTCATCTTGCAGTGCCAGTGCATCGGTTCAGTCCGCATATGCGGCACCGCGTGTGTCAATTCATTTGGGGGGCAAGAAAATGAAGCAACTGATAACTGCCGTCTGCATGGCGGCGCTGGTAGGCTCGGCGGCGGCGGCTCAGGAACACAAGGGGATGGATCAGCACAAGATGGGCAAAGACAAGATGGGCAAGCCCGTC
This sequence comes from Cyanobacteriota bacterium, assembly GCA_019752015.1. Taxonomy (GTDB): domain Bacteria; phylum Acidobacteriota; class Vicinamibacteria; order Vicinamibacterales; family UBA2999; genus 12-FULL-67-14b. The sequence continues at coordinate 92,632 of JAIEMQ010000008.1, read as the reverse complement.
ACGGTCACCGGGTGCATCGCGGCCGGAAAAGACGCGGAGCATTTCACGCTCACCGATGCGGTGATGGCCGGCGACAAGACCGCGAAGTCCTACGATCTCATGGGCGGCGACGTGAAAGCTCACGTCGGCCATAAGGTGGCGATCACCGGAACCGTCGACGCCATGACCATGGGCAGCAAAGACAAGATGGGGATGAGTAAGGAAAAGATGCCCATGGAGGGTGGAATGGCCAAAGGCAAGGCGGCGGCGACTGAGCCTCACACGATGCTGCATGTCACGTCGGTCAAAATGATCGCCGCGACCTGCCCGTAGATCGTCGAGGGCGGGCGCGGGCGCGTCCGCCTTCTAACAACGAGAGAGGCCTGGCTCATGAAGAGGCCACACACATCTCGCGGTTTGCTGGCGGCACTGGTTGTCGCGGTCGGCGGCGTCATCGCTCAGGCTCAGTCCGCGAGCGGGCCGCAAATGCCGACCGTGAAATCAGGCACCGATCTCGTGGCTCCGAGTGTAACCGTTCAGGACGCGGACGGACGCGCCGCTACCGGACTTGTTCAGGACGACTTCACGGTGTTCGAGAACGGCGTGCAGCAACCGATTGGGTTATTCAGTACTGCCGAAACGCCTGTGTCCTGGGGGTTGGGTTCCGGCTCGCAGCGGCAGCATGGCGGAGATGATCGGGGATCTCCACCGGGCCGCCTTGCACGCGGATCGGCCGAACGGCGCTAGCCTCCGGCGGTGGCCGCCGGCAGCGTCACGAGCGCTGTGGTCCCCAGTCCGGGCTGGCTTTGAATCACGACGCGGCCGCCGTGCGCTTCGACGATCCGCTTCACCAGCGCCAGACCCAGCCCCGACCCGGCCTCGGTACTCGAACTGTCGCCGTGGACGTGACGGTCGAACACACGCGGCAGCAGATCGGCGGAGATGCCGCTCCCGGTGTCCGACACCGTCGCGACAATCTGGCTCTCGTGGCGGCGCGCCGCGATTTTGATCCGGCCATGCGGCGGCGTGAACTTCACGGCGTTTTCACCAAGGTTGAGCAACAGCTGCCGCAGCCGCACGGCGTTGCCCCAGGTGCTCAGCCCGGCCTCGATATCGGTTTCGCAGCTGACGCCGTGCGATTCAGCGAGCGCGCCGACGAGCTCGGCGGCTTCGGAAAATACGGCGCTGACATTGACCGGCTGGCTGCGCGACGCCGCCGAGTCGGCGTCGGCCAGGGCCAGATCCCGGAGATCCTGCAGGGTGGCAGTCAAGGCGTCGACTTCGAGCGAGAGCGCGTCGAGCGCCTGCTGTTGATCAGCGGCGCCGGCACGGCGCGCAGAGTCGATCGCCCCTCTCATGATCGTCAACGGCGTCTGCAGTTGATGCGACACGTCCGCGGTGAATTCCTTCATTCTCGTGAACGAGATGTTGAGGCGGTCGAGGAGCTGGTTGACAGCGGAGGTGAGCCGCTTGACCTCGACATCGGGCGCGTGCGGATTGACGCGCCGCGCCAGGTCGGTGGTCTGGATCGATTCGAGGCCCGCGGCAATCGCGTCGATCGGCCGCAACGCGCGCTTGGCGATGAGAAACCCGCCAAAACTGGTCAGCAGGAGCACGATCGGGATCAGTACGGCGGATCCAACGGTGACCGCCTCGAGCATCGTGCCGACGTCGCCGAGCGGCCGTCCCAGTTGCAGATACGTGCCGTCGTGGTTCGGGAGCGGAATGCAGGTAAAGCGCACCGGACCGCGTGTCAGCTGCACCGTGAAAAACTGCGGGCCGGTGGCGCCGATCATGGCCGCGTGGACAAGGACTTCGTGAGCGCCGATGTCGGGTTCCGCCCTGGCCAGCTGCCCCGAACGGAACAGCATGCGTCCGCTCGAATCACGCACGATCACGTACAACGCGACGGTGCCCTGCCGATCCAGCACTTCGAGCGTGGCGATGGGATCCGTGGTGGCCGAAGCGGCTGCGCCGAGCTTCCGCGCATCCTCCTGAAGGTCGCCGTCATGGTGTGTATAGAGCGTGCGCGCGAGCCAGGTGTAGAGCAGCAGGGCGAAGAGGCCCAGCGCCGACGCAACGACGGCGACGTTCCAGAATGTGGTGCGCGCTCGAAGCGTGGCGATCAGCGGCGCCCCCCCGATGCTGCACGAAGCACGTAGCCGACGCCCCTGACGCCGTGAATGAGGCGCGGCTCGCCGCCGTCTTCCAGCTTGCGGCGCAAATGATTCACGTAGACGTCGATGACGTTGGTCATGCGGTCCCACGTGAAATCCCAGACCTGCTCGCCAATCATGGCGCGCGTCAGCACCTGATCGACGTTGCGCATCAGGTATTGGAGCAGCGCGAACTCCTTCTGGGTGAGCTCGATTTTTCGCCCGCCGCGGTGCACGGAGCGGGCCACCGGATCGAGCTGCAGGTCGCCGGCCGTCAGCGTCAACGCCGCCGGCGGCTGCCGGCGCAACAGCGCGCGCACGCGCGCGCTGAGCTCGGCGAAGTCGAACGGCTTGGTCAGGTAATCGTCGGCGCCGCTGTCGAGGCCGAGCACGCGATCTTCGGTGACGCCGCGCGCCGACAGCATCAGGATCGGCGAGCTGATGCCGCGGCGCCGCAACTCGCGGCACACCGTGAAACCGTCGATGTCGGGAAGCACCACGTCGAGAATGATCAGCTCGAACGGCGCCGCGACGGCGGCATCGAGTCCCGGCCGGCCCTGGTGCTCGACGCGAACAGTCAGGCTGAGCTCGCGCAGACGTTTGGCGATCAACGCCGCGAGCCGCACTTCGTCTTCGACGAGCAGCACGTTCGGCAGGCGCCTGGCGCCCGCCGTGCCCAACTCCTTCACCATCACATCATTCGCGAGCACAACCATTGGTGCAGATTAATTCTTGTTCATAATCAGGGGATCGGCGCGGTTCCTTTTTCACAACGGATAATGGTTTGCAGGCAGTGCCACGCAGGGAGCACAGCGCCGTATGAACAGGTCTCTGCAAGGTCATTCGTGGTATCGCCGTACTCATTCGTGGGCAATCGCCGTGGTACTGCTGGCGACCGCGACGGCCACCATCGCCGACACCCCCGGCCGCGGCCGCACCGCGGCGTTCGAGAGCAATTACCTGCGCTTCATCATCAACCATCATTTCTCGGCGTTACGCATGTCGGAACTGGCCGCGGGCACGGATCAGGTGAGGGACGCGGCGATGTCGCCGAATGAAGGCACCGCGCCAACCGAGGGCTTCCCGAGCACGCCGTCGAAATCGCGGCTCGACGAAATCAAGTCGATGGCCCGGATGGCCAACCGCATGCAGCGCGAGGAGATCGCCACGGCTCAGCAGATGTTGCGCGACTGGTACAACACCGAGCACCGCCCGGCGGTGACGCCGGACGGCCAGCGTCTGATCGATGCCGTCGAAGCTGCGCCGAGCGGCCGCGCGTTCGATCAGGCGTTCCTGATGAATTTCAGCCGGCACCATTACATGGCGCTGCAACCGTCGCTCGACTGCCAGGTGCAGCGCGAGCTCGAACACGACAAGCTCGATCGTTATTGCCGTGGCATCGTCCATGCGCAAGTAAACGAAATTACGGAGATGCGCATGATGCTGTGCCGCGAATTCTCGCTGTGTGACTACCAGCCCTCGCAGGGGCAATAGAAAAAGGAGCAATGGAAATGGCCCATGTCGAAAGCAATGCCGCGATGCGCTCGTGCATCGACGAATGTCAGTCCTGTCATGAAGTGTGCGTCGAGACGATCACGCACTGCCTGCAGAGGGGCGGTGAACACGCGGACGCGGAGCATATCCGGACCTTGACGGATTGCGCCCAAATCTGCGCCACCAGTGCGGATTTCATGCTGCGCGGATCGCCTGCTCATGGCGACGTCTGCGGCGTGTGCGAGGACGTGTGCGAGGCGTGCGCACAGTCGTGCGAGGAAATGGAAGGCGCCGAGATGAAGCGCTGCGCAGACCAGTGCCGGCGCTGTGCCGAATCCTGCCGTGCGATGGCAAAGATGTCGGCTACGGCGCCAGCGTAGACGCCGCCGGCCGTGCCGCGGTCGTTGCAATCATCGGCCGCGGCATTAATTTCTGTTAACGCACCCACGTCATTCCCCTCCAGCTTGGATTCTTTCGCTACTATCACGATCGAGCGGCGCGCGACGGTAGTGTCGCGCCGTCAGGCCAGTTGGCTGCGATCTGTTGCAGGAGGAGTCTATGCGGGTCACGCCGGATGCGATGAGACGGATGGTGCTGCCGGTCATGCTGTCGATGTTCGCCAGCACGACGGCACCGGCTCAAAATACCAGCGCGACGCGCCCGCTCGATGCATTACAGCAACTCAACGGCTCGGTGGAATCGCTCGTGACCCGCGTCTCGCGCAGTGTGGTGCAGGTGCTCGTATCGACCTATGAGCCCGTCAGTGGTCCGAACGCGAGTGACGTTGTCGTGGGCCGCCAGCGGGCATCCGGATCAGGCGTGATCATCGACAGCGACGGCTACATTCTGACCAACGCACACGTTGTGAACAACGCGCGACGTGTTCAGATCATGCTTCCAGGGCCACGTATCGAGGACCGCGCCGCGCCGCCGGGGACGCAAGGTGCGCGCAGAGTCGATGCGCAGATCGTCGGCGTGGCACGAGACATCGATCTCGCGCTGCTGAAAGTGGCAGGGCCGCTCCCGGCGTTGCGCGTCGCGGACGACGAGACTGTCCATCAAGGCGCGCTGGTCTTCGCGTTCGGCAGTCCCCAAGGGCTGCGCGACTCGGTGACGATGGGGATCATCAGCGCGGTTGCGCGGCAACCCGACCCCGATAGCCCCCTCGTCTACCTGCAGACCGACGCCCCCATCAACCCGGGCAACAGCGGGGGGCCGCTGGTCAACGTCAAGGGGGAGCTCGTCGGGATCAATACCTTTATCCTTTCGGCCTCCGGCGGGAGCCAGGGGCTCGGGTTCGCGATCCCAAGTGCCCTCATCCAGATCGCGTATCCCAAACTTCGCTCGTTCGGCCATCTCCACCGCGGCGAGATCGGCATGCAGTTCCAGGCTGTGACACCGTTGCTCGCCGCCGGGCTCGGTTTGTCCCAGCAGTGGGGACCCGTGGTGTCGGATGTGCTCCCCGGAAGCCCCGCCGAAAAGGCCGGCCTGCAACCGAAAGACATCATCGTCAGCGTCGATGGCAAACGCGTCGACGATGTGCCTCGACTCGCGTTGTCCTTGCTGGCACTGCGGGATGGCGAGCGTGTCACCCTCGGTGTGCGGCGCGGATCCCAGGTGCTCAGCATTGCGATCACGGCGGCCGAACCGGACCACGACATCAACCGCCTCATGGATGTGATCGATCCAGAGAAGAATGTCGTGGCGGCATTGGGCGTACTGGCGATCGACATTACGGAGAAAACGGCGCCGATGCTGCCGCCGCTGCGGGAGCCGTCCGGCGTCGTCATCATCGCCCGCACCAGGGTCGGCCCGCAGAACGGCACCGTGGGTCTGACCACCGGCGACACGATCCATTCGCTCAACGGCCTCCCGATCGCGTCGATCGACGAGCTGCGCCGCGCGCTGTCGGCGCTCAAACCGCAAAGTCCGGTAGTATTGCAGATCGAACGCGACGGACGATTCATGTATCTGGCGTTCGAGATCGACTGACCGTCAGGGACAGGTAGCGAACATGCCGTTTTGCCCGATGTGCCGTGCCGCCGTCGTCCTGACCCATCGTTTCTGTGCGGAGTGCGGCGCGCAACTTCCCGCTCGCAAACAGCAGACGCCCACGGGTCCATCAGAGTTACCGCTGGTGGAATCGCCAGCGGCCGAATCGCGCGCGGCGGAGGTGCCCGTCGCGCCAGCGACGGACCGTCACGCACGCGAGACCGCGTCGGTCCCCGTCCGTGGTCTCCTCGGATCCGAGGCACCATCGGACACCAACACCAAAGGCCGGACCCCTCTCGCCCTTGGCGCGATCGTGCTGCTGATGCTGGCAAGCGGCGTCGTTGCCTATACGCTGTTCCGCCGGCCACCGGCACCGCCGCCGGCTGTGGCGGCCGTGGAACACTCCGAGCAAGTGCTGGACGTGCCGCCGCGTCCAGCGGCCGGCGATGGCCCGCTCTGGAGCATCGTGCCGGACGAGACACGGCAAACCACCGATGCCGACGCCGCGCTGGGCAAGCCCGACGGCAGCCCGGCCACCATCGAACGCGGCGGAACCCTGGCACTCGCCTACAGCGGCGAAGCCTTCTACAACGGCGAGGGGCCGGATGTCCGTGTGGATGCACGTCGCGGGTCGCCGGCGTCGTACACGATTTTTGCCCGAGGCGGATCACAGGGTGAGTGGCAGCGGTTCGATGTGAACAGAAGCGGATTTCCCGATGGGTTTGCCCTGCACGACTTCGGACATCACCAGCTCGAAGAGGCAAAACAAATATTGATCCGCAATGACGGATCCGCGAGCTTAGCCATCGACGCGGTGACGCCTCTGCATCTGGCAGCCGGCGCGCCCGACGCGCCGCACCGGGACGGCGTTCATTGATGCGTGCCGGTCAGGTTCGCCCCACGGAAGCGCCGGCGTTTTGGCAGTGACTCGCCGGTCATTTCGCTTCTCCGCTTCACCCGGCACAACGCCTCAGGAATCGCTCAGCCGGAAGGACGCTGTCACCACCAGCCCTCGACCGGTCGGCGGCGCGGCAAAGGTGATGGCCCCTTGGTGCAGCTCCGCGATGCGCGTGGCGATCGAAAGTCCCAAGCCGCTGCCGGGTTCGGTGGTTCCAGGGGGCCGGTAGAAGCGGCGCCCCAACTGCTGCAGGGCTTCTGCGCCAACACCGGGGCCTTCATCCGTGATCACGACATCCGCGTGCGCCGAACGGCGAACGGCGTCGATGTGCACGGCGGTGTCCGGCGGGCTGTAGCGAACGGCGTTTTCGAGGAGATTGCGGAATAAAATGCGCAGCAGTGCGCCATCACCCTGGACCGGGAGGGGGCCGCTTCCGGTCAGCACGATCGCCACGTTCCTCGAGCGTGCCGCGGGCGCGATGTCGGCGACCGTCGCGGCGAGCACCGCGTCAAGGGCCGCTGTCTGCGTGATCTCGACCTGCTGATCCACCCGCGCCAGCGTCAGCAGTTGATCGACAAGACGCGAGGCGCGATCGCTACCGGCGATGACGCCATTGAGGGCACGGGTCCTCTCCTCATCCGCGGCAGCGCCTTGCGCCACCTGCGCCTGCGCACGCATGGCGGCCAACGGGGTACGCAGCTCATGCGCGGCGTCTGCGGTGAATCGCCGCTCGCGTTCGAGCAGGCTGTCGACACGTGCAAACAGCCGGTTCAGATTATCGACCAGCGGCCGGATTTCCTCGGGTGCCGCGTCAACATCGAGGGCCGTGAGGGTGTCCGGTGCCCTCGCGGCCAGTTCCCGGCTGACAGCGCTCAGTGCCCGCAGGCCGCGGCCGATACCGATCCACAGCAGGGTGCCCACTACCGGCAGCGCCACGGCGATCGGCAACGTAATGTCCGTGGCGATAGCCCCGGCAAGGCGATTGCGACCGTCATGCCGTTCAGCCGTTTGCACCAGACGTTGTGTCTGAGGATCCTGCAGGCTGAAAATTCTCCAGCGGACACCATCGATGGTCCTGTCGCTGAAGCCCTCCAGGACCGGTGAAAGGCGGCCCATCCTCGAGGCATCGAGCGAATGCTCCCGCAGAGCCACACCGCTCTCCCAGATTTGGAACGACATGTCATGGCTATAGCGGTGCAGTTGCGGCGTTTTCTCGAGCTTCTCGAGAGCGTCACCGCCGAGCGTGATCAATATCGAAGCGGTGTGTGCCAGGTGCGCGTCCAAAAGACTCCCCAGTTCACGCCGCGCATCCCAGTAGCTGATGACACCAGTGAGGATCCACGTGACGAGGACGATGCCGATCAGGTTGCCGAGCAGACGCCGCCGGATCGACCCCTGCGCGACCCTCGATGTGCTACTCATATCCTGCCTTCGGTATGACATAACCGGCGCCCCGCACGGTCGTAATCACCTCTGTCGATAATTTGCGCCGCAGATGATGGATGTGCACCTCGATGGCGTTGCTCTCCACTTCCTCCCCCCATGCGTACAATCGCTGCTCCAGCTGTTCCCGCGACAGCACGCGTCCGGCGTTCAGCATCAGCTCCTGCAGCAGCGTGAATTCTTTGGCTTGGAGCTGGACCGGCCGTCCATCGAGCGTCACGCTGCGTGCCGACGGATCCAGCACCAGTCCGTCGACGCGAAGCACCGGTCCCGGCGCGCCGCTCGATCGCCTGATCAGCGCCCGCAACCGCGCCGCCAGTTCATCCAGATCGACCGGCTTCACGACATAATCATCGGCGCCCCGATCCAGTCCGCTGACGCGTTCGCGAACGGCGTCGCGCGCTGTCAGAATAAGGATCGGTACTGTGGTCTTGTCAGCACGCGCTTTGCGCAGCACTTCGAGTCCATCAAGCACCGGCAACCCCACATCGAGGACGACGGCCGAGAACGGCTCGGTCCGCAGCGCCAGTAACGCCGCGCCGCCGTCGGTCACCCAGTCGGCATCAAAGCCGCGCTGAGTGAGGCCCGCGTGAAGGGCGTCGCCGAGGAGCGGATCGTCTTCTACCACGAGCACGCGCATCCCATGTGCCTCCGTCGGCGGCGTCCGCAATCACGCCGCCAGTGATTCGATGGTCCATTGGCGACACGCATTGATGAAATGCGCACGATGTCTGCACAACACGCCGAGCGCGCGATCGCCTGCAAGGAACGGCCGGATCTGAATGTCGATCACATCGAGCGACCCTTTCACCATTTCCGCTGCATAGTGCCGCAGGTGTTGTCCCTCGATCGAACACCGCGGCACGAACGAATCGCGTGGGCCTGCCGCCGTGCAGGCCGTCTGCGTCAATCCACGCCATCGTCGCCGCTCAGCACCGCAAGCTGCTCATCGGCGAGGCCGAGCGCGACCAGATCATCGAGAACCTTGCGGGCACTCTCGGAATCATCCACGACCGCCAGCATACGGCGTCAGGGGGCACAAGTGGCTGGCGTCGATTGCTGTCATTGTTCATGACCGCCTCCTTGGTTGCCGTTGAAAGTAGTCTAGCGACGGCACCTTATCCCAACCTTAACGATCGGCGGCGCCGTGTGGACCGAGAGCCGTCGATGATGACCAGATCCACGATGAGGACCGCGACGGCATTGACCACCGCGAGTGCGAGGGCGGGCGGCGGCCCCCAAATGCTCCACACCACCAACGTCACGATGGCGACAACAACGACGGCCGGCACGAAGCGTTCCGCGACCCAATCGACTAGCTTCTGAATAGGCGCGCGGCTCCGCTGCGCTTCAGCAACCATGCGGACAATCTGCGCAAGCAGAGTGTCCCCGACCTCCCCTGCACAGCGTTTCGCGTTGGCCATCAGCAATCCCGGCCAATAACCCGCCAGTCACCCACAGATTCCCCGGACAATGCAAACGACAGGGACGCGTATATAGGCAAGCAATTCCGCCACAACCAGTATGCCTGCCCAGCGGAGCGGGCCGCCCCACGGCAGAGGGGCCTCAGCCAAGTGCAGGCGAGCTTGATCCAGATTTAAACGACCGATCCACGGGCCAAGGACGCCACCTAGCCCTAGCCGCCCGAGGAGCGCAGCTTTAATCGCCGCAGCAAGTGCCAACACTGCGGCGATGAGCGGGGACCCCAGGAACAGCGCGGCTGCGGTCAAGAGCAGAAGGCATTCGAGTGGCGGCACCCGCCGCACGTTTCTCCATCGCATCCCGAATGCCGCGAGCGTCCCAGTTATCAAGACCAGCAAAAGCCCCGTCGCATGGAGGGCGATATCGAGCGCTGAACCGGGCACAATACGGCTTGGCTCGAAAACCGTCAGCACGAACACGACCGCAAGCAGCGCAGCGGCTGGATACGGCCGCGGGTTTTTCTGAGATGCGGTCGTCGGGGGAGCGTCCGCGCGTGGGTGTCCGGCGTCGCAGCAGAGGAACGCATGAACGAACTCGTTGCCGTAGCTTGGATATCGGTGTACTTCCACAGTTCTGATGTGAAGTCCTGCCTCACCTACACGCCGGGTGAAATCCCGCAGATCAAGTTCATGAAGGTGAAAGGCGGTGCGACTACGCAGCGGCACCGTCAGCAGCGCTTTGCCGCCGGGGCGGAGAACACGGCGTATTTCGCTCAACGCACGCTCCAGATGAGGCACGTGCTCGAGCACTTCAGACGCAATGACAAGGTCAAACGTGCTATCGGTCAGCGGCAGGTTCTGAACGTCGCCGCAGCTGAAACTGCAGCGTGTGGCGACGTCCTGAAGACGGGCACGCGCGGTCGCGTATTCTATTGCTGCCGAACTGATGTCCACACCGAACCCTGTCCACCCTGCTCTTCTGCCGGTGACATTGATCAGCACAAAGCCTGGCCCGCATCCAACATCGGCGATCCGCGCCGACTTCCCGCACTGGTCAGCAATGGTCTGGACGAATCTTTCTCGGGCCATCGCGGCCGGATGCACGGCAAAGTCGACGTGGGCCATCACAACATAGCTCAGGTGGCTATAGCCAACTGCGCACGCCTGTTCGAAGGGCAACGGTGACCGTTGTGTCCACTGCAGCGAGACGTGATGCATGAGCAGTCCGGCCACTTGGCGCGGAGTCAGACGCGTGATCGCGAGCACCTCTTCGAACAGGGTTTCGGCCCGTGCGGCAATTGATCGCGCATCGACACCGAAACGCCTAGCGACCCATGGCCCGAATACGATGAAGAAAATGAACCCGAAGCGGGGCACACCTGAGGTGAGTCGAAGGTAATGGAGGGAGACTTTGCGCGTGCAAGGCCATTCTCGAAGCCGCGACCACAATACCCGCATCAAGGGCCGCCACAACGGCAACCTGCTCACAAATCGTATGGGGATCAGATAACATACCTAACGAGATTCACGATCTCACCTCGCTTCGCTGGCTTAGAAGATCCCGAGAGCGGAAATCAGACACGAATCAGATGTACCATGACGATCAGCGCTCCGCCCAGTTAATATCCGTTCATCGAGTAGAGACCCTATGAGCCGAGCGCCGTCGGGCCTCGACCGGCATCCCGACGACGGGTCATCGAACAAGCGCGACAACGGCGAAGTCCCACGACCGCGCGTTCAGCCGATACCCCTGGCGCACGCGGAAGGAGCCGAATCGAAGTTCGAGGCCGATGATCGCGTCGAGCCGCTGCTGCGATCGCTCCGACTCTCGCAGCCACCCGGACGCGAAGAAGAGCGTGCTGACCGCGTCCAGCGGAAAGCGAGTCTCGACGGTTCCTCGAACGCCCAGTTTCGAGGGGTCCTGCAGAAGTGCGGAAGGGTCGTCGATGCGCAGTGATCCCTCGACGAGCAAATCAGGCCACACGCGAGATTGGACGGGAAGCAGGTACCGTCCGCCCAGAATCGCGGTCGGCTCGCCCCTGAACCCCGCGAAACCGAGGAGGAAGCCCCGCTCGGCATCGGCCGTGCGCCGCCCGAGGCGCGGCAGGGTGCTTTCGCCCGCGGACGCGACCGGGAAGAGCCATTGATGCTTGTCCGCGTCGCCGAACCATCGTGCCCACATTGGTACGCTTCCAATCAGTGATCGGCCGTCCTGTACGCTGAGCATGCGGAACCAGTTTTGTATCGCGTCCGCGGGTTCGAGCGCGTACGGGACGCAGCCGGCGTCACGCCCGCCCTGTGGCGGCAAGTTTCCGCACAGCGCCAGGGTCGGTGCAGTCGGCGCGCGTGCACCGGTGTCCCCGGATTTCGCGCGGAGCCATGTGCTGCCTTGGTCGCGAATACCCCAAATCATCTTCGTGCGCTGCGAGGAGTCGATCTCCGGGCTGAACCGTCCGTCCCGATTGATGTCGGGAGCCATGGCATGCGAGCCGAGCTCGACGAGCACATGGACCGGGAGGTCGAGTGTGTCGCCTGGTCCAACGTCATACCGGTTCGCCGGCACGACCCCCGAATGCGCGCTGGTCACGATCGAACGAATCGTGAACCGACGGCGCAGCGCCTCCTCGGTCGCCCCCGGCGCCGCGCCTGGCCGTGGCTCGAGCCGGACGTACACCACCTCCAGATCCTGTTGATGATTGGCCTGGACGGCGACTGGCAGCACACCGCCTTCCACCCGATAACGGTTGAAGACGTAATGACACCAGTACTCCACGACAACATCCTGGTGGTCGCCGTGATTGATCGGAGCGACCCGATACAGCACGGTGGCCGCGGCCAGCTTTTCTCCCATCGTCAGCTGCTCGTACGCGGCGAGCCGTTGCCGTGGGTTTCCCATCTGTTCGATGAGCGATCGGTCGTCGGCAGCCAGCGTCATTGCGGTCGTAAGGCTGGCCGGGTACAGCGGACTGACGGGAAAGTATTTCTCGTCTGGGTGGAAGATGAAGGTCGGTGCAAACAGTCGCGCCAGGGCCTGTTGCTCGTCAGTCGAGACCGGCGGGAGCACAGCGAGCGGTGGCGTCATCGCGAAGAGCGTTCCGGACAGCATCAGCCGGTGGACGATGGCGGCAAGGCGCTTCATTTGATCGACATCCGTACCTGCGCGCACAGCTCCGGCGTGCGGATTGCCTGTCGTGCGGCGCCGTCATGGTAGTGCCTCACTGCCAGTGCCGCTGCGCCGCTGATGGTCCATCCCGCGAGCACGTCTGCAGCGTAGTGGTACCGGCCATACACGGTCGCGACGCTCAGGACGATGGTGTAGGCCAGCAACAGTCGTGCGGTCATCGTCGCCCCGGCCAACGCCTGGTAGACTGCGAACGACGTCGCAGCCGCTGCGGCAATATGTCCGCTCGGAAACGGCAGGCTTTCACGTAAACCGCCGCGATCAAGCAGCCACAGATTGAGCCGCCGCACGCTGTCGGCGGCAGAGTGTGTTTGCGCGAAGTAAAACGCCAGCGGCGAGCGCGCCGGAAAAAACGGCAGCAGTGCGTACGCTGCGAAGGTCCCCAGCACGAACACCGAGGAGAAGCGCTCGAGACGTTCGTCACCCTGTTTCACGTACACGAGAGCGGCAGCGGCCAACGGCACCACATAGATGAGCAAATATGCGAGCTCGAGCAGCAGCGGCAGCCCCCATCCCGAGGCCGCGATCGCGTCACGGATCCGATCGCATCGCAGCAGACGATCCAGCGCGACCAGCGGCGCATCGAACGACGCCATGAACGGCGCCGGCCCGATGACGTCGGCCTGCCAGTACGCCGGTAACGTCAGCGTCACTGGGGCCCAGTTCCGGACAACGCGGCCCAAGCCACCGGCCCACGCTTGCGCGGGGAAAGTAACGATCAGGATCACCGCCGCCGCGTCCGTCATTATCCGTGGCCAGGCGCCTGTTCCTTGGAACGCCACCGCCGCGAGGCCTGACCAGGCGAAATACGCGAGCAGCACCTTCTCGCTGAACCGCAAGCGGCTCACGACGCGGCTCACGTGGATTCGCGCGTATCCTGCCGCCGTTGGCATGAAGAACGACGGGGCGACAAGCAACGCTCGTCGTCGCCGGAGTCGAGCCGATCTCGTCGGGCGCGCCCACGCTATGATTGCCGATGCACCAGTCATCGGATTGGCATGAGTCTTCTTCGGCGCAATCATCATGCGAGCTGCAACAGGGCCCAATCGATGTACTACTACGACGTCAGTGACTGGTCCAGTTAAGATGCGTTCATCGAACCGAGACCCGGCAGGTCGCTGCTCGGCACCGTCGGTGTGAAATTGTCCCGGCATGCAACGGGCCGCGCTCGTCGCGCGCGCTCCGGAAAGTGTAACCGATGATTGATCTCACCGCGCGAAGCCGGGCGGCCATCGCCGCGGTGATCGCCGCCGTCAGTTATGCCCGCCTGGAGCTGTCCGCGCTTCACGGAGCGTCTGTGTTGGTCGCCGTCTGGATCGCCTTCGCCGCGACGATGCTCGGCCTGGCGTGGATCGAGATCGTCACTAACGGATCTGACCGGAGACGACGCGCCATCGAACAGGATTCCGGGAGCACCGCGATGTTCTTGCTGGTGGTCGTTGCGACGTGCGCCAGCCTGGTCGCCGTCCTGTTGCTGCTGGGCCGCATGAAGAACCTGGCCGATCCCAGGCAGCTTGCCACGCACCTGACGCTGTCGCTGGTCGCCGTCGGGTGCTCCTGGGCACTGCTGCACACCATGTTCACGTTCCGTTATGCCCGGCTCTCGTACGCCGATCACGGGCGTACGAAAGGGCTGCGGTTTCCTCATGATCGCGAGCCGGATTACCTTGACTTCGCATACTTTTCCTTCGTGATCGGCATGACGTTCCAGGTCTCCGACGTACAAGTCACGTGCCGCCGCCTCCGACGGCTCGCGCTCCTGCACGGTCTGCTGTCGTTCGTCTTCAACACACTCATTGTCGCGCTGACAATCAACATCGTCGCGGGGTTGCTGTGACGGGACGGCGGACACTGCTCGTGGAGGGCTGGACGTAACGTACGACGCCAACGATCTCGCGAGGCTCCGGGCCACGGAATGTGTGCACAATGAACAACTGCTGTCCAACCGCCGATCGGCCCGGCCACAGCTCCTTCGCGAGCAGCTCGTCCACGATGATTGACGGCTGATCTTCGTCGTCGATTGTGAAGTAGCGGCCGTCGACGAGTGGGACCTGCAAGATTAGCCGCTCGCTTGGCAGAAGATTACCTGCTACAACCGGCGTTGAAAATAGTATCAATCGCTCGGCGCACACCGACAGAACTGCCTAATGGTATCCCACCGTTGATCGCAAGAACATGACGCGCATCATCGGTGTGGTCGACGATGTTCGCTTCAACTCGATTCTCGAGAATGATGTCTCGACCTACTACCTGCCGTTTACGCAATCTGGCTTCTTGACTTCAGTCTGACAACTTGTCAGACTCTGCGCTCATGCTCGACCTCTTGCAGGACATCCAATACGCCCTGCGCAGCATGCGCCACGCGCCGGGGTTTACGGCAGTCGCCGTCCTGACCCTCGCCATCGGCGTGGGTGCGACGACCGCCCTCTTCAGCACGGTGAACGCGACGATGTTGCGCCCGCTGCCGTATGCCCATCCGGAGCAACTGGTCAGCGTGCGAAGCCGGCTCAGTAACGGCCAGCTGCCGCGGCTCGACTCGGTGCCCTTCGATGCGCGCGTGCTGTTGTTCACGGTGGGCGTGCTGGTCTTCAGCGCGCTGCTCATGGGCCTCGCGCCGGCATGGCGACTGGCCACCGTCGACATGCGCACGCTGATCAACGAAAGCGGACGCAGCGCATCGCCAGGACGCGCCACCTCGCGATCGATGTCGGCACTGATCGTCATCGAAATGGCGCTGGCGATCATCTTGACGGCGGGCGCGGGATGGCTGGTCCAGAGCTTCGCGCGGCTCGGCGCGGTGAATCCTGGTTTCACGCCGCAAGGGCGACTGGTGATGACAGTACGGCCGGGCCGCACCTTCGATTTCCGCAAGCTGGACGACGTTGCCGCATGGTCGAACGAGGTCATCCGTCGTGTGCGCGACGTGCCCGGTGTCGCCGACGCGGGCGGCGCGGCCACGTTTCCACTGATGCCGAACCGTGACGGCACCTTGATCGTCGGCGTGCAGGGCGATACCTGGGATCCCGCGCACCCGAACAACGCCCACTCGCGGATCGTCTCGACAGGTTTCTTCGAAGCGATGGGCAGCACGCTGGTCGCGGGCCGCATGTTCAATACCGGCGATCGGCGGGACACTCGTCCGGTTGCGATCGTGAATCAGACGTTCGCGCGCATGTTCCTGAACGGACGCGATCCGCTGTCGAGCTCTTTCGCCGCAGGCCTGCCAGCGCCCGATCCGAAATCGATGCGCGACATTGTCGGTGTCATCGACGACATGCCGTACGAATCGCTGGCGCTGGCCCCGCGGCCCGCGTTCGACATCCTGCAGGATCAATCGTTCCCGCTGGTCCGGCCGACGATCGTCATCTCGCCGCGCTCCGGCGATCCTCGTGGACTCGAATCCAGCGTGCGCGCCACGCTGACGGCATTCGATCCGTTGATCATGCTGTCGTTCACGACTGCGCCGGAGATCCTGGGATCAACACTGGTCGGTCAGCGCCTCGGCATGACGTTGATGCTGATCTTCGGCGGTCTGGCACTGGTGCTGGGAGCCATCGGGATCTATGGCGTGATTGCCTATGCCTCGACGCAGCGCCGCGAAGAGTTCGCAACTCGCATCGCGCTTGGCGCATCAGCTGGCCGCGTCTTCCGACTCGTGCTGGCCGGTGGTCAGCAGCTCACCGCGATTGGTGTCGTGCTTGGCTTGATCGGGGCCTACGCCGGCGCGCGGGTGGTAGGCAACCGGATCTATGCCATGAGCGCCACCGATCCGTTGGTGCTGATCGTGGCGACGCTGATCGTCGCGATCGTCGCGCTGATCGCGACGATGATTCCAGCGATGCGCGCCAGTCGCACCGATCCGATTCGAGCACTGCGGCCGGAGTGACGTGGTGACCGCTGGAACTGTTCGAGTGTTCTTTCCGCGCAGTCGCAATCATTCTGTGAACGCCAGCAGGCCAGTCTTCAGTGCCTGATTAGCGCCATTCGGAGGAAGTGATGGCAGAGACATTGAGGTGGGATGGGTCAGGCTGGCTCGATCAACTCGGGCAGGATGCACGTGACGCTGGCTGACGTTGCTGGGATCACCTGCCCTGCGTCGAGACGTGTCTCAGTCCGACTCCGTCCGTACACGTAGCCGCCCACGTACATGGGGGTCTTCAGGATACAAAGCGCCGCGTGGTACCGCGCCGGAAGCCGATCGGGACGCGCTGCACCAGCGCTCCGCGCTGGGCCTTTTGCCAACGCCGCCGGCGCGCGCTCGCGGAAGCTGGCGACTTCCATCTCGCTGATCGTGCCCTTCATGCCCAGTAACAACCGATCGTTGGTCTGTCGCGGGTCATACACGGTGTCGGCATCGATCAGCAGGGCGCCGCAGTTGTTCAAAGCGCTGAAGCAGAATCTGCGCATCAAGACCTTCGTCGGGACGTCGGCCAACGCGCTGCACATTCAGATCTGGACGGCGCTCATCGCGCTACTCGTGCTGAAATATTGCAGCGGAAAGCGCGCTTCGACTAGCATCGGGCACGATCCTTACGTGAATTGCCGTGCAGTCGCGCGGCGACAATTAGGAGATCTGCCGCATAGCCGATATTCGCGCGAAAGCGAGAATGAGCGGCGGATCATCAGGAGCCAGCCGTGCGCGCAATTTCCGCAGAATCCCTACTGACCATGGTCCGGTGTGGACGACGGTCCATCTTCTCCCCCTTTCTTGCAACGGCGCTGTTCGTGGTCGGCTGCGTCAACCCGGGCTCCGCGCAGCCGAGCGACAGGGGCACGGTGTCTGGCAAGGTGACGGACAGCCGGTCAGGCGGCGTGGTCGCCGATGCGCTCGTCGTGTTGAGCTCGCCGCTCCGGACGGTAAGTGCAGCGAGCGGATCTGACGGGACGTTCTCAATACCCGACGTTCCACACGATGCGTATCACATGGCCGTGCTGGCTCAGAGCTACGTGCCATTCACGACGGAGATCGCGCTCCAAGCGGGCTCAATGCACGTGGATATTCGACTGCCTCCTCAGGCGCCAGGCACCGACGTGCTCCGCAAGGGGTTGCAGGTCGGCGCCGACGGCGAGCCGCATCTTCATGTCGGCGCAAACTTCGATCTGCTGGGCGCGTACCGAAGCTTCGGCCCGGTCAGCGAACAACGGCAGATATTCCTGCGCGAAGCCGAGGTCGCTCTCGAAGCGGAGGTGACGCCATGGCTCACCGCGTTCCTCTTTCTCACCCGACCGGATCAAGATCGCGTCAACATCGAGGAAGCGTTCGGGACGTTTCGCTTGCCGGGCAACCTGCTCCTGCGCGCCGGAAACTATCGAGTGGATTTCGGGTCTCTCAATGCCATTCATGAGCCGGAGCGCCCGCAGGTGACACTACCGCTGCCCGTGGTGGAATTTTTCGGCGAGGAACAACTGCGCGAGGGAGCGGTCAGTCTGGGCCGTCTGGTCCCCTTCGGGGCGGGCCATCGGCTCGGCATCAGCGGGGGGATCTGGAATGGCGACAATGAAATCGCCTTCGGCGCACGGGCCAGCCGCACCAAGCCGGTCGCCGGCCGGATCGAATACGGGTTCGAGTCGAAGAGATTCGCCACCCAAGTGAGTGTGAGCGGCGTCACCGGCGCGAACAGTGCCGCGCCTGACAACAGAACCACCGCCCTGGCATTCGGCTTCAATGCGTTCATCAGTCCCCGCTACAACGTTGGCTACGACTACTCGTCGCGCTTTGCGTTCTTCTCAGAGCTGCTCCGCAATCGCCGAAGCCTAGAAGCTACAGCATCCCTGCGCCCGGAGGCGAACGATGCCCTGGGCGGGTGGTTCGTCGCCGATTATCAACCGGTGAAGTCGCACCACATCGGCATCGGCGGTGAATACACGCAGGGGGTGCTCGACGATTCGATAATCCGCAGGGCGATTGCCGCTCATTATTCCTGGTACTATTCGCCGCATTCCCGGCTGCAATTCGAGGTGCGACGCGTGCGTGGCCTGCCAAGCGACCGCGGCGTCGAAGCGTTGCTGCAATTCAACATCGTGCTCGGTCCGCATTCGGAACGCGCGTTCCTGCCGGTGCTCCCGTTTCAGACCGAGACTGTTGTCCACTGAAGAAGGAGGCAACTGATTTCTCCAGCGGTGTGTGGTGGTCGACAGTTCTCTACTGGATTTGCTGGGTGCTCCTGGGCAGCCTGATCATTTGTGTGTTCGTCGCGTGACATGGCGCGCTGTGCGGCCGACGTCCGGCGGTCCGTTGTGCGCAGGTGCCCGTCGACCTCGTCCGTAACCAAAGCCTCCGGCGGTCACCAGGTTCGAGGCGCGCTACGAGGCGACGATCGTTCATTTGAGCATTGCGCAGGTATGATGGGGCAACGTCCCGGTGATAGGACTCGCCCACAACACGACGCCCTCTACCGGCGCCGTATAGACGTCGGTGTTCAACATTCGGAAGATCGGACCATCACGGCCCACGAGATGCACGAGATGCGACCGGCCGGCTTCACGTTATAGACACCGGTGTGGGATCCGTTGAATCGATCGTCGGTTGTCGGGCCAAGCCAATTGCCTCACTTCACCGCACCGTAGCGAATAGGATGCCTCTCGACTCGCTCACATCGGCCCTCCTCGAATACCGCTACTGGATACTCATCCCGATGTCCCTCCTTGAGGGACCGATGGTCGCCTTTGTCGCCGGGACACTGGCGTCACGTGGATACTTCAATCCGTATGTCACTTATGGCATCTTCATCGTCAAGGACTGCGTCGTCGATGGGGTGTTCTACTACCTCGGTCGATACGCGGGCACGACGCGGTTCATCGCGACACTTTTGACGAAGGCGCAGGTGACGAGCGCGGAGATCGACCGCGTGGGGGTGCTGTGGCACCGTCACGGCTGGCGAACGATGTTCGTGGGAAAGCTGTCGTGGGGGCTGTCACCGGCAATCCTGGCGATTGCCGGAATCGTCGCCGTTCCCGTGGCGACCTTTTTCCGTTATGCGATCGGGATTGCGATCGTGCAGTACGGCGTGCTGGTGATCCTGGGATATTACTGCGGCAGTGCGATCAGGACAGTGTCACAAGCCCTCAATGTCCTTGGGTACATCGTCAGCGCCACGGCGTTGGTGGTCATCGTCTACATCGCTCGTCGCCTGCGCGCGTAGGAGCACGGAAGCCGGGCGCACCTTCCTCCAAGATGCGATGTACAAATCGCTCGATCGCGTCGCCGACCTCATGGGCACGGTTCAGCACCAGGATATGGTCCGCGTCGTCGAGAACGACGAGGTCAGCCTTCGGGATGCGCGTCGCCATGTCAATGGAGTTCTGGACGGAGAAGATCGTGTCCTTCTTGCCGTGCATGAGCAGCGCGGGCACGCGGATGTTCGTCAGCAGCCTCTCCGCCTGCACCGCATACGCCTCTTTCGTGCAGTACAAGTACACTCGCCACGTCGTGTTCCCGACATCGGCCAGCATGCGCGGAATGTTCCAGTCGCCGGAGTTGAGATACCGGGCGTACTCGACGTGCCGGCCCGGATGGGGGTGAAAGGGGAAGTGTTCGAGCAGGGCCACCGGAGCCAGAAGGGCCTTCAGGACTCTCGCAGGGAGATGCCGGCCGGCGTCAAACTCGCCGCTCAGGAACACGACACCCTGAACACGCGCCTGATACACGCGCAGGAACTCGAGGGCGATCAGCACCGAGAACGAATGGCTGACGAGGATGCACGTGTCGACCCCGAGATGCTCCAGCAGAGCGTGCAGGTCTTCGACAAAGTGGCGAATCGCGTAGTCGCGGCACCGAGGATATTTCCTGGACTTCCCGTGTCCGCGGATATCGTAGGTCAGCAGATTGTACTGACGCTCAAAGCGGGCTTCATACGCCTTCCACGCTGACGAACTGCCCGAGACGCCGTGCATGAGCACCAGAGTCGGCCGACCGGCTGAAAAGGTGTTGGTCCGGTAGTACACGCCGCGGGCCTCACAGACGTGCTCGGTCACGGCGCCGGGAGCAGTGAGTAGTACAGCGACTCGATCGCGGCGGCGCTCTCATGGATCTCGAAGGACCGGCTCTTCTCCAGGCTCCTGTCGGCCATCGAACGCAGTCTTTCGGGATCGGAGAGCAGATAACCCGCCTGCGCCGCCAGGTGCGCGGGATCTCGGGCTCTGAACAGGAGGCCGTTTCCATCGACGAAGTCGGTGGCGGCACTGTCTTTAGAGTCGGCGATGAGGATGGGCTTGCCGCACGCCATGGCCTCGAGCACCGCCATGCCCTCGAGCTCCGCGAGCGAGGGCAACACAAACAGGTCGCACGCGCTGTACGCCGCCGCAAGGTGCTCGTCCGGCACGAACCCACAGAACGTCACGTGCGCCGTGAGATCCCACGCGTGCGCGAGCCGCTCGAGCGCTGGCTGCTCGTAGCCGAACCCGACGATGACCAGATGTGTCTGCGGGTGATGCTGACGGAGAATCGCCATCGCGCGGATCAGTGTCTCCACATTCTTTTCTCGATGCAGGCGCCCCAGATACATCAGGTGCTGACGCGTGCTCGACAGACTGAACCGGCGCAAGAACGGGTCCGGTGATGTCGGCCGGAACCGCTCTCGATTCACGCCGTTGCTGATCACCACGTGCCTCGATGCCGCCAGCGCCGGGAGCTGGCGCTGTGAGAATGCTGACGGATAAATCAGCACGTCGCTCTGCCGGTAGATCCAGTTCAGGTAAGCACAGAAACGTCCGTGCAGCGCGTCGCGTCCCGGGAACGCCGGGACATTCATGAAGATGTTTTCCGGTTGCGTGTGAGAGTGCATGACCACCGGGACATCCATCGCCTTGGCCACACGCACCGCCGCCAGGCCCAACGGCATCGGGATCATCACGTGGACGATGTCGATCTGCTCGTCTCGAAGGATCTTCCGAATCGTGGGGACGAACGGCATCGCGAGATACAACTGTCCTTCCGACCAGGGGATCAGCACGCCGAAGAGACGATACGTTTTGATCCCACGATACTCGTGGGTGCGGGGATGCCGGCGCGAGCCGCTCGAAACAAAGACGACCTTGTGTCCCCGCGCCTTCAGCAGCTCGCCAAATCGCAAGGTCGAGATGAACGAGCCCCCGACCACATCGCCAATCCCATCGCACACGATCGCGACGTTCAAAGGGCGCTCCACCAATGTCGCGGCAGCAGGGCGTGGGCCGTGGCTTCCCGTGCTCATGTGCACGCGCCGCTCGCGGGCGCGCTCGCGTCGATGATCGCGGCGGGCGCGCCGTGGTTGGGCGTCGAGGCGCCGGCCAGCCGGACGCTCGCAGCCAGGAGTGGGCGCAGCGGCGCGCTGGCCCCGAGCTGAAACGCCCGCATCGCGCAGCGGACCCAGAGCGGTCCCCCGTTGGACCAGTGCTCCGAGAGGGATCGCACGACGGCAGGCGCCGATTCGGGGCGAAGGTTGTGGACGCCGAGATGGAAGAATCCGCGGTGGAAGGGCACCGTCCATTCGAGCGAGACGGGCACGAGGGTACACGGGTGCTCGCGCTGCAATTCGAGGCCCGCTTGAATCGTGTCGTGGTCGGTGATCGACACCAGCGGCGTCAGCCCGAGCACGCGACAGATCTGGGATCTTTCTGATGCCAGCACCGCTCGCGAACTGACCGGCGGATGCCACCAGCCCTTCGTGAAGTCAATCGGGAGCCCGTTCCGGGCCGCGTACTCCCGTATCTCCCGCCGGACGAAGGACGCCACCAGCGGAATGCGCTCGAGATACCGCGGCACGTCCGTCACTCTCTCTTTCGATCGGTTCGTGTGCGCGTGCAGTGACACCGCGGTGGTGTAGCCCGCAAGCGTCCGGAATCCGCGAAACTCGATCAGCGTCGTGTGGCGCAGCATCCCACCCTCCTTCATGTGCGTGTCCTTCCGTCTCACGATCGCCGACCACCGTGGCTCCGCACGGGACGGCGCTCGCCCTGACTCGCCCGAGAGAAATCTTGACAGGATCTCCGGACGGCGGCAGTCGAACTGCGGGCGATGATTATCGACGGCATCATTACTCCACGGCAAAGCGGTTGATCGTCAGCGCGGGCTGGTTGAACATCAGAAAAACCGGCTTAACGGAGAAGCCGAACGAGGGCCGGCGGCGGCCGTCCGGATTCAGCGGCAGGCTCAGGTCGAGGCGAACCGTCGGGGCCTCGAACGATTTGGTGAGCCCCATCCGAAGGCCAATGCCCACACTGCTCTTCAGGCTGGAGAGGGTCGCCCGTTCATTTTCGCGCCACAGGCGTCCCACGTCAGCGAACACGGCGAACCCGAGGCGCGCCGTCAGGAGGTCCACGTTGGTGTAGACGCGGTGTTCGACGTTGACAATCACGCCGCGGTTACCGGTGAACTGGCGCGCCGAATAGCCCCGGAGTCCCATGTCCCCGCCCAGCACGAGTTGATACGGCTGATCCATGCGCGCGGCATAGACGCCGGCGAGACTGACCGCCAGTGTTTGCCAAGGCAGACGCACGTAGGTGTGGATGAATCCGCTGGTAAGCGAGTTCGTGAAACCGGCGGCCTCGCGCCGGGTCGAGGCTGCCAGACTCGCGATCACGAGGTGTCGTCCCCACACTTGTCGGGAGGCGACACCCCGCGTCGCCAACGCGGTGTAATCGGGGCGGCCGTTCAATCCTTCCGCTGGTCCGGCCGACACGCCATAACCGTATCCGACGCGCACGTCCTCAACCTGCCCAGATTTGTCGAGAAACCTGTCCTTCACGAAGCGGTAATGCTCCCGGTCGAGCGCTACATCCAGACGGATGTTGTTGCGGCGCGTGCCGCCGCCCTGTCCGAAAAAACCTTGCCAGCTGGCGGCGCTCTCGTCGAACACCGCCGGCGCGGCGACAAAGTCCCGTCGCTCGAAATCGAGCCCCACCGACAGCTTCGTCTTGTCCACACGATTGCCCCAGGCGCGGGTGACGCTCGCGGCCGCATTCTCACGGCTCAGCGGAATTCTCGCCGTCAGCGCGCCCACGTCGTAGAGGCGGTCGAACCCGCGCTCGCGCGTGACGAGCATGCTGGCCGCCCACCGCGTATCAAGGGAATAGAAGGGCCGATTGACTTGCACCTCGTTCAACGATCCGTCGCCGAACACCGTGCTCGCACTCATTTGCCAGCGACTGTGGAATAGCCGCCGGTCGCTATAGAACACACGACCCAGGTTTTGGTCCGTGCCCCGCACGGAGCGGACCCGCAGGCTCGTGGCCTGTCCGAAGAGATTGTACTCCTCGATGCCGACGCCGACCCGCGAGGCCCCTCCTTGACTGTCGACCACAAATTCGGGAATGAGTGTCCATGCATCCTCCGTCCGGACGACAATGTCCCTCCCGCCACCGCCAGGCGCGGAGGTGATCTCAGCTCGATTGACAGGAAGCAAGCGCAGGTTTCGCTCGCTTTCCAGCAACACCTCCTCCTCAAACGGATCCCCCCCGCGAAACAGGAGCTCTCGGCGAATCACCCGTGGTCGCGTCCTGATGTGAAGTCGGTTGAGGAGAACGTACGGAAAGCGCCGGTAGCGAGGAATCGCCGGATCGAAGACCCCGAGGTTTTCGATCGTGATCGAGTCGATCCGCTCCGGCAGGGTTGCCTTCGGATCTTGCACTGGCACGGACTGGTCCGACCCGTCACGGGGATCACCGCCTCCTCCAAGTCGCGCGGATTGAGACATGGGCGAACCGGATGCAGCCTCACCGGTGAGGAGAACACTCAGAAGGAGAATCACGGCCTGGATTCGAAGGACAGGCGTGTCACGGTCGACATGCTTCGACAGAGGACGGGCGGGTCGGTCGGCTGCGTCAGCAGGCAAAGCGCTTGGCTCGACAGCGTCGGGCTTCGAGAACTGGAGGCCGTGCCGGTCGTCCTTCTGCGGTTTCCTTGGCGTCATGGTTTGAAGACGAAGCCGGTCCTCACACATGGTGCCAGGCGTGCAACAGCGTCTCCGCTCGGGTATTCGGCTGGCGTCCCGCGCGTGGTGTCGTCTTCAAGAGCGATGGTGTCCGTCAATCCGGACATCAACGCTCGTCGTCGCCGGAGTCGAGCCGAGCAGATCTCGTCCGGCGCGCCCCACGCGATGATTGCAGGTGCACCAGTCATCGGACCGGCATGAGCCTTCGCTGGTTCCATAATCATGCGAGCTGCAACACGACCCAATCGATGTACTACGACGTCAGTGACTCGTCCAGTTAAGATGCGTTCATCGAACCGAGAGCCGTCACGAAAGCCGTTACACCCGATTGCTGGCCCGCACGTAGATCCCCTGTTCCGTTCTGACAAGAAAGTGCTGTGTGGTCAGCGTCTCGAGGATCCTCTTGCCGCTGGCCGTGTCCAGACCCGACAGACGACACAACTGTGCCTCGGTCAGGGCGAGTCCGGGCATCTCGATGTATTCACCGCGAATCCGCCCGATCAACGAAGCGTCGTCAGCGCTCTTGATCGGGCAGCCAGGCTCGGAAATCCCACTGTTGCCGACGGATGCATCGCCGCTCTGGGTCATGGCCGGATCGTGAGAGTCCGGCCGACTTGCACGTTGACGTCGAGCGTCACCGGCGATCCGCCGGGCATCCGGATTTCAATCTGGTGCGCTCCCGGCTCGAGCGTCAGGCGCTGGAACACGCCGTCGAAATCGTCGACGATCCCGGCATACGCCCCGTCGACATACACCTGCGCGTCTCTCGCCATGCCCTTGATCCGCACGCCGCCGTAAAACGCCGCGCGCGATGGATAGCTGTAGGGCCCGTACCAATACGGGTCATACCAATACGACGGTCCCATCGCGTATCCGCCGTGTCCGACGAAGCCGCCGACGTGGACCGGCGGGCCTGCATGCCCACCGCCGTGCTGCGCACGTGCGGGGACGACTCCGATCATCAGTGATGTCAACGCCACCGCGGTAATCAGTTTCGTATTCATGACTGCCTCCTTCGTTGCCGTTGAAAGCAGTCTAGCAATGGCACCTTATGTCAACCTTAACGTCAGCAACTCCTCGCGGGTGAGGATGGCGCTCGCGCGGCTCGGCATCGGCGCGGTTCTCGACGCGTTCTGGCATGACTGCGACGTCTGAACGATGCGGCAGCGCGTTGGAGCGCGGTGGTTCCGAACGGACGGCTGGTGTGGCTGCGATAGGGCTGCACGCACCACATTGCGCTTGCCACTCTCACCTACGTGATGGTACTCGCGCTCGACTTCCGACGCGCGCGTGCGCTCGCCTGTCGCCGCTATCCGTCGCACTCGCATTACAACGCGAACCGTTCCGTGTGGATGTTCCGCACGCCGGCGCCACACTCGGCGATCATGAGGACGGCGTTGCGCATCATGGGCGGCGGCCCGCACACATAAAAGCGGCACGCCCCGACGGGACCGGAGTACCGCTGGAGGCGCTCGACGTCGAGCCGCCCCCGCTCGCCCACCCAGGCAGCGCTCGCGCGACTCACGATGTGCACCACGCGGAGTTGTCCTCCGGATTGGTAGACCATGTCGTCCAACTCCGAGCGAAACAGGATGTCGTCCTCGGTCTTGTTGGCATAGAGCAGCACGGTCGGCTGCCACGCGCCTGCATGCCGCATATAGCGGAGCATGCTGATGAAGGGTGTGATACCCACGCCGCCGGCCACGAACACAAGCCGATCCGCCGGCGGCGCCAGCAGGTGCGAGAAGCGTCCGTAGGGCCCTCGGACCAAAACCCGGTCGCCTGGCTGGGTGTGCTTGATCGTCTGCGTAAAGTCACCAGACGCCTTGACGGTGGAGGCCAACTCTCGCGGGTTGCCGGGATTCGATGAGATGGAGAAGGGATGTTCTTCCGGCGGCATACCGGCCCGATAGAACGTGATGAAGTGAAATTGCCCCGGCAAGTAGCTGAACACGTGGTCCTGTCCGACAGGCTTCAACACGAGGGTCCAGGTATCGTGCGTCTCCTGCCTGACGTCGGATACTTCGTACCAGGCCTGCGTGCGGCGGTGCCACAGGAACTGGTGATGGACGTACGCCGCAAGCGCTCCGGTCACAAACCCGGCCCAGATCGCCCGCATGGGCCACGTGCTGAGATCTTCCCCCGCGAACAGACTGTGTGTCGAGGCGAGCACGAGCAGCGTCACGGACAGCGCGTTGTGGGACACCCGCCACTGTTCGAAGCGCAGATGCAGCCTCCGCCGGAACACGGACGTCGCGATCACGGCGAGCAGGACGACGAGCGTGAGTCGTCCCAGTTGAATCGGCCAGGCGACCGCGAGCGCCAGCACCAGATCCGTCTCGCCGTCGAGTACCATCAGCAGCGGATGTGAAACCAGGAGGGCGCCGGCGACTATCGCCATGGAGCGATGGAACCGAAAGAGCATGTCCAGGCCAAACGGCCACTCCACCCATCGCAGTCTGGCCGCGACCACGAACTGCAGGCACACGATCGTGAAACCAAGAATACCGAAACGATCTGCCAGCAGTGCAAGGAACGTCTGCGGCCCCGCGCGTGACGGCTGCACGATGGTGCTCACAATGAGGGGAAGCGCCAGGAGAACCACGTACAGTGTCACGCGGGCCGCCGCCGCCCGAGACGGGTCACAACAGCGATCCCGCAAGGTCGCGACCGCGTCGAACGCCTCCCGGTTGCTCATCTCATCTCGCCGGTGCCGGGCGGATGGCGGCCTGCGGTGTTCGGATTGATCCGAATGAAATGCCGGCGAATGCCTTTGACGAGCGTCCCTTGAGCTGTCACGGTCCACCGCTCGACACGTGCCTCGAGAAAGTCGGCATACTCACGCAGGAACTGCGCACTGCCGGCGTCACCTGCGTCATCCAGAATCTCGGCGGCGCACACGAGCGCGGTGATCTGGATGGCGAGCGTTGATGGCGAATATCCGGCGGCCTCCTCCCAGCGTTCCTGCGCCGTGGCAGGACCTCCACGCACGAGAAATCCACAGGCCTTGGCCACCATACGAGAGGGATCGAAATGGCCCAGGGCGTTGGCCTGCTTCAACCGCCACGCGAGCACGACCGGAAACGAGACGCCGTCGAGTTGAATGCCCGTCCAATAGGGGCGGCCATCGAGCCAGAAGTTCTGGTAGAAGCCCCCGTCCCCGCGTTGTGACACCGCGAGGTACACCAGCGTCCGAAGCGGTGTGACGAGATCGCCGGCCGCGAGCAGCCCGGTGGCGGCATGCACCGCGTCGCGGTTCCAGACGAGGTGATAGGCGCCAAGTTCCTCGTCACCCTTGCTGCTTCCCCACGGGATGCCCATGGCGGCGATGATCGCGCCGGGATAGGTTTTGTCCTCGTGGGCGAGCAGGAGGTTGACGCTGCGCTCGAACAGCCGCACCGATCGCTCCTCCGGGAAACGCGACGACAGCCCGTACCGCCTCGCGGTGCGCTTCCACCCGTTTTGAAAGCGGCGCAGGTTCTCGTGGACCGGCGTGGCCAGCGACTGCAGCAGCGTGGTGATGGCGCGGTGTCGCGTGTCGCCGAATGCGAGCGCCAGCGTGAATTCGTTGCCACCTGCCAGATCGATCTCCGCGGTCGTGGCGATGTTCCCGTCGATCGCCGTGTGGTATGTCCAATCCAGCCGGAAGTTGTCGTGAAGGTCCGTCCACCCGTCATTCACGGCGACATAGCCGCACGAGCAGCGGAGCAGAGGTGCCGTGGCGCCGAGCGCCATCCACGTGGAATTCCTGAAGGCGACGATCACGCGGCCGCTGTTTGTCTCGAGGACCTCCGCATTGTTGTGCCAGCCGCCGATCTCGAGGTGAGGCGCGCACAGCACGTACAGCCGCAGACCAGGAAGCGCGTTCGGCGCGTCGAACCTCGTATGCAGCAGCACGCAGTCCTCGTATGGATGGCCGATGAGCGTTTTATGAATCGTGTAGAGGCCGTTCTTCGCAACATTGGCAATCTGGAAGCCGAGAGCCGCCGCATCGACGCACTCGATCGTGGTCTCAGTATTGCGCCGCTCATCGTCGAAGAAGGTCGCGCCGTCCGTCACCAGGTACTGCAAGTCGCGGATCTGCGGCGTGTCGATCGTGGGGTAGAAGACTTCGGTGAGAACGCCGGCGGCAACGGTGTACCAGACGTGGCTGGCCCCGGAATACGCCGTCCCGACGGCCTCCTTGGCGCGGCGCGTCCACCGTGGCGCCATGCCCGGTCCGCCGGGCGCGAAGCGCGGGGATGTGCTAGGCATGGGTCACGTCAACGCTGGCACGGGGCCAACCCATGCACCGGCTCTCGCCGCGGCTGTCTTCAGATCGCGCAAGAATATCAATGGATGGCTCAGCCCCAGACGAACAGATGCGGCCACCACGGCTGTGCCCGTAGATACCCCAACGCCTGCACCAGCACCGGCACCCAGATCCAGCGGGAGGCACGCGCAGCCTCCAGCCTCAGTGCGTGCACGTCTACTTCGATGCGCGGTGGCGTGCGGAAAGAGCGGAACGAGGGTACGTATGCCGGGACGCGCCGGCAGTAGCGCTCGTACTCTGGACCGAGGAAGGCGCGGAGGTGCGCCTCCTCAGCGGGCACGACCGCCAGCATATACGCCGTACTGAAGGCGATGAAGGCGCTCGCCACCAGGATGCTCTGAAGCAGCAGCGCCGCACCGGCCGCCACGAGCAGCGAACCGACGTACAGCGGATGGCGACAGAGGGAGTACGGCCCATCGCTGATGACGACCGCCTGCTTGCGACCGCCGATATACAAGGTGGCCCAGAAGCGCAGCGCGGCGCCTGTCATAAAGACGCCATATCCGAGCGCGGTCAGCGCGACCCCCTGCCACGGCCGTTCGGCGACGATTGGCCCTGAAAAGAGCGCGATGACAACTGCCGGAGCCAGTAACAAACCACCCAGCCACCCTCGCCAGCGGAAGAGGAGGCTATGCGGCGTCCCTCGCCCGGCAACCGGCCTGCACGAGGTCAACTGCTGGCTGATGCGGTTATTGCTGTCCATTCTCATCACGTGCCGCGCCAACAATCACGCGCCTGGTTGAAGTCACGATCATCACTGCCTGGTTGAAGTCACGATCATCACTGCAATCGAATTTAGTACGGCGGTGACCTGGCTATCCAGTTAATGTCTGTTCATCTACGATCTGTTGACTCGTGCGACGAGCCAACTTCGTCGTGACCTTCCGGCCGTGCAGTCTCAACCCCCAGCGCGCTCATCCGTGTGACGACAACGTCTCGCGCACGATCAACCCGACCACCCAAGTCTCACCTTTCACATTGGCGAGCCGTACGGCCGTCGCCGGCTACGGCCGAATGGTGATCGTCCGACCGGGCTGCACGTTCACGTCGAATGTGAGTGGCGGCGCAGCCGGCACGACGATTTCGATCTGGTGCGGTCCGCGTCCAACGTTCAGCCGCTGGAACGTGCCGTCGAAGTCGTCCACGATACCGGCGTAGTAGCCATCCACGTACACCTGCGCATCCTTCGGCGCACCCTGAATACGGATGTCGCCAAATTCCGCGATGGCCGGGGGGGAGCCGAACCCCGAATAGCCGTACCCGGATGCCCCGTACGCGTAGGGGTGCGCGAAGGGTCGCCCATAGCCGTAGGGCCACGCGTACCCGTAGTACGGGTATCCTGCGGTCAGTCCAAATCCGATGGTCGCGTGCAGGGACGGATAGTATCGGCCACCTGTCGTGTGAAGTGGCCCGCTCACGTGCAGCGCGGGCGGAAGGCGCGGCACGGCGGGGCCGACCACCCCGCCACCCAAGGTGCCGCCGCCGTGGACGGGCGCAGCAGCTGCGTGCCCACCGCCTCCGCCGCGCCCGCCGGCGGCATGTCCGCCGCCGTGCTGCGCCCGCGCCGGCGCCGTTGCCATCGTCATGCTCAAGGCCGCGATTGCCGCAATGAGTTTCGCATCCATGACCGCCTCCTTCGTTGCCGTTAAAAGCAGTCTAGCGATGGCACCTTATGCGAACCTTAAAGACGGCAATCCCCGACGGCACGTTTGGGCGCGTTACCGCGATTCAGGTTGCGGCGACACTCACCGCCGCCGGATCTTGTCGCCGGTGCGTTCCACCCAGCTGAGCAACACGCCGCGCGCCGACACGGTCAGTTGCGGTGGCGCGCTCGCTGGTTCCGCCGGTGAGACCACGGCGGCAATGGTGCCGTCAATCGACTGCGCGGTGGTACCTGGGCCATGCCGGCGCAAGTGTGAACGGCCGTCATGCCCTCTTCAGTGCCTTGACCGTCGAAGTGGCGGACACGCATACTCAGCCAATCAGACTCTTATGCGGCTGGACCTTTCCTCGCTCCGCGACGCGCTGGCGGCGCTCAACGTCAGCTTGCGCTACCTCGATTCGGACCTCGCGGTCGACCCGGGCTTACGGGATCAATTTCGGGCCGCGGCCATCCAGGCGTTCGAGTTCACGTACGAGCTCGCCTTCAAGTTCATGAAGCGCCAGCTGGCGCAGATCGTGCCCGTGCCATCGGCTGTCGACGAGATGACCTTCATGCAGGTCGTACGAGCGGCGGCCGAGACGGGCCTGGTCGCGGACGTCTCGCGGTTTCACGAGTACCGCGAGGCCAGGAACATCACCAGCCATTCCTACGATCGGCAGAAGGCGCAGCGCATCGTCAACACGCTGCCTCGTTTCGTAGAGGACGTCGGGCACCTGCTGTCGCGGTTGGAGGCGCGGAACCGTGCGGACGATTGACGCGCCGGCGCCGGCGTTGAAGGCGGTGCTGAACATGCTGGCGCGCTACGCGCCCGGCCGCGAGATTCGCGTCATGGGCTCGCGCGTCAGCGGGCAGGCGAAGCGCTTCTCGGACCTCGACCTCGTCGTCATGGGCGATGAGCCCCTCGATCTGCTCACGCTGGGCCGGTTGCGGGACGCGTTCGACGAATCCAATCTGCCGTTTGCCGTGGACATCGTCGAGTGGGCGTCATCCTCGGATGCGTTCCGCCGGATCATCGACGAGCAGGCTCAGCTCCTCCGGCCGGCGGCCCCACCGGCTGACCGGTAGGGATCGACGGCCAATACGGCCTCGAACGTCTGCGCGATCCCGGTGTCGAGGTGGAGGTAAAAGCCGCCTGATGATCAACCAGGTGATCCCATCAGTTTCTTTTTTAAAACCGGACGCGCACGCCACCTTGCAATAGTCTCGGCACGCCCGGCAGCAGGCCGCGGGAGCGGTCGGCGATATACAACGTGTCACCCACGTTCTTGACCGTGACAAAGACCGACGAATGCAGCCGCGCGATCGCCCAGTTCGCCGCCGCGTTCCAGATGATGTAGCCCGGAATCAGCCCGCGCTGGCCGTCTGCCGAGGGGACCACGGTGTTGAGGTCGTCGCCGAACTGATCACTCACACGGACGGTTTCCACCTGCGCATCGAATCCCACCGGGTGTTGGTACCCGATGGTCACCGCCAGCAGGCTGTCCGGCGCGTACGGGAGCCGGTTGTTGGTGACCGGCACCTGCGAAAATCCGGCGACGCTGCTGTAGCGGATACCTGTGAACCTGGCGGTCGGTAATGCGGTGTAGGCGACACGTGTGAAGATGTTGTGCCGGCCCCCTATCAGGCCGGCGGAATCCGCGCGCAGTCCGAGCTCCACACCCTGATGCAGGGTCTTGCCGCCGTTGGTGAGCGTCGCGCCGACACCGCCAGCCAGGCTCGCCGGCACGATCTGGTTTTGGTAGTTCATCTGGAAAAACGTTGCCTCAGCACTGAGGCCAGTGGCGGTGTAACGGACGCCCGCTTCCGTGTCCCAGCTGCGCTCCGAGTCCAACTCCACCACGGCACCGGTGGTGTCGCTGATGACGTCTTCCGTTCGCGGCGGCGCGAAGCCGCGGTGCAGTCCACCGAAGATGGTCAGCGCCGCCGACGGCGCAAATGCCGCTCCGATCCCCGGCAGCCACTGCGTCAGCGAGGTATTGCCGCCGACAGCCGTCAGCCGGTTCGTGCGCCGATAGCGAATCTCTTCCACCCGCAGTCCGGGCGTGACCGTGAGCCTGCCGAGAAGAAAGCGGTTCTGCACGAAGCCGGAGAGCGCGGCGTTCTCTCGCAGGTTGCTCTCGACCAGGACGCCGTCGCGCGCGATCGGTGTGGCCCCGTTCTTCTGAAGGCGATCCTGTCGTTCGGCGTGCACCCGCACCCCGAAGTCCGTCTCGCTGGTCACGCCGAAGACGGTCGGCATCGCCCGGAATCGTGGTTCGACGCCCCAGAAATCGTATTGGCGCAGACGGCCCTCATTGCCGCACGTTGTCAGGAGGTTGGCCATGCCGCCGCAGGCCGGGTCCGGGCGCCGGTTCGGCCGCTGGCCGGAGTTGCTCGACTGCCGCCACCAGTCGCGATTGAAGGACGACTGATAGACGTTCGTGGTCATCTGCAGACCGCCGCCGAACTGTGCTTTCCACGTGGCGGTGACGCCGGTGCGTGCGCCGACAAACGCGTCGTTCGTGAAGGGATTTTGCCGCGGCGACGCGGCCCACTCCGCCTCGGTCAGCCCCGAGTAGGTGACGGTCGAGTCCTCGCCATAGTAGTTGGCCTTGACGGTCACCGAGTGTGCGTCGGTCACGCTCACGTGCACTTTCGCCGAGACGTCGTCGAGGCGCGAGCGCACATTGTCCCGCGCGCCATTACCCTGCTTCCGCATGTAGTCCAACGACATGCCCACGCGTCCGGCGGTTGTGCCCGCGAAGCCGGAGACATTGGCATAGTCGCGCGAGCCGAACGCCAGGCGTGCCATCGCAGTCGTGCGCTTCGGTACATCGGGCGTCACGTAATTCACAATGCCGCCGACCGTGACCGGCCCGTAGGCGATCTGCCCGGAGCCTTTCAGCACCTCCACGCTTTCGAACCGCTCGATCGGAGGGTGATAGTAGCTCGCGTTGTCGCCATAGGGCGCGATCGTAAACGGCACGCCGTCTTCGAGCAGCAACACCTTCGACGATCGCGTCGGGTTCAAGCCGCGGACGCCGATGTTGGGCCTGAGACCCAACCCCTCCTCGTCGCGCACGTTGACACCCGGCACTTTGCGCAGCGCTTCGGTCGCGGTGAACACCTGGCTGCCGGCGAGGGTCGCCGCATCGAGGATGGTCAACGCCCCGGGCAGCCGCCGCAGTGTCGCGGGTGAGTCGCCGAGCCGCGTCCCGACGACGCTGAGCGACTCCGAGAACCGGCCGGTCTGCAGCGCGAGCGAGACTTCGATTGGGCCGCTGTCCACCCGCACCGAGCGCCGCTCAACCGAGAAATACGGCGCGTCGACCACGATCTCGTAGTCGTCGGGCCCAAGCGGCGCGAACCCAAACGCGCCATCCTGATTGGTCATCGCCGTCCGCACCGCTTGAGGGGATGACAACGCCGTCAGCCGGATCAGTGCGTTCGGCACCGCCGCGCCGCTGGCGTCGACCACGCGGCCCGCAATGGCGCCCCGCCCCGTCCGCTGTCGGACTGTCCGGCGGCGGCCAGATCGGCAGTGAGGCCGCCGAGTGATAGTGCAAGAGTGACCGCTAGTATCGACGTGTTGTGGGTCATGTCTGGATAATGAGACTCAGTCGCAAGATGCCTTCGCAGCATATATCCGACCGTTTTGGTCGGTCAAGGAGTTTATCTGCAACTGGCAAAGGCCGGGACATCCGCTGGCGCAGGCGGTCGTCGATGCGGCACGCCGGTGGGGCTATCGCCCGCGGATGACGTCCATGAACGCGCGTCACCCGCGCGTTGGCCTGGCGGCGCCTATCGTGCAGTCAGAGAATCTGTTTCCTGGTGTCGGAGCGTCCACCTGCGCGGTGTCACCGCGCACTAATGGGATGGCTCGGCCGTGGACGCGCAGCACTCCTGCACCTGGGGCCCCGACGTGCGGGTATTCCTGAACGCGATCAAGCCTCTTCGCGTTCGCCGCTCAAATTAGCGCGTCAGCCTGACTTTTTTGGCTTCGACGATGCCGCGATCGTTTTCGACGCCATCGACCTCGGCCTGCACGCCCACCGCGATGTCGGCCGCGGTGGCGCGTGAATTGTTCACCGAGACTTCCGTGCCAGGCACGATCATGAACGACTCGGTGTTGCCCTTCGCGTCCTTGACCTCGAAGTGCGGCGCGCGCATCTTGGTCACCGTGCCCTCGATGTGATACTCGTGGCCGGGGTGCGCGCCCATCAGTAGCGCCGAGGACAACAGCAGGCCTGCCGCTGCGTAGCTTATGGTTCGTCGCGTCACATTTCCTCCTTATCGCTGGAGCGAAGTCTGCAGCTTCGTCAACGAGAGACGCGCCGTCGAGACCCTCGACGGCGTGCCGCTCTCGGTCCACGCAAACATCAACTCGTTGCCGGCGCGCGCCATGCGCGGGTAGCCGCTCGCGCGGCTGGCCGCCAATCCTGACACCGTCACCGCACTCGATCGTTCGCCGGCGGCGGTGACGCGCCGCATCTTGAATTGCGCCTTGCCGCCGGCGAATTCAATCCACGTGGCCGCGGCGGATCCGTCGTCGAGCAGCGCGACGTCGACCCGGCCCAGCGCGCTGACGTCGTCGAGCCGCACCGGTGTGCCGAAGGACTTACCGCTGTCGCTGGAGAAGGCGACGTAGGTATGGCCCTCGTCGCCCTTGGCGGTGAACCATGCGAGCGCCACCGTCTTGCCGATCGCGCTGAGCGCCGGGCCGTTCACGGGGCATGCGGCGATCTGCCAGTTGTCGCGATGCACCGGCACCGGCTCGGTCCATTTACCGGCGACGAATCGGGCCACGTAGATGTCGCGAATCTCCGCCGGGCTTCGATCGCGATAAGCGACGATCGGGCCGTCGGCAGTCACCGCCGCCGTGGTCGGACAACATTCGCAGACCCGCAGGTCAACCGCGGCTTCTGAAATCTGTTTTCCTTTTTGATCGTAAATGGCGCCGCGCACGCTCATCTCGCCGCCAGGCTCGCCATGACCTGGCTTCATCGCCCGGCCATCGAGCCAGATCAGTCCCAAACCCGCGCCAGGCATCTGGAACAGCGACGCGAAGCCGTGCTCGGTCTTCGTCGCGTCGTCGTGCGGGGTAAACGAAGGCGTCCAGGTCTGGCCGTCGTCCGTGGAACGGGCGAGGCGCACGTCGTAGGCGTAGGTATCGGGACCGCTTTTCTGCAGCCAATGACCGTACAGCGATCCGTCCGCGAGCCGAATCACCGACGGCACATCGGCCCAGTTGACGAACCAGTCGCGACCGCTCGAGACGGTGCGCGGCGCCGTCCATGCACCGCCCTTCCATTCGGAAAATTTGAGCGCTGCCACGTCGCCGGTGCGTTCAATCCAGCTGAGCAACACGCCGCGCGCCGACACCGTCAATTGCGGCTGCGCGCTCGACGGTCCCGCGGGTGAGGCCACGGCGGCAATGGTGCCGTCAATCGACTGCGCGGTGGTACCTGAGGTGACTGTCACGGCAAGCAAGGCGGCGGTGACCACCGCGAGAGCGCGAGGCATGATCATGCGGTGATGATACCGCGGTCATGGTCATCCTCGCGCAAATGTTAATGGCCGTTAATGAAACCTCCCCGGCAGGCTCACTTCTCGTGTCGCGTGCGACAATTGCCCGATGCGTGCGCGGCGATCTCTTGCACTGAGGCCGGCGGTGGTGCGGCAGGTCACGAGGCCCTCGTGACTTCACTGTTGCTGCTGGCCGGCGCCATCCTCACGCAGGAAGCCACAGTGCGCGGAACGGTAATCGACGCCGCCACGCGGCGGCCCATCATCGCTGCCGTCCTCCACTCCGGCACGCAGACCGTGACCACCGATGCCACAGGACGTTTCACGGCGTCAGTGATGATCGGAACAGTCGTGCTCGCTGCTTCAGCCGCCGGATATGTGGACGCATCCCTGCAGGTCGACGTGCCGGCGAACGGCGTCACCGTGGAGATCACGCTCGTCGCGCGCCCACGGTTTGACGAGAGCGTGACCGTGACTGCGGCGCCCGCGCCGGCACCATCAGTGCAGGAAGTCAGCCCGCAGCAGGTCACCGCCCTCGCGGGCACAGGCGACAACATCTTCCGCGCCCTCGCCACCCTGCCCGGAGTAGCGGCGACGGGCGAATTCAGCAGCCGTGTCAGCGTGCGTGGCGGTGGTCCGGATCAAAACCTGACGATGATGGATGGTGTGGAAATCTACAATCCCTATCGTCTGTTCGGACTGACCAGCGCGTTCAACCCCGAAACCGTCCAGCGTTTTGAGCTCGGCACGGGAGGGTTCAGCGCACGGTATGGAGATCGGCTGTCGTCGATTCTCCTGATCGAGAATCGCACCGGCACCCGCGCTGCGCCGCTGCGCGGATCGGCCACGCTCGGACTCACCGATGCGAACGTCGTGACCGAGGGGCGGCTGCCAGGAACGTCGTCGGCGTCGTGGCTGATCACCGCGCGCCGTACTTACTACGATTTGATCGCCGAGCGGATTGTCAACACCAACCTGCCGTCGTTTGCCGATCTCCAGACGGCGATGGCGTGGGAACCAACGCCAGGACGCCAACTCAGGGTGTTCGGCTTGATCAGCCGCGAGGGGACAAACGCCGCACTCAATGGCGACACCAGCGGGGAACGGTTTGGCTTGCAGTCCCAGACGCGCAATGCACTCGGCGCGGTGTCTTTTGCGTCGCCGTTCGGACGGCGGCTCACGACCAGGACCACGCTCTCCTGGTACCGGAATCGCGAGAACTTCGACGTCGATGCTGCGTTTCGCAACGAGTCGCGACGCTCGAACCGTGCGGATGACGATGCGGCCGGCGTGGGAACGATCGCGTTCACGAGGGCCGTTGGTGTGCGCGACCTCGCCATCCGGCACGAGACCGCCATTACCGCCGCGGCGGGACACGTCGTCGAAACCGGCTTCGAGACGCATGCGATCCAGACCGGCTGGGCATGGCGTATCAGCGGCGGCGGCAATCCGCACGAGAGCAACCCGTCGTCGATGTTCGGTGGATCCGCACTGCCGCCGCGGCTGGATTCCTCGGCGGCGGCGCGGCGTGCGGGCGCATGGATCATCGATCGCGGATCGCTCGGGCCGCGGATCCAGACCGAGTCAGGCCTCCGCGTCGACTGGAGCGGGCTGGCCGGCGAGGTGACGGCATCGCCGCGTCTCGCCCTCACCACGGCGATCGGCGCCGTGCGGCTGCGTGCTGCCGGTGGATTGTTCACCCAAAGCCCCGGCTACGAGAAGCTGTTGCAATCCGACTATTTCGTCGATTTGACCGGCGCCGGCGGACGGCGCCTGCAGAGCGAGCGCGCGTGGCATGCACTGGTCAGCGCCGAGCGCCCCGTGTCGCGCGGCGTCGTGACGCGAGTCGAGGCGTATTACAAGCGCTTCGATCGGCTGATCGGCGGCAGGCTCGAGACGCCGGCCGAAGCCATCGAGCGTGCGGCGGCCTACGATTTTCCGGAGGCGATCCGGCCGGCGGGCCTGGACGCGCCGCGCATCACCACGGTTCCCTCGAACAACCGCAGCGGACGCGCGTACGGTGTGGATGTGTACCTCGCACGGCAGAAGACATCCTCAGACGATCGCCTGACTGGATGGGTGTCGTACACGCTCGGCCGGGCGCAGACGATCGCCTATGGGCGGAGCTTTCCGTTTGATTACGATCGCCGGCACGCGCTGAGCGTGGTCGCGGCTTACGCGGTTCGGCCGGCGCTGGATCTTGCCGCAACGTTGCGCGTTCAGTCCGGATTTCCATACACGCCCGCCATCGGCGTGCGCCCTGCCGCCGTGGCCGATGTCGACGATGCGGACGGCGACGGCAACGTGCGCGAGCTCGTGCCGCAACGCGATCGCACAGGGTTGCTGGTGTGGGAACCCGACATGGGCAACATCAGCAACCTGAATGCATCGCGGCTGCCGGCCTTCGCGCGGCTCGATATGCGGGTGACGTTCCGGCCACGGTGGTCGGGCGGCCGCTGGCAGTTCTATATCGACGTGATTAACGCGCTGAATCGAAAGAATGCCGGCAGTGTCGAACCGGTGTTGGAATACGATCCGCAATCGGATCGCCCACGCGTGAGATCGTCGCCGGGAAACGGGTTACCGCTGCTGCCGTCGCTCGGCATCCGCTACCGGTTCTGAGATCGAACGCGGAGCGCCTGTCGTCGACCGTGAGTGCTGTTCGCGATCGCCACCCGCCGGCAGGCCCTGGAACAGCTCAACGTACTCCGTGAAGAACTTTTAATGCGCGTCTACCGCCGACTGCGCTATACCGGACGCGCGGATGCCGCCTGATCTCAATGTCAGCATCGGCACTCACCACGGCT
This sequence comes from Cyanobacteriota bacterium, assembly GCA_019752015.1. Lineage (GTDB taxonomy): Bacteria > Acidobacteriota > Vicinamibacteria > Vicinamibacterales > UBA2999 > 12-FULL-67-14b. The sequence goes on along the minus strand of JAIEMQ010000008.1, from coordinate 53,872 downwards.
AAGAACGAGGAGTTCGTCATGATCAGCTTGAATCTGTCGCAAAGGTTGTCCGGGGTCCCAGTGCTCGCGTTGGGCTCCGTCGTCGTCGCCTGGGGCGGAGTTCTGTGGGCCAGCGGATTGGCAGCGCCCGCGCAACCCGCCGAGCCGGTACGCATCGAGGTGCAAATGAACGAATACTCGTTTGCCCCCGAACCGTTGCGAATACCCGCCGGCCGTCCCGTCACGCTCGTGATCCGGAACCGTGGGAAAATCCCGCATGAATTCATGGCGGGGCGGGAACCACACCAGGGCGCATTCGAGCAGGATCTCTTCGCCGACGTTCAGGTCGGCATCCAAAAGCAGGCCGCCGCGTCCGGGCGATCGGCCGGTGCGAGCTCAACGCGACCGAAGGAGGAGGCAGGGCACGGGGCCGAGCACGCCGCTGGCGGTGGACACGGCGGGGCGAAGCCGCACGGCACGATGGTGGAAGCCGAGGCCGGTGACACCTACCTCATGACCTTCACGCTGCCGGTCACGCGAAGAGGCGAATGGATGTCCGGCTGCTTCCTCGAGAAGCACTTCGAGAAGGGGATGCGCGGCAAAGTCATCGTCGAGTGAGCTTTGTGAAGATTCGCAACCAATTGGCTCGGAGGCGGGGACTCGAAACCAGTCCTCGCGTCCGTGCCGTTAAAACCAGGTACGTAAGCCGACCGCGATTCTCGTCGTGCCGGCCTGCCCACCCGCAGCCCGCACCAAATCGCCAGTGCCAAACATTTTACGGTTCCACGTGATGCCGACATACGGCGCGAGCTCACGTTTGAACTCGTACCGCATACGCAGCCCTGTGTCGATGGCGCTGAGGCCGGCACCGAGGGCCCGCTCGGGATCTGACTTCCCGTACAATTCGGCTTCGAACAGCGGTTGCAGGATCAAGCGATTGGTCAGGAGCAATTCGTATTCGACTTCGAAACGGGCATGCGTCCGCGCGCCCTCGCCGACATACGCCGTCGCTGCGACATTGAACCAGTAGGGCGCGAGGCCCTGGAGGCCGCCGCCCACCCAGGTCCGGCCGGGTCCGGTCCCGAAGTCCTGACGCATGCCGCCGACCACATCCCACCAGCGTGCAATCGATCGCCCATACAGCACATCGACGAACGCATTTTCGAGGCGGCTGCGTTGCGACTCTGCTTCGCTGCGGATCCAGATTCGGGAGCGATCACCGCCAATCCAATTGAGGGAATCAAGGTTGCCGCCGCCGTTCCCGGGTCCCTGCCACTCCAACTGGTCGAACAGAAACATGTAATTGATGGCGCGGTCGTGCACCGGGTGCCCGTGGAGTCCCGGCGGAAATGCGGCCGCGCGATCGGCATCGGTGATCGGCGGAATCGGTTCCTTCGGCTGTTGACGAGCGGCATCAGGGTCGGTGGCGGGTGTTGCCCCGTGCGCGGAATGATCCTCGGTGCCCGCCGCCGGCATCTCTTTCATTGCAGGAGAGCCGGCGGGTTTGGAGACCGGCGGATCCTCCACCTGCTGAGGTTTCGCGGACTGCGGCTGGGGCTTCGGCGGCTGCGGTTTTGCCGGTGCCGGTTTCGCCGCTGCCTTTGCGGGTTGACCATGCCCGGCATGCGGATCCTGAGCGAATGCCGGAACGGTGACGGCGAGGGAACCGGCGACGAAGACGGCTCGCGTGACTGCGGTGAGCGTCATTCCTCGACCCTCACTTCACGGAACATGCCCGCTTCCATGTGCAGCTGCAGGTGGCAGTGAAATGCCCACCCTCCGAGCGCGTCAGCACGGACGCGGAATGTCCGCTTCGTGCCCGGTGGCATATCCACCGTGTGTTTGCGCAGCATGAACTCGCCGGCGTCGTTCTCGACGTCGCTCCACATGCCGTGCAGGTGGATCGGGTGCGACATCATGGTGTCGTTCACGAGCACGATGCGCATCCGTTCACCATAATTCAGGCGCACCGGCTCGGCACGCGAAGACTTGACGCCGTCGAATGACCAGGAGAATTTATTCATGTGGCCGGTGAGGTGAATTTCAATGGTGCGTCCTGGATCGCGGCCATCGGGATCGTCGAAGATGGTGCGCATGTCGGAGTAAGTCAGGACTTTACGGCCGTTGCCGCGCAGGCCGACGCCCGGATCGTCCAGGCGTGACATCGGCGACATCGCCTGGTTGTCGACCAGCGGATTGCCTTCTTCCGATTCGGGATGCGCCTGCATGCCTCCCATTCCACCCATGTCCATCTGCATTCCGGACGTGCTGCCGGGCATGACGTGTCCCGCATGCGGGTCGGGCGGCGCGGGCTGGCTCGGCGCCGCCGGCGACGTGTTCTGGCCCGGCATGGTGTGGCCGGCGTGAGGATCCGGAGCGGCTGGCGCGGGCGGTGTCGCGGCCGGTGCGCCCATGGCGGCCATGTCGTGGCCGCTCATCCCACTCATGCCGCCCATGTCGCCGTGCGACATCCCCATGTCCGCCATCGTCAGCAGCTGCCGCGGATCGGGCGTGGGCACTGGCGCCTGCAATCCGTGCCGGACGGCGAGCGTGCCGGCAGCATAGCCTGTGCGATCCATCGATTGCGCGAAGATCGTGAACGCATCCTGCCCGGTCGGTTCGACGACGACGTCGTAGGTTTCGGCCACGCCGATGCGAAATTCGTCGACCGTCACCGGGTGGATGTAATTACCGTCTGCGGCGACCACCGTCATCTTCAGCCCGGGAATTCGGACGTCGAAATACGTCATGGCGGCGCCGTTGACGAAGCGCAGACGCACGCGCTCTCCCGGCTTGAACAGCCCGGTCCAGTTGCCCGCGGGCGCGGTGCCGTTCATGAGATACGTGTAGGTGTAGGCGCTGACGTCGGAGAGATCCGTCGGGGCCATTCGCATTTGACCCCACATCTTGCGATCGTTGATCGTCGCCGCCAGTCCCTGACGACGAACGTCGCTGAAAAAATCGCCGACGGTCCGCTGGTTGAAGTTGAAGTAATCCGACTGTTTCTTCAGTTTCGCGAACAGTTGTGGTCCCGGGTCGCGGTCGGTCCAGTCGGACAGCACTACCACATGCTCACGGTCAAATTGCACCGGAGACGGCTGGCGCGGTTCGATCACGATGGCGCCATAGACGCCGCGCTGCTCCTGGAAACCGGAATGGCTGTGGTACCAATAAGTGCCGCCCTGCCGGACCTGGAATTTATATGTAAATGTCTCGCCCGGGTGAATGCCGGGAAAGCTTATCCCGGGCACGCCATCCATGTTCGCCGGCAGCAGGATGCCGTGCCAGTGGATGGAGGTATCTTCGCGCGTGTTTTTAAACGCGTTGGTGACGCGCAGCGTCACCGTGTCCCCTTCGCGCCACCGTAGCGTCGGGGCTGGAATGGATCCATTGACGGTCAACGCCGTTCGCGTGCGTCCGGTGAAGTTCATCAGCGTTTCGCCGATCCGGAGATCGAATTCGGTACCCGACAATTCGACGGCGGGCTGTCTGGACAGCGCCTGCGCCCACGCCGTTTCGCGCCACAGCCCCATGCCCGCGACAGCGCCGCCAATCGCAAGACCCTTCACGAACGTCCGCCGTGATGGCGGGTACGTTTTGACCACGGCCGCCTGCTTCCTTGCTGAACTCATCAAGCTCTCCTGAGAACGATTTTACACAAGCACGCTTCGTGCCATGCGCCAGTCATTTGTGATCGCCCTTATGAGGCGGCATCGGCATGGGCATGGCCGGCTTTGGACTGTCGCCGCCTTGCATGAACTGACGCTCCTGGAGCCGCCGTTCGATCTCGGCGGGCGGTGCGGGGTTCAAGCCCTCCATCTCGGACAATTCCTCTTCGGTGAGCTGCGGCAGATGCCTGATGAAATTTACCAGAGCCCAGGAAGACGATTTGGCGGACGTGTCGCCAGTGCCGAAGCCCGGCATGCCCGTAAAGCGAATGCCGTTCTCGATGATGTAAAACATCTCCCCGTCGCTCAATTGTTGCGTTCGCGCCAGCCGCATGTCCGGCGGTTTGGGAAACATCCCGCGGCCGAAGTCCGTATTGCCGCTGCCGTCGTTGGCATGGCACGTCGCGCAATGATCGGCGAAATGCTCGCGCCCTTGCGCCAACAGCTCGGGATTCGATTGCGTCGGGTTGGTCACCTTTCGGGCGTGCCAGCCGATCGTGAGATTCCGCGCCCGCAATGCCAGCGCGGTCTCCAACGCACCAGGTGTTTCACGTGCGCTCAGGCCCGTGTTCATGAGATAAATGAACGCCAGAATGCCGACTGCAGCTCCAATGCCGGCGAGGATACCCGCGGCTTTCACGACTGGCCTCATAAGTCAACTCCTGGTTCTGAAGATATCGCGCCCTACTGACATCAGGATTAATTTTGATTCATGATCAACGTGCAATGTTTGCGCGGCGATCAGCCCCGCATAATAATGGGGCAAGCGTTTCCTACACCTGAGGAGTTTGATCATGACTCGACGCAGTGCAATTGTTTTGTTGACCATGTTTGCCACGATCGCGCTGACCAGCGGCACGGCCCTGGCGCACCCCGCTCACGAGCAGAAAGTCATGGGGACCGTCACCATGGCCGCGGCGGATCACGTGATGTTGAAAACCACCGACGGCAAGGACACGATGGTGGCCATCAACAAGAGCACCAAATTCATGCGCGCCAAGAAGGCGATGAAGCCCTCCGACCTGATCGTGGGCATGCGGGTCGTGATCGCCGCAGTCACCGATGAGAACGACGAGAAGCTGATCGCCAAGACGATCGAGCTTGGACCGGCGCCGGCCACCAAGTAATCGAGCGACGCGAGGCCATGATGAAGCTGCTGACGACCCTCACGTTCGTTCTCGCGTTGCCGTCCCTTGCCGCCGCGCACGTCGGCATCCTGCCGCGTCAATCGAAGCCCGGCGGCGAGGAACGTTACACGGTCCGCGTGCCGACGGAAGGCGCGGTTGCCACCACGTCCGTTCGCGTCGAAATTCCTGACGGCGTGACCGTCCTGGACGTCGCGAAGTACGGCGGCGAATCGTTCGAAGTGCAAAAGCAGGGCGATCGCATCGTCGCAATCACCTGGACACGAAACATCCCGCCGAAAGAAACCGCGGAATTCGTTTTCCGCGCGCGGAATCCGCAGAGCGGCCCCGAGATTCTGTGGAAGGCTCATCAGCACTTCGCTGACGGGACGGTCACAGGCTGGGTCGAACCGGCCGGCGGAAGGCGTTCGGGTCCCGTGACGAAGCTGACCGACGCGCCCGCGGCACAGGCGTCGACCGGTGACGCGGCGGCTGTTGAGGCGTGGTTGAAGGGCTACGATGCCGCATTCATGGCGAGGGATCTCGATCGGCTCGGCGCGTTCTATCATCCTGATGTCACGATTTACGAGGGCGCCGGCATCAACAACGGCTGGGCGGACTACCGCGATCGGCATCTGGGTCCGGAGCTGAAGGCCTTCACGAACCTGCAGTTCAACCACACCGATACCAAAGTGACCGTGATGCCGGGAGGACAATCCGCGTACGCCACATCGCGATACACCATCAAGGCGAAAATGGGCGAACGTGACATCGACTCCGAGGGGCTCGAAACGCTCGTGCTCGTCCGTGTCGCGGACGGTTGGAAAATTCGCCATTCGCACACGTCGAGCCGCGCACGGCGTCCGGCGCAGTAGCCGTTTTCAGAAACGGGGTGGGCCGTTTATCCCGTTCTGTTCCGCATCGGGTCGTTCGAGGTCACCAGCTTCGGCGTGATGGTCGCCGTGGCCGCGGTCGTGGGGCTCTCGCTGTTCAAGCGGGAGCTCGCGCGATCAGGTCTACCCGGCGCCGCTTACGATGTCGGCTTTGCCGGTATTCTCGGCGGCCTGGCCGGTGCGAAGTTGTTATGGGTGGCCGAGCACGCCGGCGAGGGGCCGCTCCGAGACCTGCTGCTGTCGCGCGGCGGCATGAGTTGGTTTGGGGGCGTCGCCGGCGGGTTGCTCGCCGGCGTGGCGCTCATGCGCCGGCGCCGACTCGCGATCGTGCCGTTACTCGCCGCGGCCACGCCTGCACTGGCGGTCGGTCACCTGCTCGGGCGCCTCGGCTGCTTCCTGGTCGGCGATGACTATGGCCGCCCGAGCCAGCTGCCCTGGGCCGTCGCGTTTCCCGAAGGGCTCCCGCCCACGACCGTTCCCGTTCACCCGACGCAGCTTTACGAAATGGTGCTCTTGATGCCGATCGCCCTGCTGCTGCTGAAATTGCGCCGGCAGCACTACAGCGATCGAGTCGTGCTCGGCGTCTACCTGGTGCTCACGGGATCGTTGCGATTCGCCATCGAGTTCGTGCGCCTCAATACGCGAGTCTTCGGTCCGTTCACCGTGGCGCACGTCGCCTCATTCACCGTGGCCGCTGCCGGCGTCACGCTGCTGCTCTCAGCTCAGCGATCCCGTGGTGTCGGGGTTGTGTGAATTCGAGCTCCGCGTCGTGATGCTCGAGGTCAGTTCCCGATGCGTTCGATCCTCGAGTAGAAGCCGCTCGTCTTGACTGTGATGGTGACCGGCTCCCAGGTCGTGTTCTGCCAGAACCATCCGTGTTGCCCGGTGAACGGCGCGCGAAACGAACCGTGCCCGCCGGCCGACGCTTCACCCTTCCAGTAACTGGCTTCTCCGCCGCCGCCGTCCGCCCGGGCGCCGTGCATATCGAAGTCAACCGTCCCGCCAGCGGCCGTCCAGCCAAACACGTAGGTGGCGCCGGCATCCATGGTCGCCTTGATCTCGGCGGTCTCACCGGGTTTGAGCGTCACGATTAATTGATCTGTGCGGAACGGCGTCTCCGAGCGGTCAACGGTTGCGGCAGCCGCCGCGTCAACCGCAGTCGACATGTCGATGGCCGATGACACCCGCTGACGGCGCAGACCGATACGCTCGCCAATGCCGGTGGGATCGACGCCGTATTCCGCCGGCAGCACAGCGACGACCAGGATGACGGCTGCGACGCCGGCTGAAATCACTATCGCCCGTATTAGTTGCGCAGTGGACGGTAAGCCCGGTGCGGTCATGGTTACGGATGGATTCTATTGAATCGCGTAGCCGGCCAACTGGTAGCCCACCAGAACGAAGCCGCACGTCATCACGGCGACGTTCGCCGCATAGGCGTGATCAGCAAAGCCGTTCGATCGGCGCCAGAAGCCCATGCCAATCAGGATGGCGCTGAGGCCGAGGATTTGCCCCGCTTCGACACCAACGTTGAATGCGATGATGTTCGCCACCAGCCCGTCGGGCGACAACGAAAAGTCCTGCAGCTTCGTGCCGAGTCCGAGGCCGTGGAACAAGCCGAAGATCCACACCGCGGCCTTCGTGTTTGGTTGAACGCCGAGCAGACGCCGGAGCCCGCCGATGTTGTCGAGCGCCTTGTAGACCACCGAAAAACCGATGATCGCGTCGATGATGAAGGCGTTGACGTGGGTGCCGCTCAACACGGCATACAGCAACGTGAAGCTGTGTCCGACGGCAAACAGCGTCACATATGATGCGACCTCGCGGAGGCGGTAGAGAAAAAAGATGACGCCAAACAGAAACAGCAGATGGTCATAACCGGTGACCATATGTTTGGCGCCCAGATAGATGAACACGGCCAGCTGACGCCCCTGAGTGATCAAATCCTGATCGCTCGCGGAGACGCCGTGCGCCGCCAGCGGTACCGGCAGCAGCGGAACCAGCGCCAGCACCAGCACCAGCCATCGACGGACGATCGTCACGGAATTTCGAGCGTCTTGCGATCCCCGATCTTGAATGGGAACGTCACGGTGTGCACGGTCGCGTCGCCCTTCTTCTTGAACGTCAACGTCACCTCATACTCACCGACGTTGTTGAAGATGTGTTGGGTGGCGACCACACCCGGTTCGCGGGGCGTCATGCGGCCGGTGAAGGGCCCGAACGTCTTGCCATTTCGTTTGACGTTCGCCACCAGTTCCTCGATGTCGCCGAACGGCTGCTTGTCCTTCAGGAAGCGCCACCGCAGGAACTGCTTCTCGCCATTCAAAGCCGGCTCGGGCTCGGCGCCGAATACGATTTCAAGGCCGGCAACTTCTTTACGTTCGTGAGCGGTGATCGTCGCGCACATCGCGACGACGGCTATTGCGACGGTCAAACCGAGTGAGTAAGCGAGCTTCATGCGTGTTCTCCCTGAAATGTTCACGAAATCGACCGGAGCAGAAGCCTAACATTATGCCCGGCGGCCGACAAGCCGATCGATGATGAGGGTGATGATGAGGGAACGGCGCCCGCACCTCGCCCACACGCAGGACCAGAGGTGCGAACGAACGGCACCTGCCGGGATCGCCGGCGGGCCGATCCGTGTTCAGCCGCCCAATGTCACATCCTGGCCGGCGTACCACTGCAGCGCTTCATCGAGCATGTCGCCGTTCATGTCCGGCCACAGGCTGTCAATCGTGAAGAAATCGGCATAGGCACATTGGAAGGGCAAGAACCCCGACAGACGACGGCGTCCTCCCCAGCGAATTACCAGGTCAATGCGTCCGATCGCCGCTGACCCAAGCGCCTCGGCGGGCTTGACGACGACGCGATCAGCGCGCGCGACACGAAACGCGTGACCGAGATCCCATTGCCAGCTGTAGTTCACCAGAATGTTGAACTTGATGCGTCCTGGTGCGCGCACTTCGGTAAAGGGGCGCAGGCGATCAGGGAACACAGGCGAGGCGGTATCTCCGACGGCGAGCAGCGCCGCGCCTTCCTGAAGCGCCAGCAAGGCGAGCTCGGTGCACGCGTCTTGGAATGCCACGACCTGCGCCCGCGGACGGCGGACATTCTCCTTTGTGAAACCGTAGGCCGTCACTTCTTCGATGCCCAGCGCTTCGGCACGGCGAAGCACGATTAAGCCGGGCTCGATGCCCGCGGCGTAACCCGCTGGCCGGGGCAACCCCTGGTGCTCCGCCCACCGGCGATTGCCATCTGGAATGATCCCGACATGACGCGGCAGACGGTTCGCCATCGGCTGACCTTCGAAAATGTCCTTTACAACGACGCCGCGGACCACGGCCGTATGGCAGGACGCAAAATCGGCCGGCCACGCCCCCTCGATGGGCATGCAAAAGCAATACCCCGAGCAACGGCTCCTTGTGAGGCGCTCGTCGTCGAACACCCGCCGCGGCCGCCGGATTATTTTTGCTGGCGCTTCCAGCCGTTCGGTACAGCGAAACTGGCGTCCTCGAGCGGCGTGGTCGTGACCGACGTGACCGTTGAGACGGACGTGCCGGCGACGATCTTGTTGAGCATGCGGTTGAACAATCCAGCGCCCTCGGCCTTCGAGATCATGTCGATCTGGAGCGGAATTCCGCGAACGGCGGCGAGCGCACGATGGAGCTCGGTGCGGCCCCTCGTTACGGCGAGCGCGAATTTGTTGCTCGAGGCGTAGCCGATCACGAGGTCGCTCGCCGCCGCTGCCGTTGCAAATGCCGCGTAATCGTCCGTGCCCGGCACCGCCGCGACGCAGGCCGTGCCCGACAGGGCGACGATCTGATCGCCGTCGCTGGTCGCGGGGACCCGTACCGAGAACGTGAAGTCCTGGCACGGAACGCCGCCCACCTCCCGCACGCCCTCGCGCGGGACGATGGCGCTGGTCACGCGCGCGCGTGGGACCTTCCGCTCGAGCTCGGCGGCGCGCACCGCCATCGGGGTGACGGTCGCGCGGCGCTTCGCGGCGTCGAGCGTAATCGTGGCGCGTGCAGGCAGGTCGAACAGCGTGACCGTCGTCTGCCCAGCCTGGGCCACCTCGATGCGCATGCGTTCTCCCTTGATCGCGATGGTGCGGGCGGCGCGCCGCTCGCCGCCGGCCATCGCCGTGATCAGCGTCTCTTTGATCAGCACGTCGGCGCCGAGCGCGGGCTGCAGCGCAAGCAGGAAGAACACGCCGGCGAGGCGGTGCTTCGTCGTCGGCATCGGGATCTCCTTGGCAGGCCGGCCGGAACGTCGCCGCGGCTACTTTATCCAATACCTCATGCGAACGCCAACGACGCGACCGCAAGCCTGACGTCAATCTCCTGCGATTAAAAAGCGTGAACAGCTGTTCAGTGCGTCAACCTTTGCCAGCCGTGGCACGAGGATTGAAGATGACTTTAAAAGAAGCCGAAATCGCGTATCGATCAATAAGGCCGCGGCCATACTGATCGGCCTCCTGCTGGTGGTGATCGGCGCCGGCGCGGCGTATTTCATTACCCGAAGCGCGAACAGTGACGGCGCCACTGTTGTCGTGCCCTTGAGTGCCGAAGCGATCGCGCGCGCAGGCATCGTCGTGACGCCCGCCTCGAGCGGTGAATCAGGTGCCGACATCCGGCTACCGGGTGTTGTAGAGCCGAACGCCTATAAGCTGGTCGCCGTCACTCCTCTTGTCTCTGGACGAGTGACGCGGGTTTCCGCGGCGTTGGGTGATCGAGTCCGACGTGGGCAAACCATCGCGCAAATCTACAGTCCCGAGCTCGCCGACGCGCAGACGAAGTACGTCTCCGCGAAGGCTATGCTCGATGCACACGACCGTGAACTACAACGCACCGAAAAGCTCGTCCAGATCGGTGCGGCGAGCCGGCAGGAACTCGAACGCATTCATGCGGAGCACGCTGCGCAGTCTGCCACCGTGCAAAGCTCGCGGGCGCAACTCGAATTGCTGGGCGTGTCGTCTTCAACCATCGACGGGCTCGGCACCGCAGGCAGTGTGAACGCCACGGTGAACATCGCAGCGCCGATTGACGGAGTCGTCACTGAGCGGGCCGCCAACATCGGCCTTAACGTCGACCCGGCCACCAGTCTGTTCACCGTCGTCGATCTGTCGACCGTCTGGATCGTTGCCGATCTCTACGACAAGGATTTCTCCCGCGTCCGCGTCGGGAGTACCGTGACGATCACGGCGACGGCCTATCCGGAGTTGGCGCTACGCGGGAGCGTCAGCTACATCGATCCGCAGGTCAACGCTGAATCACGAACGGCGAAGATTCGCATCGAGGTGCCCAATCCTCGCGCGGAGTTGCGGCTTGGGATGTTCGTTGACGTCGTCGTGGCTGTGGCCGGCGCCGCCAGGACGCTCGTCGTGCCGCGCAGCGCCGTTCAGAACGTTGCCGACCGGACGGTCGTCTACCTTGCACACCCGAAAGAGCCCGGCAAATTCACCGAACGTGAAGTTCGCCTGGGTCGGTCCGCAGGCGATCGCGTGGAGATCGTGTCAGGGGTGGCGCAGGGAGACACTGTTGTCGCCGAAGGCAGCTTTTTCGTTCAGGCTGAGCGCGAGCGTCTCGGCTTGCGCACGACGGCCCAAACGACAACAGTCCCGACGCGGAACAGCTCAGCGACTGAGACGGCTTCCGTCGGCGACAACCAGCAAGTCAAAGTCATCGTTACCGGACAAGGCTTTGAGCCTGCGAAGGTGATGTTTCGCACGGGAGTGCCGGCACGCCTGACGTTTGTTCGCACAACGGACCAGACGTGCGCCACCGAAGTCGCCTTCCCTTCGTTGAACATCACACGCGCGTTGCCGCTCAATGAACCTGTGCCGATTGACTTCACGCCCCGGAAGCCGGGCGAGATTGCGTTTTCCTGCGGTATGAACATGTTGAAGGGAGCCGTCGTGGTCCAATGACCTTCAGATGCGGATCGGTGGCAGCTACATCTGATGCCTCGCCGCCTGAACGGAAAAGAACACCGTGAAACTCGGCGCGACGTTGCCTGAATAGCGTGGTGCCAGTTCTCGCGACACGAAGCTGAGCGCGGCCGCCGCACCGAGGCCTGGGACCAGTCCCTTTGCGGCCTTGAAGTGACGCACGTACCCTGCCTGCACCTTCCTCACCGGTACGCTGAGCAACGAGTATTCATGCGCATGCAGGTGATGGGCGGGCATTCCAGCGAACTCGCCGCGGGTAAATATCGTGTGACGGGCTGAGAACGTTGCGCTGCTCTCGATCAGACCGGCCGCGCTGGTGCCGTCGAACACTCCCAACGCCACTCGCTCGCGCGCATGGTTGACACCGAACGCCGCCGTGGTCGCCCAGATGCCATTGCCGCCGAACACGCGGTGGTATGTGGCCGAGGCGGTGGCCCGTCCGTTGGCGGGCTGATTGGGAAACGGAAAATCGCTGCCTGCCAGACGAAGCCGCGCTGCCGACACTTGCAACGCCCAACGCTCGGACGGCAAGAACGATACTCGCGCCGACGCCGAATCGAAACTTCCCAGATCCAAATCCACGCGGGTGCTGTCGGGTTCACGGCCATTGAACGCCGACTCTCGACCTTCCACCGCCGGTTCCGCACACCGGCGGTGACGACTCCGAATGTGACGTGCGTCGAGTCCAGCCAATGATGGGTGAGAGGACCGGTCGGGTTCGCGATGGCGGACGCACGATGAGGATAGCCCGGCGGCTCGAGCGCGGGCTCGCCGCTGAGGCCGGCGTAGAGCTGCCAGAGCCATCCGCCGCGCAGGCGCCGCTCGTAATCGACGGCGAGCTCCATGACCAGATCATGCGGCTGTTGTCGATCGTGCACCGTGTCGCCGCGGCACACCTCGCCGACCGCAAGGAAATTGATCGAGCCGCAACGCGACACCGTCCACGGCTCCGCCGACAGCATGGTGCGGATACCGAAGCGGCCGCCGGCCACGCTGCGACGCGCCATGATCATTCCCCAATTGGTGGCGACAACCTGTCGCGTTTGCGAACCACCGGTTCGATGACGATCGCGCGGCTCGAACAGTCCTTGTAGAAAGACGGTCCCGTTGACGCGAACCTCCCAGCCGTTCCACTCGCGGTGAATGCCATACATTGGCGTCGCATCCGGCAGCCACGCGGTGCCCGACGCGTCACGGGTGGGCGTCAGCAGCGGCGCCGTCACGGCGACGTGCTCGTGCACTTCCGGTTTCGCTTGCGGTTCCTGCGCGCCAAGCCCGGCGGAAAACAGCAGCCAACCGCAGCCAGCACACGCCGCGAGGCGATAACGGTCAACGCTCACGTCACGGATCATACCTACTCTGCCATTTCGGCAACCGCGAGGAACGGTGTTTGCTTGTCATATGGCATGACCAAAGAGCACACCCAGCAGTCTGAGCGCCCTCACGGGCATCGAGACCGTGGCGTCTCCAATGACCAACTCAGCAAGAAACCTGCAACGAAGAAAGACGCCGCGCGCAGTCACGATCCCGAAGCGCAGCGCTACGAAGCTGAAAAGACCTTTGAACCCGATCGTGATGGTTCAGGGTCGTAAGCGGCGCGCCTCTTTGAGCATCGTTCGTGCATAGCCCTCGGCATGCGCTTCAGGGACGGTCTTGACGTGAATCGATCGCCGGCGGTGCCGCCTAGTGAGCCCGTCACCGCCGTCACGGCGGAATAGCGCGCGCCCCTTTATCGCGGTGCAAGTCCCCAGACGCCGCGCCGCGCGCCGCGCGCTTCCGCTTCCGCCGCCCGCAACGCATCGAGCCGTTTCAACGCCGGCCGGCCAGCAACACGGGCGAGGCCGGCCCGCACGATCTCGGCGTTGACGAACACACCGTCTTCGGTAAACACGTAGGCGCTGCCACGCTGCGGACCATCGTATTCGAGGCGCACAAACCGCAGCATCACGAGACTCGACAGCCGATCGCGCGCCTGCCGGGCCAGCGGCTCCGTGTTGTATGCGTCGCCAAGCCTCGGTGCCTTGATGCCGAGCAGACTGACCCGGCGCGCACCGACGCGAATCGTATCGCCGTCGACAACGGCGCGAACCGACATCGGCAATGCGCCTGGCTGCGCGTTTGCAGACAGCGCGAAAACCGCGATCAGGGCGGCCGTGATCCCGATCAGAAATTGCGTCGCTGGCGAAGCGCGGCGCGAACGGCTACCTTTCTTCGCATCGAAATCCTTCGAATGCTCGCCCATTTGACGTGTTCCTCCTGCCTGCGCGCTTGCGCAGGCAGGAGCAGACAGGCATGAGCCATGCCGCGGGCGCCGGCGCGTCAATCACCACCGGAGCCGCGTTGCGTCGGTCGTGCGTCGCTGGTCGAAAGCTGATGCTCGAACTGCAGGGCGAGGCGCGGCTCCCTCCCATTCGAATCGACCGCCCGCTCGTAGCGGATCACGGCCGATCGGCCGTGCAGTTCGACGGTCCCAATCTGGTTGTCGAACATGGGCCCGGCGAGGCGGTGCCATTCGAAGGGCAGCCTGGCGCTGCCCACGCATCGCGCGAGCGCGCGCATCAGCCTCGATATGAATCGGGTGCACAGCAGCCGCACCACGATGCGATCGCGCAGACGAAGCGGATTCCTCAGCGGCGAGCAGATCGCTTCATAGACCCGGCTGACCGCGCCGATGTGGCGCGGGAATGCCAACGACGACAGCAGGCAGTGATGCACGTCTCCGGAAAGCGTGAGGATGGTGGACGGCGGCACACCATAACGTCCCGACGCCACGTCCTGGAGCAAGGCCGTCAGCCTGCGGAACGACGCGTCGAACGCCGCCCAGTGGTCCAGGTCCCAGGCTTGCCGCAGGTGTTCGGCGGCGGCCGCGGCGCGACGGCCGAGAGCGCCGTCGCAGACGATCTCGATCGCGGCCTCGAGATGGTGCAGTGCCGGCGTCAGCAGGTAGGGATCGGGAAGACCGATCAACAGGTGGTCGAAGTCGCCACGGACCTGCTCCTCGAGCCACCGCCACTCGCCGGCCGGCAGCATCGATCGCGCGCCCGGCGCGAGCGCGCGGGCGCTGCGGCAGTCGACGCCCAGCAAGCGCGTCGTGCCGAAGTCGCGCGCGATGCTCCATCGCCCCGCTGACGGGTCGCTGGACAGGCGCTCGGCCGACGCGCGCAGGGCGGCGCCGCCGTCGCCGGCTCGCGCTGCGGCCAGCAGCGGCTCCGCGGCGAGCGCCGCCGGCGACAGATTGCCAAGGTGCTGATAGACCCAGTACGCCATGATCGCGCTGGTCAGCCGTTCCGCCCACCACGGCTGCGCTCGAGTCTGTTCCTGCCACTCGGCGGAGATATTCCAGTCGTCATGGACGTCATGATCGTCCCACAGCATGGTCGTGGGCACGGTCGACAACAGCCAGCGGACGTGCGGCTCCTGCCAGGCTTCCTGATAAAGTTGCGCGTACTCTTCGAAGTCGCGCACCTCCTCCCCGTGCGCGCCCGCCGTGCTGCGCCTGGCCCGCACGAAAGCGAGCGTGCGAGGCGAAGGCTCATCGGCATACACCTGATCGCCAAGCAGAATCAGCGCGTGTGGCCAATCGTCGACCGGAGTGTTGCGCAATCGCGTGGCGAGGGCGCGCAGCGCGTCGGGGCCGTGGCCGGGATCGGTGGCCGGGCCCGAACCCGGGCCCCGCGTCTGCCATGACGTGACGCGACACGACCCGAACATGAGCCGCAACGCCGCTGATGGATCAATCGTTCGCAGGACACTTGGGGGAACGGAAGCGTCGCCGTCGGGCCACTTCCGGACGCCGTTCAGTGCGACCGCGTACGGGTAGGTGACTCCCGCGGCCAATCCGTCGAGGGTCACGATTCCATAATGGTGACCGCACACCTCGAACGTCTCCGACCGTCGATCCAGGATCTCGATCGTACACGGCCCGTCGGTCTCGACCCAGACGGTTGCGTCGGCCGCGCCGGCGTGCCGCAGCAGCGGACCGAGGACTAAGCCCGGCATCCGACTTTAGTGGTGTCCGCGCCGTCCGTAACCTGAATGATGTCCACCGAGCACGCGATCGAGAAAGCCGCGGCGCGGCGCCTGGGGATCGCCGCTTGGTCCTCCCTGGCCGCCGCCGCTGTAATGGACGTCCTCAGCTTGAATCAGCCGCTCCAACTCGCCGCGATCGAGAAAAATCCCGGAGCAGCCAGTACATTGGTCGACGGTGATGCCGTTGCGCTCGTAGCTGCGCATCACGGCCTGGCATTTCGGACATTGCAAGTCAGCCATCTGTCCACCTCATCACGTGTCCCGGCGCCGCATCGGCGCCGGGAGTTGCGATCGAGTATGCGTCTTCGTAATGCCGCTTCGCCGGAAAATTTCTTACGGCAGAGGCGCGGCACGGAACCGTAATGTGCGTCCCGCTTGCACGTTCACGTCGACGTCGGGTATCGATATAAGCAGCTGTTTCCCAACGACGTCCTCGGCGCCGTCCTGGGGTTGGGACAACCGTTGCGCGCACACCAGGTCCGCGCGGGTATCGGGATCAGGTTTTAGCCCCCAGGATCGCCGGCGATCCTGGTCCGCGGTGAACGGCTTGCCCTGCCGATGTGCGCCTCGGCCTGCTGTCGCACGAGCCGTCCGATCCGCTCGATTTCGTGATCCGCCAGCGACTCATACACCGGCACCTGCACCGCTGTCGACGCCTTCGCCGCGCCCGGCATCGGTCCACCCGTCCACCCGAACAACTCCATGCCGGTGCAGACATCCACGTGCATGGGCGCCACATCGACACCGCGGCGAATGCACCGCTTCACGAAGCTCTCGCTGTCCGGCACGTAGGCGCAGTATTGATAGTAGACGTGTGTGCGGTCCGGCGGAATTCGGGGAATGGTGATGCCGGGAGCATCCCCCAGCAACTGATCCAGCATCAATGCGTGCCGCCTCGTGCGCTCGATGACCACTGGCAGCCGCGCGAGCCCCGCGAGTCCGATCGCCGCCTGCACATTGGAGAAGCGCCCGCGGTACTGTTGCGGCAGCGGATCGAGACGGCGGACGCGCTCCCACAAGCGCTCTTCCGGCTTCGCATTCACCCACGACGCGGCGTACCAGATCGGGAAGAGCGAATAGGTGAAGACCTTCGGCCGGATGAACGTGTGCTGCCATTTGCCGGACCAAGAATGCGTTCGACGCGCTTCTCCGCCGGCCACGCTTCCGCGCCCGCGTATTCACCGACTCTGCGCGCAACGTCCGCATCACGCATCCAGGCGAGCCCGCCGCCGTAGGTATTCAGTGGCTTGAATGCCTGGAAGCTGAAGAAGCTCGCGTCGCCGTGGGTGCCCACCATCCGGCCCTTGTAGGTGGCGCCGAGTGAGTGAGCGCAGTCCTCGATGACTCGCAGTTGGTGGCGCCGCGCCAGCTCGAGGATCGGATCCATGTCGCATGACATGCCATACAGATGGGTCGGAAGAATTGCCCGCGTGTTCGGCGTGACCGCGCGGGCCGCGGCTGCCGGATCCATCGTGAACGTCAGGGGATCGATGTCCACGAATACCGGGGTGAGGCCGGCGACGCGCGCGATTTCTGGAACGACCCAGAAGGTGAACGCCGGGACGATGACTCTCGGCGCCGGGCGGAAAGTCCATCGCCTTGAGGATGAAATAGAGCGCCATCCGGCCGTACTCGGTCGAACACGCACGAACGTGCCCCGAGCCGAGAACGCGCGCGAACTCGTGCTCGAACTCCTCGATGTGCGGGCCCTGGACGAGCTGATTGCGCTCGCGGCACTGCCGGATGATCTGCTGTAAGTCCGGAACGACCCGCGTGCCGAACCTCGAGATAGCGGCCATGGTTACTGCCTCGCTACGAATTGACGGAGTGTGGGCGTTCCAACGCGCGGCGTTCGAACCAGCCGAGCACCTTGAGCAACCCGAATAACGCGGCGCCAACGATCAACGCGCCCTTCCATCCTCCGAGTCCGAACTGCGCGAAAAACGCCGGCCCGAACCACCCGACGAGCGCCATCACGGCCGAGGCCCACACCAAGGCCGAGAGCAGGTTGAGCGCCGCAAACTTCCGCGGCGGCACGTCGGCCCACGCGCAAGCGGCGATGATGGCAATGCGCAGGCCGGGCGCAAACCGGATCAGCAGCACCATCAACGCCGCGCGGCGCCGCACGCGCTCGACGAGCGGCGCCGCCCGCTGCTGCAGCCACGGATACCGCGACAGCCACCGGGGCAGGCGGCCGCGAAACGCAAAAAAGAATGCCTGATCGCCGAGCGCCGCACCGATGGTGCCCGACACCAGGACGCCGATCGCATTGAGCTGTCCGCTCGCGACCAGCGTCACGGCGATGTACGCGATTTCGCCTTCCACGGCGGCCGCAATCAAGATGCCGCAGTATGGCAGCCAGTGAGGGAGTCCAGGCAGGCCGGTCAGATCCATGCGCTTGCGAACGAGCTGTCAGCACACCGGCGCCGCCAATCGGTCGTCCGCAAGCGACCGTTTCTTGGCCATGACGTCCCGCCTGTGATGTTCGCGAACGCGCCCGTCCAGTGATTCGACCAGCGTTCGCACTTGCGGCATGGCGATGCGCATGTAATTCGTGAGGAACGACGGACGCATGTAGAATTGCGTGTACGCGTTCCCTAACAGAAACCGCAGCTCCGCATGCGTCAATGAGGCGTGCGTGAACGTCGGCGTAAAGCCGTCGAACCGTTCCCAGTCAGTTTCAGTGATCGTTGGCAGCATCCGCTTGTAGAGCGGTGTGCCCGGATAAGGCGTCAGGATCTTGAACTGAGCCACCGTCGATCCGAGGTCGATTGAGTATTCAATCGTCGCCTGAATAGAGTCCCAGGTGTCCTCGGCGAACCCGAGCACATAGAAGGCCGCGGTCACGATGCCGAGGTCGCGGCACCGTCGCAGAACCTCGCGCTGGTGAGGCTCGGGGATCGGACGTCGTCCCACCTTCTTCAGCGTCGTGTCTGCGACTGATTCGACGCCGAAGCTCAAAGCGCGCAGGCGCGCGCGGTGCATCGCGAGCAACAGCTCTCCGTCGAGGCGATCCAGCCGCGTCTCGCATTCGAAGGTGTGCGAGAGACTGCGCGATCGTATCGCGTCGCAGAGCTCGAAGACGCGAGTTCGATCCTGCGTGAACAGCGATGAGCGGGAGGCGCCCGGGGCACCGAGCGAGGATTCTACAACGTCACCATCCGACGATCCCTCGCGGCAGTCCCTCCCATCGATAGATGACGATCACGCCGTCAGCGGCCCCCGGCATGAGTTGCTCACGGCAACCGAACGCCGGTCGCCGCCTCCAGTTGAAAGAGCGCGAGTTGGTAGGCCGCCCGCGCCTGGTTGAACGCGACCAAGGTCTGTCGCGCCATGCGCTCGGCATCGAGGAGTTCCAACAACCGGACGGCGCCGCGCTGGTAGGTGTACGCGGTGATGCTGCGGACATCTTCGACCTGCTTGAGATTGCCTTGATTGTAGAGGGCGAGTGTCCGGCTCGCCGCGAGGTACGCTTGGTACGCTTTGTCCACGTCGGTGAGCGCCTGCCGTTCCGCTTGGCGCACCTGCGCTTCGGCCGCCTGTTCGAGGGCCGTGGCTTGCGTGATACCCGTCCTCTGGTTGTTATACACGAATAACGGGATTTGCGTCGTGACGCCCACTGCTTGATCGCTGCCCACCCGCTGGTATTCGAGGCCGACCACGACGTCTCGCGCGCGCTCGGCCCGAGCCAGACGCGTCGCCGACTGCGCCACTTTGACATTGCTTCGCGCCCAGCGCAGGTCGGGACGGTTCGCCAGTGCCAGCGCACGCAGTTCTGCAATGGACAACATCACGGGTCTCGCGCTGAAGCTGCCCTCTATCTCCAGAGGCGTCGAAACTGCGAGCGTTTGTGGTGCGACAGCCAGCGACAGCGTTCGATCGGCCAGCACACCGCGGTCCGACGCGGGGTACGTCGCCGCCGGCCGGGATGCGGCGACATCGTCCGGCCCCGCGTCGAGCACGTTCAGCACGTCGCGGATCGCCTGTTCGTAACCGTTCTGGGCGTCGAGCGTGGCTTGTCGAAACGGCAAGTTCGCGGCCTGCGCACGGTACAGCTCGACTGGTGGGAGGTCGCCGGCGCGCACGCGCGTCGCAACGATCGTGACGGTGTTTGTGTAGTCGTCCTGAATCTGCGATGCCAGACTCAGGTTGTCGCGAGCCAACATGGCACTCACGAACACCTGCCGCAGTTGAAACCCTTGAACACGAAGCGCGTCCTCGATTTGCGCCGTCGCGCCGTCCACGATTGCATCGGCCTGCTCCATGCGAAGTTCACGCTTGCCACCGCGCTCCACAGTTTTGTCCACATGAATGGTGTACAGCGGGTTTGCACCCGCGTCCGGATTCGTCGACACAAATCGCGGCGCACTGCCGGGCACGTTCGTGGCATATGGGAACTGCTGCGCCCCAAGCGTCAATACTGGATTCGGCTTGAAACCCGCGATCACGCGGGCAGCGACGTTGGCGTCCAGTTGACGGCGCCGCGTGACGACGGCAAGGTTGCGAAGACGCAGCAACTCCTCGGCCTGGGGCAACGTGAGCCGCGGTGGCACAGGCGGCGCCGCGGTGGGGTTCTGCGATCCGGACTGGCCTCGTGCCAAGGCCGGCGGCACAACTGACACCAAAATGAATGCCAGCGCAATCGCGTGAATCACCGATGCCACCCGGCCTCGCCGTTGCCACGCGTACGTATGGGTTCGCACGTGATGTGCACACCCTGTTCCGATCGCCGTCACGAGCACGAAACAGATCAAGCTCCAAGTTGTCATATCGTCAGCTCCCAGAAAGTGGTGCGTCCGGTCCCTCGAACATCACGTACAAGGCGGGCAGGACGAGGAGCGTCAGCGCCGCCGCCGAGAACAGCCCGCCGATGATCACGACCGCCAGCGGTCGCTGGACTTCGGATCCGATGCTGTGAGAAAGCGCCATCGGTGTCAGCCCGAGCATCGCGAGCAGCGTCGTCATGAGAACGGTGCGCAGTCGGACCAGCGAGCCGTCGAAAGCCGCGCGATACGCCCCGACGCCCGTGCGACGCAGCTGGTTGAAGTAGCTGACCATGACGACGCCGTTGAGCACGGCCTGGCCGAACAGCGCGATGAACCCGATCGCCGCGGACACGCTGAGATGAATGCCGGTCAGATACAGCGCGAGAATGCCGCCGATCAGCGCGAACGGGACATTGACGAGGATCAGGGCTGCATGTTTCACCGCGCCAAATGCGTTGAAGAGCAGCACGAAGATCAACAGGATGCTGATTGGCACGATCAGCCGCAGCCGGGCCATCGCGCGTTGCTGATTTTCGAACTCGCCGCCCCAGGTGACGTAGTAGCCGGCCGGCAGGCGAAGGGCGGCGACGCGCTGTTGCATCTCGTTGACGACGCCGCCCATGTCCCGGCCCCGAATGAACACGGCGATGGCAGCCACCCGTATGCCTGATTCTCTGGCAATGTTCATGCTGCCGCTGGCGACGGACACGGTCGCGACTTCCGAAAGCCGAATCCTCAATCCGTTCGGCGTATCGACCAGCACGTTCGCAATAGCCGCTTCGTCCTGGCGCTCCTCTTCGCTGAGGCGCACCACGACCTTGAATCGCCGTTCGCCTTCCCAGAGCTCGGTCGCCGTTTTGCCGCCGAGGGCCGTCTCGATCACGTCCTCGACATCGGCGACGTTGAGCCCATACCGGGCGGCCCGCGCGCGATCGATTTCGATCTGCAACTGCGGCACCTGTCCGGCTCGATCGACGAAGGCCCGGGCGATGCCTCGAACCGGAGCGATCGTGTACAAGACGTCATTGGCGAGACGTCTGAGGACATCCACGTCCTCACCGAAGACCTTGACGACGATTTGCCCGTCGATCTGCGAGATGCTCTCCAACACATTGTCGCGAATCGGCTGGGAAAAGCTTGGCTTGATCCCGGGAATCGTTTGCAGCGCCGTGTTCATCTGGTCGAGGAGACGATCCTTGGTGAGACCACGCCGCCACTCGGCCTCGGGTTTCACGTCCACGAAGAATTCAGCCATGTTGATCATCTTCGGATCGGTGCCGTCTTCCGGGCGTCCGGCCTTCGACAGCACCGAGACCACTTCCGGGAACTGTCGAAGCGTCGACCGGACGCGCGCGAGTTGCCGCGATGTCTCGCTGACCGAGATGCCGGGCGGCAATATGATGTTGATCCACAACGCGCCCTCATTCAGTTCCGGAAGAAACTCGGTCCCCAGCTTCGGCACCAACGCCAGGCTTGCAAGCAGGGCCACGACGGCCGCACCGAGAACCACTATCCGCCGCTCGAGCGCAAAGCGAAGCACCGGTTGATACGCTCGTTTGCACGCGCGAACGAGCAGGTTGTCTTCGTGTGCCTTGGTGTGGCCCAGGAAAAACAGCGACAGGAGCGGGACCAGCGTCAGCGAGAACAGCAAGGAGCCGATCAGGGCCGAGACCACGGTGTAAGCCATCGGCGCAAAAATGCGACCTTCGTTGCGCTGCAACGTGAAGATCGGCAGATGGGCAATGATGATGACGAGCATCGAGAACACGGTCGGACGTCCCACCTCGACCGCCGCATCCAGGACGATCGCCTTCGGCACGCGGTGGTGGTCTTGCCGCTCCGTCAGGTGGCGGAAGATGTTCTCCAGGACGATGACGGCGCCATCGACGATGATGCCGAAGTCCATGGCCCCGAGCGACAGCAGGTTCGCCGGGATGCCACGGAGCCTGAGACCGATGAAGGTGGCCAGCAATGACAGCGGAATGACGACGGCGACGATGCCGGCGGCGCGAAGGTTGCCCAGGAACAGGTACAGGACCACCGTCACGAGCAGCGCGCCCTCGAGCAGATTCTTGAACACGGTGTGCAGCGTCGTATCAATCAGCTTGGTGCGGTCGTAGAACGGCACGAGACGCACCGGCTTGGGCAGGATCGACGCGTTGAGCGCGGCGACCCGATCCTTGACGGCGGCCAGGACCTCCGACGGGTTCTCGCCCTTCCGCATCAGGACGACGCCCGCCACGATCTCATCATCGCCGTCCTGACCGACGATGCCCTGGCGCGGAACGGCACCGACCTTGACATCCGCGATATCGCGAATGAGCAGCGGCGTGCCGCGGTGTTCGGCGACGACGATGTCGCCGATGTCATCGCTCGAGCGCAGCATGCCGATGCCGCGAATGAGATACTGCTGCTCGCCGCGCTCCAGAAAACTTCCGCCCGCGTTCGCGTTGCCCCGACCGAGCGCGGTGAACACCTGCTGCAGCGTGACGTTGTACGACTTCATGCGCGCCGTGTTCACGGTCACGTCGTACTGCTTGATGAACCCGCCCAAGCTCACCACGTCAGCGACGCCGGGAATCATCTTGAGATTCCGGGCGACGACCCAATCCTGCACGCTCCGGAGCTCCGACGGGCTCGAGCCCTTCCCCGCCACGTGGTACCGGTAAATCTCGCCGATCGCGGTCGAGAGCGGCCCGAGCCTCGGTTGCACGCCACTCGGCAGATCCACGGCCTGGAGCCGTTCCAACACCTGTTGGCGCGCGAAGTAGTCGTTCGCGTTGTCGTTGAAGGTCAGGATGATGTACGACAAGCCGAACTGCGTGTGTGAGAACATCCGCACCGCGTTCGGCAGACCGCTCAACCCGATCTCGAGCGGAATCGTCACCTGTTTCTCGACTTCTTCCGGCGCGTGACCGGGAAACAGCGTGATCACCGTGACCTGGACGTCCGTGACGTCGGGGAACGCTTCCACCGGCAGCGATCGAAACGCGGCAATCCCTCCGGCCACGAAGAGCACCAGCAGCAGCAGGATGTAGACGGGCTGGTGCAGTGCGACAGAGACGATGCGACGGATCATCGGGCCGACGACTCTGCTTCCAGTTGCCGCAGCAACAACACGCCATCGCTGATCACGCGGTCACCGGCTTTCAGGCCGCGCACCACGCGAAGGCGATCCGATCCGCTGGCCACGGTTTCAACCTCGCGGCGGGCAAACTCCTGCGGGCCCGTCTGCACGTAGGTGAACATCCGGCCATTCTCGACAAAGACGGCTTTCGCCGGCACCGACAGTGATGACGCTGCGTCCGATAGATACAGGGTAATGGACGCAAACATCCCGGGCTTCAGACGCGCACCGGGGTTGGCGACGAGGAACCGCACCTTCGCGGTACGCGTCTGCGAGTCGACCACCGACGCGATGCGCGATACCTGTGCGCTGAACTGGTCGGAGGGATACGCGGCGGTCGTGACGTCTGCCTTCTGGCCGATGGAGATGTGACGCAGGTCGCGTTCGAAGATGTCGCCCTGGAGCCAGACGCTCGAGAGATCCGCGATCGTGACGAGCGGTGAGGTCTCCGACCCGACGAATTGACCATTGGTCACGTTCCGTTCGATGACGGTGCCGTCAATCGGCGTGCGGACTGGAATCCTCGGCTGCACCCGCGGCGTCTCGTCTTCGGCACGCGGGTCCAATCCAAGCACCTGGAGGTTTTCCTCGGTTTGCACGACCCTTGACCGGGCTTTGGCCCGCTCGTTCTCGGACTGCTCCAGTGCCATGCGGGACGCGGCCTGATGCTCGAAGAGATCGCTGGTCCTGGCAAAGATCTTCTCCGCGAGGTCGAAATCTTTGTGGCTGGTCTGATGCTCGGCCACCGCGGCGGCGACTTCACGGCTGCTCAGAAGAAACAGCACGTCATTCTTGCGGACGGTGTCGCCAACATTGACGGCGAGGTTCTGCACTTGACCCGAGACCGGCGGGAGCAGTTTTGCCGTGCGGTCGGCGTTGAACTCGACGGTCCCTGTTGCCTTGATGGCGTTGGCCGGGGCGTTGTTCGAGAGCTCCTCAATGCGGACCTCTTTGAGCTGCGACGCCTGCAGGCGCACGCCGCTCGTGGCGTTTGGTGATCGATTGCCGGCGGCTGTCGCTGCGGGCGCGTCGGCAGTGGGCTCTGCGCCGCGACAGGCCGAGGACCCGATCGCGACGGGTACCGCGAACATCGCGGCGACAAAAATCTGTCGTAGAGTCACGACGCTCGTGCAGGTTCGATCGCGCTTCCGTTGCGTCATAAGCCATCTCCCAAACGGCACTCTTGCGACGACATTCGTGCAAGCCAAGCACAATGTGGTCGTCGCCACGGACAAGGCACACACACCCTTCATGGACGAGCGACGCCATACCGCACGGCTGGACCGTCCGACGGTTTTACGACATGCACCTCGTGCCCGGCGCGGACCGCAAGCGCGGCCGCGTAGGCAAGGTGCACGCTCGGCATCGCGTGAAAGCCACGCTTCGTGGCGGCCAACACGCGCGTCACTTTCGAGAACGGTCTCAGCCTCGAGCCGTACCCTCCGACGACGGTGTCCTTGCTGATGACGCCGTCGCCGCCGTTGATATCCGCCAGGACGATTCGCATGCGCGTGCACTCCCGTGTCGCGCGCTGGCGCGACAGATGCCGACCACGTTACAAGTACAGTGGAACTGGACTAGGCGGGGATGTGCGCTGGGGGGGGGCGTGCGGCGCCCGGTTCGGCCGACGGGTACGATGGGTGCGCGCGATTCTGCCGGAACTCGTCATGCCGCGTCCAGACGTGCATCCGTAACTCGCTGGCGATCAGGTCGGGCCGCTGATCGTCGTCGAGATCGCCAGTCGCGGCTCTCAGCAGCGGCGCACGACTCTGGGTGACGCTGGTGAGCCGGGGTTCGGATACCCAGACACCGACGACCGACGGCTCGCACAGATCGGACGTGACGTTGCCGCGTTGGCCGTCGCTGTTGCGCTCGAGCGTGAGACGTGATCCAGCAATGACGGAGCGAGGGGTAAGGACGCAAATACATGCGCACACCGTCCACGTGAGCCGGAGCATCCAGAAGGTGGCATGTGCCATGCGGCGTTTGACGAACCCAGTGTATATCAGATGACCTTGTTGCCAGCCAGGCTGTGCAGGCCGCAGTTATGCTGTTCGACGTCCTGCCATGACCGCAGAGTTCCCAGCATCACTCCTGGGCCGTTACCTCCGGTGCAGCCGGCGCCCCCGGCAGGGTCGCGATCACGAATCCGAAGCGCTTCGTGCCGAAATACGGGTGGAAGGTGCGGGCGATCGGGACGGAGTAGCGATCCAGTTCGGGATCGAGGCGTGCGCGATCGCGGTGGGTGTAGGAAATAACGACGTGCGTGGCCAGGCGCCGCAGTTTATCGAGCGCGGCGGTGACCGACGGGGCGTAGTAGAGCATCTCGATCGCCACGACGACATCGAACGGCACCGCGGGTTCGAAAGCCTCCAGCGACGTCTCATGAAATCGCGCGCGCGGCACGCCGCGCCGCGCGCGTGCGATCGCGGTGGCGCTGATGTCGATGCCGACGACGTCACCGGCGAAGCCGGTCAGGTACTGCGTGAATGTCCCTTCACCGCAGCCGACATCGAGCATCGATCGGCACGGCGCGAACGCGGTGAGCGTTCGCATGACTTCCAGATAACGATCCCGCGTGAACGGTGAGTGGCGCACGTCCCACGGATCTTCACGGCGCCGGTACAACTGCTCGAACGCATCGGCCGGGGCGAAGCCGTGCGGCAGCTCACGATCCGCGCTGAGCGTCTGAACGAAACTCTGAATCATGCGAATCATGCTGATGCCGCTCCATCCGGCGCGGTCCGTATTCTACATGACGGTATGATCGATGGCAGTGTGACGATGACATGCGTGCGGATCGCCATCGCCCTGCCTGCGCACATCCTGCCCTTCTCGATCAACGCGGCGGCCGCGACCCTTGGCCGTGACAGCCCTGGCGACGCTCTGTGGGAAGCCCGTTGCGGCTCAGACGCCCGCCACGACGAATGTCGATGCGGTTCCAGGAGGAATTTCGTGCCGTTGACACAGGCACGGCACGCGCGCATTTTGTGCCGACACTCGGGCGCTGGGGCCTCGGTTCCCGTTGGGAAGCGCGCTTCGAGAGCAACACCGTGACGCAAGTGAGTGCGCCAACCTCGGAAAACGGCCTGACCCGGACGGGGCTCGCCCCGGTGTCCGTCGGCGTGAAGTTCCAGATCCAAGCCGCCGCCGGGGCCCATCGGCCGTCGTTGGGCACGATACTGCGCATCTTTCCCTCGTCTGGAACCGGCACGCTTCATACGGGCCGTGCCACCGGCGATCTGCGTCTCGCGGCGGACTGGAACCTCACGCCCAGGATTTCGCTCAACGCCAACGCGGGTGTCGCTCTCAATGAGTACAAGGATGGGAGATTCACCGCGGGACTTTTTGCCCTGACGGTGAACTACTTCAACAAGGCGAAGACGATCAATCCGTTCGTCGACGCCGGCATTCAGGCGCCCGAGAGCCGGGCGGCTGGACCATCGGTCATTGTCGACGGCGGTGTCGCCTGGCTGCCCGGCCGCCGTGTGCAAATCGATGTCAGCGCCGGCGCCGGACTTCGCGGGCGCGCACCTCCACGGCGATTCGTGTCCGCGGGGATCAGCCTGCTGTTTCGGGCCTCGGAGCGCCGTTGAGCAGGCAGGCGAGGACGCGCAGAATAACGCTCAGACTGAAAACGAGAGGTACGGTCGAATGGATCTAATGACGCTCCTGGCGAATCTCTTCGTGCCCGGCGTGAGCATCGCCGAGAAAATCATGCGGCCCCTGCTGGTGTACGGGTTCCTGGTGATTCTGCTGCGGCTCAGCGGCCAGCGCAGCCTCGCCCAGATGAACCCCTTCGATCTCGTCGTGCTGCTGACCCTTTCGAACACGGTCCAGAACGCGATCATCGGCAATGACAACTCGCTGCTCGGCGGCATCATCGGCGGCACGACACTCGTACTGGCCAATGTGCTCGTCGTCCATTTTCTCTACCATCACAAAGTGCTCGATCAGAGAATCCAGGGCGAACCGATCCCACTGGTGCGCGACGGGCAACCGCTCCCGGAGAACCTGCACAGGTCCCTGCTCACCGAGGACGAGTTGCTCGCGGCGGTGCACCGGCAGGGCGTACCATCGATCTCGGAGTGCGCGCAGGTGATCCTCGAGACGAGCGGAACCATCACGGTGATCAGGCGCCAGCCGACGCCGGTCGAGGCCACTACCATGGCGATCGACGCGCGTCTGGACCGGATCGAGCAGCTCCTTGCGGAGGTGGCCGGCCGGGGCCCACGAAACGTCGAGTAAAGCGATGGCATGGGAACGACGACCGTATGGGCGCCAGGTGACATCGAGGCCAGGTGTGCGCGCGTCGCCAGCCTTCTCGCCGATGTATGACGACGGTTTTGGTTAGTGTCGTCGCGCCACACCCAGCTAGCCATCTCCTTCGCGACGGCCCGTTGTCTCGTGACTTGCGTCTCAGAGGTTTCGTCAGCAGCACGTCGATCGAGGTGCTCACCGCGTAGACGCCGCCGTGTGAATCGATCCTCGACGGCCGGGTGCGGGAAGGGCTGTGCACGTAGCTCGTCATTGCCGGTGTCGTCGACGTTTCTCAAGCCGCGACGACACTAATCCGACCAGCCTTCCGCGAGCGCGGCTTTCGCCGAATCACGATCTCGACATCCTGGTCGAGCGCCGTTAACAGGTTCATCAGGCGCTCCACCGAAACACCTGCCAGCTTGTAGTGACGGAGCGCGGAGACCTTCGGCTGTGTCACTCCCAGCACCTTGGCGGCACCGGCCTGTGAGAGCTTGCGCGCCTCGAGCACCTGATTCAGGGCATAGGCCAGGCGCAGCTTGGCCTGCCGCTCGGCGGCGTCGGGAAACGCGAGGTCGACGAACACGTTTCCGGTGCCGCGCGTGACCGGTTCTCTTCGTTCAGCGTTTCGACTGGCCATAGTGTTCCTCGTGATCCCTCTCGGCGGTTTTCAATCGCTCCGCGACGAGATCGACATCAATGCAGCGGTTTCTCGTCAGCAGCCAGGACGCCTCGCACTGTTATACTTGAGTGAGTTCACCATGCCCACCAAGAGCATCGTCGTTCCGGATGCCGTTTACGAGCGCGTGCAGCAGATTGCCGCCGCCGAGGGCACGACCGTCGATCAGCTCGCGACCAAGGCGATCGAGCGTGATCTCGCCCGTCGTTGGCTTGACCGCATCGGGCGCGAGAGCGATCAGCGGCGCGGCGACATGAGCGACGCTGAAGTCGAGGCTGTCGTCGAGCAGGCTGTCCAGGAGTCCCGCACACGTTCGTGACGCGCGTCGTCGCGGACACCAACGTCCTTGTCAGCGCACTGCACTTTAGGCGACTGCGGTGCCCACCGCGGCGGTGTTCCAGATACTCGCCGCCGTGGCCGTGCCGCGCACCGTGCCCTGCGTTTTCAGGATCGCGCCGCTGCCGATGAAGCCAATGCCCGTGAGGAGGCCTTGCCAGACCCGTGATTGCGCGTCGGCCGAAGCACCAAGGGCCGTTTGGGCCGCCATCATGAACCCACACGTGGATATCGCCACGAGCGTGAATGTCCGCAGACCGGCGCTCCGTTCGCGCTGTTCGCGGTCCCAGGCAATCGGGAGTGCCAGCGCGAACGCGATCGACAACTGCAGCAAATGCTGGAGCATTCCGATGAGGTCCATCTGCGTCGACTTGATTATTGATCAGACACGCTGACGGCCCGTCACAGATGCGGCTCGGACTCGGCGTGACCTGACGGCTCCACCTGGATCGTCGTGTGGTGGATATTCAACCCGTCCGTGACGCGGGCCTGGACCGCGCGGAGCACCGCATCATACGCGGCGCCCGGCGCCAGCACCGCGTGCGCGCTGAGCGCGTTCAACCCCGACGTCAGGCTCCAGACGTGCAGATCATGGACGGCGGTGACACCGGGTATGGCGGCGATCGCCTCGCGAACGCCGGCCACATTCACGTCCGACGGGGTCCCTTCGAGCAGGACGCCGACGGCTTCACGCAAGAGCGACCAGGTTCGCGGGAGGATGAACAAGCCGATGCCGGCGGAGAAAATCGGGTCGGCGTAGTACCACCCCGTCGTCCACATGATCAGGCCGGCGGCAATCACCCCGATCGACGACAGCATGTCCGAGAGCACTTCGAAGTACGGCAAATACAATTGTCAACTGACGTTTGTTGCGTCCGGCCGTGCTTACCATCTCATCACCTCATCATATTTGTCGCGATCGAACGCGCATCGGGAGAACGCCCTGGCGCTGAGCATGCAATCACTTCGCCGCCCGTATTGAGGCGTGCATTTTGCAGGCTGGCCGGGCGAGGTGTGGGTTATGCGCTGGCGAGCGATTGTCGTGCTTGTGATGTTACTGATTTTCGGCATCGCCATTCCCTCTGGCGCGCAGTACTTCGGCCGGAACCAGGTCCAATACAACAGGTTCGATTTTCAGATCCTCGCAACCGAGCATTTCGACATCTACTATTACCCTGAGGAAGAAGCGGCCGTGCGGCTGGCCGCGCGCATGGCCGAGCGCTGGTACGTGCGTCTGACGAAGGTGCTGGCGCACGAGCTGCGCGGCCGTCAACCGATCATCTTCTATGCCGCACATCCGCACTTCCAGCAGAACACCATCATCGGACCGGTCGGCGAGGGCACCGGCGGCGTGACCGAGAGCAATCGGCGGCGCGTCATGCTGCCGTTCGCGGGCGGACTCGCCGAAACGGATCACGTGCTTGGTCACGAGCTCGTGCACGCCTTCCAGTACGACATGGCGTCGCAGACCGACATCAACGGCCGTCCCACCGGCGCGGGTTTGGTGGCCACGCCGCTGTGGTTCATCGAGGGCATGGCGGAGTACCTCTCGCTCGGTCCGATCGATGCGAATACCGCGATGTGGGTCCGCGAAGCGGCGAGCCGGGACGCGATGCCGACCGTCGACAAGCTCGACGATCCGGATTTCTTTCCGTACCGGTACGGCCATGCCTTCTGGGCGTATGTCGCCGGCCGCTGGGGCGATCGCGTCGTCGGCGATCTGGTGCGGGCGACCGGACCCGACGGCAACGTCAAGGCGGCGATCGCGGCGGTGCTGGGTATGGACGACACGCAGCTCTCGACCGAATGGCATGCGGCGACGAAGAAATCGTTCGCGGCCGTGTATGAAACGTCGCGACCGGCGAGCGACTTCGGCCGCGCGTTGATCTCGCGCGAACAGGGCGGCGGCGACATGAACGTCACGCCGGCCATTAGCCCGGACGGCAAGAGCCTCGTGTTCCTGTCGGAAAAATCGATGTTCTCGATCGACATGTATGTGGCCGACGTCCAGACCGGAAAAATCCGCCGGCGGCTGGTGAAGACCGCGAGCGATCCGCATTTCGAGAGCCTGCAATTCATTTCCTCGGCCGGCGACTGGGCGCCCGACAACCGCCGCTACGTGTTCGGGGCCGTGCGCAAGGGGCAGCCGGTGCTGACGATCCTGAACACGGCGAACGGCCGTCACGAGGGCGAATTCGAGTTCAAGGACCTCGGTGAAATCTATAACCCGGCATGGTCGCCGGACGGCCGGCAGATCGCCTTCTCGGCGATCAAAGGCGGCGTGCTCGACTTGTTTCTCTACACCCTCGATTCGAAGCAGTTGCAGCAGTTGACCAACGACCCGTTCGCGGATCTCGATCCGGAATGGACGCCCGATGGCCGCGAGATCGTCTGGGTGACGGATCGTTTCTCGTCGGATCTCGAGACGCTGTCCTTCGGCAACTATCGGCTGGGCGCGCTGTCCCCGGCGACGCGGCAGGCGCGTCAACTCGCCGGCTTCGAGACCGGACGCAATTCGAATCCGGATTTCGGCGGCGACGGCGCGCTGTATTTCCTGGCCACCCCCGACGGCGTTCCGAACGTCTACCGCCTGCGGAACCCGGCGCAGGGCGGATCGCCGGAGCAGGTGACCAACGTGATCTCCGGGGTCGCGGGCATTACACCGCTGACGCCGGCGCTGTCGGCGGCGGCCCGGGGCAACGCGATCGTGTTCACCGTGTTCGAGAACGATCGCTACAACATATACGCGGCGGATACGCTGCGCCCGGTGACGGTGGGCGCGCTGGGGACCACCTCGCGCAACGCATCGGTGTTGCCGCCTGGGGAGCGGCGGCCGGATGCGGTGATTCAGTACTTGCAGACCAGCAGCGCCGGCCTGCCGCAGCCGCAGCCGTATCCGACATCGCCATACAAGTCGAAGTTGCAGCTCGAAGGGATCAGTCAACCCGCCATTGGCGTCGGCGCCGATCGCTTCGGCACTTATGCGGCCGGCGGCATCTCGTTCCGGTTCAGCGACATGCTGAATCAGCAGATGATCGGTGCGACGGTCCAGTCGACCAGCCGGATCCAGGAGACCGGCGCGCAAGCTGTCTACCTGAATCGCGAGTCGCGCTGGAACTGGGGCGCGGTCATCGAGCGTCTGCCCTATGTCACCGGCGGGTACTCGCAGGGCGTGGCGAACGTGGACGGGCAAACCGCCATCGTTCAGGAGCAGGTGCGCGTCGTGCAGCTCGATTCAGGCGCCAGCGCGATCACCCAGTATCCGTTCAGCCGCGTCCAGCGTTTCGAGGCGTCAGCCGGCGTGCGGCGGCTCGGGTTCGACGCCGAAGTCAGAACGCAGGTGTTCTCCCCCGTCACCGGGCAGCTGGTCAATCAGACGAGAGAGGATCTGCCGCGTCCGGACGCGTTGAATCTCGCGACGGCGACGGCGGCGCTCGTCTATGACTCGTCGACGTTCGGCGCCACCAGTCCTCTGTTCGGCCGCCGGTATCGGCTCGAGTACTCGCAGATGTCAGGCACGCTCACCTATGGCGGCTTGCTCGCCGACTATCGCCGCTACTTCATGCCGGTTCGTCCGTTCACCATCGCAGTGCGGGGCATGCACTATGGGCGTTATGGCACCGGCTCGGAGGACACGCGGCTCCGGCCGCTGTTCATCGGGTATCAGGGGCTCGTCCGCGGCTACAGCTACGGATCGTTCACGGCCGCCGAGTGCAATTCGGTTGACGGCGCCACGTGCGCGGTGTTCGATCAGTTGAACGGCAGCCGTGTGGCCGTCGCGAACGCAGAGTTTCGGTTCCCGCTGCTGGGCCTGTTCAGCCGTCGATCGTTCTACGGCCCGTTCCCGATCGAGATGGCGCTGTTTGCCGACGCGGGGATGGCGTGGAATTCACGCACCAGGCCGCGCTTCGCGGGCGGCGATCGCGATTGGGTGCGCAGCGCCGGCGCCGCGCTGCGCATCAACGTGCTCGGATATGCGATCGCGGAATTCGATTACGTCCGGCCGCTCGATCGATCGCGCGGCTGGATCTGGCAATTCGGATTGACGCCGGGATTTTGACGTCCCGGCCGAAGGCCGTCCTTGCGGCGATCAAGCGACCTGCCGCTTCGACTGAGCTCATCCGGTTGCGTGTGATAGGCTAAACAACGGTGTTTCCACTCGCCAGGCGTATTGCTCCGGCCGTGGTCCTCGTGCTCCTCGCCTGGACTGCCGTGGACGTCGTGAATCCTGCTCTCTGCGGGCTGGATCAAATGCTGTTCGTCGCTGGGCACGCCTCGATCGACGATGACCCGGCATGGCCCGAGCGGCCGCCGGTTGCGGCCGACGATTGTTTCTGTTGTTCGCACAACGTGAACTGTTCGACGATTGTGCAGATGGCCGCCGCGGTCTTCGATCGAGGTCACGCCCCTCTGGAACCTCTTCACAATCCGGCCTGGAAGAGTTTTCCCCTCTACCACCCGCCTCGTCTTCTCAGCTAGTCAGTCACAACATCGTTCGCGCGACTGTCAGTAGGAGGTCGCGCACGTCGTTGGCGGCTTCACGTCCCGTTGCCCGTGCGGCGGCAGGACTTGCATGAACATTTTCTTCCGGGGAAGACACGAGATGTTACGTACGCGCATCGCATGCTCGATGACCTTGATGCTGCTGTTCGCCGCGGCCCCTTCGGCGCAGGAGCTGCCGGCCGTGCTGTCGTTGGGGGACGCGATCCAGCTGGCCGGCCGACGCAATCCCACCCTCGCGGCTGCGGCCAATGAAGTAGAGGCTGCCGAAGGCGATCGGCTGCAGGCGAGCCGGCGGCTGAATCCTGCGATTACCACCACGTCGGAGGGGTTCCCTATGTTCGATGCCTCACGGCCGTCGTTCATGAACGGCCAGGATTTCACCATTCGCGCGGACCAGGAGCTGGAGCTGGCTGGGCGACGGCGCTTACGCACGGGGAGCGCCGCAACCCGGGTGGAGATCGCGCGCAGCCTGCAAGCGGACCAGCGCCGCATCGTCGAGCTGGCCGTGCAGCGGGCGTATCTGCAAGTCGTGCTGGCGAAAGCGGAGCGTGACGTCTCGCGGGCCGCGCTCGAGGACATCGACCGGATGTTGACGATTACGCGGGCGCGGTTCGATCAGGGCGAAATCGCCGGCGGCGAACTGCGGCGGTTGCAAGTGGAGCGCCTGCGGTTCGTCGATGATCAGTTTGCAACCGACCTGGCGTTCCGCAACGCCAAGGCCGCGCTGCTGGCGGCGATGGGCTACCAGGATTTGACGCGGGACTTCGACGTCAGCGGATTGCTTACGGAGGTCCCCGCCGTGACGGCGACGCTGGCCCGGGTGGAAACTACCGGGGCGCTGGATCGCGCGGCGCTCGAGCGGCAAGCCATGGCGAGCCGCCCAGACCTGCTGGCGACGCGGACGGAGCAGCAGCGCGCCGACACGGAAACCCAGTTGCAGCGCGCGATACGCACGCCCAATATCACCCTCGGTGGGGGGTACACGCGCCGAACCGCATCGAACGGCGTATTGTTCGCTGTAACAGTCCCGCTGCCGGTGTTCAATCGCAACCCTGGTGGCATCGTGCGAGCCGAGGCCGAGCGCCGGCGGGCCGCCAACCGGGCCACGGCCGCGGAGATCGACGTGCGGCTCGACGTGCAGCAGGCCGTCAACGCAATCGAAGTCAACCAGGCCCGCGTCCAGTACATCGAACGCGAGACACTGGGGGCGGCGCGCGAGGCTCGTGATGCCGTCATGGCCGCGTACCAGGTCGGCGAGGCTGGGCTGATCGATTACCTGGATGCCCAGCGCGCCTTCCGTGACACCTTGCGCATTTACAATCGCGCGCTCTACGAGCGTCGTCTCAGCGACTTCGAAGTTGCAGCGGCCATTGGCCGTCCTTCCGTTCAGCCTTAGCAGGATCCGACCATGACAGACGATTTCAACTTACCATCGAATTCCGGGCGCTCCCAAGCGGCGCCACTTGTCATCGCTGCGCTGGCGGGCGCGCTCATGAGCGGCGGGCTCATGTGGGCCGTCAGCGGCCGGGACGGGGTGCCCGCGGCCGCCGGACAGGAAGCCGAGCGCGCCGATCTGCCACCCGGCACGGTCGAGATTCCCGTGACGGCACAGACGAACGCCGGCGTCAAGCTCGTCGAAGCCAAACAATCGATCGTGCCTGTTCAGCTCGAAGTGACCGGTGTTGTCGCCCCCGAAGGTTCGCGCGTTGCGGAAGTCCGGCCTCTGGCGCGAGGGCTGATCACCGCGGTCTCGGTGCGGCTCGGCGACCGCGTCAAGGCCGGCCAGCCGCTCTTGACCTACGACAACATCGAGCTCGGCGAGCGGCTGGGCGAGTTCTTCGAGGCGCGGGCAGGGTTGCAGCAGGCGGAGAGTGATCTGGCGGTCAGGCAACGCCAGGTTGAGCGCGCCGAGGCGTTGATCGGCCAGCAGGCGATCTCCCAACAGGTGCTCGATCTCCGCCGCGCCGAATTCAAGAATGCGCAATCAGCGGTCAATCGGGCGCAGGCGACGATGGATCGGATTGACGAACAGATTCACCGGTTCGGCCTCACTGACGCGGAGCTGGAAAAGCTTGGTCCGGATACCGCAGAGACCAATCACCGCGCCGCCACCCTCGCCACCATTCGCGCGCCGTTCGATGGCGTGATTACGACCTACGACGTGGCGCTGGGTGAAATCGTGGAGCCCCAACGAGCGCTCGTGACGGTCGCGAACCTCGATACCGTCTGGATTCTCGCCGACGTGTATGAAAAGGATCTGGCGCGCGTGCCCGCTTCGGGAGAAGTGACTGTGAAGGTCGACGCCTACCCAGACCGGACGTTCAAGGGACAGCTCACCTACGTCAGCGACGTGATCGATCCGAAGTCACGCTCGGCGAAGGTGCGCAGCGTGGT
Organism: Cyanobacteriota bacterium; assembly: GCA_019752015.1. Classification (GTDB taxonomy): domain Bacteria; phylum Acidobacteriota; class Vicinamibacteria; order Vicinamibacterales; family UBA2999; genus 12-FULL-67-14b. The sequence goes on along the minus strand of JAIEMQ010000008.1, from coordinate 18,167 downwards.
GCAGAACCCGGACGGGCTGCTGCGCCTGGATATGTTCGCCCGCGTGGCGATTCCGACCAAGGACCAGCAACAGGCACTGGCGGTGCCCGTCGACGCCATTCAACGAATCGACGGCCAGCCGGCGGTGTTCGTGCGCGAGTCCGAGACCCGGTTCCGCCGGCAAAATGTCCAGCTCGGCTTGCAGGCCGGCAACATGGTCGAGATCAAGGCGGGATTGAAGGGGGGCGAAACCATCGTCGGCGTCGGAAGTTTTTATTTCAAGACGGCGTTGCAGCGCGAACTGATCGGAGACGAGCACTAACTCATGGAACGCCTCATCGACCTTTCGCTCCGCTTCAAGTTCCTGGTGCTGGTGCTCACCGTGGTGGTGATTGGTGTCGGCATCAATTCCATGCTGCGTCTGCCAATCGACGCCGTTCCCGACGTCACGCCGAACCAGGTGCTGGTCCTCACCTCGGCGCCTGGTCTCGGTCCCGTCGAAGTCGAACGCTCGGTGACCTTTCCAGTCGAGACCAGCATGAGCGGATTGCCGAATATCTCGGAAATCCGTTCGGTGTCGCGTTTTGGATTGTCGTCGGTCACGATCTTCTTCAATGAGAATGTGGATATCTATTTCGCGCGGCGGCTCGTGCTCGAGCGTCTCCCCGACGCGCGTGCAGCTATTCCGGAGGGGTTTGGCATACCCACGATGGGACCGATCAGCACCGGTCTCGGCGAAATCTATCAATTCGAGGTCCGCGGAGAAGGCTATTCGGCAATGGAGCTGCGCAGCATTCTCGAATGGGACATTGCATTCAAGCTGCGGTCCGTGCCGGGTGTCGTCGAGATCAACACCTACGGCGGCGAGCTGAAGACCTACGAGGTCCAGCTGGTGCCTGAAAAGCTCGTCGCCTACAACGTGTCGCTGGCCCAGGTCTTCACCGCGCTCGAACAGAACAACGCCAACACCGGCGGCGCCTTCATCGAGCGCGCGCAGGAGCAGTACGTCATTCGCGGCGAAGGCCTGGTGGAGTCGCTGGCCGACATCGACAACATCGTCGTCGCCACCACCGGCGCCGGGACCCCGGTGTACGTGAAGAACCTGGGACAGACCGTGCTGGCGCCGCAGGTACGGCAGGGCGCGGTGACGCGCGACGGCCGCGGTGAAGTCGTGACCGCCGTGGTCATGATGCTGATGGGCGAGAACTCACGGGTGGTCGCCGACCGCGTCAAGACCAAAATCGAGGAGATCAAGGCCAGCCTGCCGCCTGGTGTCGAGATCGACGCCTATTACGATCGCACCGCCCTGGTGCAGAAGACAATCGGCACCGTCACGAAGAACCTGGTCGAAGGCGGCGTGCTGGTCATTGCGGTGCTGCTGCTGCTGCTCGGCAACGTCCGCGGCGGTTTGATCGTTGCCTCGGCGATTCCACTCTCGATGCTGTTCGCGTTTACGGGCATGGTGCAGGCGGGACTGTCCGGCAATTTGATGAGCCTGGGCGCGATCGACTTCGGCCTGATCGTCGACGGCTCGGTGGTCATGATCGAGAACATCGTGCGGCGCCTGGGCGAGGCGCACGACAACAAGGCCGCCTCGAGAGAGCACATTATCCGTGAAGCGGGCCGCGAAGTGGCCCGGCCGGTTTTCTTCGCCGTGCTGATCATCATCCTGGTGTATCTGCCGATGCTGACGCTGCAGGGTGTCGAAGGCAAGATGTTTCGCCCGATGGCGCTGACCGTCGTGTTCGCGCTGGTCGGGTCGCTCATTCTGGCGTTGACGCTGATGCCGGTGCTGGCCTCGCTGCTGTTCCGCGGCAAGGTGCAGGAGAAAGAGCCGCGCCTCGTGCACTGGCTCAAGGATCGCTATCGTCCGCTGCTCAATCGCGCCGTCGCGCGTCCGGGGTTCGTGGGGCTGATGGCCGGCGGCGTGTTTGCCTCGTCGCTGCTGCTGGTGCCGTTCATGGGATCCGAGTTCATTCCGCGGCTCGACGAAGGCACCATGGCGATCCAGGCGGCGCGGCTGCCCAGCGTCTCCCTGTCCGAGTCGACCAAGAGCACGACGGCGATTGAAAAAGTGCTGAAGACCTTTCCCGAAGTCACCTCGGTGATTTCGCGCACCGGCCAGGCCGAGATCCCCACCGACCCGATGGGCGTCGAGACGAGCGACATCTATGTGATGCTCAAGGAGCATTCCGAATGGACCACGGCCGGCACGCGCGAGGAGCTGATCGCGAAGATCAAGCAGGCGCTCGAGGAGCAGGTACCCGGCAATGTGCTGAGCTTCTCGCAGCCGATCGAGCTGCGGGTCCAGGAGCTGATCGCCGGTGTTCGATCGGATGTCGCGATCACGTTGTACGGCGACGATCTCGAGCTGTTGCGCCGCACCGGCGCCGAAATCATGCGTGTCGTGTCGAGGGTCCAGGGCGCCGCCGACGTCAAGCTCGAACAGACCGGCGGTCTGCCGTTCCTGCGGGTGAAGGTCCGCCGCGACGAGATTGCGCGCTATGGCATCAATGCCTCCGACGTGCTCGACGTGGTGCGCACGCTGGGCGGGCGCAGCGTCGGAGAGGTGCTGGAAGGGCAACGTCGCTACACGCTCCAGGCGCGCTTCAAACCGTCGTCGCGCGCCGAGGTCGATCAGATCAAGGCGCTGCAGGTGGCCGATCCGCAAGGCCGCATGATCCCGATGGCGCAGCTCGCGGACATTTTCGTCGAAGAGGGCCCGGCCCAGATCAGCCGCGAGAACATTCACCGCAAGATCAACATTGAAGCCAACGTGCGGGGCCGCGACCTCGGCAGCTTCGTCGCCGACGTGCAGCAGGCGATCGCCCGCGAGGTCAAGTTGCCGACCGGTTACTACATCGAATACGGCGGGCAGTTCGAAAACCTGCAACGGGCGTCAGCCCGGCTGATGCTCGTCGTGCCGGTGGCGCTGTTCCTGATTTTCGTGCTGCTCTATACCACCTTCAACGCCGCGATTCCGGCGGTGTTGATCTACATCAACATCCCGATCGCCGCCACCGGAGGCATTGTCGCGCTCTTTGTGCGCGGCATGCCCTTCAGCATTTCCGCGGCGGTCGGGTTCATTGCGCTGTTCGGCGTCGCGGTGCTCAACGGCGTGGTGATGGTGTCGTATTTCATCGAGCTGCGGAAGCACGGACTGTCCGTCGATGACGCGGTCCGTCAAGGTGCCGAGCTGAGGCTGCGGCCGATTCTGATGACGGCCCTGGTGGCCGGACTTGGCTTCATCCCGATGGCGATATCGACGGGCGCCGGAGCCGAAGTGCAACAGCCGCTGGCGACCGTCGTCATTGGCGGTCTGGTCACGTCGACCGCCTTGACGTTGTTGGTCCTGCCAGCGCTCTATCGCCGGTTCCAGCGCGACTCGATCGAGGTGGAAGTGTGATGCGAGAAATCAAAGCGATCATTCGTCACGACCGCGTGCCCGAGATTCTGGACGCCCTGCACCAGATCTCGGGACTCCCCGGTGCGACGCTGTCGGTGGTGCAGGGGTTCGGCCGTCGGATTGATACGACGGCGCAGCCTGGCGGGTACGGCGAGACCGAATTGGCGAAACTCGAGCTGGTCGTGCCGTCCGCCCTGACTGGAGAGGTGGTGGCCGCCATCCAACGCGCGGCGCATACCGGCCGCCATGGCGACGGCAAAATTTTCGTTATTCCCGTCGAGGACGCCGTCAACGTGCGCACCGGCGCGCACGGCATCGACGCGCTGTAGCCGTCATGGCGACTCGCAAATTACGCCTCGACCTCGAAGTGCTCCTGCCGGACGCCTCGGACGGCGCCGACGCCTGCGTGAAACGGCTCGAGGAATTACTCGAGCGCGAGCCCGGCATCAGCGATGCCCACGTATTGATGCCGCCCAAGGTAGCGGCGCCGACGCTCTGCCTTCACTACGACGCAGGGGTGTTGTCGCTGGAGCGCTTGAACGGCCGCGCGCGTGCCGCCGGCGCCCAGTTGACCGAGCGCTACGGCCATGCCACGTTGCCGATTCGCGTCGTCGGCGCGGAGGATATTGCCGGCCGCATCGAGCAGGCGGTAAGGCGCATCCAGGGTGTCCTCGATGCCGCTGTCAGCCTGCCGGCGCAGCGCGTGCGGGTCGAATTCGACAAGTCGGTCACGTCCCTCGATGCCATCACGTCCGCGATCGATGCGATCGGTCTTGCCGAAGTCGACAGCACTGCTGCCGGGCAGCCGGCGGGGACGACTCCCGAACCGCCACGCTCTTGGTACAGCCGCAACCAGGAGTTGGCCTGGAGCCTGGCGTCCGGGACGCTGCTCTTCGCCGGCTTCGCGGGCGAAAAGTGGTTCGGACTGCCGAGTACGCCCGCCATCGCGCTGTACGCCGCCGCCTACGCCTTTGGTGGATACGATCTCGCACGGCATGCCCTCGCCAGCGTTCGCAAGGGCGCCTTCCGTTTCGACATCGATCTCCTGATGCTGGTCGCCGCGACCGGCGCTGGGCTGCTGGGCGAATGGGCGGAAGGGGCGTTCCTGCTGTTTCTGTTCGCCCTCGCGCACGCGCTTGAACACTATGCGCTCGATCGCGCGCGCAACGCGATTCGTGCACTTGGCGAGCTGGCGCCCAGGCGCGCGCGCGTGAAACGGCAGGACGGGCGTGAAGAGGACGTGCCCGTCGAACAAGTCGCGGTCGGCGCCATCGTCATCGTCAGGCCTGCCGAACGCATCCCGGTCGATGGGTCGGTCAGCGCCGGGCAGTCGGCCGTCAACCAGGCTCCAATTACCGGCGAGTCGGTGCCCGTCGAAAAAGCCGTTGGCGCCGAGGTCTTCGCCGGCACCGTCAACGGTGATGGCACGCTCGAGATTGCGACGACGCGCGCGGCGGGCGATCGCACGCTGGACCGCATCATCACCCTGGTCGCAGAAGCGCAGACGCAGAAGGCGCCGACCCAGCAATTCGTGGAGCGCTTTGAACGTGTGTTCGTGCCGATCGTGCTCGTGGCTGATGCGCTGCTGATCATCGTACCGCCGCTGCTGGGCGTCTGGACCTGGTCGGTGAGCTTCTATCGCGGGATGGCGTTGCTCGTGGCGGCCACGCCGTGCGCGCTCGCGATCGGCACTCCCGCGGCGATCCTCGCGAGCATTGCGCAAGCCGCGCGGCGCGGCGTGCTGATCAAAGGTGGCGCGCACCTGGAAAATCTCGGCGCCACCCGCGCCCTGGCCCTCGACAAAACCGGTACGTTGACCATTGGGCGCCCCGAAGTCATCGAGGTGACGCCTCTCGACACCCCGCTCGATGAGGTGGTCCGAATCACCGCCGCGGTGGAACGGAAGTCCCAGCATCCGCTCGCCGACGCGATCGTCCGTCATGCCGAGTCCCTTGGCGGCGCGTTGCCCGAAGCGGGCGACCTCCAAAGCCTGACCGCCCGCGGCGTACGATCGATCGTGAGCGGGAAGCCCGTCGAAATCGGCGGTCTGCGGCTGTGGGAGGAGCTCGGCATCGACATACCTGAGCCTGTTCGGGCCGCAGTGGGCGTCCAACAGAGCGCCGGCCGGAGCACCGTCGTGGTTCGTCACGGCGACAAGTTCATCGGTGTGTACGGGATCGCCGATCGTCCGCGCGAAGGCGTCAAACAGATTCTCGAGCAGCTCAGGGCGCTCGGCGTGTCGCCAATCATCATGCTGTCCGGCGACAACACCTTCGTCGCCGAGGCCGTCGGCAAGGACGTTGGCATCGATGCGGTCCGCGCCAACCTGCTGCCGGAAGACAAAGTAACGGTGATCCGCGAGCTCACGGGCAAATATGGCCGCGTCGGCATGGTTGGGGATGGTGTCAACGATGCGCCGGCCCTCGCCAACGCCACGGTTGGCATCGCGATGGGCGCGGCCGGCACGGCGGCGGCGCTCGAGGCCGCGGATGTTGCGTTGATGGCGGACGATCTTGGACAATTGCCGTTCGCCATCGGTCTGGCACGGCAGACCCGCCGGATCATCCGGCAAAACCTTGTCGCATCGATGTCGGTGATCGCGCTCTTGGTGATCGCCACGACCACGGGCATCGCCGGAATGGGGTTTGCCGTGGTCGTGCACGAAGGCAGTACGCTGCTGGTCGTTGGCAACGCGTTGAGGCTGCTGGGATATTCAGGGGCCGGCCCCGGCGTGGCGGCGCCGCCGCGGGGGCCGCATGCTTGAGAAACTCCGGCCCGATTTGGGTACGATCCTGGTCGTCGTCATCGCCGTCGTCGTGATCCTGATCATGACCATGGAGATGTGGATTCCCCATCAATTCCGCTGAGATGCGGCGCCGAAGCGGCCTCAGCGCGGTGTTTGGCGCTGAATCACACCTTTGTCGACCGTCGCTCCGGTCCGCGAGATGGTTTGAAAGTGCAACGCGTCGCCGGCAATCTCGACGAGCATGAAGCTTCGATCGCGGTCGTACCCGACCTCGGTCTGCGCGCTCTTTTGGAGATCGCCCGGGCGTAACTTCGCCGATCCGCCGGCGACGAAATATTGAATGCCCTTCTGCGGTTTCACGCGCTCGTAGAGATGTTCATGGCCGGTGAAGACGACGTTGACTCCGTATTTCAGGAACAGCGGTTCGAGCACGGCGCGCAGCTCCACGGTCGGTCCGCGCGTCGCCGCGGTATAGAGCGGATGGTGGAAATAGGCAATCTTCCAATCGGATCCGGAGGCCTGTAGTTCTTTCTCGAGCCACCGCACCTGGTCGGGATCCATGTAGTTGCTGTCGAGGGCAAAAAATCGCGCATTACCTTTCCGGAATGTGCGGTACCGCTCGCCGCCAAGATTGAAGGCTTTGTAGAAGCGCTGGTTGGGATCGTCGTGGTTCCCGAGCGTGGCGTAAAACTCGACTTTCGCATCGAGTAACGGTTTGTACGGCGCTTCGAATTTTCGCACATAGTCCTGCGGACGCTCGGATCCATACATGTTGTCGCCGAGCATGATGGCGAAATCAAAGGGGAACTTCGCGCGGAAGTTCGCCATCTGACGCGCGACTTCGTTCTGAACGGTGTCGCCGGTACCGCTATCGCCGATCACCAGCAGGCGAACGGAGCCCTGGGCGAGCGGTAAGGTCAGTTCCTGGGCAACGGCAATGGCTGTGCTGGCGATCAGCACAACGCCAAGCAGACAAACGCGTCTCGACACGGAAACCTCCTAAGGCGTGGCGGCGGGGATAAAGTCGACGATGATGTTCGCTTCGATGTCGCGCAGAATGAGGTTGCGCTGTACCAGGCGGTATTCCAGTTCCCTGGGCAATTTGGGTAACGCACGTAACAGGCCGGCTGGAAACGTCACCAACGGCTTTTGAGGGGGATACGTTTGGTTGACAATCGGCGTGAAATCTGCGAGCTCGTCCTGATCTTGCTTGCGATCCTTGCGCATCGCAGCCGTCCGTCGTGCGTACTCCTGCTTGATAATGGCTTTGAACAGTGTCTGAACGGCGGGCGTGAATAAATCACCCTGTTTCGCTTCGGCGCGATTGGTCTGGATGAGCTTGCCAAGCGCCTCCTCCCGCAGGGTGATTTCTGCAGGCTTCTTGGTGTCGTTGATTTTGCCGGTCTCATTCGCCAGCTTGCGGTGCATCGCCATGTACTCGTTGATGCGAGCGGTGAATTCAGCAAGCGTCGCGGCGGTTTGATTCGGGGCGGTGGCCGGTTGACTCGCCGGCGTGGACGGCGGAGTCGCCGGCTTGGCTGGCGTCTGGGCAAAGATTGGCATCGTCGTCGCGACGACCACCGACATCGCCGCGGCACGACGGGCGAGAGCGAAAATTGAAAGATCCACGGCGGTAGCACATGCAAGCATGGCGCCAGCTCGCGTCTTACGGATGAGCCGGTTCGGCGCTGACTGCCGGGCTAGGGCCGGCCTGGCAGCAGTTGCGCGCGGTATGTGATCGTACGACCATCGACGGCGTTGACGTCGAAGACGATCGGCGCGAAGCCGCGCGCGCGGATTTCGATCTGATGGACGCCGGGCGTGAGATCGAGATGCTGCAGCCGGCCATCGAAGTCGTTGACCATGCCGACGTAGACGCCGTCGACAAAGACCTGGGCGTCGCGGGGCGCATCAAGAATCCGGAGACGGGCACGCCCGTAGTAATAGCCCGGCGCGCCGCCGTAATATCCCGTCGAGGATCCGTAATAGCCTGGATACCCGTAGCCGTACCTCGAATAAGCGTAGGGGTACCCGTACGCGCCGATGCCGAAGCCCAGGCCCAACGTTCCGCCAATGTGACCTCCACGCGATGGCACGACCACGGTCGTCCGCCGATCGAGGTGCGGTGTGGCTGCCGTCACGTGCGGGACGGCCCGGCGTATAGCCGGACCGAAGCTGCCACCGCCCGCGTGAGTGCCTCGATGTGTTGCGCCGCCTGACACGTGGCCGCCGCCACCGTGTCCGCCGCCGCCGCCGTGTCCGCCGCCGCCGTGCTGCGCCGCCGCGGGCGTCGCTGTCAGCGCGATAGCTGCCGCGGCCGCTACGATCAATGTGCCGATTGGTACTCGCATGGGAACCCCCAATACAGATATTCATCAACGTCCGTGACTACGGACTCAGGCGCGGCTTTCTATAGTATGCGCTCATCACGGCTGGCACGCCAGCCCCCGATCACCGCATCGATCGGTCCTCCTCCACTGGTTCGTCCTTATGGCTCGAGCTGGACCTTGATCAATTTGATCGAGTTCAAAAACACGAGCGCATCCGGGCCCACGTGCAGCATCGCCGCCTGGATCGGCCCGATCCACCCGGCGAGTGCCGCGGTAATACCAAGCACGTGGACCACACCAACGCCGACGATCAGGTTCTCCATGATCGTCCGATAGGCGCGCCGCGCCAGCCGCCGCGCGATGAGTATCTGTTTCAGGTCGTCGGTCATCAACGCAATATCGGCGGCTTCAATGGCGGCCTGCGTGCCGCGGGCGCCCATCGCGATGCCGACGTCGGCGCGGGCCAGCGCCGGCGCGTCGTTGATGCCGTCGCCGACCATCGTGACGACGTGGCCGCCGGCGCGAAGTTCGTCGATGGCCGCGACCTTGGCCTCGGGCAGCAGGCGTGCGCGCACTTCGGTGACGCCGGTCGCCTCGGCGACGGCGCGCGCCGCCTCCTCGTTGTCGCCAGTCAGCATCACGATCGTGCGCACGCCGTCGGCTTTCAAAGCGGCCAGCAGCGCGTTCGCCGCCGGCCGGATGGGATCGCCGAACTGCAGGTAGCCCGCCACTCGTCCGTCGACCGCGACCAGCACCGTCGTCCCCGGGTGGGCGACGCGATCGAGGGGCCGCGTCACGCCGCGATCATCGAGCATCGCCTCGTTGCCGACGATCACGCGGCGCGAGCCGACGCGGCCGGACACGCCGCGTCCATGAACGTTTTCGAATTCCTCGACCTCCGGCAGATCCAGTTGGCGCGCCGCCGCGGCATCGACCACCGCCTTGGCGAGCGGATGCGCCGATCGGCGGTCGACCGATGCGGCGAGACGGAGCAATTCGTCTTCGGTCAGCGCCGGATCCGTGGCGACGGCCCGGAACAGCCGCGGCGTGCCTTCCGTGAGCGTGCCGGTCTTGTCGAACACCATCACGTCCGACTTGGCGAGCTGTTCGAGGTGGACGCCGCCCTTGACGAGGATGCCCTGGCGGGCGGCGCGCGCGATCGCCGCGATCATCACCATCGGCGTCGCCAGTCCGAGCTCGGCCGGCGAGGTGAAAATCATCAGCGCGACGATCTTCCTGACGTCGCGCGTAACGATGAACACCGCGACGAGGAACACCAGCACCGCCGGCAGCAGCCACGCCGCAACGCGATCGGCGAGCTTCTGCACCGGCGCTTCCTGGCTCTCGGCGTTTTCGACCAGCGCGATGATACGCGCGAACATCGTGTCGCCGCCGACCTTGTCGGTGCGGATGTCGATCGCGCCGGTCATCACCACGGTGCCGGCGAGCACCGACGCCCCCGCGCCCTTCTCGATCGGCATGCTCTCGCCGGTAATCACCGCTTCATCGACCGCGGCCTGTCCGGCGACGACGGTGCCGTCGACCGCGATGCGTTCGCCGGCGCGCGCCAGCACGACGACGTCAGGCGTCAGTTCCGCGATCGGCGCGCTGCGTTCGCCGGACGCAGTGCGAATCACCGCCGTGCGCGGCGCGGCGCCGATCAGCGCCTTGATCGAGGCGCGGGCGCGGTCGGTGTTGAAGTCGGCGATGAATTCGGCAAACAGGATGATCGTCATCAACACCGCCGCGGCAACGTCTTCGCCGCCGAGCAGCGCCACGATCGTCGCGATGGTGACGAAGATCTCCGTGCCGATCTTGCGCGCCGTCCAGAGCTCGGTGATGCCGATGCGCGCCAGCGGATAGAGACCAGCCGCGATGCCGGCGAGCAGCAGGGGGCGCGGCATCCGCTCCTGCCAGTACAGCCACGTGATGATGGCGACCGCGACGATGCGGATGACCTCCACCCATCGCTCGCGCGTCATCAACCGCGGCGCCTCGTCGCGGCTGGCGGCGTCGCTGCCGCTCACGGTGCGTCGGCCTCGCGTTGACGCGCCGCGAACAAGCGGTAGAGCACCGGCAGCACCAGGAGCGTCAGTGCCGTGGAAGTGACGATGCCGCCGACGACCACCGTCGCCAGCGGCCGCTGCACCTCGGCGCCGCGACCCGTGGCCAACATCATCGGGAGAAAGCCGAGCGACGCGACCAATGCCGTCATCAGCACGGGCCGCAGGCGCGCGAGGGCACCCTGGATCACCGCATCGTCGAGCGGATGCCCTTCCTCGCGCAGGCGATCGATGAACGTGATCATCACGAGACCGTTGAGCACCGCGACGCCTGACAGCGCGATGAAGCCGACGGCGGCCGAGATCGAAAACGGAATGTCGCGCAGCCAGAGGAACAACACGCCGCCGGAGAGCGCCAGCGGCACGCCCGTAAACACGAGCAAGGCTTCGCGAACGGTGCCGAACGTCGCGTAGAGCAAACCGAAGATCAGCACCAGCGCGAGTGGGACCACGATGGTCAGGCGCTGACGAGCCGAGATCAGCTGCTCGAATTGCCCGCCCCAGGCCGTCCAATAGCCCGGGGGAACGGTCACGTTCTCTCGAATCCTCTGTTCCGCCTCGGAGACGAACGAGCCGATGTCCCGGCCGCGGACGTTCGCCGTGACGACCACGCGCCGTTTGCCGTTCTCGCGGCTGACCTGATTGGGACCAGGCGCGATATCGAACTCGGCGACGGAACCCAGCGGCACCACCTGCCGGCCTCCGGCCGGAAGTGGAATCGGCAGGCGTCCCATCTGGTCAAGGTCGGATCGCAATGGCTCGGGCAGCCGGACCACGATGTCGAACCGGCGATCGCCTTCGAATACCTGGCCGGCGATCTTGCCGCCAAACGCCACCTCGATCACGTCCTGGACGTCCGCGACGTTGAGGCCGAGCCTGGCCATCTCGTCCCGTTTCAGCTTGATGGTGAGCAGCGGCAGGCCGGTGGTCTGTTCGAGCTTCGTGTCCGAGGCGCCCGCCACCGAGCCGAGCACGGTTTCGATCTGCCGGCCGACCTCCGACAGGATCTCCATATCGTCGCCAAACACCTTCACGGCAATGTCGCTGCGAACACCGGCGATGAGCTCGTTGAAGCGCATCTGGATGGGCTGGATGAACTCGTAGTTATTGCCGGGGATGAGCAGCAGCTCGCGCTGCAATTGCGCAACGAAGTCCGCCTTGGGCCGATCGGGATCCGGCCACTGCTGGCGAGGCTTGAGCATGACGTACGTATCAGCCACGCTCGGCGGCATCGGATCGGTCGCGATCTGTGCAGTGCCGATCTTCGAGAACACGTAGTCGACTTCCGGATAGCTCATGAACTGGCGTTCGAGCGTGTGCTGCATGTCGACCGCCGTCGTCAGGCCGGTGCCCGGAATTCTGAGCGCGTGCACGAGCAAATCGCCTTCATCGAGACTCGGCAGGAACTCGCTGCCCAGCCGCGTCGCCATGGCGCCGCTGAGCAGCACGAAGACCAGGGCCGTGGCCACGGTGACCGCCCGGTTGCGCATCACCGCGCGCAGCGCCGGCGCATACAACCTCGACGCGATGCGGACCGGCAGGCTTTCGCGCTCACTGACCTTCCCGGTCACGAAAACGGCCACCGCCGCCGGCACGAACGTGACCGACAGCACCATCGCCCCGAACAGCGCCGCCAGCACGGTGAAGGCCATCGGGTAAAACATCTTCCCCTCGATGCCCGTCAGGGTGAGGATCGGGAGGTAGACGATCATGATGATCAGCTCGCCGAACATCGTCGCGCGCCGCACCTCACGGGAGGCTTCGAACACCACTTCGAAGCGTTCAGTGCGCGTGAGCAGCCGGCCAAGCTGATGCTGGCGTTCCGCCATCCGCCGCATGCAGTTCTCGACGATGATGACGGCGCCGTCGACGATGATGCCGAAGTCGAGGGCGCCGAGGCTCAGCAGGTTGCCGCTGATGCCTCGCTCGACCATGCCGGTGATCGTCAGGAGCATCGACAGCGGAATGACGCACGCGGTGATGATGGCGGCGCGGACGTTGCCGAGGAACCAGAACAGAATCGCGATGACCAGCAGCGCGCCGACGGCCAGGTTCTCCTGGACCGTTTCGATCGTCGCATCGACGAGCACCGTGCGGTCGTAGACCGTCTTCGCGTCGACGCCCTCGGGCAGCGTGCGGTTGATCTCTTCCATCTTCGCCGCGACACGCTGCGAGACGGCCCTCGAGTTCTCGCCGGTCAGCATGAAGACGGTGCCGAGCACCACTTCGCGTCCATCGTGGGTGGCGGCGCCGGTCCGGAGCTCGTGGCCGAGCGAGACCTCGGCCACCGCATCGAGGCGGATCGGTGTGCCGAGACGATTGCCAACGACAATTCGTTGAAGGTCGCTCAGCTCCTGCACCTGGCCCGGTGATCGGATCAGGTATTGCTCGCCGCGCCGCTCGATATAGCCGGCGCCGACATTGGTGTTGTTGCGCGCCAGGGCATCGAGCACGTCCCGAAAGGTCAGCCCGTAACTGAGCAGGCGTGCCGGCAGCGGCGTCACCTGGTACTGCTTCGTGAACCCGCCGATGCTGTTGACGTCAGCCACGCCGGCCACGGTCCTCAGCTGCGGTCTGACAATCCAGTCCTGGATGGTCCGGAGATCGCTCCCTGAGTAGGGTTGTCCCGACGCGTTCTTCGCCCCTTCCGCGGCTTCGACCGTCCAGAGAAAGATCTCTCCCAGGCCGGTGGCGATGGGACCCAGTGTCGGCTCGAGACCCGGGGGCAGAAGGCCTTTCGCTTCCTGCACACGTTCGTTGATCAACTGTCGTGCCCAATAGATGTCCGTGCCGTCCTCGAACACGACGGTGACCTGCGACAAGCCGTAGCGCGAGATCGACCTCGTCTGCTGCAGGCGAGGCAGGCCGGCCATGGCGGTTTCAACCGGGAAGGTGACGCGCTGCTCGGCTTCGAACGGCGAGTAGCCCGGCGCCTGCGTGTTGATCTGCACCTGGACGTTCGTGATGTCGGGGACGGCGTCGATCGGCAGGCGCGTGTAGTTGTACGCGCCGAACACCGCGAGGGCGAAGGTCGCGATCAACACCACCCATCGCTGACGGATTGAAAACTGCAGAATACGTTCAAGCATGTCGCGTCGCCGGCTTAGTGATCGTGCGTGGCGCCGAGTTTGCCGATCTCGGCTTTGACGGCGAAGCTGTTGGCCAACGCGTACTGGTCGCCGGCCTTCAATCCCGACAGCACTTCGACCCACTGCCCGTCGGTGCGTCCGAGCTCGAGCGGGCGGGCCTCGAACCAGTCGCCGTACTTCACGAACACCACTTGCCAGTCGCGGAAGGTCTGGATCGCTTCGGCGGCGACCGCGAGTGGGATCTTGATGGACTCACGAACCAGACGAACCGTGACAAACAGGCCGGGCCGCCACAGCTGACCCGAGTTGGGAAGCACGATGCGGGCAATCGCGCTGCGTGTTGCCTGACCGACCAGCGGTCCGAGGAAACTGATTCGCCCCGTCGCCTCCCGGCCGAGGTCTGTTGACACAATGGTCGCTTCCTGACCGGTTCGCACGTTGCCGAGGTCTTTGGCATACACCGCAATGTCGACCCAGACCGCCGAAAGGTCCCCGACCGAGAAAATCGCTGCATCAGCCGTGACGGCTTCCCCGACCGTCACGTTCCGTTCGAGAATCACACCGTCCAGCGGAGACCGGATCTCGTACCGGGCCATGCTCTCCGCTGGAGCATCCGCCAATCCAGCCAGGACGGATGACGGGACCCCGAGGACGACGAGCTTCTGCCCGGCAAGCTTCTCCGCCAGCCGCGCCTCGACCACGAGTTTTTCCGCCAGACGCAGCTCCTGCTCGGCCGAAATCTTCTTCTTGAACAGCATCTCCTCCCGTTGAAGAACGTCGGCCCGGTAGGCCGCGGTGTGCGCCGCTTCGATGTAGTCACGTTTGGCGTCGGCGAGCTCGCGGCTGTTGATCACCGCGATCAGCTCGCCACGCCCGACCTGGTCGCCTTGCTTCTTGAGGACCTGCTCCACCACGCCTTGCAGCCGGGGGACGACGCGGGCGATCCGGGTTTCATCAGCCTTGACCTCGCCCGGAAGCTCGAGGACCGTGGTCATCTCACGCGGCCCGACGACGCCGATCGTCATCCCGGCGCTTTTGATCTGCTCCGGCAGCATCTGCACTTTGCCTTCGATTTGCGCGTACTCGAACGCGTACTTCCGTCCCGCCAGCGCCGCCTGGATCTTGACGTCGAACGAATGTGGCTCTTCGACGACCTGGTTGCCGCGAAGGTAATCCGCTTCAGGCGTGAACGTGATGCGATCGACGCGTCCGCCCAGTCGATGAAGTTCAACGATCAGCTGGACGCTGTCTGGCGTCATCGCCTTGCCGGTTCCGTCGTACGGGTAGATTCGGAACTGCGGCGGTACCCCGCTTTCGTAAATCGTCATCTCGAGCTGGAGGCCCTCATCAGACAGCAGCCTGGCGCCATGTGGCCCGCGCGGATAATCGAGCGGCCCCGGCGCTTCCTCGTGCTCGCCGCTGCCGGCTGCCGGCGAACGGAGGATGGCGGCGGCGACCACGATGCCGACGACGACGATGATGGCGACAATGGCGAATGTTTTCTTGTTCATGCGACTACTCTCGTGACGGGGCAGGGCTCAGCGGCTCGCCGATCAGGCGCTCGACCGCCGCAATGGCCTTGCGATACTGCGAGAGCGCGCGCAAGTACTGGCTGTCATTGGCGATCAACGTCCGCTGCGACTCCAGGACGTCGAGGAACCCGAATCGTCCGAGGCGGTAGCCCTCACTGACCGCTTCGAACGCCTGTTGCGAACCGGGGACCACGGCTGCACGCAACAGCGTGACTTCGTCGTAGGCGGCGGCGAGGACGGCGTAGGCATCCACGAGCGCGGCGACCAGCCGCGTTTCGGTGGCTCGTCGTTCTTCAGCCGCTTTGACCAGGCGCAGTTCGGCTTCGCGGATGCCGCCTTTGTTCCGGTCGAACAGCGGCAGCGACATCGTCACGCCCCCGACCAATGCCTTGGCGTCGACGTCCGTGAAGCGGCGGTAACCGCCAAGGACAGAGATATCCGGAACGGCCCGCGCACGTTGCACACGCAGCGATGCCTCGCGTTGCGAGAGCTCCGTCGCCCAGCGCGCCATCTCGGGGTTCTGCTGCAACCGGGCCGCCAGGGTCTCCAGGGCCGGGAGCGGAAGCGGGGGTTGCCGGAGCGCGCCTTCCACGGAGGTGAACAGCGGCGTGGGCTGGCCCCACAGAAGAGAGAGACGCACACGGCTGGCCTCGAGATACCGGCGCGCTTTCGCTACTTCGACGCGCACCGACCCGAGTGCGACGCTGGCTCGCGTCTCTTCGATCGGTGAGACCACGCCGGCAACGACGCGCGCGGCGACACTCTGCTGGACCTGGTCGACGAGTTGGGTCGTCCGTTCGATTTGCGCCAGCGTCTCCTGCGCGGCCAGCACGTCCGTGAATGCCTGCGTGACCTCGGTCAGGATGTCGATGCGGGCGGTCTCGTAGTCCCACGATGAAAGATCGCGATTCAACGCGGCCAGCTCGCGGCGCGCCGTCCGTTTCCCGCCAAGTTCGACGAGTTGACTGAGTTGAATCGTCGTTTGCGACTGAATGGGCTCGTTGACGGCGCCGCCTCCAAAGTCCCGTCCACCGAAATCCTCGACCAGAACACCCAATGCCGGATTCGGCCGCTGGCCCGCCTGAAGGATGCGTGCCTCCTGGGCCCGGATGTCCCACGCGAACGAGGCGAGCACAGGATTCTGCAGCAGCGCCAGCGCGACGGCGTTGCGAAGCGTGAGGACGCCGCCCGGGTTGTCGCGCTGCGACACCCCGGGGCCTGGCGCGCCGGCCGCCGGCGGCACGAACACCGGAACGTCCCGGCCCAGAGGGCGTTGCGAAACCGGTTCCTGACTGTGCGCCTGGTGCGCCGCTCCCAGAAGGAACGCGACGGCCAGCACGATTGCCGCAGGCGCGCGCCACGGGCATGGCCCGGGTGCGCCAAAGCCGATGGACATGGCACCTCACAACGAGAACGAATTGTCGAACGAAAGATATGCCGCGAGCGGTCGCGGAAGGTACAGCTGAGGGCTAGGCGGGAGGCGCGCGGAGCGACGGAACCGCAATGGGCGGACCGTGAATGACCGGGTCATCTTCCGGGACGTTCGAGGCCAGCTCCGGTGTGTGCGCAGGAACCGGAATAACCGCCGTCAGCACCACCGGCGTGATCTCGAGCGTGCGCTCGACTCTGAATGCCGTCGATACCGCCGGAATCTGCTTCTCTGCTCCGTGATCGATGGCGTTCGAATGGCCGGCGTGTTCTTCGTGTGGGTGGCTGTGCACCAGGATCGCGCCCGACGTCTGCTCGTGGGCGTGCCGCGGCGCCGTATAGGACGGCACCACCGCCATGCAGAGCGCGATGGCAGACATCACGAGCCGGGAGCGGCGGCTTCGGATCAAGACCGTCAGTATACGGACAACCCGCGTTGCGCTGTCAAGGAGATTGCCCAACCGCCGCGCCCGGCCGCCAATCATGCTGGACTCTCATGGCCCGGAGACGATGCTCGATGAGTTCTCGGTGCTGGCACTCGTCACGACCCGGCTCGAGGGCGCGGAACGGCTCATCGCGATGTTCGACGCCGAGTTCCGGGATCCATCTGCGCGACGTGCGCAAGGTGATCGCGGCGCAGCCGGCGCTTGGACTGGCCGTATCTCGAGATGTGGGCGGGGCGATTGGGGCTGGCTTGCCCGGAGCCGCATCGCGCAACGCATTCGCAGCGTGGAGTGACAGGCGGATACCGGCGTTGTCCGGTGCGGACGATGCATTACACTGTAATGCATGGCCCGGAAGAGTGAAGTGTACACGTGGCGAGTCTCGCCTGCGATGAAGGCAGTCTGGAAGAAGCGGCGCGCAGCGCCAATCGAAGCGTCGCCCAGCTGCTCGACCAAATCGTCGCCGATCACCTCGGTGCAACGACCGATGCCGGCGGTTCGGAGAGCGTTCACCAGCGTCGTCTCCACGCCCGGGCAAGCCGCTTCGCGGGATGCCTCTCGGGAGGTGTCCCGCGACGAAGCGAGCGGGTTCGAGAACTCGTGAGAGCCCGATTGAAGCGGCGACAGCCTCGTGCACGTTAGGGCACTTGCCGATACCGGCGCGTTGCTGGCGTACCTCGACGGAACCGATTCGTGGCACCAGGCGTGCCGTGAGGCGATCATTGAAGGGCTGATGCGTAACTATCGCGATCGCCCGATGGATTTCGCGGACGCCTCGCTTGTCCACTTGGCACAGCGCGAGTCCCTTTCGACGGTATTCACGATCGACCACGACGACTTCGAGACCTATCGCGCCGGCGGGCGCAAGCGGCTCCGGATCCTGCCGTCGAGAGGTTTACGCCGCTCGTAGCGCTCCGCGGCCGTCACCGCCCGGCCAGGCTACTTCGCCGCCGGGATGTCCGCACCCGGATGAGACGCGTGGCGGTGCAGACGGCCGCCTCCCTCAGGGAGCGTGTAGCGGCGTTGTCGATACGTCTCATAGGCGGTCTGAAACACTGCCGCCGCATCCGCGGCCAGTTGCTCGAACTCCGGCGTCTCGACGGTCACCCTCTTGAACGCATCGCTGTGTCGATTGACTCGCGAGTAGAACG
>JAIEMQ010000018.1 GCA_019752015.1 Cyanobacteriota bacterium | reverse complement strand
AGACCGCGGTTTCCCACAGCGCCCACACGCGTCATCATCTGTGGAAGGAGGATCGAAGAACCCGAAGAGAGCACGGCAATACTAATCACGCCCTACACACAGAATTTCTGACACTCCCTCTGGAACCCCAAACCCCAACCCCAAACCCCAAACCCCAAACCCCGAACCCCCGAACCCAACAGAACCAAACCTGTAACCCGGAACCTGTAAGCTGTAACCATGGAAGATCGATCTGTCACCTACGGCAGTTATCTCGCCGTTGACGAGTTGCTCGCACTTCAACGGCCGCGGTCCGAAGGACCCGAGCATGACGAAATGCTCTTCATCGTCATTCACCAGGTCTACGAACTGTGGTTCAAGCAAGTCCTCCATGAAGTCGATCGCGTCATCGAGCTCCTCGAGAAGCACGATCCGTATCGCGCGCAACATTCACTGAAGCGCATTCTCACGATCCTCAAGGTGCTCGTCGCGCAGCTCGACATCCTCGAGACGATGACGCCGCTCGAATTCCAGTCGTTTCGCGCGCGGCTCGAGGCGGCCAGCGGTTTTCAATCCGATCAATTCCGGCAGCTCGAATTCGCTCTCGGCAACAAATCGCAGCAGGCGATCGATCGCTTTCCTGCAGGCAGCCGGGCCCGCACCGCGTTGCAGCAGCGATTTGGATCCCCGACGCTATGGGATGCGTTCCTGAGGTACTTGTACAGCGAAGGCTATCAGATCCCGTCCGCGTCACTTTCGCGGGACGTCACGGCGCGGATCGAGCCTTCTGAAGACTTGCAGTCGACGTTGATCGATCTCTACCGTCGCGATCCCAAGCACGCCGAGATGTGCGAGCGGCTCGTCGATCTCGACGAAGGCCTGCAGGAATGGCGCTATCGCCACGTGAAGATGGTGCAGCGCACCATCGGCGCGAAAATCGGCACTGGCGGATCGAGCGGAGCACAGTATCTTGCTACAACGCTCATGACACCAATCTTTCCCGACTTATGGGAAATCAGGTCACGCCTCTAAGAACCCCGAACCCGAACCCGAACCCGAACCCAACAGAACCAAACCCGGAAGATGGAACCCGTAACCCGTAACCCGTAACCAAAAAGCCGAAGCCCCTCTTTTCAACTCCTTGGATTCGGCGCGTCAGGCCTGGAAATTCAGGCCTGTTTTGGCCGAACTCCCTCGGCATGTCGCTTGCTCTTACGTGGGAAAGAAGTTGATCAGCCCCATGGCTGCCGCCACTTGGCGAAAGAGGCGCGCACCCCCACAGGAGTCAGCTTCTATGATTTTGAGCCAGGCTGACTAGGCCGCTGGCTCGGAGGGGCCCCAGAATTGGGGCCCTTGTTTTTTGTACGGATAGAATCGCTGCTGTGACTCGGGGCAACCGGTTGCTGTGCGTCGCGTCAGCGCTATTGGCGTTCATGGTCGCACTGCGCGCGACTGCCGCCGCACCCGATGCACCTCAGGCACCCCAGGCACCTCAGGCACCTCAGGCACCCCAGGCACCCCAGGCCCCCCAGGCACCCGACTACCTCGGATCCGAATCCTGCGCGCGTTGCCATGACGTCGAGCACACGCAGTGGAAGAACTCGCTCCACAGCAAGATGACCAAGCCCGTCGCCGACGCCACCGTCGCCGGCGACTTCCGCGAAGGGACGACGTTCGCCGATCACGATCGCGCGTACACGTTCGGCACGAAGAACGGCAAGCCGTACGTGTCGGTGTCGTTCGGCGGCCGCGTCCCGGAAACATTCACCGTTGATTACACGCTCGGCGCGAAGCGATACCAGGGTTATCTGTCGACGTTGCCCGACGGAAGCATCTATGTGCTCCCTGTGTTCTGGAGCATGGCGAGCCGGCGCTGGATGGACTGGCAGGAGCTGACCGCGATCCCTGACGGCGCCCATCACCTCCGGCAGATCTGGAATGCCAACTGCTTCAACTGTCACGGCACGAACATCGTCCAGGGTTACGACGTCGCCGCGAAGAAATACAAGTCCACGTGGACGGAGATGGGCATCGGGTGCGAGGCCTGTCACGGTCCCGGCCGCCGCCACGTCGAGCTGATGGCGGCGTGGGAGAAAGATCCCGGGTCGAAGCCGAACTACGACAACAGTTCGAAGAACCGCCAATTGAGCGACGTCCTCCAGATCTTCTCGGTGAAGAGCTCCGAGCCGCGGCGCATTTACGACACGTGCGCCTACTGTCACGGCAACAAGCGCAACGTGTTCGTCGGCTTCAAGGGCGGCGATCGTTACGCGGATTACGCCATGCCGTTCCTGATCAGCGATCCGATTCCCGACAACGATCTGCAGGGTGAGTTCTGGCCCGACGGGCGGCCGAACCGCTT
This sequence comes from Cyanobacteriota bacterium, assembly GCA_019752015.1. Taxonomy (GTDB): domain Bacteria; phylum Acidobacteriota; class Vicinamibacteria; order Vicinamibacterales; family UBA2999; genus 12-FULL-67-14b. The sequence goes on along the minus strand of JAIEMQ010000018.1, from coordinate 112,359 downwards.
CAATCGCCCGCAGGCGCTGACGCTCAGCGGCTGCTTCAAGGCCGGCGCGATCGCGTGCACCAGTTGCCACGTCGCTCACGGATCGCGCAACGAGTTTTCGCTGAAGGTGAACATCAACCAGGGCCGCACTGGCGATGCGCTTTGTACTCAGTGTCACACGACACCGAAGGCGCCAAGTCCCAAGCCCCAAGTCCCAAGCCCCTCGTTCACTGGAGCCGGTTTGGAGGGCCACACATTTCACAGGCCCGACTCGGCCGGCTCCCGCTGCATCAGCTGCCACATGAGCGATGTGAACTGGCGGTTGTTGATCCGCCGGCGCGATCACACGTTCCAGCCGCCGGTGCCGGAGAACACCGCGCAGTTCGGCATCCCGAATGCGTGTACGACGTGCCACGACAATCGCACGCCCGAATGGGCCGCGAAGCAGATGAACGAATGGTGGGGCGACGGCGAGCGGCGCGCGAACGCCGCAATGCTCGCCGACACCATGTATCGCGCCGGCTCCGGTGACGCGACGACGCTGCCGGCGCTCGCCAAACTGGCCGTCGATCGATCGCAAGGCCTCCTCGTCCGCGCCAGCGCCGCGGATTATGTTGGCCGGCTGGTACAACGATCACGGGGTTGGTCTCTTCGCAGCGCGTCACCGCAAAGCCAGACATCGTACGTGCAGTCCCCGGACACTTCGAGTTCCGGCGGCGATCGTTCAACCAGTCGTGCCTGGTCGCGCGTCAATCCGGCGGAGCGGCCGGTGGCGGCGACCCCCGCGATCGTCAACGCCATGATTGGCGCGGCCAACGATCCGGAACCGGCCGTCCGGGCTGCAGCCGTTCAATCTCTGGGCATCCTCGGCGATCGTGATCGATCGCTCGGCGCGGTGCTGGCGCGGCTGATTGACCCGGCCCGCGTCGTACGCACGCGCGCCGCCGAGGTCCTCGAATCGTTTGGGGTCCTCGAGCTGTCAGGCCTGGCGGGCGAGAAGCTTCGCACCGCACAGGGCGAATGGGTTGCGGCGCTGCGCTCGTTTCCGGATTCGCCATCCGCACAGGCGACACTGGCATGGTTCGAGGCGCAACGCGGCGACCTGGCCGCTTCGCACGCCGCCGTCGACGCCGCCGTGCAACTGTCGCCGTCGTATGCCTACGCCTGGGTGGTGAAGGGCGTGCTGCTGGCGAGGGAAGGAAAGTTCGCCGACGCGACGGAAATGTGGAAGAAGGCCCGATCGATCGAGCCTTCCTACCCCAACATCGATCAGCTCATTGCTGAAGCCGAGAAAAGGAAAAACTAAGAACGAAAAAGGAAGAACAAATGTTTTCCTTTTTGTTTTTCCTTTTTCGTTTTTCCTTAACCCTTTTTCAATTGCTCGATCAGCGCCTTGGCCTGTGCGGCTTCGGCCGAACTCGGATCCGCGGCAATCACCTTGTTCATGTAGTCGATCGCGCCGGCGGTGTCGGCCTTCTGCAGCCTGGCAAGACCGAGCTTGAAGAGCGGCTTGCCCCACGCCGCGTCCATCTGCGCCGCGCGCTCGTAGTGCTTCACCGCTTCATCGGTCTCGCCTTTCGCGAACTTGACCTCGCCGAGGTTGTAGAACACCTCACGGCTCGCGTTCACCGAGGTGGCGACTTCCATCAGCGCCTTCTCGGCGTTGGCGAAATCGTTCTTCTCGAGATACGTCATGCCGATCTCGATCTTCGCCTTGTCGTTGTTCGGATCGGCGGCGATGACCTTCTGGTATGACGCGATCGCCCCGTCGTAATCCTTCTTCAACCGCTGCACCTGCGCGATCTGTCCGTTGATCATCGTCAGCGCCGGCGTCCTGGTGAGGATCGCCTGATACGCGGCGATCGCGGCGTCGTGCTGGCCGGAGTTGGCGAGATCGATCGCCTTCTGCAGTTCAGCCTGCAACTCCTTGGTGTTCACACCGGCGAGCGCGCCGGCCGGGCCGGACGCACCGGCGGCCAGCGCGAAGTCGACCGGCGGCATCGGCGCGCCGAGGCTGCGCACCGGCACCTGGCCGGACGACGCCTGGAAGCCTGGGGCCACCGCGGTCACCTTCCAGGTGCCGGTCCTCAAGCCGATGATCGAGTAACGGCCCTTGTCGTCCGTCGTCGCGGTGAACGACGACGGCGAGGCCTGCGGATTTTCCGCGGTAATGGTCGCGCCCTTGAGCGGCTGGCCGCTCTGCGCGTCCTTCACCGTCCCGCCGACGCGGCCGGTCTGGGCCGCCGCCGGCAGCGCCGACACGACCAACGCGGCGACCAATGCCACCGCCGAAAGGAACGTCTTCGAATCTCGCATTTCAGATATCTCCCCTGAAGAACTACAACCGACTCAGTATATTAGCCCCATGCGCTGGACGCCAAAAACGACGGCTTGGGACTTGGGGCTTGGGGCTTGGTCCTGTGTGTTTTTGGCCCTTTTTGCCCAAATTCCCGCAAGCGGCCAACAATCCGATTCCCGTTTGGCTCGTATCGATGACCTCGTGCGCGAGGCGATGGCGGCGAACGCCACTCCGGGCGCAGTCGTTGTCGTGGGCCGCGGTCCCTCGACTACGCTCGGGACAAGCGATCAAACGCTGTATGAAAAGGCGTTCGGCTTCCGCGCGACGGTGCCCGCCGAAGAGCCGATGACTCTGGATACGGTCTTCGACCTCGCTTCGTTGACCAAGGTCGTCGGGACAACGACAGCGATCATGACGCTGATCGAAGACGGGCGCGTCCGGCTCAACGACACGGTGGCGAGCCACATCCCGGGATTCGAGCGCTACGGAAAAGATGGCATCACCATCCGCCACTTGATGACGCATGTGTCGGGACTGCGCCCTGATGTCGATCTGCATCCGTGGTCCGGATACGACGCCGCGATTCAGCTGGCGATCGATGAAGTGCCGGCCGCGCCTCCCGGCGAGACGTTCGTCTACAGCGACATCAACTATTTTCTCCTCGGTGACATCGTCGCGCGCGTGACGGGTCAGTCGCTTGATGCGTACTTGAAAGCGCGCGTCTTCGCGCCGCTCGGCATGACGGAGACGGGTTTTCTTCCACCGAAGTCATTGCTGCCGCGCATTGCGCCGACGGAGCGTTGCGCGGATCAGGATGCGTGGCCCTGCAAACGCGCGGATGCGCCGCCGCTGCGCGGCGTCGTGCACGATCCGACCGCGCGGCGCATGGGCGGCATCGCCGGACACGCGGGCCTGTTCAGCACCGCGCGCGATCTGAAACTCTTCGCGCGCATGCTGCTCGGCAAGGGCCGTCTCGGCACCACGCGCGTGTTGTCGGCCGCGAGCGTTGATGCAATGACGACGCGTCAAACGCCGGCGGGCATGACGGCAAACCGGGGTTTTGGCTGGGACATCGATTCGCAATACTCGAGCAACCGCGGCGATCTCTTTCCGGTCGGTACTTCGTACGGGCATACGGGATTCACCGGCACGAGCCTGTGGATCGATCCGGGATCGAATTCGTACGTCATATTTCTCTCGAGCCGATTGCATCCGGATGGCACGGGCGATGTCGGAGCTCTTCGCGGCAGAATCGCAACAGTTGCGGCGGCCGCACTCACTTCAGATGGGATGATCACACCCGGAACAATGCGGCTAAAGCCGGATGCTCCACCGCCGACACCCGCGGCTCCTGTCCTTGCCGGAATCGATGTCCTCGCCCGCGACAACTTCAAGCAACTGCGCGGCAAGCGCATTGGATTGATCACCAATCACACCGGCCGATCGAAAGACGGCAGGTCGACAATCGACGTGATTCACGGCGCGCCGGGCGTCACGCTCGTCTCGCTGTTCAGCCCCGAGCACGGCATCCGCGGCATCCTCGATACGAATGTCCCGGCCGGGCGTGACGAGCAGACCGGCCTGACGATTCACTCACTCTACGGAGACACCCGGCGGCCGACTGATGCGATGCTCGCCGGGATCGACACGCTGGTCATCGATCTCCAGGATGTCGGCGTGCGGTTCTACACGTACCAGACGGCGATGGCCTACGTGATGGAGGAAGCCGCGAAGCGCAAGCTGTCCGTCGTCGTGCTCGATCGCCCCAATCCGATCAACGGCTGGCAAATCGAAGGACCCACCTCCGAGCCGTCGAAGGAATACATCTCCTACTTCCAGATGCCGGTGCGGCACGGCATGACGATGGGTGAGCTGGCGAAGTTGTTCAACGAGGAAAACAACATCAACGTCGATCTGACGGTGATTCCGCTGGAGAACTGGCGCCGCGACTATTGGTATGACGAGACCGGCCTCGAGTGGATCAATCCTTCGCCGAACATGCGCAATCTCAACCAGGCCACGTTGTATCCGGGCGTCGGCGCGATCGAGTACTCGAACGTGTCCGTCGGCCGCGGCACCGATCAGCCGTTCGAACAGTTCGGCGCGCCGTGGATCGATGGTCCTCGCCTGTCGGCCGCGCTCAACGCTCGCAAGCTGGCCGGGATTCGTTTCTATCCGATTGCATTCACTCCCACGTCGAGCAAGTACGCCGGCGAACAGTGTCACGGCGTCTTCATGGTCGTCACGAATCGATCGCAGCTGCAGCCGGTTCGCGTTGGTCTCGAGATCGCCGCGGCGTTGTCGACGTTGTTCGGCGGGAAGTACGACGTGGCGACGACGTGGCGATTGTTCGGGACCGCCGATCCGCTCGAGCGCGTGAAACGCGGTGAAGATCCGGCAACCGTGTCGTCGCAGTGGACCTCGGACGAAGCCCGCTGGCGCCGCCTGCGCGCCAAATATCTTCTTTACCGCTAAGAGCCGATAAGAACAGGCGTGCAGCGAGCGTACTTGGGCTGACAAGGCCACTTGCCCACCGACGGGTGGGACTTACGATGCTGTAATTCGTTGTTTACTTACAGGACACGCCGAGCCCCTGGCTCAACCAAAAACGGACGCCCCGAATACCGCCCGATAGGAGGGTCAAATGCGACTTTTTCCTAATGTTTTCGGGGGTTTTTGCGGGTGGCGCGTCCCTTGCTGTAGGGGTAGCCAAATGCTTTCGCCAGCCTCTTTACGGAAGTTCGAAGGCGGCTTCACGCTGATCGAAATGATTGTCGTCACCGCGATCGTCATCGTGGGCTCGATCATCACCATTCCCATGACCATCAACATGGTCAGGAATTCGAAAGGCGACAGCTCCGTCGAGATGACCAAGACGTTCCTCGAAACCGCGCGCAACCGCGCGGTCGCGGAACGCCGCAATTTCGTCCTGACGGTCAACTCCGACACGCAGTTGCAGGTCGAGCGCGTCGAAGTGCCGAGCGGTCTGCTCACCGTCGTCGACATCCTGACCCTCGAAGGCGACCAGTCATTCTACCGGACACCCGGCATGGCCGACACGCCTGATGCGTTTGGCGGCGCCGACGAGATCAATTTCACCGGCCCGATGCCGGTGATGTTTACCAGCGACGGCTCGCTGATCGATTCGGCCGGCGACGTCACCAACGGCACGATCTGGATTGGCAACGAAGACACGCCGGAGACGCAGCGCGCGGTCACCGTGTGGGGCGTCACCGGAATGATTCGGGCATGGAAATGGAGAGGCTCGGAATGGCTCCAGTAAATCGTCTCGCGCCGGCGGAGTGCGCCGGCGACGAGCGCGGCTTCTCGCTGATCGAGGTGCTCGCGTCGATCCTGATTCTGACCGCGGGACTGTTGCCGCTGGCGGCGCTGTTTGCCACCGCGGTGCAGCGCATCGGCGCGTCGACGCCGATGATGATCGCGCGGGAACGAGCGCGCGAGGCCATCGAGAGCGTCCACTCGGCGCGCGATACCGGCGGGGCAACGTGGGCGAACATCCGCAATGTGGCGGACGGCGGGCTGTTCCTTGGCGGCCCGCAGCCGATCAAGGATCCCGGCGACGACGGCCTGGTGAATACCGCTGATGACGGTGTCGAGGAGTTGCCGGAAGCGTTGTTTACGCGCCAGATCACGATCAGCCCGCTCAACGTCGATTGCACGGGCAACGTCAATCCGAACTTGCGCCAGGTGACCGTGACCGTGCGGTATCGCGTCGGCAACACCTGGACCGACTACGTCGTCGTCACTTATATCTCGTCGTACTCGTAATGAGGACCGATTGCATGCGCACCGACACTCGTCCTGGACTCGCGGCCAGCGCCGGCTACTCGCTGGTGGAGCTGATGATCGCGATGGGCATTTTCACCGTCATCATGGGCGTCACCATGAGCGGGCTGGCCAGCATCATGAAGGGCAATGAGCTGGTCATGGCGATCTCGTCGATGAACAACTCGGCACGCGCCGGGATGGACCTGATGGTCCGCGACTTCCTGCAGGTCGGATCGGGACTGCCGTCCAGCCACGCGGTCAGCATCCCGAACGGTGTGGGCGCGGTGCAGATTCGCATTCCCGGTCCTCCGGGGATGGCGGCGTTCCAGACCGAAGCCGGCGATCTGGTCCTGCCGGCGCTGATGCCCCGCGACGCCCAGGGCCCGACCATCGGCGGCATTCCCACCGATGTCGTGTCGGTGCTGATGGCCGACAATGCGTTTCTGGATGTTCGGCTGACGGCGACCGGCGACGAAACGGTCACCGTCGCGGCCGGCCCGGTGCTTGGCAGCGGGCCCGATCGCATCGTTGCCGGCCAGTTGATGCTGATCAGCAAGGGTTCGTTCAACACGCTCGTGCAGGTGACCAACGTCAACGCCGCCACCCGGGTCCTCACGTTTGCGGCCAACGATTCGCTGCGCCTGAACCAGAGTACGACGGCGGCCAACGGCACGCTCAGGGCGCTCAACAACGAGGATCCGGTCAACGACGCAACGGCGATGCGGATCTCGCGCATGCGGATGATCACGTACTACCTCGACGACACCGTCGACGCCGCTCATCCCCGGCTCGTGCGCCGCATCAATAACGGCGACGCGGGCGTGTTCGACAACACGCTCGGCACCGCGGTGACGATCGACGCGGTCGACCTGCAGTTCACCTACGACATCAGCAACGGCGCCGGCAACCCGAGCGGCGTCGAAATGTCGCTGGCCGACCTCGGCACCGGCGGCAGCTGCGCGCCGAACGCGTGCGGCGAGACGCAGATTCGCAAGATCAACGTGCTGCTGCGCAGCCGCACGCCGAACCCGAATTCGCTGACCTCGAACTTTCTGACCACCACCCTCGAGTCGCAGGTCAGCCTGCGCGCGATGGCCTTTGTCGATCGATATCGTTGATACGTCCGGACCGCGGTCCAGGAGAAGGCAATGAAGACGTCGTTGATTAAGAACCAAACGGGTATTGCGCTGGTAACGTCGGTCATGGTGCTGGCGCTCGTCAGCGCGCTGATGGCCGGCATGTTCGCGGTGCTGCTGGCGAGCCAGCGCTCGCACGCGGCGGATCGCGACCAGAGCGTGGCCTACGCCGCGGCGCACGCCGGCCTCGAGAAGCTGACCGCCGGACTGGCGGCGTTGTTCGCGGTGGACTTCAGCCCGAGCGCGGCGCAGATTTCGGTGGTCGACGACACGCCGCCGACCATTACGGGCTTCACCTACGCGGCACCCGGCGGCGCCGCGGGCACCGGCTACGCGATCTCGTTCACGCCCGATCCGGGTCCCGGCCCCAACACCGGCAACCCGCTGGCGTCTGCGGACGCCGACATCACGACCGGTCCGTTCGAAGGCTTCAAGGGCCTGATCACGCCCTACACGCTGACGGTGACGGCGCGGTCCACATCCGGCAACTCGGAAGTGCGCCTGCGCCGCGAGCTGCAGACGGTGGCGGTGCCGGTGTTCCAGTTCGGCATCTTCGGCGAAAAGTCGCTCGGCTTCCACGCCGGCCCGAACTTCGACTTCGGCGGCCGTGTGCACACCAACCAGAGCCTCTATATCGCCAACGGCACCGGCAACACGCTGACGTTCCGGGACAAGATCACCGCGTTCACGCAGGTGGTGCGCAACACGCTGAGCAATGGCGTGGCGATCACCCTGACCGGCCACACGGGCAACGTGTCGATTCCCCGGGTCATCGGCGGCGCGCCCGGCGACTATCGCAATCTGCTCTCGACCGAGAGCAGCGGCACGACCGCCGCGCCGTGGGCCGGCTGGAAAAACCTGTCCGAGGTGACCTATCGCACCAACATTCGCACCGAGACGACCGGCGCCAAGCAGTTGAACCTGCCGCTGACGTCGCAAGGCGCGACGCCGATCGATCTGATCAGGCGCCCGGCGGTCAATTCGAACGAGAACACCGCGAATCCGCTCGTCTACGGTCAGCGCTATTACGCGCAGGCGAGCGTCCGCATCCTGTTGTCGGATCGCGCGGCGGATCTCACCGGCTTGCCGCAGATCACGGCAGGCGCGCCGCTGCAGTTTGACGCCGCCGGCGGCCCGGCGGGCTACGTCGTCGGCGCCGGCCGTCCCCCGGTCGCGCAGTCTCCCGGCAATGAGCCGCTGATCGCCGGCGGCGCCCTCTCGAGCACTCGCGTCTCGGCGATCGCGGGCGGGACGCTGACCATTCAAACCTGGAATGGCGCCGCCTGGGTAGCCGGAGTCCCGACGTGGATGAAGTGGAACCAGCTCTCGACGGCCGCGATTCCGGCGATCGTCTGCAACAACCTGACTGGTACGCAGGCCACCGGGTGCGGCGCGCACCCCAACATTCCCATCAACACGGTCGCCACCTTCACGAACACGAACGGCACCACCTTCACGGGCGTCGTCAATCCGGCCTCGCCCCTGAACAACGCGACGATCAACTTTACGGCGGCGTTCACCACCGCGCGCAATATGGTCGCCACGCGAGTCTTCTATGTCGGCGAAGATCCGGTGACCTGCACCGGAGTCGCCGGCAACACCCTGACCGGCTGTACGTGGCCGGCCGCGTCGACACTCGCGGTCAACGATCCGGTGTTGACCGGTGCCACGACGGCGGCGGGCACTCCACTGCTGAACGGATTCATCAAAATCGAAATGCAGAACGCCGCGAACGTGTGGAGCGACGTGACGCTCGAATGGCTGAACTATGGGTTCGCGGGCCGCCCGTTTGGTTCCGGCGACCTTTGCGCGGACCCGACGCCGAACGCCATCATCCGCTTCCAGCGCCTCCGGGACAACGGTCTGGCGGCAGGCGGGTGCGCCGTCGCCGCAAACAACTACAGCGCGTCACTCACCCCCACCGACTTCCAGCCGTTGACGCTGTTCGACGCGCGCGAGGGCAACTCGCGCCTGCTCCCCGTCACTGACGGCATGAACGAGGGCGGCATCATGGGCTACGTGGCGCTCGACATGGACAACTTCCGTCAATGGGTGGCCGGCACCGGCGCATATGCCGCGGGAACCGGCAACCAGGCGCTGAACATCAACGGCTACATCATCTACTTCTCGGATCGCCGCGGCGACCACAATGAGACCGCCGGCGACGTGGAGACCGGCGAGTACGGCAACGAGGACTCGATCAATCCCGCCAACGCCGCGTGGGCGAAGACCAACCTGCTCGAAGCCGGCGAGGACTTCAACGAGAACGGCACGCTGCAGACGTATGGTGAGACGCCGCACGCTCTGGCGGTCCCGGCCACCGCGGTTCCGAACATGCAGTTCGACGCCACCGCCCGTCCGTGGACGGTGATCGGCTCCGGCGCGGCCACTCCGCGGCTTTACTCGGCCCGCGGCCGCCTGGCGCGGCCGGTGCTGTTCCGGCGCGCATTGAAGCTGATCAATGGCGGCCTGAACCAGCTTCCCGCGTCAGGGATCACGGTGACGTCGGAGAACCCGGTCTACATCCAGGGCAACTGGAACGCCACCGGCGCGAGCGTGGTTGCCGAGCCCAACGTGCCGTCGGCGATCATCGGCGATTCGATCACGCTGCTGTCGAACGCCTTCAACGACGCGATGACGTTCCAGTATCCGAACGACGCGAACAGTCGTGTCGCTTCGGACACCGGCTATCGTTTTGCGATGGTGACCGGCAAGACCATCCCGTTCACGAAGCCGGCGGCGTGGGGCGTGCAGGAGCTCGGTTCCGACGGCGGCGTCCACAACTTCATGAAGATGCTCGAGAACTGGGGCGGCAGGAACCTGCGCTACCGCGGTTCGATGGTGAGCCTCTACTACAGCCGGCAGGCGGTTGGTATCTACCGCGCCGACGGCAACATCTACAGCCCGCCGACGCGCGGTTACAACTTCGACAGCGACTTCCTGTCGCCGCCGCTGCTGCCGCCCGGCACGCCGATGTTCAGGGACATCAACACCCTGAAGTTCCGGCAGATTCTGCGGCCGAATCAGTAGGCGACGGAATACGACCGGCAGAGAGCGCGCGCTAGGAGGCTAGCGCGCGCTTTCTTCTGTACATCTCTCGATCGGCCTGATCGATCAGCGGATCGAAATCCCTGGTATCCGGCGGCACCAGCACGCAGCCGATGCTGACGTCGACGCCGTCCGGCAGGTTGCTGACGATCGCCGATTCCAGGAACGCGCGGCGGATCTGGTTCGCCTTGTTCTTGGCCTCCGGTTCGGCGGCCGACAGCAGCACGACGAATTCATCGCCGCCCCAGCGGAACACGTAGTCGGCCTGCCGCGTCAGCTCGCGAAGGATCGCGCCCATCGTCTTCAGCACTTCATCGCCGGTGTGATGGCCGCGCGTGTCGTTGATCGCCTTGAAGTGATCGATGTCGAGGTAGAGGATCGACAGCGGCAATTTGTAGCGGCGGTGCTGTTCGAGCTCGTGCTCGGCGATCTCGTAGAGCAGGCGCCGGTTGTAGCAGCGCGTCAGCGGATCGGTCACCGCCATCGCTTTCATCTCGTCGCGGCTCCTGGCGATTTCTGCCGCCGCGGTGCGCAGCTCGTCGATCACATCCTCGAACACCTGCAGGTGCATGCCGAGGACCAGCAGCGCGGCGGACAGGAAGTTGAAGTAGGCGACGCGCGTCGACGCGGCGCCGATGCCGCCGCTCGCGATCGCGTCGGTGAGTGCGGTCACGTTGACGATCACCATGCCGGCCACGCCCAGGGCGGTCAGCAGCGGTCCCACCAGCCGTTCGCGCTTTGCCAGCGTGAGGTATGAAACGACGGCGCGCGCCTGCCACGCGCTCATCATCACGAAGGCCGGCACCACCACCGCCGGCGGACGCAAATACGCGGTCGCGACGAGCGTCCATGCGGCGAACAACGAAAACGTCCAGAACATGCCGCGCCCGATTTGCGCCGGCGTCCGGAACCACGCGCTCGAGCATCGAATGCCGGCGCCGAACACCAATGCCGCCAGGGCCCACGCCCCGACCGCGATGCGCCCCACCGGGACTTGATCCGGGCCGGCGCCCGCCGGCGCGCCGGAGTTGAAGCTGAGCACGAGCATCATCACGCTGCCCGCCGCCCACGCGGTGACGCCGGCGAGTACGTAAGGCCGCGGCCGGAACAGATAGAGCAGGAACAGCGTGACTGCCGGCACCAGCATCAGCATGCCGACGACTTTGCGGATTTCAAGAGCGACCATCGGCGCCGGTCGCACGGCGGCCCAGTCGGATTGGGCGGCGAGGGGAGCCGCGGCCAGGGCCAGCAGCACGATCAGGGCGAACGGGATCCTCGGCGCCAGCACGGTCATCGGGTCACAGCTGATAGAGCATCAGGTACACAATCACCCCGGTTACCGAAACATACAGCCAGAGCGGCAGCGTCCACCGCGCAATCCTGCGGTGCTTGTCGTACTTCGCCGTCAACCCTCGCGACGCCGTGATCAGAATTGGGGGCACGATCGCTGCAGCCAGAATGACGTGTGGGATCAAGACGCTGAAATACAGCGTCCGGATCCACCCGGTCCCCCTGAACGGCACCGACCCGACCTGCGCATGGTAAATCACATACGACGTCAGGAACAGCGCCGAAGTGATGAGCGCCGAGATCATGCAGGCCTTGTGTTTGCGGCGGTCGCCGCGCTTGATGAGCACCCAGCCGGTGATCAGCAGGACCGTCGAGATCGCGTTGAGCGAGGCGTTGACGGCGGGCAGATCGGTTATTGACAAGACCTCAAGACCTCAAGACCTCAAGACCTTACCGTGACCGGTGATCGAAGACCAGCAGCGCCCAGAGGATCGGCAGATAGAGGATCGATCCGAAAAACAGGCGGCGTGCGGTTGCGACGTTGCGCTTCACTGAGAATTCGAGGCTGAGCACCATCAGTATCGCGCCGAGCACGATTGCGCCCACCAGGTACCACGCGGTGGCCAGGCCCACTCCGGCCGGCATCAGGCTGAGCGGAATCAACGCCGCGGTATAGAGCACCGCCTGTCGGCCGGTCGATCGGCCATCGGGCTCGATCACCGGCAGCAGCGGCATGCCGGCGCGCGCGTATTCGTCGCGATACATCCACGCGATGGCGAGGAAGTGCGGCATCTGCCACATGAAGACGATGCCGAACAGCACCCAGGCCTCGATCGAGAGGGTATTGGTGGCCGCGGCCCAGCCGATCACCGCCGGCAGCGCGCCCGGCAATGCGCCGGCCAGCGTCGAGAGCGAGGTGCGCAGCTTGAGCGGCGTGTAGAACAGCAGGTAGCTCACCGTGGTCACCAGCGCGATGGTCGCCGACAAGGGGTTGATGAAGTAGGCGAGCTCCATCGCGCCGACGATCGTCAGCGCGAAGCCGAAGGTCGTGCCTGCTGCAACCGTCAGGCGCCGGTCGGCCATCGGCCGCCGCTCGGTGCGCCGCATCAGCCGATCGGTCTTCCGCTCCCACACCTGGTTGAGCGCGGCCGCGCCGCCGGCCACGAGGAACGTGCCGAGCAGCGTGTGCGCGAGATCGATCAGGAGTGAGCCAGGGCCGGCGCCGAGCGAAAACGCCGCCGCCGTGGTCAGCAGGACCAGGAAATTCAGCCGCGGCTTCGTCAGCGTGACGAAGTCGCCGGCGCGCGAGTGCACGGCAATCGCCTTTGATGGCCCGACGGCCTGATGGCCCGATGGCCTGTCTTCAGCGGGCGAACGTGAAGCTGACATCCTTCGATTCCTTGGCCGCGATCGTGACCTGCTGCGTCTTCGTGCCGAGCTGCTCGTGCCACGCTTCGATCGTGTAGGTGCCGGGAGGCAGGTTGCCGAGCACGACCTTGCCGTCGGCCGCGGTGGTGCCGAAGTACGGATGATCGAGCACGCCGACATACGCGCTCATCCAGCCGTGCACGTCGCACTTGAACGGCACCATCACTTCTTTGGTCGCGAAGACGTGATCGAATCTCATGCCTTCGATCGGCGTCGACTTGTTGAAGGCCTGGTTGATGACGCCGTTCGATCGGACGTTGTGCAGCAGGGGATCGCTGTTGCGCACCTGCAGCGCCTGCCCGACGCGCACGCCCAGCACACGCGGCGTGTAGCGGCACTTGTCCTGATCGAGCACGACCGGTTCGGATGGAATGGGGAAGCCGTAGGCGCCGAGTCCGTCTTTGACGTAGACGAACACGTTCTGCAGCGCCTGGTTGTCGCCGACGACGATCTGTTCCTCGGCGCGCTGCGGCGCGCCGTTTTCGCTCACGCATTTCGGATCGCCGGTCAGCGTGATCATCTGCGGCGCGGGCACGGCGCCTTCGAACTTGACCGTGGCGGTCACGGTCCCGGCGGTGGCGGGATCGACGGACGGTCCTGCCGGCGCCGCCGGAGGCGGCGTGGCATTGCCGCTGCACCCAACTGAAATTGCCAGAAACGCAAACGAGACCGCCAGCCCGAAAGAGCGCATCAATCCATTATGTGAGGAAAGCAGATTTGCTGGAAGGTTGGTACCGCTACGGGGATTCGAACCCCGGTTACAAGGTTGAGAACCTCGTGTCCTAACCCCTAGACGATAGCGGCACTCGGGTCTTCGAACCTCTAATTGTAGCGAGGCTGCAGGACACCGGTCAACCCTGCTACGGCGCGATTGCGCGCCGGCCATTCCAGGTTGAATCACGGCGCCGTCGTGATTCGCAAAAATGATGAAGCGCTCGGGGATTATAGCGGCTAATCTTGGGGCGTCTGACGATGCGAATGGTCTGTCTGACCGTCTGGCTCGGCGTCATCGCATCAGCTGCAGTCGCGCAGACCAACACCGCGGAGATCGGCGGCGTGGTTCGCGACGTCTCGGGCGGCGTGTTGCCCGGCGCCGACGTGGTCGCGCGCCACGTCGTGAGCGGGACCACCTTGGCGCGCGTCACGGATGGCCAGGGCCGGTTCTTTCTGCCGGCGCTTCGCATCGGCCAATGGGACGTCGTCGTCAGCCTCTCCGGCTTCGCTCCACAACATCACACGATCGTCGTCGAGATGGGGCAGAGCGTGGCGCTGGACTTCACCTTGAAAGTTGCGGGGGTGGCCGAGCAAGTCAGGGTTGAAGTGGTCGCACCGATGCTGCAGGCCACCAGCGCGGAGATCAGCGACGTGATCGAGAATCGCCAGGTCGTCCAGCTGCCGCTCAACGGCCGCCAGTTTCTCGCGCTCGCGCAGTTGAGCGACTCGGTCGTGATCCCGCCGGGCGGCACGCGTGGTGACGCGCTGCAGCAGGCAGGCCCGCTGCCGAATGTGGGCGGCCAGCGTTCCGGGCACAACGTCTATCTGCTCGATGGCGCAACCTGCCGTTCTTCTTCACGAAGCAGGTCGACGTTCCGGCCGGCCAGCGCGTGCCGGCGTTGCAGACGCGCGACATCCTGACGAGCCAGGCCACCGGCACCATCGGCGCCAGCATCATGGACTACGAATACAACGTCGAATACAGCCAGACGTGGAGCGGCGGTTTCCAGTATCAACTCAGGCCGTCGATGATGATCGAGGCCTCGTATCTCGGGACGTGGACGCTCGGCGCCGACAACGCGACGATTCGCAACGTGCCCGAACCCGGCGACGGTCCGATTCAGTCGCGGCGGCCGATTCCGCAGTTGAGCCGCATCAACGCCATTCGCTTCGACGGCAAGTCGATCTACCACGGTCTGACGCTCAAGGCCGAGCGCAGGTTCACCGGCAAACAGGCGTTCAACGTCAGCTACACGATCTCGCAATCGAAAGACGATGCGTCGAGCCCGGGCCCGACCGAATCGGAAGCGAACGTGCCGCAGAACGTGCGCAACATTTTTGACGACAGCGGTGAGTGGGCGCTGTCGAGCTTCGATCACCGTCATCAATTCGTCGCCGGCGGCGTCTACGAGCTGTTCGGCGGGCTGCGCGCCAACGCGATCCTGGTGGTGCAAAGCGGCGCGCCGTTCACGGTGAATCTCGGCGTCGACCGCGCCAACATCGGCGCCGGGCCGGCACAGCGGCCGGATCAGCTGCGCGATCCCAATCTTGCGGGCGGGCAGCGCACGCCTGAACGCTGGTTCGATACGGCGGCGTTCGCGTTGCCGGCGGCATTCACCTTCGGCAGCGCGCCGCGCAACAGCGTGCGCGGCCCCGGGTTCGCCAACGTCGACTTCGCGCTCGCCAAAACGGTCACGATTGGCGCGTCCAACCTCGAGTTGCGGTGGGAGGTGTTCAATCTGCTCAACCGCGCCAACTTCGATCTGCCCAGCCGCATTTTCGGCAACGCCAACTTCGGCCGCATCTTCAGCGCGAAGAATCCACGCGAGATGCAGCTGGGGATCCGCTACAGTTTCTGATTGTCGATGCAGAAGGCCATTCCTGTTGCCGCCGCGCTGCTGGCGGGCGTCTTCGGGCTGCTCGGGTTCATTCACAACATCGAGCTCCAGACTTACGACCTGCGCGTGGTCGCGACCGCGCGACCCGCCGCGCCCGCTGAAAACGTCGTCATCATCTCGATAGACGACGAAAGCATTCGGCGCATGGAGCCGCTGCTCGGCCGCTGGCCATGGCCGCGACTCGCCCATGCGACGGTGATCGACTACCTCTCGGCCGCGGGCGCCAGGGTGATTGGCTACGACGTGCTGTTCTCGGAGCGCGATATCCGCAAGTTCATGGTCGCCGACGAAGAGTGGACCGGTGAGGAATCCGACGCGGCGCTGGTCGCGTCGACGAAGAAGGCCGGCAACGTGGTCCACATCGCCGAAGCGTCGAGCGCGGAGCTCGCCGATCCGGCGCGCGCGATCACGCCGGACCTCAGTGCGGCGGCCCTGAACCGGGAGCTGTCCTATACGATCTGCGCCGAGCCGCGCCCAACCTTGACACCGCCGTTTGCCGCGCTCGCCGACGCGTCGCGGGCCATTGGCCATTCGTTCTTCGCCCTCGACTCAAACGGCGCGCTGCGCCGCTCATCACCGATCGTGCAGGTTGGCGAGCGCCGCGTGCCGTCGTTTGCGCTGGCCACGTCGATGATCGCCGGTGCCATTCCGTTGTTCGCGATGGAAAACGATCGCGGTGCGGGCTGCGCGATGCTGATTCCGTGGCGCGGCCCGGCGGACAACACGTTCACGTCGTACTCGTTCTACGACGTCTTCTATTCGCAGCAGCAGATCCTCGAGGGCCAGACGCCCGGCATCGATCCCTCGTTGTTCAGGAATCGCATCGTCATTGTCGGCGCCACCGCCGAAGGATTGAAGGACGTCTTCACGACGCCGTTTTCGAGCGGTCAGATCAGCGGTCCCGAAGTGCACGCCAATCTCGTTGACGCGTTCCAGTCGCAGCGCGCCATCGTTCATGCCCCAGCCGGCCTGACGGTGCTGACAGTCCTGATCGCCGTGACGGTGGTCGGCATCGCCGGCGCGTACCTGAATGCGTGGCTGACCGGCGCCGTCGCGTTGGCATTCGCGGGTCTGTTCGCGTGGCAATCGGTGCGGCTGTTCTCGCGCGGGTTGTGGATCGACGTGACGGTCACGATGCTCGCGCTCGTCTTCGCGTACGTCGGCGATCTCGCGTGGAAGTATTTCGTCGAAGGGCGTGAGAAGCGGCAGGTCAAAAAGCTGTTCTCGCGATACGTCTCGAAAGACGTCTACAACCAGCTGGTTGCCAATCCCTCACTGGCCGCGCTCGGCGGCGCGCGCCGTCACATGACCGTGCTGTTCTCCGACATTCGCGGCTTCACGACAATGTCGGAGAAGGGCACGCCTGAGGATGTCGTCAAGCAGCTGAATCAGCTGTTCACGCGCATGGTCGCGGTGGTGTTCGATCATCGCGGCACCGTCGACAAGTTCGTCGGCGACATGATCATGGCGCTCTACGGCGCTCCGCTGGACGACGAGGATCACGCCGAGCACGCGGTGCAGACCGCGCTGGCAATGATCAAGGTTCTCAACGAGATGAACCAGGAGTGGGCGCGCGACGGCAAGCCGCAGCTCGACATCGGCATCGGCATCAATACCGGCGACATGATCGCCGGCAACGTCGGCTCGGAGTCGATCATGAGCTACACGGTGATTGGCGATGCGGTGAATCTGGGTGCCCGGCTGGAGTCATTGAACAAGGACTACGGCACCCGTATCATCATCAGCCAGGCGACGCGCGAGCGGCTGAAAGGGCGGTATGATATCCATCCCCTCGGCGACGTCATCGTGAAAGGCAAGAGTCAGCCGGTCGCGATTTTTGAGGTCAAACCAACATGATGCGAAGCCTGATCACAATTTCTTTGGTTACCGTGCTGGGCGCAGTGGCAGCGGATGGACGCCAGCTACCCGGCGGTCTCAGCAAGGGCCTCGGCATCGCCAAGAAGGCGAACGACGTCCGCGAGCTGGCCTTTACCGACGCGGAAGAGCAGGAGCTCGGCAAACAAGTGAGCGAGAAGATCCGCACGCGCTATGGCGTGGTGCAGGATGAAGCCGTTCACAAATACGTCGGCCTGGTCGGCCTTGCCATGGCGCAGGGCAGCACGCGGCCCGCGCTGCCGTGGACCTTCATCGTCCTCGACACCGACGGCGCCAACGCGTTCGCCGCGCCGGGCGGCTACGTGCACGTCACCAAGGGCCTGCTGGCGCTGATCACGAACGAAGCCGAGCTGGCGGGAGTCCTCGGACACGAGATCATTCACATCACCGAGAAACACACTATTCGCGCAATCCAGAAAACCCAGGCCGTGGAAATGGCCGCGGCTGATCGCGCCGGACTGTTGCGGGCCGCCGTCACCGCGACCTACGAAAACATCGTCGATCGTGGCTTCGGCCGCGCCGACGAGAACGAGGCGGACGAGAAGGGCGTCGCGATCGCCAACAAGGCCGGCTACGCGCCGAACGGGCTGGTGGCGTTTCTCACGACGCTGAAGGAGCGCAACAAGGCGTCGACGGAAAAGCGCGGCTTGTTCGCATCGCATCCGGAAATGCAGGAGCGGCTCGATCGCATCACCAAGCAGATCACCGCGCAGAAGCTGCTGGCCACCGCCACGGTGCAGCCGCGCTATGCGAAGAACATCACCTTCAAGCCGGTCGATCCGACCGTGATCGCCACTGTCGAAGCCGGCGCCGCGGGACTGACCGGCGGCGGCGAAGCGAAGAAGCCGGAAGAAAAAAAGGCCGAAGAGCCCAAGAAGGGCCGTTTCGGCTTGAGCAAGATGCTGCCGACCAGCGGCGGCGAAAAGAAGCAGGCGCAGGTCACGGCATCGGGCGGCGCTCGCGGAGTCGATCCCGAAAAGGATTCGAAGGGCGGTCCGAATCCGGCGGTGGTCGTGGTGAGAATCGCCGCGGCTGACGTGGCGGCGTTCCGGAAAGAGGGAGGCCTCCCGTAAGTCGTTTTGTCCGCGGCCGGCTGCAGTTTTCGGCGTGGCTGATCCTCGCCTTCGCACTGCTCGAGGCCGCCGCGCGCCAGGGGCTGGGCGACGTCCAGCTCCTGACCGCGCTCGCGCGCCTGACGATCGTGCTCGCGATCGTCACCGCCGCGGTCACGCTGCTGGCCAATCCCTGGCGATCGGATCGTCCCTCGGATCGCTTTCCAGCGATCGTCCAGGACTTCACGGTCATCGTGCTGTTCGGCATCATCGGCACGGTGCTGCTGCGCGAGCAGCTGCTCACGACATCAGCCGTCGGCGCCGTCGTCGTCGGCTTCGCGCTGCAGGACACGCTGGGCAATCTGTTTGCGGGCCTCGCGATTCAGATCGAAAAGCCATTCCGCGTCGGGCAGTGGGTGGCATTTGGTGATCGCGAAGGCCAGGTGCAGGAAATCACCTGGCGCGCCACCAAGCTCCGCACCAAGTCCGGCCAGTTCCTGATCGTCCCGAACAGCGTCATCTCGAAAGAGCCCGTCCTCAATCATTCGGAGCCGACAATTCCGACGCGCATTGAAGTGGAGATCGGCGCGAGCTACGCCACGCCGCCGAACGACGTCAAGCGCGCCATGCACGAGGCGATCGCCAACTCGCCGCTGGTGATGCAGGCGCCGGAGCCGCAGGTGGTCATCAAGGGCTTTGGCGCCTCCGCGATCGATTACGTCGCGCAGTTCTGGATCGAGGATTACGCGATCGATCGCACGGCGCGCGACGAGGTGCGGACCAATCTCTGGTACACGTTCCGCCGTCACAACATCGAGATTCCGTATCCGATCCAGGTGCAGTACGAGCGCGACGAGGAGCCGATCCGTACCGATCGCCACATTGCCGCCGCCGCGGAACACCTCGGCGCGGTGGAGCTCTTCAAGCCGCTGAGTGCCGATGCGCGCAGCGCGCTCTCGTCCGCATCTCGCGAACATCTCTTCGCCGCCGGCGAGGCCATCGTCCGGCAGCATGCGGAAGGTGATTCGATGTTCGTGATCATCTCCGGTCAGGCGCGCGTCATCATCGAACCGGCAGGGCAGGAAGTCGCGGTTATTCCCGCGGGCGGCTTCTTCGGGGAGATGTCGATGCTGACCGGCGATCGCCGCGCCGCCACCGTGAAGGCGATCGGAGATACGACGGTGCTGGAGATTTCAGCGAAGGATTTTCGCGAGCTGGCCGTCGCGAATTCGGGACTGCTCGATCACATCTCGACGATCATGGCCGCGCGTCGGACGGGGCTGGACGAGGCGAAGGCTACCGCCGCGGCCGCTGTCGCCCCCGAAGCCAAACAAAACTTCCTGGCTCGAATGAGAAGATTCTTGACCCTTACTTCTGCAATCTGAAATCTGATATCCGAAATCGAATTCACTCTGCCCAGATAATCACGCGGCCTTCGTTGTTCTCGGTGACGTCGACGATGATGCCGGGCCCGGCCTTTTCGATGTCCGCGACGCGGAACGACACGCCGCGGTCATCCCAGCCCTGCTGATAGGCGCTGATTCGAATTGGCCCTGACTTCATGCGGATGATCCACCACGGCAGTGTCAGATTCACGAGCTTGCCCTCGTCGCGATCGAACGCCATCACGTGCAGCGTCGAGAGCGTCGTCGTGGTGGGGGTCTGACTGGCCCGGTCGGCGACGAGCTGAGGCTTGCCATCGACGAGCTGAATCAGCGGCTGCTGCCCGGGAAACTTCGCGCGGACTTCGTCGAGCTGCTTCATCGCCGAGTCTTCGGCGGTGTCGGTCACGTCGATGTTCTGGCGGAAGAACCAGACCGCCCCGACGACGCACCCGACGCTCAGCACGCCGATGAACAGCACGGCGCCAAGCAGGACCCACAGCCACGTCCGTTTCTTTTTCGGTTCGGGAGTGTCGCCGTTCATAAGGTCAGCTCCGTTCCTGCTCCGGATTCCGAGGCGCGGCGGAACACGAGGTCGGCCGCAACCACGTCTTCGACCGCCATGCCGAGTGATTTGAACACAGTAATCTCATCAGCGGTGCGGCGTCCGTCAACGCGGCCGAGCACCAGTTCGCCGATCTCGCCGCGAATGTGCGACTCGTCGAACAGCTTCGCGGCAATATTCATGACGATGTCGCCCGCTTCGACGATCGCCGCGGCTTTCGAATCCACATAAAGGCGGCTGCGCGCCACCAGCGCCGGCGGCATTTCCTGCTGGTTCGGCCGGCACGCGCCCACGCACACCACGTGCGCGCCCTTCGACACCCACGCGTCGTCTATGACAGGTGTTGGGGATGACGTGACCAGCACGATCAAATCGGCGCCGCGGACCGCCGCTTCAGCGGATTCAGCCGCGACGATCGGGATCGGCGCGTGACCGCTCATGTCCTCGACGAACTGTTCGCGGCTGCGCTGCTTCGGCGACCAGATGCGGACCTGCTTGAGCTGACGCACCAGCTGATACGCCTCGAGATGGCTGCGTGCCTGCACGCCGCTGCCGATGATCGCGAGCGTGGACGCATCCGGCTTCGCGAGAAAGCGCGCCGACACCGCGGACACGGCGGCAGTGCGCGCTTCGGTAATGTAGCGGCCGTCCATGATCGCCTGCAGCGCGCCCGTTTCGGGATCGAGCAGCAGGATGGTGGCGAGATGCGAGGGCAGGTTGCGCTTGTGGTTTTCGCCGAATACCGTCACGAGCTTTGCGCCGAGGCTCGCCGGCGTGGGAACGTAGGCCGGCATCAAGCCGAAGTACGCCTTGGTCGGGCCGACGGTGAGGACCGATCGCACCGGCTGCAGGACTTCGCGCGCCGAGAACTTGGCCAGCGCCGATTCCATCGCCGCGATCAGATCGGGCATCGGTAAGAGCGAGTGAACCTGCTGTTCGGTCAAGAGACGAAAGTGCTGCATGCGGTCCTGATCGTGTTGGCGTGAATGGTAACGATAGCGTCGATATCGCTGGCGTAGCCGCCGCTCATCGAAATCGCGACCGGAAGATCCGCTTTGGTGCAGGCTTCAATCACGATCTCGTCGCGGCGCTGCAGGCCTTCGATCGTCATCGTGAGGCGGCCGAGCCGATCGCCCTCGAACGGATCCGCGCCCGCAAGATAGAAGACGAAGTCCGGCTGGTGGCGGTTCAGGACATCGTCCAGGTGTGTGCGCAGCAGCGTCAGGTACTCGTCGTCCGCGGTGCCATCGGCGAGCGGCACATCGAGATCGCTGACTTCCTTCTTGAACGGAAAGTTCTTCTCGCCGTGCATCGAGAACGTGAACACGGACGGATCGCCGCTGAAGATCGCGGCGGTGCCGTTGCCCTGGTGGACGTCGAGATCGACGATCGCGATGCGGCTGGCGTGGTGATCCCGCTGCAGGACGCGAGCGGCGACCGCCACATCGTTGAAGACGCAGAAACCCTCGCCGCGATCGGCGAACGCGTGATGAGTCCCGCCCGCCAGGTTCGCGGCCGCGCCGTCGTCGAGCGCGGCGCGTGCGGCGGCGATCGTGGCGCCGACCGATCGTCGTGAGCGCTCGACCATTTCCGGCGACCATGGAAAACCGATTCGGCGCTGGATGTCGTGCGGCACGGTGCCGGTCGTGACGGCGTGGACGTAGCCGGGCTCGTGAACGAGGAGCAGATCCTCGAGAGCGGCGAGCGGCGCCTCGATCAAATCCTCGGGCGCGATGACGCCCTCGGCGAGAATTCGCTCGCGCAGCCGCGAGTACTTCGCCATCGGGAACTTGTGTCCCTCGGGCAGCGGCAGGACGAAGTGATCGGAGTAGAAGGCTCGCACGGTCGCGGCTTAAGAATAATATTGTTCTCCTGTGATTCACCGTATTCGAACGATTGATGCCCATGCGGCCGGCGAGCCGCTCCGGCTGGTCGTTGAGGGGATGCCGGCGCCGGACGGGCGGACCATGCTCGAGAAGCGCGCCTGGGCGATGAAGCGGCTCGATCATCTGCGCAAGGCGCTGATCCTCGAGCCGCGCGGTCACACGGACATGTATGGCGCGCTGCTGACGGAGCCGATCTCGCGCGATGCGCATGCCGGCGTGCTGTTCATGCACAACGAAGGCTGGAGCACGATGTGCGGCCACGGCATCATCGCCGTGACGACCATGGCAATTGAGCGCGGGCTGATCTGGCTGGCCCCGCCGGAGCCCGGCGGCGGGTCGAATCCACGAGATCACGCGAACGGCGGCAAACCCACGTCGGTGCAGGTCCGCTACGACACGCCGGCGGGTCCGGTGCAGGCGCGCGCGCACCTTGCGCA
This sequence comes from Cyanobacteriota bacterium, assembly GCA_019752015.1. GTDB lineage: Bacteria > Acidobacteriota > Vicinamibacteria > Vicinamibacterales > UBA2999 > 12-FULL-67-14b. The sequence continues at coordinate 89,560 of JAIEMQ010000018.1, read as the reverse complement.
TCACGGCGATCTGGTTCGCGTCGAGTCGGTGGCGTTCAGGAACGTCGCGTCGTTTGTATTCGAGCCGTCGTTGATGGTGCCGATCGGCGGCCGGAAGATTCCGGTCGACATAGCCTTCGGCGGCGCCTTCTACGCGATCGTCGATGCCGAGGCGGCGGGCGTGCCGATCGACGGCGCGCATTTGCCGGAGCTCAGAAAACTCGGCATGACGATCGCGCGCGAGGTCGAGAAGCTTCGTCGCGTCGTCCATCCCGTCGACTCGGGGCTGGAGGGAATCTACGGAACGATCTTCACCGCGCCGGCGCAGTCGCATGAAGCGCATTTGCGCAACGTGACGGTCTTTGCCGATGCGGAAGTCGATCGATCACCATGCGGCACCGGCACGGCCGCGGTCATGGCGGTCCTCAACGACATGGGATTGCTGCTGGACGATGTGCCGTTCGTTCACGAAAGCATTGTCGGCACCACGTTCAAGGGACGCGTCGTCGATCGGGTCGAGGTCGGGGAAAAGCCGGCGATCGTCCCCGAGATCGAAGGGTCGGCGTGGATCACCGGTGAGCACGCCTTCCTGATCGACGGGGACGATCCGTTGAAAGCCGGATTCCGGCTTTAGTCAGGCCGGCCATCAGGCCGTCAGGCCGTCAGGAGGCTAATTTCTCGCAACGAGTTAAGGAGCTTGGTCAACATGGCCTGTTCCCTCATGGCCTGTTCCCTCACCATCCGATAGCCAGTCCATCCTTGCGAAGATCAGATCCGCCGAGCAACACGCCGGACTCCGCGTCGATCCAGATTGCCTGATAGCCACCCATCGTGCCGCGGCCGTCGACGATCACGTGTCCCTTCGCCGCGAGGCCGCGTCGAACGTCCTCACCGATGCCGCTTTCAACCGCAAGCTCCTGCCCGGTGTGACGGACCCGCGCAGCATCACCGGCTTCCTGCACATGCATGCCGAAGTCGACGACGTTCGCCACGATCTGCGCGTGCGCCTGCGCCTGGTTGTCGCCGCCCATCACGCCGAACGCCATCAACGGCCGGCCGTTCTTCTGCAGCAAAGCAGGCACGAGCGTATGCAGCGGACGTTTGTGCGGGCCGATCTCGTTGGGATGACCGGCTTGCAGCGTGAATCCCGAGCCGCGATTCTGCATCGTGATGCCGGTCTCGCCCGCGACGAATCCCGCGCCGAAGCTGCCGAACAGTGACTGGATGAACGAGATCACGTTGCCGTGGCCATCCGCCGCGGTCAGATAGATCGTGTCGCCGCGATCGACGCCGGCAAAATCTGGTGAGTACTTCGCAGCGGCCGTGCTCATGTTGATCTCACGACGCCGCGACGCCGCATAGTCCTTCGAGATCAATCGCTCGAGCGAGCCTTTCGGCATGTGATCACGATCCGCAAGGAACGTCGATCGATCGGCAAACGCAATTCGCTTGGCTTCGCTGACGACGTGCAGGTAATCGGCGGAATTGTGTCCGAGGGCTCTGATGTCGAAGCCCTCCATGATGTTGAGCATCTCGAGCGCGACGAAGCCCTGGGTGCTCGGCGGCATTTCGAGCAGTTCGTAGCCGCGATAGCTGGTCGAGATCGGCTCGACCCAATCGGCGGCGTGATCGGCGAAGTCGCGAAGATCGAGCAGGCCATGGCGCGATTTCATGTCGGCAATGATCGCCTGCGCGATCGATCCCGTGTAGAACGCGTCGCGGCCTTCCTTCGCGATCGATTCGAGCGCCCGCGCCAGCCGCGCATTCGCGAAGATCTCGCCATGCTTTGGCGGCGCGCCGTTCGGCAGGAACGTCGCCGCAGTCGGCGGGTCGGCGGCGAGCGCCGGCTCGTGATTGTTCCACTCGGCCGCCATCAACTCCGCGACCGGAAAGCCATCACGCGCGAACGCGATCGCCGGCGCGAGCGCCGTGCCGAGATCGATCGTGCCGAATCGCTTCAACAGCTGATGCCATCCCTCGACGACTCCGGGAACGTTGACGACGAGCGGACCGCGGAGGGGCATGTCGCCGGCGATGCCGCGCTTCGCGTATTCGGCGGGCGTGGCGGCGTGCGCGGAGCGGCCGGTCGAATCGAGGCCGTAGACACGTTTCGTTTTCGCGTCGTAGACGAGCGCCAACAGATCGCCGCCGATGCCGTTCATGCTCGGCTCGATCACCGCGAGCACCGCGGCGGCAGTCACGGCGGCGTCGATCGCGTTGCCGCCGGCTTGCAGCACTTGCAGGCCCGCCGCCGATGACAACGACTGGCTCGTCGCGATCATGCCGCGGCGGCCGACGGCAGGCGAGCGCGTGCCGCGAATGCTCCCGGACGGACGATCGCCCGACGGAGTGAACTTATTGCTGTCGGTACTCATGAACGGCCAATTGGCCGCGTCAATTGTGGCAGAAACAGAAGCAAAACGGCATGTTATGGGGTCAGTCCCCGTTACAATTGCCTCGTGGCGCGCGCGGTGGGAAGGAACGTCCGTCGCAAGGACGGTGACGCCAAGGTCACCGGGGCGGCGAAATACATCGACGACCTGACGTTTCCCGGGATGATGTACGGAGCGACGATTCGCTCCACCATTCCGCGCGGCACCATCGCCGCCCGCCACGTTGCTCTCACCGACGATTTTGTCATCGCCGACCATCGCGATATTCCGGGACCGAACTACGTTGCGCTGATCGATCCCGATCAGCCGTGCCTGGCCGTCGATCACATCCGCCACTTCGCCGAACCGATTCTGCTCGTCGCCCACGCCGACAAGCACGCGCTGATCGACGTTCATCAGCGCGTCACGATCGAGACGCGCGCGCTGACGCCGAATTACGATCCGGAAACCTCCGAGGCCTGCTTCAAGAGGATTTCGATCGACAAGGGCCAAATAGATTTCGGATTTCAGATCTCAGATTTCGTGATTGACGGTGAATATCGTACTGGCCACCAAGAGCAACTCTACATAGAAACAAATGGCGTCATCGCCGTTCCAGGCGACGGCGCGATGACCGTCTATGGATCGCTGCAGTGCCCGTACTACGTGCACAAGGCGCTGGTCGTGTTATTGAAGCTGCCGCCTGAAAAAGTGCGCGTTGTTCAGACGGAGACCGGCGGCGGTTTCGGCGGCAAAGAGGAATACCCGTCAATGCTGGCGTGTCACGCCGCGATCCTTGCGCGCAAGGCGAAGCGCCCGGTGAAGATGATCTACGACCGCGTCGAGGATCTGCTGGCGACGACGAAGCGGCATCCGTCGATCGTGCGGCATCGCACCGGGCTGAAGCGTGACGGGCGCATTACGGCGATGGACGTCGACGTGATCATGGACGGCGGCGCCTACGCCACGCTGAGCGCCGTCGTGCTGTCTCGCGGCGTGATCCATGCCACCGGCCCCTATCGCTGCGATCACGTCCGCATCCGCGGCCGCGCCATGATGACGCACACGCCGCCGAACGGCGCCTTTCGCGGATTCGGCGCGCCGCAAACGCAGTTCGCGATCGAGGCGCATATCGATCGCATTTCCGATCGGCTCGGCATCGATCCGGTGACGCTCCGCGAGATCAACGCGCTGAGGCCCGGCGATACCACGGCGACCGGGCAAAAGCTCGGCAAGGACGCGAGCGCGCTGCCGGTGCTGCGCGACGCCGTGAAGCGATCGCGATTCACACAGAAGCGCAAGAAGTTGAAGGGCACCAATCGCGGCATCGGCTTGTCGCTGTTCTTTCACGGCTCGGGCTTCACGGGCGGTGGAGAAGTGAAGCTCGCTTCGAAAGCCTCGCTCGAGCTGACCGCGACGGGCGCAAAGATCCTGGTGGCTTCCACTGAAATCGGGCAGGGCACGCGGACCATGCACGCGCAGATCGTGGCCGATGCGCTCGGTGTGCCGTTCGACGCGATCGACGTGCACGAGGCGGATACCGCGTTCGTTCCCGACAGTGGTCCAACGGTCGCGTCGCGCACCTGCATGATCGTCGGCAAGCTCCTCGAACGCTGCGCGCGCGATATGCGGAAGCGCCTCGGCAAGCTGACGCCGGCGCAGTATTACAAGAAGCACGGATCGTTCACGGTGACCTCGCAGTACGAGCCGCCACCGGGATTGCAATGGAGCGACGACACCTACGCCGGCGATGCCTACGGCAGCTACGCCTGGGGCTGTAACGTCGTCGAGCTCGAGGTCGATCCCGTGACGTTCGAGGTGACGCCGATCAACGTCACCGCCGTCGCCGAGATCGGCCAGGCGATTCACCCGATGATGGCGATCGGCCAGATCGAAGGCGGGACGGCGCAGGGCATCGGCTATGCGCTGACCGAAGAAGTGGTGATGAAGGACGGCCGCATGGCCAACGCGCAGCTGACCAACTACATCATCCCGACGCCGCTTGACGCGGCGCCGATGGACATCGGGGTCATGGCGCGTCCGTATCAGCATGGGCCGTTCGGCGCGAAGGGCGTCGGCGAAATGCCGATCGACGGCCCCGCCCCCGCGGTGATCAACGCGCTCCGTCACTGCGGCTTCGACGTGCGCAGCATCCCCGCAACGCCCGAGCGATTGATGTCCGCCTTCGCTCGCGAGAACAGTGCGGGCCGGCGAAGGCGGACTCCGTGAAGCTGACCGTCAACGGCAAAACGCGGACGGTGACTGCGCACCCGATGAAACGGTTGCTCGATGTGCTGCGCGAGGACTGCGGCCTGACCGGAACGAAGGAAGGCTGCGGCGAAGGGGAGTGCGGCGCGTGCACCGTTTTGATCGACGGCGTCGCCGTCGACTCGTGCATCGTCCCGCTCGCGCACGCGGAGGGCCGCAAGGTCATCACGATTGAAGGAGCGACGGCCACCAGGACCGGCAAGGCGCTGCAGGACGCGTTCGTGGTTCACGGCGGCGCGCAGTGCGGCATCTGCACGCCGGGAATGATTCTGGCGGCGGCCCGATTGAAGCCCGGCGCATCCGAGCACGACATCAAGGTCGCGCTGGCGGGAAATCTCTGCCGGTGCACCGGCTATCCGGCGATCTTTCGCTCGGTGAAGTCCGCGTTGAAGAGGGGCCGTGCCCGCTAATCCCACCTCGCTGTCGCTCGAGCGCCCGGCCTCGCTGAAAGCGGCGTTGTCGATGCTGGCGGCTGATCCTGCGTTGACGCCGATCGCGGGCTGCACGGACGTGTATGTCGGACTGCAATTCGGAACGCTGACCGAGCGGCGCTTCATCGATTTATGGGACCTGAAGGAACTGCGGGGCATCAGCGTCGACCGCGATGTGCTGCGCATCGGCGCGCTGACGACCTACACCGCGATCATTCAATCGACGATCGTGCAGAAGCGCCTGCCGATGCTGGTGGCGGCATCGCGGGAAGTAGGCGGCGCGCAGATCCAGAATCGCGGCACGCTTGGCGGCAACGTCGCCAATGCGTCACCGGCCGGCGATACGCTCCCTGTGCTCGCAGCTGCCAACGCGCGCATCGTGCTTCGCAACCACAAAGGAACGCGGACCGTCGCCTTCGACAGCTTCTACACCGGCTATCGCAAGAGCGTGCGGCAGCCCGACGAATTGATCGTGGCGATCGAGATGCCGCGCATCGACGGCCAACAGTGGTGGCGAAAAGTCGGCACGCGGCGGGCGCAGGCGATCTCGAAGATCATGATGGCCGCCGTTCGCGGCCGCGACCTTCGAATCGCATTCGGATCGGTCGCGCCGACCGTCGTCCTGGCGGCGAAGGCGGCCGCGGTGTTGCGCGGCGGCGGCTCGATCGCCGATGCGCAGGCCGCGCTCGAGACGGAGATCGCGCCTATTGACGATGTCAGGTCGACGGGTGAGTATCGAATGAAAGTGGCCGCGAATCTCCTCGCGCAATTCTGGAATGAAACTCGTTAGCGTTGTTCTGATCGCGATCGTTCTCTCCGCGCAAGGCGACGGCGATCGCACCATGGCCGCGGTGCGGTCGGCGATGGCACCGGCGTTGCCATTTCCCGCCACCAGCCAAGACGGCGCGGTGCCCGCCAACGGCAACACCGAAGCGTTGTGGATGGTTCGTCCGCTGCAGCCCGGCGATCGCTCGATCGAGGTGATCGCGAATCCGCTCAACGACGCGAATCAACTGAAGGCCGCGCGCGCAATGGCGCAGATCGAGAACAACATCCAGGCGGCGCAGCGGCGCGCCGCGCTGCAGTACGATCGCGCCGTCGCCGAAGCGAAGCGCACCGGCAAGTCGCAGGAAGTCGACGGCGTCTCGCTGTCGGATGAAGGCGTCGCCGGCGTGAAGATCGACGCCGAATCGCACGTCCTGATCGACGTGACGATCGATGCGCCGTTCACGATCGAGATGGCATCAGCCGTTCAGCCGGCACCGTCGAAGCTGGCGATCATCCCCGGCGCGGTCGCGGTGCTCGCGATGCCGTCGAACACGTATCGCGATGCCGACGGCGTCGAGCGCTATGCGGAGGCGCAGACGATGGTGTTCCTGGGACAAGTGGCGCCCCCGGAGGTGCAGAAACAGGCAGATCACCTGTTCGGGGTAAGCGCGCCGGGATCAGGCAAATCCCTCGTGATCCGGCTGCGCGGGAACGAAGTGCTAATTGCGGATCTGCTCCGTAAAACCAACTGGAATTCGCTGCTGGAACTATTGCAGTAGCCCCGCCGTAGACACTAATGAGGCTTCGCGTGAAACACCGCGCTTCGCCTCATTAGTAACAGCGTCGTTTTGCCCCGCCTCCGGCGGGGCGGAGGCCTCAAATGTTTCGCCTTTACGAGTGGAATTTCTCGAGCACGATTGAACTGGTGACCGCCATATTGCTGGTCGGCACCATCCTGGCAGTCAGCTTCGGACGCTAGCGTGTTTCTGGTCCGCGTTGCGCGCGGACGATGAGACGTTAATTACTAGGCTTGTCGGGCGCCGCGAGATAGCTCTTACGCGCCCGCACCGTCATCCCCGGCTTCGTCACCTTCACTTCGAGCTTGTGCACCTTGCCGTCGAGTGAGCTTGGCGCAAACCCGATCAGGTACTGGCTGCGCAGCTCCTGCGCGACGCGCGAGAACGTTGGCGCCAATTCCGCGGTCTTCAACAACTCGAAGTAGCCGCCGCCGGTTTCATCCGAAATCCTCCGCAGGTCGCGCGACGGCCGTGATCTCACGACGCGCATGCCGTTGAAATATTCGGACTCCAGGCCGATCGAATAGACCATCACTTCTTCGTCGCGCGCGCGCTCGAGCACGTTCTTGAAGCCGATGCGGCTCGAGGTGTCTTCGCCGTCGGTGAAGACCAGCACGACGCGGCGGCCGTCGATGCCCTGCAGCGCGTCGAGGCTGGTGGCGATTGCGTCATTGAGCCGCGTCGGGTTGCCGAAATACAGATCATTCAGCGCGCCGATCAGCTCGTCGCGATTGTTCGTGAACGTGCCGCTCAACTGGATCTTGTCGTTGAACGCGCCGACCTGCGCCTTGTCGACCGGCAGGAGGCGCAGCAGGAACTGTTCCGCGGCGCGATTGAGCAGCTTGAGATTGGCGGTCATGCTCGCGCTCGTATCGAGCATCACGACCGCCGTGAACGGCTGCGACTCGTTCGAGAACAGCGTGACGTCGGCGGGCTTGCCGTTGTCCAGGATGGTGAAATCCGGCTGTTCGAGCGCCGGCACGAGGCGTCCGCTCGCGTCGACGACCGTCGCGTAAATCGGCACCGTGCGGACGCTGGATTTAAAGACCGGCTGCGGTTCGTTCGCGGCCACGACGAGCGAACCCGCGAGCAGAGCTACGGCGCACACCAACGAGGACATCCTGGACATGACACTCCAACTTTAGCAAAGGTTGTACCCTTGATGCCGAGGTGTCTGAGCCCGTCATTGGCCTCTGCAGCGACTGTCAGCACTGCCGTAGTGTGAAGGGCGACCGGTCAACGTTTTACATGTGCCGGTTGTCGCTGACGAATCGCGAATTCCGCAAATATCCGCCGCTTCCGGTGCTGCGCTGCCCGGGCTACGAGCGGCGTGCCTCGAGCGCGGTCGAGGGGGTTCCGGATGATAAGCTCACTGGATGAGATGTAAATTCCGGCTCGCGACCGGCGCGCTGCTGCTGGCGGCAGCCACGGTTTTTTCCGGCGCGTGCGCCGAGGAAACCACGTCGGCGCAGGCGCCGCTGCCGTCCGCCAATCCCGACCAGGTCGTCGCTGAAGTCGCCGGCAAGCCGATCACGCTCAAGGACGTTGACGCGAAGTGGGAAGAGTTCGACGCCGCCGAGCGCGCCCGCCTCGTGCAGGCGATGTACCAGAATCGCCGCAACATGATCGACCTGCTGGTCGGTGATCAGCTGATCGCCAACGCCGCGAAGGCCGCGGGGCAGCCGGTCGATGCCTACGTCGAGCAGGAAGGCGCGAAACTGCTGCCGGCGATCGGCGAGAAAGAGATCGCCGCCTTTTACGAGCAGAACAAGGACCGCGCGCAGGGCCGCACGCTCGACGCGCTGCGCGGCGAGATCAAGCCGTTCCTGGAAATGCGCCGCACCCAGCAGGCGCGCGCCATGCTGGTCGAGAGTCTGAAGGCGAAGAGCGGCGCCAACGTGAAGGTGATGCTCGATCCGCCACGCTACACGGTGCCGACCGGCGGCGACGATCCGGTTCGCGGCAACGCCTCCGCGCCGGTGACGATCGTCGAGTTCTCCGACTACCAGTGCCCGTTCTGCGCGCGCGTCAACCCAACGTTGGCGAAGGTGCGCGAGACCTACGGCGATCGCGTCAGGATCGTCTTCAAGGATTTCCCGTTGCCGAACCATCCGCAGGCGCCGAAGGCCGCCGAAGCGGCGCGCTGCGCCGGCGACCAGAGCAAGTACTGGGAGATGCACGACGCGATGTTCGCCAACCAGCGCGCGCTCGAAGTGCCGGCGCTCAAGCAGACCGCTCGCGCGATCGGGCTCGACGGCGCGTCGTTCGATCAGTGTCTCGATGCGGGCAAGTGGGCGCCGGCGGTGCGCGAGGCCCGGGAGCTCGGCGAGAAGATGGGCGTCAATTCCACGCCGACGCTCTACGTCAACGGCCGCGCCGTGATTGGCGCGATGCCGTTCGAGAACTTCAAGTCAATCATCGACGAAGAGCTGGCGAAGAAGTAGCTACGGGATCAGCACAATCTTGCCGCGCGCGCCGGGCTCCATCACCTGCTGGTGGGCCCGCGCCGCATCCTTCAGCGGCATCTCGGTTCCCACCACCGGATTGAGCGCGCCGCTCTCGAGGCCGGCGACGATCGCCTGGTGCGCGCGGCGGACTTCTTCCGCCGGAATGTTCCACAACGCCAGGCCGAACACCGACACGTCCTTCGTCATGATCTTGCGCGCGTCGATCTCGACGCGGCCGCGATTGCCGATCACGACAATGCGTCCTGACGGCGCGACGACCGTGAGGTCGTGATCGAGGTTGACGTTGGCGAGCATCTCGAGAATGACGTCGGGGCCGCGGCCGCCGGTCAGTTTCGTAATCTCGTCGAGATAGTTCGCGTCCTTGTGATTCACCGCATGGCTCGCGCCCTGCGACCGCACGACGTCGAGGCCCTCAGCCGAACCCGCGGTGCCGATGACGGTCGCGCCTGCCGCGGCCGCGAACTGGGTCGCGGCGCCGCCAACACCGCCGCTCGCCCCGTGGATCATCACGACATCGCCCGCGCGCGTGTTCGCGCGCCCGAACAGCGCGCGCCACGCGGTGACGTAGGGCACGAACAGGCCGGCGCCCTGCGCGAATGAAATGCGATCCGGCAGCCGGTGCACCTGGTCGGCGTTGCACACCGCGAGCTGCGCGTAGGCGCCATACGCCTTATGAATCGCGGTGCCGCTGATGTAGACGCGATCGCCGGTCGTCCAGCCGCTCACGTCATCGCCAATCTGATCGATCACGCCGGCCGCATCGGCGCCGGGAATGTACGGCAACTCGGGTCTGATCGCATACGCGCCGGCGCGCATGTAGGTCTCGTACGGGTTCACGCCGATCGCGTGGATGCGGACCCGCACCTGTCCCTGCTTCGCCGCGGGATCGGGGAGTTGTGCGAGCTGGAGGACTTCGGGGCCGCCGAATTGACGCGCGAGAATGGCCTGCATACGCCGCATAGTACACTGGCGGGATGGATTGGCTGGCGCGCCTCGAAGCTCCGCAGAATGCGCTCGCGGTCCTGACGGCGATGATCACCCCGGCGGTCCTCATCTCGGCGTGCGGCGCGCTGATTTTTTCAACCAGCACCCGCCTCGGGCGCGTCATCGATCGCACGCGCACCCTGTCCGAGCGATTCCAGGAGCTGGCCGCGCATCCCGAACAGGATGAAATGTTCGAAGAGCGGCGTGTGCTGATCTTCACGCAGCTCGATCGCCAGACCTCGCGCGCGCGGCTGATCCAGCGCGCGATGGCGGCGTTCTACACCGCGCTCGGCGCATTCGTCGCGGCTACGGTCTCGATTGCGATCTTCTCGGCGGCGGCGAGGAACTTCACGTGGGTCGCGGTGCTGGCGGGCGTGATCGGCACGCTCTACATGCTCTACGGATCGATCCTGCTGATCATCGAATCCCGAATGGCGCTGAGCGCGATCATGACGGAGATGGACTTTGTCTGGAAGGTCAGCCAGAAGTACGCCGGCGCCGATTTGAAGACCAAGCCAGGCGGCCCCTTCACCTGGATCGGCCGAAAAATTCAGTAACCTTATTCTCGTAGCGCCGTGAGGATCAGCGCCTCTAGAATCACACCGGACCAGGGAGATTCCGATCCGATGCGAAAACTTCTACTGCTCGTTATCGTGCTGGCCACCGGCCAGTCACCGATATTTTCTCAGACGGCCCCAGCGGCGAATCCGTTGGCATCCGATGTCGAAAAGGTCTCGGTCGAGATCAATTCCCAGGTCGTGGCGTGGCGGCGCGATTTCCACAAGAACCCGGAGCTCGGCAATCGCGAGACGCGGACGTCGAAAATCATCGCGGACGAACTGCGCAAGCTCGGCTTTGAGGTGACGACCGGCGTGGCCACGACTGGTGTCGTGGGCGTGCTTCGTGGCGGCCGTCCCGGTCCCGTGGTGGCGTTGCGATCCGACATGGACGCGCTGCCGGTCACCGAACAGGTCGACGTGCCGTTCAAGTCCACCGCGAAAGCGATGTGGAACGGGCAGGAGACCGGCGTGATGCACGCCTGCGGTCACGACAATCACATGGCGATCCTGCTCGGCACCGCGACGGCGCTCGCGCGCATGAAGGATCGCTTGCCCGGCACCGTGAAGGTGATCTTCCAGCCCGCCGAAGAGGGCCCGCCGCCCGGTGAACCCGGCGGCGCCGAGCAAATGATCAAGGAGAGCGTGCTCGAGAACCCGAAGGTCGATGCGGTGTTCGGGCTGCACGTGTTTCCGTATCGCGTCGGACAGATCGTCTATCGCCCCGGGCCGATCATGGCGAGCGCCGACTCGTTCGTGATCAAGGTGAAAGGGCGGCAGACGCACGGCGCGGTGCCGTGGGCCGGCGTCGATCCGATCGTCGTTGGATCGCAGATCGTGGTGAGCTTGCAGACGATCATCAGCCGCACGGTGAACATCACTGAAGCGCCCGCCGTCGTGACGGTCGGCCGGTTCACGGGCGGCAATCGCTCCAACATCGTGCCCGAGGAGATCGAGCTCGAAGGAACCATCCGCGCGTTCGACGAGAACGTCCGCAAGGACATTCAGCGCCGCGTCGCGTCGATCGCGACCAACATCGCGGAAAGCGCCGGCGCCACGGCAACGGTGACGTACACGCTCGGCTACCCGGTGACGCGAAACGACGAGAAGCTGACCGAACGGATGCTGCCGACCTTGCGGCGCGCCGCCGGCGCCGAGAACGTGCATCTCGGACCGCTCACCGGCACGGCCGAAGATTTCTCGTTCTTTCAGCAGAAGGTGCCCGGCATGTTCGTCTTCCTTGGCGTGACGCCGAAGGATCAAGACCCGACGAAAGTCCCCGCGAACCACTCGCCATTGTTCTTCGCGGACGAATCGGCGCTGCCGGTCGGCGTGAAGGTGATGACGAACCTGGCGCTCGATTATCTATTCGGGGGCAAATAGCGCAGCCGCCGGAAGCTCACGTTCCTGATGCTGCCGACGTGATCGACCTGCAATTGGCCGATGACTCCGGCGAAGCGCTCGTCGAACATCGCCACTTCATCGCCTTCGAGAGCGACATACGCGGTCGCGCCATGTGACTCGAGCTCGCGAATCGTCTGCGTGAGATGACTCGGATCGATGAAGTCCCACCTGAGCGTCTGCCGCTTCCCGTACCAACGCATGGACCCGCTGTGCTGGTTCGCAAGAACCACACTTTCCTGCGGCGTGTTGACGTTGATCCAGTCACCGGCGAGCGGATAGCGCTCCTCGAGCGACGCGACGTCCCACACGCTCGACTTGCGCAGCAGGTTCTCCGATCGACCGGCGATGATCGCGGTGAACGCGATGACGAGGGCCGCGGTGACCTTCCCGTTGCGCGACATGCGCGCGATGTGGATGAGGCCGTCGGCGACGACGATCGTTACCGGTACCAGTCCGGGCAGCAGAAACCGCAGCGTCTCCCAGTGATCGAAGGGCAGGTAGAAAAGGTACGGCAGGGTGACGCCGATGAGGATTGCCGCCGGCTTCTCGCGCGGCTCGGGGCGCGACGCAAACAGGCCGATGATCAACCCGGGAACAAACAGCGGCCCCAGGACATCCCACGCATGACGTCCGAAGAAGATCTTGAAGTTGGTGCCAAGATGCGCGGTCGAAAACAGGTTGCCGGCGGCACCATAGCCTGTCGAGAACGGCGATCCAAACAGCTGCTGTTGAATCGCCATCTGGATCACGACGCCAATGGCGAGGCCGGCGCCCGCCACCAGTAGCCGCCGCTTCGGCGATTCACCTCGATGAGCCGCGAGCGGGATCACGGCGGCAGCGATCAACAACGCCGGTCGAGTGATCACGGCCATCCCGGCCGCGAGACCCGCAAAGAATGCGGATGCGTTCGATCGTTGCACCGCGAGCAACAGCGCGAGCACGATCCACATCGTTGCCGGAACGTCGCTCATCGGCTGCTTGGCATACGTGATGAAGAGCGGATTCCACGCGACCATTGCGGCCGCGAACAGCGACGTCTCCGGATCGACCCATTCGCGCGCGAGACGATAGACGAGCCACAGCGTGATCGCGCCGCAGACCGGCGCCACGAAGAACACCGCGCTGCTGCCGCCGATCCAGGTGAAGACCGCCATCACCATCGACGCGCCGATCGGAAACGTCGGCGCAATGCCCGAGCCGCCGGGCGCCGGCGTCCAGCCGAGCGGCGACGCGATCGCCAGGCGATTCGGCGCCGACAACCAGTCGGCGATCGGCGCGGGATCGACCATTCGGAAAGCCGCGAGCATGCGGCTCGCGCTCACGTAGCCATATGAATCGGCGCCGCCGATCGTGGCCAGCAGAAATCGAAACCACGACTCGACGCTGCCGCAAATGGCGACGAGCAACGCCAGGCGCATCAACCAGCGCGGATAGGAATCGATCCCGAAGCGGATGCGGACGAGGATGAGCGCCGCCGCGGCTGCGAGCACGCGCACCGCGCTGTGGGATCGCACGGTGACGCCGCCCATCCGCACGTCGACGCCAACGAGATAGACCAGCACGGCAAGGGCAATGACCGCCGCGATGGCCCAATCGATGACGCCGGCGAAACGTGGGCCGGTAGTAGAATCTCGACTTCCGGAGGAGGAGTCCATGAATCGCAGGCAGTTCCTATTGTCCGCCGTCGCCCTCGGCGTGAGCCAGAATATCCACGCCTCGGGGTATGGCGAGACGGCCTTCGGCCGTCAGGCACCGCCGCAACCCGCTGCGCCGCCACAGACGCGGTTCGAGGAGCTCCGCCGCGGCGTCGGCATGTTCATCGGCAGCGGCGGCACCATCGGGTACCTGATCAATGGCGACGGCGCCGTCGGCGTCGACAGCCAGTTCATGAACACCGCCGAGATCTGCGTCGCCGGGTTGAAGCAGCGCGCGCCGAAAGGCATCGCGATGCTGATCAACACGCATCACCACGGCGATCACACCGGCGGCAACAAGGCGTACGGCGTGAGCAAGATCGTGGCGCACGAGAACTGCCTGAAGTCCCATCGCGCCACCACGGAAAAGACGGTCGATCAGCAGGCCTACGCGACGGCAACGTTCAAGGACACCTGGTCGGAGAAATTCGGGGACGAGACGATCGAGGCGCGCTACTTCGGTCCCGGTCACACCGGCGGCGACGCGGTGATTCATTTCCAGCGCGCCAACGTAATGCACATGGGCGATTTGCTGTTCAACCGCGCCCACCCGAACATCGATCGCGCGCAGGGCGCGCGCGTCGACAACTGGATCGACGTGCTCGAGAAGGTCGCCAGGCGCGCATCGAAGGACACCATCTTCATCGCCGGCCACGGCAAGGACAACGCAGTGCGCAATACGCACGCCGAAGTCCAGCACTTCCGGAACTACCTCAACACCGCCCTCGAGCACGCGCGAGCCGGCGTCAAGGCAGGCAAGTCGAAGGAAGAAGTGCAAAAGCTTGACGTGCTGCGCGGATTCGAAGACACCGCATCGCTCAATGCCCGTCTGTCACTCGGCTTCGTCCTCGGTATCTGCTATGACGAAGTAACGAACACCAAGCCGTAGGGAAAACAATGAATCGACGTTTCGTTCTCACCACATTCGTTTTCGCGCTGGCCACGGCGGCGTTGTTCGCGCAGGCGCCGGCGCCGCCCACGCCGATCTTTACCGAAAAGTCGGCGGGCACCGGCCCGCTCGATCGCCTGTGGTTCCGGCCGATCGGTCCGGCAACACCATCCGGACGCGTGGACGATCTCGCCGTCCTCGAGAGTGATCCCACGACGTTCTATGTCGCGATGGCGACGGCGGGCATCTACAAGACGACAAACGCGGGGACCACGTTCACGTCGGTGTTCGACAACGAGGGTAGCGGCTCCGTGGGCGCGGTCGCGATCGCTCCGACCGACGCGAACCTGGTGTGGGCCGGCACCGGCGAAGGCAACAACCGCCAGAGCTCGTCGTGGGGCGACGGCATCTACAAGTCCTCCGACGGGGGCCGCTCATGGAAGAACATGGGCCTGAAAGCCAGCAAGCAGATCGCGAAGATCATCGTCGACCCCGTCGATTTCAACGTGGTCTACGTCGCGGTGCTCGGTGATCTGTGGGCCGGCGGCGGTGAGCGCGGCGTCTACAAGACCACCGACGGCGGCATCACGTGGAATCGCGTGCTGCAGGTTGATGACGTCACAGGAGCGACCGAGCTCGTGATGGATCCGGGCAACAACAAGACGCTCTACACAGCGACCTATCAGCGGCTGCGCCAGCAATGGGGCATGAACGGCGGCGGACCGGGCAGCAACATCTGGAAGACCACCGACGGCGGCGTGACGTGGTCGAAACTCGAATCGGGGATTCCGAGCGGCCCGAAAGGGCGCATTGGCCTCGATGTCTATCGCCGCAATCCAAACATCCTCTACGCCCGCATCGAACATGAAACCGAAAGCGGCGTCTACCGCTCCGACAACGCCGGCGCGACGTGGCGGAAGATGAGCACGACCAATCCGCGGCCGATGTATTTCGGCGTCATCAAGATCGATCCGCAGACCGACTCGCGCATTTACGTGCCCGGCGTGTCGCTGCACATCTCGGACGACGGCGGCAAGACGTTCCGCGATGACGGCGCCGGGCGCATTCACGTCGATCACCACGCGTTGTGGATCAACCCGAAGGATCCGCGTCACCTGATCATCGGCAACGATGGCGGCGTCTCGATTTCGCACGATCGATCCGAGACGTGGGTGTGGCTGCCGAACCTGCTGGGCGCGCAGGCGTATCACGTCGAGTTCGACATGCAGACGCCGTATCACGTTTGCGCGGGCCTGCAGGACAACAACACGTGGTGCGGCCCGAGCGCGGTGCGCACCAACAGCGGCGTGATCAACGACGACTGGTATGTGATCAGCGGCGGCGACGGTTTCCAGCCGTTGATGGATCCCACCGATTCGCGCATCGTCTATGCCGAATCGCAGGACGGCCGCATGAGCCGGACGGATCGATTGACGAACGAGCGCACTACCGTGCGTCCGGAGCCCGCCGAACAGAAGCCCGGCGACACCACCGGCCAGTACCGATTCAACTGGGACACCGCGATGCAGCTGTCGCCGTTCGATCCGGCAACGATCTACATCGGCGCGAACAAGGTGTTGAAGTCGTCCGATCGCGGCCGCTCGTATCAGCCGATCAGTCCCGACCTGACGACCAATACCGATCGCGAAACGCTCTCGATCATGGGCGTCGCCGGCAAGGACATCAAGCTCGCGAAGCACGACGGCGTCGGCTCGTTCGGCAACATCGTCACGCTCGAAGAATCAGCGGCGAGACAGGGCGTGGTGTGGGTCGGCAGCGACGACGGCATTGTCAGCGTGACGCAGGATTCCGGCAAGACCTGGACCAACGTCACGTCCAAAATCAGCGGCGTGCCGAAGTTTACGTATGTAGCGGACGTGCTGCCGTCGCGCGCGCAGGCCGGCACGGCGTATGTGGCCTTCGATGGTCATCGCGGTGGTGATTACAAGACCTACGTCTTCACGACCACGGATTACGGCGCGACGTGGCGATCGATCGCGAGCAACCTGCCGCAGGGTGAAGTCGCGCGCGGCCTCGCCGAGGATCGCAAGGACCCCAACATCCTCTATCTCGGCACCGAAACTGGATTGTGGGTGAGCTGGAACAAGGGCGGGCAGTGGACGCGGCTCAAGGCCAACCTGCCGACGATGCCGATCTACGAGATCAAGCAGCATCCGCGCGATAACGATTTGATCCTCGCGAGTCACGCGCGCGGCATCTGGATCCTCGACGATCCGACTCCGATCCAGGAGTGGGCGAAGTCGGAGAACACCGATGCGCACCTCTTCAGCACCGAAGCCGCGACGATCATGAACCAGGCGAACGATCAGATGAAAGGCTTCGAGGGCGATCGCCTGTTCCTCGGCCAGAATCCCGCGCCAGGTGCGACGCTCGCCTACCGTCTGCGTGCCGACGCGAAAGACGTGAAGATCACGATCAAGGATTCGAGGGGCGAGACCGTTCGCGAGCTCAGTGGTGATGCGACCAAGGATCGCAACAAGGCCGGTCTCAACATCGTGAAGTGGGATCTGCGCGTGCAGCCGCTGAAACCTTTGCCGCCGCCTCCCGGAGCGCCGGCAGGCGGTCAGGGCGGTGGTGGCGGTGGTGGCGGCGGCTTTGGCGGCGGCGGCAACAATGGTCCGTATGTGTTGCCCGGCACGTATCGCGCCACGCTGAACGCCAGCGGCCGCGATGCCCAGACGATCGACATTGTCGTGAAGGGCGATCCGGAAATCACGATTACCGATGCCGATCGCCGCACTTGGTACGACACCGCGCGCGAGCTGCACCAGCTGCAGGAAAAAGCCAACGACGTTGCGGAGATGGTGCAGAACGCGTTCGCGCAGGTGCAGATGATTCAGCAGCAGACGCGCAACGCGAATCTCTCCGGCAACAACAAGCAGCAGCTCGATGCGGTCGTGAAGGAATTCGAAGCGGTTCGCCGTCGACTCGGCCTCGGCCAGCAGCAGGGTGGCGGAGGTGGCTTTGGCGGCAACAACGAAAACCTGCGCGGCCGCTTCGGCCAGATGAAGGGCCAGATCATGGCGTCGACCGCGCTGCCGACCAACACGCAGATGATGCAGGTGCGCGAGATCAAAGCGGCGTTGCCGGGACTGATCGATCAAGCCAACGCAGCGGTCGCGAAGGTGCCAGGTCTCGTCAAGGATTTGATCGGCAACGGCGCGATCTTCCCGGCGATCAAGCCGGTCCCGAAAGGTTGATGTTATGAACCACGCCGTCTCGCGGCTGACACTTGTCGCCGCAATCCTTCTCGGCACCTCCGCCTTCGCGCTACGCGCTTCGGCGAGACAGGCTCCGGCGGTGGAGCCGTTGCACTTTCATCACGTGCACCTGAACTCGACGGATCCGAAAGCCGCCGCGGCCTACTACCCGAAACCATTCGCGCTGTCCGCGACGGCGACGACCTTCAATGGCTTCGAAGCGGTGAAGACCGGCAATATCTTCATCCTCTTCACCAAGGTCGCCACGACGCCTCTGAATGAACTGACGGGGCCGCAAACGTCGGTGTGGCATTTCGGCTGGAACACGCCGAACTCGCGCGAGTACAACGAGAAGTTCCGGAAGATGGGCCTGACGATCGCGCAGATGTGGGACGCGGCCGACGGCAAGCTCGTGGACATGTCGAGCGACACGCTGCCGGGACTACCGACGCAAGAACAGATTCTCGAGATGCGCGCCAAGGGCGTGCAGCCGACGCGCGAAGGCGGCTTCGGTTACCTGCGCGGTCCTGACGGCGCAATGGTCGAGAACGCGCAGTCGGGCAATGCCGAGCGCTTCAACCACGTGCACATGTATCACGAGCATCCGAACTGCGCGATGAACTGGTATGTCACACACCTCGGCGCGAAGATGCCGGCCCGGCAGGGAGCACCGGCGCCGACTCCGGCGCTCGAGAACTGCCAGACCAAGACCTACGCGCCGCCGACCTGGCCGTCGTTTGCCAAGACCGGCTTCGTCCGCGACCCGGCGGGCGGCGTGCTGATCGACGACATCTCGATCTCGATTCGTCCGTGGCCCGGCGGCGGGCTGGTCAGCACGCGCGGCAAGATCGTCGATCACTGGGCGATCAGCACCGCGAACATCGATCAGACGGTGGCGCGATTGAAATCAGAAAACGTGAAGTTCCTCGAAGAGATTCACCCGTGGGGCAATTCGCGGGCGGCGATGATCGAAGGTCCCGATCGCATTGCGATTGAAATCGTGGAGATCAAGTAAATGCGCGCACAGAAACTTTCGATCGTCCTCGTTGCGCTGATTCTCTCGTCGCCGCTGCACGCGCAAACGCGCGTCGCGACGCTGGCGCCGCTACCCACCGCAACGCCAGAGTCCGTCGGCTTCGCGTCCGGCGCCCTCGACAAGATGGACGCCGGCATGCAGGAGCTCGTCGACAAGAAGCAGCTCGCCGGGATCGTCACGCTGGTCGCGCGGCACGGCAAGGTCGTGCAGCACAAGGCCTACGGCGTCGCCAGCCTCGAGACCGGCGCGCCGATGAAGCTCGACACGATCGGCCGCATCTACTCGATGAGCAAGCCGATCACCGGCGTCGCGATGATGATGTTGTACGAGGAAGGCAAGTGGAAGCCGGCCGATCCGATCGCGAAGCACATTCCTGAATTCGCGAATCTCAAGGTCTATGCCGGCGAGAAAGACGGTCAGCCGGTCCTCGAAGATCCGGTTCATCCGCCGACGATGGGCGAGCTGATGTCGCATTCGGCGGGCTTCACCTACGGGGTGTTCGGCAACACGCCGGTCGATGTGATCTACCGCGCCAACAATCCGCTCGGAGCGCCGTCGCTGCAGGACATGATCGACCGGCTGTCGAAGATGCCGCTGCTGTATCAGCCCGGCACGAAATGGGTGTACAGCGTCTCGGTGGACATCCAGGGGTATCTCGTCGAAAAGCTCTCCGGCAGGACGTTCCCGGAATTCCTGCGCACGCGCCTCTTCGAGCCGCTCGGCATGGTCGACACCGCGTTCTACGTGCCGGCGGACAAGGTGTCGCGCGTCGCCACCGTTTACGCCTACGACAAAGCGAAGGCCGGCCTCGCGCCCGCGGAGCCGATCGTGACGAGCCCTCCGGGATTGCCGTCCGGCGGCGGTGGCCTCTACGGCACGGCTGCCGATTACTTCCGCTTCGCGCAGATGATGCTGAACGGAGGCGAGTTCGGCGGCAAGCGCATCCTGAAGAAGGCCTCTGTCGACATGATGCGCACCAACGTGTTGAGCGACGCCGCGCTGAATTCGAAGTCCGGCATCGGGCCGGCGCAGTTCTCGCCGGCGCAGGGCTTTGGTTATGACTTCGCCGTGGTACTCGACCCGGATACGGCGAAGCGACAAGTGGGCAAGGGCACGTTCTGGTGGTGGGGGATTGCCGGCACATGGTTCTGGATCGATCCAACCAACGACGTGGTGTTCGTCGGCATCATCCAGCGGCGCGGCGGGTTCCCTGGGGCCGCGAACCACGAGGACATTTCACGCCGTGTGATCGCCGAAGCGCTGCCGCACTAACTACAGAAGACGCGCTCGAAATTCCCGGCGAAGATCCTGCGTTGGACATCCGCGCTCACGCCGATGGCGTCGAGCGCGGATTGCTGTTGCCGGTGGACGTCGCTGTTCCAGCCGCGCGGGAAGAACGACGAGTCGGTCCCGAAGATCAATCGGTCGGGTCCAATGACATCGAGCGCGCTCTTGAAGACCTGTTCGAGGGTCAGTCCCGGCGTGTGCCTGATCCACGAATTCGAGCTCGACGTGTCGAAGTAAACATTCGAGCAGCAGTCGGCCAGCATCAACGCCTCGCGCAGCATGCCGGCGCCAAAGTGCGGAACGATGATCGGCACCGTCGGGTACTTCAACGCCAGGCCGTGGAGATCGAGGGGATTGCCGAACCGCATGTCGAACGGGCTCGGCAGCCCGAGCTTCTTGCGAATGCCGACGGACAAGAGGCCGCAGTGCGCGAAGACCGCAATCTGTTCGACGGTTCCGCCGCGGCGTGAGGCCGCCAGCTCGAAAACGTCGGCGACTTTCGGATCGTGGAAGTGGTAGCCGTGCATCGCGGGAAAGAGGCAGATGGTCCGCAGCCCCTCGTCGAGCGCGCGCTTGGCGTAATCGATCGCGTCCTTGCGCGTCGGATCGAGCATGAAAAAACCGACGAAGCGATCGGGATTGTGCGCGACGGCGATGGCGACCGCATCGGCGTCGCCAGGGAGGCTGGCGATCAGCCCGGCTTTACCGACGCCGTGGCGGTCAAGCTCTTCGATCCAGCGAGCGCTGAGCTCATCGACGGAAGTCGGAAACTCCCAGCCGAGCGCGGTGATGCGCTCGCGATCGGCGCCGAGCCCGGCGAAAAAGCTCGGCGAGAAAAAATGCACGTGCGCGTCGTTAACCACCACCGACATAGTGCGCGATTTTCGTCGTCCACACCCAGAACAAAATCACCCCGGTGACGATCAAGCCCAGCGATAGGCCGATCCACAGTCCCCACACGCCCCAGCCGATCACGAAGCAGAGGATGTAGCTGGTCGGCAATCCGATCAGCCAGTGCGCGACCAGGTTGACGATCATCGCCGTGCGCGTGTCGCCGAGGCCGCGCAGCGTTCCGGTGATCACGCCCTGGATGCCGTCGAACAACTGGAAGATCGCCGCCAGCAGCAGGAGCGACGTGCCGACGTCGAGCACGCGTGCATCCGTGGTGAAGAGCGCGATCAGCTGGCGCGGAACCAGCACAAACGTCAATCCTGATGCGACCATCACCAGCGTCGCCAGCAGGATCGCCGTCCATCCTGCAGCCGCGGCGCGATGCCGATCGCGCGCGCCGACCGCATGGCCGACGCGCACCGCGCCCGCGGATCCAAGCCCGAGCGGGATCATGAACGCAACACCGGCCATGTTGAGCGCGATCTGATGCGACGCGCTCGAGATCGGGTCGAGCGTGCCTGACAGCGCGGTGGCCAGCGCGAACACCCCGACTTCCGCACCCATCTGCGACGCCGCCGGCAATCCCAGCGCGAGCAGCCGTTCCAGTCGATCGAGGTTGAACGCGCGATCGACGTGCCATAAGCCCACCTCCGCCAGGGCTACGGTGGGCGAGCCCTGTTCCTGCACGAGCTCGCGCGTGCGCCTGCGATCGATCCACCACACCGCGAACAGCAGCGACGACAACATGTAGGCGCGCGCGATCACCGTGGCCCACGCCGATCCCGCCACGCCGAGCGCCGGGAAGCCGTAGTGCCCGTAGATCAGCGCCCAGTTGCCGGCGGCGTTGATCAGGTTTGCGGTGATGAGCGCAACCATCACCGGCAGCGCGGCGTGCATGCCCTGCAGATAGCGGCGGCACACGGCGTAGGCCAGCAGGAACGGCGTGCTGAGGATCAGCACGCCGAAATACGACTGCAGCAGCGGCCGCACCGCGCCGTGAAAGCCGAGCAGCGGAATCGCGAACCACACCAGGATCAGCAGCGCCATGATCGGCACCGCCAGCAGGCCGGCGAGCATCAGGCCGTCGAAGAACCAGCGATGGCAATCGCGGATGTCGCGCGCGCCGTAGGCCTGCGACACCAGCGTGTCGAGGCCGAGCATGATCGCCATGCCGAAGATGGCAAACGCGATGTGCATCGAGTTGCCGACGCCGGCGGCGCTGATCGCCTCCGGGCCGGTCCCGCCGACCATCACCGTGTCGACGACGCCCATTGACATCCAGCCGAGCTCCGCCATCACCACCGGGACGGCGATTTTGAGCATCGGCAGGAATTCGGTGCGGATCGAAGGCATGTATGGAAGGCAAAAGGCAAAAGGCAAAAGGGGCTTTTTCTGCCTTCTGCCTTCTGCCTTTTGCCTTGTCATTTTAGTAGCATTACTCCCTATGCGAAGGACGCTGCTTCTGATTGCGGTGGGTGTGTCATTCGCGGCAGTCAGTCCGAGCGCCCAGGTCGGCAACCAGCCCGGCTCGGGCTTCACGACCGTGTTGTCGAGCGCGATGCGCTACGCCATGAACTACGAGCAGAAGTTCGCGCTGCTCGCCGCCGAGGAGCATTACGTCCAGGAGCTGATGCGGCCGCCGAATCCCGGCGACAACTTGAGCCGCAGCAATCCCGGCGGCGGCATGCGCGCCGGAGGGCAGATGAACCTGCAGACGATCAAGTCCGACTATCTGCTGGTGCAGCTCGGCGGCGACGGCGAAGGCTTCATGCCGTTCCGCGATTCGTACGAAGTCAAGGGCCGCAAGCTCCGCGAGCGCAACGATCGGCTGTTGAAACTGTTTACCTCGAACGACAAGTCGCGATTCGAGAAGGCCGCGGAGCTCAGCAAGGATTCCGCGAAGCACAATCTCGGCAACGTCGCGCGCACCATCAACATTCCGCTGCTGGCGATGCTGTTCCTGCACCCGCGCGTCAACGAGCGCTTCGAATTCACCGACGGCGGCGAGGACAACATCAACGGCCGCATCCTGCGGAAGGCGGTTTACAAGGAAGTGGCGCGGCCGACGTTGATCAAGACTTCGCGCGGCCGCGACCTGGCGATGACCGGCGTCATCTGGATCGATCCGTTCAATGGCACGGTCGTGAAAACGGAGTTGAACGCCGCCGATCCGATCGTGCGCAGCCAGGTGATCGTCACCTTCAGGCGCGACGAGGCGCTCGACTTATGGGTGCCTGAAAAGATGGTGGAGTACTACAAGGCTTACAGCGCCGTGGACGACATCCTCGCCACCGCCACCTACACCAACGTTCGAAGGATTCTCAAGAGTGAGCTCGAAGAAAAATAGGTTACGGGTTACAGGTTCCGGGTTCCGGGTTTGGTCCTGTTGTGTTCTGGTTCTTGCCGGGTCGACGGTGCTTGCCGCGCGCGACTGGCCGCACTGGCGTGGGCCGTCTGCAACGGGCATCGCCTTGGCGTCGCCGTTGCCGTCATCGTGGAGCGCGACGGACAACGTGGCCTGGCAGGCGCAGCTCGAGGGCGCCGGCGTGTCGTCGCCGATCGTGTCCGGCAATCGCGTGTTCGTCACCTCGCAGACGGGTGACGGCCGGCGGCGTGCTGGTAATCATCCAACCCTCACTCAGGGCGGCGATCCCAAACTGGCCGGCGAGCTGACGTTGCAGCGCCGCGCGCGCACCGACGTCGCATTCATCGTCGAAGCGTTCGATCGAACGTCAGGCAAGCGGCTCTGGATTCATGAGACGAAGCCGGAGGGCGATCTGCCGCCGGTGCATGACAAGCACAACCTCGCGAGCGCCAGCCCGGTCTCCGACGGCGAGCGTGTTTACGCGTGGTTCGGCACCGGGCAGATCGTGGCGCTCGACGTCACCGGCAAGCCGGTGTGGTCGAAGCATCTCGGCAAGGAATACGGCGCCTTCGACATTCAGTGGGGCCACTCGAGCTCGCCGGTGCTGTTCGAGGACTCGATCATCCTGCTCTGTTATCACTCGCCCGCGTCGTACATCGTCGCGCTCGACAAGCGGACCGGCGCGGTGAAGTGGAAGATCGACAAGCCGGCGGGGCAGGAATCCTACAGCTCGCCGATCGTCGTGCGCGGCCCCGGCGGCAACGAGCTGATCGTCAACTCCGCCACCGGCGTCGAGTCGTTCGATCCGGCGACCGGCAAGTCGCTGTGGAACTACCCCGAAGTGAATCGCTTTCCAATTCCGGTTTCGATGGTCGACAACGGCATCCTGTATCTGAGCCGCGGCTATCGCAGCAGCCCGTTCATGGCGATTCGCCTCGGCGGCCGCGGCGACATCACCAACACGCACGTCGCATGGCGCGTGCCGACCGGCGGACCGTACGTGTCATCGCTCGTTCACTACCAGGGCGTGCTTTACATGAGCACCGACAACGGGATCCTGTCGGCGTTCGATGCGGGCAACGGTCAGCGTCTGTGGCAGGAGCGCGTCGGCGGCACGTTCAGCGCGTCGCCGATCGCGGGCGACGGCAAGATCTTCTTCGTCAGCGAGGGCGGCGAGACGATCGTGATCAAGGCCGGCCGCGCCTTCGAAGTGATCTCGCGCAATAAACTCGACGGCCACTTCGTCGCTTCGCCCGCTGCATCGGCAGGCAGGGTTTTCCTGCGCGCGGACGATCGGATCATCGCGGTCGGCAGGTAAGCCCACGGCCACAGAAGGCACAATCCCGGACACCAGGGCCACAGAAGGCACAGAAAGCTCAGATCAAGATTCGCGTTATCGCGAGAGCGCCCGGATCCAGAATTTGCGGCATTATTCTGCGTTTTCGGGGAACACACGCACGTCTAAACTTCGGCACTTCCAAACTCGAACACACGCGATTCGTTTGGGAACCGCGAACCTGATCCAAGAAATCTGAGCTTTCTGCGCCTTCTGTGGCCCTGGTGTCTTTATCTGTGAAATCAATGGCTACCATCCTGCGCCGCGCTTTTGTTTCGGCAGCACGATCCGGTGATTCGGATCGACTTCCGCCACTAACGCCATTCGCACGCGATCCTGGTAGCTCGCCGGCCCCTTGCCGATGCCGGTGAACGTGCGCGTGTCGTCGTACCAGCGATCGCCATCGCCGCTGCCCGACGTCTGGCGGTATTCGACGGTGCCCATGGCGCCGTGCAGCGCGACCTTGAACTCCTTCAACGTCTTTTTCTTGCGACTGTCGGCGGTCACGGTCACCGGCGTATTGAATCGAAACCAGATCACGTAGTTGCCGGCGGCCATCTCGCGCACGTCGTTCCACGGCACGAACGCCTCAGCGCGCAATCCGTCCACGCATCCGCCCCACGCTCGCCACAGCGCCGTCGCTTCGGGTCCCGGAAATTCCGGAACGCCACGATGCTTCGTGAAGTTCGGCGCGGCTTCGCCGAATCGATACACCTTGATGCCGGCGCGATCGAAGGTCATGACGAAGAAGCTCCTGGCATCGACGTCATAGAGCGTCGCGGTCCATGCCAGCGCGCCGCCGGCATCGAACAGCGTCTTGATCTCGGCGCGCGCCCGCGCGCCGTCTTCACCGAGGATCACCAGCTGGCGCGCCAGCTGCGATCGCGCCATCTGGTTGCGCGGATCGATGTCGAGCGCGCGCTCGGCAATGGTCAATGCCGCATCGTTGAGATCGCCGAGCGCATCCTGATGCGTGCGCAGCGAGGCATCGAAGCCATCCCACCAGTTGGTGCGCGGGCGCGTCACGTTCAAGGCCTGCGCGTCGGTGGAGAGCCGATAGCTGTCGCGTTTGATCAACGCAGCGTCGCAAGTCATCGAGCCTTGTGCGCTCGCGCCGTCGGCCGAGCCGGGGTCCCCGCCGCGCGGACTTTGCGCGGTGGGCTGGAAGGACAGGAGAAGTGTGCAAACGACCAGCGCCGGGGACAGACGAAACATGGGCATACCCTTATGATCTGGTGATCTGGTGATCTGGTGATCTGGTGATTTACGGCGTCGGCAACGGCGGCATCTTGTCCTTCGCCAGCCGCGGCAGCATCTGCTCGCGCATGGCGAGGTGATACACGGCCGCGGCGATCACCATCGCCGACTGCTGCGCGTCGCCTTCGATGATGCGCTCGTAGGTATCGAGGTTGGTGTGCCAGGTGTGCGAGTTGTACTCGATCGGATCCTGCTGGATGCCGATGCCCGGCAGGCCCGCCTCGTTGAACGAGGTTGAATCCGTGCCGCCGCGGCGGCGGCTCTGCGTGGCGTTGACGCCGAAGAATCCGTTGTCGGCGAACGGCTTCGTCGCCTCGCGAAGAATCGCCGCGGCCTCCGGCGGACCGAACACCGACGCGCCGCGGGCGCGGCCCGTGCCCGAATCGATGTTGAAGTAGCCGGCGAAGCTCGCGTGCTCGGGCTTCGGATTCTCCACCATGCCGAAGTGCTCGCGCACATACGCCTGCGATCCGAGCAGGCCCTGCTCCTCGCCGCTCCACAGCGCCACGCGAATCGTGCGGCGCGGCTTGACGCCGATCGCCTGCAGGATCCGAATCGCCTCGAGCATTGTCGCCGACCCGATCGCGTTGTCGGTCGCGCCCGTCGCAGAGTGCCATGAATCGATGTGGCCGCCGAGCATCACCACTTCCTGCGCCTTGTCGCTGCCGGGAATGTCGGCAACGACGTTATAGACGGTGGAGCCCTCCGGGATCGTGCGGTTGACGATGTGCATCTCGAGCTCGACGGGCGTGCCGTCGGCGAGAATGCGCGAGATGCGGCCGAAGTCCTCATTGCGCATCACGACGGTCGGCACCGCCTTCGCCACGTCGAAGGTGCGGTTGTTGAACGCGCGGATCTGTCCGTGCTCGCGGCCGGCATCGTTGACGCGGCCGACGGCGCCGGCCGTGACCAGGAACTGATCGAGCTGCTCGGCGACCTGGCCCGCGGGCACGATGTTCGGGTTCGACGGCTGGGGCCCGCCGCCGCCGCCGAAGTTCGGCTGCTGCGGATTGACGGCGTCGTACTGCGCGCGCACGTCGTTGTCTTCACGGCGCTTCTGCGGCGTGAGAATCGTCACCGGCACCACCGCCGGCGCGCCGACGATCACGATCTTGCCCTTGACCTTCGCCCGGTTGTCGTCGAAGAACTTCGCGAGCACGTCTTTCGTCGGCGATGACGGCAAGGTGAGCTGCGCCACCTGCGCGGTGACGGCGCCGTTGGTGCCCGGCGTCCACGCCAGCGCTTCAACCACAAGGGCGTCCTTGAACGGCGAGATCGCGTGCACCGACAGCCGCTCGTTGACCCAGCCGGGATGCCCGAACGACCACGGCTCGAGGTGCGCGTTCTTCAATCCCCAGCGCGTCGTCTCCTTGACGATCCAGTCCTGCGCGGCCTTGAGGTTGGGCGAGCCGGTCAGGCGCGGTCCATAGACGTCCGTCAGGAAGTGCATGGTGCGCATGATCTGGGAGTTCTCCGTCGCTTCGCGACGAATCTTCCACTGCACGTCCTTGTCGATCTTCTCCTGCGCCAGCGGCGTGGAGACGACCGTGACGACGGCGACGAGCGTCAGGCAAAAAAGCTGCTTCTTCATGGACGCGTATTGTATGCCCGCGCAGAAAGGTACAATTGAAAAGTTATGCAGGTTGCGAAACCCGCGGTCCTCAAGCCCGCGGTCACGGTTGAGTCGCTGCCCGGTCCGAGGGAATCCGATGTGGCCGTTTCCGGCCCCGCACCGCTGATTCGCGGCAAGGCGCTGATCCTCTGGGATTCGAAAGATCCATCGAAAAAGCGCGATGCGATCGATACCGATCAGATCACTCCCGCTGCGGATTGCGTGTCCGAGAGCCTGGAAACGCTCGACGAGCGGTGGAAAGCGGGATCGTTCCGCTACCTGATGCCGGATTTCCGCGCCCGCGTGCATCGCGGCGAGACGTTCGTGATTGCCGGTGATCGCTTTGCGATCGGCAGCTCGCGCGAAATGTCGCCGGCCGGACTCAAGGCGATTGCGGAAGAAGTTGGTCTCGAGATGGTGATCATCTGCGGGAACAACATGGGCGACATCTTCCGCCGCAACGCGTTCAATCTCGGCCTGCACGTCGTGCAGAGTCCCGAGGCGGTCGCCGACGCGCGCGACGGCGATGAGTTCACGTTCGATCCGGTCTCGCGCGAGATCAACAACGTCACGCAGGGCAAGCGCTACACGCCGGTGCCGTTGAGCGCGAAGGAAGACGAGATTCGCCAGAGCGGCGGCATTTTCGCGGTCGGCCGGCGGGAGTTCGTGTCGTCGGTGCTGCGGAAGCCCGTTGTTGAGTTTCCCGATCCCGATCGCGCGCGGACAATGTCGTCGACCGCGCAGATCGTGTGGGCGCATCGCGTGGACAAGGACGCCGAAGTCGCGCCGGGCGCGACGTTGCGCGTTTATGCGGATCTGCTGCCCGCGTCCGACGGCACGGCGCCGTTCTCGATCCACACGTTCAATCAGATCACCGGCGGCAACACGATCTTTCCGCGGCAGGCGGCGGTCGCCAACGATCACTTCGTGTTCACCGGCAAGCAGGACGACGACAAGCAGACGGCGATCGGCCGCCAGTTTGCGGGGTTCCACCAGATCGAGAAGCCGTACTACGCCACGCCCGGCGACGGCATTTTCCATTTCTATTTTCCCGAGCAGGGCCTGGTGCTGCCGGGGCAATTCATCCCCGGCGCCGACTCGCACAGCCGCGCCTACGGCGCCTACGGCGCCGTCGGCATGGGCGTCGGATCGACGACGCTCGGCTTCGGCTGGTCGACGGGCTACATCTATTTCACGATGGCGAAGGAGCGCCGCGTCACGTTCCGCGGCAAGCTGAGTCCGTGGGTCACCGGCAAGGACATCGTGCTCGAGTTGCTGCGGCGGTGGGGCGCGAAGCAATCGCAAGGCATGTCCGTGGAGCTCGTCGATGCGGACAAGCAGCTGCCGATCGCGTTTCGCAACACGATTGCGAACATGATGGCGGAGGCCGAAGCGCTGAACGGCATTTTCGCGCCCGATGAGATCACGTACGAGTGGTACCGGCTGAAAGGCATCAATGAGCTGCCGTATCCGAAATTCGGCTGCGGTGCGGATGCCCGCTTCGAGATCGACGAGGCGTTCGATCTCGCCGACGTGGCGCCGATGATCGCCAAGCCGTTCAGTCCCGGCAATGCGTTTCCCGCCGAGGACGTGGCGCGCGAGCGGATCGAATTCGACAAGGCGATGATCGGGTCGTGCACCAACGGCAGCTACGACGACCTGCTGTCGGCGGCGCTGGTGCTGATGGCCGCGCGCCAGAAGGGCCTGACGAAAGTCCAGAAGGAGTTCGTCGTGTTCCCGGGATCGGGCGGCGTCAAGACGTTGATCGAGCGGCCCGATCAGCGGCTCAATGGCGAATCCATCGCCGATGTCTTCCGCGGTGTTGGCGGAGAGATCCGCGCGTCGTGGTGCGGACCGTGTTTTGGTCAGGGACCGGACGCACTGGCGAAGGGCGAGCGGGCGATCACGTCGTTCAATCGCAACTGGCAGAATCGCATGGGCCTCGGCGGCGAAGGTTATCTCGCATCGCCGTCCGTGGTCGCCGCGTCGGCGCTCGCTGGTTACATGGCGCCGCCGACTGAGCTCGGGTTGCAGTGGGATCCGGATAAGTACGGCGTTTGAAAAAGGTCGTGGCAAGACACCTTTCGAATCGGCAAGCAAATTATCAAACGTGAAACTACTACTCGCGTTTGTCACACTGCTCGTCACTGCTCAGACCCAGACCCCTCAACAAGTCGCGGACGAATTGCTCGCCGCCGATCGCGCGTTTGCGGCGGCCAGTGCGAAGACCGATCTGATCACCGGCATCTCGGCAATGTTCGCGTCCGATGTGGCGATGCCGGCGCCCGGCGGGGTCGCATACGGATCGCAGAAGGCGATCGACGCGTTGCGCGCGAGCCAGGCGAACACCGGCGCGACCGCGACGTGGACTCCGGCCCGCGTCGCCATCTCGCGCGACGGGTTCCACGGCTTCACCGCCGGCTTCATGACGATCAAGCGCGCGGATGGATCGATCAATCCCGCGAAGTACCTGTCCTACTGGGAAAAACAGCGTGACGGCTGGCGCGTGCTCGCGTACCGGCGTTTGGCGGCGAAAGAGGCCGCGCCCGAAACGAAGGTGACCTACCTGCTCCCGGAACAAATCATGGTCTCGATGCTGTCGCCGGAAAAGCACGAGCGCGATGTCGCGAGTCTGTCGGATGCGGAGAAGTCGTTCGCCGCCGAAGCGCAGAAGATCGGACTTGGCGCCGCGTTCAAGAAATACGGCAGTCCTGACGCGATCAACCTCGGAGGCGGCGGAACGCCCGGGTTCCTGTGGGGCAACGATGCGATTTCAGTCGGCGTGGGGCAGGGCGAGCCTGCCACCGGCAGCTCGGTGAACTGGGGCCCTGAAAAAGCGATCGTCGCGGTGAGCGGAGATTTCGGCGTGACGATCGGCTACATCACGCTGAACAAGCCCGGCCCTGACCCTTCGACAAGCTCAGGGCAGGCCGGCGCTCCGACACGCCAGCCGTTCTTCACCATCTGGCGGCGCAATGCCAACGGCGCCTGGCGCTACATCGCCGAGTAGTGGCACCGGGTGCCTGGCACCCACTGCCGGTGGCGACGGGTGCCTGGCACCCACTGCCGGTGGCGACGGGTGCCTGGCACCCACTGCCGGTGGCAACGGGTGCCAGGCACCAATTACCGTGCGCGGACGAAGACGTCGGTGACGGTCGCGTAGTTCGGCGTCCCTTTCAACGTGTAGCCGTGCTGCACGATCACGAGCCGTTCGACGGTCAGCTCCGAGCGATCCGGATTCAGCGACAGCGTCTGTTTCGCGGAGACCGTCTGGCCGTTGATCGTTCCGCCGCGCTCGACGATCAACCGTTGTCCCTGCCAGTAGGCGCGCGATTGATCGGCGCTGAGCGGTTCCGCCGGCTGCCTCGGCACGGGTCCGAACGGATACGTTGCCAGGATTGGTTTGTTGTTGCCGCTCGTGGACTCGATGCGGATCACATCACCGGCCTGGGTGATCACGAACGTCATCATGGTGATCGGCTCGGATTGTTGAGGCGAGCCGCTTCGATCCGGCACCATCGTCCAGGTGCCGCTAAAGTCCGGCGCCGCGGATTGCAGCGCAGTCGCAAGCAGGAGAGCCAGTAGACGCATGTCGACCTCCTGATCGCAGCCTATCAGGGATCGCCGGGATCGAATCTCAACCGTAGCCCTCCTACCCTGCCCGGAGCGTCGTGATCGGGTCCACCGACGCCGCCCGCCGCGCCGGGATGAAACGGGCCGCGAGCGCGACGAGACAGAGCAACGCAGGCACGGCGACGAACGTCAGCGGATCGAGCGTGCCGACGCCGTAAATCAATCCGGCGAGCGTGCGCGTCAGGAGCGCGGCTCCGGCGAGCCCGAGGCCGACGCCGATGGCGGTGAGCGTCATGCCCTGGCCCAGCACCAGCTTGAGGATCTCCGGCGGATTCGCGCCGAGCGCGAGACGAATGCCCATCTCCTGCGTCCGCTCCGCGACGAGCAGCGAGATCGTTCCGTAGATCCCGATCGCGGCAAGCGTCAATGCCGTGCCCGCAAACAACGCAAGCAGGAACGTGATGAAGCGCGGCTGCGACAGCGCCGATGCCGTCACGGCGTCCATCGTGCGAATGTCCGAGACAGGAAGATTGCCATCGATCGACCTGACCGCCTCACGCACCTGTCCCGCGAGTGCGATCGGATTGCCGTCGGTCTTGACGACGAGCGTCATGCCGCGCGGCGT
The DNA here is from genome assembly GCA_019752015.1 of Cyanobacteriota bacterium. Lineage (GTDB taxonomy): Bacteria > Acidobacteriota > Vicinamibacteria > Vicinamibacterales > UBA2999 > 12-FULL-67-14b. Next base: position 57,746 of record JAIEMQ010000018.1, on the reverse strand, counting down.
GGAACCGATGTGCGCCGGCAGCTGCGCGTGCGCGAGATACATCTCGTTGCGCGGTTCTTCGACGACGGCATTGTGCCGGACGGTTCCGACAATGCCGACAATCGTCAGCCACGGCTTGTCGTCGGTGCCCGTCATGCATTTCCGGCCGATCGCGTCTTCACCCGGCCAGTAGCGCTCCGCCATCGTGTCGTTGATCACGACTGCGGGCATTGTCTCTTCGCGGTCGGCATCGGTGAGGAAGCGTCCGCGAACGAGCTTCAGGCCCATGGCTTCGAAATAGCCTGGCGTCACCGCCTGGTAATCGCCGTTCGGGTTTCCTCGGGCACGTACGGACGGCCCTCGATCTTGATCGACCAGTCACCGATCTGTCGCAGGAACGGTCGCCGGGATCTGCAGCTGCGCCGTCAACACGTTCGACGGATTGAAGCCGAGATCGATGCGGTTGAGCCCGATCAGGCTGCGAATCAGCAGACCGGCCGCGAGTGCGAGGACCACCGAAGATGCAAGCTGAAGGACGGCCAGGGCGCGACGTGTGAGTTGTCGTGACCGTCCCGCTGTTCCGGTGCGTCCGCCGTCTTTCAACACACCCGTGACGTCCGGACGAGAGAGCTGCATCGCCGGCAGCAATCCGGACAGGATGCCGGCGGCGATCGCGAGGACCGCCGTGAATACGAGCACAGATGCGTCCAGCGTGGTCTCATCGAGCCGCGGCAGGTTCGCCGGCGCCGAGCGCGGTGCGCACGGCCACTTCACGACGCCGCACATCGGCGTGACTGATCACGATCACGTTGCTGGCGCCGCCGGCGGTATCCGCCGCCTTGAACGTGCGGCCCAGCATCGCCGAACTGCGAGTCACTTCGAACAGGTTCGGGGTCGCCGATCCGCCGCGAATCAACTCTGGCTCTTGTCCTCCGGTGAAGCTGACGTCGGCCTCCCGGTAGCCGGCGATGCCCACGAACCTTTGCGTCTCTCGTGGATACGTGTAGACCTCGCGCAACGACAGGTGGGTCGTCTCCGCGCGATCGGGACCCCAGATGGCGGTCAAGCGATCGGCATCGCCGTAAGGCAACGGGCTGAGCAGCGTCGCCTTGACCAGGCTGAACACCGCCGTATTCGCGCCGATGCCGAGTGCGAGTGTCACGATCGTGATGGCGGCGAATCCGCGATCGCGAACGAGTCGGGCGATGGCATGGCGAAGGTTCTGGGCAAGGCGGTCCATGCCCGACTTGGTCGGTCTCAGCGGACTGAGGGTTGCACCGTTACGGGAAGTTCACCGCGCAGGATGGATCGGCGCTGATGGAAGTGCAGGACGATGGCGTACCGCAATCCATCGCGAAGCTGGGCGTGACGAATCGTATCGAAGCCGCCCGCCCGGCGCGGCAACGAGGCTGGTTGTGACGTAAGCTAATCAGTCGTGAAACGGTTACTACTAGCACTAGCCTTTTGCCTTCTGCCTTTTGCCTTCTGCCTTCTGCAAGCGCAGCCGTCCGCGTTACACAACCTGCTGACAAGATCCGCCGCGGAGTTTCCCGGCAAGGCCGGCATCTGGGTCAAGCACCTCACGACAGGAGAAACCGCCGGCGTTCGCGACGGCGAGATCTTCAACAGCGCCAGCGTGATCAAGATCCCAGTGCTCGTCCTCGCGTTCCAGATGGCCGACAAGGGCACGATCAATCTCGACGAGCGCATCACGATCCGCAAGGAAGACATCCGCGGCGGCTCGGGCATTTTCCGGTACCACGATGCAGGGCTGCAGCCGACGTTCCGCGACGTGTTGTTGCAGATGGTGATCACGAGCGACAACACCGCGACCGATCTTGCGATCGCAAAGGTCGGCGGCGTTGCACGTGTCAATGCGTGGCTGAAGGAGCAGGGCTACGCTGACGGCCAGCGCCTGGTGCAAACGACAGGTGAGCTGTTCGCGAAGTACGCCGCGCTGGGACCGAGCGCAGCGTCTCCTAATGAGCGCAACGCGAAGACCAACAGCGATCGAGCGTACTGGCTCGGCGAGATCACACCTCGCGGCGTCGGCCTGATGATCGAAGCGATCGAGAAAAAGACCATCGCGTCGACGGCCGCCTGCAACGACATGCTGCGCATGATGCGCGCGCAGCAGGCCGGGTCGCGACGGCTGCCGCATTTCATCACCGTCCCCGTCGCGCACAAGACCGGCGACTTCCCGCCGGTGCTGGCCAACGACGTCGGCATCATCTATTCGCGTTCGGGCCCGATGGTCGTGTCATTCCTCGGCAATGCGATCACCGGCAACTACGGTGAAGCCGAGGACCGCATCGGCCGTTTCGCGCAACAACTCGTGGAGTACATCGATAAATGAAACGCGTTCTTCTTTTTGCCTTATGCCTTTTGCCTTCTGCCTTGGCGGGCGCCCAGGATTTATGGCCCGGAGCGAAATACGACCCCGCGATCCCCACGATTAAGTCGGTGCTTGGCCACGATCACGGCGAGGTCATCACCCCGCCTGAAGGCATCGCGCAGTATCTGCAGGCGCTGCAGAAGGCGGCGCCAACGAAGACGCGGCTGATTCAATACGCCACCACGTGGGAGGGACGGCCGCTGTGGCTGTTCGTGATCGGCAGTCCCGATCGCATCGGCAAACTCGATCAGATCAAGGCGGACATCAAGCGCTTCGGCGATCCGCGCGCCACGCCGTCGGGCGAAGGCGATCGTCTGGCGCGTGAGCTGCCGGTGGTCGTGTGGTTGATCCACGGCGTGCACGGCAACGAGATCTCGTCCAGCGATGCGGCGCTCGCCGAGGCGTATCACCTGCTGGCCGCGCAAGGCGACGCCGGCGTCGACGCCGTGCTGCAGAACGCGCTCGTGCTGATCGACCCGATGCAGAATCCCGACGGCCGCGCGCGGTTCATCGCCACCAATTCGCAGGGCCGCGCCGCCGAGCCCGACCCGGCGCCGTATTCCGCCGAGCACGACGAGCCGTGGCCCGGCGGGCGCAGCAATCACTACCTCTTCGACATGAACCGTGACTGGTTCGCGCAGTCGCAGCCGGAGACGCGCGGCCGCATCAAGATCGGCCTCGACTACCTGCCGCAGATCACCGTCGATCTCCACGAACAGGGTGGCGACAACACCTACTACTTCTCGCCGCCGGCAGAAGCGATCAATCCGCACATCACGAAGAATCAGATCGCGGGGTGGGAGCTGCTCGGCCGCGCCAATGCGGCACGATTCGACGAGCGCGGCTGGGGCTATTTCGTGCGCGACACCTACGACGCGTTCTATCCCGGCTACGGCGATTCGTGGCCGACCCTCCAGGGATCGATCGGCAACACCTACGAGCAGGCGTCGGCGCGAGGCCTGGCGTTCGCGCGCAGCGACCACACCACGATGACCTATCGCGACGGCGTCATGCACCACTTCAACGCCGCCATCGTCACCTGCATGACCGCGGCGAGAAACCGCGAACTGCTGATGCGTAACTACCTCGACTACCGCCGCAGCGCGATCGCGGAGGGCGAGAAGGCGCCAATCCGCGAGTACGTGCTGGTGCCGGGACAGGACATCTCGCGCGCCGATCTGCTGGCGAAGAATCTCGCGACCCAGGGCATCGAGGTGCGCCGCGCCGAAGAGCCGATCAAGATCGCCTCGCGCACGATCCTGGCGGGCGCCTACCTCGTGTCGAACGCACAGCCGGGCGCGCGGCTGGTGCGCAACCTGCTCGATCCGAAGACCGAGCAGTCGGCGGAGTTCATCAAGCGGCAGGAAGAGCGCCGCAAGCTGCGGTTGAACGACGAGATCTACGACATCACCGCGTGGAACCTGCCGATGCTGTTCGACGTGGAGATGGTGACGAGCCCGTCGCCGATCGGCGTCAAGACCACGCCGGTCTCGAGTCAGTACGATGCGCCGCCGCCACAGCGCCCGCTGGCGCAAGGCAAGGTCGGTTACCTGATGCCGTGGGGAACGGGCGCCGTCGCGCTGTCAGCCGAAGCGCTGGCCGGCGGCATCAGCGTCCGCAACGTCGGCGGCCCGTTCACGCACAACGGCCGCAAGTATCCGATCGGCACGGCGTTCATTCGCAATGCCGGCAATCCCGCCGATCTTCATGCCCGGTTGTCGGCGCTGGCCGCCAAACACGGCGCCGAGGTCATCCCGATCGACTCCACGTGGTCCGAGGAAGGCAATTCGCTCGGCAGCAGCAACGTCCCCGCGTTGAAGACGCCGAAGGTGCTGCTGGTGTGGGACACACCCACGAACACGCTGTCGGCCGGGTGGACGCGATTCGTGCTCGAGCGCCGCTTTCGCGTGCCGGTCACGGCGGTGCGCGCGAGCTCGCTCGGCCGCGCCACCTTCAACGACTACGACGTGATGGTGCTGCCGTCCGGCAACTACGGCGCGCAGATCAACGACGCGCTGCTCAATCGCATCAAGGATTGGCTGCGCGGCGGCGGTACGCTCGTGACGCTCGCGGAAGCATCGCGTTGGGCGACGGGCTCGAACGTCGGCTTGCTGGATACGACCGGTCTGCTGAAAGACGGCCGTCCCGACGTCCCTCCGCCGAGCGGCGGCGGTGGCGGCAACAACAACGCGCCGAAGCCGGGCGAGTTCGATTACGACACGGCGATTCAACCCGATCGCGAACGCCCGGCCTCGCAGCCCGGCGCGATTCTGCGCGTCACGCTCGACACCAATCACTGGCTGACCGCCGGCAACGACGCTGAAACACAGGTGATGATCGAGGGCAACCGCGTGTTTGCGCCGCTCAAGCTGAACAGCGGGCGCAACGTCGGCATCTACGCCGCGAAGGACAAACTGATTGCTTCAGGCCTGATCTGGCCCGATGCGCAGGACATCCTCGTGCAGAAGGCCTTCCTGATGCACCAGCCCTTCGGCCAGGGCCACGTCATTGCGTTTGCCGAAGAGCCGAACTATCGTGCGTTCACCGAATCGACCATGCTGTTGTTCATGAATGCCGTTATGCTTGGGCCCGGTTATTAGGAGTTGATGATGAAGAAGCTAATCACGGTATGTGCGGTGTTGGTCGGCGCGCTGGTCGTTACAACGGCCGCGCAGCAGTCATCCACTTACTATCCGCCGCCCGGCGCGTGGGCGAAGAAGTCGCCGGCCGAGCTCGGCATGGATCCGGCCAAGCTCAAGGAAGCGGTCGACTTCGCGCTGACGCGCGAGTCATCACGCGAGATGGATTTCTCCGATCAGGAGCGCATCTTCGGCACGCTGCTCGGATCGGTCCCGAACATTCGCGCCAAGACGAACGGCGTCGTGATCTACAAGGGCTATGTCGTCGCCGAGTTCGGCGACAACACCTGGGTGGATCCGACTTACTCGGTCGCGAAGAGCATGCTGTCGTCGGTGCTCGGCATCGCCGTGCGCGACGGCCTGATCACCAATCTCAACGAACCGGTGAGCGTGAAGGTGAAGGACGGCGGCTACGAGTCGCCGCGCAACGCGCAGATCACGTGGAAGCATCACCTGCAGCAGGTCAGCGAGTGGGAAGGCACCATGTTCGGCAAGCCGGATAACTTCATCGGCCACGAGGCGTTCGGCGAAGGCGAGATGAAGCCGCGCGAGCAGATGCGGCCCGGCACCTATTACGAATACAACAACGTGCGCATCAACCGCTTCTCGCTGTCGCTGCTGCGCGTCTTCAACAAGCCGGTGCCCGACGTGTTCCGCGACGAGATCATGAATCCGATCGGCGCGTCCAACACGTGGCGCTGGATTCCGTATCACAACAGCTGGGTCGACCTGAACGGCCGCAAGGTCGCGTCGGTCAGCGGCGGCACGCGATGGGGCGGCGGCGTGTGGATCAACGCGATGGACATGGCGCGCTTTGGCTATCTCTGGCTGCGCAACGGCAAGTGGGCCGACCGGCAGATCATTCCCGCGGCCTACGTGAAGGAAGCGCTGACGGCGGGCGGCGCGGCGAACTCTCCGCAGAACGGCTATGGCTACCTGTGGTGGCTGAACACCACCGGCAAGGCGCTGCCGGGGCTGCCGACCAACGCGTTTTCAGCGAACGGCGCCGGCAGCAACACGATCACCGTTTCACCCGACCATGACCTCGTGGTCGTCTGGCGCTGGCACCGCGGCAGCGCCGCGGATTTCGCCTCGCGCGTCGTCGCCGCCATCAAGCCCGGGACGATGTAGGGAAAACAAGAAAGCGGGGCCGTCTGTTGGGGTGGAAGGCACATCATGACCATCCCAACGACGGAAACCGTGTTCGCCGAGCCGTTGACCGTCCGCGAGCGTGAAGTGGCGGCGGCCGTTGCCCGCGGATTACGCAACAAGCAGATCGCCGAGGAGCTCGGCATCAGCGCCGAAACCGTCAAGCGCCACCTCGCCTCGATCTACGGCAAGCTGGCGGTCAGCGGACGCGTGGCGCTCGCGATTTACGTGCTTCGCTCGCACGCGGCCTGAGCGAAACAATCCTGAATTGTGTGGAGAGGGAGCAGCGCCTAGGCCGCGCGCGAGTTGACGGCCGCGGCGCGCATGGCGTCGACCAGGGTGAACCCCAGCCGCCGCGCCTTCCGATATGTCCGGACGAAGAGCATCAATCTTCGCATCGTGATGAGCCTGCTTACTCTTCTTGACGGCTCGAGCCCTGTCCGGATTATACGACAATATACGACGTAAACCGACACTGAGGTTACAATCCGGGAAAGATTGTGCATCTCATCTATTGCTTACCGGGGTCTTGCACAGTTTCTATAGAATTCCTTGTCTGAATGCACCTTTTGCCGCAAACACCTCTTGACTGGGTGCTGCTTGCTGTGGGCCTGGCGACGGCGATCATCATCGCGGTGGCCATGCAGGATTTCTTCCTCGAGTCGCGGGTCGCCAGTCCACGCGTTCGCGCGATGCAGGATGTCAGCGTGGTGTTCGCGGTGTCGCACTTTGGCGTGATCGTGCTGCGCGGATCGGCGGGCCCGAACTGGGCGATCGCGGGCATCGGGATGTACGTCGCCGCCACCTTGTTGTTCCTCAGCGCGCTCGAAGCGGCGCGGCGCGTTCAGTTGCCGAGGACATTCGTCGAGGATCCGCTGCCGAAGGCCCTCGTCACGACCGGTCCGTTCGCGCTCATCCGCCATCCGTTTTATGTCGCCTATTCGATCGCCTGGCTGGCGACGCCGGTGGCGACGCATGGCCCGATGGTCACGGTATTCGCGCTGATCGCAATCACCGGCTATGCCGTCGCGGCGCGCCGCGAGGAGCGGCAGCTCGAGGATCGCTTCGGCGAGCTGTATCGCACCTACAAGCTCGGCACCGGCATGGTGCTGCCATCCCTGGGCCGCCTGTTCGCGGGCCGATCGTCGAATTGACTCTGCAGCCGCCCCAGACACTCATTCATCTGCTGCTCGCCGGAGCGGCCGCTGCCGCGGTCACCTTCTTCGCTGTTGGACTGACGCTCTACTTCGAGCGATCGCCGCGGCCGCGCTGGGTAATTACCGCGCACTATTCGTCGATGGTGCTGGCGCTGCTGCAGGTCGCCGGCGTGTTCTTCCTGCCGCCGCGTTCCGACCCGTTCGTCGCGGCCGGCATTGTGATGTACACGGTGGCGATCCTGCTGTTCCTCTCGGCGATCGAAGCGGCCCGGCGCACGCGCCTGCAGCGATCGTTTATCGACCACCCGTTGCCGGATCGATTGATCACCGACGGCCCCTATCGCTGGGTGCGACATCCATTCGGCACAGGTTATCTGCTCGGCGCGCTCGCCGCGCCGGTCGGGATCGATGATCTGCGAATGGTGCTGCTCGCGTTGCCGCTCGTCGCGATGACCGTCTATGCCGCGGTGCGAGAAGAGCGCGTGTGGCTCGCCAGCGGCCGCGGCGAAGACTACCGCGCGTATCGCCGCCGCACCGGGATGTTCGTGCCGTTCATCGGCCGCGGCTAGCCTGCCCCGTCGAAGCCCGGCGAAGGCGGGAAAAACGGCGCTCGCCGTCCTACCTCGGCGGTATACTTTTCCAGCGCTCGTGCAGGCTCAGCCCCCAGATACCGTTCTCGAATGGATCCTCGCCGGCGCCGGCGGGGCCACGCTGATCGTTTTCGCGGTCGCGCTCCAGAATTTTTTCGTGCAGCCGCCGGTGCTGTCGCGCATGCAGCGGCTCTTCCAGGATCTCAGCGTCCTGGTCGGCGTCACGCATGGCCTGGCGCTGATCGCCTTCAACACCGCCGGCGATTTCTGGACCGCGATCGGCATTGCGATGTACTCGATCGCGCTCGCGCTGTTTCTCGCCGCCCTCGAGGCGGCCCGCCGCGTGCCGATGACGCGCACGTTCGTCTACCAGCCGAGGTGCGACACGATCCTCACGCAGGGCCCTTACCGCCTCATCCGTCACCCGATCTATCTCTCGTATGCGCTCGCGTGGTTTGCCGCGCCGGTCGCCATGCACAGCATCATGCTCGGCATCACCGCGGCGTTCATGACGACGTGCTACGTGATTTCGGCGCGTGAGGAAGAGCGCCTGCTGGCCGCGGGCCCGCGAGCGGCCGAGTACGCGCAACTCCGCAAGAAGACCTGGCGGATGATCCCCTTCATTTACTAGCCGCCGCGGTTCATGACAGCCGATTCAACCCCTCCTGTTGACTCGCCGCCCTCGCCGTTCTGGCCGCCATCACGCCGGGCTTCCTCGTGTCGCCGGCGGAGCTCGCGGCCGCACTGAAGGATCCCGCCACCGTCGCCGTCCCCGCGGGCCCGAGCGAAGCCGATTTCATCGCCGGGCACATTCCGGGAGCGCGATTCGTGCGTTACGGCGATTACGCCATCGACGCCGATGGCCTCTCGTCGGAGCTGCCGTCGATCGAGCAGCTGCGCAAGGTGATGAGCGCCGCTGGCATCAGCGACAAATCGAAAGTGGTGATCTACGGCGCCGCGATTCCCGCCGCGCGGCTGTTCTTCACGCTCGATTACATCGGCCCCCAATGCGAAGCTGCTGAACGGCGGCCGCAACGCCTGGAAGGCGAACGGCGGCGCGATCGAAGTCGCAGCGCCGCCGGAGGTCGGGATCGGCACGCTGACGTCGAAGCCGCAACCCGATCGCGTCGTCAGCGCCGACTGGATCAAGGAGCGCCTCTCGTCGGAAAAAATGACGCTGCTCGACGCGCGGCCCGATTCGGAATTCACCGGCGCCGAAGCGGCATGAACGGCGCGCACGTCAAGGGCCACCTGCCGGACGCGCATCAGCTGGTGGAACTCGCTGGAGGCGAATAAGCGCGGCCTTAGGTGCTGGCTGCACAGATTATGAGGTAAGCAGCCTGAATTGAGTGTTGAACGGATTGTTTTCAGCGATCAGTCCGCATAAAAGTTGATGGCAAAAGGAGCGTCACTTTTATGCGGATGCTGTTTGTACGCGTTGGTTTGTTCGCTGTTCTTGCCTCCCTTCCCTTGACCGCTTCAGCCCAGAGTGCCGATTACGTTGTCTCAGCCGCCGGGTGGGGCGCCGCCCAGACGCAAGCCGTCGCGTCTGCCGGCGGCAACGTAGTCTTCTCGCACAACGAAGCTGGCGTCGCACTGGTGCGGTCGACCGTGCCGGATTTCGAGGCTCGCCTGCGCCAGAGCGGCGCGATCGAGGACATGCAGGAGGACACGCTCGCGAGGTGGGTCGAGCCGCGAGTCGGCGGCATCATCGAGGGCAACTTCACCAATCCTCCGAACAACGATCGTTATTTCAACCGCGTGCAGTGGGCGCCTCAGGCCATTGACGCGCCGGCGGCGTGGGCGGAAGGATGCACGGGCCAGGGCGTGCGCGTCGCCGTTCTTGACGGCGGCATCTGGAACGTCCACCCGGATCTCGCGCCGAACTTCGACGTGGCACGCTCCGCGTCGTTCGTGCCGGGACAGCCATTCAACACCGACATCGGCACGTTCTGGCACGGCACGCACGTCGCCGGAATCATTGCCGCGGTCGACAACATCGGCAACGTGAACTCCGGCGTGATCGGCATCGCGCCGAAAGCGACGCTGATCGGCGTCAAGGTCCTGCACGGCGGCACCGGCTCCTTCGGCGCGGTGATGTCGGGCATCGTCTACGCGGCGACGCCGATCGCCGAAGGTGGCGCCGGCGCCGACATCATCAACATGAGCCTGGGCGCGCTGATCGACAAGAAAGACAAGGAATCGAAGGGCCTGTTGAACGCGATGAAGAAGGCCGTTCAGTACGCGACCAGGCGCGGCGTGCTCGTGGTGTCAGCCGCCGGCAACGACGCCGTCGACCTTCAGCACACGAAGCTCGTCTCGGTGCCCGCGGAATCGGGATCGAGCATTGCCGTGTCGGCGACCGGCCCGGTCGGCTTTGCCTACGGTGCCGCCAATTTCGATCGGCCCGCGTCGTACACCAACTTCGGCCAGTCGGCAATCAACGTCTCCGCTCCCGGTGGAGATTTCGCTTACCCGACCAATGAACTGTGCACGCTGCCGACGACGAACGGCGCGCCGGTGACCACGGCGTGCTGGGTGTTCGACATGGTGCTCAGCACCAACGTTGGCGGGTGGGCGTGGGCGGCAGGCACCAGCATGGCGGCGCCGGCGGCGTCAGCGGTGGCGGCGATCATCAAGGCGAAGAATCCGAACATTTCGTTCGGCGCCTGGAAGAACGCGCTGGCGCAGACTGCGCTCGATCGCGGCAAGCCGGGCAACGATCCGTTCCACGGCAAGGGCTGGGTCAACGCGCTGAACGCGTGCCGTCAGTAGGACAATAAACGGTTACCTGCCATCGAGCTGCTCGATGGTTGCGGTTGATGGCCGGCGGGTCTTCTGCAGACCCGCCGCCACCTTCTCCGCCTGGCGCATCACGCGCATCACGTTCAATCCCAGGATCTTCTTGATGTCGTCGTCCTGGTAGCCGCGCTTCAGCAGCTCCGCGGTCAGGTCGGGATACTTCGACACATCCTCGAGTCCTTCGACGACGTCGGTGATGCCGTCGAAGTCGCCGCCAAGTCCGATGTGGTCGATGCCGGCGACCTTGCGGATGTGGTCGATGTGATCGGCAACCTGCGACAGCGTCGCCTTCGGCGCCATCATGCCTTTGCGCTCGGCCTCCGGCTTCGCGTTGAAATCCGCGACCGCCTGCGAAATGAATCCGGGCACGAACGTCACCATCACGACGCCACCGTTCTTCGCGACGATCTGCAGGATGTTGTCCGGCACATTACGAGGCACGTTGCAGATCGCGCGGGCCGACGAATGCGAGAAGATCACCGGCGCTTCGGTGACGCGCAGCGCGTCTTCCATCGTGTCCGGCGAGACGTGGCTCAAATCGACCAGCATGCCGAGGCGATTCATCTCGCGAACGACCTCTTCGCCGAACTTCGTCAGCCCGCCGTGAGCCGGCTTGTCCGCGGCCGCATCGGCCCAGCGCAGGTTGCCGTTATGCGTGAGCGTCATGTAGCGGGCGCCGAGCGCATAGAACATGCGCAGGGCCGGGAGCGAATTGTCGATCGAGTGGCCGCCTTCCATGCCGATCATCGACGCAATCTTGCCGTTCTTGAACGCGCGATCCACATCGTCCGCGGTGAGCGCCATCTGGAAGGTCTCGCCCCACTGCTTCGTCATGCGATGGACCGTGTCGATCTGCTCGATCGTCACGCGCGTCGCTTCCTTGTCCATCATCGTCGACGGCGTGTAGACGGACCAGAACTGCCCGCCGACGCCGCCGTGGCGCAGCCGTGGAACGTCGGTCATCAGCTTCGGGACCGGCTTCGAGATGTCGGCGCTGTTGAAGTCGCGGCTGGGATCGAGCTCGCGCAGCGCCCACGGGTAGTCGTTGTGCCCGTCGATCAGGGGCGATTGCCGGTGAATCGCTGCGGCGCGCGCCGTGAAGTCCTGCGCGCCAACGCCCGATGCCAGCACGAGAAAGCCCAGTACGGCCGTCAGCCTGATTTGCATGGCGACAGACTAGATCAGAATCCGGTCGAATACACCACCTTGAAGCTGCGACCGGTTTCCGCCAGCACGTCTTTGAGGTAGTTGAGATGGTTCCGATACAACCTATCCGTCGCGTTGTCGAGGCGGGCCGTAATCGTGTTCAGCACCCCGCCGCTCTGGAACGAATACGAGGCGAACAACTTCGCGGTCGTATAGCCATCGGTCGGCAACTCCGCGCCGAACACGCGAGGCTGATCGGCAACGAACTGCGCGCTGCCGCCGAACTGGAAGGCGTTCTTCTGATAGGTCAGGCCGGCAATCACTCGCTGCGGCGGAATGCGCGGAAGCGCTCCACCATCGTCCTTCAATTCACCGCGCACCATGTCATACGTCACCTCGGCGGTGATGTCCGGCGTCAGTTTCACGTCGGCATGAGCCTCGACGCCCCTCAGCACGCTGTCAGCGGCAAGATTGCGGACGATCGGAAAACCGTCCGCGATGCCGCCCGTCGGCCGGCGGAAAATGTACTTGCTGATGTCGTTGCGGAACAGCGTGACTTCTGCCTCGAAGCGCGTGCCGCGGCCGCGCAGCGATACGTCCAGTCCCAACGCGTGTTCAGCGCCAAGGTCCGCGTTGCCGATCTCGAATGACAGATTGCCCGGATGCCGACCGAAGTAATACAACTCCTGGAGCGACGGGTAGCGTGACGCTCGCGCCAGATTGATCGCGATCACGACATTGTCCTTCGCGGCGACCGGCTTGAACAGCGCGCCGGCCGAGGCCGACCATTCGTTGAAGGTGCGCGCGCGGGCATCGATTGGCGTGTAGTTCGAGTGATCGATTCGGCCGCCGAACTGCAGCGTCGCGTGCGGCGACTCGATCTCTTCATAAACGAACGCCGCCGCGGCGCGCTGATCGACCGGCGGCGACAGCGCCTCGGCGCCGACCACGTCGAACGCGCGATCGAGGAACCAGCCGCCAAAGCTCCCGACCAGCTGCCCGCTCCGCCGGTGTGACAGCAGCACTTCGCCCTCGACGGTGTCGTTATAGAACGTGGTGCCGATCTCGCTGCCCTCGAGCTCCGAGTGGCGGTACCTGCGAACGCCAAGGGTGGCACGATACGACTGCAACCAGCCGTCGAGATTCTGTCCGCCGGCGCGCGCGCTCAGCGAGTGGCGCTTCGGCGTCAACGCAATCCGGCCTTGGTCGACGATTGGAATGCCGTATTTCGAATCGTCGTAACCGTAACTGGCGCCGACGTAATGCTTCTCGCCCGTGCGCGAGACGCCCATCTGCGCCATGCCGGTCCGCATCCGCGAGTTGTCGACTTCGCCATCGGGCGTGTCGTAATTGCCCGAGCGGTTGCCGGCGCCGCCGACGTGCAGCGCGTACTTGCCGTTGCCAACGTGGATGTCGCCGGCGGCGCCGGCGGCGCCGCCATTGCTGCCGAAGTTGAATGTGAAGTTGCCCGACGCGCCTTGCGTGCGCTGCGACGGAATCGAGTCGGTGATGACGTTGACGAGGCCGCCGATGGCATTGGCTCCGTACAGCAGGGTCGCCGGTCCGCGCACCACCTCGATTCGCCGCGCCGCCGCCGGATTGGTGGGCACCGCGTGATCGCCCGACTGGCTCGACAAATCGCCCATGCGCTGGCCGTCCTCGAGCACGGAAATGCGATCGCCGTCGAGGCCGCGAATGATGGGTCGCGCCGGCGCCGCGCCGAACTCGCGCAGCGCGACGCCCGGCGCCTCGGACAGTGTTGCGCCGATGGTGGCTTCAAGATTCTTCGTGAGCTCCTGTCCGTCGAGAACGGTGGTCGGCTGATATGACTCGAACTGCGGCCGCGCCGTCGGACTGACGGACAACACCTCTTCGAAGTGCAAATCGAAATCTATCGAAAGATTCAATGTCGCCGGCGTGGCGCCCACCGTCACTTCAGTGCGCTTGGTGCTGTAGCCTTCGGCGCGAACGCCGACGTGATATTGACCCGGCGGCACATTCTCAAAACGGTACGCCCCATCGTCACCGGCGCGGACTTCCCGGCGGAGCTCGTCGATCACCACCAGCGCGCCTGACAGCGGCTGATTGTTTTCCGTCCGGGTGATGACTCCGCTCAGTGACGTCCCCGCCGCGGTCTGAGCGGCCGCGTTCAGCGACGGCAGCAGTACCGCCACGGCCATAGCTAACGCTGATCCGGATACTCGCATGCTGATCTCCCAATACCCGCGCGCCATATTCAGCACGTGCGATCGCGCCGGCTACACCGGCGGCGTTATTTCAATGAAATGAGAACCGGGAGGTAATCAGACGAGCGGCGGTGCGCGAGACGGAAGTGCGAGCCGGACAGACTTGCTGACGCGACCGGCGACGCCGGCGACGCGAACGAGCGGAACTGACTGCGCCGCGAACACGTGCGTCGCGGCCGGAGCGCCGTTGCCGAAGGCGCGAAGCCAGTGACAAAACGCGCAATGCTCCGGGGCGGCGGGCTGAGTGGCGTCCGTGAAGCGCGCGTCGTGATCGGCATGATGATGGATCGCCGGGGCGGCGTACTCATCCTGATCGTCGGGCGCGTGCCAGCTGCCCAGCGCGCTCGCCAGGACCAGGACGATCGACAGTGCGACAAGCGGCTTCGATCGGAATCGCAACGTGTCTATCGTAACAGGCTACCGCCCTCAGCGTGAAAAGGTGCCGATCACCGGGTGGTGGTCGGACCCGAACCGCTCTTCGAGCCGATAGGTGGACCCTTTCCAACCCGAATTCAGCTTGAAGAAGAGGTAGTCGAGCCGGCCCATCATGTGCGTGTCGCGGCGGTCTTCGCGGTGCAGGCTCGTCGACCACGCGCGGGCGAGCCGATACGCATCTTCGCGCGCGCCGGCGCGGACGGTGTTGAAGTCGCCGCCGAGCACGACGCCGGCAATCGCGTCACTTTCATAGCGAGGCGTGTCGAGGACATCCAGAATCGCGCGGACCTGTCCGGCGCGCGGGTTCTTGAACACCCACAAGGTTTTGGGAGAGCTGAGCGGCTCGAGGTGCGCGTCGAGGACTTCGAGACGCTTCGGGCCTTCTGCCGTCCTGACCATCACGGCGGCGCCAAGCGCAACGCGCCGCTGCCGCGCGAGCGGCAACTCGAGCGCGAACGGATCCAGCAGCGGCTCGGTCGAGATGATCGCGTTGCCGCGATCCTCACGCAGCTCCGGGCCGTTGCGCATCGACGGGACGTAAAGAATCGACAAGCCGAGCGACGCAGCGTGATCGTCGACGTCGAATGAATCAGGATCTCGCGGCAGGATCGCAAACGCCGATCGATCGCGCGCGTCGAACTCCGGCACCGCACCGCCGCGGCGATACAGCTCCTGCACGAGCAGCACGAAATGCGCGACCGGGCGGCCGTTGGTCAATTCGCCGGCACGCAGTTTCGCGATCAGATTGCGGAGCTCACCGTCAGCCAGGTGCGCGTTCCACGACAGCACGACGAGCTGGTCGAGAGCAGGAGCCTCGGCAGATACCGCCGCCGGCGCCTCGACGAACACCAGCTGACCGACCGCGCGGCACCAGCGCGACAATTCGCGCGCGTCTGCCTGGTCACTCACGCGCCATTCGATTTCAGCGGCGTCATCACGCGCGGCGCAGGTGGCGGGAATAGTCGGGTCAGGAGCCGTTTCGGGACGGGCGATCGCCATTGATGCCGCTGTGCATGCGCTCAGCAACGTGAGGGCGATCAGCATGTGGACAAACCTCACATCGTTTTAGATGCTGAATTCCGGGTCACGTCACCGCGGCCGTGGCCGGAATTTGCGTGGTCGTGACGTAGGCAACGGCAGGGCTTGCCGGTCGCCAACCTATAATCAGGAGAATGCCGCGCACGAACGATCTCGTTAAGTTGTCCGGACTCGGAAGCCGCTTCGCGGCCTTCGTGGCCGAGCGTCATCCTTTCGCGCTGACGTTCGCGCTGGAGGCGTTCGAGAAGGCCGGCCTGCCGGCGATCAAGGGCAAGGATGCGGTGAAGCTCGATGCGGCGCGCGCGGTGATGCGCCGCGCGCTCGCCAAGGCGCTGTACGAATCGATCGTCGCGCCGGAGGGGATTACCGACACTACGCCCGGCACCTCCGCGCTGAAACGTCTCGAGCAGGCGCGCGCTGAGGTCGTGGACGCGTGCGACGGCTTCCTGCGCCGGGCCGCGATCGAAGCGTCGCTGACCAAAGACGAGCGCAAGGAAATTCTCAGAGGCATGTGCCTGACGCGCAGCGTCGACAACCGCCTGAAGCAGTTCTTCATGGGCGGTGAAGTGCGCTGGGGCGACATGGCGTTCCAGGGCAAGGGTTTCCGCTCGCTCGGACAGGAAGCGATCTACGCCGGCGCGATCCGCTTGAAGCGCGGCGCCAATTACAAGAACGCGGACGGCTCGTGGAACGGCGACGTGCTGGCGCCGGTGATTCGCGATCTCGGCATGGTGCTGGCGATGCGCCACGACGAGGAAGCCGTCGCGATGATCCTGCGCGCGCAGATGGGCAAGGCCGGGCCGCCGATGTCGGGCAAGGATCTCCACACCGGCGATTTCGCGTGGGGCGTGCTGCCCGCGGCCGCGCCGCTCGCCGTCGGATCGCTGTCGATGGCCGGCATGGCGATGGCGTTTGCGATCCAGAAGAGCGAGCGCATCGCGCTGTCGTTCATCGGCGAAGGCGGCTCGTCGCTCGGCGAATGGCACGAGGCGATCAACGCCTGCGCCGCCGCGAAGCTGCCGGCGATCTTCTGCCTGCAGAACAACCAGACCGCGCTCTCGACGCCGGTACGCGACAACTCCGCCGCACGCGTCTTTGCCGACAAAGCCGCCGGTTACGGCATTCCAGGCCTGACGATCGACGGCACCGACCCCGACGAGGTCGCCGCGGCGTTCACGTGGGCCGCCGAGCGCGCCCGCGCCGGCGACGGCCCGACGCTGATCGAGATCATCGCGATGCGCATGTGCGGCCACGCGCATCACGACGACATGCTGTATCTCGGCAAGGACCAGCCGCCATCGTGGGACTATCACCAGCTGCACGACACCGGCTATGCGAATCGCGAGCTCTATGACTACTGGGCGAAGCGCGATCCGATTCCGATGTACGCCCGCCGCCTCGAAGACGACGGCGTGATCGATGCCACGCATCTCGATGCGCTGAAGAAGTGGGCCGACGAGCTCGTCGACCGCGCCGCGCAGCTCGTCATCACCGAACCGTGGCCGAAACCGGAGCAGGCCGGGGTCGGCGTCTTCAAGGACGACACGCCGCGCACCCGCGTCGAAGTGCTCGAACCCGCGCGCCGTCTCGCCCAGCCGGTCTCCGCCGATCTGCCGCCGCTCGACACCGGATTGGCGTTCGACAAGAAGGGCAACACGTTCCTCGAAGCGGTAATGCTCGGCGTCGGCGACGCCTTGAAAAACGATCCGCGCGTCTTCGTTTACGGCGAGGACGTTGGCGGCCAGTACGGCAACGCCTTTCTCCTGCTGCGGCCGCTGCTCAAGGACTACGGCGATCGCATTCGCAATTCGCCGCTCGCCGAAAGCGCCGTGCTCGGTGTGTGTGTCGGCGCCGCGCTCGCGGGCTTACGTCCGATCGGCGAGATGCAATTCAACGATTTCGTCGCGACGGGATTCAATCAGCTCGTCAACAACGCCGCGAAGATTCGTTATCGCTGGGGCGGGGAAGTGCCGATGGTGGTGCGCATGCCGTGGGGCGGGCTGCGTCACGCGGGTCCCTACCACAGCCAGAACACCGAGCCCTGGTTCTATCGCACACCCGGCTTGAAGATTGTCGTGCCGTCCACGCCCGAAGATGCGCGCGGACTGATGGCCGCCGCGGTTGCCGATCCTGATCCGGTGCTGTTCTACGAACACATCGCGCTCTATCGCGATCCGCGTGTGAAGCAGGCACTGCCTGTCGATGCGCCGGCGCCAACGCCGATTGGTAAGGCAGCGTTGAGGAGAACGGGTAGCGACCTCGCGATGATTTCGTACGGCGCCTACGTGCATCACTGCATGCGCGTCGCCGGGCAGTTGTCGGCCGAGGGCATTGAAGCCGCGGTGCTCGATTTGCGCACGCTCTCACCGCTCGACAAGGATGCAATCCTCGCCGTGACGCGTCACTGCAATCGCGTGCTGATCGTGCACGAGGATTCACGCACCGGCGGCATTGGCGAGAGCCTTGCCGCGATCATCCAGGAAGAAGCGTTCGAATCGCTCGATGCGCCAATCCGGATTCTCGGCGCGCTCGATGCGCCGGTGCCATACTCTCCGCCACTTGAAGAGTTCTTCCTTGTCAGTGAATCAGACATACTGAAGTCCGCGCGACTGTTGAGCCAGTACTAGCCGCTATCGTTATAGAATCCATCCCGGAGGTGTCCCCCAATGCGCCGTTCGCCCTTTCTGCTTGCGTTGTGTGTCGGTCTGGTTGGTGTGACGTCCGGGTTGTCCGCCGATGTGCGCAGCGATCAGCGCGTGAAGTTCCAGCTGGGCGGCATGCTCGGCAAGATGGTCAACATGTTCAGCAAGGGCGCCCGCGAGGGTGTCGTGTCGACCGTGGCGGTGAAAGGCAACCGCAAGGCGACGATGAACGGCGATACCAGCGGCCAGATCATCGACCTGTCGGAAGAGAAGATCTACGACCTCGACCTCAAGAAGAAGACCTACAAGGTCACCACGTTCGCCGAGCTTCGCCGCCAGATGCAGGAAGCGCAGCGCGAGGCGGAGAAGAACGCCAAAGAAATGCAGCGCGAGACGGCCGGCGGGGGCGGAGCCGAAACGCCGGCCCAAAAAGATCCCAATGAGAAGGAACTCGACGTCGACTTCGACATTAAGAACACCGGCGAGACCAGGACCATCAACGGCTTCAACACCACCAAGGGCGTGATGACGATCACCGTCCGCGAAAAGGGCAAGACGCTCAACGACGCCGGCGGCCTGGTGATGACGACCGACATGTGGATGACGCCGGGCGCGCCGTCAACCAAGGACCTCGCCGACTTCGATCGCAAGTACGCCGAAAAGGTTTACGGCCTGACCGTCACCGGCGCCTCCGCGCAGGACATGGCGATGGCGATGGCGATGTATCCGCAGATGAAGCCCGCCCTCGATCGCATGGCCAAAGAAGGCAGCAAGATGCCGCCCGGAACCGCGATCCTCACCGAGATGCGAATGGAGTCAGTGCCGCCCGGCACGGCGAATCAAGCCGCTGATGCGCTCCCCGCACCCGAAGAGCCGAAGAAGAAAGGCCTTGGCGGAATGCTCGGCGGCTTGAAGAAAATGGCTGAGCAGGCGGAGAAGAATCAGAACAGCAACGCGAAGCCGCAGCGCACCATCGTGATGTCGACGTCCATCGAGATGCTGAAGCTCACGACGGACGTCGATGCGGCGTCCGTCGCGATCCCCACGGGGTTTAAAGAAGTTAAAAATTAAAAATTAAAACGTAAAAGCGTTTTTAATTTTTGACTTTGCACTTTTAATTACTTCTTTTTAGCCGTGAAGTCCGCCATGCCCATGCCGAAGTCGATGACGCCTTTCATCGAGGCGCCGTCGACTTCGCCGTTGACCTTGATGTCGATCGGCCCCTGCGGACCCTGGATCGAGAACGCCAGGTTGAGGGTCTTGCCTTTATAGGTGCCCTTCATTTCCGCCTTGCCCTGGGGCGTGTCGATCGATCCCGTGACGTTCTCGCCGTCCTGCTTCAACGTGGCGGTCGCATTGATCGGACCCTCGGGTCCGTTAATCGCGAGGTCCCACGCGCCGGCGACGCCGGCCTGCGCGTAAGCACTTCCGGACACGAGCAGACCAAGGGCGAGCACCGCCGAACAAATTCGCAACATGCCTGTCCTCCTGGAAAACCCGACAATAGCACGTCTCGCAGACGAGGCTGCCGAATCGTCTTGAATCGACTCACCTGTTCGACTCGTTTTGAATTGGACAGTAGCAAATGGTAGCCTCGCCGGATGCCCATAGTGCGAACCGGCGTGGCCGTGGCCTGCGCGGTCGTTCTCGCGGCTGCCGGCGCCTCCGCCGAGACGGTCAGAATCGGCATTCCGGAGCGGGGCAACCTCCAGTACATCTCGTTCTGGGTCGCCCAGGGAGCCGGTCTCTTCGCCGGCGAAGGACTCGACATCGAGGTCGTCGTGCCGGATGCCGCGAACATGAGCGGCATGATCTTGATGCAGCGCCGCGTCGATGTGTCGCTGTTGCAGCCGCCGGTGTATCTGGGTTTGATCGCGGAGCAGCATCCGTTCGTGTTGTTCGCCAGCCTGCTCGCCAACGATCCGATCAACCTGATCGTGCGCGGCGATGTCGCGGCGAAGCTCAAGCTCGATCCGCGCGCGCCTCTGGCCGATCGGCTCAAGGCGATCAAGGGCCTGAAAATCGGCGTCGCGCCGGAGCCGCCGCGGCGGCTCCGAATCCTCTTTGCCGAAGCCGGCATGAACGCCGATCAGGACGTGCAGATCGTCATCCGCCGGGCGGAAGATCAGATCGAAGCCCTGACCAGCGGCTCTGTTGATGCGCTCTACACCCATTCGCCGTTTCTCGAGGATGCGCTGGTGCGCCTCGGAGCCATGATGCTCGTAAACCAGTCAGGGGGCGAAGTCGCGGCGCTTCGCGGCGGTCAGATTCACACACTAGGCGCAACTCGCGAATACGCGGCCGCGAATCCGGACGTGATCAGAAAGCTGACGCGCGCGATTGCGAAGGCGCAGCAGCTGATTCGCGACAGTCCGAAAGCCGCTGCCGATGCGCTCACCCGCGCCGGCATAGCCGAGCCCAGCGCGCGGCACCTCGAGACGATCGTCGAACTGTATCGTGCCGCTGTGCCGATCACCCCGCGCGTGTTGGCCGAATTGATCGAGCGAAACTCCAGGCTCTACCCGGCGCGCCCCACCATGCCTGACTTCACGAAGGTCCGGGCAGCCGACTATGTCCTCGATCAGATGGAGCGCTTCGATCTGGGCGTCGTCGAGGTCAGTGTCGGCGCACCCCCGTCGGAGCTCGCACCGATGACGCACTCGATCGACGGCACGGCGATCCGCAATCGTCAGGCATTGACCGTCAAGGACGCCCTCGAATTTCTTCCGGGCGTCGCACTCGATCACAAATCGCCGCGCAACCAGACGGGCATTGCGCTGGGTGGGTTCGACAGCCGGCAGGTGCCGCTCTATTTCGACGGCATCCCCGCCTACCTGCCGTTCGACGGCTACGTCGATCTCGCGCGCTACCTGACCAGCGACGTTGTCGAGGTGCAAGTCGCGAAGGGATACGCGTCGCCGCTGCTGGGGCCCAACCTTCTGGGCGGCGTGGTGAATGTGGTCACTCGCCAGCCGCAGAGTGCGCTGGAGGGCGACCTGTTGCTCGGGACCGCCAGCGGCCGCCAGCTCAATGCTGGCCTGATGGTCGCCGGCAAATGGCGCTCGCTCTCCGCAACTGCACACGCGGATCGACTGCAGAGCGATTTCTTTTCAGTCGCGTCGTCCTTCACGCCGACCGACATCCAGCGTGACAGCCGCCGCGTCAATTCAGCCCAGCGTGACCAGCGCTATCGCGTGCGCATGGCGTGGGCGCCGCGCGCGTCCGATCTCTACGTCGTCAGCTCGTCGAATCAGCAGGGCGTCAACGGCATTCCGCCCTATGCCGGCCAGTTTCGTCCATGTTCGGCGGGCAACGCCACGGCGAGCGGCGTACCGTGCGTCACGCCGCGCTTCTGGAAGTGGCCGCAGTGGGACACGACCAGCTATTATTTCAACTCGCACACGGCGCTTGGCGGTGTGGGGGCGTTGCGTCTGCGGGCGTTTTACAGCAGATTCAGCAACCGCCAGCAGATGTTCGACGACGTAACGTTTACGTCGATGAACCTCGCGGCGTCGTCCGGCATTCTCGACAATGACGATCGGTCATCCGGACTCTCAGGTGCGCTGGAGGCGCGCCGCTTCGGCCGGCACGCCATTGCGGCATCGTTCTTCGTCAAGCAAGACATTCATGCGGAGCAGACGACCACGTTTTCAAGGGCCAATGACGCGATGGTGACGCCTCGGCAAACGGATCGAGATCGGCAATCGTCGTTTGGACTGCAGGATGCCATCGGCGTGACGTCACAGCTGCGTGCCACATTGGGAGTCAGCGCCGATCGACTCGATCCGCTCGGTGCCGACGACCTGACCAGCGATCGGACAGCGACGACGCCATTTGCCATCGGCCCTCCGATTTGGGCGATCAATCCGGTCGGAACATTGACGTTTACGCCGGGATCGGCGGGCACGTTCTTCGTTACCGGCGCGGGAAAGAGCCGTTTTCCCACCATCAAGGACCGTTACTCGTATCGCGCCGGCCGCGCCCTCCCCAACCCGTTCCTACGGCCGGAGCGCGCGCGCACCTGGACGGCCGGATACTCGAGAACGATCGCGTCGCGCACGATCGCGCAAATCGACTGGTATCGCAGCCACGTGACCGATGAGATCGAAAACATCTTCTTTCTATCGCCGCTGTGTTCGGGCGGCGGCCGCGGCGGCGCCGGCACGTGCCAGCAGGCGGTCAACGTCGGCGCCGAAATTCAGTACGGCGGCAGCGTGTCAATCCGATCGAGCGTGGTGCCACGGTTGACCGTCGATGCCAATTACAGTTACCTGCATCGCAACATCACGGGTCTGGTTGGCGCCATCGCGCAGGGCACACCAAAACACAAGGGAGTTGCCAGCGGCACGATCGCCTTGCCACGCAGGGTGATCGCGATCGTGACGCTGCGTCATCAGAGCGGAATCATCGCGATCAGCGACAACGGTGTGCCGCTGCCGGGCGCGCGCTTGACGACCGTCGATGCCGGTGCCAGCGCGCCGATTCGAAAAGGCTTGCGCATCCAGGCCGGCGTCAAGAACCTCTTCGACGCCGACTACTATTACTGGGAAGGGTTTCCAGAGCCCGGGCGCAACGCCCATCTCACAATGCGATATTCGTTCTGAGGATCAATCCGACAGCCGCACGAAGATCGCGTCACCTTCAATGCGAACGTCATGCGTGGAGACGCCGACGCGCGGATCCTGCACGAGGGTCCCGGTCCTGATTTCGTACGACCAGCCGTGCCACGGGCACGTCACGACATCGTTGCCGTCGATCTGGCCTTCGCATAACGGACCGGCCTTGTGCAGGCACAGATTGTCGATGGCGTAAAAATCGTCCCCGAGACGGAACAGGGCAACATGGCGGCCGTCAACGGTCACCATCCTGCCCTGTCGCGAGACGAAGTCGTCAATGCGCCCGACGGCGCGAAACTCTCTCACTTGCGCGCAGCGGGAGTGAGCATCGTCTCGCGGCGTTCCTTGCCGCGCATGTAGACGACCCTCGCGGGCTGGCCGATCTTCAGGAGCTCGAGCGCGTAGGTGTAGTCGTAGATGTTGGTGATCGACTGTCCGGCGATCTCGATGATCACATCGCCCTTCGCGAGTCCCGCCTGCTCCGCAGGACCGCCGCCGATCACGCCGCCCAGCAACAGTCCCTTCACGTCGGATGCGTAGTCCGGGATCGTGCCGGTGAAGAGGCGCAGCCCGGCGCGGCCGCCGGTGTCGGTCTTCTGTTCGACCTTGGTGAACTGCGGCGCTTCGACCGAATCAGACAGGCGCTTGACGATCGCCGTCGCGAATTCGACGACGCGATCGAGATCTTCGTAGTTGATCTTGTCGGCCGTGTCGCTCGGCTTGTGGTACTCCTGGTGCGCGCCGGTGAAGAAGGTGAGGCACGGCACGCTCGCCGTGTTGAAGCTGCCGACGTCGGTCGGCTGATACGGATCTTCCTGCAGCGTCAGATCGAATCCGGCCGCGACGTTGGCCTGCTCGAGCAGCTTCGGCCACATGGCGCTCGTGCCGGTGGCCTGCACGGTGAGCTTGTTGTCGTTGACGCGGCCGACCATGTCGAAGTTCAGGTAGGCGGCAAATTCATCGAGCGGCACCGGCGGCCTGGTGACGAACGCGTTGGAGCCGAGCAGGCCGAGCTCTTCACCCGACCAGAACGCCAGCAACAAATTGCGCCGACGCTGGAGCTTGCTGAATGCCTCGCCGATCGCAAGCACCGTTGCGGTGCCGGACGCATTGTCGTCGGCGCCGTGATGGATCTTGTTGAGATCGGCTTTATCAGCGAGAGAGTTGCCCGCGCCGCCCTTGCCCAAATGATCGTAATGCGCGCCGACGCCGATCCACGGCTTGCCGACGCCAACGACGCGTCCGGTCGCCGGTAGATAAGCAACCACGTTGTGACCCGTCTGTTGTTCGCGAATCACGTTGGTCGTAATGGTGACGCTGGCTTCGGGAATCGCGAAGCCGGCGACGTGCGGGTTGCCGCTGTCGAGCTCCTTCTGAACGGCCTCGAGCTCCTTCTTCGCGGCTGCGAAGATCGGCGCCGCGGCGCGGCCCGCAATGCTGGCGGCCACAATGCCGGAGCCGGCGATCGCGGTATCGAAACTCATCGGCACGACCTCGCCCGCGTTCGGAGAGCGCGGACCGGTCACGACGATCAGTCCCCTGGCGCCGCGCTGGCGCGCCGCCTGCGCCTTGTAGCGGAGGTCCGCATAGCGCGCGAGGATCGCGCGCGTTTTCTGATCGGCATCTTCAGGGAAATAGCGAAGGACCACCACGATCTTGTCCTTCACGTCGAGCCCCTGGTAGCTGTCGTAGCCGAAGCCCTGCGAGTCCGGAACGACAATGCCGTAGCCGGCGAAGACGATTGTGCCGCTCGTTGAGCCGTTGTCCGAGAACGACGTCGCGAGAATGTTGCCGGGACCGTCGAAGTTGGTGACGGTGGTGCCGTGCTGCACGGTCAGCTTCGAGCCGCCGTCCTTCGATCCCGCCGTGAACGTGAACGGCATGCGGAAGTCGGTCATGCCCGGCAGCGGCTTCGCGCCGATGCGTTTCAGCTCGCTGATCAAATAGTCCGCGGCGAGCTTCTCGCCAGGCGATCCGGTGAGGCGTCCTTCGAACTTGTCCGACGCGAGCGTCGTCACATGCGTTTTCGTTCGCGACTGCGCGAACGACGGAACGGCAACGAGAGCGACGGCGAGAGCGAGAGCAAATGTTTTGCGCATTTCTTTTGTTCTTCGTTATTTGTTATTTCGTATGTTTTACGCGCGGGCCCGCGGCTTTCAATGCGGCCATCGCCGCTTCGTGATTCCACTGCGCGAGGTAAATCTGCCCGGCCGCGCCGGTGCCGCCGGCGCGGCTCGATGTCCACGCCAGCTGCGTGCCATCCGGTGACGGCACCGGTAATCCATCGAATCCTTCGGAGTAGGTGATGCGCACCGGCTCCTTCAATCCAGCCTTGTCCACCATGAACACTTCGAAGTTTTCGAAGCCGAGCTTGTTGGATGCGAACAGGAAGTACTCACCCGACGGATGCTCGTAGGGCGCCCAGCTCATCGATCCGAAGTCGGTGATCTGCTTCTTGTCGGTGCCATCCGGCTTCATCGTCCAGACGTTGGCGATCAGACCGTTCTCTTCGAAGTGACGCCACACAATGCGGCCGTCCCGGGTGAAGAACGTGCCGCCGTCGTAGCCGTTCTCGGTCGTCAACCGTTTCTGTCCCGAGCCGTCGGCCTTCATGATGTAGACCTCGGCGAAGTACGACGGATCGAGCTCGAGCTGTTTCCGTTCCGCGGCCGACAGCGTGCGGTTGTAGGCGTCGCGCATCGACGAGAACGCGATCCACTGGCCGTCAGGCGAGTAGCCGCCCTCGGCGTCGTATCCCTTCGCCGTCGTCAGCTGTTTGATCGCGCCGGTCTTTTCGTCGTAGGTGAAGATGTCCATCGACGCGTCGTAATCCCACGCGTAGCGGCGCTCCTTGCCCGAGGCGCGGAAGTCGAGCTCGTCCTTCTGATACTTGAGCGAGTTCGGATCGAGATGGGTGGACGCGAATTCGATCTCGGTGCTGTTCGGCCGGAAGAACGCGCACGTCGTCTTGCCCATGCCGGGCGAAATGCGCCTGGTGTCGCCCGTCGAGAGATCGAGCACGTAGATTTGGTAGAACGGATTGGCGGCGTCGCGCTCGCTCTGGAAGACGAGGCGCTTGCCGTCGGGCGACCAGTAGCCCTCGCCGGCGCGCTTGCCGTCAACGGTCAGCCGCCGGATGCGATTGAGGAAGTTCCGCTCCTGTGATTCCACCCCACCACGCACAGTCCGCGTGGGGGGGGCCCCGGATTGCGGCTGTGACTGTCCGGCCACCGACACCACGGCCACCAGGATCACAGCAAACACCGCAGGAACACTCGTCACGCGCTTCATCCGAAACCTCATCCCGGCAGGAAGGAAACGTCTATTCTAATCCCCATGTCACGCCTGCTGGTGCTAGTCCTCGCGGCCGCGTTTTTCAGCGCGCCCGCCGATGTCCGCATGGTCGAGGTCGTGGGCGAAGGCGCGAAATACTGGCCGCGCTGGCGCGGACCGTCGGGACAGGGCCACGTCGCCGGCGGCCAATACGCCGACAAGTGGTCGCCAACCGCGAGCGTCTGGAAGGTGAGCGTGCCGGGCCGCGGCAACTCCTCGCCGATCGTCTGGGGCGATCGCATTTTCCTGACCACGGGCTACGGCAACGGCGAGCGGTTGTCGATGCTCGCGTATTCGCGCGCGGACGGAAAGAAGTTGTGGGAGACGTTCATCCCGCAGAACGGCGTCGAGTACGTGCACTACAAGAACGGCTTCGCGTCGGCGACGCCGGCGACGGACGGTCAGCTGGTGTATGCGTCGTTCGGCCGTCACGGTCTGTTTGCGTTCGACTTCAACGGCAAGATCGCGTGGCAGCACAAGTTCGGCATCATCGACAACTATCACGGCCCCGCGGGATCGCCGGTGCTCTACAAGGATCGGATCTTCATCTTCCAGGATGCGAATCCGGCGCCGGGGCAGACGGCGTTCGTCGGCGCGTTCGAGAAGGCAACCGGCAAGCCGATCTGGCAGACGCCGCGGCGGGAATCGGTCGGCTGGGGCACCGCGATCGTGATCAACACCGGCGAGCGCGACGAGCTGATCGTCAGCAGTCAGTATCGCGTGGCGGCGTACGATCCGGACAGCGGCAAGGAGTTGTGGACGGTTCGCGGCAATACCTATGAAGTGATCCCGACGCCGGTCGTCGCGCACGGCCTCGTGTTCGCATCGTCAGGGCGCGCCGGTCCGACGATCGCGATTCGGCCCGGCGGCAGCGGCGACGTCACCAGCACGCACGTGGCGTGGAGCTCGCCGAGAGGATCACCGTTCGTTCCCTCAGGGATCGTTGTCGGCGATTTGCTGTATCTGATCAACGACATGCAGAGCATCCTCACCGTGTATGAAGCGGCAACGGGGAAGCTCGTGTATCAGGATCGATTGGGGACCGCCGTGCGCGAAGGCTTCTCGGCGTCGCCGGTTCACGTCAACGGCAAGATCTTCCTGACCAACGATGATGGGCAGACGTTCGTCGTCGAGGCGGGGAGAGCGTTCAAGCTGCTGCATGTGAACGAGCTCGGCGAACAGACGCTCGCATCTCCCGCGCTCGTCGACGGCACCTGGTATTGGCGCACCGCCTCTTCGCTCCGCGCAATCCGTTAACGGGTGGCGCCGGGTGCCTGGCACCCGTTGACGGTATTGCCGCGTGCCTGGCACCCGTTAACGGTGTTGCCGGGTGCTGGCACCCGTTAACGGTGGTGCCGGGTGCCTGGCACCCGTTGACGGTGGTGCCGGGTGCCTGGCACCTGTTGACGGTGGTGCCGGGTGCCTGGCACCTGTTGACGGTGGTGCCGGGTGCCTGGCACCTGTTGACGGTGGTGCCGGGTGCCTGGCACCTGTTGACGGTAGTGCCGGGTGCCTGGCACCTGTTGACGGTGGTTGACGGTGGCACCTGTTGACGGTGCTATTTCAGCTGAAAGTTGGCAGAAGTTGCATTGCCGGCGGTCACCGTGATCTTCTGGGGTGCGCCTTTCAGCGACTCGTGCCACACGCGCAGCTCGTAGGTGCCTGGTGGCACGTTGTCAATCGTGAATCGACCGTCGGCGCCTGAGATCGCCGCCGCTTCATCCGTCACGATCACCCAGCCGCGCATCCACGGATGCGTGTTGCAGTTCAATCGCACCGTGCCCGCGGCGCCGATCGGCTTGGTGATGTGAATGCCGGGCACCGGCAGCGCGACGTTGAAGATGGTGCGGCCGCTTTCGAGCTGTGCCTGCGCGGTGTGAAGGACCGGGTCCGTGCTCGTCGTGCGCACGTTCGCATTCGGCCGCGCCAGTTGCACGCGCGGACCAAATCTACACTTCTCGTTCATCACGACGGTTTCCGCCGCCGCCGCACGCTTGACGCCCGTGAGGATCACCACCGCATTCGCAAGACGTCCCTGTGCATCGACGACAATGGCCTCGTCAGGCAACTCGTTGCCGCAGACCTTCTGATCGATCGTGACGCGCAGCGGCGCGGTGCCTTTCGCGCTGGTGGTGACCGTCCCGGTGATCGAGCCCTGTGCTGCAGCTATTTGCGCGCACGCAAGGGTTCCAAGTATTCCCACAGCAAGTAGCCGACCCATTTCACTCCCTCTTTTTCCGGGCGATCAAACTTCCCGGTTTGCCGCCACGGCCCGTAAATCGGCACCGTGGCGCCGATCGACGCGGCGAGCGCGCCCGTGCCGGTTAGTCCCTTGCGAACTTGCGGTGTCACGGCGACCACGTGATTCTCGCCGTTCAGCTCGACGCCGATCGTCCAGGTGTCCGGCGCCTGGCTGGTATCGCGTCCCACGTAGGTGTTGTAGACGAAGGTGCGATCCGCTTTCGTTCGATCCGCGGGAATCCCGTATTTGATCTGCGTCTGCACGTACCAGTCGCGCAGCATCGTGCCGGCGCTGATGAACGGCTCGAACATCGTGGTGACCTGCGACAGGGCCGTTTCGAAGCCCAGCGAGAAAATGCTGGTGTTACTGCTGAAGAGCGCGTGCTTCACCGCGATCTCGACCTCGTGCACGCCGCTGTTGGTGACCGGCACCCCGATTTCGTACATCGATCGCTTGCCGAGGCGCTGTTCATAGAGCGCCGTGAATTCAATCTCTTCGCGATCGTGGCTGATCACCGGCAGGATCAGGAATTCGTTTTCCGGAAACGCCTTCTCGGTGAGGCATCGGGCTCGCCCGTCGTCAGTTTGCAATCGGTGAAGTCCATCGGCACGACAGTGACCGTCGGCTCGTCGATCTGGCCGGTGCCGTCGGCGGCATGGCACCGCGCGCACCACACCCCCCACATTTCAGGAATAGTTGTCGGCTGCGTCTGGCTCCCCAGCGCGAGAGTCAAGGCCAGCAGGACCGGATTCACCGTCGAATTATTTGAGAGGCGTCCGGAATCCTCCAAAGATGAGACGTGTTCGCAGCTTAAGAATGCTGCCGCGCAAAGGCGATCAGGCGATCGGCGACCTTCGCCGACTGTTCCTGCTGCACCCAATGACCGGCGCCGTCGACCAGCTCGACGCCCTCGAACTTCGTGCACGCGCGCTTCATGCCGTCGAGACTGCCGGCACGCTGATAAACGCCCCAGTCGCTCTTGCCTGAGAGGAACAGCGACGGCACATCGATCGTGCGGCCGGCGAACAGCTGCGTCTCGGCGGCGAGTCGCGGAAAACGTCCGATGCGATACGACTGCAGGCCGCCCTGGAAACTGTTGCGTCCGTATTCGGAGCTGTAGACCTTGAGCTCTTCGTCGGTGAGCCATTTGCAACCGGCGATCTGCGCGGCCGTGGGCATTTCGCTCGCGACTTGTTCCGCCATTCCTTTATCGAGATCCATCACGTAGTAGCGCGGCAGCTTCGCTTGCTCGGATGCCGCATTCGATGCGAGCGGGAACGGTTTGTTCGCGGTCCAGTCCGCGCTTTTCATGTGGTAGTAGGCGCGCAGGAAATCGTGCACGCCCTGCTTCGCATGCCACATGTTCTCGTTGGCTTCGCGCGTCGTGTAGTAGGTCTGATAGTGCTTACGCGGCGGCGACAGCTTTGCGAGCTCGTCGTCCGCGTTGGGCGCCGGTGCTGAAGGCTTCGGCGGTTCATTCGCCGTGTTGAACGGCAGCGCGCCACCGCCGCCGAACGGCGCGCTCATCATCACGACCGATCGAAACACATCGCCGCGCGTCAGCGCGCACCAGCCTGCCACCGGCGATCCGAAATCGTGACCGACCACCATGGCGACGTCGCGATGGCCGAGCGCATTGACGAGCGACATCATGTCGCGCACGCGATTCAACGTCGAGAACGGCGTGAGGTCGTCATCGAACTTCACATCGGTGCCGCCGCTCTTTCCGTAACCTCGTTGATCGGGCGCGATCACGTGATAGCCGGCCTTGGCGAGCGGCAGCATCACGTGACGCCAGCTGTAAGCGAGCTCCGGGAATCCATGGATCAGCAACACCGCGGGCCTGCCCGGTGTCTCGAATCCCGCTTCGAGCGCATGCATCGTGATGCCGTTGACGCCGGTCACCATCCGGGATCGGATTCCAATCGGAATCGTCGTCGACCCGTAGGCAACATCCGCGTTGGCCGGGCCTTGCGCGGCGGCACGGATGAAGAGGGGACTGACGGCCAGTGACTGGAGCAGCTCTCGTCTGGTCATGAGCCGAGACTATAATTCCCGGATGTCGCGTTCGCTCAGCATCTTTCTATTGGTTGCGCTCTTTTCCGCCTATCCGTCTGCGCAGAATCGGCCGGGATGGCTCGATCCGTATCGCGGCAACGTGGAAAAGATCATCGCCGCCGCGCAGGCGGATCAATTCGCGTGGGACCGCCTCGCCGAGCTGACCGACACCTACGGCCAGCGGCTGAGCGGCTCCGACAACCTCAATCGCGCCATCGCGTGGGCGGTCGAGACCATGAAGAAGGACGGTCTCGAGAACGTCCACACCGAGCGCGTGATGGTGCCGCGCTGGGTGCGCGGCAACGAGAGCCTCGAGATCACCAATCCGCCGCATCACCACGTGCCGATGCTTGGCCTCGGCGGCAGCATTGCCACGCCACCCGCGGGGATTGAAGCTGAAGTCATGGTCGTCTCGAACGGTGACGATCTGAACAAGCGCGCCGCGGAAGCGAAGGGCAAGATCGTCCTCTTCAACGTGCCGTACACGAACTACGGCGAGACGGTGCAGTATCGAGGCAATGGCGCCTCGATGGCCGCGCGTCACGGCGCCGTCGCGTCGCTGGTGCGCGCCGTCGGCCCAATGGGTTTGCGCACGCCGCACACCGGCGGCATGAACTACGCGAACGAAGTCGCGAAGATTCCAACCGCGGCGATTCCCGCTGAAGACGCCAATCGCATCCAGCGTCTCGTCAATCGCGGCGTCAAGGTCCGCCTGCGCCTGAAGATGGAAGCGAAGTTCGAGGCCGACGTCGAATCGTTCAACGTGGTCGGCGAGATCAAGGGCAGCGAGTTTCCCGGCGAGATCGTGCTCGTTGGCGGTCACTTCGATTCATGGGATCCCGGCATGGGCGCATCCGACGACGGCGTGGGATGCGTGGTGACCTGGGAGGCGGGGCGCCTGATGAAGAAGCTGAACATCCGCCCGAAGCGCACCGTGCGCGTGGTGCTGTTCACCAATGAGGAGAACGGCGCGCGCGGCGGCAACGGGTATCGCGATCAGCATGCGGCGGAAGCCTCGAAGCACATCATGTCGGTGGAATCGGACTCCGGCGTCTTCGCGCCGGCGCGCATCGGCTTCAGCGGCTCCGAAGCCGCGCGCAGGATCATCGGCGAGATCGCGACGCTGCTGGCGCCGCTCGGCATGCAGCAGATTTCCGGTGGCGGCGGCGGCGCCGACATCGGCCCGATTTCCGCGCTCGGCAAGGTGCCGATGATGGCCTACTCGGGCGATTCGAATAAGTACTTCACGATCCACCACACCCCCGCGGACACCGTGGATCGCATTGATCCGCAGGAAGTATCAAAAGCCGCCGCTTCGCTTGCGACGATGATCTATGTGGTGGCGGATATGCCGCAGGCATTGCCGAAATAGCGATTTGTAACGAAGACTGACATCGCGCCATAGGTTTTTGATGACATTACTGCGTACCGCTCTCATCTTTACTTTGCTGAATCTGACGATTCATACACAGGGGAAGAATCCCGACGCCTCAGATGTATCCGCGGCGATCGTGCCGGGCGGCATTGCGATCTTCGCGCTGCTGACCAATCCAACGATGTACGACGCTTACGTCCAATCGGGAACGTCGGACGCCGGGAAGATCGAGCTGCGTGATGAAAGCAACAAGGTCACGAACAACCTGACGATTCCGGCCTACGGATCCGTCGAGTTGAAAGCCGGTGGCCCGGTGGTGTTGATTACGGAGCTAAAAGGTCAGCCGAAGGCGGGCGATACGATCAATCTGAAGCTGATGACGGACGGCGGCGTCGCAATCGCGATCGCCGCCGTTGTCAAATAACGGGAGCCGGGAGCCGGGAGCCGGCTATCCCTTCTTAATTACGAATCCAGCTTCAGTCTTTTCCCGGTATTTCGTGTGGCAGGTCATGCACGTGCCGCCGAGTTCCTTCTGATGCGCGGCGATGCCTTCGGCGTTCCCGGCCTTGGCGGCCTTTTCGATCTCCGCGGCGTGCGTGCCGGCGGCGGCGGCCCAGTCGGCGGCTTCCTTGTTGCTGCGCGCGGTCCAGAACTGCTGCGCATCCTTGAACAGCGCGACCAGCTTCGCGGCCTCGGCGCCGGTGGCGGCGGCATCAGGCGCCTTGCGCATGGCGCCGTTCGCGGCGCCGACCGCCTTCATCAACTTGTCGTAATCCTCATCCGTCTTGGCCTGGGCCGAAAGAACTGCTACCGATCCAACGCTGACTAAAACGGCCAATCCGGCCGCCATAAGAACACGGGATACGCGCATGTAGCCTCCTGGGCGGCAGAGAATACCATGTAGGATACGGGCTATGCGCAACCTCCTTTTCTCTCTCGTCGTCCTGGCGTCGGCCGGCGCCGTGTCTCTCCACGGACAAACCAAGCGCGCGATCACACTCGATGATCATTCGCGCATCATCAGCGTCGGCGATCCGCAGCGATCGCCTGACGGCGTGTGGGTCGCCTACACCGTGACGACGATCGATGCCGAGAAGGATCGCCGCAACACCGACATCTGGATGGTGAAGTGGGACGGCAGCGAGCAGCTGCAGCTCACGTCGTCGCCGGATGGCGAATCGTCGCCGCGATGGAGTCCCGACAACAAGTACCTCGCGTTCGTGGCGTCGCGCGGCACCGAGGAGGAGAAGAAGAAGGGCGGGCAGATCTGGCTGCTGAACCGCGCCGGCGGCGAAGCGCAGAAGGTCAGCGACCTCAAGGGCGGGCTCGGCGACATCCAGTGGTCGCCGGACAGCACGCGCATCGCGTTCACGCACGACGATGAGGATCCGCGCGACGAGCCCGAGAAGATGGACGGCTGGAAGCGCAAGACCGCGCCGCCGATCGTGATCGATCGCTATCAGTTCAAGCGCGATCGCACCGGCTATCTCGGCAACTACTACTCGCACATCGGCATCTTCGACGTCGCCACGAAGACGACGAAGATGATCACCAGGGGCAACACCGATGATGCGTCGCCGTCGTGGTCGCCGGACGGCAGGCTGATCGCCTTCATCAGCAAGCGCGGTCATGCGGATCCGGATCGCACGTCGAATGAAGATCTATTTGTCGTCGACGCGCGCGAAGGCGCGGAACCGCGACAGCTGACGAAGACGGAGTCCGGCGAAGGCGGGCGTCCCGCGTGGAGCCCCGACGGCAGCCGCATCGCGCTCGGCATGGGCGACACCGATGCGAACGCCCAGTACTCGATGAACAAGCTGATCGTCGTCCCGTCCAATCCGCCGGCGCAGATTGGCGCGACGACGCGGCCGACGATCTACATGCCGCAGCTCGATCGCGCGGTGTCGAGCATTGCGTGGTCGGCCGACGGACAGAACATTACGTTCCTGCTGCAGGACGATCGCACCAACCACGTCGCGAGCGTGCCTGCCGAAAATCCCAACGGCGCCGTGCAGCGGCGGACGAGCGGCCGCCGCGTCATTCAAACGATCAACCCCGGCAAGGACGGCAACTTCGCGGTCCTCGCCAGTGAGGCCAACAAGTTCACCGAGGTCTACGCGCTCGAAGGATCAAACCTTCGCCAGCTGACGAAGCACAATCAGAAGCTCCTCGACGAGCTCCAGCTCGCCACGACCGAAGACTTCCAGTCGAAGAGCAAGGACGGCACCGACGTTCGCGGATTGATCGTCAAGCCCGCGGGCTATAAGGCCGGCACGAAGTATCCGACGCTCCTGATCATTCACGGGGGCCCGAACGGACAGGATCAGCACTCGTTCTCATTCGATCGAGAGTTCCTGGCCGCGAACGGCTACGTGGTGCTCGCGATCAACTACCGCGGCAGCGCGGGGCGCGGCAATGCTTTTCAGAAGGCGATCCACTCGGATTGGGGCAACCTCGAGTCGCAGGATCTCATCGGCGCGGTCGACGAGGCGATCCGGCAGGGCATTGCCGATCCGGCGCGGCTCGGTCTTGGCGGCTGGAGCTACGGCGGCATCTCGACCGACAACATCATTGCGAGAGATCAGCGCTTCAAGGCGGCCGTCAGCGGCGCCGGCGTCGCGCTGGTGATGTCGCTGTACGGCGTCGATCAGTACATTCATCAATATGACAACGAGCTGGGCCAGCCCTGGGTCAAGGGCAACGCCGAGAAATGGATGCGCAGCTCGTACGCGTTCTTCAACGCCGACAAGATCAAGACGCCGACGCTGTTCATGGGCGGCGAGAAGGACTTCAACGTGCCGATCGCCGGCGGCGAGCAGATGTATCAGGCGCTGAAGAGCCTCGGCGTCGACACGCAGCTCGTGATCTATCCCGGACAGTTCCACGGCCTGACGATTCCAAGCTACGAGCGCGATCGCTTGCAGCGGTATCTCAACTGGTTCAACAAGTATCTGCAGCCGGGCACGACGACGACGGCCAGCCAACGATGAGACTACGAATCGCTCTGCTCCTGGTTGCCGCGAGTACCGCTATGTCGGCGCAAACCGCCGACCTGCGCACACGCGCGGAGATGGCGAACTACGAAGCGACCAGCACCTACGAGGACCTGCAACGCATCGGCAACGGGTTGATGGCGATCGCGCCGACGCTCGTGCACGGCGAAAGCTTCGGCAAGACGGAAGAAGGCCGCGACCTGCCGCTCCTCGTCATCTCGGATCCGAAGGTGACCACGCCGGCCGCGGCGCACAAGCTGGGACGTCCGCTGGTGTTCGTGCAGGCGAACATTCATGCCGGCGAGGTCGAAGGCAAGGAAGCGGTCATGAAGCTGGCGCGCCGGCTGGTGTCCGGCGATCTGCGCGCGATGACGCGGCAGATGGTGTTTTTGATCGCGCCCGATTACAACGCCGACGGCAACGAGAAGATCAGCGTCATGAACCGGACCGCGCAGAACGGTCCGGTCAACGGCGTCGGCACGCGCGAGAACGGCAAGGGCTTCGATCTCAATCGCGACTACATGAAGCTCGACACCGCCGAGGCGCGGTCGCTCGTCGGCCTGATGAACAAGTGGGATCCGCACGTGCTGGTCGATCTCCACACCACCAACGGCTCGTATCACGCGTATCACCTGACCTACTCGCCGATCCTGAATCCCAACGCCGATCCGCGGCTGATCGAATTCACGAAGAGCAAGATGCTGGCGCCGATCCGCCAGGCGATGGCCAAGACGCACAGCTGGCGCATCTACGACTACGGCAACTTCGCTCCCGAAGACGGCGGCGGCCGCGAGAGCTCGCGCGTCGATCCCGCCAATCCCGGCAACGTCACGTGGCGGACGTTCGATCATCGCCCGCGCTTCGGCAACAACTACGCCGGCTTGCGCAATCGGATCGCGATCCTGTCCGAGGCCTACAGCTATCTCGACTTCAAGGGCCGCATCGACGTGACCGAGCACTTTGTCGAGGAGATCTACAAGTCGGTGCAGGCCAACGCCAAGCAGATCATGACGCTGACGGCGCAGGCCGATCGCGTCTTCACCGCGCCGGCGAACAGCAAGCCCGTCGAGCTCGGCGTCGACATCTCGATTGCGTCGTCCACGGACAAAGTCGAGATCATGGTCGGAGACGTCACCAGGGTGCCGAATCCGAAGTCAGGGCGCGAGATGTCGGTGATGGCGCCGGTGGCGACCCCGGTGATGATGAAGGAGTACATCACGTTCGCGCCGACGCGCCTGCTCGAGATGCCGAAGGGCTGGGTGATTCCAAAGGCGCTCGCGGAAAGCCCGCGCCTGGCGCCGGCGATCCAGCACCTGCGCTGGCACGGCGTCAAGATCGAGGAAGTGTCGGAGGAATCGCAGGTGCCGGTCGAGCGGTTCACGATCGCCGACATCACCAAGGCGCCGCGTCCGTTCCAGGGCCACCAGGAGGCGCGCCTGAAGGGTGCCTTCGACAAGATTCAGCTGACCATCGACGCCGCCTCGCTGTTCGTTCCCGCGAATCAGCCGCTCGCGCGGTTGGCGTTCTATCTGATCGAGCCCGAGAGCGACGACGGCCTCGTCACGTGGAATGTGATCGACGAGGGCCTGGCGGCGGGGCAGACCTATCCGATTTACCGGGTCATCGATTCGCGCGCGATCAAGACACGGTGATCTGATACAGGCGGGGCCACTTCTTGCCGGTGATGTAGATCCGGCGGGTGGCCCTGTCGTACGCGATGCCGTTCAGTTCATCGGCGGGCGGCATGCGCTGCGAGCGCGGAAACAGCGTTGACAGATCGATCCACGCGTTGACCTGGCCGGTGTTCGGCGAAATGCGCGCGATGCGGTCGGTCATCCACACGTTCGCCCAGATCTCGCCTTCGATCCATTCGAGCTCGTTGAGATTCTGAATCGCGCGGCCGGCATCCATCACGCGCAGTGTCTTCGCCGGCGCCAGCGATTTCGGATCGAGGAACGTCAGCGTGTCGCTGCCATCGCTCATCACCAGCCCACCCGCATCGTCATACGCGATGCCCCAGCCTTCGGTCTTGTACGAGAAGGTTCGCTTCTGCTTGAAGGTGTGGCGGTCGTAGACGAATCCGAGTTTGTGCTGCCATGTCAGTTGCAGCAATTCATCGCCGACCATCGCGAGGCCTTCGGCAAAATACTGCGACGGCACGTCGATGCGCTGCAGCGTTTGCCCGGTCTTGATGTCGACGCGCCGCAGCGTGGATTCGCCCTGCAGTCCGGTGCTTTCGTACATCTGTCCGTCGGACGCGAACACCAGTCCCTGCGTGAACGACGTCGTGTCGTGCGGAAACGTAGCGATGACTTTGTAGGACTGCACGGGCGCGGGTCTTCGTTGGGCCTCTATAGCTTCTTTCGGCGTCGGCGCGCACGCGAGCATTGTGACGCCGGCGACGACAGCAGTAAGTCTCATGGCTTGATCAAGTAGAACACTTCCTGGCGTCCGTCGATCCAGTCCCATTTGCCGCCGGGCATGATCGCCGCGTCTTCCTCCAGCGCGAAACGCACCGGCTGGTTGCCCCACTCGGGCACGTTGTGCGTGACGTTCAATTCGATCGAGTGCCACGTGTTCGGACGAAACACGTAGTCGCCGCGCACCGGAACACCCTGCTGATAATCGGTCATGCCGATCGGCGGGCCCGCGGCGTGGCCGTGATAGCCGATCGGATGGCAATAGATCGACGGCACAATGCCTTCCTTCTTCGCATGCGCCAGCGCGTCTGCAAGCGCCTGGTTGCCCGTGCGCTCGAGCCTCGCATACTGCATGGTCAAATCCTGGAGGCGATTGCCGGCTTTGAGGCCCGCCTTCAACCCCGCGGGCGCGTCGGTCTCGCCGGGCTTCAGCACGTAGGCGTTGTGCTGCGTGTCGGTGGAGAAGCCGAGATACACGATGCCGAAGTCCGTGTGCAGCATGTCGCCGGGAAGAATCACACCGCGCGGATTCGTCTTCTCGCCCTGCCGCCAGATCGTCACCGACGGCTGGAACCACTTGCCGAGACCCATTTCGACGACGCGCTGGCGCATCCACCAGACGACGTCTTCATTGGTCGTCTTGCCGGGGGTGATGACCTTGTTCGAGAACGCTTCGCGGATCACCATGTGCGCGACCTTCATCGCGTGGCGATACGCATCGAGTTCTTCGGGCAACTTCACTTCGAGCCAGCTGACGGCGAGCATCTCCGCTGATTTGATCTTGGCCGCGTGCGCCGGACCGAGCGCCTCGACGAGGCGCCGCTTTTCATTCGCGGTGATGCCGTCGGCGTGATTCCACGCATCCGATTCGTTGATGCCGATCACTTTCGGATTCTTCTCGTCGACGAGCTTGCGCAGGCCTTCATGCTGGCCGTCGTTGGGCGTCGGCACCATCGTGTAGAGGCCGTCGTAATCGAATCGGCCGATCGAATAACGCTCGACCGGCTTCCCGCCGCCCGGATTGTAGAAGACGATGATGGTGCGGCGGCGTGATGCGAAGTAGGTGAGCGGCGACATCGACGCGAACACCGGATCCTCGTTGTATTCGCGCGTCGGGATGATCCACATGTCGATCCCTTCGCGCGTCATCAGCGGGCCGAGCAGCGTGTCGAACCGCTTCTTGATCCACGGCGTGACGAGCGCGTTCTGCTCGCGATGCGTCAGGACACGTTGAGTGGGATCGGGATACTGAACGGACTGCGCGTCGACGATGAGAGTCGAGGCGACGAGCAATCCACAGACGGCAAGGGCAAATCTGCGGTTCATCCGGAAGATTCTATCCGCAGGCACGTTCGGAGAGCGACGGCTTTAGCCGTCGCTGAAGTCGCTGAACGGCGGATTACGCCTTGCAGTGAATATCAGCATGGCAAACCATCCCCATCGTCTCAGTCCGGAGCACTATCGTGGGAAATACACGCATTTCTTAACGGCCTGCGCGTATCAGCGATGCGATGTCTTCACGAACCCGGAGGCTGCTCGGCGACGGCGGGCGATGGCTAAAGCCATCGCTCTCCGAACGCCACGGCCGCCACCCGGGACGAAAAAGGTGACGAGGAGTTGGCGCGGTTTGTGCTATCTCAGCAGTTCGTGCTCACCACTGTCCTCTTGCTCACCGCTCTCCTTCAGGGCACCACCGGCAGAATCACGGGCACGATCGTCGAAGCGCGCAGCGGTGCGCCGCTCGCCGCTGTTCTCGTCAAGGTGCAATCCACAGGACAGCAGGCGTTCTCCGACGCCGAAGGCAACTTCGAGATCGCCGACGTGCCCGCCGGCGGGCAAACACTGCTCGTGTCCGTCGTCGGCTACGGCCTGGTGCGGCGCGATGTGACGGTCAGCCTGACCGATGTCGTCAACGTGACGATCCCCGTGAACGAAGGCGCGAGCACGTACGTCGAGGAAGTGTCAGTCGGGGCGAGCCGCTTCCGTGAAGCGGAGCCCGGCGTTGCGAGCCAGTCCACATTGGGAAGCCGCGAGATTCTCGCGCTGCGAGGAGTGGTTGCCGACGATCCGTTCCGCGCCGTGCAGGTGCTTCCGGGCGTCAGCACCGGCGACGACTTCAGGGCGGAATTTGCTGTTCGCGGACTTGGTCCGGGCAACATCGGCATCTCCATCGATGGCGTCGACAGTCCGCTGCTGTTTCACACCGTGCGCGGTGTGCAGGACACCGGCTCGCTCGCGCTGATCAACAGCGACATTCTCGAGTCGGCGTCGCTCCTCGCCGGGCCGCATCCGCAGCGTCTCAATTCGCATCTCGGCTCGCGCCTCGACTTCACCACGCGCGACGGCGCGCGCGATCGTCTGCGGGTGCGCGGATTGCTGAGCGCATCGGCGGCCAGCACGGTCATCGAGGGTCCTACCGGATCGAAAGCGACGTGGTTGGTGTCGATCCGCAAGAGCTACATCGACTGGCTGCTGCGGCAGGTCGATTCGACGACGGACACCACTTTTGGATTTACGGACGGCCAGGCAAAGGTGACTATTGATCTGACGCCAAGGCAAACGCTGCGCGCGTCGGTGATCGCCGGTCGATCGCTCTTGCGCGAGAACGAGAATCCTCCTGATGCCAACACGCTCGATCCCGCGGCCAACACGACGGTGATCGGCAACCTCCACTGGCGATTCTCACCGTCTGCAACCTTCACGACGTCGCAACAGCTGTATCTGGTCAACGCGGACTATCGCAATCGAGTCAGGGACGGACGCACGCGCGAGGAGGGCAACGACCGCGATGTCACCTGGCGCGGCAGCGCAGCGTGGAATCCAAAGAGCGCGCACCTGATCGAATTCGGCGCGCAGGCGCAGTCGTTGAGCATGTCGCGGCTCGATCGTCGCTTCACGAACACGAGCGAGCAACTGCTGCTCGATGCGACCGGCGATGCCTGGTCCGCCGCCGGTTGGGGTCACTATCGATGGACGCCGTCGGCGCGGTTTGCCGTGACGCCCGGTGTCCGCGTCGAGCACTGGCAGCTCTACGATCAGACCAAAGCCTCGCCGTGGCTGCTGACGGATTACGAAGTGCGGGAAGGTACGAAGATTCGTTTTGGCGCCGGCATCCAGCACCAATCACCGACGCTGGACAACGCGCTCTTCGTGCCGGCCGGCCGGCAGCTGGTGCCGCAGCGCGCGACCACGATCGAGGCCGGCATCGAGCAGCGGCTTGGCGCATCAATACGCGTCAACCTTGCCGCCTACCATCGCCGCGAGGATCACGGCCTGCGCGCAGTCAACAACGAAATCCGCATCGTCAACAATCGCGTCGTCTTGCCGCAGAATCCGCACTGGGAGAATTCGCTGACGGGCAATACGAAAGGCGCGGAGATCACGATCGAGCGGCGGGCCGTGAATGGCTTGAACGGCTGGCTGTCCTATACCTGGAACAACTCAACCTACGAAGACCGTAGAGGCGGGTCTTCAGACCCGCCTGAATCATTCGCGTCTGATTACGATCAACGCCACACCGTCAACGCCTATGTCGCGTATCGCTGGTCGGGCCGCACGAGCCTCTCGGCGCGGATGCGCTACGGATCGAACTTCCCGATCGTCGGTTATGTCGCGCAGGACGCGAATGGCTATCTCCTGAGCTCGCAACGCAACGGCATCCGCCTGCCCGCCTACTCGCGGCTCGATCTCCGCGCCGATCGCACGTTCACGTATCGCAAGAGCCGCCTGACGCTGTTCCTCGAGGTCGTGAACGCGATGAACCGCGACAACTATCGCCCGAACGGCTTCGGCGTGAATCTCACCACGCGGCGGGTGTTCGATCCGATCGAGAGTCTGTTTCCGTTGTTGCCGGTCGCCGGCGTGCTGATCGAGTTCTAATTTGGTTTGGAAAGCGACGGCTTTAGCCGTCGCTACCGTCCTCTGTCGAACTACCGCCCGGATCGCTTCTTGCGTTACCGCCGGTATGGCGAATCATCCCCATCGTCTGCCGAAAGAGCATTACATCGGTCGTCGCAAGCATTTCCTGACGGCTTGCACTTATATGCGGCGCGAGCGCTTTCGCGATGCTGCGACTTGCGTCATGACGATCGATCAATTGTTGCGCGCTTGTCGCAAGCACGGGTTCGTAATAATTGCGTACGTGCTAATGCCGGACCACATTCACGTGCTGATCGAAGGTCTCCGCGACGACTCTGACTTTGTGAAGTGGCTGAATCTCTTTCGCCAACTCACCGGCTACTGGGAGAAGCACCGGACGAACCATCAGCTATGGGAGGAGGGTTACTGGGACTACACGCTTCGAGATGATGACCCCGTCCCGGGAATCGCCTCTTACATCGTATGGAATCCCGTGGAGGCCAGACTCGTCGCGCGACCAGAGCTGTATCCATACGCGGGATCGCAGACCGCCACAATTGCGGAGCTTGCAGCTGTGATGCCGTACAGACCGCCCGTTGGTGATCCAGCGCTGTGGCACTAGCGACGGCTAAAGCCGTCGCTCTCCAAACGTCGATGGATGTTGAACGCTCCCGTTATTTGTAGAGATCACCCGCTAGATACTTCAGACCCGTATCGACCGCCACGGTCGCAACGACCTTACCCGGTCCGAGCTCGCGCGCGAGGTTGAGCGCCGCTACGAGATTGACGCCGCTCGAGCGCGATGATGCGCGCCTTGCTGCCGGCCTTCTTCAGCGCACTCGACACGCCGACGAGCATGCCCGCTGATCCGACCGCGCCGACATACGCATCGACGTGACCGACCTGTTCGGCGAGCTCGCGGCCGATGTTCGCGTAACCATCGAGCGCATCGGCGTTGTTGAACTGATCGGTCCAGAAGGTGTTCGGATCCTTCATCAGCTCCGCGATGCGGGCCTTGAACTTGTCGAACAGCGCCGGCGTCACCTTGCCGCCATCGCTCTGGATGATTTCGAGATCGGCGCCGAACGCCCGCATCGTATCGAACTTCTCCTTCGCGAACGCGTCCGATGAGAGTGGATGAAACCCGTAGCCCTTGATCGCGCACACCATGGCGAGCGACGATCCGGTGCTGCCGCCGGTGTATTCGACGACGCGCATGCCTTTGCGAAGCGTGCCGCGCCTTTCCGCGCCTTCGATCATCGCCAGCGCCATGCGGTCTTTGTAGGACCCGGTCGGATTGAAGTATTCGAGCTTGACAACCACGTCGGCGGAGCTGGGCGGCACGATTTTGCGGAGTCGCAGGACCGGCGTGTGGCCGATGGCGTGGAGGACAGAATCGACGGGAGCTGGAGATGTCATGGCTGATTCATTATGATGCCGCCGATGAAGCCCATGTTTCGTACGTCCGTCCTCGTCGTTCTGGCGAGCCTTGCGATTTCCGCGCAGGCGCCCGTTGCTCCGGCATCCGTCGGCGTTGCCGCCGATCGCCTCGAGCGGCTGCATCTCGCGATGAAGGGCTTCGTCGACCGCAAGGAAGCCGCCGGCATCGTCACGCTGATCGCCCGCGAGGGGAAGACCGTCGACCTGCACGCGGTCGGTTTCGCGGACGTCGAGAAGAACGTGCCGATGAAGACCGACTCGATCTTCCGCATCGCCTCGATGACCAAGCCGCTGACCAGCGTCGCGATCATGATGCTGTTCGAGGAAGGGAAGCTGTTCCTCACCGACCCGGTGTCGAAGTTCATCCCCGCCTTCAAGAGCTCGATGGTGATGGAAGGCGTTGGCGCCGAAGCGAAACCGGTTGCGGCGAGGCGCGCGATCACGATTCGCGATCTGCTCGCGCACAAGTCGGGCATCACCTACGGATTCCTCAACGGCGCGGCGGTCGGCGCCGGCTATCGCAAGAACGGCGTCAGCGATGGGCTGACGATCACGCCGGGCACCCTCGAAGAGAACATCAACAAGCTGGCGGCCGAGCCGCTGGTGTCGCAGCCTGGCGATCGATTCAATTACAGCCTCTCGACAGATGTCCTCGCGCGCGTGGTCGAAGTCGCGTCGGGACAGACGTTCGATGTCTTCCTCCGC
Organism: Cyanobacteriota bacterium; assembly: GCA_019752015.1. Classification (GTDB taxonomy): domain Bacteria; phylum Acidobacteriota; class Vicinamibacteria; order Vicinamibacterales; family UBA2999; genus 12-FULL-67-14b. Next base: position 14,488 of record JAIEMQ010000018.1, on the reverse strand, counting down.
GAGCGCATCATCAAGCCGCTCAAGATGGTCGATACAGACTTCATCGTTCCCGAAGCGAAGTGGCCGCGCTTCGTCGCCGTGTATTCGCCGGACGGCAAGGGCGGCATCCGCCAGATGACCGATCCCGAATCGTTCGGCAACACGCACATGTCGCCGTGGACGCTCTACAAGACCGGGCGCACCTATTTCTCCGGCGGCGCCGGGCTCGTATCGACCGCCGCGGATTACGCGCGCTTCGCCAACATGCTGCTCAACGGCGGATCGCTCGACGGCGTGCGGCTGCTCAGCCCGAAAACGATCGAGCTGATGACAATCAGCCACACCACCGAGCTCGCACCGCCGCTGCAGCTGCTTGGTCCCGGTGTCAACTTCGGCCTCGGCTTCCGCGTCGTCACCGATCTCGCGCAAACACAGACGCTCGGCTCGAACGGCATGTATGGCTGGCTGGGGATTTACGGCACCAACTTCTGGGTCGATCCGAAGGAACGCCTCGTCGCGATCCTGATGGTGCAGAAATTCCCGAATCCCACCGTCGCCGCCACCTTCCAACCCCTGGTTTATCAAGCGCTTGTTAGATAGGGGTCAGACCCTGATTTTTAGCAATTTGCTGAGTCGGGGACAGACCTCCCACACGTGACCTGTCCCCAATCAAGCAATTTGCATGAATTCAGGGTCTGACCCCGAACAAGCATCGGAACCCCGAACAAGTATCGGAACGCGACATGCATAACCGGAGGTGTGGTCGAGCTGTCGCGCCTTGCCGTCATCCGCAACCCGCATTCGGGATCCGCGGCGGACACCGCGGCCATTGAAAAGGCGTTAAGCGCCGCGGATCTCACCGCGACGATTCTCGATCTGCCCGCGGGCAACGCGGAGGAGATGCTCGAGCGCGCCGCCGCCGATCACGACGTCGTCGTTGCCGCCGGTGGTGACGGCACCGTCTCAGCCGTTGCCGCCGCGGTCGCAAAGGCGGGCAAGACGCTCGCGATCATTCCGGCCGGCACGCTCAATCATTTCGCGCGCGATGCCGGCATTCCCGCGAGTATCGACGAGGCCATCGCGATCGTTCGCAACGGCATCGAGCGGGCGATGGACGTCGGCGTCGTCAACGATCACTTCTTCCTCAACAACGTCAGTCTCGGCAGCTATCCGCGCATGGTGCAGCAGCGCGATCACCTCGAGTCGAAAGGACGGTCGCACACCCTGGCCACGGCCATTGCGATCGCACGAACGTGGTGGCACCTGCGCAAGCTCACTGCCGATCTCGTGATGGATGGCCATCGCATCACGCGGCGCAGCCCATTCATTGTGATCGGCAACGGCAGCTATGTGCTCTCGGGATTGTCGCTTGGCAAGCGCGACGAGATTTCCGACGGACGGCTGTCGCTCTACGTGGCGCCGTCAACCGGACGCCTCGGTGCGCTGTCGTTACCGTTTCGCGCGCTGATCGGAAAGCTCGAAGCCTACGAGCGATTCGAAACCTTCTGCGCCGATCGGATCAGCGCCACGTTTCGTCATCGCCGTGTCGAGACGGGCATCGACGGCGAGGTGCGCGTGCTGGAATCGCCGCTGCGTTTCGAAATCCGTCGCGCCGCACTTCGCGTGCTGGTCCCCTTCGACTCACATTCCGGGAGCACAGCTCCCGAAATGCTCGCTCAGGGCAAGCCCGCATCATGAGAACGCTCGTACACCTTTCGGATCTGCATTTCGGACGAATCGACCGCGCGCTCGTTGAGCCGCTCCGGCGCGCCGTCTCCGATCTGCAGCCCGATCTCGTCGCAATCTCCGGCGATTTCACGCAGCGCGCCCGTCGATCGCAATTCGCCGATGCGCGCGCGTTCATCGACTCATTGAAGGCGAAGACGCTGGTGGTCCCCGGCAATCACGACATTCCTCTCTATGATTTTGTCGAGCGCCTCGCCGCACCGCTGGCTCGATACCGCAAATACATTTCCGCCGATCTCGAGCCCGAATATCAGGACGAGGAAATGATCGTCCTCGGCGTCAACACCGCGCGCTCGATGGTGTTTCCGTTCGGCGAAGGCCGCTTCAGCATGCAGCAGGTCGATCGCATCCTCGAGCGGCTGAAGAACATCCCGAAGTCGCTGCTGCGGGTCATCGTCACGCATCATCCGTTCGATCTGCCACCCGGCGTGCACGAACGCCGCCTGGTCGGCCGCTATGCGATGGCCATGGAAAGACTCGCCGCCGCCAGCGCCGATCTGTTTCTCTCGGGCCACTTGCACATCAGTCACGTTTCGCACGTGGCCGATCGCTACAAGGCCGGCGGCCATGCCGGATTAATCGTGCAGGCCGGCACCGTCTCGACGCGCGGGCGCGGCGGCCAGGCGCCGTCGTTCAACGTGCTGCGCCTGCATCGCCCCGGCATCGAGCTCGAACGCTATTCCTGGGACGATTCCGCTGCGGGATTTACATCATTGCCCGTGGGCCGCTACCGCCATTCCGACTCGGGATGGACCCTTGATAAAAAATAACACCGCGTCCGTCTGTATAGGTAATGACGCCGTATCGGGGCCACGGGAAAAGGCATGGCGTCCTCGCGTACGAAATTCAGCAGGACGCCATCGACATCGAATTCACCTCCGGGTGGATCTATCGCTTTTCTTATGAAAAGCCGGGGGCGCTGCGCGTCGAGCGCATGAAGGAACTGGCCGAGGCCGGCCACGGCCTGTCGATGTTCATCAGCAAACATGTGAAGAACCGATTCGCGTCGAGACGCCGCAAGGACTAGGACCGGCGCCGGCGTTGCGGCCGTTCCACGCGTTCGACTCGCTTGCGAACGTGGACCAGCATCGACTTCAACAGCTCAGTTTGCTGGGCACTGCTCTTCGCAGCCGCGGCAAACTTCGCGTCCGTCGATTCACGCAGTCCCTGTAGTCCCTCGAGTCCAAGCTTCGCGATGGCATTGGTCTGATCCAGGGTGACCTGCAGCTTGTGCAGTTTGTGGCCGACGTCGCCGAGTTGCGTGTCGACTCCGCCGAGTTGCGTGTCGATTCCGCCGAGTCGCGTGTCAATTCCGCCGAGTTGCGTGTCGACTTCTACGAGTCGCGTGTCAATTACGTCGAGTCGCGTGTCGACTCCGCCGAGTCGCGTGTCGACTCCGTCGAGTCGCGTGTCGATTCCGCCGAGTCGCGTGTCGATTCCGCCGAGTCGCGTGTCGACTCCGTCGAGTCGCGTGTCGACTCCGTCGAGTCGCGTGTCGATTCCGCCGAGTCGCGTGTCGACTCCGTCGAGTCGCGTGTCGATCCCGTCGAGCCGCGTGTCGACTCCTACGAGTCGCGCGTCGACTCCGTCGAGTCGCGTGTCGATTCCGTCGAATCTTGTGTCGACGGCGTCGAACCGTTTTCCGACTACGGCGAAGCTCGCGCGCATCTCCTTCGCCAGCAACTTGATTTGCTCTTCCATCGGCATTTCGTATTCGCTCATCGTAGCATCGTCCTCCGCAGCGAAATCCTGCGAACGGGATGCCCGATGCAAATAGGGCAGATCACGAATGAATTCGCGCGCGGTGGCTCAGACCGTCGCAATTTTTGCGGCGTCTCTCTCGAAACCATGTTGCGGAAACTGCGCACGCAAGCGACAATGAACCAGCCCAGCCATTAGCCTCTGGAGGAGTTGTGATCCGATTCGCTCTTGCTATCTCACTGTGCCTGGCGGTTGCCGTGCCTGCGCTTGCTCAGGGACCTACTTACAAGGTCCTCGCGACCAGCAAGACGTCGACGATGCAGAAGGAAATGCAGGAGGCCGGTGAAGCGGGATACCGCTTTGTCGCGGTAATGGGCGGCGAAACCGTAATCGGCGGCAAGGAAGTCGTCGTGCTGATGGAGAAAGCAGAAGGCGACAAGACCACATACAGCTATCGACTGCTCGCCACCAACCGCACGGGCACGCTCCAAAAGGAATTGCAGGAAGCGGCCGATGCCGGCTTCAGCGTCGTCGGACAGACGGTGTTCGAGAGCATGTTCGGCGGCCGGGAAACCGCCGCGATCGTGCAGAAGGGCAGGGGCGGCCCAGAGCGCTTCGAATACAAGCTGCTCGCGACGTCGAAGACGTCGACAATGGAGAAGGAGATCAAGGAGGCGGCCGACGCTGGATATCACGCCGTCGGTCTGACCGTCGGCAAGACCGCGCTTGGCGGCAGCGAGCTGGTCGTCATCGCGCGAAAAAAGAAGTAGCATCCGGCTTCAGCCGGATTGTTCATGACACCAGCTCAATTTCGAAAGATCGTGCTCGGCTTCGACGGCGCCGTCGAAGCCTCGCACATGAAGCATCCCGACTTCCGCGCCCCCAACGGCAAGATCTTCGCGACGCTGACGGAACAGGAAGATCGCGCCTGCGTGATGCTGACGCCGGATCAGCAGGCGGGTTTTCTGAAGGACGCGCCCGGCGTGTTCGAACCCGCCGCCGGCGCCTGGGGCCGCGGCGGCTCAACGATGATCGCATTGGCAGCCGACGCCGAAATGGTGGGCGAGGCGCTGACGCTGGCCTGGCGGAACAAGAGCGTCAGTTCTTCCGCACGACGACCCGCGAGGAAACGTCGGTAGCATTCCCCGATCGATCGGTCGCGCGATAGACGACCGTGTAGACGTGATCGGTCCTGCCTGATTCGGCGCGCACCCTGAACACGCGATCGTCGGTCCCGAATGCGGCATCCTCGACGTCCGCTTTCCTGTTTCGGTTATCACCTGACTCGGTGATCGACACCAGCGTGATCGCCGGAGCAGGATCGGCATTGTCCGTCACGTTGATGGTGGCCCTAATCGTGACCAGCCGGTTGTTCGCGCGCCGGATCACTGACGGCGACAGTGTGACGGTCAAGCGGGGCGCCTCGGTATCTATCGCGCTCGCATCGAACCGTGCGATCGCAAACGTCTTCAGCGACGTGGTGGCCGCGCAATTCGCCGAGGTGGTGCGATCGACGAATGCGTCCCCCTCCTTGTGGAGGATGCGCACGTTGCTGAGCCCGGCGACGACCGCGGGCCTGAAGCAGATCGTGGACGTGCCCGCAATGCTCGCCGTCGTCTCGACCTCGTAGGTCAGGCCCTCGACGATCGAATAGCCCGCCGGCACCGTCCCCGCCGCCGCAAGGGCCACAACCGTCGTCTCGCCTGCCGTCGTCACTTCGCTGAACGTGACCGATGCCAGCTGCGACGGCGTCACGGTGACGCCTGCGCCGGCCTGCGTGCCATAGAGCGTGGCAATCGCGCGCATCACCTCGGAGTCGACCATCGCGTACTCGCGGCCCGCAACGCCGTTCACGAACGAGAATGGCCAGCCCCCGGCCGGCAGTTGATGCGCGAGGAAGAAGCTGACCGCCGACTGGATCGCGGCATTCGTGCCGGTGCCGCCGACGGCGCCGAGACCCATCGCTACGTACGAGGTGATCTGCAGATCGCCGACGTCCCAGCTGCCTGCCGCATCCTGTTGCGACAGCAGCCACGATCGATACTCGTTGATCTTCACGTCGAAGCCAGGCAGATCGTGCATCGCCCACAGCAGCGATCCCATGCCGAGCAGCGTGTAATCAAACGCGAGCGCATTGCCGGCCGGGCCGCAGCCGCTCGGGCTCGCGCATTGATCCCACCGGTGCGACGCATCGACGTCCTTCCATTGCGCCTCTTGCGCAATGATCGCCGACGCGAGCCCGCTCGCGTAGCCGATGTTGCCCGCGGCCTTGGCGCTGCGAACCAGCGATGCGAGGTCCCACACCGCCAGCGTGCGCAGGCCCTGTGTATTGCGGCCATCGAGCTGCCACGTCACTCGATTGGCGGCAATCGGGAACGCCGACGTCACGGTGCCAAACCAGCTCGACGCGAGCGCGGCGTATTGCGGATCAGCGGTCGCATCACTCAGCGCGACGAGGAATTCCAGATCCTGGCTGAATGGCTGTTGCAGCGGGCTGGCGGTGTGAACCGATTTCAGCAGCTCGCCCGCCGCGACCGCATCGGCCAGCACGGTGAGATCGCCGCTGCGTTGATACGCGCTGATCAGGCCGAGCGCCGTGACGCCGATGATGTTCGGGCACGACACGCCGGCCCCGGCGCCGCAGCTCGTGTCGGTGGCGCGGAAATACCAGCCGCCGTCAGGATTCTGCAATTGCTGGAGCCGGTTGCCACCCGAGAGCAACAACGTCGTCACCGTTGGATCGTCGTAGACGTTGTTGAAGCACACCTGGACGTCCATCACCGTTGGCGTCACGCCGCTGTTCGACGTGGTGAGCGTGATTTTGTATTTGAGGTATCGACGGCCGTTGAACTGCGCGAGCGAGGCGCCGTTGGTGAACGACGTTGCCGCGGTGCCACTTGGGCCAACGAAATTGAACGGCCCGTTCGGGTTGTTGCTCGCCGCTACTTGGAATGTTGCCGTGGTTCCGGCGGGTGTCGTCGCCGTCCACGTAATCGCGCCCCACGTTGCGGTGCGGCCAACGCCCGCGTTCGCGTCCTTCGTCGACGAGATGAACGTTCCCGATCCCGCAAACCCGGTCTGCATGTAAGTAATGAAACCGAGGTCACGTCCTCCGACCGTCGTGTCCGCAGCCCAGGTGGCGCCGCTGGTCGCCGAGATGACGCGCTGGCCGTTTGGATACGGATTCGAGTCGACGGCGCCGATTCCGGCGCAGCTGCACACGTACGCGTAGATGCCGGCAGATGGATTGCTCACCGGACGGACGATGACCGCATACCTGGTACCGGCCGTCAGCGCCGGCGGCGTGGCGAAGACGGCGCTGAAGTATCCGCCCGCGCCGCTGGAGAATCCGGGAATCGTCGCTGTCGCCAGATCGGGGCCGGTTGGCACCCGGTTTCCGGTGGTGGTCGTAGCGCGGATCGACACTGTGAGATTCGGCGTCGTCCCGGTGCAGCCGCTGCAGAAAAGATCGAGATCGACTCGTGTCAGGGTGCCGGTGACCGACGGCGTGAAGGTCTGGCCCGCCCAGTTGGTCGCGTTCATGCCGAAGCCGTTCGCAGTGACCGTCAAATTCTGCTGGTTGACGTTCGCCGCATTCAGCAGCGTCACGTTGCCGGGGCTGCTGGTGAGATCGCAGTTGCTCACGACGCCCCTCTGGAAATCGGACTGCGTCGAATCCGTCAGGCACCCGCTCAGCGGCGCCGCGGCGAGTGTGAAATCCCTGGTCGTCGTGCCCAGCGTGTTGATCACGATCGACGTGAAGGTCGACGAGTTGAACCCGGCGAAAGCCGCAGTGACGATGGGATATGCACCTGCCGGAAGATCGGCGAACGAATAATTGCCGCTCGCGTCCGTGGTCGTCGTGCGGCTGCCGAGCATCACCGTTGCTCCGGCGATCGGCACCGCGCCCGTGGTCTTCACCGTTCCCTGCAGAGCGCCAAACCCCGCCGGCGTGCACGCGGGAAACGCAAAGGCGCCGATGCGCGTTCGATGATTCTGTCCGTTGGCCAGGTAGTACTCGTTCGTGTACCAGAACGAGCAGCCGTCGGGATCGAGCGACATTGCGCTGTAGTCGCCCCATCGCTCGCAGCTCCCCCCGCCGCAGTTGCCGGTCTGCGAACCGGTGCCGGCAATCAGCGTGGTTTCGGTTTGGGTGATGCTGTTCAGCGGATCCGCCGCGAGGCGGCCCGCGTAGCGAATCGCCGGGAACGTTGTCGCGTTCGTGGCGCTGTAGCCGATCGCCATGTTGCCCGCGCGATCCACCGCAACGCTTGGCATGAACCGATTGAGCGTGTCCGCGGGGTTGAACGTAAACGCCTGCGCTGTCGTGAAGGTCGTCGCGCCGGCCACTCGCGTTTCGTAGTAGCGCACCGCCGCGCGCGCGGAAGTCGCGCCGGCATCACCAACGGTGTGCGCATTCCAGAGCGACTCGGTGCCGGCGATGTTGCTGTACTGGTTCTGCATCATCAGCCGCGGGAACAGCGAGTCCAGGCGATTGCCGGGTGAGGGCACCGTGGCGCTGGTCAGCTCGCTCCAGTTGTTGCTGGTGATGCTGTTGAACGGGCCGGTCAGCGTCGACAGCGAAATGTTGTCCCAGTCAACGTGGAACTTCCACACGCCGACGACGTTCAGGAAATTCCAGACCGAGGTGAAATAGTTGGGCGCGCCGGCCGGCGGTGTTCCCGTCTGCAGCCGCGCATTCGCCGGCAGCAGGGTGAACTCGCCATCCGCCACATCGAACGACACGATCTGGATCGACGCGGCGCCCGCGTACATCTGCGCCTTGTTGAACGCATACAGCCGGACGTTCTGGAAACTTCCGCTGGCGGCGTAGTCGAACATGTTCACCGACATGTAGATGCCGTCGGGCCAGACGCCGAGCTTCGGATAATCGCCGAGGCCGCCGGTGGTGTTGACCGAATAGAAATTCCAGCCGCCGGCCACCGGATCGCCCGTCTTCGAGACCGCGAAGCATTCGAACGCGCCCGGCGGGTTGATCACGTTCTGTCCGGCATCGACCGTGAATGCGAAATCGCTGATCACCCAGCGATCCTCGAACGTGTCGTAGAGGACGACGGGGTCGCCGAAGTTGTCGGTGTCGCACAGGTTGCCGAAGTTGCCCTGGCTCATGAACGCGTCGAACGTGAACGCCGCCACGCGCGCGCCGGTGAATTTGTCGTAGATGCCGATCGACGAGTTGATCGACTGGATGTAGTGCTCGGGGCCGACGTCGCCGTTGGTGTCGGGCGGATGTCCCGCGCCGAAGTTCGCGAAGTCGAGCCCTTCGAAGCTGGCGCTTGGACTGGGCGCCGCGGCGAGCGGCGTCACGGGAAGATCGATGCCTGATGGAACGGGATCAGCCGGCGCGCCGGGCGGCGGCAGCAATCGCACCGGCGCGGGCCGCGGCCCGTGGCGCTCGGGACGCTCGCGCTTCCTGACGCGGCCGGTGTTCGGCAGCGTGCGCAGATCGCCGTCGAACGATCCCGATCGCTGCATGCGCTGCTCGCGCGGCGAACGCGGTGCGCGCTCGTCGCGCCGGCCGTTGACCTGTTCTTCGAAGACCGTTGGCGCAGTCGTCTCCGCGCCCCCGGCGCCGGGCGCTCTGCGGCCCGGAACACTGCGCCGCAGCTTTGGCGGATCGGCCGTCTTCGTTTGTGCGGACTTTGATCGTGACTGATCCGCACTGGGCGTCTCCGCCCAGAACAATGAGAGCAGACAGATGACGGCAACGAATAGGGGGCGCACGGCGCGCATGCGCCGTCAGTCTACCTCAGCGCTAGAGTTCCGCGGTCGATCGACAACGCTAACGCGCCGTCGATTTCCTTCGCCAGATCGTCTGCAATCTCCGGCATCCGCGTCTTGATCGGCGCCGCTCGTGTCACCGGCAGTCCGCCGCCGAATGGATGCTCGCCGGTCAGCATTTCATAGGCAATCACCGCGAGCGCCCACATGTCCCACGCCGGCGACGCCTCTCCGCCGCCCGCCTGCTCCGGCGCCATATAGGCGAGCGTGCCCAGCACGCCCGGCGTCGCAAACGTTGTTTTCGATTGCACGGCTTTCGCAATGCCGTAGTCGAGAATCTTCGCGTGCGTGTCGCCGATCAGGAATACGTTCTCCGGCTTCAGGTCGCGATGGATCACGCCCTTCGCGTGTGCCGCTTCGACGGCCGCGGCCAGGCCGCGCAGGATCGCGATCGCTCGCGTTTGCGCGATGCGTCCTTCCGTCTTGATCGCCATGCGCAGCGACTGTCCTTCGAGCAGCTCCATCACCAGGAACGGCGCGCCGGTGTCGTCGACGCCGAAGTCGTGAACGGTGACGATGTTCGGATGCGACAGCGACGCGGCGGTGCGCGCTTCACGCTGGAATCGCGCCAGGCTGTCGCCGTGCAGATGCTGATCCTTGATCACCTTGATCGCCACGCGCCGCTCGAGCGTCTCGTCGATCGCGGCAAACACCACGCCCATGCCGCCTTCGCCGATCGGCCGCTCGATGCGATAGCGATTGGCAATGCGCGCCGCCGACACGGAAGTCATCGTCGGCGCATCCGCTGGAGTGACGCGTCCGATCAGCAGGCCGAGGCTCGCGCCGATCGCCGCCAGCAGATCGAGATCTTCCTGCGAGTACGGCTCCTCGGATTTTCGCGGACCGAGCACCAGCAGCGCTTCGTCCTTCGATGCATCGGTCGCGATCGGCACCACGACTTCGACTTTTGATTCGGCAAGCCACGCCTGTTGATCTGCGGGCATGTCGCGCAGGCCTTGCGTGCCGAATACCACGGGGCGTCCCAGCGCGCGCACCACTTGCGAGATCGCGTGGCCGGCGAGCAGCGAGGAGATCGGCGATGTCTCCGGATGCTTCGCCGCGGAAGAGAACGCCGTCGCGGTGCGCGGCCGCAGCATCACCGCGGTCATCACCGGGTGCAGCGCCGAATCAATGCGCGAGACCACTTTCTGCGCCGCCGTTTCAAGGCTCGCCGATCGGCCAATGTCGGCGACCACGTCCTTCAGGATCTGCTGCGCCGCGTAGCGCTCGCGGAAGAATCGCCGATCGAGCGCGTGCATCCAGCGCTCGCGATTCTGGTGGACGATGCCGATCATCGCCAGGATGCCGAGATAGACCCAGGCGTTGTCCATCATCACTTCGTCGATCGGCCGCTCGCGCTGGCGCATGAAGTTGATGAACATCACCAGCATCGTGACCGGGATGATCTGCGCGATGAAGCCGCGGGCGAGCGCGTACTGCAGTCCCATCCTGACAATGACGCGCAGGTCGAACAGGCGGTGGCGAAGCGTCGCGTAGGCGAAGCAGATCGGCAGCGTCACGAACAGCAGCGCGCCGATGATGATCACTGTTGTGAGGTTCGGCTGGCCGAAGCTGAGGAGGACGTATCCGGACGCGATCAGCGTCAACCCGATCGACCCCGCGATCGTGCCCGCCATCAGCGTCCGGACGCGGCGGCGTTCGGTCACGTCGGCGGTGTGGTGAAGTGTCCGCGCCAGCACCATCGCGGCGGAGATGAAATACGCGGGGAAGGTCGCCGGGCCGGCGACCAGGAACCACATCGGCGCCGGCAGGCTGACGGCGCGGCTCGGCGTGTAGACGATCAATCCCACGTAGATGAGGATGTAAACAATCACCGCGGAGATTGGCAGCAACGCGACAGCGAGCAGGCGCGGCGGCATCACCGGTCTTGGGATCACCGCCGCGAGGGTGAACATCAATGCCGGCGCGCAGACGGAGCAGGCCGCGGCCGGCCAGATCAGCAGCCCGATTGGCAGCGGCAGCGCCGCCCATTCCGCGGCCATCGACGGCGGCAGCAGCGGCAGTGTGGAGCAGCCGAGCGCCGCCAGCAGGCACGCCGCCAGCATCGTCGTCGGCGTGCCGTCGCCGCGCCACGCCAGCACAATGCCGAGCAGCAGCGTTGCCAGCATGACGAGGAAGATGATGAGGAACGAGAGCCGCGGCCAGATCCAGAGGCGGGGGAGTGGCTGCAGGGTCAACTGGTGGCGCGCGCCGTTGCGCTCGACCACCCACGGCGTGGCGGTGTTGACCGGCAGCGCCGCCATCATCGAGATCGCGTCGAGCGGATCCGTCACTGCCAGGCCGTTCGCCGACACGATGCGATCGCCGTCCTGCATGCCGGCGCGCGCCGCCGCGGAGTTTGGAAACACGTGCGTGATGAAGATGGCGTCGGCGGTCGGCGCCGTCGTCATTCCGGTGCCGCGCCGCGTGTAGTTGAGCGACGCGTTCAGGAACAGGAAGTATGCAACGAAGGACGCCGTCGCCAGCCAGAGCCACCAGGGACGGCGCATGCGTCAGATCATCGAGGAAGTCTTCCCGCCGAGCACTGCGACCGCCCTGTCGATGTCGTCGTGATTGTTGAACACCGAGACCGAGAATCGAATGCGATTCTCATTCGCGATCACGGTCGCCGCGAGATGTCCCGCCTGGATCATCTTCGTCGTCGCCGCGGCGTCCTTCACTTCGAACGCGACGATCGGCGTTTCGGTGCCGATTGGCGTGATCGGCTTGTAGCCCAGCGGCGGTAGTTCCTTCTGCAGCCGATCGATCAGCGGCCTGGCGTTGGCGCGGATGTTGGTCATGCCGCACTTGTTCACGTAGTCGATGCCGGCGCTGGTCATGGCCGCGACCACCACCGGGATGCCGCCGGTCTGATAGCGCGCCGCGCCCGGCAGCGGCTTCCACGTCAGCTCGCGGCGATTGAAGTCATAGATCTGCGAGTGCCCGTATCTCGTCGTCGGCAGCACCGTGTCCTGCAGATCTTCGCGCACGTAGAGGAAGCCGAGGCCGCGTTCGCCCATCAGCCACTTGTAGGTGCCTGACGCGGCGAAGTCGATGCCGAGCGCCTTGACGTCGAGCGGCACCGCGCCGGCGGCCTGAATGATGTCGGCAAACACGTGCGCCCCGCGCGCGTGGGCGATCGCGCTCACCGCTTTCGCATCGTGCATGAACCCGTTGACGTTCGACACCAGCGCCATCGACACGAGCCTGGTGTTGCGATCGATCGCCTTTGCCATGTCTTCCGGATCGATCGCCCAGTTGCGGTGCTTGACAATGCGGAGCTCGACGCCTTTTTTCTCGAGCTCCTTATACATGTAGAGCGAGCTCGTGAAATGCAGTTCGTCAATGACTATGTTGATGCCCCGTAGAGGGGCGTCTTTAGACGCCCCTGTGCCTTGGGACGCCCCTGTGCCGAGCACCCCGAGCACCACAATGTTTTCCGCGTCGGTGGTGTTGCCGCAGAAAGCAATCTCGCTGGCCTTCGCGTTAATCAGCGCGCCGAACTTCGCTTTCAGATCCTGCTGCGCCTGCGCATTGAAGTCCGCGCCGTTGCCGGCGCCGAGCATGCGGTAGTCGATCAGTTTCTTCGCCGCATCCGCGGCAAACGTGCCGACCGGATGCATCGACGCGGAGTTGAGGTAAGTCTCTTTAAGTACGGAAGGGAAATCCGCTCGAACCGAAGGAGGGAAGACGCCAGGCCGCGCCTGCAGGATGGCATCCGCCTTCAGGCGGACCGTCGAAATAAGGGCGCCGGCACCAACGAGGAACTCGCGTCTATTCATAGAACCTCCAAGCCCCAAGCCCCAAGCCCCAAGTCCCAAGCCCCAAGCCCCAAGCCCCAAGCCCCAAGCCCCAAGCCCCAAGCCCCAAGCCCCAAGCCCCAAGTCCCAAGCCCCTAATTCAGATCTTTGGTCACCACCATGAACGTCTGCACGTCGATCATGTCTTTCGCGCCGAGCGGCTTCAACCGTTCGAGCAGCTGGTTCGCCATCCGCAGCGTTGCGTCGTAGGTCTCCCAGTTCGGCGTCGAATCGTACTTGATGTCGAACGCCATGCGCGCCGCGATCAGCTCGGTGTTGGTCGGCTTCAGCGCGACGAACTTCGCTGGGTTCGCGAGGAACGGCAGCAGCGTCACGATCGGCCAGGTGTTGACTTTGCCGCCGTCGGCCGGCAGCTGGCTGACGGCTTCGCCCATCGCCTTGAACGTGGCGTGCCCTGGATTGGCCACGAACGCGAGCGTGGCGCCGAGCACTTTCGTGGCCGACTCATCGCCCTTCACGTAGGCCTTGTGCACGGCCTTCACTTCGAAGGGCGAGAGGATATTGGTCGCGCGCGAGATGCCGTCGAGCAGGCCCGCGATCTCGGCGTGCTTCGCCTCGCTGACCATCGCCGCGCCGCGGCCGCCGGCGAAGTTGGCGGCGAAGGTTTCCTGCGCCGCGCGCTTGTTGCGATAGTCGGCGTCGGTGAGCTTCTCGTCGTCGAACCGTGCCGGGTAGGTCTGCTCGAACCACGCGACGGCCTCGTCGAGCATGTTCTGGAGGTCTTTGACTTTCCGCTTGGTGACCTTCTTCGGCTTGGCGGGCCCGGTCTCGACGCCGTCGAGCTCGGGATCGCTCTGGACGCTGGACTTGGTCAGCTGCGGCGCGTCTTCGCGGAGCTTCCTCTGCGGCCCCTGCGGCGAGGCGGCGAGGGCGGGGAAGTGGATGATTGCGTAAGGGGAAATGATCTCGATGACCTTCCCGCGGCGCCACACGGAATGTTCAACAAGGATCCCGACATCATTCGGGGTCAAAAGCATCCGGATATTCTATGCCAGCGGAGGCGATCTGTATCGGCAGAGCTTAACAATCACTTATCAATCTCTTAGGGCTCACCACAAAATAAAGTTTACTTTTCATGCGGCCTGAGCGTGTAGTTCCATTGCGGCAGCGTGCGATGTGGTCGGAGGTTGAGCCGCTCCATCTCCGCATCAGGAATCTTTACGCCCAACTCGTAGGTGCCGGCGTCCAACGCCGCCTTTACACGCAGGCCGGCCTTGGTGCGCGTCGCGCCAATCAGATGCACCACTGTTTCGTAACTGATCAGCGGGCGCCCTTTCCAATTCAAGCTGATGTACGAAAAGAGGCGGTGCTCGACCTTATTCCATTTACTGGTACCGGGCGGATAGTGACACACCGTGACCTCGAGATTAGGCCTGATCCGATTCAGTGGACGGTTTAGTTACGCTGTTTGAGTTCTTCGTCGTTCTTTCTTCGTTCTC
>JAIEMQ010000024.1 GCA_019752015.1 Cyanobacteriota bacterium | reverse complement strand
CCCGTCTTGCTTGATCCCATTCTGGACATCGTATCCGCCTTCCGGAAAGTGTCCACGGAATCGGATCAATGCCACTTGCGCATCAAATCGCAATAGAGCGTGTGATGAGGAAATCGATCGGCGAGCGTGTGCAGCAGCTCCACACGCTGCTCGCGGGTCAGGTACATCAAGACGCCTTCGATAACGATGTGCACGCTTGACGAGGGAGTGACCGCGGTCAGTTTGCCGGCGAGCTTCTCGCGCGCGAATTCGATCGGGATGCGTCGCAACGGATTCGGCGCCTCCGCCGCCGGCAAGCGGCTCTCCTTGTAGTTCAGAATCTCCGGCTCGTCGAACTCGAACCACTGGCCGCCCTGGAGCCGGACGCCGAGGATCGGTCTCGGACCGGCCGCATCGGCAGCCCGCACCCCAAGCGTGTAATAGGCGGTGCGCGAAATCGGATTCGGCATGTGGGCGGATCTTAAACCGCGGTGATGACGCCAGGTGGGTTTTCTCTTAATATCTACCTGCTCGTGGCTCCTCCCGCGGCGACTCGTGCTCGTGGCCGAACTGCGTACGCGCTGTTGTTCCTGGCGCTGTTCCTGCCGTTTTCCTATTTCAATCACAACGACGGCTGGAACCAGGGCGCCCGCGTCGCCCAGCTCCACGCCATTGTCCTGAAACACACGATCACGATCGACGCCTATCACCAGATCACCGGCGACAAGGCGTTCATCAACGGCCACTACTACAGCGAGAAGGCGCCGGCGATGGTCGCGATGGCGCTGCCGTCCTTTGCGTTGACGGTGTGGCTACAGAAGCTGCTCGGTGTCGATCCCGATCAGCTCCCGGGATGGCGCGTGTCCGGCTGGATCGCGACCGCAGCTTCGATTGGACTGCTGACGGCGCTCGGCGGCGTGGCTTTCTTCGAGCTGCTGCGAGTGCGATTCGATCCGCTGACCGCACTGACCGGAACGTTCGGGTTGTTCCTCGGCTCGTTGACGTGGCCGTACGCCACGTCGCTCTTTGCTCACGCAGGAACGATCGGTCTGTTGTGCATCGCGTTGTGGGCCGCGCTCGGAAAGTCCACGCCGCGGCACGACTGCATTGCCGGCCTGTCCGCCGGACTCGCAGTGGCATCCGAATACCCCGGCGTCATTCCGTGCGCGATGATCGGCATGTATCTGGGTTTTACCGGTTGGCCGCGCCTGTGGCGATTCGCTCTCGGCACCATTCCCGCGGCGCTGTTGATCTTGATCAACAACTACCTCACGACCGGCGCGGCGTTCTCTCTAACCTATGGAGCGAACGCGAATTTCCCGGAGATGTCGACGGGCAACGCGATGGGTTTCAGGACTCCGGACTGGTCCGTGCTGCTCGGGCAGATAGTGGGCGAGTATCGCGGTTTGTTCTTCTGGTGTCCGGCGCTGCTGATGTCGGTCGTTGGGCTCGTGGAAGTGTTCAAGAAGGACCGGACCGTGGCCGTCATGCTCGCGACGACCATCGGCTTGATGTTGATTCAGGTCGCGGCGTTTTATAGCGCTTTCGGCGGCAATTCGATCGGGCCGCGCTACCTGGCACCGGCGCTGCCTTTCATCGGCCTCGTGGCGGCCTATGGCATCAAACGCTGGCCTGAGCCAGGATTCGTGCTGATGCTGGTGTCGATTGCGATCATGCTCGGCGTGACGGCGATTGCCATCGATCCACCCGGCGACGTGCTGACGCCGCTCGAATCCTTCTATCTCGTTCGACTCCGCGAGCATCGCTTCGCCGACAATCTCGGCACGCTCGCCGGTATGCCGGTGTGGCTCAGTCTCCTTGTGCCTCTCGTGCCGGCCATCGTTGCGGCGTGGTATTGGCTGAAGGAGCCGGCCGCCGGTGTCTGACACCCCGCGCCTCAGCGTGGTCATGCCCGTCTACAACGAAGAGGGCGCCATCGCTGCCGCGGTGGACGAAGTGAAGCAGCACGTCCTCTCGCTGATCTCCGATTCTGAGCTCGTCGTGGTCGACGACGGCTCGCGCGATGGCACCGGCCGGCTGCTCGATGAAGCGGCAGCGAACGATGCGCGCATCAAGGTGATCCATCAGCCCAACGGCGGTCATGGCGCGGCGCTTCTGACTGGGCTCAAGGCGGCGAGCGGCGAATACATCTTCATGATCGACAGCGATCGCCAGATCCTGCTCAATAACTTCACTGCCGCGTGGACGGAAGTCCTCGCTGGCCGTGACGCGGTCTTCGGCGTGCGCCGGCGTCGCTACGATCCGGTGTTGCGCTTGTACCTGTCGCGGCTCATCCGCCATTCGGTGAATGTCTTGTTCCGTGTGCAGCTGAGCGATGCCAACGCGCCGTACAAATTGTTCAGGCGCGCCGTCTGGAACGAAGCGCGCGAATGCGTGCCTGATGGTACGCTGGCCCCTTCAATGTTTCTCGCCATCGTCGCCAAGTCGCGGGGCTTCAACATTCTCGAGATCGACGTGACCCACAAGGAGCGCGACACCGGCGAGGTCACGCTCCGCAAGTTCAAGCTGCTGAAATTCTGCGCCCGCGGATTGGGTCAGATGCTGATGCTGATTCGCCGTGTCCGCTAATTCTCTTATCGTGATCCTGGGCGCCGGTCCTACTGGACTGGGCGCCGCATGGCGGCTTGCCGAACGCGGCCACGACAACTGGACGTTGTATGAAGCGGCGCCGCAGGCCGGCGGGCTTGCGTCAACCGTCATGGACGCGCACGGCTTCCTCTGGGATCTCGGCGGCCACGTGCTCTTCTCGCACTACACCTATTTCGACGATGTGGCGAATCATGCGCTTGGCGATGCGTGGGTCGAGCACGTGCGCGAAGCGTGGGTGTGGATGCGCGAGCGCTGGATTCCATATCCGTTCCAGAACAACATCCGGCGCCTTCCCGAAGACGAGCTGAAGGCGTGTGTCGACGGATTGAAGGCGCTGCAGAATGGCGGCGGCGCGCCGCCGAAGACCTTTCGCGACTGGCTTCTCGGATCATTTGGTCAGGGCATCTGCGACTCATTTCTGTTCCCATACAACCGCAAGGTCTGGGCGTACGATCCATCCGCGCTCAACGTGGAGTGGATGGGCGAACGCGTTGCCACGGTTGATCTGCAGCGGATTCTCGACAACATCGCGCTCGAGCGCGACGATGTCGGCTGGGGGCCCAACAATACGTTTCGATTTCCTCTGCGCGGGGGGACCGGCGCGATCTGGAAAGGCGTGCAGCAGCTCCTGCCGAAGGCGAAGCTGCATTTCAATCGCTCGATTGCGCGCATCAACACCAACCAGCGCGCGCTCGAGACGACTGACGGTCAACGCACCGCATACGACGCACTGATCTCGACCATGCCGCTCGATCGGCTGCTGGCGATCATCGATGGCCCGGAGGAATTGAAGGCCCTGGCGCCGAGGTTCGTGCATTCTTCGAGCCACATCATCGGCATCGGTCTGAAGGGCACACCGCCGGCTGATCTCGCAACCAAGTGCTGGATCTATTTTCCGGAGCCTGAGTATCCGTTCTATCGCGTGACGGTGTTCAGCAACTATTCGCCGAACAACGCGCCCGCAGGGCATTGGTCATTGATGGCGGAGGTCAGTGAGTCGCCGGAGAAGCCGGTCGATATACGGACCGTTGTCGACGCAGTCGTCGCCGGCTTCGAGCGATGCGGCTTCATCGATCGCTCGAACGTCGTCAGCCGCTGGCATCGCCGCCTCGAACACGGTTACCCGACGCCGTGGTTCGGACGCGATGCGGTGCTCGACCAAGCGCAGCACGCATTGCAGTTGTCAGGCATCTACAGCCGCGGCCGGTTCGGCGCGTGGAAATACGAAGTGTCGAACCAGGATCATTCGCTGATGCAGGGCGTCGAGGCCGTCGAGAGGATTCTCGACGGCGCCCGGGAGCGCACGTTCAACGGTGAGATGACGAGCGTGCTGACACACGCGAGGTCTATTTCGTCAAGGTGATGCGCTGCTGATTGGTCGCCTGACTCGTAATCGTACCGACGCATGCGGGCGCGTAGTTGATTGTCAGGATCACTGCGGTCGATGATGTGGTGGCGGCCGAATCCGTGCCAGTGCCATTCGCCGAGCACCCGCTGGCGCCTACTGCCGCGAATGACGGCACGTTCAGCGTGTAGGCGATCGACGAACCCGAAATCGTTCCCGACAGCGTGCCTTCGAGCTGCGCAGGCGGTTGGTTGTCGCGTGGAATCGTAATCACAAACGCGCCGGTCACGTTGTTGCCTGATTGCGTGGCGGTCCATCGCGAAACAAAGGGCGTCGTGCTGCCACCGACTTCGGCAAAGGTGCCGTTCCATGTTCCTGAGTAGCTCGCCGTTGGCGTGGGCGTTGGAGTCGGCGTAGGTGCCGGTGACGGTGTCGGTTCCGGAGTGGGAGCCGGTGGCGGCGCGGGCGTCGGTGTTGGTGTCGGCGCGGGAGTGGGCGCCGGAGCAGGTGCCGGTGTTGGAGCCGGTGCGGGTGTCGGAGTCGGCGCCGGTGCTGGCGCCGGAGCTGGTGCCGGCGCCGTCGCGACCGGCGTTGGAGCCGTCGGCGTGGGAGTCTTGCTTCCGCACGCGACGGCAGTTGACAAGAAGAGCAGCGTCGACAGTTTCAGGGTGTTCATCCCGATTTCCGTCGCTATTTCGTGAGCGAAATTGTCCAGGTCGAAGTGGCGGTATTGCTCACGCTGCCGGCGCCGACGCAGGCGGCGGGGAACGTCATCGCCAGAGAACCTGAAATTGATGAAGCCGAGGCAGTAAGAGTGCCGGTACCGGAGAACGAACACCCCGGCGGAAACCCAGTTTGATTAGGCACGGTGAAAGTGACGGACGTGAGCTGCGATCCCGACACTGTGCCGGCCAGCGTCGTCTGCGTACTTCCGGTATTCACGTTCAGCACCATGGGACCGGTGACGCTGGCGCCGCTCTGCGTGGCGGTCCACGACGTGACTGGAATCGGCGTCGAGCGTTCGGGCTGAGTTACGGTGCCGCCCCATGTCCCGGCCAGGCTCAACGTGGGAGCCGGCGCCGGTGTACTCGTGGTCGGCGCGGTTGGCGACGACGAACTGGACGAGCCGCCACATGCCCAGGCCAACGAGAGCGTAGCGGTGACGATCACAAAGCGGGGGAATCTCATCTTGATCTCCTTAGCCGGGCGCTTGCCGGGTGGTTACTGCTTGTTGACGTTGAGCTGCACCGTTTCCTGGAGGAAATTGCTGAGCGGCGGAGGCGTAATGAATGCTTCGCAGCTCGCGAAAAAAATCTGCAGAGTGGTCGCGATGGACTTGTAAGGCGCCGTGAATCGCGGCAGTGATCCAACCGGGCTCGCTCGGACCGTGCAGTTCGGAAGCCCGGCGACGTCGCCGGGGTTGGTGTTGATCGACACGTGCATGTCGTAACCCAACGAGTTGTTTCCGGAGGCCGCGGCCCTTCCGGGTACGATGATGCTGACGCCGTTGTTGGTCAGGGTCATTGGTCCGGAATTCGCTTCACCGCTGGACGCGCCGATCTGCCAGGTGACGTTAATAGGCGGTTGACCGCCCGGGCGGGTGATGGTTCCGGTCCAGGCGCCGGGCAAGCCGCCGCCGTCGGCGGTTGGCGCGGTCGGTGACCCTGCAGATGACGACGAGCCTGATTTGCATCCGCCGACGAAACAAAGAACGACCACTGCGATTAAGAGAGAAAACACGTTCATGGGGAGGCAGATTGCCGACTCACACCATCCGGCTCAACCGTCAAATGCCTGCATTTGCCTGCATGCGCGGAGATAGCGGCCCGGGAATGACGAAACCTGTGACAATAAGGCACCAATGACCGGTGTGAATTCCGGGAACGGCGGAGAACGCCTCGATTCGTGGAAGGCGATCGCGACCTACCTCGGACGTGATGAGGGCACTCTGAGACGATGGGAGCGGACGCGCGGCCTGCCGATTCGGCGCGTGCCGGGCCGCAAAGGCGCGTCGGTCTACGCTTTCACGTCCGAGATCGACGCGTGGCTGCAGGCCGACCCGCCTGAAACTGAGAGTGGTCCTTCACCCGCGACGGTACCCGTCGAGTCTGTCGCCGAGCCTGCCTCGCGACGCCGTTCGGGTCCGATTCTCGCGGCGGCCCTGGTGGCGGTCGTCGGTATTTCCGGTTGGTGGCTGACGCGGCCGGCCGCCTCAGCGGAGCAATTCACCATCGAGATCAACGAGGCCTCGATCACCGCGCGAAACGCCAATGGGAGCACGATCTGGACGCACGAACTGGGGGATCAATACCGGCACATCCTCTCCGAGATTGCTTCATCCAGCCGAATCGTCGGCACGCCGCGGTCGAGAGTCTACGTCGCCACCGCCAATCGATTCCGGCGCACCGACAATTACGTCGAGGGCGGCCGCGTCATGGCGTTCGACTTCGACGGCGAGCCGCAATGGACGTTCGAATTCGACGACACGCTGACGATTGGCGGCAAGCCGTTCGGAGCGCCATGGGGCCTCGCCGGGTTTGCGGTCGAGGGCAATGGCGCCGCCCGCAAGATCGCCGTGGCCGCGCATCACTGGACGTGGAGTGCGAGCCTGATCGCGGTGCTGGACGATGAGGGCCGGCGGCTCGGCACCTACGTGAACGATGGGTGGCTGGAGCAAGTGCATTGGCTGGCGCCCGACCGCCTGGTGGTTGGTGGTTTCTCGCAGTCTCGTAACGGCGGCCTGGTGGCCTTGCTCGATCCGGCGGCGCTGGATGGACAGACGCCGGAAGAAAATCCCGCGCATCAATGCCAGAACTGCCGATCGGGCCGGCCGCTGCGCCTGGCCGTGATGCCGCGCACCGAGCTGAATCTCGCGACCGGCTCACGCTTCAATCGCGCGTCCCTGGAGCATCTCGGCGATCGCGTGCTGGTCCGCACCGTGGAGATGCCGGCGTCCGATCAGTCGCCGGCCGAGGCGATCTACGAGTTCACCCCGAACCTCGACCTCGTCAGCGCGTCATTCAGCGAACGCTACTGGGAAGCGCACGATCAATTGTTTGCGCGCAAGCAGATCGATCACGATCGCGCGCATTGCCCCGATCGCGATGGGCCGCGCAGCTACCAGGCGTGGTCCCCCGAGCGAGGCTGGATCACTCAGTCGATTCGCTGAGCGTCACCACGCAACTCGGGCGCGCAACTGCAGCGTGCGCGGAAAGCCGCTGTCGCTGCGAATCTCTCCGAACGTCGACGACCCCCACTGGCTGTTCGGGCCGCGGAAATCACGCGCGTTGAGCACGTTGATGATCTCGGCGCGCAGCGTGAGTGACGTTCGTCCGTAACGGAAGGGGCGATCGATGGCCACATCCAGCAAACGCCGCCCGGGCGTACGTGCACGCTCGTCGGCGCGCGGTGCATTACCGAGCGTGAATGCCGGCGCCTCGGTCCACGCCGACGGATTCAGCCATTTGATGCAGCTGCAGGATGCATCGAACGCGTCGACCGGGTCGGTCGCGAGCAAAGGTGATGCACCAGGCACGACATTCGGGCGCTGACTGCCGGCGAGCAGGCCGCTGTTCTGCGCGGCCTGGCCGATCGCGATCGGGAACCCGCTCTGATAGGTCATCGCGAACGATGCGGAAAAGCGCGCCGGCAGCGCGATCGATCCCGCCGCGTTGAGTCGATGCGGCGTATCAAGGACCGACAGGCCGTATTCCGACTCGATGTCGTAGTAGTTGCGAATCGCCGAGCCTTCAGAGAAGAAGTTGCTCTCCGCGAATTGGTTGTCGCGTTGCCGGCTGAAGGTGTAATTGCCGCGCAGCCACCATCGAGAGCGATGCTGGGACGCGCCCACGATCAGCGCGTCGTACCGCGATCGCGCCAGCGCCGATCGCATCGCGTAGACCGCGTCGAACTGCGGATAGGGCCGCAGCAACTGGCCCGCGGGTATCGTGGCGCCCGCGAGGATCCCGACGGCGAGCGGCGTGCCGAAAAACGGATTGGCCACCGGCGCGAAGAGGCCGGCACCGAGCGTCGAGTAGCGCGGCTCGAGTTGATTGACGTTGACGAATGATCCGCTCGATCCGCCGACGGACAAGTTTGTTCCCACGGCGCCGGCGTAGGCCGCATTGATCGTCACGCTCGAGAAGAACCGCCGCTCGAACTCGATCGAGTAGCGATGGTAATGGCCCGGCGTGCTTCGCGGATCCACGAATTCGACCCCGCCGCCGACGCCGGTCATGACCCCGAGCGCACTGCCTGACGGCTGCGCGACGCCGTCGGGAAATGGGAACGTCAGCGAGCAGGTCGCGCACGGGATGAAGCGATTCTCGAGCGTGGTCACGAGATTCGTCGTGACGTTGTAACCGCGCGTACCGGTCCCCGTTTCCGACGCGCTGATTCCTTGTTGCGGGGCGCGGAAAATGCCGTAGCCGGCACGCAGCACACCGCGATCATCGGTCATGAACGCGGCATTGACACGTGGCGAAGGCTTCCAGCGATCCGGATCGCCCTGCATCGTCGGCGCGCCGCCTTCGCCGGCGTAAATCAGGCCGCCTGTCAATCGCAGCGGCGTGCCGTCCTGCCGATTGGCGGCAACTTGTATCGGGAATGGCGCCGTGGACCAGCCAACGGCGAGATGATTGTCGGCCTCACGCAGCCCGTCTTCGAATTCGTAGCGGAGGCCGAGGCTCACCGTGAATCGCGTGCCGACCCTGATCGTGTCCTGCACGAAGCCGGCGCCGTATCGGACATACACATCGATGGGCACGCTGGTGTAAATGCCGCCGTTCGCGGGATAGCCGAGGAGGAAACTGGCGAGTGCGTTGCCGGTCGCGTTTGCCGCCGCGATTGGATCGGGGCCGTTCGTGAAATCGCGCGTGAAGCCGAAGTATCCGCTGCCACCCAGGTTGCGAAAGTCGACGCCGGTTCGCCGCCACTCGCCGCCCGCCTGCCAGGTATGGCGGCCTCTCAGGGTCGTCACTACGGCTGATGCATTGTGAGCGTAGAAAAGACCGCGTTGTCGATCCCTGTCGCCGAGCAATGCGCCGCCCTGGCCATAGTCGCTGACGTAAATCGATGGAAACTTCCGGAAGGGTACTGACGCGAGAAATCGCGGATCGAAGCCGAGCGACGCGGGGTCGAAATCGGCGCCGCGATTGTCGTCGAGGAACTCGTTCATCCCGTACCGCGCATGGATCCCGGTGCGATCGTTCACCGACCACGTGTGGTTGATCGCGAGCATGTTGACACGCCGCACCAGCGCGCCGTCGCCGGGATCGGCGCCGTTCGCGAAGAGATTGCCGCCGTAGAAACGCGCGTCGGGCTCTGCGGAGCGATACCACGCGTAGGTCATCGACGTGTTGAGTCGTGCATTCCACTGGTGCGCCAGCTTGCCGCTCAATTGGCGCGCTTCGTCCAGCACTCCCACGCTGACGGGCACCGAGGCATTCAACCCGGCAGCCGGAACGTGAGCGAGCATGGCGACCGCGACAGGATTGAGGCGCGCCGTCGGGATGCGGTTGCCGGGAAACGGATCGCGGATGAATCGCCCCGGCGCCAGCGGATCCGGACGCGTGCTCAGCGGATCGAAGATGGTCACCGCCGAATCCGAAAAATCACCGCGGCGTTCCGCCGCGGTCGGCAGGTTCAGCACCGTGTTGCGGCTCGATTCCGTGCGATACCCTTCGCCGCTCAAAAAAAAGAACGTGCGATCGCGCACGATGCGGCCGCCGACGGATCCGGCGAACAGGTGATACGACGTGTCGACCCGCGGCAGCCCGGCCTTGTCGGCGAAAAACAATTGCGCCTGCATTGCGTCGGGCCGGTTCTGGTACACCGCGGAGCCGGACCACTCATTGCCGCCGGACTTGGCAGTCACGTTGAACACGCCGCCGGCGGTGCGGCCGACCTGCGGATCGTATGGGCCGAGTTGCACGCGCATCTCGTCCACCGATTCCATCCCCGGAATGATCGTGGCGCGGTTCTGAATATCAACGATCGGCACGCCGTCGACGACGTAGGTGTTTGCGCGGCGCGAGCTGCCGGCCATCGAGATTAACGACGCGTTCGACTGGTCCTGCTGCCGCACGAACACGGCGTTACCGGTCGGCAGGACGGTGGGCGCCAGCGTTCCCATGATGAAAATGTTGCGGCCGGCCGTTGGCTGCGAGATGAGGTCATCCCGAGTGAACGCGGTCGAGAGGATGCCATTGACACGATCAGGTGCGGGTGATTCGGCGCTGATGAAGGCTTCGATCGCGCCCGGGCTCATGTGCAGATCGCATATCGCAGACCCGCTGGTGCCGACGATGAGGCCGCGGTACTCGATTGGCCCGTAACCATCACGCGACGCGCGCACCGTGTATCGGCCAGGCGGCACGTCGGCGAACAGGTATTCGCCCGCGTCGTTGCTGGTCGTCGCTCGCTTGACGCCGTTGGATTCGTCGGTGAGCCGGACAATCGCGTTCGCAATCACGCCGTCCGCATCGGAGACGCGGCCGCGAACGCGGCCGAGTGAGGTTTGCGCCGAAACCGCCGTTACGACAAAGGCCGCCACGAACAGGCTGCCGAAGAAAGCGCCGCCGAATCGCCGCATGTGGGCCGAATACTAGCGTCACTTGCGCCAGACGGTTGTCACGCGCGGCGCTTCGCGGCCGGCGTCGATGTGCGGCGGCCTCGCGGTCATTGTCAGAGATCCGTTGCTGAAGGTCGCAGCGTCGAGCACGAAATTGTCGGACGTGCCCGTGAATGTGACGGTGTTTCCGGCGATCGTCCACGTTCCGGTCGTGCCGCTTTGGAAGTTGGTATTCCCACCGATCAGACACGTTGTCCGTGACGTCTCTTTCACTTCGTAGCGAAGATCGCGTCCGTTAGCCGTCAGTGTCAGGGTGGCATTATCGGTGACCACCGCGCATGTCGCCGGCGGACTCGATACCGTCGTGGCCGGCAGGCCGACGCCGTTGACGGTCACGAGATTGTAGGTGCCGAGTGCGGCGGACACCGCCGGATCGATCGTCGCGGTTTCCTCATCGCCAGCGTCTTCGTCGCCCTTCTTCGTCAGCACCGCAGCTGCGCCTGCCGCGGCCACGCCTCCCGCAATTCCGGCGATCGCGCCCCCGCCAAGCCCGCCGGCCGCCGTCACTACGTTGGTTTGCGTGATTGTCGCCGCCGCGGTCTGACCCTGAAATGCTGCCGTCGCCTGGATCTGCACCGAGCCGCTGCTGAGCGGATTCACCGCCGACGCGATCGCGCGTCCAGCCGCATTGGTGGTCACGGTCAACGTTTGCGATCCGCCCGCGAACGTCGCGGTCTTGCCGCCTTGAATCGTGAAGGTGACCGTGGCGCCGGCCACCGGCAGGTTGTTCTGATCGCGCACTTCAACGACCGGCGCAACCGCCGTCTTCTGTTGAATGATGTTGACCGCGCCTTCACCCTCGATGACGACGATTCGCAACGACGGCTTCGGTTGGGCCACCAATACCGAGGCGGAGCAGCAGACGAGCAGAAGTGTGACCGCGAGCCGGGGGATGCTCATGCCCGATATTTGACCACAGTCAGATTCAGTTGGTCACGTCGGATAAGATTGAGTCGCTCGTGCCGAATCCTTATCTCACGCGGATCCTCGCAGGTCAGCTCTCCAGGTTTTCCAGGTATTACGACTCGGTCATCCAGCTCGCGCCGCTGCCCAATGACGATGGCTCGTTGCTGAAGCATGTCGACAACGGGGTGAAGTCGGTGGTTACGAGCGCCGGCGACATTACGACCGAAGAGGGCAGCCGCACCGCGGTCCTCTTGAATGGCAACCTGAACGAAGATCTCGACATCGAGGCAACGCTGGCCGCGATTCGATCGCGCCTCACGCGGTTGTCGCGGGTCGCCGTCGTACTCGACAACCCGTACTTCCGCGGCGTGTTCTGGCTCGCGAACCAGCTCGGACTTCGAAAGGGTCCGGTGCCGTCGACGTTCGTCACCCGCGAAGCGCTGGCGGCATTGGCAAAACTCAGCGGCTACGAGGTCGTGCAAATCAAGCCGGCCGGGTATTCGCCGTTTCGCCTGCTCGGCCTCGGCGACTTGATCAACTGGACGATGCCGATGATTCCGCTGCTGCGATGGCTTGGCTTCGCCGCCGTCGTGATCCTGCGGCCGGTGGCCGCCACCGCACCACCAAGCCTGAGCATCGTGATCCCGTGCCGCAACGAGAAGGGCAATATCGAAGCGGCCCTGCAACGGCTGCCCGCGTTCCCCGCGCCCGTCGAAGTCATCTTCATCGAAGGGCACTCGTCGGATGGAACGTGGCAGGAAGTGCAACGGGTCACCGCTGCATATGGCTCGCGCATGGCGGTGTCGAGCTATCAGCAGACCGGCCGGGGCAAGTCGGACGCGGTGCGGCTTGGGTTTTCGAAAGCGAAGCACGAGCTCGTGACGATCCTCGATGCGGATCTCACCATGCCGCCGGAGATGCTGCCGCGTTTCTACAATGCGTATTGCTCCGGCCTCGCGGACTTCGTGAACGGCACGCGGCTCGTGTATCCGATGGAGGGCGAGGCGATGCGCTTCCTGAATCGCCTCGGCAACGTCTTCTTTGCAAAGGCGCTGAGCTTCGTTCTCGACAGCCACTTGAACGATTCCCTGTGCGGCACCAAGCTGTTGCGTCGTGACGACTACGCGCGAATGGTGCGGTGGCGTGGCGATTTCGGCGACGTCGATCCGTTCGGCGACTTCGAGCTGTTGTTTCCCGCCGCGATCTTCGGCCTCGGCATCGTCGACGTGCCGGTGTATTACCGCGCCCGCAGCTATGGCTCCACCAACATTCATCGGTTCCGGCACGGCTTCATGCTGCTGCGCATGACGCTGATCGGACTGTTTCGAGTCAAAGCCGGCGCGCGATTGCGATGAGCCCCTCCGCGCCACTGCCGCTCGATCAACACAACGTAGAAATCGAGCGCAACCGCCTGGCGTGGCAGCGCAAGCCGGTGCTGCAGCGCGCATACCGCGACTTCCATCGCCGGATTGCCGTGCACATCGATCCGAACGTCCCTGGAAAGATCGTCGAGCTTGGTTCTGGCATCGGCAACATTCGCGACGTCATCGCTGATTGCGTCCGGACCGATCTGTTCGCCAACCCGTGGATCGATCAGGTCGAGAACGCCTACGCGCTGACCTTCGGCGACGGCACGGTGTCGCACTTGATCCTGTTCGATGTCTTCCACCATCTCGAGTATCCGCGCACGGCCTTGCGTGAGTGCCGGCGTGTCCTCGAGCCGAACGGGCGCGTCATCATCTTCGATCCTTACGTCAGTCTTGCCGGCCGGCTCGTGTATGGGCCGCTCCATCACGAGCCAATCGGTTTCGATCGGCCGATCGTGCCGGACGCCCCTGCGTCGTTCGATCCGTGGGCGCACCCGTATTACGCGGCCCAGGGCAATGCCACGCGCGTGTTCTGGCAGAACGACGCTGCAAACATTCTTGACGGGTGGGAGATCGTGACACGCGAACGCATTGGCGCATGGGCGTACGCGCTCACCGGTGGATACAGCAAACCGCAGCTCTATCCGGCAGCGCTGTATCCCGCCGTCAGCGGGGTCGATCGGATCGCGGAACTATTGCCTCAGCTGTTGGCGTTGCGGGCGCTCGTGGTCCTGCGCCCAGCACGCCGATGATGGTGCCGTCGTCGATATCCTCGACCGCGATTGATCCACATGTGGCGCGGACTTGAGCCAGGCAGGCCGCCTGATTCTGCGAGAAGGCGGCGCGCGCGTCGGGTGAGTCTCTGAAATGGGTCGGCCACTCGAAGGCGGCGATGATCGCTTCGTTCGTGTCCCGGCAGCCGCAATCGGCATTCGCAGGCGACTGCGTGTCACCCTGGAGGTCGTACCGCTCCGCCAGATCGGGATAGGCCACGCGCAGGCTGATCAAATCGGTGCCGAAGGCGATCACCTTTATCTTCGTTATCGAAGCGCCTCCTTGAAGATCAGGAAGGCGGCGTGACAGCGTGCGAATCGGATAACGAACGAGACTGCCTGTCCACTCGAGCGAATTGCGCTCGTAGTCAGGTTGAAGGTCGAGCGCCAGGATTCGCCACGCCGGAATGATTTGCAATGTCGCGATGATGAGAACGGCGGCGATCAATATGCTGCGGCGTTCCCGCTCGAGCCAATCCGCGGTGGCAAACACAACTCCGCATAAGGCGAGAAGCGAATATGCGAGGAACCGTCCAATGCCGGTGTAAGGGATCGATGCGGCGTCCGCTGCAAAGAACACTGCAAGTGCGAGAGCTGTGAGCACCCAGACCGCGTGCTGCCGCATAGCGGCGCGATTGATCACAAAGCCGAACGCCGACCACGCAGCGACGATCGCGACGGCAATGGATCCGCCAACGCCCAGTTGGAACCGCGCCTTTGCCAGCCACTCGGATGCGCGCGCCAGCGTCCACACGCCGCTGGCACCGGCGATCTCGTAACCCCTGGAGATGTTCAAGCCGCGGCGGACCGCGTAATAGATCACGAACGGCGCAACGGCCGCGATGCCCACGCGAATGGCGCCGGCGCGCAGTGACGGCCGCCACCCGCGCCACTCGACCATCGTCAACAGCCAGATCGGCGGCACGAACAGGATCGCCGTCTCCTTGAAGAGCGTCGCGATGCCGGCCAGCAGGACGGGGCGCCACGGGCGATCGGCGTCTGGGATGGCGGCGGCTTCAATCGCGAGGAGAACGAAGACGAACGCCCACGGTTCGAGCAGACCGCCGCTCACGTAAACGATCGACGGGCCCTGCAGATAGATCAGAAACGCGACGGGCAGGACGCGCCAGTCCGGCCAGCGGCCGACGATCGCCGGCCGCAGCACGAACAGCCACGCCGGCAGCGACAGCATGTTGACGATGTGATTAGCCGTAAACGGATACGGAATGCGCGCCACTTGGAACAAGACGTTCAAGGGCATCGACAGCAGATAAAACGCGGTCGGGTAACGCCCGAACAGGGATTCATTCGGGAGCAACAGACTCGATCCGATCAGGCCGCACATTGCCACGGCTGTTGCGAACGCGGGCGCCCATTTACGGCAAGCGAGGTACACGATCATCACCCCCGCGAGATACGGGCCCGCCTTCATGAAATACAGCGCGAACGCGCGGGTCGCGCTCAAGTGATAGCCCTCGTCGCCGCCGAATCCGAATTCTTCGCGCGCGGTCAGCGCCACATGAAGGAGATGAACTCCGCAAAGGAGAGCGGCAGCGACAACGGGGGTCAGGTATTCCGGTTTCGCGGGCTTCGAGGTGAGTCGTGCGGTGGGACGCTGACCGAATTCAAGTGCCAGCACCAGGACAGGCAGAAGGAAAGCCGGCCATCCAATCACATCCAGTTGTGTCCATGCGCCATTCAGGATGATGCCGGCGAGGACGAAACGGCCCATCAACGCAGCAATTCTAAGCTCAACCAACTAAGCTGGCCCGGTTCTGGCATATCCACCAGCCATGAGATGGGAAGGTGGACGCCGCAGTACCAACATTGAGGACCGGCGGGGTATGGGAATGGGCACGATTGGCGGTGGCGGCATCGGAATGCTGCTGCTCGTCCTGACCGTGTCGTGCCTGACTGGCACCAATCCGCTGGCCTTGCTCCAGATGGCCGAGCAAGCTGCGCCGCAACAAACGCAGTCGGTCCCGACCGGAGCGCCGACCAACGACCCGCAGGCCGAATTCATTTCGGTCGTGCTGGGTGATACCGAAGAAACGTGGACCAGGGTGTTTTCGTCTGCCGGCCGCCAGTATCGCGAGCCGGTTTTGGTCCTGTTCGAAGACGCGGTGCGATCCGCATGCGGATCCGCATCTTCAACGAGCGGACCGTTCTATTGCCCGGCCGACCAGAAGATCTATCTCGATCTGTCGTTTTTCCGCGAGCTCGATCAGCGATTCGGCGCGCCCGGCGACTTCGCGCAGGCCTACGTCGTCGCGCACGAGGTCGGCCATCACGTGCAGAACCTGCTGGGCATCAATCGCCAGGTGCAGGAGGGGCAACAAGGCAGCGGCAGTCGCGCCGGCGCGAATGCGCTATCGGTCCAACTCGAACTGCAGGCGGATTGCCTGGCCGGCGTGTGGGGGTATCACGCCAACAAGAAGCAGCTGCTCGATCCCGGCGATATTGACGAGGGCATCAGCGCCGCCGCGGCGATCGGCGACGATCGCCTGACGAAGGGGCGCGTGTCACCGGACAGCTTCACCCACGGCACCTCCGCGCAGCGCGCGAAATGGCTCCGCCAGGGATTGCAGACCGGCGACATCAATTCCTGCGACACGTTTAGAACTACGACGTACTAGACCGGCACTGGGTGCCAGGCACCCGTTACCAGATCTTGACGCGGCGGCCGGGAGGGAGAAACAGCTTGTCTCCCTCCTTGACGCCAAACGCCGCATAGAACTCCGGAATATTTCGAAGCGGGCCGTTCGCGCGATACATCTCCGGCGAGTGCACGTTGGTCAGCACCTGCTGCCGCATGGCTTCGTCGCGCTGCTTCGCCTTCCATGACTGCGCCCATCCCATGTAGAAGCGCTGATCCGCCGTAATGCCGTCGATGGTCGGCGCCTCTTTGCCCTTGAGCGACAGCAGGTACGCCTGTCGCGCGATCACAAGGCCGGTGAGGTCGGCAATGTTTTCGCCGAGCGTCAGCGCACCGTTCACGTGCAGGTCCGGCAGCGGCTCGAATTCGTTGAACTGTTCGACCAGCACCTTTGCGCGCTTCTCGTATTCGGCCGAGTCGGTCTTCGTCCACCAGTCGCGCAGCGCGCCGCTCGCATCGAACTGGCGGCCCTGGTCGTCGAAGCCGTGGCCCATCTCGTGGCCGATCACCGCGCCAATGCCGCCATAATTCGCCGCGTCGTCCGCATCGAGATTGAAGAACGGCGGCTGCAGAATCGCGGCGGGGAAGACGATCTCGTTGCGAACGGGATTGTAGTAGGCGTTGATGGTCTGCGGCGTCATGCCCCACTGTTCGGGATCGATGGGCTTGCCGGCCTTGCTCAACTGATAGTTATTCTCGTGTTCGAAGGCGCGCATCATGTTGCCGACGAGATCGTCCTTCTTGATCTCGAGCTTCGAGTAATCGCGCCACTTGTTCGGATAGCCGATCTTCGGCGTGAACGTCGCGAGCTTTTCCTGCGCCTGCTTCTTCGTCTCGGGGCCCATCCATTCGAGCTTGTGGATGCCGTTGCGATAGGCCTCGCGCAGGTTGGCCACCAGACCTTCCATGCGAGCCTTGGCTTCCGGCTTGAAGTGGCGTTCGACGTAAAGCTTGCCGAGCATTTCGCCCAGATTGCCGTTCAGCGTGTTGACGCCGCGCTTCCATCGCGGCTGCTGTTGCTTCACGCCGCGCAGCGTGGTGTTGTCGAAGCCGAACTCCGCATCAACGATCGACTTGTTGAGATACGGCGCGAAGCCGTTGAGGAGCGAGGCTTTCAAATACGGCTTCCACGCATCGACGGGCAGCTCGTTGACAGTCGCGGCGAGCGCCTTCAGATAGCTTGGCTGGCTCACGACGACGGCCTGGGCGCCGTTGACGCCGAGCTCTTTGGTCCAGGTGTCCCAGTCAAAACCGGGGAACTGCTTCGCGAGATCGGCAACCGCGACCTTGTTATAGGTCTTCACCGCATCGCGATTCTCGACGTTGGTCCAATGCGCGCGGGCGAGGCGCGTCTCGAGGACGAAGATCTCGCGCGCCGACCTGGTCGCGTTGGCATCGCCGGCCTGGCCGAGGATGTTGCCGACGAAGCCGACGTATTTTTCGCGATACTCCTTCAGCTTGCCGTCGTTCTTCAGGTAGTAGTCGCGATCGGGCAGTCCAAGACCGCCCTGATAGAGATACAGGATGTCGTGCGTCGGCTGCTGCGCGTCGCCATCCACGTAGCCGACGATCGGGTTGATCAGATTCAACTTGAAGAAATGCGCGAACTGCTTCGCCAGGTCGCTGTTCGTCTTGATCGCGTCGATCGCATCGAGCTCCGCCTTGAGCGGCGTGATACCGAGCTGCTCGGCGCGCTTTTCGTTCATAAAGCTTTCGTAGAAGTCGCCGATCTTCTGCGCGTCGGAGCCCTGCGCGCGGTCCGGTGCCTTGGCGGATTCCTCGACGATTGCCCGGAGGTCGGCCTGCGCCTTGTCGAAGAGGATGTCGAACGCTCCGTAGGAGGCCTTGTCCGCGGGGATGTCGGTCTTGGCCAGCCAGCCGCCGTTGACGTGGCGGAACAGGTCGTCCTGCGGCCGCACCTCTTTATCGAAGGAGCCTGGGTCGAGACCCGACTCCACGGCCCTGGCCGTCGCCCCCGGCTCCGCCGGTTTCATGCACGCCGCCGCACCCAGGGTCACCGCCGTCGCTAACAGGACTGCACGCTTCATCACCAACTCCTCGGCCACAGATCATACTCTCCGCCGCCGCACGGCCGGGTTAGAATGCCCTACCGTCAAACACGGCGTACATCAGCGGAGGGACGAGTGCAGGACTGGCTGCCGATCATTGCCACGGTGATCGGCGCATTAGCGGCGTTCGGCGTGTGGGCGTATGTCAGCCGCCAGCGGCTCTACGTGCGCGCGCAGGAGCTCGAACGTACGCTCGAAGCCCGCACGACGGAGCTCGAATCGGCGCGCATCCAGTTGCAGCGGCTCAGCACCGAAGATCCGTTGACCGCCGTCGCCAACCACGAACAGTTTCTCGAATTCCTCGAGCGCGAATGGCGCCGCGCGCGCCGCGATGGCCTGCCGCTCACGCTCATCTTCATCGACATCGATCACTTCCGCGCCTACAACCGCGAATTCGGCCGCAAGGCCGGAGATGAAGTGCTGAAGCACGTGGGCCGCGCGCTCGCCGCCGTCGTCGGCCGGCCCGGCGATCTGGTCGCCCGGTACCATCGCGATGAGTTCGCGCTGGTGCTGGCCTCGACCGATGGCCCCGGCGCCTTCAACATTTCCGAACACGTGCGCGAATGCATCGAATTGTTGAAAATGCCGTCGGCCAAGGACGCGCCGTCCTCGGTCGTGACCGCGTCGGTCGCCACTGCCACCGCCGTTCCGCAGCGTGAATCCGCCTGGGAAGAGCTCGATCTGATCAAGGCGGCCCGGCACGCGCTGCGCGAAGCCCGCGCGACCGGCGGAAACCGCGTGCTCCGGGCGAATCTTGGGATGGCAGGACCCCCCGAGCTCGTGACACGATAAATAACAAAGAACAAAGAACAAAGAACAAAGAACAAAGAACAAAGAACGAAACGTTCGTTTGTGATTTGTTATTCCGTTATTCGTTATTCATGCGTCTTCAATTATCCCAGTGCACCATCCGCCCCTGGGCGGAGTCCGACGCGGCGTCCCTGCAGCGGCACGCCAACAATCGCCATGTGTCGATGCACCTGCGCGACCGCTTTCCCTATCCGTACGGCATCGAGCAGGCGCGGGCGTTCATCGATCTGATCGGACGCCAGCAGACGCCGACGGCGTGGGCCATCGACGTGGACGGCGCCGCCGTCGGTGGAATCGGCCTGCAGCTCCAGGGCGACATCGAGCGCGTCTCCGGGGAAGTCGGTTACTGGCTTGGCGAGCCATACTGGGGCCGCGGCATCGCGACCGAGGCGGTCAAGGCCGTGACTGCCGAGGCATTCAGCCGGTTCGAGCTGACACGCATTTACGCGGTAATCTTTCCGGAGCACGTCGCGTCGATTCGAGTGCTCGAAAAGGCCGGCTTCACGCGCGAAGGCCACTTGCGGCAGAGCGCGATCAAGGACGGCAGGATTCGCGATCAACTGTTGTTTGCAACGTATCGAACCTTATGAAGAAACCACTATTGATCCTGGCGTGCGTTGTGAGTGTTGCAGCTGTGTCGGCGCAAGAGGGATCGCAGCCGCCCAAGACCTCAAGACCTCAGGACCTCAAGACCTCGAGTTTTACCCTGTCGGTCGACAGCATCATCCGCGGCCCCGAGTTGGTCGGCAACCCGCCGAATAACCTGCGGTGGTCGGGCGATTCCAGGGAGCTCTACTTCGAGTGGCTGATTCCGAAAGAGGATCAGCCGTCGACGTGGGTGGTCGGCCGTGAGGGCGGAGCGCCGCGGCGGTTGAGCGAAACGGAGCGCCGCCTGGCGCCGCCGGCCAACGGGCAGTGGGACGCGAAGCGCCGCCGCATTCTCGGCGTCGATCGCGGCGACATCGTGATCATCGACACGGTCGCGAAGAAGCGCATCGACGTGACGCGAACCACCGGCAACGAATCGAGCCCGCGCTGGGCGCGTAACGAGACGCACGTCACGTTCGTGCGCGACAACAACCTGTTCATCGTGCCGGTTGAAAGCGTGGGCACCGGCGGCGTCGTACAGCTCACTGACGTGTCGGCACGTCGAGCCGATCCGCGCGCCACCGACAGCCAGAAGTTCATCAAGGAAGAAGAAGTGAAGCTGCTCGACTGGGTCGAGCAGGAAGCCGCCCGCCGCAAGCGGCGCGAAGATCTCGATCGCGGCCGCGCGCTGCCGAAATTCGAGATCGGCGAGCGGCAGAACATTGCTGATGCCGCGGT
Source organism: Cyanobacteriota bacterium (assembly GCA_019752015.1). Lineage (GTDB taxonomy): Bacteria > Acidobacteriota > Vicinamibacteria > Vicinamibacterales > UBA2999 > 12-FULL-67-14b. Next base: position 94,849 of record JAIEMQ010000024.1, on the reverse strand, counting down.
TGTTGGTGACGGCAAGTTCGCGTTGCTGGTCGTGAACGATCGGGCGCAGTCGCGAACCGCCCAAGTGCCGCGATTCGTCAGCGAGTCATCCTTCACCGAAGAGATCCAGGCGCGAACGTTGGTCGGGGACGCGCAGGATCGGCGCCGCATTGCGTCGCTCAATCTCGACACCGGCGAAGCCGTGTGGGTCGGACTGGAAGGCGTCAGCGATCCAATCGCGATTCCCAAACCGCCGTTCGGCGATGAAGTTCGTCCGGCCGCCAAGCCCGAGCCCGCGCCCAAGCGCGACGTGCGCTGGAGCAATCCAATCCTGTCGCCGGACGGGCGCAATGCGCTGACCGCCGCACGCGCCGCCGACAATACCGAGCGCTGGCTGGTATCGATCGATCCCGCCACGGGCAAGACCAGCGTGCTCGATCATCTCAAGGACGATGCGTGGATTCGGGAAGGGGGCGCAGGCTGGCTCAACGACAACCGCCGCGTGTGGTTCCTCGCGGAGCACGATGGCTGGATGCACCTTTACACGGTCGATGCGGCCGCTTCAGCGCCGGCGAAGAAGCAGCTGACGAGCGGGAAGTTCGAGATCGACAACGTGGAACTGTCGCCGGACGGCAGCACGTTCTATTTCCGCTCCACCGAAGTGCATCCGGGCGAGCGCCACGTCTACGCGATGAGCGTCGATGGCGGAGCGCGCACGAAGCTGACGACGCAGACGGGCAGCCATGACGGCTCGATCTCGCCGGACAACACGACGTTCGGGCTGGTGTCGTCTTCGTCGAATCGTCCGCCGGAAGTGTTCCTGATGCCCAACCGCCACCCCACGACGCAAAGTCCGCGTCGCGGGGACCCCGGTCGCGCCGGTGCCGCCGCGACGAAGGTCACGACCAGCCCCTCTGCGGAGTGGTCCACGTACAACTGGGTTGAGCCCCAGTTGATTACTTATAAGGCGCGCGACGGCAAGGACGTCTACGCGCGGCTCTATACGCCGGAGATGGTCGGCGCGAAGCGCGATCCGAAAGCGCCGGCCGTGGTGTTCGTGCATGGCGCCGGCTACGCGCAGAACGCGCACAAGTACTGGTCGACGTACTACCGCGAATACATGTTCCACCACGTGCTCGCGTCGAAGGGCTACGTCGTGCTCGATCCCGACTATCGCGCCAGCGCCGGATATGGCCGCGACTGGCGCACGTCGATCTATCGGTGGATGGGCGGTCACGATCTCAATGACGTCGTTGACGGTGCGGCTTACCTCGTCAAGTCGCACAAGGTGAACGCGGGCCGCATCGGCGTCTACGGCGGCAGCTACGGCGGCTTCATCACCCTGATGGCGCTGTTCACGTCGCCCGACACGTTTGCCGCCGGCGCGGCGCTCCGGCCGGTCACGGACTGGGCGCATTACAACCACGGCTACACGTCGAACATCCTCAACGAACCGCAGACCGACGCCGAGGCGTATCGCAAGAGCTCGCCGATCTATTTCGCGGAGGGCCTCAAGGCGCCGCTGCTCATCGCCCACGGCATGGTCGACGTCAACGTGCACTTCCAGGATTCGGTCCGGCTCGCGCAGCGGCTGATAGAATTGAAGAAGGAAAACTGGGAGCTCGCGGTGTATCCCGTCGAAGATCATGGCTTCGTCGAAGCCACGAGCTGGGCGGATGAATACAAGCGCATTTTGAAGTTGTTCGAGACCAACTTGAAGAAGTAGGTCTTGAGGTCCTGAGGTCTTGAAGTGTTGAAAACTGACATTGCGTGTCCGGGGCTGGCGGATCTGATCGCCAGGCTCGATCGATCGGTACAAGCCGGATCGCCGCAGGCGATCACCGCCGCCGTGAAAGCCGATCTCGAGGACGTCCTCGGCAACGGCAGGCTGTCACTGCCGTCGTCGTTCACCGTGCCGCGCGCCGACCATTACGCGCGCCGGCTGCTGCATCGCGATCCACAAGGCAGGTACTCCGCAATTGTCATGACGTGGGGGCCGGGGCAGGGCACCGCCGTTCACGATCACGGCGGCCTCTGGTGCGTGGAAGGCGTCGTCGACGGTGAGATCGCCGTGACGCAGTACCTCGTGCAGCAGGATGCGGACAGTTACTACCGTGTCACGCCGATCGGATCGCTGCTGGCCGGCACCGGATCCGCCGGCTGCCTGATTCCACCCACCGATCATCACGTGCTCGCCAACGCGCGTCCGTCGAAGGCGTCGGTGACGCTGCATGTCTACGGCGGCGATCTCGACGACTGCAAGGTGTTCCTGCCGGCGACGCCTGATGGCCGCTACCAGGAATCGACGCGCATGCTGTCGTTTAGCGAATGACCGGTTTTATCGACCTGCAGTTCCGCGGCAGCCCGCGCGTCATCGCTACGCCGGTTCTTCCCGCCGCCGACGGCGTCACGCTGATCGATCCGGGACCGACATCATGCCTGGCCACGCTCGAAAGCGGCCTTCGCGATCGCGGCCTGACGTTGCGTGACGTCCGCACCATCCTGCTCACGCACATTCATCTCGATCACGCCGGCGCCTGCGGCACGATTGTCGAGCGCGTGCCGGGCGTGCGTGTCTACGTGCACGAGCGCGGCGCGCCGCACATGATCGATCCGGCGAAGCTGCTCGCCAGCACGATGCGCCTCTGGGGCGATCGGATGGAGGCGGTGTGGGGCGCGTTTCAACGCGTCCCCGCCGGCAACGTGATCGTGCTGAGAGGCGGCGAGCGTCTCGAGCTCGCGGGCACGGCGATGAAAGTCGCCTATACGCCGGGACACGCGAAGCATCACGTCAGTTTTCTCGACGAACATTCAGGCACGGCCTACGTCGGCGACACCGCCGGCGTCCAGGTGAGCGGCAGTTACCTGATCGCGCCGACGCCGCCGCCGGACATCGACATCGAAGCGTGGCAGCAAAGCATCAACACGATCGATGCGTGGCAGCCGGTGTCGCTGTTCCTCGCGCACTTCGGTGCCGTGTCGCCGGCGCGCGCCCATCTGGCGCGCTTCAGGACAACGTTGACGTCGATGGCGGAGATGGCGCGGCTGCTGATCGAAGGCGGCGGAACCGACGAGGAGCTGACGAAGCGATTCACCGAGCGGATGCGTCAGGACGCACGGACGGTGTTGCCGGAGCACGAGGCGCGCGCGCTGGAGCTGGCGGCGCCGTTCGATCAGCTATGGCAGGGGCTTGCGCGATACTGGCAGAAGAAACGAGACGGCCACTAACAGCAGCAAGTAGATCGCAACCATTCCCTAGACCGCCATCGCTTCGACGTTGGTGGTCGTGACCTGCGTGGCTTCGGCCTGCGGATCGACCAGGAAGCGCAGCGCGTACCCCGACGGCGTGCCCGTGGAGCGGCGGCAGGGCGCCACGCGCCAGACCGCCGACAGCACGCGGCCCTCGCGAAGCATCGTCGGCAGCTGGTGCGCCGCGCCGAACGAGCGCTCGACCTGCAGGTGAACGAGCCGGTAGAGGGGAATGGCCGCGCCGGCTTCGCACTCCACGAAGACGCCGGCCTCGCTGATGTCTTTCGTCATCACGGAGGCAAAGCGGACCGCACCTGACGCATCCTTCCAGGTGATGCGCGCAGGCACAGTGATCGCCACTCTTTCCGACGATCGCTTCACAGGTTTCCCATGGTTTCGGTGCTCAGCCACGGCTCGCTCCAGGGTTAGAACGGTCGAACATAGGTTGCAATGCGCAAATACAATCCAAGTTCCGGGCCGATTCTGTGCAACCGTGTACTGAAGGTCGGACGAGCCGCCGATGTGTGAATCGAGCGCCCTCTAGAGGACTTTCCTGTCGATTGTGATGGGTGGGTGGGTGTTTACCAGGTATCCAGTGATGCGTACAACTGGCTACTTGGTAATCACATCCGAACTGTTCTCTAGACCGAGTCTTCGAAGCTTCAAGTAAAGTCCGCGGCGAGTCAGGCCGAGGGCCCTAGCGGTTTCCGAGATGTTGCCCCGATGCCGGGTGAGCATTTCGCGAATGAGATCCCGCTCGATTTCGTCGACCACCGAGGCCAGCGTTTGTCCGCCGCGGAGGGCGACCCGCGATGGTCCGGATGGCCCGCTGGCCGGAGCGGCCGCCGTGAGATCCGCCGACAGGTGTTCCGGCCCGATGGTCCCGCCGGCCGGCGCCATGGCGACGGCGCGCTGCAGCTCGTTTCGCAGCTGGCGCACGTTGCCCGGCCACCAATATTGCGCGAACAGATCGAGCACGTCCGAGCCCAGTTGCATGTCCGGCTTGCCGAGGCGATCCGACGCTTCACGCAGGAAGAACGTGGAGAGATGGGGAATCTCCTCGCGCCGCTGGCGAAGCGGCGGCACGTGGATGCGGATCACGCTGAGGCGATAGTAAAGATCTTCGCGGAACTTGCCCTCGGCGACGCGCTGCTCGAGATCGGCGTTCGTCGCGGCGAGCACGCGCACGTCCACGGGCTGCGGACGGTTTTCGCCGACCGGCATGATCTCGCCCTGCTCGAGAAAGCGCAGCAGCTTCGGCTGCACGTCCAGCGGCAGGTCACCGACTTCATCGAGGAACAGCGTGCCGCCCGCGGCGGTGCGAATCAGGCCGGGTTGATCGGAGACGGCGCCGGTAAACGATCCACGCCGATGGCCGAACAACTGACTGTCCGCGAGCTCGCGCGTGGTCGTCGTGCAGTTGTAGGGCAGGAACGTGGCCGCGTTGCGCGACGAGCCGACGTGGATCGCGCGCGCGATCAGCTCCTTGCCGGTACCGCTCTCGCCCGTGATCAACACCGTCAGGTCGTTGCCCTGCAGCCGCTGGATCTGATCGACGACGCGAGTCATGGCGGCGCTGGCGCAGAGAAATCCCGGCAGCAGCGGCTCGAGCGGGCGTTCGGTCGTCGCATCGACCGCCGCTGTTGGCCGATCGCGAACGCCGCAGAGATCGAAGCCTTGTTTCGCGACCGCGGCCATCATGCGCACACGGCGGATTTGTGGATGTCCCATCGGGCGGCTGGTGGCGAGCACGGCATGACGCGGGCCATCGGGCTCGCGCCCGATCGGCTCGGAGATCAACGTGCCGGCGCCGTAGGTGCCGCCCTGGATCGCCATGCGCGCGACGGCGCGCGCGCCGTCGGCGTCGGTGCCCGCGATGGCGATCAGGCGCACATCGCCGCCCGGGAGCTCACTGAACACCGCGGCGGCATCGGCATTGACCGATTCGAGGAGCGTGGCCGCAAGCTCGCGCGCGAGAAGATCGGGAAGCACCGCCGCGTCGACGAGTCTTCGCACGAGCGCATCGTCCGCATCGGCGGGAGAGCCGACGTACTCACCGGTGCCCGGCGACTGCGCCGCGGCCATCGCGGCCTGCACCTGTTCGAGATCGCGCGTCGCGCCAAGCGCCTGGAACACCTGCGCCGAGTATTGATAGTGACGATCGGCGGTCGACTTCGCGCCGGCCTTTGCGGCGAGGCGCGCGAGCGCGAGCTGACTGACGGCGGCCTGATACCGCTCGCCGACCAGCTCGAAGACGCTCGAGCTCTGCGCGATGTCGTGATACGCCTCCGTCGTGCGCGTTTGCCGCGCGCGCAGATCGCCGCGCAGGCGCAGGAACTCGCCCCACGCGCCGGGCGTCGTTCGCGGATCGAGCCGCGATTCCACCTGCGTCAATCGATGCTCGGCATCGTCGACGCGTCCCGCCGAGAGCAGCGCCTCGGCGGCGATCAACTCCGCCTCGATCGTCTCCGCCGGCGGCGCGTTCGTGGACTTTGCGATCTCGTCGGCGATCGCGAGCGCTTCGTCCGGCTTGCCGCGCCGCGTGGCGAGGCGCGCGCTGATCACGCGCAGCGACCACTCGTACCAACGGCTGGTGTTGCGGCCGTAGGCGCCGTAGGCTTCGGCCGCCTGGCGCAAGTACTCGGCGGTGTTTTCATAGTCGCCGCGCATCAGCGACATCTGCGCGAGCGTGTCGTAGACGGCGCCGGTCGTCTCGTGGAATTGCATCGCGCTGCGCACGTCGAGCGCGCGGTGCAGGACCGTATCGGCGCGATCCAGATTGCCGACGCGGACGCAGATCTGTCCGAGCGTCGCGAGCGCGACGGATAATCCCGGGCCCTGGCCGAGACCTTCATGAAGATTGACGGCGCGCTCGGCGAGCGCGAGGGCCTGTTCGTATCGATGGCGGATCAGCGCGACGTTCGCCTGGTTGCCGTACACCGTCGCCAGCACGTCATCGGCCTGGAGGATCGACGCCATGCGCTCGGCCTGGCGCAATGCCGCATTGGCCTCGTCGTAACGCCCGGTCTGCGCGAGCATGACGGCCGACAGCGAATGGACCATCGCGAGATGGCGCTTGTCGCCCGCGGCGTGCAATGCCGCGGCCGCTTCGGCAATGTGCTCGCGCACGATCGCCATGTCGCCGACCTGGCGATAGCACTGTCCCAGATAGAAGTGGGCGAGGCCAATGGCGCGCGAGTCGTGCGCCATCTCGGCCTGCTTCAACGCGCGATTGTGCAGCGCAATCGCGCGCGACTGCTCGCCCCGCGCGAACGCGACGCGGCCGTGCAACCGCCACAAATTTGAGTGCAGAACGGGCGGGACGTTGTCCCGCAGCGTGTCCGGCGAGCGGCCGAGCACGGTTCCGGCCTGTGCAAGATCCCCCTGCAAGAGGTACGATTCAGCGAGCATGACCCGGACACTGAGCTCGTCTTCCTTGGTTAGGGAGGACGGCGTCCGCAACAGGGGCGCCAATAATTCGATCGTGGTCGCGGCCTGTCCGCGCTCCAATGCAGAGCCTGCCCGGGCGATCACAGGTTGAAGCGCGGCGTTGGCCACGGGGCGAGTATACAACTGGCTACCTAGTATCCAACCGTCATAATTCTTTCAGCGATATGGACTTGACCGCAGCAAGCCGGACCGAGGTAGGTCCGAGGAAGATGAACCAGGATCATCACGGATCGTGGCCGGATCTGGGCTTGTACGTGGTGGCGGACGGCATGGGCGGGCACAATGCCGGCGAGGTGGCCTCGCACCTGGCCGTCGAGACGATCCGGGCCTTCATCGCTGAAAGCGCATCGTCGGCCGACATCACCTGGCCCTTCGGACTCGAGACCAGGAACTCGATCGACACCAACCGGCTGACGACCGCGGTGCGCCTGGCGAACCGGAAGATTTACAGCGAGGGTTCGAAGAGCCCCGATCTGAGCGGGATGGGCACGACGGTCGTTGCGGCGCTCGTGGCCGGCGATCGGATGACCATCGTCAGCGTCGGCGACAGCCGCATGTATCGGCTGCGGCAGGGCGCGCTCGAGCAGCTGACGAAGGACGATACGTGGCTCGCGTCCGTGCTCGGCGAGAAGCAGGCCGAAGACGCGGATCCACAACACCCGCTGCGCCACGTGCTGACGAGCGTGGTCGGTACCAAAGACGATGTGAAACCGGGATCGCGCGAGGAGCAGCTGGTTGCGGGCGATCGGTTCCTGCTGTGCACCGACGGCATCCACGGCAAGCTCGATGCGGCGTCGCTCACTTCTTTACTGGAGACCGCGGCGTCGGCGTCCGACGGCGCGGACACGCTCGTGAAGGAAGCGATCACGCGCGGCACCTCCGACAACGCCACCGCGCTCGTGATCAACGTCGCGTAAATGAAATACGTCGTTCTACTTTTCGTCGCACTGGCGATCGGTTGCTCGCGTCAACCTGATAACGCGCGTCCCGCGCCCGAAGCACTCCAGGCACCTGAGGCACCCCAGGCACCCGAGGCACCCCAGGCACCCAAGGCACCCCAGGCACCCAAGGCACCTTTGGCACCTCAGGCACCGAGAATTGTGTTCCTTGGCGACAGCCTGACCGCGGGTCTTGGCCTCGCCTCCGATCGAAGCTTCCCGTCACTGATCGAAAAGAAGCTGAAGGAGAAGGGCCTCGAGTACGAAGTTGTCAACGCCGGCGTGTCGGGTGATACGTCGGCCGGCGGCGTGCGGCGGCTCGACTGGTCGCTCGAAGGGGACGTGCGGGTCTTGATCGTGGCGCTCGGCGCCAACGACGGCTTGCGCGGCCTGTCGACGAAGGAGATGAAGAAGAATCTTGCGGCCGTCCTCGATCGCGCGCGCGAGCGCAAGGTGCCGGTGATTCTCGCCGGCATGGAAGCGCCGCCCAATTACGGCGCTGAATACACGCGCGATTTTCGTAACGTCTACTCGGAGCTCGCCGAGGAGTACAAGGTCCGTTTCATACCGTTTCTTCTGCAGGGCGTGGCCGGCATTGCGTCCCTGAACCAGGGCGACGGCATTCATCCAAACATTCGCGGCGCCGAAATCGTGGCGGACCTCGTATGGAAGGAACTGGAGCCGGTACTCCGGCGTCCAACGTAGTAGCACATTTCAGGACCTCAAGACCTCAAGACCTCAAGACCTTAATGATCCAGCTTCGCGGCGTCAGCAAGACAGTGATGAGCGGCGGCCATCCGCTCACGATCCTGCATCCCCTCGATCTCGACGTGGCCGCGGGACGGTGTCTCGCGATCATCGGCCCCTCGGGCAGCGGCAAGTCGACGCTGCTCGGACTGATCGCCGGTCTTGATTCCGCGTCGAGCGGATCGATCACGATCGCGGGCACCGACATCACGAAGCTCGACGAAGACGCCCTCGCGCGCCTGCGCGGCGAGAAAGTCGGGTTCGTCTTCCAGTTCTTTCACCTGGTGCCGTCGCTGACCGCGATCGAAAACATCCAGGTGCCGATGGAGATTGCCGGGCGGCGCGACGCCACCGAGCGCGCGCAGGCGTTGCTCGACGAGGTCGGCCTTCACGATCGCGGCCATCACTATCCGTCGCAGCTGTCGGGCGGCGAGCAGCAGCGCATCGCGATCGCGCGCGCGCTCGCCAACGATCCGCCGCTGATCCTCGCCGACGAGCCGACGGGGAACCTTGACAGCTCGAACGGACGCCACGTGCTCGATCTGCTGCTGCAGGTGCGCCGCACTCGTAACGTGACGCTGGTGCTCGTGACGCACGATCCGAACGTGGCTGCGGTTGCCGACGATCGCCTCGTTCTTCGCGACGGCCGGCCGGTGGTGAGTGAGCTCGAGCGTGGCGAGTCGCGCCAGCCGAGCCCGCTCGAGCGAGTCGAACCATGAGGTTCGTCCTGCTGATGGCGGCGCGGGAGATGCGGGCGTCGTGGCAGCGCCTGTTGTTCTTCTTCGTCTGCATTGCGATCGGCGTCGGCGCCATCGTGGCGATCCGGTCGGTGATTCAAAGCGTCCGCAATACCTTCGCCGGCGAGGCGCGATCGCTGATCACGGCCGACGCGATCATCACCAGCAATCAGCAGCTGAAGCCGGAACTGGTCGCGAAGATCGACCAGCGGTTGCAGGCGGCTGGAGCCCAGAGCATGCGCTCGATCGAGATTGCGACGATGGCACGGGCCGCCGATCGCGCCGATGGCCGAGCGCGGATGGTCGAGCTCAGGGCGGTGGAGCACGGCTTTCCGTACTACGGACGCATGAAGCTCGCGGATGATGTGCCGTACGACCACGCGCTGTTGAAAGGCTTTGGCGTGCTGGTCCGGCCGGAGCTGCTGGCGCAGCTCGACGTCAAGGTGGGCGACCCGTTGTCGATCGGCTCGCAGCGCTTCACGATTCGCGGCGTGATCCAGTCGGAGCCCGGCCGGCGCCTCGGCGCGTTCAGCATCGGGCCGCGCGTCTTCGTGGACCTCGCCGATCTCGAGAAGACCGGCCTGCTGCAATTCGGCAGCCGCGTCGCCAGCCAGCGCCTGCTCAAGGTGCCCGAGGCCGCGTTCGACAGGCTGATCGTCGATCTGCGCGCCGACTTTGCCAACGAGTTTGCCCGCGTGCGTTCCTACAAGGCCACCGAAGACGACATTGGCGAGGACTTCACGCGCGCCGAGAACTATCTCAGCCTCGTCGGCCTCGTCATCGTCATTCTCGGCGGCATCGGCGTGTCGAGCGTCACGCGCGTGTTCGTGCAGCAGAAGATGAAGAGCATCGCCGTGTTGAAGTGCGTCGGCGCGCGCTCGTCGCAACTTCTGGCGGTGTACGTGGCCCAGGTCGGTGTGCTTGGTCTGGCCGGCAGCCTGCTGGGCGTGCTGCTCGCCGAAATGGCGATGCGCACCATTCCGTCCTTCCTGGCCGGAGCGACTCCGGGCGTGGAGATGGATTACGCACTGACGCTTCCGGCGGTCGTGCAGGGGTTGGGCATCGGCTTCCTGGTCTCACTGTTGTTTTCGCTGGTGCCGCTGCTCGACGTGCGACACGTCAAGCCGTCGCTGCTGCTGCGCGACGAGGCACGCTCGCATCGGCCCGATCTCACGCAGATCGTCGTGACGCTCGTGGTGGTGGCCGGACTCGTCGGATTGACGGTCTGGCAGGCGGGCTCGCTTCGCATCGGCTCGCTGGTTGCCGCCGGCTTCGCGGCAACGGCGATCGCGCTGCACATTGCCGGCACGCTGCTGCTCCGCGCCATCAAGCCGCTGGCGCGCTCGCGATCGTTCGCGCTGCGCCACGCGGTATTGCAGTTGAGCCGACCGGGCAGCCAGATGCGCATTGTGCTGCTCGCGGTCGGCCTCGGCAGCTTCTTCATCATCGGCGTGCGATCACTGCAGGAGAACCTGGTCGATCAGTTCGCGGTGCGAATGACGAAGGATTCGCCCGACATGTTCCTGCTGGATATTCAGCGCGATCAAGTGGCCGCGGTCGAACAGGCGATTGCCGCTCACATGGATCCCGGCGTGACGGCGCCGCCGCTGGTCCCGGTCCTCCGCGCCCGCGTCGTTGGCGTGGCCGGACGCGACGTCAACCTCGAGAACTACGAGGATGTGCGCGGGCGTGGCTCACTTGGCCGCGAATACACGATCACGTATCGCGACAAGCTCGCGTCGAATGAAACAGTGGTGGCGGGACAGATGTGGGACCCGACGCCATCGGAGCAGCCTGAAGTCTCGATCGAGCAGTTCATCAACGAGTCCTTCAAGATCAACATCGGCGACACGGTGCGCTTCGACATCCTCGGCCGCGTCATTGCGGCGAAGGTGACGAGTGTCCGCTCCGTCGAGTGGTCCAGCAGCCGCGCCGGCGGGTTCATGTTCCTGTTCCGTCCCGGCGTGATTGAAAAAGCCCCGCACAGCTTTATCGGCTTCCTGCGCGGGCCGCGGGATCTGGACGCACGCGCCCGGCTGCAGGCGGCGCTCGTGGCGGCGGCGCCGAACGTCTCCGTGATCGACGGGCGCGAAATCATCGATGCGATCACGTCGGTGATCGACAACGTCACGCTCGCGGTGACCGTGGTCGGCACACTGGTCGTCGTCAGCGGGTTGATGATCCTGATTGGCGCCGTCGCCATGACCAAGTTCCGGCGTGTCTATGAGGCGGCCATCTTCAAGACGCTCGGCGCGACACGCCGCTTGATCGCCACCGTGCTGGTGCTCGAATACGGCCTGCTCGGGATTCTGGCCGGCGGCATCGGCGCCGGCGGCGCGATCGGCCTGACCTGGGCGATCAGCAAGTACGCGCTCGAAATTCCGTTCACGCCGTTGATTGGCGTCAGCACCGCTGGCGTCGCGATCACGACGCTGCTGGTGGCCGCGATCGGCGTGATCTCGAGCTGGGAGGTGTTGCAGCGAAAACCGCTCGCGACGCTGCGCGCCGAATAGCCATCCGGCTGAATCCGGATACCCCCACAGTGGAGCGTCTGCCTTTAGGCGGACTGTTCGGGTTGGTGCTATCATCAAGGTTTGATACGGCTCCGCCTGGGGAAGTTGGGAGTACTCACTGCATGAACGTCTCGGTCTACAAGGACGCGTTGCTCAAGAAGCGCTCCGAGCTCGAGGAGACTGCCGGTCTCAAGCCGCTGAGCGACTCGATGGAACACAACAACGGCCGCCAGGGTGACATGGCCGACCAGGCCGCGGGCAACAACGAAGTCCACATCCATCTGCGGCTCAAGCAAACCGACGCGAAAATTCTGCAGGCGATTGACGAAGCGCTGATGCGCATCGAAAAGGGCTCCTACGGCATCTGCAAGGATTGCGGCGAGCCGATCGCCGAGGCCCGCCTGAACGCGATTCCGTGGACGCGCAGCTGTATTACCTGTAAAGAAAAGCAAAAGGCATAGCCGGAAGGCAAAAGGCAAAAGGCAAAAGGCAGAAGGCAGAAGGCAGAAGGCAGAAGGCAGAAGGCAAAACACGCGTGAGCGAACCGACCCTTGCCGATGTGATTCGCGACATTTACCTCGAACGCGTGAGTCTGCTCATGCGCCACGAGGATGTCGCCCAGGTCATTACTGACTACGACATCAACAACGCGTATCAATACATCATTGCGCGCGAGCAGACGCACCTGTCGTGGCTGCAGCACGCGTTGCTGGATCTCGGCGCCAAGCTGGTCGGCGATCCGGCGCGCGGCTCGACGTTGTCGGCCAAGGGCGATGCATGGAAGTCCTTCGCAGCGGAAGACGCGTCGGCGAATGCGCGGTTCGTCGAGAAGTGGCGGCCGAAAATCGAGACCGTCTCGCATGCGCGGCACAAGGGCATGCTCAAGGTGATCCTCGGCGAAATGCTCGAGCACAAACGCCTGTTCGACCAGGCCGCCGCCGGCAACCGCAGCCTGATCGGCAGGTCGCTCGAGATCAACGATCACACCGGCGACGTCATGTCGTCGCGCTGGACTGGTGACTAAATCAGGAAGGAACGCTGTCGCGATCGCCCTGGGCAGCAACCTGGGCGATCGTGAAGCCAACCTCGCCTTCGGCCTCTCCGCGCTTCCCGGTTTCATCACCAATCTGACGTCCTCGCGCTGGCACGACACGGCGCCGGTCGGCGTGCCTGCCGATCAGCCGCGCTATCTGAATGGCGTCGTGGTGGGGGAGACGGAGCTCGGCGCGCGCGAAGTGCTCGAACGGCTGCTGCAGATCGAAGAGGCGGCTGGACGTACGCGGCCGTCGCCGATGGCGCCGCGAACGCTCGATCTCGATTTGATTCTGTTTGGAGGAGAGCGGATTGAGGAACCGGGACTGGTGGTTCCTCATCCGAGGTTCCGCGAGCGGCTGTTCGTGCTCGAGCCGCTCGCGGAAGTGGCGCCGGGCTGGATTGACCCGGCGACCGGCAAGTCGATCAGTGCGCTGCTTCGGGAGCAGCAGGCGGCGCGGCCGGGCCCTTCTTCCTGAGCCCGCTCCAGCCTTCTTCGAACAGCGTATACATCGCCGGCACGAACACCAGCGTGATCAGCGTCGACGTCAGCAGTCCGCCGATGACGACGCGCGCCAGCGGCGCCTGCAGCTCGGCGCCTTCGCCGATGCCGAGCGACATCGGCACGAGGCCGAGCGCCGTGCAGAGCGACGTCATCAGGATCGGCCGCAGGCGGTGGCGGCCGGCCACTTCGATGGCCTTGCGGATGTCCATCCTGTCGCGGTGGCGCAGCGTGTTGGTGTAGTCGACCAGCAGGATCGCGTTGCTGACGACGATGCCGGCGAGCATGATGACGCCGATATAGGCCTGCATGCTGAACGGCGTTCCGGTCAGCATCAGCGCGCCGACGACGCCGATCGCCGCCAGCGGAATCGAGAAGATGATGATGAACGGATCGCGCAGCGACTCATACTGCGACGCCATCACGGTGTAGACCAGCACGATCGCGAGGATCAGCACCAGCTGCAGCTCGCGGAACGAGCGGTTCTGTTCCTCGACTTCGTTGCCGAAGCCGACCGCGAAGTCCTTCGGCACCTTGATCTCGCCCAGCCGCGCCTGCACGTTCTTGACCGCTTCGCTGAGCGTCACTTCCGTTTCGGCGTTGACGCGCTGGACGCGCTCCTGGTTCTTGCGCTCGATCGACTGCGGCCCGGTGCCGCGATCGATGACCATCACGTTCTTCGCCGGCACCACCTGGCCCGATGCCGAGCTGAGCAGCACGTCGCCGACTTCGGAGACTTCTTCGCGATCCGACTGGCGCAGCCGGACGACGATCGGGTATTCGTTGCCCGCGTCGCGGAACATCGCCGCCTGCGTGCCGGCGACGTTGGTGCGAATCGTGTTGGCGACGCCGGTCACGGTCAGGCCGAGCAGCGCCGCCTTGTCGCGATCGACGCGCACCGACAGCTCGGGGCGCCCTTCCTGCTGCTGCAGGCGCGAGTCGGCAATGCCCGGCGTGGAATCGAGCAGCACCTTCAGGTCCTGCGCGATCTGCGTGGACGTCTGCAGATCGTGGCCGAGAATCTCGATCGACAGGCGGCCGTCGCCGCCGCCGCCGCCCATGCCGCGCATCATGTTCTGCTGGCCGCCTGACGGACGGGCGCGGACGATGACGCCGGGCATGCCCGACAGCTCGCGGCGCAGCTGCATCGCGATCTGATCGTTGGTGCGCTCGCGCTCGTCGCGCGGCTTGAGCCGCACGTTGATGTTGGCGCGGCTGGTGTTGCCGCCGCCGAAACCGCCGCCGCCGCCACCGCCGCCGTTCGCCTGGGCAATCAACATCACCGCTTCCGGCACGGCGTCCTTGATCTTCTGCTCCAGTGCGATCGCCACTGCCTCGGTGCGCTCGATGCGCGAGCCCTGGGCCAGCTCGATGTCCACGGTGACTTCGCCTTCGTCGGTCTGCGGCTGGAACTCGAAGCCGATGCGCGGCAACAGGATTACGGCGACCGCGAACATCGCGAAGCCGATCGCGAACACGGTCGGGCGGTGCGCCAGCGCCCGGTGCAGCATGCGGGCGTAGAACTCGTCGAGCTTGTTCAGCCACCCGTCAATCGTGCGGTTGAAGCCGGCCATCGCGCCGGACTTGCCGTGAATGACGTGCGGCGGGTCGAGCAGGCGCGAACAGAGCACCGGCACGATCGTCACCGCGACGAGCAGCGACATCGCCAGCGAGAACGACACCACCGCGGCGAGCTGCCCGAACATGATGCTCGACACGCCGGTCAGGAACAGCATCGGCACGAACACCGCGATGTGCGTCAGCGTCGACGCGAGAATCGCCGACCACACTTCTTCCGATCCGTCGATCGCCGCGGTCATGCGGTCCTTGCCCATCTCGAGGTGCCGGTAGGTGTTCTCGAGCACGACGATCGCGGCGTCGACGATCATGCCGATGCCGAGCGCCAGGCCGCCGAAGGTCAGCGTGTTCAGGGTGTAGCCGCCGAAGTAGAGCAGCGCGAAGGTGCCGATCACCGACACCGGGATCGACGTGCAGATGATCGCCGTCGACTTCAGGTCGCGCAGGAACAGGTAAATGATGATGATGACGAGCAGTCCGCCCAGGAACGCGTGCTCCTGGACGCTGCCGATCGCCCGCCGGATGAAGCGCGACTGATCGTCGAGCAGCTGCAGCTTCATGCCCTGGATCTCGGCGTTGATCTTGTCGACTTCCTTCTTCACGCCGTCGGCGACCTGAATCGTGTTGGTGCCCGACTGCTTCGAGACCTGCATGCGGATGCCGTTGATCGGCTCGGGTTCGCCGGCCGCGATGTCCCAGATGCGCATGAACGAGCGGCGATCCTCGGTCGAGTCGCTGACCTCGGCGATGTCGCGCAAATACACCGGCACGCCGTCGCGCGACACCACGACAATGCTCTTGATCTCGTCGATGCTCTTGAACTGCCCCGGGCTGCGCAGCAGCAGGGTGCGGTCGGCGTCGTTGATTTCACCGAGCGGCAGGTTCTGGTTTTCGGTGCGGAGAATCTGGACGACGCGATCCGGCGAGAGATTCAGCGCCTGGATTTTTTCGCGCGACAGGTCGACATGGATCTGGCGGCGCAAGCCGCCGTTGATCGTCACCGCGGCGACGCCGGCGACGCGCTCGAGGCGCGGCGACAAATCGTTCTGCGCGATTTCGCGCAGCGTGACCGGATCGAAGTTGCCCTGCACGCCGATGCCCATGATCGGCATCGCGTTCGAGTCGAACTTGAACACCGTCGGCGGGTCGGCGTCTTCCGGGAGCCGTCCGCGCACGCGATCAAGACGGGTGCGGACTTCATCCGCCGCCTCGCTCAGGTCGGTGCCCCACGCGAAGTTCAAACGCAGGTTGGCGTTGCCTTCGGAGGAGGTCGCATCAACGCGCTCGAGGCCGGCGACGGCGCTGACCGCCTGCTCGATGGGACGCGTGACCAGTTCCTCCATCTCGAGCGGACCGACGCCCTGGTAGCTGACGCGGACCGTGATCGTCGGCACCTGGGTATCGGGCATCAGGTCGACGGGCAGGCGAGTCAGCGAGATGCCGCCGAGCAGGATGATCACGCCCGAGATCATGAACATCGTGACCGGGCGTTCGATGGCTAAGCGAGGAATCGACATGTGTTTGACTTTGGAGTTTGTGATTTGCGGCTACTGTGGGCGCTTGCGGGGCGTCGGCCCATCGCCACCAGGCCGCTGACCCTGGCCACCCTGGAATTTCCGCGCGCCATCGGCGGGGAAGTTGCCGCGACCGCCGCGGCCGCCCTTCGTGAATCCACCACCGCCGGGACCGCTCTGGCCACCGCCCGCGGCCTGACCGGCGTAGAGCAGTTGATCGTTGTTGCGGACGGCGGTCGCCCCGATGTTGACGAACTTCGCGCCTTCGTCGAGGCCGCCGGCGACTTCGATCAGTTCGCTGTTCTCGATGCCAAGCTTGAGCGGCACGAACGTCGCGCGATCGTCGGCGTTCGGCACCCACACGCCGCGCTGGCTCTGATAATCGACGATGGCGGTCTTCGGCAGCACGAGCGCGCTGTCGCGCTCCTCCACCGTCAGCGCAATGCGGGCGTACATGCCCGGTTTGAGCCTGCTGTCGCCGTTCGGGATTTCGACTTCCATTGCCGCCGTGCGCGTCGCGGGATCAAGCACGGGTGACACCCGCGCGATCTTGCCCTTGAACTTTTCGCCCGGATACGCATCGACCTCGACTTCCGCGGTGTCGCCGGCGCTCACCATCCGCAGATCTTTCTCGACGACATTGGCGACGAGGCGCAGGCGCGAGATGTCGACGACCGAGAGGATGGCGGTGTTGGTGTTGACCATCGCGCCCGGATCGACCGTGCGCTTGCCGACGAAGCCGTCGACGGGCGAGCTGACCTGCGTGTTCTGCAGGTTGATGCGCAGCTCCTGGAGCCGCGCGTCGTTCTGCGTCAACTGCGCCTTCGACAGATCGACCTGCGCGAGCGCCGCCAGATACCGGGACTCGGCGTCATCGAGCGCCTGCTTGGCGAGCAGTTGCCGCTCGAACAGGTTCTTCGACCGATCGAAGTTCACTCGCGCGACGTTGAGGTCGGCTTCGCGCTGCCGGATCGTCGCCTTCGACACTTCCTGCGATGCTTCTGCCTGGCGGACCTGTTCGACGATTTCGCGATCCTCGACCTTCGCGAGGACCTGTCCGCGGCGCACCCGATCGCCCAGCTTGACGTTGACGTCGAGCAGGCGGCCGCCGGTGCGCGGCGCAATGTCGACGGTCTGTTCGCCGATCAGGTTGCCGACCACCGTGAGGTAGGCCGCGAGCTTGCCGCGCTTCAGCGTGCCGAGCTCGACGGTCATCGGGACACGCGGTCCGCCACCGCCGCCTCCGGGTCCGCCAAAGCCGCCGCCGGGTCCGCCGAATCCACCGCCGCCGGCCTGGTTCGCATTGCCGCGACCGCCTCGGCCACCCGCCGCTCCGGGACCGCCCTGGGCACCGCCTGGACCGCCCTGGCCGCCCTGTTCCGCCGCCGCCGCATCATCGCGCGAGACGAAATACCAGGCGCCGCCGGCCACGAGCACCACGATCGCGATCACTACAAATTTACGCATAACCCTTTCCGTATCCCTCGCTGCCTACCGAATCACAAGATCACAGGATCCCAAGATCCCAAGATCCCAAGATCCCAAGATCCCGACACGCTCATTGTCCAATCCCCGGCGTCAGCCCGACACCCGTCGTCCCCGTGCCGCCCGTCGTCACCGTGCCGCCGGTATTGAGTCCGGCGCCGCCCCCGGCGGGCGCCACCTGCGCGCGCTCGAAGTTGACGAGCGACTTGCGATAGTCAGCGAGCGCCCGCAGCTCGGTGTTCGCCGCGTCGCGAAGATCACGCTGCGCCTGGACGACGAAGAAGTTGGTCGTCATGCCGACTTCGAACTTGCTTTGTTCCGCCTCGAGCCGCTTCTGCGCGAGCCCGCGGGCGGCGGTCGCGGCTTCGACCCGCTTCAAGTTGCTCTGCACCGTCAGCGCGGCGTTGGTGACTTCGGCGGCAATCTGAATCTCCAGCGAGCGCAACCGCGTCTGCGCCTGCTGACGCTGAATGTTGGTGCGCGCCAGCTGCGCGTAGGCCTGGTTGCTGCCGATCGGATAGCTCATGGTGACGTTGAGGTTCCAGGTCGGGTAGGCGCGTCCCGTCAGTGCGGACAGCGCATCCAGATAGCCGCCCGGGCGCGTGTCGATCACCCGGCTCTCGACGCCGCTGCCGCTGCGGATGAACGCCGTGCCGCCGAGGCCCTGGAGGCCGTAACTCGCGTTGAGATCCAACGCGGGGAGCGACTGGTTCTTGAAATACTTCATGCTGATGTCGTTGGAGTCGAGGTTCTTCTTCGCGTTCAGGATGTCGGTCCGGTTGATCAAGGCGCCGCGGACCGCGCTTTCCACATCAGTCGGCGGCGGCGCAAGGGCCGGCAGGTCGACGGGGCGCAGCGTCTGGCGCCACAACGGATCGTCCGTGCCGCTGACGATGAATCGCTTCAAAGCCAGCTCCGCCGTCTGCGCGGTGGCTTCGGCAACGGCGAGGTTTTGGCGGCGGGTCGCCGCCTCCGCCTGGGCCTGCACGATGTCGAGCGGCGCGAGCGTGCCGACTTCGACGCGCGCCTGGTTGTCTTCGACCAGTTTGTCGGCGAGCTCGGTCGCGCGCTGCGCCACGTCAACGGCGCTTTGGGCGAAGACGAGATCCCAATACGCATTGCGCACGTTCGCGAGCGTTTGCGCGACCGTGGCCCTGGCGGTCTCCTCCGAAATGTCGCGATTGATGGTGTTGATGAGGAGCTGCTGTCTCGTGTTGTCGATCTTGAACCCGCGCAGCAACGGCTGGATGTAGGCGCCGGTCACGTTCGTCTGGAAGCTGGGGTTGAACGTCGAGAAGGTGTTGGACGTGTTCAGCCGCGAATTACTCCAGTTCAGCGTGTAGCTGCCGCCCCATTTGTTCACGAGCTGGGACAGGCCGAAGTTGTAGGTCGCCGTTCCGTTGTTGACCTTGGTGCCGCCGGTCAATGTGGTGGTCGGGAGCAGGTACTGATCGCGGAGGCCGAGCGTCGACGACAAATTCGGACGATACAGGTTGCGGAATCCCGCAATGAGAAAGTCAGAGGACTGCGGTTCGAGCTTGGCCACCTGGATGTCGAGGTTCTTCTCGAGGGCCAGCGCGACGGCGTCTTCGAGCCGGAGCTCGCGGAGCGCGCCCGAGCTCGTGCCCGGTTGCGCCGGTGACGGCACCGAGTCCTTGATGTCGTCAAGACCCTGCTGGTAAGTCTTCATCGCCTGTTGGACGACCGCGTCGCGGCGCTGGGCATCCTTCACGGGCTGCTGTGCAAAGGCGGTGGTGGCAAACGCAACGGCGATGGCAAACGAAATAAAGCGCTTCATGATCGTCTTTAGTCCTGCGATGTGAACGGCGAAATCTACTGGCAGTCCGAGTGGTTGTGCTCGTCCCCGCGCGGTCCCTTGGTGTTGCCCTTTTTCTCGCGATCGGCCTTCTCGCGGTTCTCGCGATCGGCGCGGTCCTTGGAGTGCATGGCGTTGATCTTGAGGTTCTGCTCGTCGGAGAGCACACGCCGGATGCGGAAGAACATCAGGTTGCGCGTGCGGCTGATCTCGCTGCGCGCGGCTTCGAGGCGATCGATCGCCTGCACCACGGTGGCTTCATCCGACTTCGGATCCTGGATGGTCCTGGAGAGCTTCTCTTCGCGCCGATCGACGGCGTGCTTCTGCGAACGCAGCAGCGGCTCGGTCGCCTGGTAGATGCCCTCGATGCGGTTGATCTGCTCCTGGGTCAGCGCGAGCTCGGTCTTGAATCGCTCGGTCTGCCACCACTTGAAGCCGAAGCCCTGGGACTGCGCCGGCGCGGCCGCGGCCAGCACCATCAAAGACAAAACCAGACAAATGAATGACTTACGCAGGGTGTTCATACTCTGTATGCCTTACGACCGTGTAGAAGCTGGTGTTTACGAAAACAGGCCAACAGGCCAGCAGGCTATCAGGCGAGGTTGGCTGGTGTGATGGCCCGCCGGCCTGCTGGCCTGCCCTAGCGCGGCTCGAGCGTGAACTCGTCGAGCGCACGGAGTTCGTGGGCCGTCCGGGCCTGCATGACCAGCTCGATTTCCCCGAGCAGACCGTCGTCTTCAATCGAGGCCGACACTGGAACGAACGTGGGACCCGAGGATGCAGCGCTCGGCGCGATGGAGTTGGCCATCGGCGCGAGACGGCGGCTGGTTGATTGCGGGACGAGATGCACGAGCTGCCCGCCGAGCAGGCCGATGATGAAACCCGCTGCCGCGGCCACGCTGATCCAGCGGCGATTTACACGGCCCGCGGGCACGTCGGCGGCGCCGGCCTTCGGGAACCGGATCACCTTTGCGGGATGACCGAGATGCGCCAGGCGCGCGAGGATCCTGTGACGCTGCGTTTCGAGAGCACGCTCGTCGAAATGCGCATCAGCCTCCGCGCAGGCGGCTGCCCGGTACGCCGCTAGTTCCATGGCGGCTTCGCCGCGTGCGGCGTCTCTCCCGGATTCACCGATGTCGCGTCGGCTCATGCCTGACTCCCCAGCACTCCTCGTAATTTCCGTAACGCCCTGAACAAGTGGACGCGCACCGTGGCCTGGCTCATGCCGGTCGCGGCGCTGATTTCCGCCGGCGTCCGCTCGTCGAGATGACAGAGCGTAAACACCAGCCGTTGCCGATCCGGCAGGGCCGCCACCGCGTTGGTGACCTGCTCCCACCGCTCCTTCGCGAGGAGACGCCGCTCGTGCGACGCGTCGGCGGCCGGCACCTGCTCAACGGGCCGGCCATTGTCTTCATCGGTCGAGTGGCTGATCCAGCGCTGCTGCCGGCCGCGGGATTTCAAACGATCCAGCGCGGCGTTCACCAGGATGCGCGTGAACCAGACATCGAACGGCAAATCGCTCCGGTACTGCTCGATGTGCAGGAAAACCTTGACGAACGCATCCTGCACCGCCTCGTCCGCGTCGGCCGCATCGCGCAGATACTGGAACGCAATGCGAACGGCCCGCCGCTGCAAGAGCGCCACGAGGGCGCCGAAGCGGTCCCGCGCCGCGTCACGATCGCCCTGCTCGACCAGCGTCTTGATCTCCGAGGCCAGCACAGAGGCGGGCGACGGATGAGACGCATCGGTCGAACGAGGCTGCCGTTGGGCGGCGAGGTCGACGTTGGGCTGTCCTGCCATGGGTTACTGAAACTGACGCGAAGCTGTTTACAACCTCGATGACAACTCGCTACAACCTGGAGATCCCTATTCTAGCAGGCCTCGGCACAAACCCGCTGGGCATATTGACTTAGGCGGACAGCCATCTGTACCATCGATGGTTTCGATGCGGCGACGACGCCTCGAGTTTAAGCCGCAGATGGCACAGAACGCACAGATATTTGGAGTCATATTTTATGAGTACGACACAGGTGGGGCAGGGACTCGAGGCGCATGGGGTTCAGTCCTCGAAGCCCGTCCATTTCAACCTGTCCGCGGCGTCGCTCTACGAGCATGCCCTCCGGAAGCAGGAAGGGCATCTTGCGCAGGAGGGCCCGCTCGTCTGCCGGACCGGTTCGCACACCGGCCGTTCGCCGAATGACAAGTTCACCGTCAAGGAGCCGTCGACGGAAGGCAACGTGTGGTGGGGCAAGGTCAACAAGCCCATCGAGGCCGCGCATTTCGATGTCCTGCGCCGCGACATCATCAATCACCTGAAAGGCCAGGAGCTGTTCGTTCAGGATCTCTACGCGGGAGCCGATCCGGAGTACCGACTGCCGGTCCGTTTCATCCAGGAGCTCGCATGGCAGAACCTGTTCGTTCGTAACCTGTTCATCGTGCCGCCGGCCGCCGACCTCGCGACCTTCCAGCCGCAGTTCACCGTGATGAACGCGCCGTCGTTCAAGGCGGATCCGGCGCGGCACGGCACGCGCTCCGACGTCGGCATTGTCGTCAACCTCGCCTCGCGCGAAGTGCTGATTTGCGGCACGAGCTACGCCGGCGAGAACAAGAAGTCGATCTTCAGCGTGCTGAACTACCTCCTGCCGCTGAAAGGCGTGCTCTCGATGCACTGCTCGGCCAACATCGGCGCGAGCGGCGATACGGCGCTCTTTTTCGGCCTGTCGGGCACCGGCAAGACCACCTTGTCGAGCGATCCGGATCGCCAGTTGATCGGCGACGACGAACACGGCTGGAGCGATCGCGGCGTGTTCAACTTCGAAGGCGGCTGTTACGCGAAGACGATCCGTCTGTCCGAAGAGGCCGAGCCGCAGATTTACGCGACGACGCGCCGGTTCGGCACGGTGCTCGAGAACGTCGTGATGGATCCGGTGACGCGCACGTTGAACCTCGATGATGCGTCGCTGACCGAGAACACGCGCGCCGCGTATCCGATCGAGTTCATCGACAACGCCGTGCCGTCGGGCACCGGCGGGCACCCGAAGAACATCGTGATGCTGACCGCGGACGCTTACGGCGTGCTGCCGCCGATCGCGCGGCTCTCGCCCGAAGGCGCGATGTATCACTACCTCTCGGGGTACACGGCGAAGGTCGCCGGCACCGAAAAGGGCGTCACCGAACCGAGCGCGACATTCAGCACCTGCTTCGGCGCGCCGTTCCTGCCGCTCAATCCCAACGTCTATGCCAGGCAGCTCGGCGAGCGCATCGCCAAGTACGGGTCGCGCGTGTGGCTCGTCAACACCGGCTGGACGGGCGGTCCGCACGGCGTCGGCAGCCGCATGAAGATCGCCTACACGCGCGCCATGATTCGCGCGGCGCTCTCCGGTCAGCTCGATAACGTGAGCTACCAGAAGCATCCGATCTTCAACATCGACGTCCCGGCCAGCGTGCCCGATGTGCCCTCGGCGGTGCTCGATCCGCGCGGCACCTGGGCCGACACGGCCGCTTACGACGCGCAGGCGGCGAAGCTGGCGAAGATGTTCATCGAGAATTTCAAGACGACCTTCGCCGACGCGGACGCCAAGGTCGTGGCGGCAGGCCCGACGGTGTAGCATCCGGCTCGAGCCGGATTGTTGTATGTCTTCGTACGAAGCCGTTATCGGCCTCGAGATTCACGCACAGCTCCTGACAGCCACGAAGATTTTTTGTGGCTGTTCGACTGCCTTCGGCGCGCCGCCGAACGCGCACGCGTGCCCGGTGTGCGTCGGACTGCCGGGCGCGCTGCCGGTGCTCAATCGCAAGGCCGTCGATCTCGCGGTGACGGCCGCCGTCGCGCTCGGCTGCGATGTGCAGGAGCGCTCGGTCTTCGCGCGCAAGAATTATTTCTATCCCGATCTGCCGAAGGGCTATCAGATCTCGCAGTATGAGCAGCCGCTCGCGCTCGGCGGCGGCGTCACGCTCCCTGCCCGCCTTCGCCAGGGCTCCGGCGAGGCAGGCTACGAAGCCGGGAAGTTCGTGCGGCTGACGCGCATCCACATGGAAGAGGATGCGGGCAAGTCGCTTCACGAAGGCTTTGCCGATTCCGATCGCAAGACCTATCTCGACTACAACCGCAGCGGCGTGCCGCTCGTCGAAATCGTCAGCGAGCCCGACATGCGATCGGCGGAGGAGGCCGCGGTGTTTTTCGAGACGCTGCGGCAGATCCTGGTGTGGCTCGGCGTCAACGACGGCAACATGGACGAAGGCAGCCTGCGCTGCGACGCCAACGTGTCCGTGCGTCGAAGCGGTGAGACGAAGCTCGGAACGAAGACCGAGGTGAAGAACGTCAACTCGTTCCGGTATCTCGAGAAGGCGATTCAGTACGAGATCGGCCGCCACATCGACGTGATCGATCACGGCGGGCGCGTGATCCAGGAGACGCGCCTGTTCGATGCCGCGCAGGGCAAGACCTATTCAATGCGCAGCAAGGAAGAAGCGCACGACTATCGATATTTTCCGGATCCGGATCTCCCCGCACTCGTCGTCGATGAGAAGCGGCGCGAGCGAATCGCCGCGTCGCTGCCGGAATTGCCGGACGCCCGCCGCCGCCGCTTCATCGCGGAGTACGCGCTGCCTGAGTACGATGCCGCGCTGCTGACGCAGACGCGCGGCCTCGCCGACTACTTCGAAGAGACCGCGCGGCAGTCCGGCAACGCGAAGGCGGCGAGCAACTGGGTGATGGGCGAGGTGTTGCGCAACATGAAGGAACGCGCAATCGAGATCACCGCGGTGCCGATCACGCCGTCAGCCCTGGCCGGCCTCATTGCAATCGTCGAGAAGGGAACGGTCAGCTCGACGGTAGCGAAGGAAGTCTTCGCGAAGATGTACGACACGGGTCGGCCCGCGGCCGAGATTGTCCGGTCCGAAGGGCTGGCGCAGATTTCCGATTCGGGCAGCCTGGAGCCAATCGTGCGCAAAATCGCGGCGGCCCACCCGGAAATTCTCGACGAAATTCGCGCCGGTAAAGACCGTAAGTTCCAGTTTCTGGTCGGTCAAGTCATGAAGGAGACCAAGGGAAAGGGCGATCCAAAGCTCGTCACCGACCTCCTTCGCGCGGTGATCGACGCATAGTCCCGTCGATTCGGCCGATAACCGGATCGACGCATGACCCCAGAGCAGCCTGGCCTGCCCAAGGCGCACATCCTGTTGGTTGAAGACGACCCGGCGATCCGCCGCGGCGTCAAGGAATACCTGACCGTCTCCGGCTTCGAAGTCAGCGAAGCGGACTCGTGCGCAGCGGCGCAGGTGCAGTTCGCGGCGTCTCGCGTGGATGTGGTCGTGATGGATTTCCATCTGCCGGACGGCAACGCGATTCATCTCATCACCACGTTCAAGAGCATCGATCGCGACGTGCCGATCGTGGTGCTCACGGGCCACGGATCGATCGAGCTCGCGGTGCGCACCATTCAGGCCGGCGCCGAGCAGTTCCTGACCAAGCCGGTCGATCTCGCATCGCTTGCCGTCGTGATCGACAAGTGCCTGGAGAACGGGCGCAACCGCCGGCAGGTGGCGCGCGATCAGGTCGGGCAGGCGCGCCAGACGCACGCGCCGTTCATCGGGACCAGCGCCGCGGTGCGCGACCTCGAGGCGCAGGCAACGCGCGTCGTCAAGAGCCACGTGCCGATTCTGATTCTCGGCGAGACCGGCGCGGGCAAAGGCGTGCTGGCGCGATGGCTGCACGTCAATGGCCCGCGCGCGCGTGAGCCGTACGTCGACCTGAATTGCGCCGGCCTCGCGCGTGAGCTGGTTGAATCCGAGTTGTTCGGTCACGAGAAGGGTGCGTTCACCGGCGCGACGACCGCGAAGGCGGGCCTGATCGAAGTGGCGCATCGCGGCACGGTGTTCCTCGACGAAATTGGCGACCTCGATCTCGCGGTCCAGCCGAAGCTGTTGAAGGTGCTGGAGGAAAAACGCTTCCGCCGCGTCGGCGATGTCAGAGAGCGCACTGTTGACGTGCGGTTCCTCGCGGCCGCGAACCAGGATCTCGCGAAGCGCGCGGAAGAAAAATCCTTTCGGCAGGATCTGCTGTATCGCATCAACACCGTGACGCTGCAGGTTCCCGCGCTGCGCGACCGGCCGGAGGATATTCCCGTGCTGGCCGCGGCGATTCTCGAATCGCTGGCGCGCGACATGCCGTACGGCAAGCGCACGCTGACGGCGGCGGCAATGGAGGCGCTGCAGGACCATGATTGGCCCGGCAACGTTCGCGAGCTGCGCAACGCCCTTGAACACGCGGTGTTGCTGACCGATGGCGCGGCGATCGATGTCGATGCGCTCGGGTTGACCCGGCGTCGACGCCCGGCCGCGGCGGCACCGGTTGCGTCGGCGGTGTCGAGCGATCAGACCTTGCGATCGTCGGAGATACAGGAAATCACGCGCGCACTGCAGGAGGAAGGCGGACGTGTCGAGCGCGCGGCGCAGCGGCTCGGCGTACCGCGCAGCTCGCTGTATCAGAAGATCAAGAAGTACGGAATCGCGGTGTCGAAGAGTTAGGCGGCGCCTGCCAGGACCGCGTCGAGATCGATCAGCGCGACGCGATCACCATGCAAATCGAAGACGCCCGTCGCAAACGGCGGAGTGGGGATATCGGCGACCAGGCGATTGTCCGGCGCGGGTCGATGCATCGCGACGTCCGCTTCGATTGGCAGTGCGATCAATGAATTTCCAGACCTGGCACATCGCGCGATCAGGCGCCGGCTTCTGGCCGGATCGATCGGCGTCGAGCGCCGGAAGTCGACGATCGGTACCGCGACGTTACGCCAGAACGTCAGTCCCACCACGTGCGGCGCGCATCCGGGTACGTCGAGCGGATCCGCCGGCTGCACGATGGCGGCAACCTGGCGGCCGCTCAATGCGAACTTGTCGACGCCGCCTGGCGGCAGTGCCGGCGTCGAGAACACGAGTGCCACAGGTTCGGATGACGGCGCGTGGCCGGGAATGTAAGGAGCGGCGAAGGCCGCCACCGCATCGTCGCCCGGCGCGCCGACGCGCAGCGGATTCAGGTGTCGCGGGCTCACGAGCAGCATCACGTCACCGGTCGTCGAAGTGACGACGCCTTCGAACCAGCGGCATGCATCGCCGCCGACCGATGGCGGCAACGGTGCGACGCGAGGGTTCCCGTCGCGCGGTTCGCGCGTCACGCGGTCCACAATCCACCCGACGAGCTCGTGATCATCGCCGGTCACGGCGATGTGTCGATCGTCTCGTGCCTGCGGCGCGGTGTCGCCGAGACGGAGCGCCTGGCGCAATTCAAAAACGGGAATGTGCTGGCCACCCAGTTTCACCGATCCCGCGCGGCCGTCGGCCGTGTCGTCGGCGCGCAATTGATCCACTCGCGCGATGTGGCGGACCTCGCCGGATCGAATTGCGAACTCAGTCGTGCCGACCGTGCAGCGCAACAGGCTCTCGGCGATCACGGCTTTCTCCGGACCGCGAGGAACTGTCCGATGCGCTCGGGAACCGCCACGTGATCGGCGCCGGCCCGATCGATCGCTCGTTCCGGCATGCTTGCCACCACGCAACTCTGCGGCTCCTGCACGTACAGCTCGCCGCCGGCATCGCTGATCGCGCGCAATCCCTCCGCGCCATCGTCTCCTGCGCCGGTCAGGACCACCCCGATCGCCCCCGCGCCATACGCTTCGGCGGCTGAGTGCATGGCGGCGTTGATCGACGGGCGATAGATGTCGCTCGGTTCGGGTTTCTTGAGCAGCACGTTGCCGTCGGCTGCAAACAAGAGGTGCAGCGATCCGGGCGCGATCAAGATGGTGCCCGCCGCGGGTCTATCGCCGGTCTCGGCGACCTTCACCTGTAGTCGTGTATGCCGCTCGATCTGTGCGGCGAAGGCCTGAGTGAAGTCGGCCGGCAAGTGCTGGACGACGACGCAGGGCAACGAGAAGTCGTCGGGCAGCTGGCTGAGCACTTCGCCAATCGCTTTCGGGCCGCCCGTTGATGCGCCTATGACGACCAGTCCGCCCGCGTCAGGTCTCGCCGCTTTCGCCGCCGGCCTCGCTGCCGTCGCGGGTGTGATCGTGGATGCGGATGCGACCATCGGCGCCGCCGCGATCGGCTTGCGTTGGCGCACGGCGGGCTTCGCCGCCGCCGCGATCTTGACCTTGCTGACAATCTCACGCCTGAGCGACGCGCGGCTGACCGGTGCGCCTGGCGTGTACTTGAGAATGAAATCGACCGCGCCCAGCTCGAGTGCGCGCAGTGTCGTTGCGGCGGCGAGCCGCGTTACGCCGCTGATCACGACGACGGACACAGCTTGCTCGGCGCCGACCTGGCGGAGCAGCTCGAGTCCGTCAGTGCCCGGCATCTGGAGATCGAGCGTCAGGACGTCGGGTGTCGATTCGCGAATCAGGTTGAGGGTCGCGGGCGCGTCGTGCGCCACGCCAACGACTTTGCATTCACCACCCGCCTCGAGATACGAGGCCAGCAGGTTGCAGGTGAACGGGGAGTCGTCCGCAATGGCGACCCGGATCACGACGCGCGCCTCTCACCGACCCGCGACGCCTGAATCAGGCGATCGATGTTGCGGATCAGCGTGTCTTCCTGGAACGGCTTGACCATGTAGTCGGTCGCGCCGAGCGTCGTCGCCTTGTTGCGATGCTTGTCGCCGCTGCGCGACGTCAGCATCACGACCGGCAGATCGGCGAACGCCTTCTGCGACCGCACGGTCGACAGGAACTCGAATCCGTCCATGCGCGGCATCTCGATGTCGAGCAGCACGAGATCCGGCGGTCGCGTGGCGCGCCGCAGCACATCGAGCGCTTCGAGGCCGTCGCGCGCCGGCACCGGTGTCCAGCCCGCCTTCTTGACGGCGACCGACAGCACGTGCCGCATGCTCAGCGAATCGTCGACGATCAGCACCGAGTACGGCTCGTGCTCGTGCGTGACCGCGGGTTGGCGCACGACCACCGGGCCTTCTGCGGCGCCGGCGAGATCGGCTGGGTTGAGAATCAGCACGACGGTGCCGTCGCCAAGGAGCGTCGCGCCCCAGATGCCCGGCACGCGCTTCAAGTGCGAGCCGAGCGTCTTCACGACCGCGTCGCGGCTGTTGATGATCTCGTCGACGGCGAGAGCGATTCGCCGTTGCGATAGATTCGCGATCAGGACCGGTTGCGTTGCCGGTGCATCCGCGGCACGCGGCAACCCCAACGTCTCGGCAAGATCGAGAAGCGGGTAGGTCCGGCCGTCGATCGTGAAGACGCGCTCTGCGCCGACCATGCCAATCGATGTGGGATGCGGCCGCGTGATCTGCACCACCGACGCTAACGGCAGGCCGAGCACTTCGCCGCCGGAACGAACCAGCAGGATGCGCGCGATCGCCAGTGTCATCGGCACACGGATCGAGATCGTCGTGCCGTAGCCAGGACGCGAGGTGATGTAGACACGGCCGCCCAGGCGCGTGACCCTGGCCTTGACGACGTCCATGCCGACGCCGCGGCCCGACACTTCAGTCACGCACTGTGCGGTGCTGAAGCCCGGCTCGAAGATGAAAGCGAACAGCGAATCAGCGGCGAGTGTGCGAGCCGCTTCTTCCGTGACCAGGCCACGCTCAATTGCGGTCGCGCGAATGCGATCGACGTCGAGGCCCGAGCCATCGTCTTCGACCTCGATCACGACGTCGGTGCCGTCGTGACTCGCGCGCACCGTGATGTGGCCGCGCTCTGCCTTGTTCCGCTCGCGGCGCAACGCCGGCATTTCGATGCCGTGATCGACGGCGTTTCGCAGCAGGTGGAGCAGCGGATCGGCCATCTGTTCGAGCAGCGACTTGTCGAGCGCGACATGGCCGCCGTCGATGCTGAAGTTCACCAGCTTGCCGCAGCTATCGCCGGTCGAGCGCACCGTCCGCTCGAGCTGCGCGGTCAGCGTGCCGAGCGGCACCATCCGGAACTCCATCGTCTTGTCCTGGATGTCGCGCGTCAGCCGGCCGAGCCTGGTGAGATCGCTGTCGAAATCGCCGATCGTCGTCGACACGCGGCTGCCGATCGTTGCAATGTCGCTGGTGATCTCGGTGAGCTCGCGCGTCAGCAAGTGGAACTCGGTGTAGCGATCGAACTCCAGATCGTCGAAGCCGTGGCCGCCGGCCGGGCCGGCCGGGCGGACGATCCCGGGTCCGGTCATCGCCATGTTGCCGCCGAGCGCGCGGACTTCGTAATCGCATTCGAGCTTGTGCGTGACCTTGCGCAGGCGCGTCGTGCTCAGTTTGAGCTCGTCGATCTGTTCGATCAGCGCCAGGTGATGCTGCTCGAATGTGGAACGGTTGATGACGAGCTCCGACACCACGCGCACCAGCTCGTTCAGGCGGTTGACCGGAACGCGCAGGGCGGGGCCGGCACTGCGGCGATCGGGATGGCGGCGCCGCCGCTCCGCAACTGGAGCTTCAACAACTGGCGCGGGCGTTTCGACGACCGGCGTTTCGATGGTTGGAGCGGTCTCGGCGATCGGCGCTTCCGCGCCGGGCACTTCGCCGATGAATCGATCGAATTCGGAGAACAAGCGCAGCACCATGGCCTGCAGCTTGGGAACGTCCGCCGGCCCGCCGATCATGTCGTGCAACGCATCGGACGACGACGACAACGTGCGAACCATCGCGTCATTCAGCGTGGCCTGACCCTCGTACAACCGATCGAGCAGGTCCTCCATGCGATGCGCGAGCTTGGAGGCGCCGACATAGCCGACCACGCCGGCCGCGCCTTTGAGCGTATGCACCGAGCGTCGCAGCTCCTGCAGTGCATCGCGATCAGAACGCTCCGGATTCAGATCGGCGGTGATGCGGGCAATCGCTTCGAGGTGCTCCTGCGCCTCGAGGCCGAAGATGTCCGCGAGCTCGGGTGGTACCGGCGTCGCCGGCACGACCTCGAAACTCGACTCCGCCGCGGGCGACGCAGCGCGTGGCTGCGGTTCGTGAGCGGGAATCGGCGCCGACGCCGCTTCGATGATGACCGGCTGCGGCCGCACCGGCATCGAGAGCGGCAGGTCCGCGAGCGCACTCATCGGATCGGGCTCGATCACCGGCGCGAGATCGGTCGCCGGCTGCTCAGGGGATTCGAAGGCGACCTCACGGCTCTCGATTTCAATCAGCTGCCGCATCGAGTCGGTGTCGGCCGCGCTCTCACCGGGATGCAGCCGCGTCAGCAACGCGCGCGCATACGGCTCCACGGTCTGGCCCGACAACAACGCGTCGATGTAGGACTGGAAATGCGGCATCGACTCGCGAACCGTATCGAGCACATCGTCGGTGACGGGCCCGCGTCCGGCGATGCCTTTTTCGACGATCTCCTCGAGCTCGTTGAGCAGGAATCCGAACGCGGCCAGGCCGACCATCGATGCGGCGCCTTTGAGCGCATGAATCAGGCGATGCGCTTCGCGCGCGGCCGCGCGATCGAGGCGATCGCGGCCGGCGGTTTCGATCGCGATCTGAATCGCCGGCAGGCTCTGCCTGAACTCTTCGGTGAACGCCGCAACTGCCGCGGCATCGATCGACGGATTCATGACTTGATCTCCATCGGGCGCGCCGTCCGGCGGTGAAACGCGCGCACGCCGTTGACGATCACCGGCTCGAGGCCGGGCGGGCGATCGTGCGGGGCTTCGCCGGGACCGAGCAGCAAGTAGCCGCCGAGGCCGACACTCGCGGCCAGCCGCGCGACCGCCTGGGTCACGGCAGCAGGTGAGAAATAGATCAGGACGTTGTGGCAAAAGACAACGTCGTGGCTCGCGCGGAAGCCGTCGGGTTCGACGAGGTTGGTCCCCATGAATCGAACGCGCTGCGTCAAGTCCTCGACGATCGTGAAGTCGCCCGCGCCGTTGTCGTTGATCGGGACGAGATAGCGTTGCCGGTAATGTTCGGGGATCGTCGAGATCGAGCGCCGGCCAAATCGCGCCTGCCTCGCAATCTTGATCGCCTCGTGGCTGATGTCGCTGCCCCAGACCGTGAATTGGCCATGGGCGTTGTCCGCAA
Source organism: Cyanobacteriota bacterium (assembly GCA_019752015.1). Taxonomy (GTDB): domain Bacteria; phylum Acidobacteriota; class Vicinamibacteria; order Vicinamibacterales; family UBA2999; genus 12-FULL-67-14b. The sequence continues at coordinate 63,311 of JAIEMQ010000024.1, read as the reverse complement.
TCGCGCACATCGCCAGCGAGTACGCCTCTTGTCCGGTGGAGCAGCCGGCGCTCCACAGGCTCAGGCGTCCGCCGGGCGGCCGGGTCGCGCGGAGCTCGGGAAGGATGTGCAATCGCAGAGCGTCGAACGACGGCGGATGCCTGAAGAACGACGTCTCGTGATTGGTGAGCCGCTCAATCAGTGCGTCCCATTCGCCGCTGCCGTCGCCGGGCCTCGCCAGCAACGTGTAGTACTCCGTCTCGTGCTCGATGCCGCGCGCGCGCATCTGTCCATGCACGATGCCGATCACCTCCGGCATGCGAATGTGCCGGAAGGCAAGACCGCAGCGGCGCACGATCAGATCGGACCACGCCTGCGGCGCGATCCCTTCGGCGTCGCTGGTGCGAACGCCGGACGCGGCTTTGGACATTACCGTGACGCGACCAGACGGGGTTGCGCGAACGCCGGCGTCTCAGCGTCGGCCGCTGCCGGCAGCTTGAACCGCGTGACGATGCCGTTGAGATTGTCGACCAGCACGCCGAGCGAGTGGATCGCGGCGGCAGTCTGCTTGGTGCCCGACGCGGTGTTGCGCGTCACGGCGGACATTTCGTTCATCGACTTGGCGACCTGTTCCGAGCCGCGCGCCTGCTGCTGTGCGGCATCGGAGATCGCCTGGAGCAATTCCGCCAGGCGGTTGGAAACGCCCTGAATCTCCGCGAGCGCGACGCCCGCCTCGTTCGCGATGTTGGAGCGGTTGATGACCTCGCGCGTGGTGTCTTCCATGGCGGTCATCACTTCCGCGGTCTCGCTCTGCGTCGCCTTCACCAGCATGCTGGCGCGCTTGGTCGCCTCGGTGGCGCGATCGGCCAGGCGCTCGACTTCGTCCGCGACAATCGCAAAGCCACGGCCCGCTTCGCCGGCCATGGCCGCCTGGATGGATGCGTTCAGTGCGAGGATGCTCGTGCGATCGCCGATGTCGCCGATCAGCTCGACGATCTCGCCGATCTCCTGCGAGCTTTCGCCGAGCCGCTTGATGCGCTTGGCGGTTTCCTGCACCTGGTCACGCACGGCCTTCATGCCTTCGATGGTGCGCGTCACCGCGCGCGTGCCGTGCTCGGCATTGGCGCGCGCCTGTTCGGCGACGGTCGCCGACGAAGACGCGTTCTCGGAGACGTAGTGGATCGACGCCGCCATTTCTTCGATGGCGACCGACGCTTCGACGGCCTGCGCGGCCTGGTCGTCGCTGCCGCTCGCCAGGTTTTCGGTGACGTCGCGCAGCTCGCCGACCGCCATGCTGATCTGGCGCGACGCGGCCTGCACCTGGCCGATGATCTGGCGCAGCTGGACGATCATCAGGTTGAACGAATCGGCGACCGCGCCGGTGACGTCGGACGTGACCTCGGCCTGCACGGTGAGATCGCCTTCGGCGACACCGCTCACTTCCGACAGGAGCTTCATCAACGCCGCCTGCATCTGATCGCGTTCGTGCTGCGAATCGGCAAGACGCGCGGTGCGATCGAGCATTGAGTTGAGGGCGCGGCCAACGCGTCCCAGTTCGGAGTCGCCGAGATCCGCGACGCGCGCATCCAGATCGCCGGTCGACACTGAGTCACACACGCTGACGAGGGCGGCGGTGTCCGCTGCGACCCGACCGAACGTCATCAGCGTGAAGCCGATGGCTGCGATCATGATCGCCGAGACCACACCGAGCGCGATCATCCAGTAACCACGCGAGATGCCGGCGCCGGCGGCCGCGGTGCCGGCACTGAGCTGTGTGCCGACGTCGGCGGTCAAGGTGTCCACGCGCGCGGTGAGCTGGGTGAACGCCGTGCGAGTGGCCTCGCCCGCGGGTCCCTCGGGATCCGCCGCGGCCAGCCCTTCGAGCGCGACGCGGTCTCGCAGCGATGCGAACTCACGTTCGTACTTGGTCAGCGTGGCCCGGGTGGCGGTGACGGCGCTGCCGGCCGTCGCCTTTTCGATCGCGTCGAGCGTCGTGACCACCGCGAGGCGGGCGGTGTTCCAGCGCTCGAGCGCCGCGTCGACAGGATGCTGCCGCGCGAGATCGAGGAAGTAGCTGCGCTCGTAGGCGAGCAGGCTCCCGACCTGGCCGCCCAGCGCGGCGATCTTGGCGGCGGATTGCGCGCTCGCGTCGACGGCCGCAACCTGGCCGCTCACCGATCGCAGCTGCCACGCGGCCAGGCCCGCCGCGGCGGCCAGCAATACGGCGACGAAGCCCAGCGTCATGTACTGCCGGGCCTTGATGGTCATTGATCTACGCATGATGGTCCTCTGGATCCTTTGGGTCGTCGAATTGTCGAATCTCGCTCGAGCGGAGGAAGCGGTCGATGTCGAGCACGGCCACGAGACGGTCGCCTGCCTGGCACACGCCGCCGAGGAATGGCGCCAGCGGCCCTTCAAGGGGAGCCGCCGGCGCCGTGATCGAGTCGGTGTTCACCGCCACGATGCGATCGACGGCATCGACGATGATCCCGGTGGTGAACGGTTCGTCCAGCAGCCGAACGACCAGCAGCCGCGCGGTGGGGCCGGGCTGCGTGTCGAGCTGCAGGAACCGATGCATGTCGACGACCGAAACAATGTCGCCGCGAACGTTGGTGACGCCGCGCATCCACTCTGGCGTTTGCGGCACCAGCGTGATGCGCGGGACGCGCTCGAGCTCGACGACCGAGGCTTCTGGAATGGCGTAGTGCCCGGCCGCAATCGACAGCAGCACGAAACGCCGGGTCGTTGGTTGCTCCGCTGCCGGCGCGGGCGCGACCTGACCGGCCCCGGCATCGAGCTGCCGATCGCACTCGTTGACGGCGTCGAGCAGAGTCGGCGACGCGTCCATCACAGCTGCTTCCTGACCGCCGCGAGCAGCGCGTCGTCCTGATACGGCTTGGCGATGTAATCGTCGGCGCCCTGCTTGAGTCCCCAGAAGCGATCGCTTTCCTGGCTCTTGCTGCTGACGAGAATCACCTTGATGCTGCGCGTCGATTCCGACGCGCGCAGTTGCCGCAATACTTCGTAGCCGTTCAATTTCGGCAGCACGATGTCGAGGACGACCAGCAGCGGCCGCGAGGATGCGATCTTCTCGAGCGCATCGATGCCGTCGACCGCGGCGGTGACCTGGTAGCCGCGTTTCTCGAGCAGGTTCACGGCGGCCTGGCGGCCGGTCGGGCTGTCGTCGACCACCAGCACTTGCTTATTCGTCATGACCCTCTCGTGGCGGGTTCGCGGTCGCCGCGGTCAGGCCCTCGACGAACAGCGCAAAGGTGGCGCGCCATTCCTCGCGCTCGCGGTTCGAATGAAAGAAGGTGCTGGCCGTGTTGCCATAGAACGTCAGCACGTCGAGGAGCGCCCGGCACAGCTCGAGGTAGAGCTGCTCGCGGCTTTCGCTCGTGCTGTTCCAGGTCTTGAGCACGCTGGCGGCGGTGGCGATCGAGATGCGATCGCGCTCTTCGCCGAGCAGCTGCGTATAGGGATGTTCTTCGGCGAGGCGCGGCAGCACGTGCGACGGCTTCATGCCCGGATCGCTGCAGCGCGCCGTCACGACGCTGACCATCGAATTGACGACGGCCGTCACCAGCAGCAGCGCTGCAACGGTGCCGCCTTCGACGCGGCCTTCCTGCAGACGCGTGGTGTCTTGTTCGAGCTCGGTCAGCTGCGTGAGCAAGTCGTGCAGCAATGCCTCGTCGACGTTCGGCGCGCTCGCGTTCTTGCCCTTCTTGGTCTTCTTGCTCGTTGGACGGCTTGATTCCGTATCGACAACGAGGCGCGCGAGACGGGCGGTGATGGTCCGCGGGTGTGATTCCGGATCACGCGCCAGGCGGAAACGGCCGTCGGGCCAGCCGAGCAGCTCGCAGGCGGCTTCGTCGCCCTGGACCTGGTTCGCGACGGCGTGCACCAGCACGCCCTCCGAAAAATACATCGCGCCTTGATCGGTGCCGCGCTGCAAACGAAGCATCGCGGTCGAGCACTCGCGGGACATGACCTGCAAGAGACTCGGCAACGTCAGATCGAGCAGATCGCCTTCAACCATGATGTGCCTCGACAGCGGACTGGCAGTGGCTGTTCACGACATCCAGTACCGCGGGTGTTTCGAAAGGTTTGGTCAGGTATTCGGTGGCACCGGCAAGGTGGCCTTTGACCTTGTCGAAAAAGGCGCCCTTGCCGGAGAGCATGATGACGGTGACCGCGCGGGTGCGCGGATCCTGTTTGATGCGCTTGCAGACTTCGTAGCCGTCGAGATCCGGCATCGAAATATCGAGCAGGACCAGCTTCGGCACGACATCCTGCAAACGCTGCAGCGCGGATTCGCCGTTGTTGGCGACGACGACGTTGTAGCCGGCCTTTTCGAGGGTCAGGCCGAGAATCTTGCGGATCGTCGGGCTGTCGTCGACGACCATGATCGTCGCGGGTCCCGAACCATTTGCTGATGCGGCGGCGACGGGCGGTTCGGCGATCGCCGGCGGTTCGGCGATCGCGGGCGCCGCGACGACCGGCGCGGCCACGGCCGGTGTGATCACTTCGAGCTTTTCCGAGACCGCGCGGATCATGTCGTCTTCGAACGCCGCTTCGGCGGCAACGCGCGGCGAGGGCGGCGGTCCATCCGGCAGCTTCGCGATCGACTCGAGCAGCGAATCGTCGACGTGTTCGGCACCGCCGGCGCCGTTCTGGGGCGCGGCCGCGGCATCAAACCGCGCGAACGCATCACCAGGAGAGGGCAGGGCAGTGGGATCGATCGGCTGGCCGTTGAGATTCGACAGCGCCTCGATGACGCGCGGATCGTGAGAATCGATCTCCTGCGCGGAATGAATCGCGCGCCTCGCCTCGACTTCGTCGTCGCAGGCGTCGGCGTAGCCAAGCCACAACTCGACATCGCTCCCGGCGACGTCGATGGCTTCCTGCCAGCGGATGCGCGCGTCGTTCAACCGGCACGCGGCCTGTAGCTCTCGCGCGCCGTCGACGAGGACACGGCGCAGCGCCGCGCGCGCCGGCTGATGATCGGGCGTCACGCGCAGCAGTTCACGCAGGTACTTCGCCTGTTCCTCGCGAGTGTCGGCGAGATTGCAGAGCGCCTGCCAGATACGAGGGTCGCTTGGGTTCAAAGCAGCAACCTCCTGGAATCGGGCGCGGGCCTCGTCGCGATCGGTGCGCGCAATCATCACCGCGCGCGCGAGCAGGGCCTGGCGAAGCTGAGTACGGATGTTGGCGTCTTCGGGCGCGAACTGCACCATGCGGCGCAACGCGTCGATGCGTTCCACCTGTGACGTGGCGAGATCCGCGAGTGCCCGCCACGTGGCGGTGTTTTCAGGTGTGAGGCTCGTCGCCTCGGTCGCAAGCGAGCGCGCCTGCTGTTTGTTTCCGCCGGCGGCGGCGTTATGCGCTTCCGCGATCAACAACCGCGACAACGCCTCTTTCGCCAACGCGTGTCCATCGTCGATCGCCAGGACTCTGCGCAGACAGGGAATGGCCGCTTCGGCGGACGGCGACGCGATCGCGAGCCAGTACCACGCGATCACATCGTCAGGACTCTTCTCGGTCACGTGCTGCAGCAGGGGGCGCGCGCGATCGAAATCACGCGCCTGCGCGGCGATCACGCCGTGGCGCAGTGCGGTCGCCAGCTGCTGCTCCGGTGCAATGTCAGCGCGAATCATGACGCACACCCAGGAAATGGAAATCAGTCATCTGCGCGTGGCGCTGTGCAACGTTCGTGCCTCCGCGCCAAATTGCGAGAACGTTGAAGTTTTCGAACGATCTCGAAGTCGATCGCGCGATCGATGCGCGCCATCGGTCTGAGAGTTGGACTGTCGTCCAGCCTCTAGACGATTCCTCCGCGCCGTCCAGACGACACCAGACGCCGTCGACGCGTATTGCGCCTGAACTCACGCAATCGTGATCGCGATGTCGCCGGGCATGGACGTTGCACTCCCGCCGCCGAAAGACGCGAATATGAAAAAAGCGAAAGTCCTTGTCGTCGACGATGCGATGTTGATTCGGCGAATGGTGACCGACGTGCTCGCGGCCGATCCCGCGATCGAAATCGTCGGCGAAGCGCCGAACGGAAAAGTCGCGCTGCAGAAAATTTCACAACTCAACCCGGATCTCGTCACGCTCGACGTCGAGATGCCGGAAATGAATGGCCTGCAAACGCTCAAGGCCATTCGCAAGACGCATCCGCGGCTGCCGGTGATCATGTTCAGCGCCGTCACCGAGCGCGGCGCCGCCGACACACTCGAGGCGTTGCACTACGGCGCGTCTGATTACGTGACGAAGCCGGCGGGCATGGCGGGCAAGGAGCTCGCGCAGGCGCGCATTCGCGAAGACCTGGTCCCGAAGATCAAATCCCTGTGCCGCGTCGTCAGCGGCGTGCAGGCGCTCAAGAGCAAGGGCGCGAAGCCGGCCGCCGCGGCGTTCACGCTGCGACCGCTCGGGCCGACGATCACCGCGGACGTCGTCGCGATCAGCCTGTCGACCGGCGGACCGGCGGCGATCGGCGAGATCGTGTCGAAGCTGCCGGCCGACTTCCGCGTGCCGATTCTGATCGTGCCGCACATGGCGGCGATGTTCACGCGCTTCTTTGCCGAGCGTCTTTCGGCGCAAACCAGGCTCAAGGTCGTCGAGGCCACCGACGGTGAAGCGATTCAGCCAGGCGTGATCTATGTCGCGCCGGGCGATTTTCATTTGACGGTGCAGCGCGATAACGGCGCGACCGCGTTGTCTCTGACCCAGGACCCGCCGCTGCACTCGCACCGGCCGGCGGCCGATTTTCTGTTCGACTCGGTCGCCGATGCCTACGGCTCGCGCGCGCTCGGCGTGATCCTCACCGGCATGGGACAGGACGGCGTCAAAGGCTGCGAGGCGATCAGCGCCGCCGGCGGCCGCATCCTCGTCCAGGACGAAGCATCGAGTGTGGTGTGGGAGATGGCCGGCCTGGTCGCGAAGGCCGGCTTTGCCGACGCGGTGCTGCCGCTCGGCGACATCGCCGCTGAATTGATTCGGCGCACGACCCGCCCGTCGGCGGTCGCCGGCGGCAGAGGCGCTGCATGAGCAAGACCGCCCGGAAGAAGAGCGCCAAGAAGCCGCCCGTCATCGTGGATGACGAGCTCGCGACTTTTGCCGCCGATCCGGAGCTGGCGTCGATGTTCGTGGCCGATGGCCTCGAGCATCTCGGCACGATTGAACAGACGATCCTGCGCCTCGAGAAGGCGCCGGGCGATCTGTCGCTCGTCAATGATCTGTTCCGGCCGTTTCACACGGTCAAAGGCAACGCCGGCGTGCTCGGCATTCGCTCGGTCGAAGCGTTCGCGCACAAGCTCGAAACGCTGCTCGACCTGGCGCGATCCGGATCGCATCCGATGGGGCAGGCCGAGATCGACGTCGTCCTGAGCGCCGTCGACACCCTGACCATCATGGTCAGGGAGCTGCCGGCGCGAGTGGCCGGCGAGCCGCACACCGACCTCGCGGCGTCCTGCCAGAACATCCTGGCGACGGTGGACGCGTTGATTGCGGGCGGTAGCGCCGCTCCGATCGAGAGTGTTGCCGTGCCGGCGCCGCAAGAGCTCGAAGGTTCGATGGCGGCGCGAATCGACGAAGACAGCACCATCAAGGTCAACACCCGAAAGCTGGACGCGCTCGTCGATATGGTCGGCGAACTGGTGATCGCGCAGACCATCCTGGCCGACAACCCGGCCTTGCAACGCCCGGGCGACGATCGGCTCTCGCGTCAAATGGCGCAGATCCGCCGCATCACCAGCGACATCCAGCGCGATGCGATGTCGATGCGGATGGTGCCGATTCGCCGCACCTTCCAGAAGATGGCGCGGCTGGTCCGCGATCTTTCGAAAAAATTCGACAAGCCGGCGGACGTGACGCTGATCGGCGAAGACACCGAGCTCGATCGCAAACTGATCGAACAGCTGACCGATCCGCTGATGCACATGGTCAGGAACACCGTTGACCACGGCATCGAACCGGGGGCCGAGCGCCTTGCGGCCGGCAAGCCCGAGACCGCACAGATCCAGCTGCGAGCATGTCACCGCGCCGGCGGCGTCGTCGTCGAGATTGCCGACGACGGCGCGGGGCTCGATACCGAGCGGATTCTCGCTCGCGCCGTCGCGCAGGCAATGGTGCCGCACGGCAGCCAGATGAGCGTGGCGGAGATTCATCAACTGATCTTCCGTCCGGGCTTTTCGACGGCCGATCGCGTCACCGAAGTCTCGGGCCGCGGTGTCGGCATGGACGTGGTGCGCCGCAACATCCAGATGCTGCGCGGTCGCATCGACATTCAGACGGTGAGAGGGCGGGGCGCGACCTTCACGCTCCACCTGCCGCTGACCCTCGCGATCGTCGACGGATTGGTATTGGGCGTCGGCGGCGATCGGTTCGTGATCCCGACGCCGGCAGTGCGCGAGTCGCTGCGGCCGACGGCGCAGCAGATCCACACCACGCACGGACGGCCCAGCGTGGTGCAGGTGCGCGATCGCCTGATTCCGCTGCTGCACCTGGGCGAGCTGTTCAGCATTGGCAACGCCCGCACCGCGATCACGGACGGCACCGTGGTGATCGCCGAAGACAACGGGCGTGAAGTGGCGCTCGTCGTCGACGAAATGCTCGGCAAGCGCGAAGTCGTGATCCGCAGCCTCGGCGAGATGTTCCGCGGTGTCCGCGGCATTGCCGGCGGCGCGATCCTCGGCGACGGCCGCATTGGATTGATTCTCGACACCGGCGGCCTGCTGGCGCTGGCGTCCGCGACTCAGCCGCAAGCCGCGGCCTGAACGGAGCAGACATGCACACCAACACGGAACGAACGACCGATGCCGGCGCGTCAGCGAACGGAGGCAAGTACCTGACCTTCGCGCTGGGCCGCGAGGAGTACGGCCTGCCGGTGCTCAAGGTCCGCGAAATCATCAAGGTGATGGACATCACGCACGTGCCGCAAGTCGCTGAGCACGTGCTCGGCGTGATCAATCTGCGCGGCAAGGTGATCCCGGTGATCGATCTGCGCCGCAAGTTTGGATTCGAGCCGCAGGCGCCGACCGATCGCACGTGCATCATCGTCGCGGAAGTGGCGCTGGCTTCGTCCACTTTGATGATGGGCGTGGTGGTCGACTCTGTCTCCGAGGTCGTCAACGTCGCGGCCGCCGAGATTGAGCAGCCGCCGGACTTTGGCGGCCGCCGGACCACCGACTATCTGCTCGGACTTGCGAAGGTCAAGGGCGGGGTCAAGATCCTGCTCGATCTCGACCGCGTCCTCGGAAGCGACGGGCCCATTGCGATCGCCGCGGCCTGAACCTGCAGCGAGCCCGCTCGTGTCGCTCAGCCCGGAATGCACCGATCGTGACCTGGCGGCCATTGCGCGAATGGTCTACGAGACCAGCGGCATCACCTTGCACGCCGGCAAGCGCGCGCTCGTGTCGGCGCGGCTGCAGAAGCGGCTGCGGCAGACCGGGGCCGCGAGCTTTCGCGACTACATCAAAGTGCTGCAGCGGGACGTGTCCGGCGAGGAGCTGACCGCGATGCTCGACGCCATCACCACCAATCACACGTCGTTCTTCCGCGAACCGCAGCACTTCGACTTCCTCGCGCAGACGGTGCTGCCGACGCTGTGCGATCGTGCCAACGGCAAGCCAATCCTCGGCTGGAGCGCGGCGTGTTCGACCGGCGAAGAGGCCTACACCGTCGCGATTACCGCGTGCCAGGCGCTCAGTGATGCCGCCAGCCGCCGCGTCACGCTGCTGGCATCCGACATTTCCTCGCGCGCGGTGGCGCGCGCCGCGGCCGGCCTGTTTCGATCCGAACGAACGGCGGACATGCCGCGGCATCTCGTGCTCAAGTACTTCCAGAAGGCCAGCTCGCCGCAATCCGGTGTGCTGCAAGTCACGCCTTCGGTCCGCCAGATGATCGAGTTCCGGCGGTTGAATCTGCTGCATCCCGCGCCGCCGGGACCGCCGTTCGACTTCATCTTCTGCCGCAACGTGATGATCTACTTCGATCGCGCGGCGCAGCAGCGCGTCATCGATTCACTCGAGGCCCGCCTCGCGCGCGGCGGCTATCTGTTCATCTCGCATTCGGAAAGTCTCAACGGCGTGCGCCACGGGTTGTCGTGGGTCGCGCCGGCGATCTATCGGCGGGGTGCGGCATGAGCGGCTCGATGCAATTACCGGCCATGTGGCGCGACGACGAACAGGCACCGAATCGCCTCGTCATCGGCATCGGCGAGATGGTGGTGACCACCGAGCGCGGCAGCCGGATCTCCACTCACGCGGTCGGCAGCTGCATTGCCGTCTGCATTTGCGACCCGCATGCGGGCGTGGCCGGCATGCTGCACTTTCTGTTGCCTGAAGCGAGCATCAACCCGGATCGCGCGAGCGCGCACCCGGCGGCCTTTGCCGATACCGGCATCCCCCTCCTGTTCCAGAAAGCCTACGGCCTCGGACTCGTCAAGCAACGCGCAGTGGTCAAGCTGGTCGGCGGCGCCGACATGGCGCAGACCTCCGGCGCGTTCAACACCGGCAGGCGCAACCTGCTGGCGGCGAGAAACCTGCTGTGGCGCAACGGCGTGTTCATCACGGCGGAGGATGTCGGCGGCACAGGCGCCCGCACTGTGCACATGGCGGTCGATGACGGCCGGCTGCAGGTCCTGAGCGGGCACTCGCAGAAGGAACTCTGATCATGCGGATCCTGATTGTGGATGACTCGTCGATGATGCGCGCGATGATCAAGCGCGTCGTCAAGATGACCCGGGTGCCCGTCGACGAGATCCTCGAGGCCGGCGACGGCGCCGAGGCGCTCGAGCTCCTCGAGGCCCACGACGTGCAGCTGCTGCTCACCGACATCAACATGCCGGTGATGAACGGCGCCGATCTGCTGCGCAAGGTCGCCAGGAGCGATCGCTACCGCAAATTGACGCGCGTCATCATTTCGACCGACGGCTCGACGCAGCGTCGTGAAGAAGCCGCCGGCCTGTCGGTGCGCTGCTATCTCAAGAAACCGTTCAGCCCGGAGGTGCTCCGTGACGTCCTCACACACGCGGCCGAAACTGTCCGTGTTTGACGGCGCGCCGATCCGCGACGCCGTCAGCGCCGTGGCGGAAAAGAGCTTCTTCGCGATCGTCGACGGCTGCGACGATCCCGGCGTCACCACCGCGCCATTCTGGTTGTTCGCCTTCGTGCGTTTCGACGATGGCCGCACGTCAGGCTCGCTGGCCTGCTGGCTGCCGCCGGAGCTGGCGCAAATGCTGTTCGATTCGTTCAGCGGCCGCGATCCGGCGGCGCCGACACCGCCCGCGCATCACGTCGACGATCTCGTCGGCGAATTCTCCAACATGGTGTGCGGCGACTGGTTGTCGCGCTGCCACGGACAGTGGGCCTTCCAATTGAGCCCGCCGATCGTGGTGCGGGCGCCGCGGCCCGACATGCGCTCCACGAGACGCTTGTGGGTCAAAGTCAATGATCGCCCGCTCGCGATCGACTGGGACTTGACCGCGGCCCCGGAATCCGCGCCGGCCAGGCGGTAACCAATGGCTCCTGTCCGCCGCAGCCGCGTGCTCATCGTCGACGATTCCGCAATCGTCCGGACGATGCTGTCGAACGCGATCAAGGCGGAGCCGGACATGGAAGTCGTCGGCGTTGCCGCCGACGCGATCGTGGCGCGCGATCTGATCGCCGCGCACCAGCCGGACATCGTCACGCTCGATCTCGAAATGCCGCGCATGGACGGTCTCACGTTCCTGCGCCAGCTGATGCGCGAACAGCCGTTGCCGGTCGTGATCGTGAGCTCGACCACGCAAACCGGATCGGCGGCAAGCATCGATGCGCTGGCAGCGGGAGCGATCGACGTGCTGGCGAAGCCTGGCGGGCCGTATTCCGTCGCGGACATCACCGACCAGTTGACGTACCGCATTCGCGCCTTGCGCACCGGCCGGGCCGTGCACTTCTCGCGGCTTCGCCACTCGCCGCCGCCGGCCCCGGTCGCGCCCAGTCTGGCGCACGCCAACGGACTGATTCTGATTGGCGCATCAACCGGCGGAACCCAGGCGATCGAAACGCTGCTGATGCAATTGCCCGCAGACGCGCCGCCGATCGCCGTGGTGCAGCACATGCCCGCGTACTTCACACGCGCGTTTGCCGCCAGGCTCGACAAAATCTGCCCGCAGCGCGTGATCGAGGCCGCCGACTCCATGCGGCTCGAGCGCGGCGTGGTCTACATCGCGCCAGGCGACTCCCATCTGCTGGTTGGCGCCCGGCATGGAGAGCTGGTCACCAGCGTCCGCGGTGGCGAGCGCGTCCTGTATCAGCGGCCGTCGGTCGACGTACTGTTTCAATCCGCGGCAGCGCTGCGCGGTGTGCCGATTGTCGCGATGCTCTTGACGGGCATGGGCGCCGACGGCGCCGATGGCATGGTGATGTTGCGCGAAGCCGGCGCCACCACGATTGCCGAGGATGCGCGATCGTGCGTGGTCTTCGGCATGCCGGCCGCCGCGATTCAGCGCGGCGGCGCCATGCATGTGGCTGCACTCGGCGCCATGCCGCGCGCGATCGCGTCCGCGTTTGCGCCGGGACGCGCGCGCACCGCCGTCCAGAGTGCAGACCGGAATCGTCCAGCGTTCAGACTGCATCCGTAGATCGGTGGAGCGATCGACATGCACCCTCACGATAACCACTTGATTCGCCGCCAGTTGCGCAGACGTGATCGCGAGGCCGCAGTTGGCTCCGGTTTTGCTCAATGGCGCGGCGGGAGAGATCTTTCGATGGCGTGGAGTGTACGGAAACAAATCGTGATGACGGTGGCGACGATCGCCGCGGTGGTGGCGGCGAGTGCGACAGCCGTTGCGCAAGATGGCTATCGCATTGTTGTGAATCCTTCGAACCCGGTCTCGTCGCTGTCGAGAAACCAGGTGTCGAAATTGTTTCTTGACAAGGGCACGTGGGAAGACGGCGCAGCCGTATCGCCGGTGGATTTGCTTCCGAGCTCGCCGGTCCGCGACGGATTCTCGCGAGAAGTGCTGGGCCTGCCGATTCCCGCCGCGGTGAATCGCATGCGTGATTCGGCGCAGGCCGCGGGCGTCAATCCGCCGCCCGCGTTGGCGACCGATCGCGAAGTGCTCGCTTACGTTCGATTGAAGCCGGGCGCGATTGGTTACGTGTCACTGGCCGCCGATGTGACGGGCGTCAAGGTCGTCTCGGTCGGCGGCAAGACGGAGCACCTGCTCGCGTCGGCACCGGCGCCGGCGCCGGGCGCGGATCCGGTACCGGTGGGCGGCCGCATCGCCATGCCGCAACGCCTGGTGACGAGGCCGCCGGTGTATCCGGCGATTGCCAAGACCGGACACGTGCAAGGTGTCGTCGAAGTGGCGATCGTGGTTGACGCCACCGGCAACGTCGCACGCGCGCAGATCGTGAAATCCATCCCGCAGCTCGACAAGGCGGCGCTCGATGCCGTCAAGCAATGGAAGTACGCGCCAACCATCGTCAATGGCGCCGCGGTGCCGGTGACGATGGTGGTGCAAGTGACGTTCACGTTGTGAGGACTACGTAATGATGACTGGGTCGCGAACGATCGGCGAAAAGCTCTACGCGGGCGTGGGAGTGCTGCTGCTCCTGACGGTCGTCGAGGGCGGCGTCGCGGTGTGGGGAGCAGCGCGCGTCGAAGCCGATATCAGGGCAGTGACGCAGCGATCCGGCGAGCTGCAGCGCACGCTGGCGATCTACACGTCGCTGTTCAAGATCGAAAGCAGCGTCAAGAGCATGCTGTGGGCGGCGCTCGACAACGACCAGGCACTCTATGCGGCCGAGAAAAAGGCCACGCTCGATGAATTCGCCACGGCGAGCCAGGCGGCCGAGACCCTCGCCACGCGCATGTCCAACACCGGCAACCAGGAGCAGGCGGCCGCGCTGCGCCGCAAGCTCGACGAATGGAAGGCCCTGCACGCGCAGATCGTCGAAGCGGCAGACGGCGCGCGCGTCGCCGAAGCGCTCGAGATGTTGCGCACCAGGGCGACCCCGCTGTTCCGATCGGCGGAGGAGTCGGCCCAGTCGATCGCCGCTCAAATGTTCAAGGCCACCGACGATGCAACGCTGTCGTTGTCGCAGTCGCGATCGCGAACGATGACCGCCGCGGTCATTGCCATCGCCCTGCTGGTTGGTGCACTCGTCGCGTGGCTGGTGCGATCGATCAACGGCAGCCTGCGCGGCATGTCGCGCGAGCTCGGCGAAGGCGGACAGATGGTCGTCGAAGCGTCGTCTCAGATGGCGGCCTCCGCGCAATCGATGTCGCAGGGCGCGGCCGAACAGGCCGCGTCGCTCGAAGAGACCTCGGCCTCGATGGAAGAGATCGCGGCCATGACGCGCACCAACGCCGACAACTCGCAGCAGGCGGCCACGCTGATGGCGGAAGCGGCGCGCGTGCTCGATCAATGCAACCAGTCGCTCGGCGACATGGTCGGGGCGATGGACAGCATCCGCGAATCGAGCAATCGCGTCTCGAAGATCATCAAGACGATCGATGAGATCGCCTTCCAGACCAACATCCTCGCCTTGAACGCCGCGGTTGAAGCCGCGCGCGCCGGCGATGCCGGCATGGGCTTCGCCGTCGTGGCCGACGAGGTCCGCAACCTCGCGCAGCGCTCGGCGCAGGCGGCGCGCGACACCACCGATCTGATCGAAGGCGCGGCCAGGAGCGCGAGCGACGGCAGTCAGCGCGTCAGCCAGGCGGCGGAATCGTTTGCGGCGATCACGGCGCGCGTGACCGCCGTGAAACGCCTCGTCGATAGCGTCAGCGTGGCGAGCGGCGAACAGGCGCACGGCATCGAGCAGGTGTTGCAGAGCATCCGGCAGATGGAGAAGGTCACGCAGACAACCGCGGCCACGGCCGAAGAGAGCGCCGCCGCCAGCGAGCAGTTGAGCGCGCAGGCGGGCGTCACAATGCGGCTCGTCCAGCGGCTCGAATCAATGGTCGGGCACGGCGCGGGCGCGTCCGCGACGGTAGAACCGGTGCAGCGGCCGGAACCGAGCCGCGCGTCAACACGGCTGGCAATGGTGCAGCCGCGCGCCGCAAAACGGCCGGTGCTCGCGGATCACGCGAGGGTCTTTCCGGCGGACGGCACCTACGGACAGTTTTGATGAGACGGTGAGGCCATGGGCATACAGCACATCTTCCGTCGGCGGCTCACGTTATCGACTCGCTTCTCGCTCCTGATCGCCGGCGCGACGATCGCGTTCGGCCTGTCGGGCGCGTGCCTCCAGCAGCGCAGCCTCTATCGCGAAAAGCAGGCGGCGACGCGGCACGCCGTGGAAGTGGCCTACGGCGTCATGGCCTACTACGGCCAGCTGGCTGAGTCGGGCGCCATGTCCGATGCCGACGCACGGAAAGCGGCGGCCGCGGCGATCAAGTCGCTGCGCTACGAAAAGACCGATTACTTCTGGATCAACGACGTGCACCCCCGCGTGGTCATGCACCCGATCAACGAGAAGCTGGTTGGCCAGGACGTGTCGACGTTTGCGGATCCGAACGGCAAGCTGATCTACGTCGAGGCCGTGAAGATGGCGAGCCGCGACGGCGGCGGCCACTTCGAGTACATGTGGCCGAAGCCGGGCGAGACCGAACCGAAGCCGAAGCTGTCGTACGTGAAGCTCTATCCGCGCTGGAACTGGGTGATCGGATCCGGCATTCACATCGAGGACGTGCGCCGCGAGTTGTGGAGCCTGATCGGCGCGTTCCTGTCGGTCGCGATCCTGGTGATGGCGATCGCGTTGTGGCTTGCGAGCAGCGCCATGCGCACCGTCCGCCACACCACGACGGCGTTGTCGGCGGGGGCAGAGCAGGTGATGGCAGCCGCCGAACAGGTCGCCGCCGCTGCGCAATCGCTCTCGCAAGGCGCGTCGGAGCAGGCGGCCTCGCTCGAGGAAACGTCCGCATCAACCGAGGAGCTCGCGGCGACGACACGGCAGAATGCCGAGCGTTCGCGTCAGTCGGCGGAGCTGGTGCGCGGCGTCGATCGCAGCGTGGGCCAGGCCAACGACGCGCTGATCTCGATGGCCGGTTCGATGTCGGCGATTCATGAATCGAGCGCGCAGGTGTCGAAGATCGTCAAGACGATCGACGAGATTGCGTTCCAGACCAACATCCTCGCGCTCAATGCCGCGGTCGAAGCGGCTCGCGCCGGCGAAGCGGGCATGGGCTTCGCGGTGGTCGCCGATGAAGTGAGAAATCTCGCCCAGCGCGCGGCCACCGCGGCGCGCGACACCACCGCCTTGATCGAGCGCGCCTCGACGAGCGCCAGGGACGGCGTCGTCAAGCTCGATCGCATGTCAGCCACCGTCGGCCAGATTACGACGAGCGTCACCAGCCTCAGCGCGCTCGTCGGCGAAGTCAGCGAAGCCACGCGTCAGCAGGCGAACGGGCTCGAGCAGGTGCGCCAGTCGGTCGTGCAGATGGAGCACGTGACGCAGACGACCGCCGCGACGGCGGAGCAGAGTGCGGCCGCCTCGCAGGAGCTGAACGCCCTGGCTGCGGGCGCAACCAGGATGGTCCAGGAGCTCGAAGCGTTGATCGGCGGCGGGCGACGAGCGGCCGCGACGGGGCATCGCCTCGCGCCCAGCTATCGTCCCGCCGTCGTTCCACAGATCTAATAGTGACACTCCCATAGCTGAATCCCGGCTATGGGAGTGTTCACCAACGGATCAAAATCGTAACAATCCTGTCTCTAACTACCAGTAATTAAAATTGTTATTGGTAATTATCAAAACAGAACATAAGTCGACCTGCGCCCGCGATCGCCCTCAGCAAACGCGCGTTTTCACAAACAAATCACGTGTGAAATTGACGACAACTAGCCGCCTCATAGCCCAACATCAAACACTTTCTATAGCGGCTTCTGACTCGTTTATATGACACGTAAGTCACTTAATGTCGTTTAGCGTTTTTGACCCAATTGAATCTGGCCGTTCAATTGCTGAGTCATTCCGACATGCGAGCGACCACGCTATCGGTGCAGGAGCGACGCACCGCGCGGCCCATACAGGGTCCGCGCAGTCCGTTGTCGCTCGGCGTCGCCCGCTTCCCGATTTCCGATGAACTGACGACGGCGCGCGAGCGGGCGTTGGCGCGATTCGCGAATGACCTCTCGCCGGCCACGGGTCATGAATTCTTCGAGCTGCTGGTGGAATTCATCGCGGAGTGCCTCGGCTTCGAGGTCGCGGTGATCGCGGAGTTGCCGCCCGACGGCGACGGGGGATTGCTGCCGATCGCCACCTATCCGGCGTCGGCGGGTTCCAGTCCTGTGATGCAGGCGCTCATCAGCACGCACTGTGAGCGGCTGGTTGAAAGCGGTTTTTCCCGCCTGGGCGACATCGCCAGCGACGCGGCCTTCGATCTGCCGATCACGGGATCGGACGGCCGTCCGCTCGGCATCATCTGCGGCTTCGGCCATGCCGCGAAGGTGGATGACATGACCACGACCATGATGTCCCGGATCGTCGCGCACCGCGCGGCAGCCGAAATGGAGCGGCAGCGCTCGGCGCGCGAGCTCGAGCGGCGCGACGCGCTGTTTATCGGCATGATTTCCGAAACCCAGGACATCGTCGGCATCCTCGATGCGAAGGGCGCCTTCAGCACGGTGTCGCCGGCAATCGAGCGCGTGCTCGGGTTCTGTCCGGAGACGTGCACCGGCCTGCCGGTCGTCGATCTCGTGCATCCACTGGATCGCGAGTCGGTGGCGGCGCTGCTTCGCATCGGCGGATCGCAAGGCTATTCCGTCGAAGCGCGCCTGCGCCGCGAGGACCAGACGTGGTTGACCATGGAAGTGACGGTGGCGGAGCACCACGACGCCGATGGCCAGACCATCAAGGTGCTGAGCGCGCGCGACCTCACCGATCGGCGCCGCCTCGAAGATCGGCTCCGCCAGTCGCAGAAGACGGAAATGATCGGGCGCCTCGCGACCGGCATCGCGCACGACTTCGGCAACATCCTGATGGTGGTGCGCAGCCACGCTGACGTGATGCGGCTCAGGACCACTGCCGACGATCCGCGCCATTCGTACGTGGATGCGATTCAGGAAGCCGTGACTCGCGGCGCCGACCTGGCGCGGCAGCTGCTGGCGTTCAGCCGGCATCGCGAATCGGAGACCAGGCGCGTCGACCTCAACACCGCGATTGAACAGTCGGCCGCGCTGCTGCGGCGCGTCGTTGGCTCCAGCATCCGGCTCGAGACACGCCTCGCCGCCGACGCGCGATACGTGACCGCCGATCCCACCCAGATCGAGCAGGTGATTCTCAACCTGATGCTCAACGCCAGGGATGCGATGCCGAATGGCGGCACGATCACCTTCACGACCTGCGCGCCGAACAACTGCGCCGTGCCGGCCGCCGTGGCCGCCGCGCCGGAAGATTTCGTGTGCTTCGCGGTCACCGATACCGGCTGCGGCATTCCCGAACATGTCCAGCCGCGGATCTTCGAGCCGCTCTTCACCACCAAGGCCGACGGCGCCGGCAGCGGCATCGGGCTCGCGACCGTCCACGACATCGTGACGCGCCACGGCGGCTGCATCGACGTCGTCAGCGTCGAGGGCGTCGGCTCCACCTTCAACGTGTTCCTGCGGCGCACCGTCGCGCCCATGCCGCGATCGGAAGTGCGCACGACGCATTGACGCGTTAAACTACGGTTCGTGATCGAAACGCAGTCGCTGGCCAAGACCTATGGCCGCGGCATGTACGCGCTGAAAGAGCTCAGCCTCAAGATCGACAAGGGCGAGTTCGTCTTCCTCACCGGTCCGAGTGGCGCGGGCAAGAGCACGCTGCTGAGGCTGCTGCTGCTCGAGGAGCGGCCGTCCGAAGGCGAAGTCATGGTCAACGGCCGTAATCTTTCCCACCTCACGCGCGACGAAACGCAGGCCTATCGCCGGACGGTCGGGTTTGTCTTCCAGGACTTCAAGCTGATTCCGACGAAGACGATTTTCGAAAATGTATCGTTCGTCGGACGCGTGCTCGGCAAGCCGATCGAGCAGCAGCGCCAGAACACCTACCAGGTCCTGAAGTGGGTGGGGCTGCAGCATCGGCTCAATGCGCTCCCGGAGGAGCTGTCGGGCGGCGAGCAACAGCGCGTGGCGATCGCCCGCGCCCTCGTCAACGATCCGCATCTCGTCCTCGCCGACGAACCCACCGGCAACCTCGACCCGGACCTGTCGCTCGAAATCATGAACCTGTTTCGCGACATGAATTCGCGCGGCACCACCGTGCTCGTTGCCACGCACGATCGAGAGCTCATCAAGTGGGTGGGCCGCCGCGTCATCACGCTCGATCAGGGGCTGTTGGTCGGTCAGGAGCCCAGGCCGTGACGGTCGTCGGCTACTCCTTTGAGGAAGCGTGGATCAGCCTGCTTCGATCGGGTCGATCGGCGCTCGTCTCGATCGGTACGATCGCGATCGCCTTTGCGACCCTCGGCGGGTTCCTGCTCATCTCGGTCAATGTGCAGGGCGTCCTGGATCAGTGGCTGCAGGCGGCGGAGATGTCCGTGTATCTCCACGATACGATCAGTGAATCAGATCGCGCCGCGCTGGAATCGTTCCTGAAGGCGCAGCCTGCGGTCGCGGCGGTTGAATATGTTTCGCGGGAGCGCGCGCTCGAGCGGTTCCGCGCTGACTTTCCCGAACTGAGCGACGTCACCTCGGGGCTCGGCCAGAATCCCTTTCCGTCGGCCATCGAAGTGCGGCTGCGAACGGAGAACGGCGGGGATGCCGCCGCGGATGCGCTGTCGAAGGAGGTTGCGGGCCAGGCCGGCGTCAGCGATATCCGCTACGACCGTCGATGGCTGGCCCGTCTGGTCGGTATCGTCACGGCGGCGAGGCTTGCGGCCGGCGTCGTGGCGGCCATCCTGATGCTCGGGGCCGCCTTTACCGTAGCCGCGGTCGTCAGGCTCTCTCTTTTTGCGCGCCGCGACGAGCTCGAAATCATGAAACTCGTTGGCGCGCCATTCAGCTACATTCGCGGTCCCGCTGTCGTGGAGGGGCTGCTGCTCGGGGGCATCGGCGCGGCCGTGGCGCTGGGCGTGATCGCAATTTTGTATTCGACGCTGTCGCGATGGCTTGGATCCGATCTCGCCGGATACGCTGGTATTGGTCAGCTGCGATTCCTCGGAATCACAGAATCCGTAATGATGCTATTAGGCGGAGTAGGGGTTGGCGCGGCCGCGGGCACTGTGGCGTCAAGAGCCGCGCGCTGAATGCGTTGACACATAGGAGGAAACCCTTTTACACTGCTGTTAATCCGATATGCCGAGGGCAAGAACCCGAATCCCAGGCTTCCTGTTGGATCCCGTAACTCCGCCGACGGTTTCGGCGCTCACCGAGTTCTACCGGGAAGAATTTCTGAAACATCACCAATGCCTTCAGGCCCAGCGCGAATACTTCAGCGCCCAGGCCATTGAAAACGCAGAGAACGCCCTCCTGAAAATCATCGCCGACCTCGATCGGCTCTCCGAAGAAGCCAACGCGGAATACGTCGTCGCCCAGTTGTTGAAAGAGTTCGACGTGGTGACCGGCCTATCGGGCTGGTCGGATCCCTGCAAGGTTCACTGACGGTTCCCGTTTCCAGACTCAGACAAGATCTCGATCGCGTGATCCGCGCCGGCGTGGACGCGGTCAGCGCTCGCCGTGTGATCGCTCGCGCGCTGGCCGATGCGGAAGCGGCCGACGTGCTGAGCGGCCGCGGTCTGCATGTGATCGCGGTGGGCAAAGCGGCGGCGGCAATGGCGGCGGTGTTTGTCGCGACGCCGCATCTCGCGATACGTCAGGCGATTGCGATCGGCACGCACGCGCACGCGGATCTGCCACCCACGGTTGAATGGATCGAATCGAGCCATCCGTTTCCCGATGCGCGCAGCGAAGCGGCCGGGAACCGTGCCGTTGCAATCGCCCAGAGCGTTCATTCCGGCGAAGCGCTCGTCATCTTGTTGTCGGGCGGGGCGTCGGCCTTGATGGCGTCGCCGATCGACGGCATTTCGCTGGCCGACAAGATCGACACGACGCGGCGGATGATGGCGGCAGGCGCTGATATCCACGCGCTGAACACGGTGCGGCGCCATCTGTCGAAAGTGAAAGGCGGGCGCCTTGCGGCGGCGTGCATCGGCACGACCATCACTCTTGCGATTTCCGATGTCGTCGGCGACGACCTTCACGCGATCGGATCCGGTCCCGGCGTGCCGGATTCAACGACGTGGTCCGATGCGGCGGCGGCGCTGGAGCGTTTTGGCGGCAACGCGCATTCCGATCGAGTGCGGAGCGTGATTCGATCGGGCGTTGACGGAGCGCTGCCGGATACGCCGTCGCCGGGACATCCATCGATGGCGCGTTCGAGAGCGCGCGTGATCGGCAGCCGCGTCGATGCAATGGAAGGCGCTCGTACGGCCGGAGCCGAACGTGGCTATCGCGCGATCGTGATGCCTGAGGCGGTGACAGGTGAGGCAAGGATCGTGGCGTCGGAGTGGTTTGCGCGCGTGCGAAATCTGATCGGGCCGTCCCCTCGGAAGGTCTGCGTCATCTCGAGCGGCGAGACCACGGTGACGGTGCGGGGCCCGGGGACCGGTGGCCGCAACCTCGAGTTTGCGCTGGCGCTCGCCGAACCGATCTCGTCGATGCCCGGCGTCGCCATGGCGAGCATCGGCACTGATGGCATCGACGGCTCATCCGGTGTTGCCGGCGGTGTCGTAGACTCCACGACGATGGCGCGTGCGATGAAAGCAGGACTCGCACCGCCGGGCAACTATCTTGCAGCGAACGACTCGTTCGCGTTTTTCGCGCCGCTGGACGATGCCGTCCGGCTTGGGCGCACCGACACGAATGTCGGAGATTTACAGGTGTTACTGATTGAATAAGGAAGACTTACTTCGGCTCATGCGGCAGCGAGTGCCGCATCCGGCCACGCCGCGCGAGTTGCTGCGCGTGCTCAAAATCCCGCGCGACGAGCGGACCAGCTTCAAGCGCAACTTGAGGAGCCTCGTCAACGACGGCTCACTCGTCCAGATCAAAGGCAATCGATACGGGTTGCCTGACCGCATGGATCTCGTCGTCGGCAAGCTGGACGGTCATCCCTCCGGCTTCGGCTTCGTTCGGCCCGAGCGTCCCGTCGAAGGGCTGACCCGCGACATCTACGTTGCGGAGCACAACCTCAAGGAAGCGATGCACGGCGATCGCGTCGTCGTCCGCATCGAGCGTTATCGCGAAGACGGGCGCGCGGAAGGAAAGATCGTCCAGGTGCTCGAGCGGGCGGCGACCACGGTCGTTGGCCGATACGTCAGCGATCCGTCCGGACTCGGCTTCGTCACGCCGTTCGACAAGCGCCTGACCGCTGACATTCAAATCCCGCGAGACGAAACGCGTGATGCGGAGCCCGGTGCCATGGTGACGGTCGAAGTCACGCGCTGGCCGACGCCGACGCGCGGACCGGCGGGACGCATCGTTGAAGTGCTCGGCGACATCAACGACCCCGGCGTCGATACCGAGATCATCCTTCGCAAGCACAACATTCCGGACGAACACAGTCCGGAGTCGATCGCGGAGGCGAAGCGCATCGGCGCCGCCGTCAAGGACAAGGACATCGCCGGCCGCACCGACTTCCGCGATCGCGCCGTCGTCACCATCGACGGCGAGCACGCGCGCGATTTCGACGATGCGGTTTCGATCGAGAAGCTGAAGAACGGCCACTACTGGCTCGGCGTGCACATTGCCGACGTCGCCCACTACGTCCAGGAAGGCGGCGCGCTGGATCAGGAAGCATACGAGCGCGGCACTTCGGTGTATTTCCCGGAGCGCGCCGTGCACATGTTCCCGTCGGAGCTGGCGACCGGGCTGTGCAGCTTGAATCCGCACGTCGATCGCCTGGTCCAGTCATGCCTGATGGAAGTGACGTCGCGCGGCGACGTCGTCCGCTACGAAATGCACGACGGCGTCATCCGCAGCGACGCGCGCATGACCTACACCGCCGTCAACGCGATCCTGACGGAGAAGGATCCGGCGGCGATCAAGCAGTATCACCAGCTCGTCCCGATGTTCGAGCTGATGCGCGAGCTGTTCGAGATCCTGAATGCCCGCCGCCACCGCCGTGGCTCGGTGGACTTCGACCTGCCGGAAGCGCAGGTCGTGCTCAACGAAGAAGGCTTCATCGAGGACATCGTCGCGTCGGAACGCAACGTCGCGCATCGCCTCATCGAAGAGTTCATGCTGCTGGCGAACGAAACGGTGGCGGGGCACCTGGAGTCGAGCGGCATGCCCGCGTTGTACCGAATCCACGAGCCGCCCGATCCGTTGAAGGTCCTGCAGTTCGAGGAATTCGTCAGCGGCTTTGGATTCTCTCTCGGCGCGTCCGAGAACGCCGTGCGGCCGAAGCACTTTCAGAAGCTGGTCGAAAAGATCCGCGGCAACCCGGCCGAACGTCCGATCGCGTTCCTGATGCTGCGGACCATGCAGAAGGCGCGCTACGACGCGATGAACGTCGGTCACTTCGGCCTGGCCGCGGAAACGTATACGCACTTCACGTCACCGATCCGGCGCTATCCCGATCTGGTCGTGCATCGCCTGCTGCGCGAGCAGCGCCACACGAAAGTCAGCGACGAGCGCAAGGCGGAGCTCGACGAGGATCTGCCGGAAGCCGGCCGGCACACGTCGGAGATGGAGCGGCGCGCTGCCGAGGCCGAGCGCGAAATCCTGCAGTGGAAGAAAGTGCGTTTCATGGCCGACAAGGTCGGCGACGTCTTCGAGGGCTACATCACCGGTGTCGCGCCGTTCGGCATGTTCGTCGAGCTGATCGAGCATTACGTCGAAGGCCTGGTCCACGTCAGCACCATGGCCGACGACT
This sequence comes from Cyanobacteriota bacterium, assembly GCA_019752015.1. GTDB lineage: Bacteria > Acidobacteriota > Vicinamibacteria > Vicinamibacterales > UBA2999 > 12-FULL-67-14b. The sequence goes on along the minus strand of JAIEMQ010000024.1, from coordinate 39,486 downwards.
ACTACCGGTTCCGCGAGCAGGCGCATACGCTGTTCGGCGAGAACACCAGGAAGACGTACCGGCTCGGCGATCAGGTGCGCGTGCAGATCATCCGCGTCGACATGGAGCGGCGGCAGATCGATCTGGGCCTGGACGACGTGCTCGAGAAGGTCCGGCGCGACGAACGCTCGCGCGGTCCGGCGCGCAGCGGGGCGCGCATGAAGAAGGACGACCGCAAGGGCACGCAGGAGCAGCGCCGGAAACGCAAGCAACGCCTCGGCAAGAGTGAGCGAAAGAGATCGAAGAGGTAAGATTTCGGAATTCAGAAGTCTGAGATCTGAGATGAATAACCTCGTCGTTGGCACGGCCGGCCATATCGATCATGGCAAGAGCTCGCTCGTCAGGGCGTTGACCGGCATCGACCCCGATCGCCTCAAGGAAGAAAAAGAGCGCGGCATCACCATCGAGCTCGGCTTCGCGCACACCGCCGTCGGCGATACGCGGATCGCCTTCGTCGACGTGCCCGGCCACGAGCGGTTCGTGCGCACGATGCTGGCGGGGGTCGGCGGTATCGACTGCGTGCTGCTGATCGTCGCCGCCGACGAATCCGTGATGCCGCAGACCCGAGAGCACTTCGACATCTGCCGCCTGCTCCGCATTCCGCGCGGCATTGTCGTCATCACCAAGTCCGATCTGGCCGACGCGGACACGCGCGCGCTGGTCGCGCAGGACGTGGCAGAGCTCGTCAAGGGATCGTTCCTCGAATCGGCGCCGGTGCTCGAAGTGTCGGCGGCGACCGGCGATGGTCTCGATCGCTTGCGCGACGCCATTGCCGCCCAGGTCACGCACGTGGCGCGCCGCCCGGTCGACGGCGGCGCCCGGCTGCCGATCGATCGCGCGTTCTCCATGAAGGGATTCGGCACCGTGGTGACCGGCACGCTCGTCGCCGGCCGAATCGGCGTCGACGATCAGTTGATCGTTCAGCCCGGCGGTCGTGTCGTGAAAGTGCGCGGCGTCCAGGTGCACGGGCGTCCGGCGCTCGAAGCGGTTGCGGGGCAGCGCTCCGCCATCAATCTCGGTGGCGTCGAGGTGGGCGACGTGTCGCGGGGCGAGACGCTCCTCACGCCGGACACGCTCAGCGTCACGCGGCGCGTGGATGCCGAGATCGATCTGCTGCGCTCGGCGCGGCGGCTCAAGCACGGCGCGCGGGTGCGGCTCCACAACGGCACGTCCGAAGTGCTGGGACGCGTCTCGATCGCCGGCGCCGCGGCGGAGATCGAGCCTGGCGCCAGCGAGCTCGTACGCCTGCGCCTCGAAACGCCGGCAGTCCTCACACGCGGCGATCGTTTCATCCTCCGCGCCTACTCGCCGCCGATCACGATTGGCGGCGGCATGGTGATCGACGCTGCGCCGACTCGTCCCGGCGTGCGATCGGTGGACGGCCGCGGCAGTCTCGAGCGTCTTCGATCGACGGCCGGTGAGACGGCGGCGTTGCTTGCGATGATCGAGGGCGCCGGATTGCCCGGCGTCTCGAAGGCCTCGCTGGTGTCTCGCGGCGGCGTCTCGACTGCGCGCCTGCCCGCGGTATTGACGACGCTCGGTCATCGTGCCGTGAGGCTCGTCGGCGATCGGCTGATCGCATCCGCGTACATAGCGAAGGCGGGCGATGCGCTGCTCGCGCTGGTGGCGGCGTCGCACAAGGCGAATCCGATGAGCGATGGGCTCCCGCGTGAAGAAGCACGCGAGAAGATCTTCGCCCGAGTCGCCCCGGCCGTTTTTGAAATGGTGGTCGACACGTTGAAGGGCGCCGCGTCCCTGGTTGGTTCGGACCGGCTCGCGTTGCCCTCACACAAGGCAACGGTCGCCGGTGCCGACGATCAGGTGAAGAGCGCGATCGTCAATGCGTATCTCGCCGGCGGCCTGAAGCCGCCCGACGCCGCGGCGATCGACGCCACCGTTAAAGCGCCGCGCGCGATCGTTGAAAAAGTGACGGCGCTGCTGCTGCGAGAGAAAGTGCTGGTGAAACTCGACACCATCGTCTTTCACGGCGCGGCGCTGCAGAAACTGAAAGAGGAAGTCGGCGCGTTGAAGGGCAGTGCGCCCGGCGGCAAGGCCACGGTGGACGTGGCGGCCTTCAAGGATCGATACGGTGTGTCGAGGAAGTTTGCGATCCCGCTGCTGGAATATCTGGATCGCGAGCGCGTGACGAGACGAACAGGAGACGTCCGTCTCGTCCTGTAGTTATTCGTCTTTCATCGAGCTCTTGAAATTCTTGATGCCGGCGCCGATGCCCTTGCCGAGCTCGGGCAGCCGGTTGGCGCCGAAAATCAGGATGACGATCGCCAGAATAATGAGCATTTCCGGCAAGCCGATGGGCCCAAACAGGGAAAACATGATGACTCCTTGAGGCCACCGGACCCGGCGACCGTGGCTCGATTGTAGCACCTCGGCCAGTTGTCCCTAAATGGCGTCAAATCCTCATGGCGCCGGGTTTGCACTTGTCACGTCTAAACCCGTCGGTCACAATGGCTTTGGGCTGACTCTCAACCCTGATGGCAAAGGCTACCGGCAACAAAGCGCCCGCATTAATCCGCGGATCGCAGCTGCGGCTCGATGATCGGCCGGAAGAGTACAGCTTCGGCTTCGAAAGCGCGAAGTCCAAGGTCGGGGCGGGAACCTCGGTTCTTACACACATCGCGCTGATCGCCGTCGTCTTGCTGATCATCCGCTTCGCGCCGCAGGCATTGCCGCCTGAAATTGCGGATCAGCTCGACATCAACATGGCGGTCTTCCTGCCCACGCCCGGTCCGGGCGGCGGCGGCGGTGGCGGCGGCGATCCGAAGCCGGAGCCGCCTCGCAAGGCCCAGGTCGAAAAGAAAGTGGACCCGATTTCGGTTCCAGCCCCGGTGACACCCACGCCGACGCCGCCCAAGGTGGAGGAGCCGCCGCCGCTCGAGATGGTGGTCCCGTTCAAGCCGATGTCCGAAGCGGAAATGACGCTGCCCGGTGTCATTTCACCGTCTGCGCCGACCACCGGTGGAGCCGGCTCGGGGCCAGGCACGGGCGCGGGTTCCGGTCAGGGCTCGGGTCTTGGACCGGGATTCGGCGGCGGATTTGGCGGCGGCGCGTTTCGTCCGGGCTCCGGCGTCACGCTGCCGACGGTGCTTCGCGAAGTGAAGCCGGCCTATACCGCGGATGCGATGCGCGCCAAGGTGCAGGGCTCGGTCTGGCTCGAGTGCATCGTCATGCCCGACGGCAGCGTCGGCGACGTCAAGGTCACGCGCTCGCTCGATCCGATCTTCGGTCTCGATCAGGAAGCCATCAAGGCCGCGAAGATGTGGAAGTTCCGTCCCGGCATGCGCCAGGGCGAGCCCGTACCGGTCATCATCACCATCGAACTGACCTTCACCCTTCGGTAATAGAATGCGCGGCATGGTGCGCATTGTTACCTTCGTCGCAGCCCTCTTCCTCGCAGCCACCGCCGCCGCGCAACCCGCGCCGTTTCCTGCCGCTGTCGAGCACGACTTCGTCGCGCGCGATTTCGCGTTCGCGAGCGGTGAGCGCCTGCCGGAAGTGAAGATCCACTATCGAACCGTCGGCGCGCCGCGCAAAGACGCCGACGGCGTGGTCCGCAACGGCGTGTTGATCCTGCATGGCACGGGCGGCAGCGGCGCGGCCTTCACCGGCCCGAACTACGGCGGGCGGCTGTTCGGCAAAGGCCAGCCGCTCGATGCGGAGAAGTACTTCATCATCCTGCCCGACAACGTCGGTCACGGGCAGTCGAGCAAGCCGAGCGACCGCATGCGGATGAGGTTTCCGAAGTATCGCTACACCGACATGGTGAAGCTGCAGTACGAGCTCGTGACGAAAGGTCTCGGGCTCACCAATCTCAAGCTCGTGATGGGCACGTCAATGGGCGCGATGCACGCGTGGAACTGGGGCTACATGTATCCGGGATTCGCCGCGGGCCTTGTGCCGCTGGCCAGCAATCCGGTCGAGATCGGCGGACGCAATCGCGTCTGGCGCAAGTTCCTGATCGATGCGATCGAAAAAGATCCGACGTGGAAGAACGGCGACTACACCGAGCAGCCGCGCGGGCTCGCCAGCGCGATCGGCTTCCTGATGATGGCGACCAGCGTCCCGCTGCAGTGGCAGAAACAATTCCCGACCATCGCCGCGGCGGATAAATACGTCGAGGAGCAGGTCGCGTCGCGATCGAAGACGACCGACGCCAACGACATGCTGTATCACTACCACGCGATCGAGGATTACAACCCGGCGCCGCACCTCTCGAAGATCACCTCGCACCTGCTCGCGATCAACTCCGCGGACGACTTCGTCAACCCGCCCGAGCTGCCGATGATGCAGACGCTCATCAAGCAGGTGAAGCACGGCCGCTTCATCCTGCTGCCGATCACCGACGAGACGCGCGGCCACGGCACGCATTCGCTGCCTGCGATCTGGGGCGGAGAACTGGTAAAATTCCTGCAGGAGCTTAAGTAGATCGAAACCGTAGTCGCACAATCGGCGCTCAAGAACGAGGTTGAGCGCCGCCGCACGTTCGCGATCATTTCCCACCCCGACGCCGGTAAGACCACGCTGACCGAAAAACTCCTGCTGTACGCGGGGGCGATCGAGCTGGCGGGCGCGGTGCGCGGACGAAAGACCGATCGGCACGTCGTGTCCGACTGGATGGACATCGAGCGTGAGCGCGGCATTTCGGTGACCTCGGCCGCGGTCGAATTCGATCTCGGGCGTCATCACCTGACCCTGCTCGACACGCCGGGCCACAAGGACTTCAGCGAAGACACCTATCGCACGCTGTTCGCCGTCGACGGCGTCGTCATGGTCATCGACGCCGCGAAGGGCATCGAGTCGCAGACGCGCAAGCTGTTCGAGGTCTGCAAGCTGCGCCGGCTGCCGGTGCTGACGTTCATCAACAAGCTGGATCTGCCGAGCCGCGATCCGTTCGACCTGCTCGACGAGATCGAGCGCGTGCTCGGCATTCACGCGGTGCCGATGAACTGGCCGATCGGCAGCGGCGATCGCTTTCGCGGCGTCTACGACCTGCAGAACGGCATCGTCCATCTCTACGATCGCAAGGAACGCGCGCATCCCGCGCCGGTCAACGTCGGCGCTGCCGATGATCCGAAGCTTGCCGAGCTGATCGGCGAGGATGCGTGGCAGCACCTCATCGACGAGACGTCGCTCGTGACCGGCGCCGGCACCGCGTTCGATCACGAGGCATATCTCGACTTCCGTCACACGCCGGTGTTCTTCGGCAGCGCGTTATCGAACTTCGGTCTCGAGCCGTTCCTGCATGCGTTGACGGAACTGGCGCCGCCGCCGAAGGGCCGCGACAGCGATCGCGGCGTCATTCCTCCGGAGACGCCGCACTTCAGCGGGTTCGTGTTCAAGATCCAGGCGAACATGAACAAGCGGCATCGCGATCGGGTCGCGTTCCTGCGCGTCTGCTCCGGCGTCTTCGAGAAGGACATGGTGATCACGAACGCGCGCGAAGGGCAGGAGATCCGCGCGGCGCGGCCGTATCGATTCTTCGGCGGCAAGCGCGAGACGATCGAGAAGGCGTTCCCCGGCGATGTCGTCGGACTGGTGAACCCGGGCCAGTTCGGCATCGGCGACACGCTCTATGCCGACGAGCCGGTGAAGTATCCGGCGATCCCGCGGTTCCCCGCCGAGCATTTCGGCGTCGCGCGGCTCCGCGACGTGCGGTTCAAGCAGTTCGACGAGGCGATTCGCCAGCTCGAAGAAGAAGGCTTGATGCAGGTGCTGTTTCCGACGATCGGTCGCCGCGAGCCAATCCTCGGCACGGTCGGTCCGCTGCAACTTGAAGTGCTCGCCGTGCGCTTGAAGGATGAATACAACGTCGATGCCGACGTCGAGTCGCTGTCGTATACCTCAGCGCGCTGGCTATCGGGGCCGCAGGACAAGATCGACGCGATGACGAGCGGCGCGGGCACGCGCCTCGTCAACGATCGCCAGGGCAGGCCGGTGATGCTGTTCGAATCGGAGTGGGCGCTCGACTACGCGCAGCGCACCAATCCCGACGTGAAGTTCCTCGCCTTTCACGAAGATTGAAAAAATGGCCCGGGCGTCGGCGCCTGGGCCCACTGGAGGAACCGAGTCGCTCGTTATTCGGTGATGATCTCGACCTTGTAGAAGTAGCAGCCCGCCGACCGCTCCGCCGAAAACTTGCTGACGTGCAGGACCAGCGTGCCTGAATAGGTGGTGGTGAAGTTGAGCAGCGGCTCGAAGTTGCCGCCGCCATCGTCATCCGCCCAGAACGCCGATCGCGCCACGCTGTTGGGAGCCTCGCTGCCAAGCTGCGTGTTAGTGACCGATGCGACCGGATCGAAGTCCGAGGAGAACGTGATGCTGACGCGGCTGTTCGACGGCACCCAGCCGATCGAGTGGACGTTGGCGCCGGATGGCCCGATGCAGTTGCGGCCGCTCGATGCGAGACCCGAAATCGCCTGCGGCTCGACGACCGCTGCGCTCGGACCCTGGCGCTTCGGCGCTTTGGCCCCGGGCGCCTGCGCCGCCACCCGACGGGGCACCGTAACGTCGGACCGCCACGACCGGCCGGGATGCTGTGCGAGTCAGATCGGCACGCTTGGACTCACCCGGTGGTTGATGCCGTTGATTTGTTTCGGTCAGATGCCGGCAGTCATTATTGATGTGATATTGCCTGCTTGACATCAAACTTGCAGGGACGCATCATTGTTGCATGCGGACGACGTTGAATCTGGATGATGACGTAGCCGAGGCCGTGGTGCGCCAGGCGAGGGCTCGTGGCGCATCAATTGGCAAGACGGTCTCCGAGCTGGTGCGGCGCGGCCTCAATGCGCCCACGCGTTCAGCCCGGAAGGCGGGTGTCGTGGTGTTCGACCTGCCGACGGACTCCCCGAAGGTGGCCTCGGCGGATGTCCGGCGTCTCGAGTCTGATGGAGCATGAACGGGTATCTGCTCGACACCAATGTGTTGATTGCGCTGCTGTGGCCCAGCCACACGAGTCATGACCTGGTACTCGCGTGGTTCGGCAGGCACCGGGCGAAGCGGTGGGCCACCTGTCCGCTGACCGAAGCGGCGTTCGTCCGTATCGTGTCGAACCCCGCGTTCTCACGGGATGCGGTGACACCGCGCGAGGCCGCCGGTCTCCTGGCCGCTAATACCGGCGCTGACGATCACGTGTTCTGGCCGATCGATCTCGGTATCGCGTCGGTCTTGGCGTCGACCGGAACGCGGCTCGTCGGACATCAACAGGTCACCGATGGCTACCTGGTGGCGCTGGCGCTCAAACAAAGCGGCCGGTTGGTGACGCTCGATGCCGGCGTCGTCGAACTGACGGCCCCGCGGTCCGTGGAACGACGAGCGGTCGAGTTGATCGCAAGCTCCTGAGTCAACTGTGGGCGGGGATGCAACCGGTGCCTTATCCGGCTGTCCCGTCAGTGGCACGGGTGATAGGATTCACCTCGCTCCCGGCCGCGCTGACGGCCCGTCAATACGGTCCGGCCTGACGCTTCTGGAACACACCTCACGCAGGTGGCCGGAGACTCGGTGTCATCGAGCCCTCACCCGCGGACTCATAGCGCAGGATGTCGTGTGCTGTCAGGCAAGGTCGTGCGCGCAGCACGTTCCCTCCGGCGTTCAGGACGTCGATGCACAGCCGCTGGCTAGGTCGGTGCCAAAACGGGCCAGCTCAGCGGTGATACACTACGCCGCGGGAGGGCCTATGATCCGTTCGATTGCTTCTCGTTGCCGTCTTCCTCGCATCGTCTGTTCCCGTTGTTCTTAACGCTCAAGCCGGCAGGGATGCCGCGGCGAAAGCGATCGAAGCTAATGAACGCGCCGTGCTCAGCGCGATCCAGAAGCACGACGCGAAGGGCTTTCTGGCCGGAGTCACCGGGCCGGACGGCATCGCGATCAGTCCGGGTGGCGTCATGACCAACGCCGAGTTTCTAAAGACGCTCGGCCAGGTGAAGCTCGAGTCCTTCACCCTCAATCAGAGGTGCGGGTCACGTTTCTGACTGATACCGCGGCGATCCTCTCGTACCGTTTTACCGCGAAGGGCAGCTACATGGGTCAGCCGCTCCCGCAGGAATATGCATCGAGCGCGTATCTGAATCGAGACGGGAAGTGGTTGTCGGCGTTCCACCAGGAGACGCCGATCGCGCCGCCTCCACCCACTAGAGTCTTGAAGGGCCGGAATCCTGACCGAATGAGTCAAGTTGTTAGACCGCCCGTCAAGACTCTCGCCCCGCCGGAGGCGGGGCCAAGCGACGCTGCGAGGCGGAGCCGAATCGCACATGCTCGTCGGCCTGAGGCGGAGCCTCCCAAGAAGTAGCAATTGATCCGATTGACTTTGCCGCGCCTGGGAGGCCACATGATTCGTCGGCCGCTCGTCGCCGCCGTCTTCGTCGCCTCGTTCATTCCGTCGATCGCGTTCGCTCAAGCCAATCGCGACGCAATTGCCAAGCAGCTCGAGGCCAGCGAGCGCGCTATTTACGTCGCGATTCAGATGGGAGACCTCGCCGCGTTCAGGGCCATTGTTGTCGATGATGGATTCCTGAAGTCGTCACCAAAGGATCGATGGCAGGACAGCCGCTCCCGGGAACCACGCTCGCGTCGACGACCTACGTGAATCGCGCAGGGAGATGGGTCGCGCTATTTCACCAGGAGACCGCTCCGACGCCGCCGCCTTCCACGATCGTGGCGTTCTGAGCCGGGATTGCGGCGAGCGTGTCGGGTCAACGCGGGACATCTGCATCGGTTCAACTGGCAGCCAACGGTCGACGCGGCTGACGCCCGCGACGCTCGCGAACGGAGCTTCGTGGCGTCCCTGAGCAGCGGCAAGTCGTCAATTCCGGCCGACGCGTAGTCTCGGCGGATCATGGCATACTCGGCGTATGCTCTCTCGGACGCACGTGTCGGTTCGCCGCCACGCCCCCGATCGGATGACAACTCCCGACTTCGCCCTGCTGACCGATGTGGTCGCCGCCCGTGTGCTCGACGCACTCAGACTTGCGTCCGGGTCGCTGATCCGCGCGGGTGTGCGCCATGTGGTCGTCGGCGGGCTGGCCGTGGGGGCGCACGGCTATCCGCGGGCGACGAAGGATGTCGATTTTCTCGTGGGTGATGAGGCGTTCACACACCACGCGGGCGGCATCGTGACGATGAACGTCGCGTTGCCAATCGAAGTCAATGGCGTGCCGATCGATTATCTTTCGCCGCGCGATGGCGAGGAACACCTTGCCGCCGCCCTCGCCGCGCCACCGGGTGCACCGGTCGATGCAGCCCGCCTGGTTTACATGAAGCTCAAAGCGTCGCGCTTGCGCGACCGCGGCGACATTGTCGGGTTGGTCAACGCGGGGCTGGACGTCGAGGCGTGCCGACGATACCTGGTTTCGCACGCGCCGGGTCTCGTGGCGCCGTTTGACGATCTTGTTCACCGGGCAGCCGACGAGATCTGACCAAAAACAAATGCCCGGAAGCTTTCGCCTCCGGGCCAAATCACAAGATCACGCGATCACGAGATCGCCAGATTCAGATCGTTAGTACATTCCGCCCATCCCCCCGCCCGGCATGCCGTGGCCGCCGCCGCCCGCTTCCTTCTTCTCCTCGGGGATTTCCGAGACCAGGGCTTCGGTGGTCAGCAGCAGGGACGCGATCGATGACGCGTTCTGCAGCGCATTGCGGACGACCTTGGCCGGATCGATGACGCCCGCCGCGACGAGGTCCTCGAACTTCTCGGTCGCCGCGTTGAAGCCGTGATCGCCCTTGCCGTCCTTGAGCTGCGCCACGATGATCGAGCCTTCGAGGCCCGCGTTGGTGGCGATCCAGCGTGACGGCTCTTCGATCGCGCGCTTGATCAGCTGCACGCCGATCGCCTGATCGCCTTCGAGCTTGAGGCTGTCGAGCGCCTTGCTGGCGCGAATCAGCGCCACGCCGCCGCCGGGGACGATGCCCTCTTCAACAGCGGCCTTGGTCGCGTGCATCGCGTCTTCGACGCGCGCCTTCTTTTCCTTCATCTCGGTTTCGGTGGCCGCACCGACCTTGATGACGGCGACGCCGCCGACCAGCTTGGCGAGCCGCTCCTGCAGCTTCTCGCGGTCGTAGTCGGAGGTGGTCTCGTCGACCTGGACGCGGATCTGCTTGACGCGGCCTTCGATCTTGGCGGCCACGCCCGAGCCTTCGACGATGGTGGTGTTGTCCTTGTCGATGGTGACCTTCTTGGCCTTGCCGAGATCCTCGAGCTTGATGTTCTCGAGCTTGACGCCGAGGTCCTCGGTGATGGCGTTGCCGCCGGTCAGGATCGCGATGTCTTCGAGCATCGCCTTGCGGCGATCGCCGAAGCCCGGCGCCTTGACGGCCGCCACCTGCAGCGTGCCGCGCAGCTTGTTGACGACCAGCGTCGCCAGCGCTTCACCTTCGATGTCTTCGGCGATGATCAGCAGCGGGCGGCCGAGGCGCGCCACCTGCTCGAGCACCGGCAGGAGATCCTTCATCGAGCTGATCTTCTTCTCGTGGATCAGGATGACGGGGTTCTCGAGCACCACTTCCATGCGCTCCGGATCCGTCACGAAGTACGGCGAGAGGTAGCCGCGATCGAACTGCATGCCTTCGACGACGTCGAGCGTCGTTTCGAGCGTGCGGGCCTCTTCAACGGTGATGACGCCGTCCTTGCCGACCTTTTCCATCGCTTCCGCGATGATCTTGCCGATGGTCTCGTCGCTGTTGGCCGAAATGGTGCCGACCTGCGCGATCATGTTGCCCTTGACGGGCTTGGCCATCTTCTTGATCTCGGCGGTCATCGCTTCGACCGCCTTCTCGATGCCGCGCTTCAGCTCCATCGGATTGGCGCCGGCCACCACGTTGCGCGCGCCCTCGCGATAGATCGCCTGCGCGAGCACGGTCGCCGTCGTCGTGCCGTCACCGGCGGTGTCGGACGTCTTGCTGGCGACTTCGCGCACCATCTGGGCGCCCATGTTCTCGAGCGGATCCTTCAAATCGATTTCTTTCGCCACCGTCACGCCGTCCTTGGTGATGGTGGGAGAGCCGAACTTCTTGTCGAGGACGACATTGCGGCCCTTCGGGCCGAGGGTGACCTTCACCGCGTCCGCGAGGGCGTTCACGCCGCGAAGGATCGCCTGGCGCGACTGCTCGCCGTAAATAATCTGCTTAGCCATGTGAATGAATCTCCGTCAGCTGGTTACTTCTTCTTGCCGCCCTCGATCACCGCGAGCACTTCGTCCTCGCGCATGATCAGGTAATCCTCGCCATCGACCCGCACTTCCTGTCCCGAATACTTGCCGAACAGGATCGTGTCGCCTTCCTTGACATCGAGGGGGATCCGCTTGCCGTCCTTGTCGGCCTTGCCGGCGCCGACGGCGGCCACTTTGCCCTGCTGGGGCTTTTCCTTGGCGGAGTCGGGGATGATGATGCCGCCGACTTTCTGTTCCTCTTCCTCGATGCGCTGCACGAGGATGCGGTCGTGGAGCGGTCTTAAAGCCATAGTGGGTGCTCTCCGGAACTGATGAACGGTTGATCTCTTGAACTGTTGATCTGGTGCCTACGCGTGCTGGCAGTCGACCACTCTCTGAGCTAGCAGTCGTTGCAAGCGACTGCTAATCATACCCGGACGTTGAAGACGCGGTCAAGGGGGCGCCGCGCCTGGCCTTCGGCGCTTCGCGCCTCCGGCGGGCGGCTCGCTGCGCTCGGCGCCTCCGGCGGGCGGCGCTCACTTCGTTCGCGCCGTAGGCCTCAGCGTTTCTCGTCGACGATACTTCGCCATCAAGCCGCGCAGGGGCGCGGCGATCATCCTGATCTTCTGTTCGAGCGATTCGTAGTCGTCGGGTAGCAAATATCCAAGCCGCCTGGCGGCGTGTAGTCCGTACCCAACCTCCGCGAGCGACGCCGAGGCGATGCTGCAGAAGTGCAGCGACTCTCGGGCATGTTCGCGTTGCGTTCCCTCAACAATGTTGGCAGGAACTGAGTACGCCGCTCTGCGTAGCTGCGAAGAAAGTTCGTACTTTTCCCCACGCGGGAACTTCTTATGCGTGAGTTGGTGAATCTCGATAAACAAATCGTCCGAGCGCTGCCAGACGACGAGATTGTGATGGGGTAGCGGCATGAAGCCGCCTAAGCAAGCATGATTCCACGTGGCGCCCACCGAGGCGGCGAAGCCGCCGAGGCCCTTACGGCGCGAGAGAAGCGAGCGCCGCCCACGCGGGGCGAAGCCACGCGCCTACGAGGCCGAAGGCCTCGCCCTGATCTTCAGATCCCTGATCTTGCGTGCCAGCGTATTCCGGTGCACGCCGAGCACGTCGGCCGCCTTGCACAGGTTGCCGTCACTCTTCTCGACCACTTCCACGATGAACCGGCGATCGAATTCGCGAAGGGCATCTTCGTAATGGATGCCTTTCTCGACCATTTTCGTGACCAGCTCGTCGAGCAGCCTATGCACGCGTGGTCACCAGTTCGCGGCCGGTCAGGCGGCTGAATGCATCGAGGTACTTCGCTCGCGTGTTTTGAACGACGTCATCGGGCAGCGACGGCACCGGCGGCTGCTTGTTCCACTTGATCGACTCGAGATAGTCGCGCACGTATTGCTTGTCGAAGCTGGGTTGCGGGCCGCCGGGGTGGTAGGTGTCCTTCGGCCAGTAGCGTGATGAATCCGGCGTCATCATCTCGTCGATCAGGATCAGCTCGCCGTCATCGGTCAGGCCGAATTCGAATTTCGTATCGGCGAGGATGATGCCCTTCGATTCCGCGTGCGCGACGCCGTGCGCGTAGAGCTCCAGCGTCAGCTTCTTGAGGCGCGCGAGCAGATCAGCGCCGACGACTCTCGCAGCCGCTTCCTCACTGATGTTTTCGTCGTGACCGGACTCGGCCTTCGTTGCCGGGGTGAAGAGCACTTCCGGCAGGCGATCCGATTCCTTCAGGCCCTTCGGCAGCGCGATGCCGCACACTTCGCCGGTCGCCTTGTAATCCTTCCAGCCCGAGCCGGAGATATAGCCGCGCGCCACGCATTCGACCTGGATCGGATTGGTCTTTCGCACCAGGCTCGATCGTCCCTCGAGCTGCGATCGAAACGCCCGCGCGCTCTCGGGATACGCGTCGGCGTCGGTCGAGATCAGATGATTCGTGACGATGTGGCCGGTGCGACCAAACCAGAATGCCGACAGCTGATTGAGGACGCGGCCCTTGTCCGGAATGCCCGAGCCGAGCACGTAATCAAACGCCGAGATGCGGTCGGTGGCCACCATGATCAGGTGCTCACCGGCGCTGTAGACGTCCCGCACTTTGCCGCGGCGAAGCAGGGAGAGGCCGTCGAATTTCGTATCTAAGAGAACGTGTGAAGGCACGGGCGCTCGCGTGAAAGCCTGCCGCGCCGTCGCGTCTGCGCGCAGGCGGGAATCCACATAGTACGCGTGCAACGGAACGTATTCAAGCCGTGAGTCTCGCCGAAGCTCGCAGGGGTTTTTCTCTCGCGAGCGAAGGCGGACGCCAATAAGTGGGGTGTGTCTAGGATGCGACACTTCCGGTAGTATGGAATTGAATTGCGCAACGTCATTCGGACGGTCGTAGTCATCACCCTGGCCGTTGGCCTGCTGGCCATTTTTCTTCGTAACGCGGATCTCGGGAAGGTTTGGGCATCGGTCACCACGGCGCGTCCGGATTTTCTGTTGCTCGCGCTCGCGTTGACGTGCGCGACGTTCGTCGTGCGTGCCGAGCGATGGCAGTACCTGCTCGGGCCGCTCGGCAAGACGCGGTTCAGCAACGTGTTTCGCACGACGGTGATTGGCTTTGCGGCGTCGGCCGTGTTGCCGGCGCGAGCGGGTGAAGTGATTCGGCCGTACCTGCTGGCGCGGCGCGAGGGTTTGAGCGCCACCGCGGCGTTTGCGACCATCATCGTCGAGCGCATTCTGGATCTGGTCGCGGTGCTGCTGCTGATGGCGGCGTTCCTGATTGTTTTCGATCCGGGCGTCGCGGCGCGCGACTCGAATGCCTTCGAAGCGGTTCGCTTCGGCGGCCTGATGATGGCGCCGGTCGCGGTCGGGACGCTGGCCGTGATGTTTTTCATGGCCGGACATCCCGAGCGTCTGCACGCGTGGGTGTTGAAGGCGGAAGCGATCCTGCCGGCGCGGATTGCCGGGATGATCGCGCGATTCGCGCAGACATTCGCGGAGGGCTTCGCGGTCGTGCGCAGCCCGGCACGCCTGGTCGCCGCCATGGCGTGGTCGCTGGTGTTGTGGATCGCGATCGCGGCGGGCATCTGGGCGGTGTCGGTGGCATTCGGCATTGCCATGCCGTTCACCGGCGCGTGGCTGATGCTCGCGCCGCTGGTGGTGGGCGTCGCGGTGCCGACGCCGGGAGGCGTCGGTGGTTTTCACGAGGCCTATCGATTCGGCGCGACGGGATTTTTCGGCGCCGACAACGACACCGCGGTCGGCGCGGCCATTGTGCTGCACGCGATCTCGGTTGGGCCGGTGATCGTTGTCGGACTGCTGTTCATCGTGCAGGACGGGTTGAAACTCGGCGGCATGGCTAGAGGCGAGATATGAAGTGTCCGTTCTGTGGCGATATCGGCGACAAGGTGGTCGACTCGCGAGAAAGCCGCGAGGGCGACGTCATTCGCCGCCGCCGCCAATGCCTCAACGACCAGTGCAAGAAGCGCTTCACGAGCTACGAGCGCATCGAAGAGATCCCGTACATGGTGATCAAGAAGGACGGCACGCGCGAGCGCTTCGAGCGGTCGAAGCTCGTGGCGGGATTGTTGAAGGCGTGCGAGAAGCGCCCGATCAAGCCGTCGGACATCGACGAGATCGCCGATCGCGCCGAACAGATGCTGAACGATCGGCCGGAGCGCGAACTGTCGGGCCGCGAGCTGGGTGCGCACGTGATGTCGGAGCTGAAGAAGCTCGATCAGGTCGCGTACGTGCGCTTCGCGTCCGTGTATCGCGACTTCCGTGACGTCGACGACTTCGCGCACGAAGTCCGCGCCTTGAAAGGCCACAAGGACTAACTGTGGCAGGCACGGCGAAGTTGAGCTCGGTGTCGCGTCCGGTGGCCAAGCCGGCGACGCCTGCGCGCCGGCCGTTCCGCGACAACCCGCCGCTGATTCTCGCCGGCATCGTGATCCTGCTCGCGATGCTCGGCGTCATTGTCTGGCTCGCGGGCCGCACGTCGACCCTGTCGCCGGACTTCCTGACCGAGGTCGTGCTGATCGCGCTATCGATCACCAACGTCACGATGCTCGTGGCGCTGGCGTTCGTGCTGGCGCGCAACGTGATCAAGTCGATCATGGAAGGCCGCAGCGGCCTGCCGTTCGGCCGCTTCCGCGCGAAGCTCGTGCTCGCGCTCCTCGGCATGACGGTCATTCCCGCCGTGCTCGTGCTGATCGTCGGCAGCCGCGTCGTGCTGACCGCCGTCGATCGCTGGTTCAACGCGCCGGTCGAAGAAATCCTGGCCGGCGCCAACAGCATCGCCGGCGACTACTACCAGGAACGGGAACGCATCGTCGCCGATCAGGCATCGCGCCTGGCGCGGTCGTTGAGCCGCGTCGACCTCGCCCCGGCGGAAATCGCCACCGTGCAGAAGGTGGTGACTCCGGAAGTGGCGGGGCAGCGCATCAGCATGGTGCAGGTGTATCGCGTCGTGCGCGTGCCGAATCAGGCGCCGGACGTGGTGTCGCTCGTCGACGTGGCATCGCCGTCGATGCCGCAAGGCTGGGCGCGCGCCTCCGCGGATCGGCTGGCGGCGCGCGCCGCCAGTGGCAGCGAAGCCGCGCCGAGCATCGAGGAACCGATGGCCGCGGGCGGGCTCTTGAAGCACGTGGCGACCGCGGTGCGCAATGGCGGCGGCCAGATCACCGGCGTGGTCGTGGCCAGTGACTATCTCTCGGGCGACATGGCGGAGCGCGCGCGCAGCATGGCGCAGGCCTACGAGGCCTACTCGCAATTGCGGGTCTTGAAGCAGCCGCTGGCCGGCGTCTACGTCTCGTTCTTCGTGATGGTGACGCTGCTGATTCTGGTCGGCTCGACGTGGATGGGTCTGTATCTTGCGAAACGGATCACGCGCCCGGTCCAGATGTTGGCCGAAGCGGCCAGGGAGATCGGCGCCGGCCACTACGACCACCGCATCGAGCACGACGAGGGCACCGACGAATTTGGATCGATGGTCGAGGCGTTCAACGCCATGGCCGCCGAAGTGGCGCAGAGTCGACGCCGGCTGGAACGGGCCACCGTCGATCTCGAGCGCAAGCACGATGAAGGCGAGGGACGGCGTCGTTACATCGAGGCGATCCTCGAGCGGATTGCCACCGGCGTGGTCTCGATCGATCGCAACGGCCGCATCGGCACGATCAATCCGGCGGCACTGCGTCTCCTCGAGTTGACCGACGCAGTGATCGGCAGGGCAGCCGTCGACGTGTTTGCCCGCGGCGATCTGGCCCCGGTCAACGACGTCCTCGATCAGGCGGCGCGCGCGAAGATGGATTCGTTCGCGCAGGAAGTGGCGCTCGTCCGCGATGGCCGCGAGCGGCATGTCGTTGCCGCGGCGACGCGCGTGGCCGGCACCGACGGCAGCTTCGACGGCACCGTGCTCGTCGTGGACGACGTCACGCCGCTGATTCGCGCGCAGAAGGTGGCGGCATGGCGCGAGGTCGCGCGCCGGCTGGCGCACGAAATCAAGAATCCGCTGACGCCGATTCAGTTATCGGCCGAGCGGCTGCGCCGCAAGCTGAACGACGTCTCGCCGCCGCTTCAGGAGCTCGTCCAGGAGTGCACGTCGACGATCATCGGCGAAGTCGAATCGCTCAAAGGCCTGGTCGACGAGTTTTCGCAGTTCGCGCGCATGCCGGCACCGCGCGCGGTGCCGACCGAGCTGCATGCGTTCTTGAACGACACGCTCGCGATCTACGACGGGTTGTTTGCGTCGGTCGCGTTCGAGAAGCATTACGACCCGAGCGTGTCGCAGGTCCGGCTCGATCCGGAACAGATGAAGCGCGTGATGATCAACCTGGTCGACAACGCCATCGAGGCCATGGGCCGCGACGGCACCATCGTGGTCGAGACGGCGCGCGATGTGTCGAACAGCCTGGTCCGAATCGTGGTCGCGGACACCGGCCCCGGAATCCCGCCGGCCGAGCGCGACAAGCTCTTTCTCCCGTACTACTCGACCAAGGGCCGCGGCAGCGGCCTCGGTCTGGCCATCGTGCGCCGCATTGTCGCCGAGCACGGCGGCAGCATCGACGTGACGGATAACGTGCCGACCGGCACACGCTTCATCATCGAGTTGCCCGCCTGATGGCTTCTATCCTTGTCGTAGACGATGAACCGGGCGTCCGATCGTCGATCAGCGGCGTGCTGAAAGACGAGGGCTTCGACGTCGATACCGCCGAGACCGGCGAGGACTGTCTCGAGAAGGCGAACGGCGCGTCGTACGACGTGATCGTGCTCGACATCTGGCTGCCGGGGCTCGACGGCCTGACGACGCTGCAGCGGCTGCGCGAGCGGCAGATCGATTCGCAGGTGGTGATCATCTCCGGGCACGGCAACATCGAATCCGCCGTGCGCGCGATCAAGATGGGCGCCTACGACTTCATCGAAAAGCCGTTGTCGCTCGAGAAGACCGTGCTGGTGGTGCGCAACGCGCTGCGGCAGCGCGACCTCGAAGCGGAAAATCGCGTGCTGCGCGCCAAGGTGGCGGATCGCCAGCAGCAGCACACGATGGTCGGCGAGAGTCCGGCGATGCATCACCTGCGGCAGAACGTGTCGCTGGCCGCGCCGACCAACGGCCGCGTGTTGATCCTCGGCGAGAACGGCACCGGCAAGGAGCTCGTCGCGCGGACGATTCATCACACCAGCCGGCGCAAGAGCGGACCGTTCGTCGAGGTCAATTGCGCGGCAATCCCCGAAGAGTTGATCGAGTCGGAGCTCTTCGGACACGTCCGCGGTGCATTTACCGGCGCCGTTGGCGACAAGCCGGGCCGCTTCGAGCAGGCGCACGGCGGCACGATCTTCCTCGACGAGATCGCCGACATGAGCCTCAAGACCCAGGCCAAGGTGTTGCGCGTGCTGCAGGAGCAGGTGATGGAGCGCGTCGGCGGCACGCAGCGCATCAAGGTCGATGTCCGCGTGCTCGCCGCCACCAACAAGGATCTGCCCGGCGAAATCCGCGCCGGCCGTTTCCGCGAAGACCTGTACTTCCGGTTGAACGTGATTCCGATCTTCGTGCCGGCATTACGCGATCGACAACAGGACATCCCGCTGCTCGCCGAACATTTCATGGCGGTGCTGGCCGCGGAGTACGGACGACGGCCAAAGCGGCTGGCGCCCGAGGCGGCGGCGCGGCTGCAGCAATATGGATGGCCGGGCAACGTGCGCGAGCTGCGCAACGTGATCGAGCGCGTGATCATCATGGTGGGCGACGACACGATCACGGCGCAGGACTTGGGATTCCTCGGGCGCGACGGCGCCGATGGCGCCGGTGTGCCGACGCCGGGACCGGGTCCGCTGCGCCCGCTGTCCGAAGCGCGCGATGACTTCGAAAAGGATTACATCCTGCAGACGCTCGCCGCGCAGGGCGGCAACATGTCGCGCACCGCCGAAGTGCTCGGCGTCGAGCGCTCGAATCTCTACAAGAAGCTGCGCGCGTTCGGGATCACTCCCCGGGGCGGGACCTGAGCTTGTTCTCGAGCACCTGGTCGGCGGAGAAGCCTTCGAGCTGCAGGTAGTACTCGACCGATTGCCGTAACGCGGCGGCCGGCACCAGTCCCACGATCTCGCTCTCCAGCACGCTCACGCCGTACCGCCCGGCTTCGCGCTTCACCAGATCGAAGACGCGGAAGATCGGCGTCTTCTCGTAATTGGTCAGGTTCATCGACACCTGGACGATGCCGCGATCGTCGAGCGGGATCCCCATCGCCTTCACATAGCGGAGGCCGCCGCTGCTCATCCTGATCGCGCTGGCAATCTTCCTGGCGACCTCGAGCCGATCGGTATTGAGGTTGATGTTGTAGGCGATGAGCGGCATGCGCGCGCCGATCACGGACGCGCCGGCGCTCGGGTGCGGAGTGTCAGGTCCGAAGTCGGGCTTCCATTCCGGCTTCGCCATCTTGGCGGCCAGGCCCTCGAACTCACCGCGGCGGATGTCCTCGAGGTTCTTGCGCGCCGGGGTGGCCGACGCTTCTTCGTAGAGATAGATCGGCAGCGAGAAACGCTTCGCAATGTCCTCGGCGACGTTCTTCGCCAGCGTCACGCACTCCGCCATCGTCACGCCGTCGATCGGAATGAACGGCGTCACGTCCACGACGCCCATGCGCGGGTGCTCGCCCTTGTGCGTGCGCAAGTCGATCGCGGCGATCGCGCCCTCGAACAGCTTCGGCACACCGGCCGCCATTGCCGCCGCGTCGCCCGCGAGCGTGAAGACGGATCGGTTATGCGTGGCATCCGACTGCACGTCGAGCACGCGCATGCCGGGCACCGCGCGGAGGTCGCCGGCCAGCTTGTCGATGACGTCCTGGCGACGCCCCTCACTCACGTTCGGAACGCATTCGATCACAGCCATGTTCCTCAACAGCTTAATTCATATAAGTGCTATAATTTGCCGCGACTTACATGGCCGACCCGCTCAAGGCGCAGCCTGGCGCCGATGATGAGGCGCGGATCGAGAATCTGCTCGTGACCGGTCTCGATCACTACTTTGCCGGCGAGTTCGAGCAGGCCATCAACCTGTGGACCCGGGTCCTGTTCCTCGATCGCAATCACGATCGCGCGCGCGCCTACATCGATCGCGCGCGGAGCGCGCAGGCGGAGCAGCAGCGCATTTCCGAAGCGCTCGTGCACGAGGGGCTCGACGCGTTCGACAAGGGTGAAGTCGTCCGCGCCCGCGCGCTGCTGAGCGACGCGCTCGATCAGGGAGCGTCGCACGACGTCGCGCTTGGCGTGCTCGGCCGCATCGATCGTCTTGATGCCGGCACGCGCGCGGCATCGCCGGTTGCGCCGGCGGCACGCAGGCGCGCGCCGCGCACATCGCCATTGGCGGAAGCCAACCTGCGCCGCGGAACGATCGCGATGTGGTGGATCACGGCCGCCGCGATCGTCATCGTTGGGGCCATTGCGTTCGTGCTCGTCACGCCGAATGGGCTCGCCGACTGGTTCCCCGCGCAGGCCACGACCGGCGCGCCGTCGGCCCTGGTGACGCCGCCAACACCGCTGCCGCTGCCGTCGCCGACCGAGGCGTACGTGACCCAGGCGCGGGCGTTGTTTGCGGGCGGCAAGCTGCGCGACGCGCTGCGCGCGCTCGATCGTGTGCCGGCTGGTGACGCGCTGCGGCCGGATGCGGACCGTCTTCGTGCTGACATTCAACGAGAACTGCTGGCGGTCGCCGGCGCCGAAGCGTCATCGGCATCGTCCACTGCCGCTCAAGGATCGCCACCTCGCTGATGAAATGTCCAAAGTGCGGCTACCTCGGGTTTGAGACCACGGATCGGTGCCGGAACTGTCAGTATGATTTTTCGCTTGCCCCATTTTCTTCCGAGCCGGAGCTGACGCTTCACGGCGCCGATCGCAACATCGACTCACCGGCCGATTTCGACCTGCCGGCGATTGCCAGGCCGAGCGACCGGCTGAGCGCCTCGGCCCTCGATCTCGATCGCCTGTTCGGCGATCCCGAGTCGCAGACAGCCCCGCCGCCGGCGCCGATGCCGGTGCGAAAGCTCGAACCCCCGACCATTACGATTCTTGACGACGACCAAGAAGAGATGGCGGTGGCCGCCGCCGAATCTTCGCCGGTCATGGCGATGTCGATGGAGATCGAGCCGGCGGAGGCCGTGGTCGATCCGCCGCCGGTGGTTCCGCTGTCCATTGATGACGGCGCGCTGCCGTTCGAAGATGGCCCGATCGTGCCGCCGCCGGCGGCACGGCCGCCGCTCGCCGTGCGCCGATCGACACCCGAAGTGCCGCGCAATCGTCCGCGCACGACGCGGCCGGTCAAGGTCGATGCGCTTGATTTCGAATCGCCGGAACGTTCGAGTGCCGCGTCGCAGGCCGCCAGCGACACGGTGGCGTCGCTGATGGAGCTGCCGTCGCTCGGCGCGCGCGTCAGCGCGGGCGCGATCGACCTCGTCCTGCTCGTCGGCATCGATGCGGCGGTGGTGTATCTGACGCTGCGCGTCACCGGTCTGCAGAACTCGCTCGAAGATCTCCGCGTGCTGCCGCCGGTGCCGTTCATCGGCTTCCTCGTCACGCTCGCATTCGGCTACGTCGCCGCGTTCACGGTGGCCGGCGGGCAGACCATCGGCAAGATGGTGTTGAGCCTGCGTGTGATTGGCGATGACGGCCGTCCGGTGGATGCGGCCGGCGGCATGCTGCGCGCGCTCGGCTGCATGCTGGTCCCGATCACGCTGGGCCTCTCATATCTGCCCGCGCTGTTCACGAGCGATCATCGCGCGATTCATGATCGGCTCGCGGGGACGCGCGTGGTCCAGGAATGAAGGCTCTGGCGGTCTTCATCGCCAGTTTCGGCTACGTCGGCTTCTTTCCAATCGCGCCGGGCACGGCCGGATCGCTGGCGGCGCTCGCGCTGTTTGCCTTCATCAAGTGGATCGGCGTGCCCGCCATCGAACTCTCGGCGATCGTCGTCGTCTTCGCGACCGGCGTCTGGGCCGCGCACGGCACCGAGATCGCGCTCGGCCGCAAGGATCCCGGCGTCGTCGTGATCGACGAAGTGCTCGGCATGCTGATCACTCTCGCCCTGCTGCCGCTGTCGCTGTGGGGCATCGCGCTCGGGTTCCTGTTCTTTCGCGCGCTCGACGTGGTCAAGCCCTATCCCGCGGCGCAGCTCGAGCACCTGCATGGCGGTCTCGGGATCATGTCCGATGACGCGGTCGCGGGACTCTATGCGCATCTCGCGCTCCGCGCGTGCGTGTGGATGGTGCCGTCATGGCTGACGGCCTGACCGCGGCGGTTCTCGCCGTCGGCAGCGAGCTCCTCACGCCGCACAAGACCGACACCAACTCGCTCTACGTGACCAAGGTGCTCAACGATCTCGGCATCGCCGTCGCCTTCAAGGCGATCGTCGGCGACGATCGCGCCGAGCTGACGTCGCACGTGGTCCATGCGCTGGCGCGTCATCGCGTGCTGATCCTCACCGGCGGGCTGGGCCCGACGGACGATGATCTGACGCGCGAAGTGGTGGCGGCGCACCTTGGCCTGCCGCTCGACGAAGATCCCGCGATCATCGAGGCGATGGAACGGCGATTCGCCGCGCGCGGCTGGAAGATGCCCGCCGTCAACCGGCGCCAGGCGATGGTGCCCCGTGGTGCGACGGTACTGCCGAATCCGCACGGCACCGCTCCGGGTCTGTGGATCGAGCACCCCCCTTCGCATGAAGCTACGGGGGGCAAGCGCTACATCGCGCTGTTACCGGGGCCGCCGCGCGAAATGATGCCGATGATGGACGGCGATGTTCGCCGCCGCCTGGAGAAGATCACCGGCAGCGTCCGCCTGCACCGCCGGCTCGTGCGCGTGGCCGGCAAAGGCGAGTCGATGGTGGAGGAGATCGTCCAGCCGATCTACTCGCAGTGGCTGAATCAATCGCCGCCGATCGTCACCACGATTCTCGCGGGGCTCGGCCAGGTGGAATTGCATCTGGTAATGCAATCCGGCGATCAGGCGAAAGCATCGCAGACTCTGGACGCCGCCGTGTCGGATCTCGCGACGGCGCTTGGCCCCGATCTCGTCAGCACCGACGGCTCGGTGCTGGAAGCCGTCGTCGGCGATCTGCTGCGCGCGCGGGGCTGGTGGGTCGCCTTTGCGGAGTCGTGCACCGGCGGGCTCGCGACGTCGAGGATGACGGACGTTCCCGGCAGCTCTGAATACGTCGAGCGCAGCATCGTGGCCTACAGCAATCGCGCCAAGATTGAACTGCTCGACGTGCCCGAAGCATTGATCGCCGAGCACGGCGCCGTGAGCGAACCCGTCGCGGCGGCAATGGCGGCAGGCATCCGGAAGAGGACCGGTGTGAATGTCGGCGTCGCGATCACCGGGATTGCGGGGCCCGGCGGAGGGAGCGAACAGAAGCCGGTCGGCACCGTCTGCATCGCCGTTGATGGCGGAGAGACCAGGGTGCGCACGTTTCGGTTTCCTGGCGGACGTGAAATGGTGAAAGCCATGTCAGCGAACTGGGCGATCGATCTGTTGAGGCGCTATCTGATCCGCTGACGGCCGAGCTGTTCCAGACCTGCACAAAAAGTACGCAGTTTCGTCGTACGCAGCAGAAATGCTGCCATTTCCGCAAAAAATAGCGTGCAAATACTGTGAGAAGTTTGCGGCGCCTGGCAGTCTATATCGGCAAGATACCCACGCAAGCATGCGAACGCGACTGCTCCCCTCGCTCGCAGTGTTGCTGCTGGTGTGCGCGACCGTGTCGACGCAGGCCCAGCAGCTCCGCAAGATCGGCGAAATGGAGCTGGCCCTCGTCGGGCTCAGCGCCACGGTCGACGGCGCTCGTCCCGCCATCCCCAAGAATGTCGCCTCCGGCGTCAAGATCCTGATTCGCGGCGGTGGCGGCACGCTGACGCCGGCCGACGCGGCAAGCCTCCTCGGTGCGTTCGATGTGGCGGGCGAGCTGTCCGGACCTTCGTTCGGTGAAACGGTCACGGTTCGCCAGCGGATTCTCCCGGCGACCGCCGGCCCCGACGTCATCCTCCCGTTGCCGGTCATGGCGGTGGCCGGCGAACACACGCTTTCGAATCTGCGCATCGTCAACACCTTCGACGCGCCGCTGCTGGATCTGCAGCCGCAGGTCGTGCCCGTCAACGTGGTCGATCAAGTACTGATCACATCGGTCCGCACACGGCCGTTGACCCTTCAGGAGATCAAGGACAAGGGCATCGTTCTCGACAGCGACGACTATCTGGGTTTCGAGTTCACGCTCGGCGTGCTGCTCGAGTCGAAGCCCGTGAAGCTGGCGTTCCCGGTGGTGTTCGATCGCCAGGGCATCGCGGTGCCGCTGCCGCAATCATTGCCCGCGCTCGACGTCGAGGGTCTGAGAGAACCCGTCATCGTACCGAAGCTGGTGCCGATGATGATGAAGATCCCGAAGCTCGGTCCGGGATCGACGCTTGGCCTCAATTTCAGGGAAGACGACATCAAGATTCCCAGCCTGCTCGTTATTCCAGGCGAAGTTGGCTTCCTGAAACAGTTCTTCTCGGCACAGTTGTTCGTCGGCAACGGTACGCCGGCGACCGCGAACCTGACCGTTCGTAATCTCAGCGGGACGATCACGCTTCCCGACAACCCGGACGCGAACTCGATCGATCCGCTGTCGCTCGCGGAAACGATCAATGGTCCGCAGCCGGCGACGATGACGATCGCGGCGGCCGGTCCCGATGGCAAGCCCGGCACCCCGGACGACGTCGCGAGCCTGCGCGCGGGCGAGCAGGGCATGGCGGAATTCCTGGTGCGCGGGGATGCCGAGGGCTTCCACAACATCAGCTTCGACATCGAAGGCGTGCTCGACGGCCTGCCGACGGGACCGATCACCGTCACCGGAACCGCCAGGGGCGGCGTGCTCGTGCGCAATCCGTTCTTCGACGTGAGCTTCACGCTGCCGACAGTGGTGCGCGCGGAAGAGCCGTTCAAGCTCTATGCGACGGTGACCAACAAGGGGCAGGGCATCGCCAACGACGTGTCGATGACGCTCGACAGCGGGTCGTTGAGCGGCGTGCAGCTGCTTGGCAGCGGCACTCGCTCGATCCCGATGCTGAAACCCGGCGAAGCGGAGACGCTGGTCTTCGACTTCAAGGCGCTGCGCACCGGCCAGGCGGTCGCGACGTACTTGAAGTTCGAGGGTGACGGCGCGACCGGCGGCATCAGGTTCAGGGTCGGCGTCGGCGAGCGCGGTGTTCCGCTCTCGCCCGACACGCTGGTGTTGCCGGCATCGGTCGACGAGCTGCCGGCGGAACTGATCGCGGCGTCGATGCGCGTGCTGGGCCAGGCCTGGAGCATTGCGAACACCCCTCCAAACGCGATGCCGGCGGGTGTCATTCGCATGTCGAAATCGGTGGTCACGGCCAGGGCACTCGCGCTTGCCGAAGCCGGCTTGCGCATCCGCCTCGGTCAGCCGGCGGCGACCGCGATTCGCGATCTCCTGCCTGACTTTTACGGGCCGGCGCCGATCGATCGCGGTTTCGACCAGTTGCTGCGCATGACGGATGCGGGCCGCAATTTCAATCGCGCCGTCGGCGCTGCCCTCGCCAATCTCGGCAGCACGAACGCGTCGGCCGTGGAAGAAGATTTCGCGCGCATCGCGGCGTCGGGACGCGATTTCGTCTCGTTCGCGATCCAGAACGGCACCGCGGGTGCGGACGCCGGTATTCGCCTGACCGATTCCGCCGGACGCGCGCTGGTCTACACCGGCGCCGACGGCGATCCTCGCCCCGCAGTGGCATCCGCAGTGATCGCGCCGCTGGGCGATCCGCAAGACGCGCCGGTGTTTGGCGTGATCGCCGCACCGGCGGCGATGCCCTACACGCTGGAGTTGAGCGGGCGCGGATCGCCGGCCGACATCTCGATCACCTATCCGCGCGGCGACGGCAGCTTCACGCGCGCGACGGCGAGCGGCGTTTTCATCGCCGCTGGCGGCAAAGCGCGCATCGTGATCGATCCATCGCGCGCATCACCGACGGTCGATGTGGAGGCTGATGGCGAAGGATCGATCGCCACGTCCACGCCGCTGACCACGGAGACGATCACGGCGGCGGGCCCGCAGTTCCTGTCGGCGAGCGTCGTCGGTCCCGAAACATTCCAGACTGCAGGACCGTTCGGATTCAACGTCGCGTTGCTGTTCGATCGCATTGTCGACAACACGGCGTCAGCGGATCGGACGCGTTACTCGATTCCCGACAATGAGTTCTACGGCGCCCGCCGGCAGTTATCCGGACGCATCGTGCTCGGCACGCTCGCGTTCCCGGAAGGTCCGTATGTGCCGTCGGCCGTCACGGTCAGCGGCATGACCGACGTGCGCGGGGTGGCGGGCGGTACCGAAGTGAAGCCGCTGCAATCATTGCTGGAAGCGCCGGGTGCGGTGGTGTCCGGCCGCGTGATCAACGGCGACGGCCAGCTCGCCGCCGGCGTGCGCGTGATCTACAGCGGCAACTCGAGTTGGAGCGACTGCCAGTCGACCGACACCACGCCATTTGCCGCGGCCGTCACCGACGCGCAAGGCCGCTATCAATTCCGCTACGTCTATCAGGATCGCTGCGGCGTGGCGTTCGGCATGCGCGCCATCGACGAGGTCCGTCAATCGCAGCGTTTGGTGTCCGGCAAGGTGCGGACCGCGGGCGAGCGCATCGCCGCCGACATCGCGCTGCTGGGCCGCGGCTCGATCGCCGGCACCGTCCGAAACCTGAGCGGCCAGCCGGTGCCGGGCGCGCAGGTGATCGCTGTCAGCACGCTCGAGACCAACGTCGGCGGCGCCACCACGACGGACGGCGATGGCCGCTACCTGTTGAGCAACATCACCGTCGGTCCGGTCAGCATCAGGGCCGCGAAGGGCCTCGCGGTCGGCGCCGCGAGCGGGCAGATCTCGCGTGCCGGCATGATCGCGCAGGCCGATCTCACGCTCAACGATGGTAGAGTGTCCCTCTCCGGCGTCATCAAGACGCAGGAGAACGGCGTCCTCGCGCCGGCGCCGGGCGCGATCGTCGTGTACGAGACGCCGAGTCCGCTGGGCGGTCCGGAGCCGATCGTCGCCGGTGTGGCGACGACGGCCATCGACGGCGGGTACTCGTTCACTGGCATGCCGACGGGTCCGTACACGCTTCGTGCCCGCATCGCCACCAGCGACTTCATCAGTTTCCAGGGCATTGCCACGGCCGGCGATGTGATCACCGGACGCAACCTGATCATCGAAGTCGTTCGCAACGCGGTCGTGTCCGGTGTCGTGCAGTACCCGGATGGCAGCGTGGCCCCGCGGGCAGTGGTCCTGCTGTCGAGTCGCGGCGTGGTCGCCGGGGAAGACGGCACGTTCACGATCGAGGGTGTCAGGTTCCAATCCACCGCGCAAACCATTCGCGCGACGTCGGCTGATGGTTTGCGGGAGGGGACGGCGAACGTCCTCGTCAATCTGTCCGGCCAGCAGGTCTCGAATGTCCTCGTCACGTTGAACGGCATCGGGACGCTGAATCTCGCGGTGATCGACAGTGCCGGCAATCCGGTCCGCAATCAGATCGTGCAGATTGCCCGCACCGGCCGCAACGCTTCGCCGAACGACTGCACCGCGTTCTACCTCGCGACGACGGACAACGACGGGCGGGCGCAGTTCGCGGGCCTCGAAGTCGGCCAGGTGCGAGCGGTATCGCTGCGTGCCACCGTCACCGGCGTCGACGTGGCCAAGCTCGATACCGCGATCCCGTTTGAGGGCGCCGAGGTCAATGGTGTGTTGCGCTTCGGCGGCGGCGGCGGCATCCGCGGCACCGTCACGGATGACACCGGCGCGCCGGTGTTCGGCGCGACGGTCGAGGTCTCGTCGCGGATCTACGAATCGGGATCCTGCAGTCTCGTTCCCGGCGTGTCGCATCGGATCCGCACCGGCGTCAACGGCACCTATCGCGTGACCGGCGTTCCGGTCGGCGCGGTCAGCGTCCGGATCAGCCAGGAGTTCTATCCCACGCCAATCGGCGCGAGCCGCGTGCTCGCGCGCGATGGCGACGAACTGGTGATCGACGTTCAGCTGATCAACTCGCTCGCCGAGCGCCTGGTCGGAACGGTATTCCTGCCTGACGGCGTGACCAGCGCCGGCGCGGGCGTGTCGGTGACCGCGAAGGGCGCATTGCCCGATGTGGTGGTCACGACCAACGACCAGGGCTACTTCGCGTTCCCGGAAATCCTGCCGATCGACAGTTATCGCGTCACCATTCGAGATCCCGCCAGCGGCGGCGTGGCGCAGGAAGTCGTCAGGCTCAAGGCCAGGGTCCCTAACGTTGAGCCCGTGCCGCACGACTTCCGTCTGAAGGGGCGCGGCACCGTTCGCATCAAGGTCGTCGACGGCGGCAACGTCGCCGTCTCGGGTGCGCTCGTCACGTTGAAGGAATCCGGGTTCCCGTTCGAGACGTTTGAAGGCGTGGTCGAGCCGTCGAACGAGGGTGTGGTCACGTTCGAGAACGTTTCCGAAGGGGACTTCAGCGTGTCGGCATCCGACATCTTCGGCCGCGGTGGCCGCGTCTCGGGAGAGTTGCCGTCGGATGGTGCGACTGTCGATGTCACCGTGCGGCTGACCGTGACGGGAACCGTGACGGGTCGATTCCTGATGCCCGATGGCGTGACGGCGATTCCATTTGGTGCGCTCAAGTTGCTCGCCAACGGCAGGGTGATCGGTCAGGCGACGTCGGATTCCGGTGAAAACGCGGGAGCGTTTGCATTCACGTACGTCCCCGCGGGCACAGTGCGGATCGAAGGACTCGATCCCGCCACCGGCAGAAGCGGCGTAGCGGTCGGGCAGATCGTCAGCGACGGCCAGGCATTGATTCTCGATGTCAAGGCGCAGGGCCTCGGCACCGTCACGGGTCAGGTCACGCAGAACGGTAATCCGCAGGCTGGCGCGCGCGTCAGCGTCTCGTCGGGCACGTTCAAAGCTCAGACCACCGCGGACGGCAACGGCGTCTACGGCATCCCCGGTGTTCCGGAAGGGCAGGTGACCGTCAACGCCGACCTCGCCGGCGCGCTGCAGAGCAGCACCGCCGGCGGCACGCTGATCGGCGAAGGCGGCAGCGTCACCATCGACGTCCAGCTGCAACCCACCGGCACGGTGACCGGCGCGATCACGCGGGCCAACAGCAGCCTCGCGGCGCCGCCGTCGATTGTCACCATCATGGTCGGCAACACGCGCTTCTCGTCGACCACCGACGATCAGGGCGCGTATCGTATCGATCTGGTTCCCGCGGGCGCACGGACCGTTACCGTCGACGTGATTGGCAGCATCGACACCGCGAGGGGCAGCGCGAACGTGGCAAGCGGGGACACCGTGGTCGTCAACCTCTCGCTGACCGGGGTGGGATCGATCAGCGGGTATGCGCAAGCGGCGAACGGATCGCCGGCGGGCGGCACCGTGACGCTGACCGGCACCGGCGTCATTGCGTGGTCGGCAACCGTGACCGTGAACCCCGACGGGTCGTTCGCCGCCGCACAAGTGCTCGCCGGTCCATTCACCGCGAAGGTCCGCCATTCATCCGGCGCCGCGACGCTCTACGGCACGTCGGCCGGCACGGTCACGCCCGATCAAACCGCGTCGGTGACTGTGACGCTGCAATCGACGGGTGATGTGCACGGCACCGTGCTGCGTCCCGGCGGCAGCACGCCGGCCATCGGCGCCGCCGTCAGGTTGTTCGGCAACGGTGTCGATGTCACCGCTCAGGCGTTCTCCACCGGTGAGTTCTCGTTCACCGGCCTGCCCCTGGGCACTTACACGATCAGCGTCTACGACCCGGCGACCAACGCCTATGCGCGCGCGCTCAACGTCACGCTGGCACAAAACGGCGACACCTTCGAGACCGGCGCGCTGGTGCTCGATAACGGCGTCGTCTCGGTGGCGTCGATCTCGCCGGTCAATGGCGCGATTGGCGTGTTGCGCACGCAACCGGTCGTCGTGACCTTCACCGATCCGCTCTCGAGCACGGCCGGCGTGAACGTGAAGCAAGGCGTGACCACGCTCGGCGCGTCGCGTTCGTTGTCTGCGGATGGCAGGACGCTGACGCTGAGCGGCACCTGGCCCGATAGTTCCGAGCTCACCATCGCGGTGACGACCGGCGTGGTCGACGTGTTCGGCCGCCATCTCGTGTCGACGATGAATACCGTGTTCACGACCGTGGATACGACCGCGCCGGCCGTGTCGATCGTATCGCCACCCGACGACGCCATCGAAGCCGGCGTCTCCGCACCGATCGTCGTGACGTTCTCGGAGCCCGTTGCGAACGCGAGCTTCGACGGCTTGATCGCGGTGACCCGTTCCGGCATCGTCGTGACCGGCTCGACGGCGCAAGGGCCCGCGAATGTCTTGACGTTCACGCCGTCGCCGGCGCTGGCCGGCAACGCGATCTATACGGTCACCGTAGACGGCGCAGTTGACGCGACCGGCAACGAGCAGGGCGCCGCAAAGATCACGCGCTTTGCCACCACCGACACCGTGCCGCCGGCGCTGTCGATCAGTGCGCCGCCGCAAAGCGACGCCTGGCTCAAGGACAACACGCCGGCGATCGTGGTGCTGCGGTCCGACGCGACCAGCGGCATCGAGACGACGTCAGGTGTGATCGCGATCGATGGCATCGCGGTCACGACCAGCAGGAGCTCGGGAGCGATCAGCCATACCGTGCCCGCGGCAGCGGCGCTGGCCGATGGCACCCACGTGTTTACCGCCTCGTCTGCGGATCGCGCCGGCAACACCGCGACGATACCCGGCACGTTCAAGATCGACGCCACCGCGCCGTCGGTCGCGGCAATCGACAACATTGGCGATGGCCCAACCGTTGCGGGCACGACCACGATCACTGCGACCGCCACTGATGCCTTGTCCGGCGTGGACTTCATCGAGATCTTCCGCGACGGACTCAAGATCCTGACCCTCGAGGACACGGCGGGCTTCAGCGGCACGTGGAACTCCGCATCGACGTCCGAAGGCCGGCACCTGCTCACCGCGAAGGCGACCGACTACGCCGGCAACGCCGGACCCACGAGCGACCCGACCACGATTGTGGTCGACAACGATCCAATCGTGCTGGCGATCACGTCTCCGGCCGCAGGCTTCACCACGCGGCGTCCGCTGACGGCGACGGCGACCGTCAGCGAACCCGTCATCCGTGTCGACTTCACGCTCGGCGGCGTGACGATCACCGGCACTGCCGCGGGCAACTCTCACTCGGCGCTGCTGCCCGTCAACTCGCTGCCCGAAGGCAATAACACGCTGACCGTCACTGCGATCGGCCTGTTGAGCGAAGTGGTGACCGGGACGCGCACGATCGTCATCGATCGCTCGACACCGGTGGCGCGCTGGCCGTTCGACGAGGGCGCCGGCACGACGACGGCGGATGCGACCGGCAACGGGCATCCGGGCACGCTCGAGAACGGCGCCGCGTGGCTCTCGATCGGACGGTTCTCGAAGGCGATCAGCTTTGACGGGATCGACGACGGTGTGCAGGTCGCTGACCACGATGACTTCGACGCGTCAACCGGCGTGTCGATGACCGCGTGGGTCGCGCCGCAGACATTTGGCGCGGCCCAATCGGTGATCTACCGCGGTGGCGCCTATGCCTTGTCGCTCGAGACCGGCGGCCGCGTCACTGCGGTGATGTATCCGAACGGTGTGGCGACGTCGCTGCAAACCACGGCGCCCATTCCGCTCAACCAGTGGACGCATCTCGCAGCGACCTACGACCAGGCGACGCTCAGGATCTACGTGAACGGCATCGAGGCGGCCTCGACACCCGTCAGCGGCGTGCTGGCCAATGCCGATGGTGATGTGTGGCTTGGCCGCGCGGGCGTGACCGATTCGTTCAACGGCAAGCTCGACGAGGTCCGCATTTACGATCGCGCACTGTCAAACACGGAAGTGGCTGCGCTGGTCATCGCGCCCGTTGCGCGACGCATTGCCGCTGCGAACGAAGCGACGTTGATCGCCCAGCCGGGCGGTCCGGTGTGGGGCTTTGGACGAAGCGGCAGCGGCGATCTCGGCCAGGGCGGATCGGCCGGCTTCGTAGCCATTCCGAGGCCGGGCATTGTCGCCGGCGGGCTCAACGACATCGTCCAACTCGCGGCCGGTGACAGTCACAGCCTGGCGCTGACCAACACCGGGACCGTCTACGTGTTCGGGTCGAACAGCTTTGGACAGCTCGGCGACACCGGCGGGTCGCGATCGACGCCTTCGGCGATGACACTCGACTCGATCGTCGCCATTGCGGCCGGCCGGTTCCACTCCGTGGCGCTGCGATCGAACGGCGACGTCGTTTCGTGGGGCCGCAACGAGAGCGGACAACAGGTCAGCGCCGACACCAGCGCGACGTTCCCGATTCCGCACGTGATCATGACCGGCGCCACGGCGATTGCGGCAGGGGCGGGCAATACGCTGATCGTGAAGAACGACGGCACGGTGTGGGGCGTGGGTCAGGACGGCAATGGCCAGCTCGGTTCCGGCTCCACGGCGAATGTGCGATCGACGTTCGTGCAGATGAGCGGCATCACCACGGCAGTCGAGGTCGCGTCAGGCAACACCTTCAGTGTCGTCCGTCTTGCCGACGGCACATTGAAGGCCGCCGGCGGCGGCGGCGTGGTCGGCGACGGATCGAGCGGCTCGGCATCCGATCGGACGACGCCGGTTTCCGTCCTCGACCTGACCGGCGTCACGCGGCTCGCCGTGGGTCTGCATCACACGCTCGCGTTGAAGTCCGATCGCACCGTGTGGGTGTGGGGTCAGAACACATCAGGCGCGCTTGGCGATGGCGACGAGAGCAGCCACACGCGCGGCACGCCGTACCAACTACCCGGCCTCGCCAACATTGTCGACATCGGCGCCGGCTGGAACGGATCGCACGCGATCACCGACAGCGGCGTCGTCTTCGGCTGGGGCAACAACGGGTGGTACGAGACCGGCGACGGCGTGAACAATCGCCATCGCTACAGCCCGGTCGCGGTCAGCATCGAGGACTATCTGTGGAAGACGGCAACGCCGTCAGTGGACATCGACGGCGGCACGTTCAGCGTGAACAAGATCGCCATCGTCGACAACATCGAGGGACCCGATGTCAGGACGACGTACACTCGCAACGGTGTTGAGCCGGCGTTCGACGACGAGGAAGTGCCGGCGAATGGCCAGGTTCAGATCACCACGACGCAGACGCTGACGGTCAAGTCATTCCGGTTGGATGGCAGCAAGCCGCCGAGCAATACCGAGCAGCAGGTCTTCATTCTGCAGCCGGCGACGCCGGCCATCACGCCGACCGACGGATCGAATCTGACCGCGCCGCAGAACGTCACGATGAGCGTGAGCACCGCCGGCGCGGTGGTCCGCTATGCGATCGGCACGCCGTCGAATCCGCCGGCCGATCCGACCGATGCGTCCACGGAATATCCTGGCAGCGCGATCACCATTGCCGGTCCCGCCGTCGTGAAGGCTCGCGCTTTCATCGCCGGTTGGACGCCATCGTTGGTGCGTACCGCGACGTTCAACTACGCGCTGCCTGCGCCGTCGATTTCGCCCAACGGCGGCACGTTCGCCGGCTCCGTGGCCGTGACGCTGAGTGCGATTCCGGGCGCATCGATCTTCTATACAACCGTCCAGGGCGGGACCCCCGACATCGCCTACGCCGGTCCGTTCACGCTCACCGACAACAGGACGGTCCGCGCCAGGGCGACGCATCCTGATTACCCGGCCGCGAGCGCCATCGCTCAGGCGGCGTTCACTATCACGCAACCGACGACCAATCTGCTGGTGCGCTATCGCACGCCGGATGGCGTGCCCGTGCCGGGCGCGACCGTTTTCTATCAGCGCGGCGGCGTCAGCCGCTCTGCGAACACCGATGCCGCGGGATATGCGCTGCTCACCAATACCGGCATTGGCGACTATTCGATCTACGCGCTCGGCCCTGAGGATGAGCGGCAGACCACCTCCGTTGCCGGCACCATCACGCCGGCACAGGCGGGCCAGACCGTCAGCGTGGACTTCGCGGCGCGGCCGATTGGCGGGCCGATCACCGTGCGGCTGCTGGCCGCCGATGGCGTGACACCAGCGCCGTTCTTCACCGTGACCGACCTCGAGAATCCGTGGGAAGGCGGTTCGCGACAAGCGGATGCCACCGGGACCGTCGAGTTCGCGAGCGCGGTCGCCGGAGAGTTCATCCAGATCACCGTGCGGTTCGGCGATTCAGAAATCACGCAGACCGTGCACCGGCTCAGCGACGGTCCGTTCGACATTCCGATCGTCTTGCCGGTGGGCGTGATTCGCGGTGTCGTCACCTACGCCGATGGCTCGGCGGTCGAGGCCGCGTCGGTGACCGCGGAGCAGCAGGGCGCGTCGTGGACGAACTACTACTACGCGGTCGCCGATCCGAACGTGGCTGGAGGCTACGTCATTGCCGGACCGATTGCCGGCGACGTCAACGTCACCGCGCAAGATCCGGTGTCTTCGCTGATGGCGACCACAACGGTCACGATTGCCGGCGTCGCCACGCCGGTGACCGCGAACCTCGCGTTGCCGCCGACCGGCACTGTTCGCGGCACGGTACGCACGTCATCGAATCAGCCGGTGCCGTTCGTCGACGTCGCGATCTCGACGGCCATCAGCACTGTGTACGCGACGACCGATGAAAACGGCGAATACATCGCGCCGGCGGTTCCCATCGGCGAGGTCACGGCGTACGTGTACTTCGGCTTCGGAGTGCAGGGCGCGGCCTCAGGCACGCTGGCAAACGGCGGCGATACGCTCGTGCTCGACGTGGAGTTGCCGCCGTACGGCACGGTCAGCGGCACCGTCCGGCATGCGGACGGCGCGCCCGTCAACGAATCCGTGCTCGTCGAGCTCACGCATGCGACGTATGGCCAGTTCGCGACCTGGTCGAATCCCGATGGCACCTACTCGTTCGATCCCGTTGCGATCGGCGACGTGTCGGTGCAGGCCACACTCACGTCGGTCGGAGTCACGGGCACCGCGTCCGGCACGCTCGCGAACAGCGGTGACACGTTGACGGTGGACGTGACGTTGGCACCGTTGGCCACGGTCTCCGGAACGCTGCGCAGGGAAGACGGTTCGGCGGCGCCGTTCGCGTGGATCTACCTGCAATCGGGATCCGGACCCGTGCGAGTGGTGCAGACCAGCGCAGCGGGTGCGTACAGCTTCAACAACGTTCCGTTTGGCACCGTCTCGGTGATCGGCTACGAGGCCAACGTCGTTGGGCAGACGGTGCTCGAGGTGACGGCGGGCACGGCCACGATTGATGTGACGCTGCAGGCCGCCAGTCTCACCGTCATCGTGCAGAACAGCAGCGGCCAGAACGTCAGCGGCTCGTTCGTGCAGACCGCCACGCCCACCGGCACGTTCCTGGGCACGGTGGCCAACAGCGCCGGCAACGTGCCCAGCGGCGGAGTCACGTTCACGCGGCATGCCGCCGGCACGGTCACCATCACCGCGACGCGGCAGGGCAAGTCGCAGACCGTCACGGTCACGCACGTCACCAACGTGCCGCAGACCGTCACCATCATTCTTCCGCCATGACGCATTCGATCGTTCGCTCCATCGTGTCCGGGCTCATCGCGCTGTCGATCGCGCACGCGCCGGAGCTCCGCGCCCAGCAGGGGCGCACGCTGCCGTCGTTTGCGCTGACCACCGCGGCCGGTGCGCCGGCGTCGAGCGACGCCCTTGCGCGCGACGGCGCCTGGGTCTTGATCGTCGCGCAGATGCCGTGCCGCGCGTGCGACGCCGCATTCAGCGCCATCGATCAGGCGCTCACCTTCGCGCACCGCGAGCGCGTCACGGTGATCGTGTCTGCCGTTTCATCCGCGCAGCTGGCGGCCTTGCGCTCCGGTCTCGTCCAGCTCTCCGGTGCGGGCTGGTATCTCGACGAGGCCAGGGCCGCCCTCGGCGCGATCGGCGCTAGCGGCGCGCCGGTGGTCGTGGGCCTTCGTGGTAATCGCGTGATGTGGTCGCGCAACGCTGCCGGCATGAACGCCGCAGCGGTACAGTCGTTGGTGACGAGCTGGATTCGATGATGGTGAAGCGACGACGTCTTGTTGCCACGCTGCTCGCGTTTGCGATCTATCTCCAGCCGATCGCCCAGCACACGTTTGCCATCACGGCGACAGGCGCGGCGACCGTGACGGGAACCGGGAGCCGGGAACCGGCAGCCCCAGAACCCGGAACCACCCCTGGAACCGTGGAACCAGCAACCATTGGAACCAAACCTCTGGAACCAGTGGAACCTGTGGAACCTGTGGAACCTGCCCAGGGTTCGGGGCAAGTGGTGGTATTCGGCCCCAACACTTACCCGCGCACGGCGGGTCCGCCGAACACCTACACCGTGTCGTTTGCCCGGCCGAGCGGAGTCACCGGCCCGTTCACCATGCGCGTCGTCAACGGCAATGCGAACGGCACGAATCGTCTGTCATCGGCCCGCATCACGCTGAACGGCGTCGAAGTGGCAAGCCCCAGCGCGTTCGGCCAGCAGGTCGCCGCCTTTGACAGGAGCGTATCGCTGCAGGCGCAGAACACGGTCGAGTATCGTCTCACCAGCGCCCCGCAATCGTTCATGACGGTGACCTTCTACGGCACCAACAGTGTCAGCGATACCACCGCGCCGCAAATCGCGATTACCACTCCGGTCGCGAGCTCGTTCACGAGCAGCGCCACCATCGCAGTCACCCTGCAGGCGTCCGATCCGGCGGGCGCCGCGGGAGCGCCAATCTCGGGGCTGAATCAATCGTCGCTGCGCGTGATGGTGGACAACGTCGATCTCGGCAGCCAGTTCACCTGGGCGAATGGGCAGGCCGCCGCGCAACTGGCCTCGCTCGGCGAAGGCCAGCACACCATGGTCGCGTCGATCGCCGACAACGCCGGCAACGGCGCCTCGTCTGCCGCGGTGTCGTTCACGATCGATCGCATGGCGCCGCAGGTCGTGATCATCGATCCGGCGGCCAATCAATACACCAATGCGCAGACGATGGAAGTGCACGGCGGCGTGGTCGATGCCACCGCCACGACGGTGGTCGTCGATGGCATCCCGGCGGCGGTCGACACCGGCGCCTTCACGGTGCTGGGCGTGCCGCTCACCGCGGCCGCGCAGCAGACGATCACCGTGACCGCCACCGACGCCGCGGGCAACCAGGGGAGCGCGACGGTCACTGTCCACATTGACCGCGTCGCGCCTGCCGTCGCCATCACCTCGCCGGCGGTTGGCGTGGTGCTGACCGGGCCGCAGATCACTGTGAACGGCACCGTGTCCGACGCCAGCACCGTGTTCGTCACCGTGAACGACGAGCCGATGACGGTGAGCGGTACCACCTTCAGCGGCCAGGTTCCGCTTCCGGACGGCGCGGCCACGCTGACCGCGAAGGCGCACGATCTGGCCGGCAATGAAACGACGGTGACGCGCGCACTGACCATCGACAGCGTCGCGCCGGTGATCACGATCACCGAGCCGTCGGCAGATGCGATCACGAACCAGTCACCTATCGCGGTGCGCGGCAGGGTCAGCGATTCGTCAACCGTGCTGGTCACCGCCGGCGGAGCCACCGTGACGCCGGTCAATGGCCTCTTCGAAATCACGATGCCGCTGTTCTCCGAAGGCACCAACACCCTGATTCTCACGGCGACGGACGCGGCGGGCAACGAGGCGCTCGCCGGGGTCAACGTCACATTCGATCACACTGCGCCGGTCGTGACGATCACGAATCCCACTGGCACGGTCGTCTCGTCACTGCCGCTCACGGTACAGGGCACCGCGCAGGAGCTGCTCACCGGCGTGACGGTGAGGGTCAACGGCACACCCGTCACGGTGTCCGGCTCGGCGTGGAGTACGACAATCAGTTCGCTCGAGGAAGGACAGCGGACGATCGACGTCGAGGCGATCGACGGCGCCGGCAACACCGCGACGACGTCGAAGCCGGTGCTCGTCGATCTGAACGCGCCGATCGTCACGATCGCATCGCCATCAGGGGGCGCGATGACCGTCGGCGGATCGACCGCGGTCTCGGGGACCGTTCAGGACATCAGCGTGTCGGCGCTGACCGTCAACGGCGTCGCGGCGGCGCTCGATCCGCCGTCAGGGAATTCGCCGCGCGGCTTCACGGCCACCGTCGCGTTATCGGAAGGTGACAACACGATCGTCGCGCTGGCCAGGGACGCGGCCGATCGCGAAACCGCCGCGCAGGTCACGGTGACGCGCGATTCGATTGCGCCGAGCGTTGCGCTGACGCTCGGACCGAAGGTGTCGCCATTGCGGCCTGTCGCGGCCAGCATCGTCGCCGCCGACAACCTGGCGCTCGATCGCGTGACGGTGTCGGTGAATGGCGCCATCGTGCAGACGTTCACCGCGCCGCCGTTCGCGCTGAACATTTCCGCTCCGGCCAATGCGCGCGGGGGCGACTCCATCGCGGTGGTCGCCGAAGCGATCGATCGGCTCGGCAACCGCTCGCAGTCAGCCTCGATCGTCAACGTCGTGAGTGACGGTGCGGTGGCCGGCCAGGTCCTCACCGACGCCGACGGCTTGCCGCTCGCCGATGCCGCAATCGCGGTCGACGGCGCGGCAACGCTGGCCAGCGACGGCCGCGGGCGCTACACGTTCGCGGCCCACGACACGCACATCGCGTTGTCGATCTCGAAGGCCGATCACACCACGGTCGATCGCGCGCTCGATGTCGCGGCGGAAACCGGCAGCGCCGCCGTCGATGCGCGATTGACGAAACTGTCGGCCGCGACCGCCGTCGGCTCGAGCGCGGCGACGATCGATGCGAGCGCGTCGATCTCGGTGGCGGTGCCGGCAGGCGCGTTCGCGGATGGATCGAGCATCAGGGTCACGCCGCTGACCGGTCAAGGCCTGCCGGGACTTCTGCCGCTCGGCTGGTCGCCGCTCGCCGCCGTGGATCTTCGCGGCTCGGCGCCGAGCCTGCCCTTGTCACTCCGTGTCAACCTGTCTGCGCTTTCTGTGCCTGCTGCGGCCCTGGGATCATCTGCGCCTTCATATCTTGCGAGGTACGTCAATCGCACGTGGCATCTGACCTCCGGGCCGCTGACACCAGATGCGAATGGCATTATCGGCGTCGCGTTGCCGCAGTCGGAGGCCATCAGCGCCGCGCTCGTCGTCGTCGATACCGGCGCCGGCGCACCAGTGGTTCCCGCGCTCGGCGATCCGTTGCCGGGCGCCGCGGCCGTGGTGATTCCGCTGACGGCCACCAGCACCGGCGTGCTCGATCCGCCGATTCTGTCGCCAAGTGGCGGCCGGTCGATCGGCACCTTGACGGTTACTTCACCGACGCCATTGCCGTCCGGCACGGTCGTCCAGGCAAACGTCACCGAAACATTCACACTGGTGAGTGGTGATGCGATTTCGGTAGATGCCCGCACCGAGGACTTCGTCCTCTATCGCGCGCCCGCTGGACTCGTGGCGTCATTCCCGGTCGTCCCATCGCGATCCTTCGACGCGTCGACGCTTGCGCAGGGCGTGGTGCATTTGGACATCCTGGCGGGGCGCGAAAGTGTGCGCGGCAGCGCCGGCGGCAACGGATCGCTCTCGTTGACGACCACCGGCGCGACGCTGTCGATCGCGCAGGGCGCGTTGACGACGGGTGATGTGCCGATCGCCTTTCAATCGGCGGTGGTGTCGTCGTTCCTGCCGGTCACCGCGGACGTATCGCCGCTGCTCGAGTTCTCGATCGACTTCTCCGGTCGCGATCTCTCGATCGGCGCCGATCTGTCGGTGCTGGCGTCGCAGCTGCCGGGCGTCACCGG
>JAIEMQ010000038.1 GCA_019752015.1 Cyanobacteriota bacterium | reverse complement strand
CGACAGGCGAGGTCCGCGCCGCGATCGCAGGGCGACTCACGGCAGCCGCCGAGCCGCCAACGCGCTTATTTTGGGCCTAGAGCAACAGCGAGACGACCGCTTCGGTGTCCGACAAGTCCGGCAGGACTTCGTCGGCGCCGAATTCCTTCAGCTGCTCCACCGTGTAGCCGCCCGTCGCGACCGCGATCGATCGCGCGCCGGCGACGCGCGCGCATTCGATGTCGTGCGGCGTATCGCCGATCACGATGACGCGCCCGATCGCCTCGGGAGGAATGTCGTAGGTCTCCGCGCGGCGCATCGCGATCGGCACGAGCGCATTGCGATCGGCCGCATCGTCCGAGAACGCGCCCCATTCGAAGAAATCCCAGATCTCGAAATGCTGCAGCTTGATCTCGGCGGCCTCGCGATAGTTGCCGGTCAAGAGCGCCATGTGCACGTCTGGAAAGAGATCGAGCTCTTCGAGCAGCTCGCGCGCGCCGGGCATCAGTCCCTTGTGACCGGTACCCGGCTGCTGGATCTCTTCGGCCAGCAGCGGAATGTAGGTCTCGCGAAACCGATGATGCTGCTCCGGCGTGTCCGGCAATCCGGCGTTCTTGAGCGCGTTCGAGACGAGAAACGAATCCGTTCGCCCGCCGAAGTGCTGATCCTTGAACGCGTCGGTGATGCCGAAGGTGTCCTTGAACGCGCGGGTCATCGCGCGCAGGCCGGCCCGTCCGCTCAGCAAGAGCGTGCCGTCGATGTCGAAAAGAATGAGAGCCGGTTTCATCCGCTTGCCCTGAGCGAGCTCACGACGACAGTCGCGAGCGAGTCGAAGGGAATAGTTTCTTGAGTAAGCCGGGCGCACGAAGCTCGCCGGTCGCCGGCACCAGCTCGAAACGCGTGCCGCCGATCGATTTCGCGAACACATCGTCGGCGGTGATCGCCACCAGCGCCAGGCCGCGGGATTGCGCGGCCCTGACGAGGTCCGCGCCAAACGCCGCGACCGCGGTGCGCGGCAACGACGCGGACGGATGCTCGGCAATCAGCAGCTGCGGGCCGAGCGCCAGCGCGCGGGCAAGGTGGACGCGCATCTGGATGTCCGGCCCGACTCTGCCGACGGCGACGTCGAACAGCGACGCCTCGATGCCGACATCGCGCGCCAGCGCGCCGGCCTGCGGCACCACCCGCGGATCGATCGGATCGACGTCGAGCGTGTACGACATGGCCACGTTCTGCAGCACGGAAAACGCCTCGATCAGGACGCCGCGCGCGGTGATCATGCCGAGGCGATCGAGCGACGTCAGCCACGCCGCGCTGTCGGTGATGTCGCGGGTGTTCTGCCCGAACATGATCACGTCGCCCTCGTCCGGCAGCGTGGCGCCGGTCACGAGATGGACGAACGTCTCGGCCGCGATGGCATCCAGGCCGGCAATCGACACGATCGCGCCGGACGCGACCGTGAACTCCCGAATGCGCAGCGGCCGCAGCGCCTGGTAATCCTTCACCAGGCCGCGGACCTCGATCAACGAGCTCAATGCCGGATTTTCCCCTCGAGCGCGGCGAAATCCTTCGCGGGCAGGGTCACGGCGCCGAAGATCGCGCGATGCGCGCGGGTTTGCTTGCCCCCCGTAGCTTTAGCGGAGGTGGGGTCCTCCTCGCCGTGAAAATCCGAGCCGCCGGTTATCAGCACGCCGAGCCGGACCGCAAGTCCGCGATACGCGGTCACGTCATCGGGCGTGTGATCGGAGTGATAGACCTCGATCGCATCGAGGCCGCGCGCCACGAGCGGCGCGATCAGCTCGTCGCGCCTGGTGACGCCGGGATGCGCCATCGACGCAACGCCGCCGGCGTGATGGATGCACTCGACGACCTCGGCCGGGCTCGGACCGGTGCGCGGCACATAGGCCGGCTTGCCGGCGGTCAGCCACTTGTCGAACGCCTCCTGCACCGACTGCACGTGACCGGCGCGCAGCATCTCGCGCGCGATCTGCGGCCGGCCAATCGACGATCCGGGCCGCGCCGCGGCCGCCACCAGCACGCCTTCGACGTCGATCGGCATGTTCAACTTCGCGAGCGTGTTGGCAATCTCGCGCACGCGCATCACGCGCAGCGCGCGCTGGCTCATCAGCAGCGCCGTGAGCGGCGCGCTGGCCGGATCGAAAAAATATCCGAGCATGTGCACGTCGCGGCCGTGATCGATCGCGGTAATCTCGATGCCCTCGACGAGGCGAATGCCTTTCTTCTCCGCGGCCGCCCTGACTTCGGCGAGCGCCGCAATGGTGTCGTGATCGGTCACGCTGATCGTTTTCAAGCCCGCCGCCGCGGCACGGTCCACCAGCTCGGCCGGCGTCAAACGCCCGTCGGACGCCGTCGTGTGCATGTGGAGATCGATCATCTGTTGATCTGGTGATCTAGTGAGCTGTTGATCTGGCGCGTTTGGATTTGGGACGTTTGGACGACCGTTCGGAGAGCGACGGCTTCAGCCGTCGCTTGTTTCCGGCGTCGCTGCGATGCCGCTTCACCAGTTGCCGGTACTCGCGAATCAGCAGCTCGAGGTGTTCGCGCTCCTCCTCGGCAAACTCGAGGAAGATGCGCTTGCCCTCAGAGTCCTCGAAGCGCTCGCCGTAGCGTTTGAAGAATCGATGCGAGCCGCGCTCACAGCGGATGCCGATGCGATACGCCTCCAGGTCGTCGACGCCGTCCCTGGTCAGCTGCTCGGCGCCGGTCGAGAACAATCCGTTCGCCGCGCCCTTGAAGAACAGGAACGTCGGCCGCGACTCGAGCTGCGGATCCTGCTTCAGCAATTCCTGGTAACGGTTCTCGAGCGTCTTCAGGTGATGCACTTCTTCAGTCGCCAGCTTGCGGAAAATCTCCCGCGCCCGCGCGTCTTTCACCAGCTTCACGCCGCGCCCGTAGAACTCCATGCCGCTGCGCTCGGTGGCAATCGCAATGCGCAGCGCATCGCGCGCGAACAGCAGCTCCGAGTTCGACGAGGTGTCGTCCGGCGCGCGGCCGGTGCTGCACGATTCGCACGTCCCGTAAATCTGCACCACGCTCTGCCGCGCGGTGAACGCGCGTGCCGCCGCCACTTCTTCGACGAGCGCCTCGATGTCGGAGCTCAGGAACTCGTAGGAGCGGTTGCAGGTCTTGCAGATCAGGTGAAAATGCCGCGGGTGGCGGTACGAATGCTCGAAGCGGAAGCGGCCCTCGCCGAAATCGACCTTGCGGGCAATGCCGGCCTCCTCCATCCACAGCAGCGTGCGATAAACGGTCGCGCGGCTGATGCGGTGATCTTCACGCTTGATCAGCTCGACCAGATCGTCAGCGCTCAAGTGTCCCTCCTGCTTGAGGAACGCGTTGACGATCAGATCCCGCTTGCTGGAACGCTTGGTGCCGGCAGGCCGCAGACGATCGAGATCGGGAATGGCCGCGCTGGAGGCCATGACCTGGAGCGTCTCCTGGCTACGCCGAGAACGATGAACCGCAGCCGCAGGTGGACGTGGCGTTCGGGTTCTTGATGGTGAAGCCGCCGCCCGTGATGGTATCGACGAAGTCGACTTCGGCGCCCTTCAGGTAGCTGATGCTGACCGGGTCGACGAACAGCCGCACGCCGTTCGATTCGAACTGCTGGTCGCCCACGCCGCCCGATTCCTCGATCATCAATCCGTACTGGAAGCCCGAGCAGCCGCCGCCCTGCACGAACACGCGCAGGCCGCTTTCGGTCTTGCCTTCTTCCGCCAGCAGCTCGCGGATCTTGCCCGCCGCCGCTTCGGTGACGTTGATGATGGTTTCGACGTGAACCGGTGCTTCCGGTGTAATCGTCTGTGTTTCCATGATTTACCTATTGTATCCGTATCCGCCTTCGCCCGCAGAGCGAAACCTCCCGCGGGCTACGGCGAGACTGGCTCGGCAAGCCTCGCCAGGTTTCCACCAGATTCCTGCTCTAAATCCCTATGAAGGCTGTTCCCATGGGCATCCATGGTCACAATCGCGGGAAACTCCTTTAGTTGTAGATGCCACATCGCCTCGGGAGTTCCAAACTCCATCAGCGAGACGCCCTCCACCTTATCGATACAACGCGCGTAAAACTGTGCGGCGCCGCCAATAGCGTTGAGATACACGGCGCCGTGCTGCTTGAGGCCGGCCAGCGTCTTCCCACCCATGCCGCCCTTGCCGATCACCGCGCGCACGCCGAACTTGCCGATGATGTCCGCCTGATACGGCTCCTCGCGAATGCTCGTCGTCGGTCCCGCGGCCGTGACTTTCCAGCCGCCATCGGGCTGCTTCGCGACCACGGGGCCGCAGTGATAAATCACGCCGCCGCGCAAATCGACCGGCGCATCGTGACTGGCGAGATGGTGATGCACCGCATCGCGGCCGGTGAACGCGCGGCCGCTGATCAACACGACGTCGCCGACTTTCAGTGATCGAATCGTCGCTTCGTCGATGGGCGCTTCGAGC
This sequence comes from Cyanobacteriota bacterium, assembly GCA_019752015.1. Taxonomy (GTDB): domain Bacteria; phylum Acidobacteriota; class Vicinamibacteria; order Vicinamibacterales; family UBA2999; genus 12-FULL-67-14b. Next base: position 120,717 of record JAIEMQ010000038.1, on the reverse strand, counting down.
CGAATCTCGCGGCCGGTGCGCTTGAAGCCGGCCTGGTCCATCATCGGGATCGTCGGCACGGACGGATCGCGATACAGCCACGACTTGATCGCGCCGGTTGATCCATCGAGCGTCACGCCGAGGCGTCGATACGCCCAGCAGTCGTACGCAATCGAAACGAAGAAGCTCGCCGGCAACCGATTCTGCACGCCGACCTTGCAGCCGATCAGCGAGATCTTCCCGCCGAATCCCATCGGCCCGACGCCGAGCGTGTTCGCCGTGCGCATGATCTCCGCTTCGAGATCGGCCAGCCGCGGATCCGGATTCACATCGTCGAGGCTGCGGAACAGTTGCTGCTTCGCTTCCACGTAACCGCTCGTGCGATCGCCGCCGATGCAAACGCCAATCGCGCCGGGCGCGCAGCCCTTGCCTTGCGCATTCCACACCGCGTGCAGGATGGCTTTCCTCACGCCTTCGATCGTGCGATCGGCGCGTCCGAGATGCGCGAGCTCCGCAGGAAGCGAATACTGCGCGTTCATGTTTTCGCAGCCGCCGCCCTTCAGCAACAGCTTCACTTCGATGTCGTCGCGCTCCCACTGCTCGAAGTGAATGACGGGCGTGCCGGGACCGAGGTTGTTGCCGCTGTTCTCGCCGGTCAGTGAATCAACGGAGTTCGGACGCAGCTTGCCGCGCCTGGTCGCCTCGGCGATCGCCTCTTTGATCTGCTTCTTCATCCAGATCTGATTGGCGCCCACAGGCACCTTGATCTCGAACGTCGGCATGCCGGTGTCCTGGCAGATCGCGCCCTCGATGTCCGCGGCCTGGTAAATGTTCTGGCTGATGATGTTGAGCGCTTGTCCGGCGCGCGATGACGGTTCTTCCGTGTTCACCGCGTGCTTCATCGCGGCACGCACGTCGGGCGGTAAGTCCGTTGAAGTCTTGATGATAAGAGCGACTACGGAATCGAAAAACCCTGCCAGCATCTCTTCAGTTTATTCGAACTTTTGGCGCGGCCCTTTCGTCTCACCCTAGGTGAAACTGTCACTCCGCCGTCTTTTCAAATCCCCTGCATTCGCCCTGACCGCGATCATCACCGTCGGCGCCGCCATTGGCGCCAACGCGCTGATCTTCAGCGTCGTCAACGGCGTGATCCTCAAGCCTCTTCCCTATGCCGATCCGTCGAGGCTGGTCGGCGCGTGGCTGACCGCGCCGGGCGTGATGCAGGGCCCGTTGCAGCAATCGGCCGGCACCTATTTCATGCTGCGCGAGAACGCCCAGTCCTTCGAGGACATCGGCCTCTGGCAAAGCGGGTCGGCGACGATCACGGGGCGCGGCGAGCCGGAGCAGGTCGAGGCGTTGTGGGTGACCGACGCCACGCTGCCGCTGCTCCGCATCACGCCGGCGCTCGGACGGCTCTTCACCAGGGAAGACGATTTGCCGAACGGTCCGAACGTCGTGCTGATTTCGCATCGCTACTGGCAGCGCGCGTTTGGCGGCAGCCCCTCGGCGATCGGCCAGACGCTGATGTTCAACGGCTCCGCGCGTGAAGTGGTCGGCGTGCTGCCGGAAGATTTCAGGTTCCTGCGCGCCAATCCGCAGGTCATCCATCCGCAGAAGATCGATCGCGCCACGATTCACGCCGCCGGCTTCAACTACCAGGGCATCGCGCGCCTCAAGCCGGGCGTGACGATCGACCAGGCCAACGCGGACGTCCTCCGCCTGTTGCCGTCGCTCACCGATCGCTTCCCGCTGCCGCCCGGGTTTACGAAAAAGATGTTCGACGATGCGCGATTCGGATCGCTGGTCCGTCCGCTCGACGTCGATGTCGTCGGCGACATCGGCAACATGCTGTGGATTCTGCTCGGCACCGTCGGCCTGGTGCTGCTGGTCGCGTGCGCCAATGTCGCCAACCTGTTCCTGGTGCGCGCCGAAGCGCGCCAGCAGGAGCTCGCCATTCGCATGGCGCTCGGCGCGGAAGCGCGCCGCGTCGCCTGGCAGCTGATGTCGGAATCGCTGCTGGTCGCGCTGATGGGCGGAGTGCTTGGAGTGGCGCTCGCCTATGGCGGCATCCAGTTGTTGCTGTATCTCCAGCCCGCACAGCTGCCGCGGCTCAGCGAGATCACGCTCGATCCGCTGGTGCTGCTGTTCACGCTCGCGATTTCGCTCGTCGCCGGGCTGATGTTCGGCGCCATCCCGATCTTGAAGTACGCGCGGCCGCACATGGCGGCGGCGCTGAAGGATGCCTCACGCGGATCCAGCGAAGGCCGCGAGCGTCATCGCGCGCGCAATACGCTGGTCGTCGCCCAGGTCGCGCTCGCCGCGGTGCTGCTCGTCGCGTCGGGCCTGATGGTCCGCACCTTCGTCGCGATCCGCGATGTGCCGCCGGGCTTCCGGAATCCGGAAAGCATCCTGACGCTGCGCATTTCGATTCCGTCGGCGGTCGTGAACGATCCGGCGCAGGCCGCGCGCACGCACGAGCAGATCGTCCGCAAGCTCGAAGCCATCGGCGGCGTCGAGTCGGTAGGCGTGACCTCGGAAGTCACGATGGGCGCCAACAACAACAACGATCCGATCTGGGTCGAGGATTTCCCGCAGCAGGACGCCGGCATTCCGCCGCTGCGCCGCCACAAGTACATCGCCGACGGCTATTTTTCGACGATGGGGAATCCCGTCATCGCGGGGCGCGGCATCACGTGGAACGACGTCCACAACTGGAACAACGTCGCGCTCATCAGCGAAAACCTCGCCCGCGAGTACTGGGGCGAGCCGAACAAGGCGCTCGGCAAACGCATCCGGCGATCGACGAAGGCCGAGTGGTACGAGATTGTCGGCGTCGCCGGCAACGAGCGCCAGGACGGGGCGACGAAACCCTCGCCGGCCATCGTGTATTGGGCGATGCTGAACGGCGACAAGACGGATCCGCGCGGCATCTTCGTTCAGCGCTCGCTCGCCTATGTCATCCGATCGTCACGGCTGCGGGACCCGGGCTTCCTGGGCGAGGTGCAGAAGGCCGTGTGGAGCATCAATCCGAATCTGCCGCTCGCGCGCGTGCGCACCATGCAGCAGGTCTACGACGAGTCGATGGCGCAGACGCAGTTCGTGCTGGTGATTCTCGGCATCGCCGCGTCGGTGACGCTGCTGCTCGGTCTCGTCGGCATCTACGGCGTGATCGCCTACATTGTCGCGCAGCGCCGCCGTGAAGTCGGCATCCGCATGGCGCTCGGCGCGCCGGGAGAATCGGTGCAGCGCATTTTCGTTTCGAGAGGCCTGACACTCACCGGCATCGGGCTGGTGGTTGGCCTGATCGCCGCCGCGGGATTGATGCGGTTGCTGTCGTCGATGCTGTTTGGCGTGCAGCCGTTCGATCCGATCACTTACATCGCGGTGATCGCGGGCCTCGGCGGCGTCGCGCTACTCGCAACCTGGCTGCCCGCGCGACAGGCGACGCGCATCGATCCGATGCTCGCGCTCCGCGCAGAGTAGCCTTTAAACTTGAAACGTTAAACTTTGAACTACTTCCCGAAGATCAAGAAGTACTGATACGGCAGAAACGGTTCCTGGCGGATCAGCTTCAGCCCGGCCCGCGTTGCGTCCGCGACCACGACGTCGGGGCGGACGCGCTCCTCCGGATCGGGGCCGGGTCCCGTGCCGTCCAGCCTGAAGTCGACGATCCCTAATCGTCCGCCCGGCTTGAGCGCCTTCGCGAGATTGGCGAGCATCGTCACGCGATCCTCGACTTCGTGGTACGCATCAACCATCAGAACCGCGTCGAGCGACGCGGCCGGCAATTTCGGATCGTTGTTCGATCCCAATAACGGCCTGACGTTGTTGAAGCCCTCGCGGCCGACGCGGCGCAGGATCGCGTTGATCATTTCCTTCTGCACGTCCTCGGCGTAAACGAGACCGCGCGGCCCGACGCGGCGCGCCAGGCGAATCGTGAACCAGCCGCTGCCGGCGCCGATGTCGCCGACCACCGAGGCGTCGGCGATGCCGAGCGCGTCCATGATCTGATCGGGCCGCTGCCACAGATCGCGATCGGGCGCGTCGAGCAGGCCGAGATCGGACGGCGGAAACAGGCGGCCGGGATGGCCGCCCTGTTGCTGTCCCTGTGCGTGAGGCAGTGCGATGAAGATGGCGCTGGCGATGAGCGCGAGCGCCGTGCGTGTCAGTGGCGCAGGAATTTCCATGCTGTCGGCAGAACGAGACCGGCCGCGACAACTTTGATCACGTCAACAACGATGAAGGGATACAGGCCGGTCGCGAGCGCGGTTTCGATGCCCGCGACGCGCGCGATCCACAGCACGCCGCCGGCGAAGATCACCGAGAGGCCGGCGCTCATCGCCACGATCGACGTGAAGTAGCGGCGATCGAAACCGTTCTCCGCAAGCAGACCCGTGACGAACGCGGCGATCGGATAGGCCATCAGGTAGCCGCCGGTCGGGCCCATCAGGCGCGCGATGCCCTGCGGCAGCTCCGGCGAGAACGCAAACACCGGCAGCCCGGCGATGCCGAGCATGAGATAAAAGATCTGTGCGAGCGCGCCGAGGCGCGAGCCGAGCGCGGCCGCGCCGATCAGCACGACCATCGGCTGGATCGTGAACGGCACCGGCGTGAACGGCAGCGGGAAGCTCAGCTGCGATGCGGATGCGGTCAACACGGTGACGAACAGCACCGACAGCATCTGCACGCCGGTCCACGCGTTGGCGGACGCCGCGCGCATGCTGACCTGATCGAGAATCGTCGACGCATGCGAGACCACAGGTCGTGATGTCATGGGAGTGAATGATACCGGCTCGCCCCGAGCGAAGTCGAGGGGTATGCCTACCGCGCTGACAATTGCGGGATCCGACTCAGGGGGCGGGGCCGGCATCCAGGCCGATCTGAAGACCTTCGCCGCCCACGGCGTCTACGGCACCTCGGCGATCACGGCGCTGACCGCGCAAAACACCCTCGGCGTCGAGGGCGTGCACGTCGTCCCCGACGACTTTGTGACCCGGCAGATCGAGGCCGTGGTCTCCGATCTCGGCTGCGACGCGGTCAAGACCGGCATGCTCGCCAACTCGACGATTGTCGAAGCGGTTGCCGCCGCGGTCGAATCGCTCGAGCTGCCGAATCTCGTCGTCGATCCGGTGATGGTGGCCAAGAGCGGCGATCACCTGCTCGACGAAGAGGCGGTGCATGCCGTTCGCTGGACACTGTTGCGCCTGGCGCGCGTCGTCACGCCAAACATTCCCGAAGCGGAAGTGCTCGCGAAGATGTCGATCACCTCCGTCGCGGACATGAAGGAAGCGGCGCGGCGCATCGCGATGTTGAAGCCGGGCGCGGTGGTGATGAAGGGCGGGCATCTCGCGGGCCCCGAAGTGATCGACATCCTGCTCGAGAAGGGCGAGTTCCACGAGTGGGTCGGCCCGCGCATCGAAGGCCCCAACACGCACGGCACCGGCTGCACGTTCGCGTCCGCGATCGCGGCGCATCTCGCAAAGGGCGCGACGCTTGCCGACGCGGTGCCGGCCGCCAAAGCCTACGTCGAAGGCGCGATCAGAAACGGCATCCCGCTTGGCAGAGGGCATCGCCCTCTGCATCATTTCTGGCGCGGAATATACTGAATGGCATCCGGCTTTGGCCGGATGGTTCCCAGATGCCTCTCACCGCGATTACCACCGCTCCCCTCGATCAGGACGCGATCGTGCGCGAGCTCGATACGACGGGTAGCGGCGCGGTGGCCGTGTTCCTCGGACTGGTACGCGACCACAACAAGGGGCGGAAGGTGCTGTTCCTCGACTATGAAGCGTACGAGCCGCTCGCGCTGCGCGGTCTCGATCTGATCGCGACCGAGGCGCGCGAGAAGTGGCCGGCGGTGCGGCTGGCGATTCATCATCGCATCGGCCGGATGGACATCGGCGAGGCCAGCGTGGTGATCGCGGCGGCATCGCCGCATCGCGCCGATGCGTTCGCGGCGAGCCGCTACGCGATCGAGCGCATCAAGCAGATCGTGCCGATCTGGAAGCACGAATACTTCGACGGCGGCGACGTGTGGATCGAAGGCGCGACCGCCGATCCCGACAACGCCGAGGCGCGCGAGGAGGCGCTGCGCATCGCATGCGCGTGACCGTGCGCCTGTTTGCCCGGCTGCGCGACATTGCCGGCACCGGCGAGCTGACGCGCGACGCGCCCGCCGGCGCCAATGTCGGCGCGGTGTGGTCGTCGCTGGTTGCGGACTTCCCGGAGCTGTCGGCGTACGAGAAATCGATCTCGTGCGCGGTCAACGCCGACTACTCGCGATTCACCGCCACCGTCGCCGACGGCGACGAAGTGGCCTTTCTGCCGCCCGTGTCCGGTGGATAAGGCGCCAGGGGCGCCAAAGAAAAAATGCCTGATATGTTCGACAAGATCGCCTCGACGGAGGCGAAGTACGAAGAGCTGATGGCGTCGCTCGGCACGCAGCAGGTGCAGAGCGACGCCAACGAGTATCGCAAGCAGGCGAAGATGCTCGCGGAGATCGAGCCGCTGGTGCAGAAATACCGCGAGTACAAGGCGATCCAGGGCGAGATCAAGAGCGCCGAAGAGCTGATCAAGGGCACCGATCCCGAGATGCGCGATCTCGCGCTCGAGGAGATCAACGATCTCAACGTCCGCAAGGAGCGCATCTCGGACGAATTGAAGATCCTCCTGGTCCCGAAGGATCCGAACGACGAGCGCAACGTCATGCTCGAAATCCGCGCCGGCACCGGCGGCGAGGAGGCGGCGCTGTTCGCCGGCGATCTGTATCGCTGCTACACGCGTTACGCGGAGCGCCAGCGCTGGAAGATCGAGCTGATGTCGCTGAGCGAGGCCGGCCAGGGCGGCATCAAGGACGTCGTGGTCAGCATCGAAGGCCGCGGCGCTTACAGCCGCTTGAAGTACGAGAGCGGCGTGCACCGCGTGCAGCGCGTGCCGGCGACCGAGGCGAGCGGCCGCATTCACACGTCGGCGGCGACCGTCGCGGTGCTGCCGGAAGCGGACGAGATCGACATCCAGATCCAGGACAAGGACATCCGCATCGACACGTTCTGCTCGTCCGGCCCCGGCGGCCAGAGCGTCAACACCACGTATTCCGCGGTTCGCATCACCCACATCCCCACCGGCATCGTGGTCTCGCAGCAGGATGAGAAGTCGCAGGTGAAAAACCGCGCCAAGGCGATGAAGGTGCTGCGCTCCCGCCTCTATGAGGCCGAGCTGCAGAAGCAGAACGACGCGATTGCCAGGGAGCGAAAAGGCCAGGTCGGCACCGGCGATCGCTCGGAAAAGATCCGCACTTATAATTTTCCGCAAAGCCGCGTCACCGATCACCGCATCAATTTCACGACCCACCAGCTGCACAACGTCCTGGACGGCAGTCTCGACGAGCTGATTAGTGCCTTGACGACGTACTACACAGCGGAGAAACTGCGTGACGTCACCGATCCGGATCGCGACGACGATATGGGCCCTCCCGTGAGAAAACAGTGAACCTGCGCGACAAGATCAATTCCGCCCGGGCGCGGCTGGTCGCCGCCGGCATCGAGCACGGCGAGGCCGGCCGCGACGCCAACCTGTTGGCCCGCCACGTCCTCGGCTGGGACCGCTCCATGGTCTATGCGCACGAGACCGAGGAGGTCACGCCCGACTTCGTCGCCAGGTACGATCCGCTGATCGAACGGCGGGCCCGCCGCGAGCCGGCCGCCTACATCCGCGGCGTGCAGGAATTCTGGAGCCGCGATTTCGCCGTTACGCCCAAGGTGCTGATCCCGCGTCCCGAAACCGAGCTGATCGTCGAGGAGCTCTTCGCGCGATTGCCGGAGGACCTGCCGAATCGCCGCCAGCACGTCGCCGACATCGGTACTGGTAGCGGCTGCATTGCCGTGACCGTGGCGGCGGAGCGGCCGTACGTGGAAGTGATCGCGACGGACATTTCCGAGGATGCGCTGCGCATCGCGCAGCAGAACGCGGGCCGGCACGGCGTGTCGGATCGCATCGCGTTTCGCGAGGCGGCGTACCTCACCGGCTCCACCGAGAAGTTCGACTTCATTCTCGCCAACCCGCCGTACGTGACGGAGCGCGACTACCAGAATCTCGCGCCGGAAGTCCGCGAGTACGAACCGGCAATCGCGCTGGTGTCGGGCGAGGATGGCTTTCGCGATATCCGTCAGATCGTCGACCTCGCCACGGCCTATCTCACGCCCGGCGGCACGCTGCTGATGGAGATCGGCTACGACCAGGCCGACGCCGTCGCCGATCTGGTCGCGAGCTATCCGGCGCTGAAGCTCGCCGGGATCAGCAACGACCTGCAGAACATTCCGCGCGTCGCGATCATCGAGCGGAAGATCGTCGCGTGACAAACACGCACAGTCTGTGTTTAATCGGTGTCTAATCTGTGGCCTGCCTGTTCTGCAAGATCATCGCCGGCGAGATCCCGGCGTCGAAGGTCTACGAGGACGATCGCCTGATCGCCTTCAACGACATCAATCCGCAGGCGCCGATGCACGTGCTGGTCGTGCCGAAGAAGCACGTGGCAACCCTCAATGATCTAACGGCGGGCGACGACGATCTGGTCGGCGCCATGGTGAGGACCGGCGCGAAGATCGCCAAGGAGCGCGGCCACGACGGCCCGGGCTACCGCACCGTCTTCAACTGCAACGCGCAGGCGGGCCAGACGGTGTTTCACATTCACCTGCATGTGCTCGGCGGCCGCACGTTGAGTTGGCCTCCCGGGTGAGGTCCGGCTAAAGCCGGACCCTCACAAGATCTCTCGAAGCGTATTCCTGTGAGGGTCCGCCTTCAGGCGGACCTCAGTCTTTGGCTAATAAATACCTGCCGAAGCCTGCTTCACGCTGCAGGACGAAATCGACGGCGCGATAACCCTTCGCCAGGTACTCCTCGAACATCTGGCGCACGTCCATCCGCCATGCCAGCGCGCGATCGGGCGCGCGTTGCAGCATCTCGGTGAATCCGGTCGGAATCTCGATCCACACGCGGCGATCCTCGATCGCCAGGTTGATCGTCTTCGTCTTGCGCCACTCACCGTCCATCACCGTCGCATTAACGATCGGCGCTGCCGCGACCTCGTGCGACTTGACGCGGATGGCGGACGATGACTGCTCGATCCGGCGGACGACGTGCGGCTCGGCGATCTTCCAGCTGAGGACCACGCGATCGGTGGGCGTGCCGCGATGCAGCGCGCTCGTGGACTCGCCGTAGAAATTCGGCGCGTACTCCTCGACGACGCCGCCGAGCTTCGCGAAATTGAAATGCGCGTTCATCGCCTGCATGGGATCGAACGTCCACTCGATCAAATCGTGTCCGCGCGCGAGAGCGCGCTCGCGCTGCGCCAGCTTGAGACGGAGACCGACACCGCCGCGACACTCGGGCAGGACGCCGGTCATGTGCGACCACAGCATCGGCCTGCCGTTCTTCATGCCGACGGGTGCGTACGCGAAGCCGATCATGCGGCTTGCCCTGCGCGAAGGCGAAGGGTCGGGGGCAAACGCACCGACGAGCGTCGCGCCGCGATGCATCGTGTAGATGAACACCGGCACGGTGCACAGATCATGGGCGTCCGTGTAACCCCAGATCGTTTTTTCGAGCTCGACCACCTGGCGGAACTCGTCGATCGTCGTGAGATCTCGAATCTGGATGTCGGTCATGACGGACGGTGGAACACGAGGCAGCGGTGTCTAGCGCTTCGCGGCGCGTTTACGGCTGCCGGCGTCGCGCTCGAGCCTGGCCAGGCGATCGACTTCCTTCTGCACCACCGTCGACACCGTCGCCGACAGCTCACGCATCACCGCCGCTTTCAGCCGCTCGACGCGATGCTCGCGATGCGACCGCAGGATCTCGATCTGCTCGTGCGTCAAGAACAGCTCGGCCAGGTCGATCTGCAGCGCCGCCGCGATGCGCGAGAGCGTGGCGGTATCGGAATCGCGCCCGTGCTTGATCAGGTTGGTCAGCGTGTTGGGCCTCAGCGAGGCCTTGTCGGCGAGCTGCCGCTGGCTCCAACCGCGTTCGGCCAGATGAAACGCGATCGCGTTGCCCCAGCGGCTCTTTGGCACGAGGCCACTGTAGCGTATCGATCTGGCCCCATTCAATAACCGCAGCGATATCAACAGGTTGCGATAGACGTCGCGCCGGGACGATCCGGGACGTGCGTTCATGGCTATTGAATGATATAAAATCCCTTCCAAACGATATCACGTCGGTTGCAATCAACGGAGGCGCTCATGGCGCGTCGGCGGGACAAGGCTGGAGTTCGGATCGGCGCCTTGATGCGCGCGATAGAAGCCGATTTGCAGCGGCCATGGACGGTGGCGGAGATGGCCGCCGTGCTGGGCGTCTCCGACGGCCAGCTCCGCCGCCTCTGCAGCGGCGTGCTCGGCGCGTCACCACGACAACTGCTCTGCAATCTGCGGCTGCAGGCGGCCGCGGTGCTGCTGCGCGATCCCGGCATTCGCGTCAAGGAGATCCAGGCGCGCGTCGGCATTGCCGATGCGAGCCACTTCTGCCGCGACTTCCGCGATCGCTTCGGGCTGTCGCCGACGGAGTATCGTTACCAGTCGGCGCACCCGCGAGACGACTTTATCGACAGTCACGGTTAGTGGCGCTCAAAGATGCGCGTCGGGGCCTATTGCGAACTTCTCGATGCGGCCGCATCGTCGTCGTGCGCGCTTGAGACTCGATCGACGTCGAGCGTTGGCGCGCGAGGAGGGCCGCATGTCACAGGCATTGGTGAGAAAAATGGTCTCCGTATTGGCGGTTGTGGCGACAACCGCGCTACTGGCAGTGATAATCACACCGGCGCCGGCGCTGGCAACTTCGTTCAGTTGCCAGCAGACGGGCAGCTGTCCGAACCAGGCCAGCTGCGAGGGCACCAACGTCGTTCGAGACGGGTGCACCATTCAATGCCTGGTCCCGCTCGAAGGCAACACCTCCGGAGAACTGGTTAATGCCGGCTCAGCCACCTGCGGCGCCGGCGGCGGCGGCGGCGGCGATGACGGCGGCGGCGACTGGTGGTGCGGAACCTACTGCTGGTGATGTAACGGCGGCAGATCGCGGAGGAGGACCATGATTCCATTCATCATCGAAGCAGCAGCCGCGGTGCAACTGGCGGTAGCGGGAGTTGCGGAACCGAAACTGATCGTGGTCAGCGCGATTGGCGCCCCGATTGAATCGGTCGCCTGCCGGGTCGTGAACGAACCGGATCCGGCGGCCGCGAGCCGGCTGCGTCGCGGGCAATCCGCGATCGAATGGTCATGTCGTCCCGGGGATCGGCTTCAATGCGATGTACCCGCAATGGAGCCGATCGATTTGAGCGCGGAGTCGTGTTCGAGGAAGACCGCCACGTTGAATTTTCAGAAATCCGGCTTCGCCTCGATCGAGGTCGATGGGTCCGCGATGGTCGAATGGCGCGCCGAGACGCCGAAGGGGACTCGCGCGCTGGCCATCCGCCATATCGCGGGGCCGACGAAAATACCGGTCGCCGCCGGCGGCCGTATCATCCGCCTCTATCGAGGGGAATTTTCTCCGGTATCGGCACATGTCGTCCCGAACTCGCGCGTGCGATTCGAGCAACCGAGGAGCGGCGGCGAGCTGTTCGGACGCATCGAGCGTCGAGCCATCGACCCGGGCCGAGTGGCGATCGATGGTCCGTTCGAATCCGAGATCCCGATCGACGCGTCCGGGCGCTTCAACCTCGCCGGTCTCCCACCTGGTGACTACCAGTTGGCGCCGGTCTATGCCGGCGGAATCAAACGGGGACAGAAGCATCTGAGAATCGAGCAGGCCCGGACCTCCGAGATCGTTGATCTCGTCTCTGAACCAGTCGGAGGCGTGGTGCTTGTGATCGCTCCTGAAGTATGTGCGACGACCGGCAGACTTGCCTTGACCCGGATTCAGGCGCAGGCGCGAAGCGCGAGCTTCGAGCAGGCGTTCCGCAAGCCGCTCGCCGAAGGCTGCGAGTGGCACCTCGAGGGCCTCAAGCCAGGACGCTACCAGGCGACGATCACCGCCCAGGAGTTCGGCGACTTGAAGGCGGCGGAGGACTTCCTGATCGAAACCGATCGGCTGGCGTGGGCAAGTCTCGGCGAGCCGCGAGTGATTGTCGAGGGCCGGGTGATGGTCGGCGAGAAACCCGGAGCGCATCTGCTGTTGGCATTCGAAAAGGCGGACAGCTCGGGGCGGCTGTGGGTCACAGAAACACGTGCCGATGGCTCGTACCGGATTGCGGTCGACCGGCCAGGGCGTTATTCCGTCGAACCTCGCGCAACCCGGCGGCTGGGAGCGGAAAGCCGGCTGGTCCAGTTTCACGACGGCATGAACCGGTTTGACCTGACGCTGGCCGGGACTCGTCTGACTGTCAAACTGCAGCGGGCTGATCGCGTCCCACTCGACGAGGTCGTGCAGGTGCACATCGCCGGCGGCCGCAACGATCGAAGTGGCGTGGTTTTGCCTGACGAGGGCAGCACAGTTGTTTTTGCCGGCATTCCGTACGGCAACTACGTAGTCACCGCCGACACGAACTCGGGAATGGTATCGATGCGGGCGGCCATGGCTGTCGTCTCGAAGACCGCTCCCGAGGCGAATGTGGTGCTGACGCTCGGTTCGCGGATCGGCGAGCTGAGACTGATCGCTGGAGACCGCAATCCCGTGCAAGGCGCACGAGTGCAAGTCAACACCCGCATCCTCGACGAACTCGCGCCGGGCGTCTTCGAGTTGAAATCGGCGTCACCAGGCACCGAGATGCTGGTGAGCGCTCCCGGTCTGGTTCCGATCTGTCATGTGCTCACGGCGAACGACTTTCCTCAGGCGACCCTGGTCATGGCGCGTGGCACGCATGCGGCGGAGATCCATTTCACCCCGCCGATCAGCGGGCCGATTGGCGAGATCACCGGTCTGCCAGGCTCGACGTGCCCGGTCCCGCTCGGCATCACTGCGTTCGGCGCCACCGAAGATACGTTGTCCACCACGGTTCGCATTGTCGGCCTGCCGGAAGGCCGATTCTCGTACACGCCCACCCGCGTCAACGCGCCGCAGGTCCTGGAAGTGCCAGGGCCGCCGCTGAAGTTCACCAAGCCAAAGCCGCAGCACGAACAATGATGTGCGCCGACACACGACGGTCATCTTCGTCCACTGATCTCTGGAACGTTCTCCTTGGCGTCGCCGTCCTCGTGCTCGCCGGCGTTTCCGCGATGGGCTGGATGGAGACGCGCCGGCTCGGAGAGCGCGTCGGCAGGCTCGAGGGCCCGACGAAGGCGGCTGATGGCGGCGGCGAAGTCGAGCCGCGGTTCACGCGGCTGAACGGGTCGATGACCATCCGCGATTCGGCGTTCAAAGGAGACCCTGCCGCGCCGATTGTGATCGTCGAGTTTTCGGACTTCGAGTGTCCGTTCTGCGCGCGGCATTTCCGCGACACCTTCAAGCGGATTGACGAGCGATACATTAGGACCGGGACGGTCAAGTACGTCTTCCGGCATTTGCCGCTCGAGGACATTCACCCCCAGGCATTCTTCGCCGCGGAGGTCGCGGAATGCAGCAGGCAGCAGGGCCTGTTCTGGGAAATCCACGATCGGTTTTTTACGGCGCAACGCGAGCTTCGCGCACTCGACCTTCGTGCGCAAGCCGTCGCGTCGGGCGTCGACCGTGGCCGGCTGGATGACTGCCTGCGCGAATCCGGCAGGAAACAGGTGCTCCGGGACCTTGCTGATGCTCGACGCCTCGGGAGTGCCGGCACACCGCTTTTCGTCGTTGGCCGCCCGGCGTCCAGCGGCATAATCACTGTCACGCATTCGATCAACGGAGCTCGCCCATTCGAGATCTTCGAGAGTGTGTTGACCGAGCTCAAGGAGAGGCCATGACGGTTCGTTACCCGAAACACATGGTGCACACCCGGCAACAGGCCCTGTGGCAGAACGCGGTGGTGCTGCTGGTCCTGCTGCCGTTCGTGGTGCTGCGGCTGCCGGCGCAGCGGCCCGGTGTCGCGATCGCGATGGTGGCGCTCGCGCTGGCGCCATTCGCCGGCGCCTATCAGTCTTGGCGCTTTCTCGAAACGCAGGAGCGTGTGCACGGGGAACCGACGCCGGAAATGGATTTCGCCTTCCGGTTGCTCTACAGCACTCCGCTGGCCTTCAGTGGGCTGCTGCTCGTGGTCTTCACCGGCATGCGCTGATTTCTCGCGGAGCGAAGCGTTGGCATGCCTTTCGCTTTGACTTCGCATCGGCGCGCGCGTAGCGTGTGAATTGAGGAGTGTTCGATGGCTCGCTCTTCCCCATCCACCCAGCGCGCACGCGTCTCGCCGCTGTTGGCGCATCTGATTCGCGCGGCGGCGAGAGATTCACGCGACCGCGCGTCGGCGTTGACCGATCTCGCGAAGTTGTTCACGCTGATCGTGCCGATGCACGGTGTTGAACCCGCCGAAGACGTGCGAGAGGCGATCGAGAAGGTCGCCACTCGACACCTACGGCGCGCCGATGCCGAAGCCGAATTGCGGCGGGCGGTCGCCAGGGTCGCAGGGGTCAAGGATCGAGACGCCATTGAAAGCGCCTGCATGCAGCTCGTCGAGTCCGGCGAGCTCGCGCACTATTACGCGGGTCTCGCCGCGGGCATCACGCTCGCCGAATTAGGCAAAACATCAGAGTGAGGGAAGCAGCGCCGGCAGCTCCGCCAGCGTGCTGATCACTTTCAGATCGGCCGGCGCGTTGGCTGGACGCTCACCCGATCTGCGCAACAGCACCGCGCGCCATCCGGCGTTGAGCGCGCCTTCGATGTCGTGCTTGAAGCTGTCGCCCACCATCAGCGCTTCATCGGCCTTGACTCCGGCACGATCGAGCGCCGCGTCGAAAATGCTGCGATGCGGCTTCATGTAACCGTGCTCGGCGCCCGACACCGACACGGTGATGATGTTGGCCAGCGAAAAGTGCTCGCGGAACGCATCGAGGCTGCGATGTGAGTTCGAGATCACGCCGACCGTGACGCGGTGCTTCTGCAGCTCGCCGAGCACCGGCGCCACATCGTCGTACATCTCGAAATGATGGTTCACCGACCACTGATCGTAGATCTCGCGCGCGACCTCGACGACGCCGGCGCCGCGGCCGCCCATCTTCTCGATGATCGACGCGGTGTAATGGATGAAGACGTCGTGCGTGTAGATCTGCTCCTCGACTTCATCGAGGATGAACGACGACGCCGCGGTCGCCTCGTCGAACTGCGACGGATCCACGTCGATGCCGTGCGCGGCGCAGGCGCGGCGATATCCCTCCGCCTGGAACGTCGGTCCCGGATAGATCAGCGTGAAGTCGACGTCGAAAAATACCGCGCGCATCACAGAGAGGTTCTCCATTGTTGACTGAATCGTTCGGATTTCAGGAAACGCCGCAATTGAAAGGGATCGCCTGTCCCAACCAACATGATTTATATGGCATAATTATCAACATGAAAGCGATACAAGTCACGCTGGACGAGGCCCTGCTCGACAGGTTGGACCGTGACGAAGAAGTCCGGCGTGACGGGCGCTCCGCCGTGCTGCGGCGCGCCGCCGATCAGTACCTGCGGCAGCGGCGGCGCCGTTCGATTGCCGAAGCCTATCGTCTGGCCTACGACGGCGCGGCTGGCGTGGAGACCGAGCTGGCCGGCTGGAGCGACGAGGGTGTATGGCCCGCCGAATAGCACGAGGCGAGATCTGGGCCTACCGGTTCAAGTCGCCCGACAAACGGCGGCCGGTCCTGGTTCTCACCCGCGCGGAGGTCATTCCGCTGCTGCACACGGTAATGGTCGCGCCGATCACGTCCACTCGGCGCGGGGCACCAAGCGAGGTCGCGGTGGGCGCGGACCACGGGCTCAAGCGTGATTCCGCGGTCAACCTCGATCACGTGCAGACGGTCGAGCAGGGCCGCCTGGTGGGTTTCATCGGCACACTGAACGCGGCAAAAATGCAGGAGGTCTGCCGCGCTCTGGCCATCGCGACAGGCTGCGTTTGAGCGCAGTTTCCCGTCGCGGTTCCGACGATCATTGATCGGGCGTCCAGGGGCCGGCTACTGCAATGGTCGCGCGCGACGGGTCGAGGAGCTTTCTCGCCGCGGCATCCGCCGCCTCTTTCGTGATCGCGCCGATCAGTCCGGGCAGCCGCTCGTCGTAATCAGGTCCGAGATTGAAGGTATCGACGGTCAGCAGGAACGACGCGATCGCGGCGTTGGTTTCGAGCTGCCGCGGAATCGCGCCGATCATGTAGCTCTTCGACTCCTCGATCTCCTTCGCGGTGAAGCCCGCGCTCATGATCGCTTTCAGCTCCTCATCGATCGACGCAATCGTCTTCTCAACGTTGCCGGCCGCCACGCCGGCGCGGATCGAGAACGGGCCTTGTCCGAATGTCGCATCGAGCGAGCTGACGACGTAGTAGGCCATGCCCTGCCGCTCGCGAATGCTGTCGCCGAGACGGCCGCCGATCGCGTATTGCCCGAGCGCGTTGTTCATCACCGAGTAGGCGGTGTAATCCGGATCGGAGCGCCGGATGCCGACGAAGCCGTAGACCACGTCGGCCTGGGCCTTGTCCATCATCGGCACCGATACGAGATTGCGCTGGGACGGCGCGGTGGCATCGGGGACCTTCAACACCGGCTTCTCGGAGCCGGGTTTCGTTACCGCCGCCGGCCAGTCGCCGAACACTTTCGAGATCGCGGCAATCGCGGCTTCCTCTTCGACGTCGCCGACCACGACGACGGTGATCGCCGGCGGCTCGAATCCCTTTTGATGAAAGCGAACGAGATCCTGGCGGCGGATCGATTCGATGCTCAGCACCGAGCCGCGCACCTTTCGCGCATAAGGATGCGTGCCGTAGAGCGCCTTCGCAAACGCATCGGCGGCCATCGCCGCCGGGTTGTCTTCTTCCTGGCGGATCGACGTGATCAGATTGTCGCGCCGCGTCTCGATCTCCTTGTCGGCGAACCGCGGATGCCGCGCAATGTCGGCGGCAAGTGCGAGCACCGAAAGAAAATCATCGGACAGGCAGGTCGCGGCAATCGCCATCTGGTGGCGGCCGGCCGCCACGGAGAGCGACGCGCCGCGGCCGTCGAGATCGTCGGCAATCTCATCCGCCGAATACTGCACGGTGCCGCGATCGAGCACGCGCGCGCAGAGTGCCGCCGTGCCGTCTCGATCGGGAGGATCCGAGTACGCGCCATGGCGGACGCCGACCACGAGGCTCAGGGCCGGAGTCGTGTGATTGGATTTCGCGATGACGGTGACGCCGTTGTCCAGCGTCACGCGCCGGGGGTTCAGCGGCACTCGTAGATCCTACGTCAGGTGCCGCCGATCGCCCACGGAATCAAGCAAGCCGGGCTACTTCCTGGGTGCTGCTTTATAGACGGCGTCGCTGACCGGCTCGAGCCACTTCACGTCGCCTTCGTAAATCGTCAGCTGCACTACGTCCTGATCGGGCGCGGCGCCGTGCCAGTGCTCGATGCCGGCTTTCGTGAACCACGGCGTGCCGGGCGTCATCTCGAGCAACGGCCCGTTCCGTTCCTGCGTGCGGCCCTTGCCTTCCTCGATCATCAGCAGCTGCCCGCTCGCATGGCTGTGCCAGTTCGATCGGCTGCCGGCCGGGAACTTCAACCGCAGCGTGCGAATCGCCTTGGCATCGAGCTGGCTCGGCGTGCCGCCGACGAAGTTGCTTTGCTGCGCGCTGGCGCCGGCAATCACGACAACGATTCCGGCGGCCACGATGGCCGTCAGGACTTGGGTGCGTGACGTGGTCTTCATAGGGGAGGCAGTATACTCCCGCCCAATGCGCGGAGTGATCGCCGCCGCTCTTCTCGTGATCGCCGCCTCGCCCGCCGCGGCTCAAGTCAATCAGGGCCGTGCCCTGTTCGGCGAGCAGTGCGCCGCCTGTCATGGCGCCGACGGCCGCGGCCTCAACGGCCCGAACCTGACCGGCCTTTTCCGGGCCGGCGGCAACGACGATCGCGTGCTGCAGATGATTCGCAACGGCGTGCCGGGCAGCATCATGCCCGCCAGCCGTAATAGCGATGAAGAGATTCGATCGATCGTCAGCTATCTCAAGCTGCTCGCCACGCCGCCGCCCGTCTCGGCGGCGAACGAGCGCGCGAATCCGAATGCGGATCTCGTCAAGCTGACAGTCGTCGTTGAAATCCGTCGTCCGCGGCGAGCGCGCGCCCGACATCAAGGTGCCGTTCGCGAACGTGTGTTTCGGGATCGAACAACCACGCGCGTGGGCGCTCGACGCGCGCACCGGCCGCCCGTTCTGGACGTATCGCCGCGACCTGCCGGCTGATCTCACTTACGGCGCGCAGGCGCCGGTGAATCGCGGCTTCGGCATGCTCGACCACCGCCTCTTCATGGTCACGCTCGATGCGCACCTGCTCGCGTTCGATCGCACGACCGGGGTGGCGAGTATCCGACGAAAGGATTTCTCGACGCGTACGATCCTGCGACCGGCAAACGCATCTGGCGCGCGCGTTGCGCGCGATTGATGCGTCGACCGGCCGGCGCAAGTGCGAGTTCAAGTTCACGCAGCCGACGATGGCGGAAGCGATGTCGACGGCGTCGGGCCTGGTGTTCGCGGGCGACAACGAAGGCAACTTCATGGCCTTCGACTCGAAGACCGGCACGAACCTGTGGCGCTATTCAACCGGCACGCCGGTCTGGGGCGCGGCGCCCATGACCTACGTCCTCGACGGCAACCAACACGTCGTCATCGCCTCGGGCACGACGCTGTTGTCGTTTGCGTTACCGGACAAATAGCTACTGCGATTTCTTCTCGAGCGCCCTCGCGCCGCGCAGGATGTTCTCGATCGCGTAGTTCCCCTCATGACACGCGTACTCGAACATGCGGTAGTCGGGATCCGCCGTCAGCGGAAATGAAATCGTCCACGGCCGCGTGTAGATCTCCGGGTCGTCGATCGTCGCCGAGTAATTGATCACATCCTTCGAGACGCGCGTGAACCGCTCGACGACGCGCAGCTGGTCGGTGTGCGGGATGCCCTTGATGCGCGCGCTCGCAGCACTGGTCGTGATCCAGCCGATGTTGTTGTAGTTCGTCGTCTCGACGATCAGCGTGTCGCCGTCCCAGCGGCCGCGCGGTTCGCCCATCCACGTGCGCATGCGTTTGGATCGTGGACGATTGTCGAGCGGGATGATCCGCGCGTCGTGGATCATCTCGTAGTGAATCGTCACGTAGCCCGGCGTCTGGATGATTTGGCAGGCGTTGTTGTAGCCGGCGGGAAACATCGAGCCCGGCACACCGCGCGTGATGCAGCGGTCCCACGGGCTCATGAATTCATAGCTGTCGGCGTTGCGCACGGCATAGTCGTCGCGCCTCGCCTCGGCCGACGGCCTGACCGGCACGCGCCCATCCGGAGGATCGACCACGAGTGAGGTCTGTCGCGTGGCGAGCACCCTGGTGCCGTCGTCGTACCATGCGCGGTTATAACTGCCGGATGCGAGCGGCCCCATCTTGTCCGTCGCGGCTCGATTCTCGGCGGTGCGCTTCTCGATCGCCGCGGCTTCTTCTTCGGTGAGGAACGCCTTGTCCTTCATCGCCGCCGGCCGCTCGAGCGGCGTGAGCGTGGCGTTGGTCCAGATGCCCTGCAGATCCGGCTGGCCGTCCGCCGTCCGCGGCGCTCGATAACCCGTCTGCGCCGAAGCACTTACCGCGACGGCCAGAAATAAGGGGCCGGGGATCATTTTGCCAATCACACCGCGCAAAACGCCGAAAACTCGCGATACCGATGTGTCCATAAGGGTCCCGGGGCAGTTTTCACGCCCAAAATACACTCGATTCGCCGAAAAAGATCCCCGGCCCCTTCATTTGACGGTCCGCGGGAATGGGCGTAGCCTCCTGCCATGAAGCGACATCTCTTCGGAATCGCCGCCGCCGTTCTACTCGCTTTGGCCATGGCCGGTGTGGTGTCCGTCTCGCCGGCGGCACAGGCGCCCGCGCCCGTCGCCGACGTCACTTTCACCAGGCACATTGCGCCGATCCTGCAGCGCAGCTGCCAGCGATGCCATCGCCCGGACGGCGGTGCGCCAATGGCGCTGATTACGTATGAACAGGTGCGGCCCTGGGCGCGATCGATCAAGACGCGCACCGGGCTTGGACCGAAAGCCGGCGTGATGCCGCCGTGGTTCGTCGAGAAGAACATCGGCATCCAGGGCTTCAAGCACGATCCGTCGCTCAGCGAGAGCGAGATCTCGATGATCGCGAAGTGGGTCGACACCGGCGCGCCGCGCGGCAATGCCGCCGACATGCCGAAGGCGCTCGACTTCGACAACGAGGACAAGTGGCAGCTCGGCGAGCCGGATCTGATCGTGCGATCACCGGATGTCGTCGTTCCCGCGAGCGGACCGGACAAGTGGGGATCACTGGGCACCGTCCCGGCCGGATTGGCTGAAGATCGTTACGTCGCGTCCGTCGAAGTGCGTGAAGTGAACGACATCCCCGTCGGCGGCACGACGACGACGGTCGGCGGGCGCTATGTGTTCCATCACATGACGTATGAGAGCGTCGTCCAGGGCGGCACCGGATCCGGCGATGCGGAAGCGCAGGGCACGAGCTGGCCGATTCACGAAGTCGGCCGCAACCCCGACATCTTCCCGCCGGAAGCGGGCCGCCTGCTCGCGAAGAATTCCGCGCTCGCGCTCAGCGCGTATCACCTGCATTCGAACGGCCGGGAGACGAAGGCGCATCTCGAGTTCGCGTTCCGCTTCTTCCCGAAAGGCTACCAGCCGCAATACAAGCGCTCGACGCTGCGCCTCGGCAACGGCATCGACCTCGACGTCAAGCCGGACAAGGCGAACCAGGAGCTGCACTCGTACGCGACGCTGCAGGAGCACACCAAGATCATCGCGTTCGAGCCGCACCTGCACGCGCCCGGCGTGCGCATGTGCCTCGAAGCGATCTGGGGACACAACATCCTGACGCTGAACTGCGTCGGCTACGATCACAACTGGGTCAAGCAGTACGTCTACGAGGACGACAAGGCGCCGCTGCTGCCGAAGGGGACGATCGTCCACTTAATCGGCTTCCTCGACACGACGAAGGAAAACAAGAACCCGGCCGACTCGCGCAACTGGGCGGGCGGCGGCCGCCGATCGATCGCCAACATGTTCATCGATCTCGGCTACTCGGTCTCGCTGACCGAAGAGCAATTCCAGGCGGAGATGGCGAAGCGCCGCGCCAACATGAAAACGCGCAACGACTACGACATCGGTTGTCCGTTGTGCTGGGCGCCGCCGGTGCAGGCGACGCCAACGACCGCGACGCGCGCGCCGGGACAGCAACAGTGATGCGGCGACGGGTCCTGATCACGGTCGCACTGACCGCCGCGCTCTCTCTCGCCGGCGCCGCCCAGACTCGCTTCATGTATTCGAGCGGCCAGGGCCTCAATCCCGCCTACGAGGGCTGGGCGCCGAACGCCGACGGCTCGTTCACGCTGGTGTTCGGCTACATGAATTCGAACTGGCAGCAGGAGTTCGATATTCCCGTCGGCGCGATGAACGCGATCGAGCCGGGCGGCCCCGACCAGGGACAGCCGACGCACTTCTACCCACGTCGCAACCCATTCCTGTTTTCGATCCGCGTGCCAGCGGATTTCGGCAACAAGGAATTGATCTGGACGCTGACCGCGAACGGCAAGACCGAGAAGGCCTACGCGTCGTTGAAGAGCGACTACCAAATCGATCCGCAGGTGATCTCGACCGAGGTCGGCGGCGATTTCGGCAGCTTGCGCGACGAGCTGCGCACCAACATTCCGCCCGAGCTCACGGTCGTGGAAACAAAGCGCAGCGTCAAGGCCGGCGAGCCCGTTTCGCTGGTGGCGACGGCAAAGGATCCGGACAACATTCCCGCCCGGCGCGGATCGCCGAAGCCGCTGCCGGAAGGACAAACGCCGACGATCTCCGCCGCAGCGCTGTATCGCCCGCCGTCGTCGATCGTGGCGCAGAGCGGACCGGGACTGCGGTTCTCGTGGATCGTCTATCGCGGCAACGCGGCGGCGGTGAAATTCACGCCGGATCAGATGAAGACGTGGACCGACACGCGCGCCTACGCGAATTCGCCGTGGTCGCCGCCGTGGACCATTCCGCTGCCGCCGGCCGACAACAAATGGCAGACGCAGGTGACGTTCAGCGAGCCCGGAACCTACGTGCTTCGCGGCGTCGCGAGCGACGGCTCGCTCTTCACCTACGAAAACGTCACGGTGATAGTCACCAAATGATTTGGTGATTTGGTGATCTCGTGACCTCGCGATTTGAGATCACGAGATGACGTGATTTGAAATCACGAGATGACGTGATGTGAAATCACGAGATGACGTGATTTGAAATCACGAGATCGCCAAATCGCCAAATCACAAAATCATTTTTGCGGTTCGAACCACCCGATCGTGCGGTTCGACGGTGTCAGATATTTCGTCACCGCGGCGTGCACCTGCTCCACCGTCACCGCATCGAGACGGACGCGCAGCATGTTGTAGGCCGGCCACGTTGAAATGGTCTCGAAGTAGCCAATCTGGTGCGCGATGTCGGTGACGCTGTCGCCGTCGTAGACGAAGCGCGCGCGCAGCTGGGCCTGCACCTTGACGAGCTCCTGCGGCGTGATGCCGTCCTCACGCAGGTAATTGATCTCGCGCAGCAGCACTTCCTCAACCGCCGACAGCGACTGCCCTTCCGCAACGCTCGCGTAGATGCCGTAGAGATACGGGTGCTGCGTCGGCATCAGCTGTCCCGTGACGCTCGACGCCAGGCCCTGGTCGACGAGCGCGCGATACAGGCGCGCGCTGCGCTGCGGCCGCGACACGCCGCCGCCCGACCAGATGTTGAGACCGGCCGCGCCGTTCAGCACCGCGTCGGCAACGAGCAGCGGAAAGAACGCATCGTCTTCGAACGACGGCGCATGGAACGCCGCCTTGATGTACGCGGTCGTTCCCGGCTTGCGCAGCACGACGCGGCGCTCGGCCTGCTGCTCGGGCTCGATTTGCCTGATGCGAGGCGGAACCGAGCCCGGCGGAATGGCGCCGAAATGTTTCTCGACGTTCTTCAACGTCGCGGCGGTATCGACGTCGCCGACGACCACCAGCGTCGCGTTCGACGGCACGTAGTACTTGCGGTAGTGGCCGTAGAGATCCTCCCGAGTCATCGTCTTCAGATCCGTCAGCCAGCCGATCGTCGGATGGTGATAGGGATGTACCTTGAACGCGGCCGAGGTGACCTCGATGTCGAGCAGCTGCTCCGGATCGTTCTCGCCGCCCTGCAGCTCGGAGATGATCACCGTGCGCTCCGACTCGCAGTCGGCCGGATCGTAGAGGCAACCGTCCATGCGCTCGGCCTCGATGAACAGCATCCGATCGAGCGCGTCCTTCGACGCCGTCTCGAGATACGTCGTCTGATCGATCCAGGTGTAGCCGTTCCAGCTGCCGCCGAATTTCTCGATGATGCCCTTGACCTGATCGCGGGGGATGTTCTTCGTCCCCTTGAAATTCATGTGCTCGCACCAGTGCGACACGCCGGTCATGCCCGGCGCTTCGTCCTTCGAGCCGACGCGATACCAGCACCACACCGACGCCAGCGGCGCCGTGTGGACCTCCTCGATCAACACCTTCAGCCCGTTCCCCAGCACCGTCTCCTGCACCATGTCCCCACAGTACAATAGAGAGATAGGTATGGCCGACTGGAAAGATACGTGCAACCTGCCGAGGACCGCTTTCTCGATGAAGGCGAACCTGGAGACGACCGAGCCGGAAACCGTGGCCCGCTGGGACGCGATGGACCTCTACGGCAAGATTCGCGGCGCCCGGAAGGGCGCGACGAAGTACCTGCTGCACGACGGTCCGCCGTACGCGAACGGCGAGATCCACATGGGTCACGCGCTCAACAAGATTCTCAAGGACCTGGTCGTCAAGTCGCACAACATGCTCGGCTTCGATGCGCCGTACATCCCGGGCTGGGATTGCCACGGCCTGCCGATCGAGCTGAAAGTCGATCGCGAGCTCGGACCGAAGAAAAAACAGATGAGCGTGGCGGACTTCCGCCGCGAGTGCCGCGCCTATGCCGAAAAGTACGTCGACATCCAGCGCAAGGACTTCAAGCGGCTCGGCATCCTCGGCACCTGGGATGATCCGTACAAGACGCTGAAGTTCGAGTACCAGGCGGCGATCGTGCGCGCGCTCGGCAAGTTCGTCGAGCAGGACATGGTCTACAAGGGCAAGAAGCCGGTGCACTGGTGCACGCATTGCCGCACCGCGCTTGCCGAAGCCGAGGTCGAGTACGAGCAGCACGTCTCGCCGTCGATCTACGTCGGGTTCCCGATGAAGGATGGCGACGCGTCGGTCCTGATCTGGACGACGACGCCATGGACGATCCCGAACAACCTGGCGATCGCATTCCATCCGGACTTCGAGTACGGGTTGTACGACGTCGATGGAAAGAAAGTCATCGTCGCAAAGGAGCTTGCGGAAACGATCGGCAAGAAGATCGGCAAGTCCTTCGACAAACTGCTGAAGACTTTTCCGGGCAAGGAGATGGAGCGCGTCGTGTTCCGTCATCCGCTGTACGATCGCGACTCGCTCGGCGTCCTCGCTGACTACGTGACGCTCGATGCCGGCACGGGCGCGGTGCATACCGCTCCGGGCCATGGCGCCGACGACTACAAGACCGGCGTCAAGTACGGTCTCGAGATTTATGCGCCGCTCGATGCCGGCGGTCACTACAACGAGTCGGTCGAGCTGTTCGCCGGCTTGAAGGTGTGGGACGCCAATCCGAAAGTCGAAGCGGCGCTGAAGGAGCGCGGCCGGCTCTGGTATCGCGAAGACTTCGAGCACCAGTATCCGCATTGCTGGCGCTGCCACAACCCGGTGATCTTCCTGGCCACCTCGCAGTGGTTCATCGCGATGGACGCGAAGGATTTCCGCACCCGCGCGCTGCAGTCGATCAAGGACACGCGCTGGATCCCCTCATGGGGCCAGGCGCGCATCGAAGGCATGATCGCGAACCGCCCCGACTGGTGCATCTCGCGCCAGCGCGCCTGGGGTGTGCCGATCCCGGCGATGGACTGCGCCAGGTGCGGCACGCCGGTGCTGACGAAGGCGCTCGTCGAAAAAGCGGCATCGGTGTTCGATGTCTACGGCGCCGACTCGTGGTACGAGCGGCCAGTCGAAGAGTTCATCCCCGAAGGCATGAAGTGCGCCGAATGCGGCCATACCGGATTCGAGCGCGAAGGCAACATTCTCGACGTGTGGTTCGATTCCGGATCGAGCCACGAGGCGGTGCTGCCGTTCCGCGAGGATCATCACTGGCCCGCCGACATCTATCTTGAAGGCAGCGATCAACATCGCGGCTGGTTCCACAGCTCGCTCCTCGTCGGCATCGGCACGCGCGGCCGCGCGCCGTTCAATCAGGTGCTGACGCACGGCTTCGTGATGGACGAGAACGGCCGCAAGATGTCGAAGTCGCTCGGCAACACCATCGCGCCGCAGGACATCATCAAGCAGAGCGGCTCCGAAATCCTGCGCCTGTGGGTCACGATGGTCGACTATCGCTACGACATCAACCTCGGCAAGGAAGTGCTGTCGAGGACGGTCGAGAGCTATCGGAAGATCCGCAACGTGATCCGCGTGCTGGTCGCCAATCTCTACGACTTCGATCCGAAGGACGACAGCGTCCCGAAGGCAAAGATGCTGGAGATCGACCGCTACGTGCTGGCCAAGTACGCCGAGGCCGCCGGCAAAATGGTCAAGGCCTACGAGGACTACGACTACCCCGCGATCTTCCAGATCGCGAACCAGTTGATCACCGTCGATCTGAGCGCGTTTTACGTCGACGTGACCAAGGACCGCATGTACACGCTCGGCGCGAAGTCCGAAGCGCGCCGCTCCGGCCAGACCGCGATGTTCATCATCGTCGAGGGACTCGCTCGCCTGCTCGCGCCGGTGCTGTCGGTGACGATGGACGAGTTGTGGAGGATGTTGCCGGGACCACGCGAAGAATCGGTGCACATGGCGCTCTTCCCGCGCGATCTCGATCAGTGGAAGGACGCCGCGCTCCTCGAGCGGTGGTCGGCGCTGGTCGCGGTCCGCGATCAGGTCAACCTGCAGCTCGAAGAAAAGCGCAAGGACAAGACCATCACCGCGAATCTTTCCGCGCGAGTCGTGCTCGAAGCCGGCGGCGATGCGGCGAAGCTGTTGCGCCAGTACGAAGCCTTCTTGCCGACCCTGTTTGGCGTGTCCGAGGTCGACCTCGAGTCCCAGGCCCCAAGCCCCAGGCCCGAAGGTGGCCCGCAGGTTGTTGTGGAGCGGGCCACTGGGACCAAGTGCGAGCGCTGCTGGCGTTACGTGCCGGCGGTCAGCGCCGAGCCGGATCGCCAGGGATTGTGTCCGCGCTGCGTCGAAGCGCTGGCCGAGCCGGTAAGCCTGTGAGCGTGTTCGCATCACGCCGGCTCGAGCTCATCATCACCGTGACGCTCGTGATCGCCGATCAGATCACGAAGGCCGTGGTGCGCCCGGCGCTGACGCTGCACGAAAGCATCGAGGTCATTCCCGGCTTCCTCGACCTGACGCGCGTGCACAATACCGGCGCCGCGTTCGGCATGCTGAACGCGGTGGAGTTTCCGTTCAAGACGGTCGTGTTATCCCTGGTGGCGGCGATTGCGCTGGGCGGCGTCGCCTGGTATGCGGTGACCGTCCCCCTGAGCGATCGACTGGCGCGCATCGGCGTGGCCGGCGTGCTCGGCGGCGCCGTCGGCAACCTGATCGATCGCGCGACCGCCGGCTATGTGCTGGATTTCGTCGATGCCTACTGGAACGGCTGGCACTTCTGGGCGTTCAACGTCGCGGATGCCGCGATCACCGTTGGCGTGATCTTCATGATTCTCGATATCCTTGGACTAGGTAAACGTGCATCCAATCCTGTTTAGCGCCGGCCCGCTCACCATCTATTCGTACGGCGTGCTGCTCGCCTCGGCCTACCTGCTGGGCTTGTGGCTCGCCGTCAAGCGCGCCCGCGGCGCCGGCGTCGACGCCAACAGGATCATGGACCTCCTGATCTGGGTGATCATCGCCGCGCTCGTCGGCGCCAAGGCCCTGCTCTTCATTGTCGACTTCAAGCACTTCACCAGCAGCTGGCAGGAGTTCATGACGCTGCTGCGCTCCGGCGGCGTGTTCTACGGCGGATTGATCTCGGCGATCGTCGTCTGCATCTGGCAATTGAAAAAGCACCGCCTGCCGCTGTGGCCGTCTGGCGACCTGTTCGCTCCGGGCATTGCGCTCGGTTACATGGTCGGCAGACTGGGATGTTTGATGGCGGGCTGCTGCTACGGCAAGCCCACCGATGTCGCGTGGGCGGTGACGTTTACCGATCCGGTCGCGAATCTCAACGTCGGCACGCCGCTCAACGTCGCGCTCCATCCCACGCAGCTGTATGAATCGGCGGCCGGTCTCGTAATTCTGGCCGCACTGCTGATCCTCGAAAAACGGCCCGGCCATTTCGCCGGCCGGACCTTCTGGAGCTTCGCGTTCCTCTACGCGGTGCTGCGCTTCATCATTGAATTCTTCCGCGGCGACGATCGCGGCATGGTCTTCAACGCGGTCTCGACGTCGCAGTTCATCTCGATCGTGCTCGCGCCGCTGAGCCTGTTCATGTTGTGGTATTTGAGCAGGCCCGCTCGTCCGGCCGAGGCCGAAGCTCCGCACGGGCCCCGCAAGCCTCGCTTCGTATGAAGCCGGGAACCGGCCCTTCGACAGGCTCAGGGCCGTCCCGAGCGAAGTCGAGGGACGGGAACCGGGAACCGGGAGCCGGAAGGAAACAAGCCCCGATCCCGGATCCCGGCTCCCGGACCCCGACAGCGCGTCTGGAGTTTTCAGCAGACGCGGAAGCCGTTGGTGATCGGCTCGACCGCTTTCTCACCGCGCACGTTCCCGACTTTTCCCGATCGCAGATTCAGCGGCTGATCGAGGAAGGCCACGTCACGCACTCGCGCTTCAAGAAGGTCAAGGCGAACAACGACATTCGCGAAGGCGACGTGATTGGCGTCGAGCTGCCGGAGGCGCAACCTTCGACGGCGCTCCCGGAGGACTTGCCGCTCGAGATTCTCTTCAACGACGCCGACGTCGTCGTCGTCAACAAGCCGGCGGGAATGGTCGTACATCCGGCGGCCGGCAATCCGACCGGCACGCTCGTCAACGCGCTGCTCCATCACGTCAAGGATCTCAGCGGCATCGGCGGCGAAGTGCGTCCCGGCATCGTGCATCGCCTCGACAAGGGCACGTCGGGCGTGATGGTGATCGCCAAGAACGACGACGCGCACAAGGAGCTGGCGCGCCAGTTTCACGATCGTGAAGTCGAGAAGGAATATGTGGCGCTCGCCTGGGGACTGGTGCAGCAGCGCAAGCGCATCAACGCCTCGATCGGACGCGATCCGAAGAATCGCGTCAAGATGTCGACGCGCGCCGGCCGCGCCCGCAACGCCGTCACGCGCGTGACATGGTCGCGCGATTTGAAAGGCGTCACCCTGCTGCGCGTGGCAATCCAGACCGGACGCACGCATCAGATCCGCGTCCACTTGAGCGCGATCGGACACCCAATCGTCGGCGACGCGCTCTACGGCGGCGTGCATCGCCGCGTGCCGCATCCGCTGCGCGCGGTCACCAGGCTGACCCGCCCGTTTCTTCATGCCGAGCGGCTGGCGTTCGTGCATCCGCGTACGAAGGAACGCCTCGAGTTCACGGCGCCATTGCCGGAAGATCTCGAATCGATCGTCGCGGACCTCGTGCCCGCGGATCAGTTCGATTCCGTTTTCGCTCGCGATACACCTGGCACCAACAACGAATTCGAGCGATGACAGATCGCAGATTCTGCGATCTGTAAAATCTCGACGTTGCGTATGCGTTTTCCATTGACGTCTCGCTGGGACGATGGCACCGTCGTCGTCAGGACCATGCGGTCAGGAAAGGCGAGGATGAAATGTATGGGAGAAGCAATGCTGCAAGGACGGCTGTCGTGAACGATCGTGAGAACGAGATGCTCGAAATCGCCCGCGAGCGATTTGAGCGACGGCTCACCGACGAGTGTGGGAAGCTGCGCGTCGAAATGACTGCGGGGTTCGGTGGAGTCCGGACTTTGCTCGCCACCGAGTTGGGCGGACTGCGTGCGGAGATGATCCATCGAAACGGCGAGCTGCTGAAATGGGTGCTCCTGTTCCTGGTCGCGCAGCTCACTGCGATCGCGGCTCTCCTCGCGCTGTTTCGCTGAACGCTATTCGATCTTCTCGGGCTCCATCACCTTTTCCACGATCTTCCCGCCTTCGACGCTGACGTAGTAGACCTTCGCCGTCGGAGTGGTGGCGACGACGCGCTTCACGAGGTTGTCCTCGAAGTAGATTCCGGCGGAGTTGTCGCACGCGTAGCCGGGCTTCATTTGCCCGGACAGGATCAACTTCTGATAAAGCGGGCGGCGTCCCGGCTCGGCGTCGTAATGCGGTGAGTGGCTCCCCTTGAGGAACCCCAGGCACTCGACCTTCGACAACTCCTTCGGCCGCGAATCAGTCGTGCCTTCCTCGAACCAGCACAGCGATCCCGCGCTCGCTCCGCCAAGCACGATGCCGCGATCCCACGCCTGCCGGAGGATCGCATCGATGCCCTGCGCTTTCCAGATCGCCTGCTGATTCAGCGTGTTGCCGCCGGAACAGACGATGCCGTCGACCGGGAGAAACACTTCCTCCCAGCTGCGCGACTGCGAGGTGCTGGCAATGAAACTGTTCTGATGCGACGGCTCGACGTTGACCGGCGCGCAGTTGCGATACCAGGTGATCACGCCGTTGGCGGAATCCGCGGATGCGGTCGGCAGGTACAACAGCTTCGGCCGCGGCTTGCCCGTCAGCTGCGCCATGTAGCGGATGAACGCCGTGTTGAAGTTGCCGCCCGCGATCAGGATCTTGCGGCCGGCAAACGGCTTCGGCTGCGTGCCGTCGAATGACGAGGCCGTCAGCGGATTGTTCGCCAGGCCGGCGCCGACCGAACCAGCCACGGATGAAACGATGAACTCGCGCCGTTTCACAGAGGTCTCCAGTGGGCGCAGTATACCCGGCACTCCCAAATCAGGAGGCTCCCCCATCCCTGCGGCCGCGACCGGCTCATGGCTGGATCACGCGTTGCATACACGTGACCGCATGAAGATGCGCTTCCTCCCGGCCGTCCTAACCCTCACCGCACTCGCGGGAATTCCGGCTATTTGCCGCGCGCAAACGCCGCCGCCTCCCCCGCCCGGCTGGGCTGGCTCCGCAAGCGCCGGCCTCGCGCTGACGCAAGGTAACAGCGATACCTCAACTGTGAACGCCGCGTACGAGCTCAAGCACGACAGTGGCGGGCCCA
Source organism: Cyanobacteriota bacterium (assembly GCA_019752015.1). Taxonomy (GTDB): domain Bacteria; phylum Acidobacteriota; class Vicinamibacteria; order Vicinamibacterales; family UBA2999; genus 12-FULL-67-14b. The sequence goes on along the minus strand of JAIEMQ010000038.1, from coordinate 90,361 downwards.
TGGTCTTCAGGAGCAACGGCCTCCTCGTCCGCGGCGAGGCCGAAGAGACGCTGACGACCGATCGGCTGTCCCTCGACGGGCGCCTCGAGCGCAAGCTGAGCGAGCGCACGTCCGTCTTCGGCGCAACGCAGTACCTTCGCGATTCGTTCAAGTCGATCGACTACCTGGTCTCGCCCACCGTCGGCGTCAGCCGGCTGCTCGTGAAAGACGATCGCACCGAGCTTGGTGTGGACGGCGGCGCCGGCGTGGTGTGGGAAAAGAACCCCGGGCTGGAAGTGCAGACCGACGGCGCCGTTGCCGCCGGCCAGCAGTTCACGCGCAAGCTGACGGCGACGACGGAGCTCAAGGAAAAAGTCGCCGCACTCTGGAAGATGGACGACTTCGACGATGCGCTGTACACCTTTGGCATCGGCATCGCCGCCAGCATCACCGCCGCGACACAGATGAAGGTGGAATTCCTGGACACCTACAAAGCGAAGCCGCCGTTGCCGGGCGTCGACAAAAACGACATCGCGGTGCTGGTGTCGTTCGTCTACAAGTTCCAGTAGCTCACGCGTGGCCGGCCCAGATGCGATCGCCCGGCTTATGGGGCGCGCACGGGTCGTAGCGCCCGGGCGTTTCGATGTAGCGAAGCGCCTGGGTCATGCCGGCTTCGGAGGTGAAGAACCCGAGCAGCGTGAGCTCCTTCATCATGCGGAAGTAGTGCGCCGGATCATCGTTCGAGGATGATGCAATCGGCGCGCGGCTCACTGGCGGTCCTTGCCGCTCGTCCATCGCCGCTTTCTGTTCCCGGTCGAGCGCTTCCGCGAGCGCAAGCCGCTGCGCCGGCGATGCGCTCATGAAGGTGACGCCGTTCGCGCTCCGGCACTCGTCATCGAGCTTCTTCAGGCCGTCGCGAAACACCTGCTGCGCGCGATCCGTGTAGGTATCCGTGACCATCAACGCGATGAACGCGCCGGTCTTCGCCGCCTTGGCGCCCGGCGTCGATGTCTGCGGCAGGATCGTTTCCGCGATCTCGTCGAGCAGCGCGATGTCGGCAGCCGTGAAGGCGCCGGTCCCCTGCGCCATCACCTCGGCACGCGCGGCCTCGTTGAACGTAAACGCGGCGAGCGAATCGCCGCCGGCGAGCGCGGCGCCGCCAAGCAGCGCCGTCACCCGCTGGATGACTTCACGTCTCGTGATGATGTCGTTCATAGGTTGCCTCGCTTCAGTTCGTCGACGGCAAACGCCGACGCGCGCGCCGTAAACGCCATGTAGCCGAGCGACGGGTTATGACACGCCGACGAGGTCATGAACGATCCGTCGGTGACGAAGACGTTCGGGCAATCCCACACCTGGTTGTGTCCGTTCAACACCGAGGTCCTGGGATCGCGTCCCATGCGCGCGGTGCCCATCTCGTGAATGCCCATGCCGGGGAACGAGCCGGCATCAGTGACGCGCACGTTCTTGCAGCCGGCGGCTTCGAGCATTTCCGCCATGTCGTTCATCATGTCGACGCGCATCAGCCGTTCGTTCTCGCCGGTCGCGCAGTCGATCGACAGCACGGGAAGGCCCCACTTGTCCTTCCGCGACGAATCGAAGGTCACCTTGTTGTCGTGATTCGGCAGCATTTCTCCGAAGCCGGTGCCGCCGATCGTCCACGGCCCGGGCGTGCTCATTTCATCCTTGAAGGATGCGCCGACGCCAAGCTCGGCAACCGCGCGTTGCCACCCCTGCCGGCTTGCCGATCCTTGATACCCAAAGCCGCGCAGGTAGTCACGCTGATCGCCGAACAGGTTGCGGAATCGCGGGATGTAGAAACCGTTCGGCCGCCGGCCGTAGACGTACTTGTCCTTCGGCTCTTCCGAAATGCCGTTCGCGCCGCACCGGAAGTGGTGATCCATCAGGTTGTGACCGAGCTCGCCGGAGCTGCTGCCCAGTCCGTCGGGCCACACGTCCGTCGCCGATCGCATCAGCAGCCACGTTGAATTGAGTGTCGACGCGCACAGGAACACGACCTTCGCGGTGTAATCGGTGGTGGCGCTCGTCAGCGTGTCCATGACGCGAACGCCGCGCGCGCGTTTGCGGTCGCGATCGTAGATGACTTCGGTGGCGATCGCGTTGGTCCGCAGCGTCAACCTCCCCGTCGCGCGCGCGAACGGCAGCGTCGATGCCTGCGTGCTGAAATACGAACCCGACGGACAGCCGAGCGCGCACGCGTTTCGATACTGGCAGCGCCCGCGTCCCGGCAGCGGCTGCGTCAGGTTCGCGCACCGCCCGGGGATCATGCGTCGGTTGGCGAACTTCGCGGCAATGCGGGCCGCGGCTGCCGACTCGGCGCAGTTCAGCGGCATGGCCGGCTGAAATTGCCCGTCTGGAAGCTGCCGCAGCTTTTCGATCGATCCCGAAACGCCGGCGTGACGTTCAACGTGGTCGTACCACGGCGCAATGTCGGCGTAGCGCACCGGCCAGTCGATCGCGATGCCTTCCTTCGCGTTGGCCTCGAAATCGAGATCGCTGAGACGATAGCTCTGTCGTCCCCAGGTCAGCGAGCGGCCGCCGAGGTGATAGCCGCGATACCAGTCGAAGCGCTTGACCTCGGTGTACGGCGACTCCTCTTCGTTCACCCACCAGTCGAGATTTTTCTCGTTGAGCGGATAGTCGCGCTGCAGCACCGGGTGCGAGTCCGCCATGGCGCGGTTTCGTCCGGCGCGATAGGTATATTCCCACGGCGCCTTGCGGGCGTTGACGTAATCCTTCTGATGTTCGATGTGCCGCCCGCGCTCGAGCAGCAGCACGCGCAGGCCGCGCTCGGTGAGCTCCTTCGCGGCCCAGCCGCCCGAGATTCCCGATCCGACGACGATGGCGTCAAACGACTCGGACTGGCGCATGGCCACCTCGTATCTGTGCCTATCTGTGTCTAATCCGTGGCCATCGTATAAGATTTCGCGCCATGACGGATCGCGCGTTGATTCGGCGGCGGGATCTTCTTCACACCGGCGGCCTCGCGATCGCAGGCGGCGCGGTCGTCGCGGCGCAAACCGCGGCGAAGGCAGTCGTGCGCGGCCGGTTACGCCAGTCGGTCAGCCGCTGGTGCTACGGCAAGATTCCCATGCCCGAGTTCTGCCGCGCCGTCGCCGCCATGGGACTCACCGCGATCGATCTGCTCGAAGAGCCCGAGTGGAAGATCGCGCGCGATCATGGATTGATCTGCTCGATGGGCTACGGCGGCGGGGGATCGATTCGCGACGGGTTGAACAATCCGTCCAATCACGATTCGATCGTCAACAACCTGATCGCGGCGATGCCGAGGGCGAAGGCGATGGGCGTGCCGAACCTGATCACGTTCTTCGGCAACCGCCAGGGCCGCGGCGATCGCGAAGCGATCGACAACTGCGTCACGGCGCTCAACCGGCTCAAGGGCGCCGCCGAGCAGCACGGCATCACGATCTGCGTGGAGCTGTTGAACAGCAAGGTCAATCACCCGGACTACCAGGGTGATCGCACGCCGTTCGGCGTGGAGATCGTCGCGGCGGTGAATTCCCCGCGGGTGAGGCTCCTCTACGACATCTACCACATGCAGATCATGGAGGGCGACGTCATCCGCACCATTCGCGCGCACCATCAGCACATCGCGCACTATCACACCGGCGGCGTGCCGGGCCGACACGAGCTGGACGACACGCAGGAGCTGCAGTGGGCGCCGGTCTGCCGCGCCATCGTCGAGACGGGCTTCACGGGCTTCCTCGCGCATGAGTTCGTTCCCACGCGGGATCCGCTGACGTCGCTTCGCGAAGCGGTCACGTTGTGCGATGTTTAAGGGATGGCCGCTGAGCTGATCGCGCGCACCACCATCCACAAGGGACGGATCTTCCAGATCGAAATCGATGTCGTGAAACTGCCGACGGGTCATACCGTCGACATGGAAGTGATCCGCCATCCGGGATCGGTCGTGCTGCTGCCGATCCCCGAACCCGGGAAGATCATCCTGATCCGGCAGTATCGCTACACCATCGACAAGTGGATTTGGGAGCTGCCGGCCGGCAGCCTGAAGCCCAACGAGGATCCTGACAAAGCCGCGGCGCGCGAATGCGAAGAGGAAACCGGACTGGCTCCCGGAAAGATTACGCGGCTAGGCGGTTACTATCCGACGCCGGGGTTCTGCGATGAGGAAATGATTTATTACCGCTGCGAGGACTTGCGTCCTCCCGCGCCGGATTCAACGGCGCGGAAGGATGATGATGAAGAGATCGAGCCGAAGACCTTTACGATCGCCGAGGCGCGTGACCTCGTGAGGACTGGTGAGATCGTCGACTTGAAGACGCTGGCCGGTCTGTCCCTTTTCTAGCGCGATCGTTCTCGTGCACGAGCGCCAGCAGCAGCACTTCGTCGATCGTGCTGACGAGGTGAATCGTCAGGCCCTTCATCAGCTCTTCGCCGAGATCTTCCTTGACGTTCTTCTCGTTCTGCCGCGGCAGGATGATCTCCTTGATGCCGAGCCGCTTGGCCGCGAGCACCTTCTCCTTGATGCCGCCGACCGGCAGGACCTTGCCCTGCAACGTGATCTCGCCGGTCATCGAGAGGTCAGCGCGCACCGGGCGGCGCGTCAGCTCCGATACCATTGCCGTGACCATGGTGACGCCGGCCGACGGGCCGTCCTTCGGGATCGCGCCCGACGGCACGTGCACGTGCAGCTCGGAGTTCTTGAAGAACTCCGGATCGATCTGCCACTCGTTGGCGTGCGCGCGCACCCATGACAACGCGGCGCGCGCGGATTCCTTCATGACGTCGCCGAGCTGGCCGGTCAGCGTCAGCGAGCCGCTGCCCATCATGCGCGTCGCTTCGACGAACAGCACGTCGCCGCCGACCGGTGTCCAGGCCATGCCGGTCGCGACGCCGGGATTGCGCGTGCGGTCCTTGACCTCTTCGTCCATGTAGCGGGGCGCGCCGAGCAGTTCGTGCACCAGCTCCGGCGTGACCTTGACCTTCTCCTCGTCGCCTTCAGCGCGGCGCCGCGCAATCTTTCTGCAGATCGCGCCGATCTCGCGCTCGAGGTTGCGGACCCCGGCTTCGCGCGTGTAGCCGCGAATCACCGTGCGCAGACCCTGCTCGGTGAACGTCACCTGCGCCTTGCTCAGGCCGTGGTTCAGGATCTGCTTGGCGACCAGGTGATCGCGCGCGATCGCGAGCTTCTCCTCCTCGGTGTAGCCGGGGAGCTCGAGCACTTCCATGCGGTCGCGGAGCGGCGCCGGAATCGTGTCGAGCACGTTCGCCGTCGTGATGAAGAGCACTTCGCTCAAGTCGAACGGCACGTCGAGATAGTGATCGCGGAACGTGTTGTTCTGTTCCGGATCGAGCACTTCGAGCAGCGCCGATGACGGATCGCCGCGGAAGTCGGACCCGAGCTTGTCGATCTCATCGAGGATGAAGACCGGGTTCTTCGATTCCGCCCGGCGCAGGCCCTGGATGATCTGGCCGGGCAGCGCGCCGATATAGGTGCGGCGATGGCCGCGGATTTCCGCCTCGTCGCGCACGCCGCCGAGCGAGATGCGCACGAACTTGCGGCCCAGCGACTGCGCGATCGATCGCGCCAGCGAGGTCTTGCCGACGCCCGGAGGGCCGACGAAGCAGAGGATCGGCCCCTTCATTCCGGGATTGAGCTTCCGCACCGCGAGGTATTCGAGGATGCGATCCTTCGCCTTCTCGAGCCCCGAGTGCTCGTCGTCCATGATCCCTTTGGTCTTCTTGAGATCGATGATCTCGTCGGTCTTCTTCGACCACGGCAGCGCCACGATCCAGTCGAGATACGTGCGCGCCACGGTATATTCGGCGGCCGCGGGCGGCATCTTCGACAGCCGATCGAGCTCGCGCAGCGCTTCCTTCTTCACGGTCTCGGGCAGGCCGGCCGCTTCGAGCTTGGTGCGCAGCTCTTCGATCTCGCGCGTCTGATCGTCGCCTTCGCCGAGCTCCTTCTGAATCGCCTTGAGCTGTTCGCGAAGGAAATAATCGCGCTGGTTCTTGCCGACTTCCGACTGCACCTGGCTCTGGATCTTCGAGCCGAGCTCGAGGACTTCGAGCTCCTTGATCAACAGGCGGTTGAGCAGATCGAGCCGCGCGCGCACGTCGAGCGTCTGCAGCACTTCCTGCTTGGTTTCCGTCGCAATCGTGCCGAGGCCCGAAGCTATGAAGTCGGCCAGACGTCCGGGGTCGGTGATGTTCGATGCGAGCGCCTGAAGATCGTCCGACATCAGCGGCGACAGCGACACGATCTGCTGGAAGTTCGCCTTGATGTTGCGCTGCAGCGCATCGATCTCGAGACGGTCGTCGTCCTTGAGGACTTCGGGCGCCTCGGTGACGCGGCCGCGCAGATAGGGACGCGTACCGGTGATCTCCTCGAGCTTCACGCGCGCCAGGCCCTGGACAATGATGCGCAGGCTGCCGTCGGGCAGCTTGAACATCTTGTGAATCTGGCTGGCCGTGCCGATCGGATGGAGATCCGCCTGGGCCGGCTCGTCTTCGCCGGCCTCGCGCTGCGCGAACACGGCAATGGTCTGGCCGCTCGCGACCGCTTCGTCGATCAGCTTGACCGAGCTCTCGCGCGCCACCGCCAGGGGCATGAACGCCTGCGGAAACAACACGGTGTCTCGCAGCGGCAGCACCGGCATTTCGGGCGGCACGCGGAACGAAGGTGTATCCGAACCGCCAGGGTCGAAAGTTTCGTCGGGGTTGCTCACGTTGTGCGCCCCTCCGGGGCGCGAAAAGTTAAAAGTAAAAACGAAGAAGGAAAAAGTATTTTCCGAGTTTTTCGTTTTTCCTTTTCACTTTTACTTTCTTTGAGTGAGCCGGAAGATGGGGCGTTACAGGGGCCCCGCCTTCCGGCGGAGCCCATTCAATCAGGACGCCGGTATGTTACCCGCGCATATCGAAGCCGAGCGTGGCCGAGCCGCGTCGAGCCTGGATCCGCTCGCGCTGTTGCGCCATCTCGCGGGCCTCTTCGCAATCCTTGCAACGGACGGCGAAAGGCAGCGCGCGCAGCCGCGGCTGCGCGATCTCGTCGCCGCACTCGAAGCAGTTGCCGTAGGTGCCCTCTTCGAGGCGCGCGAGCGCTTCGTTGATCTTGTTCAGCGTCTCCGCTTTCATCTGGATGAGCGCGAACTCGATATCTTCCTGGATATCGACTTCCGACGTTTCACCCGGATCGAGGACCTCGTGGTCCTTGTCAGCGCCCTCGGCGCGCACGTCGCGGATCTTGCCCTGCACTTCGTTCATGATCTCGCGCTGGCGCTCGACAAGCATGCGCTTCAATTCGTCGTACCGCTCGCCCAACGGGGCTTCGGTTGCTACCTGGGTCTTCTTCGCTTTGACCGCCATGACTACTAGCCTTCCTATGACCCCCCACCTTTATGGGGAGCTATGATTGCCCGCCTCTTGCGCCCTCTCTAAAGCAAGAGCGATGCCTATGAACTTGACCGAACCTGCAATCCAAAACACGGTTATGAGCGATGGAAATGGGGAACTGGGGATATGAACCGGAGGTCTAGAGGTGCCTTCCGCCGTCGTAACGGGCGGTGTAAAGCGCCCCGGTCGTCCACGTCTATCGCATTTATTCTCTACAACTTACCGTCTTCCTGCTCTCCCGTATCTCCGCCGTCCGAACACCGTTCAATAGCCTATTAGACGCCGCGGAGTGTGTTTGGGTTCTTGGTTACCCTGTCCCTTCCCGGGGACATCCCCAAACCGGCGAAGGGTATCATGGAGGCCACGACTGTGGCAATTCTTACACTCCAGCCCTTCCGTTTACACACTTCAGCACCCGCCCCGCTGAACTGGTAGTGTTCTACTTCGCGACCATGGTTTGCCAGTTATGTCGGGCCGACAACCCAGGGAAAGCCGCTCATCGTCATGTCCTAAACCCTTGGCACCCTGGAACTTCTAGAACGCTTGGAACCGTGGTAACATCTTTCGTTTCCGGTAATAAGGAGCCTTTGATTCATGGCAATGCGATGTGAAATCTGCGGCAAGGGTCCGGTGGTTGGCCGCCGCGTGTCCCACGCCCACAACGTGCGTCCGCGCCGCTTCGAGCCGAATCTGCAGACGGTGAAGGCGGTTGTCGACAGCGCCAACAAGCGCATGCGCGTCTGCACCCGCTGCATCCGCTCGAACAAGATCACCAAGGCTGCCTGATTGAAAGAGCTCGTGACGGCGGCCGGTGCGCCTAAGGCGATCGGCCCGTATTCGCCCGCCGTCAAGGCGGGCAACCTGCTGTTTCTTTCCGGATCGATTCCACTCGATCCGGTTTCAGGTCAGCTCGTCGAAGGCGGCATCACAGAGCAGACGACGCGGGTGTTGGAAAACATCAAGGGTCTGCTGGCCGCCGCCGGCACCGATTTCAATCACGTCGTCCGCACCACCGTGTTCATGGTGGACCTCGGCGAATTTGCGGCGATGAACGAGGTCTATTCGAGTTATTTCGCCGCGCCGTACCCGGCGCGCTCGACGGTGCAGGTGGCCAGGTTGCCCAGGGACGTCAGGGTCGAAATTGATGTGATCGCGATCCTGTAATCTGTGGATCGAAATCTGTGGCTTATCGCCGTTCTGGAATAGGCGCTGACCGCTCCACATTCAAGACTCCTTCAACACCACGCACGGACTTGATCACCTGCTCGAGGTGTTTCACGTCCTTGATCTCCACCGTCACGTCGATGCGGCCGCGCTGATCGCCGGTGCGCGCTTCGACGTTCGTGATGTTGGTGTTGATGTCGGCAATCTTCTGGCTGAGCTGCGCAAGCATGCCCTTGCGATCTTCGACTTCGATCGTCAGGCGCACCGTGTACGGCGCGATGTCGGCGCCCTTGTCCCACTCGACCTCGATTTTCCGCTCGGGGTCGTACATCAGGTTGATGACGTTCGCGCACTTCGCTGAGTGCACCGACACGCCCTTGCCGCGCGTGATGTAGCCGACGATCTTCTCGCCGCGGATCGGGTTGCAGCACTTCGCCCTGAACACCATCACGTCGTCGGCGCCGCGCACCTTGATGCGATCGGGCTCGGAGCCCGGCCGCAGCACGCGCTTGACGGCCGAGACGACCGGGTGTTCCGGCGCCTGTTCCTTCAGCTGATCCTGCGGAACGATCTTGTCGAGCACGAGCCGCGGCGATACCTTGCCGTAACCGATCTGCGCGAGCAGATCTTCGGGCTTCGGCGTCGCGAACTCGGCGAGCACCTTCGCGATGTCGCCTTCCATCAGCTTGGTGCCGTTGAGGCCGAAGCGGCGCGCTTCCTTCTCGAAGACTCGCCTGCCCAGTTCGACGGCGCGCTCTTTCTCTTCGACCTGGATCAGGTGCTTGATCTTGTTGCGCGCACGCGACGTGACCGCGAAGTTCAACCAGTCGCGGCTCGGCTTGTGCGCCGCGTTCCGCACGATCTCGACAATGTCGCCGTTCTTGAGGCGCGTGCGCAGCGGCACCATGCGGCCGTTGACGCGAGCGCCGACGCATTGATGGCCGACGTCGGTGTGAATCGCGTAGGCGAAGTCGATCGCCGTGGCGCCCTTCGGCAGCACCTTCACCGTGCCGCGCGGCGTGAAGGTGTAGACCTCCTCGGGGTAGAGATCGATCTTCAGGTTCGAGAGGAACTCCTGCGGGTCGCGCACTTCCTGCTGCCATTCGAGCAGCTGGCGCAGCCACTGGAAGTACTGCTCGTCACGCTGCGCGCCGACGCGTCCTTCCTTGTATTTCCAGTGCGCGGCAATGCCTTCCTCGGCCAGACGATGCATCTCCTCGGTGCGGATCTGCACTTCGAACGGAAACCCCTTGTCGCTGATCACCGACGTGTGCAGCGATTGATAGCCGTTCGGCCGCGGCATGGCGATGAAGTCCTTGATGCGGCCCGGCACCGGCGACCACGTCTGGTGAATGATGCCGAGCGCGGCGTAGCAATCCTTCACCGAGGGCGTGACGACGCGCAGCGCGACGAAGTCGTAGACCTGCTCGAGATCGATCTTCTGCGCCTTCAGCTTCTGCCAGATGCTGTAGAGGCGCTTGACGCGGCCGTCGATGCTGATCACCGGGACCTGCGCCTCGTTCAACTTGGCGCGGATGTCGGAGGCGAGCTCGTCGATCATCCCCTGCGTCGGACGCCGCTTCGCTTCAACGCGGCCTTTCAACGTCTGGTACGCGGCCGGCTCGATGTAACGGAACGCGAGCTCCTCGAGCTCGTTCTTGATGCGGCTCATGCCGAGGCGATTGGCAATCGGCGCGTAGATGTCGAGCGTCTCCTGCGAAATGCGCACCCGCTTGTCGTCGGCCATGTGCTGCAGCGTGCGCATGTTGTGGAGGCGATCGGCGAGCTTCACCAGGATGACGCGGATGTCGTCGACCATCGCGAGCAGCATCTTGCGGAAATTTTCCGCCTGCCGCTCTTCGGTCGACGAGAACGGGATCGCGCCGATCTTGGTCACGCCTTCGACGATGTGCGCGACGTCCTCGCCGAACTTCTCCCGGATCTTCTCGGGCGTGGTAAGCGTGTCTTCGACCACGTCGTGCAGCAGGCCCGCGGCGATGCACACGGCATCGAGCTTCATGTCCGCGAGAATGTCCGCGACTTCGAGCGGGTGGACGAGGTACGGCTCGCCGGAATGGCGGATCTGTCCCTTGTGCTCCAGGGCGGAAAAGACATACGCCTTGCGGAGCAGTTCGAGGTCGGCGTCCGGGCTGTAGCCGCGGACCTTGTCGAGCAAGTCTTCGAATCGAATCACGATCCCTGATCCCTGATCCCTGATCCCTGTTTGTAATTGTTTATCGGTTTGCCGCCCGAAATCCTGCGATCGGTGTCTAAAATAACAGGGCTGGATCTGAAACTTTCGGCTCAGATATACTTTCCGGCTTGCGGCTCTTGGACGGGTTTTATAGAGGGGGATTCTGATGAAATTGCGGTCATCGGCAGCGTATCTGGCGCTGGTTGTCGGGCTGAGCGTCACGCTGGCCGGTTGTGGTTACGTGAACCAGGTCCGCGCCATGAAGGCCTTCAAGGACGGCAACAAGGCCTACGCGGCGAGCGACTGGCGCGTGGCGATCAACAAGTATGAAGAGGCGGCCACGCTGACCGAGGGCGATGCGGCGTGCCAGTGGTGCCCGGCCATCTACTTCTACCTCGCCAATTCCTACGACAACATGTATCGCCCCGCCCGCAAGGGTGAGCCGGCCAACGACGCCCTGATGCAGAAGGCCGTCGACAACTACAAGCTGGCCAGCGAAAAGCTGACCGAAGACAGCACGCCCAGGCGATCGCTGGCGCTCGAGTTCCTCGTCGCTGCCTACGGCCCCGACAAGCTCGCGGATCCCACACAGGCTGAGCCGGTCGTGCAGCGCATGATCCAGCTCGCGCCGAACGAGCCGACCAACTACTTTCAGCTCGCCAAGATTTACGAAGACTCGGGCGAGTATCAGATGGCCGAGGAAACCTACCTCAAGGGCCGCGATGCCAAGCCGAACGATCCGGCGGTCTACCTGACCGTCGCCGGCTACTACAACCGCCAGGGCGACTTCGACAAGCTGATCGAGAACATCAAGAAGAACATCGAGCTCGAGCCGAACAATCCCGAAGCGCACTACCGGCTGGCCACCTACAGCTGGGACAAGGCGTCGCGTGATTTCCGTCTCTCCGACAAGGAGAAGATGGACATCATCCTCTCCGGGCTCGCCGCGGTCGACAAGGCGCTGCAGATCAAGCCGGATTACGTCGAGGCGATGACCTACAAGGGTCTGTTGCTGCGCACGCAGGCGCTCGTCGAGAAGAATCCCGCGAAGCAGCAGGAGCTGATCCGGGAAGGCACCGCGCTCAGCGACAAGGCGAACGCGATGCGTAAGGCTCGCCAGAGTGACTAGCGTTTCTTGCCCCGCCTCCGGCGGGGCGGTTCGTTAATCGGGCGATCGCCCAAAGCGTTATAACGGGAGGGTTACGCATTGCGCGGACCTCCCGTTTTTTCTTTTACCCGCACGTCATGCCCGGGTGATAATTTCTGGTTCCGATTCAGGAGTCGATGAATGAAAACTTGGTTGACTAGGCTTGTCTTGTCTGTCGTCACGGTGTGTGCGCTCGCGGTCACCGCGGCAGCGCAGGTGACCACCGGTTCACTTAACGGCAAAGTTCAGAACGAGAAGCAGGAAGGCGTGTCCGGCGCCAGTATCATCGCGATTCACCTGCCGTCGGGCACCACGTACGAAACGACGTCGCGCGCGGACGGCCGGTTCATCATCATCAACATGCGCGTCGGCGGTCCGTATTCGGTGACCGCGACGTACACCGGCACGGGCACCGCGGCCTTCGCGCCTGAGACGCAGGAGAACGTCGAAATCAACCTCGGCGTCGCGACCGACCTGACGTTCAACGTCAAGCCGATCGCGGTCACTGAAACGGTCACGGTCACGGCGGAATCGAGCGCGGTGTTCAGCTCGGCGCGCACCGGCGCGGCGACCTCGGTCAACCGCGAGATGCTCGCGACGCTGCCGACCGTCCAGGGCAGGATCAGCGACTTCACCCGCCTGACGCCGCAGACCTCGGGCACCAACTCATTCGGCGGCCAGGACAACCGCATGAACAACATGACGGTCAACGGCGCGGCCTTCAACAACTCGTTCGGCCTCGGCGGTCAGCCCGGCGATCGCACGGGCGTGGCGCCGATCTCGCTGGAAGCGATCGAGCAGGTGCAGGTCAGCATTGCGCCCTACGACGTTCGCCAGGGCAACTTCGTCGGCGCCGCGGTGGACACCGTCACCCGCAGCGGCACCAATTCGCTCCGCGTGGCGACCTATTACCGGTTCCGCAACGACTCGTTCGTCGGCACCGAAGCGCGCGGCAACGCGTTCAACCCGGGCACCTTCGACACCAAGCAGACCGGCGTCTGGGCCGGCGCGCCGCTCGTCAAGAACAAGCTGTTCGTGTTCGGCAACTTCGAGGACGAGAAGGATCAGCGGCCGCTGTATTCGTTCCGCGCCAACAGCGGCGGCGAGCCGGTCGGCGGCAACGTCACGCGCGTGCTCGCCTCGGACATGACGAACCTGAGCAATTTCCTCAAGACCAATTTCAATTACGACACCGGCAGCTTCGCTCCGGCCACGGACAACACGCCGCAGAAGCGCGGCATTTTGCGCTTCGACTACAACCTGAACGCGAGCAACAAGATCTTCTTCAACTACGTGCAGTTGAAATCGAGCTCGGACAACCAGCTGTCGGGATCGACGTCGGCCGGCATCGGCCGCCGGCAGGTGGCGACCGACTTCATGCAGTACCAGAACTCGAACTACAAGATCCTCGAGAACCGCACCACCCCGTCGGGCGAGTGGAACTCGGTAATCGGCAACTCGATGGCCAACAGCCTGCGCATCACCTACTCGTCGAGCGACGAGAGCCGGCCGCAGGACTTCCAGTTGTTCCCGTTCGTCGACATCCTGCAGAACAACACCGCCTACATCTCGTTCGGCGCCGAGCCGTTCACGCCGAACAACGAGCTGCGGTACCGGTCGTTCGAAGTGAAGAACGACTTCACCAAGTTCGGCACCAGGCACGAGCTGACCGGCGGCTTCCGCGTCGAGCGCTATCGCTCGGACAACGTGTTCTTCAACTGCTGCAAGCAGGGGGCGTGGGTCTACAGCAGTCTCGATGATTTCTACGCCGACGCGCGCGATGCGCTGGCGAATCCGAACCGGACGACCGCGGCGGTGACGATTCGCAAGTATCAGAACCGCTACATGAACCTGCCCGGCCTCGACAAGCCGGAGCAGCCGCTGACCGCGATCTATGGCGGCGGCTACCTGCAGGACGTCTGGCGGCCGCGGACCAACTTGAGCCTCACCGCGGGCCTGCGCTTTGACGTGCCGGTGTTCGAGAACACCGCGTACCTGAATCCGAATGCCAACGCGCTGACGTTCCGCGACGAGAACGGCCAGCCCGTTCAGTACGACAGCGGCAAAATGCCCGGCGCCAACATCCTGTGGTCGCCGCGGTTCGGCTTCAACTACGACCTCGCCGGCAATCAGAAGACCCAGGTTCGCGGCGGTACGGGCGTCTTCACCGGCCAGCCGCTCTACGTCTGGATCTCGAACCAGCTCGGCAACACCGGCATGCTCCAGGGCAGCCTGTCCGCGGACGTGACGCTGAACCAGAACACCTCGATTTTCCCGTTCTCGACCAACGTGGATCGCTATAAGCCCGCGCCGACCGGCGCACCGGCGGCGAGCTATGAGTTGAACGTCACCGACAAGAACTTCCGCTTTCCGCAGGTGTGGCGCAGCAACATCGCCGTCGATCGCCGCCTGCCCGGCGGCATTACGGGCACTGCGGAGTTCATCTACAACCGCGACGTCAACGGCATCTACTACATCAACGCCAATCTGCCGGCGGCAAACACCGCCTACACTGGCGTCGACAACCGGATGCGCTGGACGATCACCCCGCGCATCAACAATGCGACCGGCAACCAGGTCACCTCGGCGATCGTCATGAAGAACCAGGACATCGGCCGCAACTGGAACGTCGCATTCTCGGCGTCGAAGCCGATGTGGCACGGCTTGTCGCTCCGCACCGCCTACAGCTATGGCGAAGCCAAGAACACCATCGATCCCGGTTCAACGGCCGGCGCCTCGTGGAACAGCAATCCGACGCCCAACGATCCGAACAACCCCGGTTTGGGCTTCTCGACCGCGTCCCCCGGCCACCGGTTCTATCTCTCGGCGTCCTACACGAAGCGGTACTTCGGCTTCGGCGCGACGACGATCTCGACGTTCTGGGAGAGCCGCACCGGCAATACCTTCAGCTCGAGCTACATCTTCGCGGCTGACGCCAACGGCGACGGCGGCACGTCGAACGACCTGATCTACATCCCGCGCGACGTCTCGGAGATGAACTTCCGCTCGCTGACGACCGGCGGCGTGACGTTCACGCCCGAGCAGCAGGCCACGGCGTTCGAGGCCTACATCCAGCAGGACGCCTACTTGCGGAAACGGCGCGGCCAGTACGCGGAGCGCAACGCCGTCTTCCTGCCGTTCCTGCACCGGATGGATCTCAGCGTCACGCAGGACGTCTTCAAGAACATCAAGGGCCGCCGCAATGCCGGCCAGTTCCGCATCGACATCCAGAACTTCGGCAACCTGCTGAATTCGAATTGGGGCGTCGGCTGGCGCATCATCCGCAACAACATCCTGAACAGCCCGCAGGCTGACGCTGCGGGGCGACTGTCGTACACGATGCAGGCGGTCAGCGGCCAGCTCGTGAGCCGCACGTTCGAGTCAACCTCAGGGCTGGCGGACGTCTATCAGTTCATGCTCAGCTTCCGATATTCGTTTAATTAAAGGGTCTTGGGTCCTGGGTCTTGGGTCCTGGGTCTGACACAGAAGGCCGGAGCGTTCCGCTCCGGCCTTTTCTTTTTGCCGTAATATTTCCTTATGAGGTTCCGAGCCGCGTTCGTTGCGTTGCTGCTTCTGGCATCCGTCAGAATCGTTCCGGCGCAGGAGCTCGGCTCAATTGACTTTCCGACCTCGGGTAGCGCCGCCGCGCAGCCGCTCTTCCTCAAGGGCGTGCTGTTGATGCACTCCTTCGAGTACGACGATGCGCGCGAGGCGTTCGTCGAGGCGCAGAAAGCCGATCCCGGTTTTGCGATGGCCTACTGGGGTGAGGCGATGACCTTCAATCATCCGGTGTGGCAGCGCACCTCGCCGGATCTCGCGAAGGCCGCGCTCGCCAAACTCGCGGCCACCGCCGACGCGCGACGCGCCAAAGCGCCCACGGAGAAGGAAAAGGACTGGCTCGGCGCTGTCGAGCAATTGTTCGGCACCGGCGGCGGTTCGACTTCGCTCACCGCAATCAAGCTCGCGCGCGATCTGGCCTACGCGGACGCCATGCGGCGCATGCACGACAAGTATCCCGGCGACGATGAAGTGAAATCGTTCTATGCGCTGGCGATCCTGGGCACCAGCCACGGCGGCCGCGACTTTTCGATTTACATGCGCGCCGCCGCGCTCGTCGAGCAGGTCTATGCCAGGAACCCGAACCATCCCGGCGCCGCGCATTACCTGATCCACGCTTACGACGATCCCGTGCACGCGCCGCTTGGCCTGCGCTACGCGGATGCGTATTCGAAAATCGCGCCGGCGGCGTCGCACGCACTTCATATGCCGTCCCACATCTATGTGGCGATGGGAATGTGGGACGAGTCGGCGGCCATCAACGACCGATCGGTGAAGGCCGCCGACGCGCGCCGCGAGGCGAAGCAGCTCGATGTCGATCAACGCGGCTTCCACGCCTTGTTGTGGCTCGTCTACTCCTACACGCAGCAGGGACGCTACGAAGACGCGCGCGGCATCCTCGCGCAGATGGAAGCGGCGGTCAAAGAGAGCGGCTCGGAGAGGACGCGCAGCCACCTTGCCCTCGCGCGCGCGGCGTGGCTGATCGAGACGCGCAAGTGGGGTGAAGCAAAAGCCCCCGTCGATCCGAAGGGCCTCGGTAAGGATCCGGCAGTCGCCGAGCTCTTCGCCATTGGATTCGCCGCCGTGCGATCGGGCAATCGTGCCGGCGCGGCCGGCGCCATGGCGAAAATGGCGGCCTTGATGGAAGACGCGCCCGTCAACGGCGCGCCGGTGCGATCGACGCCGTCCACCGCTCCCGTGAAGCCCACCGCGATTGGTCCGCGCGCGGTGCCGGCGCCGCCGGGCGTCACGCCCGTCATTCCGACGCCACGCCCGGCGCAACCCGCGCCTGTTACAGCGGCTGCGGGTCACGAGAACCATGCAGCGCAGGCGGCCACAGGGCTGCCCACCGCCGGCGTGGCGGGCGACCCGCGCGTGCCACAGGTGATGGCGCAACAGCTCGAGGCGGCGCTCCTCTTCGCCGAAGGGCGGCGTGAAGAGGCCCTCGTCCTCGCCCGCCAGGCCGCCGTCGTCGAATCGACGTTGTCGTTCGAGTTCGGCCCGCCGGTGCCGGTCAAGCCGGCCAATGAGCTCGTCGGCGAGATGCTGATGGACTTGCGCCGCCCCCGCGAGGCGATGGCAGCGTTCGAGCTCTCACTGAAGCGCACTCCGCGCCGCACGCTGTCGCTCTTAGGCCTCGCCCGCGCCGCGATGGCGGTGAAGGACATGGCCACTGCTCAACGCGCTTACGGCGAGCTGCGACTGATCTGGAAGAGCGCCGACAAGACGTTGCCCGAGCTGAAAGAGCTCGGCCTCGTTCCACCGCCGAGTTATTGAAATACGGTTCCACGCTCCCGTTCACGCTCCGCGCTCTTTCGCGAGGGCTTGCCGGCTGCGGCCTCCTGCTCGTGACGCGGGAAACCGCATCTCGCTCGCCGGATTGCGCGCCTTACGCTGAGACGCGCGATTTCGATTTCGCCTGACGCTGGAGCGAAATCGCGCGTGCAATCCGTCTCGCTCGACGCGGTTTCAGCATCACTGCGTCCGCGTCCCTCGAAGTCGGCCGCATCCGGCAATCCCTCGCGACGCGCGTCGCGTCCGCCGGCGCGACGCGCGGCGAAGTGTGTCTCGCCGTTTTCGTTGAGCTAGCCGAGGCGCGTCTTCAGACTGGAAAATGGAGCGGAGCGGAAATGGACGCGCGATAGCGCGGTCGCTGATTGTCACGGCGCGCGACATTTCCCGGCGAGCTGAGCCAAAAACGGCGAGAGACACTTCGCCGCGGAAGGGTCGCGCCGGCGAGTACGCGCGAGGATCACGCGTACAAAAAGAAAGGCGGGTCCAGGGACCCGCCTCTACGATCGTTCGCGTGCGATGCAGCCGGCCTAGTTGCCGCCGACCCGTCCGGGCGCGGCCGCGGCGCGGCGCATGCCCTCGGTGATGATGCCGACCTTCTCGACGCCCGCGCCCTTGGCGGCGTCGATGACGTCGACGATGTCGCCGTAGCGGAGGCCGCCGTCGGCGGCGATGAACAGGGTCTTGTCCTTGCGTTCTTCGTAGATCTTGCGCAGGCGATCCTCGAGCTCGCCAATCGGCGTGTCGCTCTTGTTGATCGACAGCTTCCGGTCGGCGGTGTACTCGATCACGATCTGCGAGACGTCGACCTGCGTCTGGTTGGCGCTCTTGGTTTCGGCCGGCAGGTTGACGTCGAGTCCGCGCTGCGACAGCGGCAGGGCGGCCATGAAGATCACGAGCAGCACGAGCAGCACGTCGATCATCGGCGTGATGTTCATGTCGGACGAGACTTCGAGCTTTTTCGCGGTAACGACCTTGTCCGCGCCGTGGTGCATGTGTGCGTGGGCCATTACCTGCCTCCCCCGCCGCCCATCAGGCCGGTGCGGTTCTTCGGATCGGTGATGAGGCCCATGTCCTCGATGCCGCTGGCGCGCAGTTCGTCCATCGCGTCCATCACGGCGGAGTAGCGCGCGTCCTCATCGGCTTTGATCAGGATGATGCGCTCCTTCTTGGTCTCGAGGATCTCTTCGACTTTCTGGCGCAGCTCTTCCTTGCGGACCGGCAGGCCGTTGACGAAGAAGCGATCGCTCTTGTCGACGGCGACGACGGTCTGGTCCTGGGTCTCCGGCTTCTCCGCGGTGTTCGCGGCCAGCGGGAGCTTGACGTCGGCGCCCTTCTGCAACAGCGGCGCGACGATCATCATGATGATGAGCAGCACCAGCATGACGTCGACGAGCGGCGTGACGTTGATGTCCGATTTGACTCCGCCTTTGGAGCCGCCGACATCCATTGACATAGTAGAACTCCTTGAATCTGTTGATCTGTTGACCTCGTGATCTGTTGACCGGCTTCCCGATCAACAGATCAAAAGATCAACAGCTCACCAAATTTCTTACGCCGTCTTCTTAATGAAATAATCCACCATCTCCGACGACGAGTTGTCCATCTCGACGTTGAAGAATTCGAGCTTGCCCGAGAGGTAGTTGTAGAACCACACCGCCGGGATGGCCACGAACAGGCCGAGCGCGGTTTCGACGAGCGCTTCGGCGATACCGGCCGAGACGGCGCCGATGCCGCCCGAGCCCGACGACGCGATGCCGACGAACGCGTTGATGACGCCGACCACCGTGCCGAGCAGACCGACGAACGGCGCGGTCGCGCCGATGGTGGCGAGGCCCGAGATGCCCTTCTTGAGGTCGTTCGAGGTCAGCGCGGTGGCGCGCTGAATCGAGCGGCGGACGGTGTCGAGCAGGTCTTCACGCGACAGGTTGGCGCCGCTCTCCTGCTGGAACTGGTATTCCTGCAGGCCGGCGAGCACGACCTTGGCGAGGTGGCTGTAGCGGTATTCCTTCGCCGACGACAGCGCGATGGCTTCCTTCAACCGGCCTTCCTTGAGGTGCTTGGCCACGAGCGGGGCATACATCTTCGACTGCTTGGTGGCCTGGTTGAACGTATAGATGCGCTCAATCGCGACGCCCACCGACCAGAACGACATGATGAACAGGATCACCGCGACGGCAATCGCCGCGGGGCCCATCGACTGGAACATGTCGACGAGATCGAGGCCACCGCCGCCCTCCGTCTGCGCGAACGCCGGGGCGCTCACCAGCATCAATGCCACCGCAGCGAAGGCAATCCGACCGAACTGAATCATCCGACCTTTCATTGCTGACTCCTCCAAAATCGACCGGCCGGAGGCCGGTCAAAACGAAACTGGACCTACTGCAACGTGAACTGCACCGTAACCGTCATGATGACCGGCACCGGAACGCCGTTCAGCAAGGTCGGTGTGAACTGCCACTGACGCACCGCATCGAGCGCCGCCTGGTCGAGCAGCGGAATCGAGCGGAGAACCTTCGCATCCTTGACCGCGCCGTCGGGGCCGATGACGGCCTCGATGATGACGATGCCCTGGACGCGCGCCGACTGCGCGATCGGCGGATACACGGGACGCACGTCGCGGGTCTTCTGCGGCTGCTTGATGTTGCCGCCGACGCGGACCGGCGCGGCCGGTGGCGGCGGGGGCGGCGGCGGCTCGGGGATGCCGCCGGTGATGCCACCGGCGACGCCGCCGATGATGCCGCCTTCGACACCCGACGCGCGCTCGAAGCCGGCTTCGAGGCCGGTCTCGGCTTTGATTTCTTTCGGAGCTTCAAGAGGCGCCGCGTCGGGGCTGACGTCCATCGGCGGTGGCGGGGCCTTCGCCTCTGGCGGCGGCGGTGGCGGCGGCGGTGGCGGTGGCGGCGGCGGGGCCGCTACGAACGCCATCATCGAGGGCGGGGTCGGCATCATGCCGGTCGCCATCAAGGGCACGATCACCAATGCCGCGACGATCGACGCCTGGAGCAACATGGTGAGTGGCACCGTGTACCACATCTTGTTGCCCATCTTGATCGATGGATCGACGACATCACCAAACATGTCGCGTGGCACTAAATCCTCCTACCTGACACAGTCACTCGGGTCAAAGACCGGCGATTATCCCTTCGACTCGTGAAAGTCGCAAGCGACTTTCACTCGCTCATCCCTCGACTTCGCTCGGGATGACCCTGAGCCTGTCGAAGGGTCAGGGCGAGGCCTCCGAGGGGGGCCCAGTCTTTCAATTAGACACCGGAATAGCGTCTCTGCTCCCTACAAAAGCACTCCAAAACGAACCAGCCTTACAAACACCGAGAGGTCAGGCACTGGCGCACCTGACCCCTCAGACGCCCGGCGATTCTAGCCGGGCTTGAAACCCATCGTCAACAGTTCGAGCCCCTCAAAAGCATCGAAATTACGCATGGTGACGAACTCTTACAACCACTCGCGCAGCCACTAACTCTCGATGCGCATTCCGTAGAACGAACGGTAAACAAAGAACATGCTGACGACGAAGAACACCGCGGCCAGTCCGAGCGTCAGCGTCGCGCCGGTGCCGATGTAGACGCCAAGCTCGACGGCGAGCAGGCCGAACAACGTCGTGAATTTGATGACCGGGTTCATCGCCACCGACGAGGTGTCTTTGAACGGATCGCCGACCGTGTCGCCGACGACGGACGCGTCGTGCAGCGGCGTGCCCTTCATCTTGAGCTCCGTCTCGACGATTTTCTTGGCGTTGTCCCAGGCGCCGCCGGCGTTGGCCATGAAGATCGCCTGGTAGAGGCCGAACAGCGCGATCGAGATCAGGTAGCCGATGAAGAAGAACGGCTCGACGAACGCGAATGCCAGCGTCGAGAAGAACACGCCGAGGAAGATGTTGAACATGCCGCGCTGCGCGTAGATGGTGCAGATCTCGACGACCTTCTTGCTGTCTTCGACGGAGGCCTTGGTCGAGCCTTCGAGCTTGATGTTCTTCTTGATGAACTCGACGGCGCGATACGCGCCGGTCGTGACCGCCTGCATCGAGGCGCCGGTGAACCAGTAGATCACCTCGCCGCCGGTGATCAGGCCCAGCAGGAACGGCGGGTGCAGGATCGACAGCTTGCTGATCGCGTCGGCGTTGGCCAGGCCGCCGGTCAGCGCCATGATGATCGCGAAGATCATCGTCGTCGCGCCGACGACCGCGGTGCCGATCAGCACGGGCTTCGCGGTCGCCTTGAAGGTGTTGCCGGCGCCGTCGTTCTCTTCGAGCAGCTCCTTGGCGACCCTGAAGTTCACCTTGAAGCCGAACTTGCTCTGCACGTCCTGCTCGATGTTGGGGATCTCTTCGATCTGCGAGAGCTCGTAGACCGACTGCGCGTTGTCGGTGACCGGGCCGTACGAATCGACCGCGATGGTCACCGGGCCCATGCCCAGGAAACCGAACGCGACCAGGCCGAACGCGAAGATCGCCGGCGCGACCATCATCGGCTCGCCGTTCACCATCGTGGATTCGAGCGCCATGCCCGAGACCAGGTAGGCAATCGTCATCAGGCCCATGATCGTCAGCCCGAGCCAGTAGCCGCTGAAGTTGCCGGCGACGAGGCCCGACAGGATGTTGAGCGACGCGCCGCCTTCACGCGACGAGGTGACGACTTCCTTGACGTGCGCGGAATGCGTCGAGGTGAAGACCTTGACGAATTCCGGGATGATCGCGCCGGCCAGCGTGCCGCACGTGATCACCGTAGACAGCTGCCACCACAGGTCGGTGTTGCCGCCGAGCGACGGAATCAGCATGTCCGAGAGCACGTAGGTCAGGACCACCGACACGATCGACGTCAGCCACACCAGCATGGTGAGCGGCGCCTCGAAGTTCATCTTCTCGACGCTGCCGTACTTGCTTTTGGCAATCGCGTTGTTGACGAGATACGAGCCCGCCGACGCCAGCACCATCATCACGCGCATCATGAAGATCCACACCAGCAGCTGGACCTGGATGGCGGGATCCTTGACCGCGAGCATGATGAACGAGATCAACGCGACGCCGGTGACGCCGTAGGTCTCGAAGCCGTCGGCGGTCGGGCCGACCGAGTCGCCGGCGTTGTCGCCGGTGCAGTCCGCGATCACGCCGGGGTTTCTGGCGTCGTCTTCCTTGATCTTGAACACGACCTTCATCAGGTCGGAGCCGATGTCGGCGATCTTCGTGAAAATGCCGCCGGCAATACGCAGCGCCGCGGCGCCGAGGGATTCACCGATCGCGAAGCCGAGGAAACAGACACCGGCGTATTCACCGGGAATGAACAGCAGGATCGCGAGCATGAAGAGGAGCTCGACGGAGATCAGCATCATGCCGACGCTCATGCCGGCGCGCAGCGGAATGTCGCACACCGGGAACGCCTTGCCCTGCAGGCTCGCGAACGCGGTGCGCGAGTTGGCGAGCGTGTTGATGCGGATGCCGTACCAGGCCACGCCGTAGCTGCCGCCGATGCCGATCAGGCTGAACAGAATGACGATCGCGATGCGCGACGGCTCGAGGCCGGTCAGCCAGAAGTAGGCGATCATCACGGCGCCGATGAACAGCTCGAGAATCAGCAGGAACTTGCCCTGCTGGATCAGGTAGGCCTTGCAGGTTTCGTAGATGAGCGCCGAGACGTCGGCCATCGACTGGTGGACCGGCAGGTTCTTCACCGCCGTGTAGGTCCACAGGCCGAACAGCAGTCCCAGCACGCAGACGACCAGGCCCGAAAGCAGGATCTGGTGGCCGGTCATGCCCAGGAAGTCACCCTGGTTGAGATCGGGCAGCTGGATGTTGACCTCGCCGCCGGGGCGATGCGCCGCCTCCTGTTCGATACCGCCGCCGGCAGTCTGTGCCAGCAGCATCGGCGACATCAGCATGGCCAGTGTCACAATGACGGCCGCTCGTTGAATTAGCCTGATCACCATCTCGTAGTCGTCTCCCTGCTCACTTTTGTTGCTTCAAGTTGCCGGGCAATGCCATTCCGCCCGTCAAGATAATCCGAATGCCTTCCTCCACGGACACGTCCGGGTAGAACGCCTGCGACCGCGGATAGACGGCGACGTCACCGAGATACAGGTGATTGGTCGGCACATATACCGCGACCATCGGCTCCGGCCCCGCGCCGCGATCGATCGTGAACTCGCGCGTCAGGAACCCGATCACCATCCCGCGCCTGGCATCGTCGACGATCACGACCTTCTTGAATCCCGACTCGCTGTCGGGAGACAAGGCCGCCACCAGCTGCTTGACCGGCGCGTAGACCGTCTTGAACAACGGCACGGTCAGCAGCCACTTCTCGCCCTGCTGCAGCACGCGCCGGCCGATCACGTTGGTCGCAATCGCGCCCGCGAGCAGGATGAACGACACCGTGGCCAGCACGCCGAGCCCCGGCACTTCACGGCCGAGCACATAC
Organism: Cyanobacteriota bacterium; assembly: GCA_019752015.1. Taxonomy (GTDB): domain Bacteria; phylum Acidobacteriota; class Vicinamibacteria; order Vicinamibacterales; family UBA2999; genus 12-FULL-67-14b. The sequence goes on along the minus strand of JAIEMQ010000038.1, from coordinate 66,702 downwards.
ATCGACAGCGGCCGCGCGAAACCGTCGATGAACCGGAACATCCAAACCAGCATCACGACGGTGATCAGCAGCGGCACCGTGACGACGAGGCCAGTCAGGAAACTCCGGCGCAACCAGTTCATCTCGTCAACAACCACACCACCGTTACTGCCGCCAGCACGAACCGGTAATACGCGAACACCTCGAGTGAATGCGACGCGAGGTAGCGCACGAAAAACTTCACGGTGAGGTAGCCGACGACGGCCGACGCCACCAGTCCGACCGCGAGCAGCGTGACCGGCAATCCGGCCATCCCCACTTCCGACAGGTCCAGCGCTTCCTTGGCCGCCGCGGCAATGATTGCCGGGAGACTCATCAGGAACACGAACCGCGCCGCCGACGCGCGCTCCACGCTCAGCAGCATGCTGAGCGTCAGCGTCGCCCCCGATCGCGAGATGCCGGGCGCGAGCGCCGCGGCCTGCGCCATGCCGATGGCGAACGCCTCGCCGTAGCCCAGCGTGCGGGCGTCTCGCGACTTCCTGCCGATCCGCTCGGCCACCATCAAGCCGATGCCGCCCAGCGTCAGCGTGATCGCGACGACCAGCGGCGACCGCAGCCGCGTCTCGATCACGTCGGCAAACAACCCGCCGACAATCACGATGGGAACCGTGCCGGCGATGATCAGCCGGCCGAGCCGTTCGTATTCGCCGTCGCGGCCGGTCAGCGCGCCCGGCGCGGCGGCGATCAGCTTGATGACGTCGGCGCGAAAAAACGCGACCACCGCCAGCAGCGTGCCGACGTGGCACGCCACGTCAAACGCGATCCCGAACCGCCCGGGATCCCACCCGAAGAACGCCCGCGCCAGAATCAGGTGGCCCGAGCTCGACACCGGCAGGAACTCGGTCAGTCCCTGCACGACTCCGAGCAGCGCCGCCGCAAGCAGGTCCATTATCTGGCCAGGCTCCCTATTACTCTGGCCAAGCTCCGCGGCACGGTTTTACGACGCCTTGCGCGTGCCCTGCGTCCGTCCCTGGCCCTGACGGCTGCCGAGGATGATCGCGATCGACGAGGCGATGAAGATCGTCGAGTAGGTGCCGCTGATGATGCCGACCAGCATCGTGAACGCAAAGCCCTCGAGCACTTCGCCGCCGAACAGATACAGCGCCAGCACCGAGAGGAACGTCGTGCCGGCCGTGATGATCGTGCGGCTCAGCGTCTGGTTGACGCTGTCGTTGACGACCTTCACGAGCGGCTCGCGCCGCTTGCTGCGGCGGTTCTCGCGCACGCGGTCGAAGATCACGATCGTGTCGTTGACCGAGTAGCCGGTGATGGTCAGGATCGCCGCCACCACGTTCAGCGACAGGTCATAGTTGAAGAAGAACAGGAACGCCAGCGTCACGAGCACGTCGTGCAGCGTCGCCGCAATGGCGCCGATCGCGAACGCGAACTGGAACCGCAGGCCGATGTAGATGGTGATGCCGAGGATCGACAACAACGTCGCCATCAACCCCTTGCGCTGCAGGTCGGCGCCGACCACCGGGCCCACTAGATCCTGGCTGATCACCTCGGGCTGGCCGAGATTCGCCTTGCTCAGCGCGTCCATCACCGCGCGCGCGTTTTGATCGAGCGACGCGCCTTCTTCCTGGATCAGCTGCGGAATGCGAATCAGCTTCTGGTTCTGGGACGGATCACCGTAGGTCTGGATGACGTTCTCCGCGGTGACCGACGCGATTGCGTTGCGCACCTGGTCGTCCGTGACCGGCTGCTGGAACTTGACGACGAGGATGGTGCCGCCGGAGAAGTCGATGCCGAGCGGGACGCCGCGCGTGGCGCCGTAGACCAGGCCGGCAATGATGATGATCGCCGACAGCGCCAGGGCGTGCCACCGCCACTTGATGAAGTTGTAATTCGCGTTCTGAAACAGGGCCATAGATTAGATCGACAGTTTCTGCACGTTGCGGCCGGCCAGCGTCGCCTCGAACATCGTGCGGGATACGAAATAGGCCGTGAACACGTTGGCGAGGAGGCCGATCGTCAGCGTCAGCGCGAAGCCGCGAATCGCGCTGGTGCCGAAGTTGAAGAGCAGCGCCGCGGAGATGAGCGACGCGACGTGCGTATCGAGAATCGTCAGCAGCACGCGATCGAAGCCGGCGCTCACCGCCTGCTTGACACCCTTCGCCGTGGCGAGCTCTTCCTTGATGCGCTCGAAGATCAGCACGTTCGAGTCGACGCCCATGCCGATGGTGAGAATGAAGCCGGCAATGCCCGGCAGCGTCATCGTCGCGCCGGCATACGCCATCAGGCCCATCAGGATGATGAGGTTGACGACGATCGACACCAGCGCGTTGATGCCGGCGGCCTTGTAATAGAACAGCATGAACAGCGTGACGAGCATCAGGCCGCCCGCGGCCGACATCACGCCGGCGCGAATCGAATCGGCGCCAAGTGACGGCCCGACGGTGCGCTCTTCGAGATAGGTCAGGTCCGCCGGCAGCGCGCCCGAGCGCAGCTTCAACGACAGATCCTGCGCTTCCTGGTTCGTGAAATTTCCCGTGATGCGGCCTTCATCGTCGATGCGCGACTGAATCACCGGCGCGGACTGGATCCGCTTGTCGAGCACGATGCCGAGCTGGCGGCCGATGTTGGCCTGCGTGAAGGTGCCGAACTTGCGCGCGCCGTCCTGGTTCAGCGAGAAGCTCACCGCCGGACGGTTGTTCTCGTCGAGCGTCGGACGCGCGTTGCGAAGATCGCGGCCGGTGACGACCGGGACGCGGCGGGCGACGTAAAACCCGGTGCCCGCGGGCTGGCCCGGTGCGGCTTCGATCGTGCCGGGAAGAATCTCCAGATCCGGAGGGATGTTGTTCGCGAATGCCGCGCGCGCGGCGGCCTCGTCCGAGAACGGACCCTGCTCGACCTGCTTCAACTCGAGCAGCGACGTGGACCGGATGATGTCTTTGGCGTGCGCAACGTCGGTGACGCCGGGCAGCTGCACCATGATCTGATCGGCGGCGGTGTGACGCGCAATCACCGGTTCCGCGACGCCGAGCTCGTTGACGCGGCGCTCGATCGTCTGCAGCGCCTGGTTGACCGTGTCCTCGCGCAGCTGCACGACGATGTTCGGTCGCAGCGAGAAGGTGTAGGCGTTCCCCGAGCCGGAGCCGCGCTCGTAATTGGTCTCGACCTCGATCAGGTTGTTGCGGAACTCGGCGTCCTTGTCGGCGGGCACGCCGCTGACCGTAAAGCTGGTCGGGCTGTCGACCGTGATGGCGCCGACGGGAACGTTCTTCGACTTCAGCAGCTCGGCGAGACGATCGGCGGTGGTCTGCGTTTCGAGCTTGAGCGCATCGTCGGTCTGCACGCGCAGCACCAGCTGCACGCCGCCCTTCAGGTCGAGACCGAGCTTGACCTTCTGCTGCGGCGGATAGAACGCGAATACCGCGAGCCCGACCACACCGAGAATCAGAAGGAGTTTCAAACGAAGGTTCTTCGCCATGGTTTATGTATTTGCTGCTTCGACGACGGGCGGCTGGCCCTGGTAGCCGACGACGGCGGCGCGGGCAATATCAACGCGCACGTTCGGGGCAATCTGCAGTGAGATCGCGTCGTCCTTGATTTTCGCGATCGAGCCGAAGATCCCGCCCGAGGTCACGACCTTGTCGCCTTCCTTCAGAGCGGCCAGAAACGCCTCGACCTTTTTCTGGCGGTTCCTGGTCGGCAGCAGGATCACGAAATAGAAGATCGCCAGGACGAGCGCGAACGGAATGAGCTGGACGAGAGGACTGACCTGGCCTTGTGTGCCGCCTAACGCGAGAAGCATTCCGAAAAGGGGGTCCGTCGTGGTCATGAAATCAACGCGCGGCGGCTAAAGGTCTGAAGGAACTGTTGTCTGAAATCTTCGAACCTGCCGAACGATATAGCCTCCCTAATCCGCCGCATGGTGTCAAGGTAAAAGCTCAGATTATGCAACGTGTTAAGGGTGCCTCCGGTCATCTCGCCGGCCCTGAAGAGATGACTCAAATAGGCCCGGGAAAAGTTGCGGCAGGTATAGCAGTGACACGCCGGATCGGCGGGCCCGTCGTCCTCGGAAAACTGCGCGTTCTTGATATTTATCGGTCCCTCGCTGGTGAAGAGCTGACCGTTGCGCGCGTTCCGGGTCGGCATGACGCAGTCGAACATGTCGATGCCGCGCGCGACGCATTCGACCAGGTCGATCGGCGTGCCGACGCCCATTAAATAGCGCGGGTGATCGACGGGCAGCCGGGGGGTCGTGGCTTCGACTACTTGATACATAGTCTCGTTCGGCTCGCCAACGCTCAGCCCGCCGATGGCGTATCCATCAAACCCAATGGATACAGTAAGTTCCGCGCTCTTGGCCCTCAGGTCGGGAAACGTCCCCCCCTGCACGATGCCGAATTGCAGCGTGCCTTGACCGCCGAGGCCTCGGCGGTCAGATGACGCGGGGCCGGGGATCATTTTCTCTAAGTACCTGTCCCGACACCGCTTAGCCCAACGGGCGGTCAACTCGAGCGATCGGTCGATCACTTCCGGCGTCGACGGCAATGCCGGACATTCATCGAGCACCATCGATATGTCTGATCCGAGGGTCCACTGGATATCCACTGCCGACTCGGGCGTTAGCACGTGCGTGCTGCCGTCGAGGTGGGAACGAAACGTGACGCCGGTCTCCTCAATCTTCCTGCGCTCTGCAAGGCTGAAGACCTGGTAGCCGCCGCTGTCCGTGAGGATCGGCCTGTTCCAGCCGATGAACTTGTGGAGCCCGCCGCGGCGCGCGATCAGCTCGGCGCCGGGCCGCAGCATCAAGTGGTAGGTATTGCCGAGAATGATTTCCGCGCCGATCTCCTCAAGGTGCTGAGAAGTCAGGGCCTTAACAGCGCCCTGTGTACCGACCGGCATGAACACGGGCGTCTCGATCTCGCCGTGTGCAGTCGTGAGGATCCCTCGACGCGCGCCGCTGTCAGTATGGGTGAGCCTGAGCAAAAAGATCCCCGGCCCCTTATTATCGTTGAGTGAAGAAACTGCGGGTTGGGATCATCTTTGGCGGGCGGTCTGGCGAGCACGAAGTGTCCGTGACGTCGGCCTCATCGATTTTCAAACATATCGATCGCAATAAATACGAACCCGTCGCAATCCGCATCGAGAAGGATGGCGCGTGGTCGTTCCCGCAGCAGGAACCAGCGGCATCGAATGTGGCGCAGGCGATCGAGCAGGCCCGCCTTCGCGGCGAAGGGCACGCCGCTTCGGCGAGGCAGGCTGGGTTGGTCGCGGCGGAGCCGGCGGGCCTGGCGTCCTTGAATCTCGAGGTCGTGTTCCCCGTCCTCCACGGTCCGTACGGTGAGGACGGCACGATTCAAGGCCTGCTCGAAATGGCCGGTCTCGCGTACGTCGGCAACGGCGTGCTCGCCTCAGCCGCCGGCATGGACAAGTCGATCATGAAGATCCTGTTTGCCGGCCGCGGCCTTCCGGTCTGCCGGTCGCAGGACTTCGTGCGGCCGGAGTGGGATCGCCATCGCATCCGCATCCTGCAGCAGATCGGCGCGCTGGGATTTCCGGTGTTCGTCAAGCCCGCCAATCTCGGATCGAGCGTCGGCATTTCGAAGGTGAAGACCCAAGCGGATCTCATCCCGGCGATCGAGCTCGCGCTGCAGTTCGATCGGAAGATCATCGTCGAAGCGGCCGTGCCGCGCGCGCGGGAGATCGAGTGCGCGGTACTCGGCAACGACGATCCGAAAACGTCGGTGCCCGGCGAGATCCTGCCGTCGCGCGAGTTCTACGACTACGAGGCGAAGTATCTCGACGAGGGATCGAAGACGGTCATTCCCGCCGACCTCCCCAAGGCCACCGCGGTGGAAGTGCAGCGTCTCGCCGTCGAAGCGTTCCGCGCCATCGACGGCGCGGGCCTGGCGCGCGTCGACTTCCTGCTGGACGGCGACACCGGCACGCTCTACCTGAATGAGATCAACACGCTGCCCGGTTTCACGAACATCAGCATGTATTCGAAGATGTGGGAAACATCCGGGGTCGGATACAGCGAGCTCGTGGACCGGTTGATTCAGCTCGGCATCGAACGGCATGCTGAGCGATCGCGCTTGAAGACAAGCGCTCTGTAAAAGTGAAAAGGAAGAAGGAAAAAGGAAAAAGGACAACGCGCTTTGTCCTCTGTTTTTCCTTTTTCGTTTTTCCTTTTAACTTTGCCCAGGCGCAGCCAGGCATCACAGCCGCGGACCGCGTTGCGCGAGCGTACGACTTAATCCTGGACGCCAATTTCGACGAGCTGAAGAAGGTCCTGCCGGCAATCTGTCCGCAGGCGCCGATGGTCGCATGCCGCGGCCTCGAAGCGCTGAGCTTGTGGTGGCAGATCCAGCTCGATCTCGACGATCGGCGGCTCGATGCCACGTTCATGTCCACCGTCAACAACGCGATCGCGGAAGCGGAGAAGTTCGCCGCCGCGGAGCCCAATCGGGCGGAGGCGTGGTTTTACGTCGGCGCCGCATACGGCGCGCGATCACAGTTTCGTGTGTATCGCACCGAGCGTCTGGCGGCCGCCCGCGACGGCAAACGGATCAAGGAAGCGCTCGAAAAGGCGCTCGCGCTCGATCCCGCCATGCACGATGCGGAATTCGGCATCGGCATGTATCGCTACTACGCGGGCGTCGCGCCGGCGATCTTCCGCTTCCTGCGCTTCCTCCTGCTGCTGCCGGGCGGCGATCGCGCCGGCGGACTCGCGCAACTTGAACGCGCCGGCCGCGACGGCGTGCTCGTGCGCGGCGAGGCGCAGTACCAGATTCACGTCCTGTATCTCTGGTATGAGCACAAGTCGAAGGAGGCGCTCGCCATCATCCGCGACTTGCAGCGGCGCTATCCACACAACCCGCTGTTCCATCAGATCGAGGCGGAGATCCTCGACGTCTACTTCCACGATCACGCGGCCAGCCTCAAGGCGTCAGAGAAATTACTGTCACTTGCCCAATCGCGCGCGGTGTTCCGCGCTGATGTCGCCGAACGAGTCGCGCGCCGCAACATCGCGCGACAGTCGATCGCATTGAAGCGTTGAAGGTATACAGATCGATCAGCAACAAGCCGACACGTCATGTTGAAGATGTCGTGGATGCGATCGATCGGGCGTCACATAGCGCGTTTGACGGACTACAACAACCGCTTTGTGCTTGACAACTGATTTTTCTCATCCATAATCTACATCTGGTATGAGGGTGGAGGGCTCAGGCCACTGGTTGTGAAGAGGTAAAAACTCTTCGAACACATAAAAACAACCAGCGGTTGCCATCAGGCAGAGTCACCCCCCATCAGGAGAGAACAATGGCGAAGAAGGCTAAGAAGGCGAAGAAGGCCAAGAAGCGCTAAATCGCTACAGGGGCGGTTCTCACAGACTGCCCCACCCTATTTTCCATTCGCGCCCGCTCCGCGGGCGCAGTAAGGCGCGAAGACGGCCGGAACTGAGCGAGGCCGAGTGCCAGGCGGCAGAGGCCAACGTAGTGTCGCGGCGGACTTCCGCACAATCCAACCTGAAGGGGGGGATAAACCGATGGCGAAGAAGGCTAAAAAGGCAAAGAAGGCGAAGAAGCGTTAAGCTTCATCAGCCGGTAGATAAGAAAAGGGCGCCTCACGGCGCCCTTTTCTAGTTTCAACTTTTAATTTTTAACTTTTAACTTTTAACTTTTAACTTTTATTGCTGCCCGATCCAGTTCACGCCGTCCCAGACGCGGATGCTGTTGATCGTGTCCCACTGCTGCAGGCGATCGACGACGTCCATGCCGCCGACGACCTGGCCGAACACCGTGTAGCGCGCATCGAGGTGCGGCTGCGGTGAATGCGTGATGAAGAACTGGCTGCCGCCGGTGTCGGCCCACGCGAGCGCCATGCCGACGGTGCCACGCAGGTACGGACGCTGATTGATCTCGTCGCGGATCGTGTAGCCGGGCCCGCCTTCCCCGTCGCCGCGCGGATCGCCATCCTGGACGACGAAGTCGGGGACGACGCGGTGCAGCTGCACGCCGCGGAAATAATTCTTGCGGACCAGTGAGATGAAGTTGGCGACGGTCCTCGGCGCATCGAGCACCGCCAGCTCGAACTGGATCGTGCCCTTGTTCGTGTCGATGTAGACCTGCGGCGAGAACTTCGGGGCGATCATCGTCTCGAGCGCCGCGAGCTCCGGCACATTCTGCGGCGGCGCCGGGAACATCGACGCGACGTCAGCGTGGCGATCGAGCCCTCGCAGCTTCTCCGCGGCCCGCACCCTGACCGCCCAGTCGCGATCGGCCAGCGCCGCCGTCAGCAGCGGCCGTGCCGCCGCCGGATCGAGCGTCGTCAGCGCATCGAGCGCCGCGGCTCGCGCGCCGTATGGGCCGTCGCGCTGCGCGAATTTATACGCCTCGGCCAGCGCCGGGGCGGCGTTTTTGGCCTTGATCGTCGCCAGGCCGCGCGCGGCGGCTTCGCGGACCACCGAATCGTCGGCCTTCAGGCGGGCCATCAGCACTTCGCCGGCGTTGGTCGCGCCAATCTTCGCCAGCGCGTCGAGCACGGCGGGGACGACGCGCTGATCGCTGTCGTTCAGCATCAGCGTCAAGGCGGGCTGGGCGCGCTCGCGAGAGAGATCGCCGAGCGTGCGGGCGAGCGAGGCGCGCACGGACCAGTGCTCGTCGGGATCGAGCGCCGAGATCGAGGTGATGAACGTGTCGACGTCGATCTTCGCCAGCGCGTTCAGCGCCGCGGATCGCACCGCGGGCCACTCCGCCGACACCAGATCGATCAGGAGCTCGGTCGCGGCCGGATCGCGCAGCTGCGCCAGCGCGGTGACGGCCTCCAGCTGCAGGTTCTGATCGACGCGCGGTGAGGTGATCAGGCGGCGCATCACGGCGCCGCCGCGGGAATCGCCGAGCGCCGCAATGCCGCGCACCGCCTGGATGCGCACGGCGAGCGGCGAAGAAGCGTCCTCGGCCGCCGCCAGCAGCGGCGCGATCGCGGCCTTGTCCCTGGTGGCGGCGAGGCCGCGCGCGGCAAAGGCGCGCGTCAGCTGGCCTTCGCCCTTGAACAAATCGAGCAGCACCGGCGCGGCGCGCGGATCGTTGACGCGCTGGAACGCAAACGCCACCGGCCACCAGCGGCTGCGCGGGCGGCCGTCGCTCAGTAACGCGCTGGCCAGGCCGTCGTACGACCCCAGCCGCACGAGCGCGTAGGCGCCAAGCCGCACCGCATCGACGGCGGGCGGCTTCGGGTATCCCATGTCGTCGGCGGCGATGCCGGCAAGAACGCCGGCGTTGACGTGAGCCGCCATCATCGCGGCAATCGGCTGCGCCGCTTCCTTGTGCGCGATGAGTCCCAGCGCTTCGGCGGCGCGGCCCTGGATCAAGGGATCGGGATCCGACAGCACCGACATCAGGATGGGCGCCGCGGAGGCATCGCCGATCAGGCCCATCGCGAAGGCCGCCATCTGGCGCACTTCCGGATCGGTTTCGGATTGCAGCAACGTGGTGAGGGCGGGGATGCCGTCCGGATTCTTGACGCGTCCGATGGCCAGCGCCGCCCGGCGGCGGATGCGCGCTTCGGTGTCGCCGAGCAGCGTCAACAGATCGCCGCCGCCGCCGCGCAGCTGCCGTTGATCCTCGAGCTGCAGGATCCAGCGCATCTTCTGTTCGAACAGCGCCTGCGGCGGATTCGGGCCAACGACTGGATCCGCTTTCGGGCCGCAGCTGCTCAGCATGAAGAAACACATCAGCCAGCCTGCCCTGAGCGGGGCGCTCGCCAGCGAGCGCCGAGTCGAAGGGGGCCGCAGAAGGCGCAGATGGCTCAGATCTTTTTTCATACGCTCAGGTGTCGCAGGGTCGCCTTGTCGACGCGCTCCCGCGCAATATTCACACCGATACCAGGTCCAGTTGGGACTTCAATTGTCCCATCTCGCGCGACGTCGATGGCAGGTTCGATGAGGTCGGGCTCGTAATACCGCTTGCTCGCGGCAATGTCGCCGGGGAGCGAGAAATTCGGCAGGCTCGCGAGGTGAATGTTGTGGGCCCGCCCGATGCCGCTCTCGAGCATGCCGCCGTGCCAGACCGGAATGCCGTGTGCCGCGCACAGGTCGTGCAGCTCGATCGACGCCTGATGCCCGCCGACGCGGCCCGGCTTGATGTTGATGATCCGGCACGCCTTCGCCTCGATCGCATCGCGCGCAATGCGCACGGTATGGATCGACTCGTCGAGGCACACCGGCGTCTTGATCTGCCGCTGCAGCACCGCATGATCCATCACGTCGTCATAATCGAGCGGCTGCTCGATCAGCAACAAGTCGTACGGATCGAGCTTGGCGAGCATCGGCGCGTCTGGCAGCGTGTAGGCGGCATTGGCGTCGACCTGCAGCGGAATGTTCCCGAACGTCTTGCGCACGCGCTCGACGGCGTCGAGGTCCCAGCCGGGCTTGATCTTGATCTTGATGCGCTGATAACCGGCCGCGAGCTCCTTGTCGATCTTGCCCATCAGCTGATCGAGAGAATCCTGGATGCCGATCGATACGCCCGAGGCGATGCGATCGCGCGTGCCGCCGAGCACCTGTGACAGCGGCTGGTTCCTCGATCGCGCGTAGAGATCCCAGATGGCCATCTCAACGCCGGCTTTCGCCATGTTGTGGCCGCGGATCCGTTTGAGGTGTGGATAGATCTCGCGAGGATGATCGAACCGCTGACCGATCAGCAGCGGCGCAATGAAACCCTCGATGATGTGCCAGACGGTCTCGGTGGTTTCGCTGCTGTAGTACGGATTGGCTTCGGCGACCGCTTCGCCCCAGCCCTCAGAGCCGGCACTCTGGACCCGGATCAACACGAAGGTGCGATCGTACGAACGTCCGAAGCTCGTTTCGAAGAAGTGCACCAGCGGAAGGCGGCAGAGGAACAGCTCGATCTTTTCGATCGTCACTCCACAAACTATACTCGGCGGCGCAGTGGCCTTTCACTATCTCGCCATCGAAGGCCCGATCGGGGCCGGCAAGACGCGGCTGGCCGAGCGGCTGGCCGCGAAACTCGAGGCGACCACGGTCCTTGAAGACACCGAGAACCCGTTTCTTGCCGACTTCTACGCCGAGCGGCCGGGCTCGGCGCTGCAGGCGCAGCTGTTCTACCTGCTCAACCGCCATCGCCAGCTGACCGGCAGGCGGCAGGCTGATCTGTTCCTGCAGACGACGATCTGCGACTACGTCTTCGACAAGGACAAGATCTTCGCGTATCTGAACCTCGACGACAACGAGCTGTTCATCTACCAGCGGCTGTTCGATCTGCTGGCGCGCGACGTGCCGCCGCCGGATCTCGTCGTCTACCTGCAGGCGCCGACCGAGCTGCTGATGGAGCGGCTGCGCAAGCGCGCCAAGGAGCCGGACGCGGAGTTGCCGCTGCCGGCGGAAGAGTACGTGCGCGAGCTCAACGAGGCGTACCAGCATTTCTTCTTCCACTACACCGCCACGCCGCTGCTCGTCGTCGAAACGTCGGAGTTCGATCCCGAATCCGACGACGCCGCGCTCGAGGAGCTGGTCAAGCAGATCAAGGGCATGGGTAAGGGGACGCGCTACTACGTGGCGCGCAAGTGATAAGCTGAGCAGATATGGCGTGGTTCAAGAAGGCGCGCAAGCCGATTGCGTCGCCGGCAAAGACCAGCCGGGTCCCCGAAGGCCTGTGGGTGAAGTGTCCCGAATGCGACACCGTCATCTACACCAAGGACCTGATCAAGAACCTTCACGTCTGCACCAAGTGCGCGCACCACTTCCGGCTGAGCGCCACCGAGCGGTTGAAGGTGTTGTTCGACGACGAGCGGTGGGAAGAGATCGCGCCGAACCTGGTGTCGAACGACCCGCTCAAGTTCACCGACACCAGGCCCTATAAGTCGCGGCTCGCGGCGACACAGAAATCCACCGGGCAAAAGGACGCGGTCATCGTCGGCGTCGGCAGGATCAACGGCGTCGACGCGGTCGTGGCGTCGATGGAGTACAGCTTCATCGGCGGCTCGATGGGCGTGGTCGTCGGCGAGAAGATCGTGCGCGGCATCGAGCTCGCACTCGAGCGGCGCATCGCGATGCTGATCGTGTCGTGTTCCGGCGGCGCGCGCATGATGGAAGGCGCGCTGTCGTTGATGCAGATGGCGAAGATCTCGGCGGCGCTGGCGCGGCTCGATCGCGCGCGGCTGCCGTACATCTCGATCCTCACCGACCCGACGACCGGCGGCGTGACGGCGAGCTTTGCCATGCTCGGCGATCTCAACATCGCGGAGCCGAAAGCGTTGATTGGATTCGCGGGCCCGCGCGTCATCGAGCAGACCATCCGTCAGAAACTCCCCGACGGATTCCAGCGCAGCGAGTTCCTGCTCGAGCGCGGCATGCTCGACCTGGTCGTCGATCGCCGCGAGATGAAGGCAACGCTCGGGCACGTGATGGCTTTCATGGCCACCGATCACGATCCACCGATTACCGCTTAACGATCCACCGATTGCTCGTACTCTTGCGATCCACCGATTGACTGCTATCGAACGGCTTTTCGCGCTCGAGAAATTCGGCATCAAGCTCGGGCTCGACAACATTCGAACCGTCCTCGCCGCACTCGGCAATCCCGAGCGCGCGTGGAAGTCGATTCACATCGCCGGCACCAACGGCAAAGGCTCCGTTGCGGCGATGGTCGAGTGCGGGCTGCGCGCGGGCGGACTGAAGACGGGACGCTACACCTCGCCGCATCTCGATCGCATCGAAGAGCGCGTCGCCATCAACGGCAAGGCCGTCGATGCTGAAACGTTCGAGACCGTCACGGCACACGTCCTCGACGTGATCGACGCGTGTATCAAGTCCGGCACACTCACCGTGCCGCCGACCTTCTTCGAAGTGTCGACCGCGGTCGCGTTCGAAATTTTCCGGCGCGAGGGTGTTGCCGTGGCGGTAGCCGAGGTCGGCCTCGGCGGCCGTTTTGACGCGACCAACGTGCTGACACCGACGATCACGGCAATCACGTCGATCGCCTTCGATCACGAGCGTCACCTCGGCCATACGCTGTCGGACATCGCGTTCGAGAAGGCCGGCATCGCCAAACGGGGAGTGCCGCTCGTGGTTGGACGGCTGCCTCCGGAGGCGGCCGCGCGAATCACCAAAGTCGCGCGTGAGGTCGAAGCGCCGCTCTTCGATGCGCATGCCACGACGACGGATCGGAAGTATCCGCCGCTGACGCTGGCGCTGCCGGGGCGGCATCAGCTCGAGAACGCGGCGGTCGCGGTGGCGATACTCGAGCGCTGGTCGATGATCGCGACACACCTGACTACCGCCGCGATCGTTTCGGGCCTGACCAACTGCGAATGGCCGGCGCGGCTCGAGTGGCTGCGGATCCCGCCCGCCAACCGCGAATTGCTGATCGACGCCGCCCACAACCCGGCCGGAGCGGCGGCACTGGCGTCGTATCTCCAGGACACCGGCAGCAGGAAGCTGCCGATCGTCTTCGCGGCAATGGCCGACAAGGATCTCGAGAACATGATCGGCGCGCTGACGCCGATCGCATCGGCGTTCATCGCCACGACGGTGCCGCATGGGCGAGCGCGGACCGCCGACACTCTCGCCGGCGAGATTCGGCAGCTGACGGCGGTGCCGGTGGAAGCGGTCGCGTCGCCGCTGGACGCGGTGGCGCGCGCGCTCGAGCAGTCGAAGCGCGCCGTGGCGTGCGGATCGATCTACATGATCGGGCCGCTGCGGGCGCGCCTGATCGAAAGTGGCGCCACCCGTATCTAGGTCTAGGCCACAGAAGGCACAGAAAGCGCAGAAGGCTGGTATTCTCAAATTCTCGTGCGTTCCCGGTCCATCATCCTCGCCTGCGCGTTGATGGCGCTGCTCACCACTCGTGAGGCGGCGGCACAGGGCATTGCCGGCTGGATCACCAAGCAGTTTTCATTCGAGCGCATCGACGCCGACCGCGTGCGGCTGATGCGCGAGGTGGAGGTCGAAGGCGAGCCCGGCACGCCGAACGCCGGCCAGAAGTTTTTCGCCGACGATCTGCAGATGAACATCAAGACCGGCGAGCTGATCGCCGAGGGCAACGTGGTGTTCCAGACGCCGACCGCCCGGATTTCCGCCGACAGCGCGGTGTTCAACACCAAGACGGGCCTCGGCACGTTCAAGAACGCGAACGGCATCGCCGAGCTCGGCGAGCGGGGGCAGCGCAACCTCAGCATGTTCGGCGGCCTCGAGCCGGACGTCTACTTCAACGGCGAGGAGATCGAAAAGATCGGCGCCGACAAGTACCGCATCACCCGGGGCAGCTTCACGACCTGCGTGCAGCCGACGCCGCGCTGGGAGATCGTCAGCGGCACGGCGACGCTGCGCCTCGATCACTACGTGCTGCTCAGGAACGCCGTCGTCGAGGTCAAGGACGTCCCGGTGTTCTATCTGCCGGTGCTCTACTATCCGATCCAGAAGGACGACCGCGCGACGGGGATCCTGATGCCGATCTATGGGTCCTCGCTGGCGACCGGGTCGTCGGTCAGCAACGCGTTCTTCTGGGCGATCAACCGCAGCCAGGACGCGACGCTGTTCCACGACTGGATGTTTTCGCGCGGCAGTGGCGTCGGCGCCGAATACCGCTACGTGCGCGGTCCGCAGGCGCAGGGCGACTTCCGCTATTACTGGCTCGACGAGAAGAATGCCGTGATCAGGGGCGGCGTGCGGCCGGCACGGCAGAGCAAGTCGATCCGCGGCAACCTGTCGCAGAGCCTGCCGTTCGGCCTCGCCGCGCGCGGGCGGGTCGACTACATCAGCGACGTCACGGTACGGCAGACCTACGATCGCAATTTTTATAACCAGGCGAACAGCTCGCGTTCGTTCGAAGGCGGCATCTCCGGCGCATGGCGGAACCTGTCGACCAGCGGACGCTTTGCGCGCAACGAGATTTTTTCGAATGCGACGAATTCCACGGTGACCGGACAGGCGCCCGGACTGACCGCGGCGTTGAGCGGCGTGCGGCTCGGATCACTGCCGATGTTCGCCACCGTCAATGCGGAAGCCGGCCGCAACGTGCTGATCTATCGAAGTGGCACGACTGAGACGGATCTCGGTCTGCTGAAAGCGGACTTCGTTCCGGCGATCCGCGCGCCGCTCAGCACGCTGCCGTACCTGCAGGTCAACGCGACGGCGTCGTATCGCACCACGTACTACAGCGAGAGCCTGGCCGCGGACGGCCGCACCCAGATCGCCGACCCGGTGACGCGCAATTACGGGGACATGCGTGTGGACATTGTCGGTCCGGTGGTCTCGCGCGTGTTCAATCCCGGCAACGGCTTCGCCGATCGCATGAAACACGTCGTCGAGCCGTCGTTCTCGGTGCAACGCCGCACGCAGATTGCGAGCCAGGATCGCATTCCCCGGTCGACCGGATACGACGTGATCATCGGCGGCGTCACGCAAATGAGCTACGGCCTCACCAACCGCCTGCTGGTGCGCAAGGACAAGGCGGGCCAGCCGCAGGCGAGCGCGCCGCGCGAGCTCCTCAACGTGTCGCTGCGCCAGAGCTATTACACCGACGAGAACGCGAGCCGGTTCGATCAGTCGTATTCGTTCGGCTTCAGCACCCGCGCGCCGAGCGCGTTCTCGCCGATCGCGCTGGCGGCACGGGCCACGCCGATCAACCCGCTCGCGGTCGATTACCGGCTCGAATACGACCCGAAGGCCCTGCCCGCGAACCCGAAGCTGCTCGGCATGACGTTGAACGGCACGTTGCGCACGCCCGCCGTCAACGCCACCGGCGGATGGAGCCGGACGCCGTTCACCACCACGAGCGCGGCCGGCGCCGTCACCCAGGCCAGCAACCTGGTGAACACTGCCGCCGACTTCCGCGTGCTGCGGAGCCGGATCGGCGGCAGCGTGTCGTTCAATTACGACGTGTCGCGAAAGCTGCTCTACAGCCAGCGCTACGTGGCGTTCTACAACGCGCAGTGCTGCGGCATCCAGTTCGAATACCAGGCCGTCAACTACCCGAACACCAGCTCGTTCTTCATTCGCCGCGACCGGCGCTTCAACATGTCGTTCACGCTGGCCGGCGTCGGCTCGTTCTCGAACTTCTTCGGGGCGTTCGGAGGTTCGACGTATTAAGATTCAAGGCTGCATGAAGGGACTGATTCTCAGCGGGGGCAAGGGCACCCGCCTCCGCCCGCTGACCTATACGAGCGCCAAGCAGCTCGTGCCCGTCGCCAACAAACCGGTCCTCTTCTACGGCATCGAAGCGCTCGTTGGCGCCGGCATCACGAACATCGGCATTGTGGTCGGCGACACGCAGGCGGAAATCCGGGCCGCGGCCGGTGACGGCTCGCAGTGGGGCGCGACCATCACCTACATCGAGCAGGATGCGCCGCGAGGGCTCGCGCACGCCGTCAAGATCAGCCGCGACTTCATCGGCGACGATCCGTTCGTGATGTATCTCGGCGACAACCTCCTCAACCGCGGCATCGTCGAGTTCGTCGATCAGTTCGTGAAGGAAAAGCCGGCCGCGCAGATCCTGCTGACGCCGGTGCCCGACCCGCAGATGTTCGGCGTGGCGGAGCTCGAGGGCGACAAGGTGCGGCGGCTCGTCGAGAAGCCGAAGCAGCCGAAGTCGAACCTGGCTCTCGTTGGCGTCTACATGTTCGGCCCCGAGATTTTCAACTCGGTCAACAACATCAAGCCCAGCTTCCGCAACGAGCTGGAAATCACCGATGCGATCCAGGATCTGATCGATCGCGGCCTGCGCGTCAATCCGCATCTCGTGTCGGGGTGGTGGAAGGACACCGGCAAGCTCGAGGACATGCTCGAAGCCAACCGGCTGATCCTCGAAACGCTGCAGGCGAAGAACGACGGCAAGGTCGATTCCGCGTCGCGCATCGAGGGCAGTGTCGTGATCGACAAAGGCGCGACGGTCGAGCACTCGGTGATCCGCGGGCCCGCGGTGATCGGGCCGGGTGCGCGCATCATCAACGCCTACATCGGCCCGTTCACGTCGATCGGCAAGGACGTCGAAATCAACAAGTCCGAGATCGAACACAGCATCGTCCTCGAAGGATCGTTGATTCACGATCTGGAGACTCGCGTGTCGGACAGCTTGATCGGCCGCGGCGTGAAGATTCACCGCCTGCCGCTGAAGCCGGTCGCCCATCGATTCATGCTGGGCGACAACTCCGAGGTCTGGATCAAGTGGTAAGCCACAGACGACGATCCACCGATTACAAATGGCTTTGATCAAAGTTCTCGTTACCGGCGGTGCCGGCTTCATCGGCAGCAATTTCGTTCGCTACGCCATCAACACGCATCCCGACTGGCACGTCACCACGCTCGACAAGCTGACGTATGCGGGCCGCAAGGAAAACCTGCACGACGTGATCGACAGCGCGCGTCACAGGTTCGTACATGGCGATATCTGCGACGCCTCCGTTGCGGGCCCGCTGGTCGAGCAATCGGATTACGTCGTGCACTTCGCCGCGGAGACGCACGTCGACCGCTCGATCATGGCGGCCGGCGACTTCATCAAGACCGACGTCGAAGGCTCGTTCGTACTGCTGGAAGCGGCGCGCCGCAATCCGAAGCTGAAGCGGTTCGTGCAAATCTCGACCGACGAGGTCTACGGCAGCGTGCCGGAAGGATCGAGCGTCGAAACCGATGAATTGAAGCCCCGCAATCCGTATGCGGCGAGCAAGGCCGGCGCCGATCGACTCGCATACAGCTACTGGGCGACGCACGAGGTGCCGGTGATCGTCACGCGAGCGTCGAACAACTACGGGCCGTATCAGTTTCCCGAGAAGATCCTGCCGCTGTTCGTCACCAACCTGATGGACAACATCCCGGTGCCGCTGTATGGCGACGGCGGGAACATCCGCGACTGGCTGCACGTGCTCGATCATTGCCGCGGCATCGATCTGCTGATGCACAAGGGCACCGACGGCGAGGTCTACAACATCGGCGGCGGCAACGAAGTGAAGAACATCGATTTGACGCACAAGGTGTTGAAGCTCGCCGGCAAGGGCCCGGAGCTGATCAAGCCGGTCGCCGATCGCAAAGGCCACGATCGCCGTTACAGCCTCAGCTCGGCGAAGCTGCGCGCCATGGGCTGGGCGCCGCAGGTGGATTTCGAAAAAGGCCTCGCCGACACCGTGGCGTGGTACCAGAAGAACGAATGGTGGTGGCGGCCGATCAAGGAACGCGATCCCGGCTACAAGGCTTACATCGAAGCGCAATACGGCAAGCGGTAATGCCCTGCGTTCTCGTCACGGGCGCGGCCGGGTTCGTCGGCAGTCATCTGCTCGAGCTGCTCGAAGAAGAGGTCCGGCTGAAGCCGGCCGGCGCGCCGGATGGCGCGCCCAGAATCATAGGCTGGCTACGCCCGAACACCGAGCCCCTGCTCACCGGTTCACGCGTCATCTGGCACGCCGTTGAATTACACGATCGCGACGCTGTGGCCGACGCGCTTGGCGCATTCAAGCCGGCGGAGATTTATCACCTCGCCGGCGTACCCCACGTCGGCGAATCGTGGGGCCATGTCCACGAAACGTTCGCCGGCAACGTGCTCGGCACGCATCATCTCTTCGGCGGCCTGCGCCGCCACAACCTGAAGCCGCGGGTGCTGATCACCAGCACGGCATTCGTGTATGCGCCGCTCGATCGCGCCATCACCGAGGACGACACCATCCGCCCGAACAGCCCGTACGGCACGAGCAAGATCGCGCAGGAAATGATCGCCAGGCGTGCGTGGGAGGACGATGGGATTCCGGCATTGATCGCGCGCTCGTTCAATCACGTTGGTCCGCGGCAGACACCGTCGTTTGTGGCATCGAACATTGCGAAACAGATCGCGGAGATCGAAGCCGGCCAGAAGCCGCCGGCGCTGTCGATGGGCAATCTGGATTCCCAACGCGACATCATGGACGTGCGCGACACCGTGCGCGCGTATCGATCGATGATGGCGTCGGCGAAACCAGGCGTGCCTTACAACGTCTGCTCGGGAAACCCGATTACGATTCGCACGCTGGTCGATCTGATGCGCGCCAACGCGCGCGTGCCGATCACGATCGCGCAGGATCCATCACGTCTTCGTCCCAACGACACGCCGCTCGTGCTCGGCGATCACAGCCGCCTCACTCGCGATACGGGGTGGTCGCCGCAGATTCCTCTCGAGCAAACCGTCGAAGATCTTCTCTCCTATTGGCGTAGACAGATTGCATGACTCTTCGACGTCGAATTCGGCGACCGCGCCAATCCGCATAGCGTCGAAATGACTTTAGAATCCAAGCCCATTGCGAGGAATAGGCTTTTGGTAATTCTCCGGAATCTTCCCCGCCACTATTCCGTTCATGATCACGAAAGGCTGCATGAGCGGATCCGAAAACCTGAACCTGAATCGACGCGAGACGCCCGTCTTATAAAGAATATTTCCGCGCTTACTCTCTGAAAAATCGTTCAGGTGCTGAGCGAAGGACGGGATGTCGTACGCCCTGCCCGTGATCTTGTTGATAGGTTCCCGGACATCTTGAGCTGCGAAATAGCCGAGCTCGTCAGTCTGCGCGAGCGCGCAAGCCAAGAGAACATCGGAAAAAAGATTGTCCTTTCGCGCGCTGCGAATGGCTTCATGATAGGCAACCCGGATCGACTGTTGTGCATCTTCGATCGCCCCTTTGATTGCGGCGTCCACCATCGGCAGGGTCACTTCCAGTTCCTTCTGGTCGATGGCGACCCGCGACGCGTGTAGTCCGACCAGATGTGTATAGTGCGGGAGCCCTTGAGCGGTCAGCACGACGCGATCCAGGGCGTCATCGGTGGCATCCATCTCCAATTGAGCCAAGCCGGCGATCATGATCTCTCGAATCTCATCCGGAATCATTCGCGGCATCTGAATTTGCTTGATGGCCCTCGATACTGATTGATGCTCGATAATCAATTGATCGACGCTGTCTGAGACACCGACAACGACAATCGTTGCCGCAACAGCTCCATCAGAAAGACTCTTGATCGTGTCCGCGATCCCGCGACGCGGCTTGGCCCCCAACCGATCGAACTCATCGAGGATCATTATTGGCACGACATCCCGCGACATAATTGTGAGAGCTCTCGTAACTGCATGTGGAGTCGCAGCAGAATCCCCCAACAGTTCCTCGGAGTTATAGGCTGTTGTTGCCCCTCCCACGAATCCGGATGGACGTGTTCGCAACAATTCGATCTGTTGAAGCAACTTCCGCCAAATCGAGTCGAGAGTGTCGCCAGTATCGCAGTTGATTCGCGGTGCGAGTACCGGCTGATTCGTAGGACTCGCCAAGAATTCCGTCAGCACGTTTGCCAACGATGTTTTTCCGACGCCACGCTCGCCGAAAATTACTGCGTGTTGGCCCGTCTGATTGACCACATCAACCAAACGTCTAACCTGAGCAGTTCGCCCCGAAAACAAGAATCTCTGATCGATAGGAGTGTAGGGCTTGAAGACCTGGCCCGCCCTAAGCGCGAGATCGGCCCACTCCTGCTTCGTCCGGTCCATGTTGGGACAGTAAACAATCGTAATGGGACAGTCAAGGTGTTAGTTGACATAGTAATGCTGCGCGCGCTGTACTAGTGGGCCAAGCCGCTCCTATTGTTTTAGCGAAAAAAAAGCGAAATAATCGCCCTTTGACGCTTCATGGCGATGTTCCCCCTGCTTTTTGATCTCCACATCACGCCGACGACGCGCGACGTCGCGCAGATCGTCAAGGAAGGCGGCGTCGCCGCCCTGAAAGACGCGAAGCGCCGCGGCGATGCCGCGACCTACCAGGAAGTCCGCTGCAAGTCCGCGCTCAACAAGGTCAAGGGCAAGGCGTACATGGCGTGGAGCCTGAATCCGTATCGCGGCTGCACCCATGGGTGTCACTACTGCTTCGCGCGGCGTTATCACTCGCACCTCGAGCTCGATGCCGGCGATCAGTTCGCGTCGGTGATCTTCGTCAAGACCAACTTCGTCGAAGTGCTGCGCCGCGAGCTCGATCGGCCGTCGTGGAAAAAAGAAAGCATCGGCTTCGGCACCGCGACGGATCCTTATCAACCGATTGAAGGGACCTACAAGATTTCGCGCGGCGTGCTCGAAGCGCTGCGCGATGCGGCCACGCCAGTCGGCATCGTGACCAAGGGACCGATGGTCGTTCGCGATATCGACGTGCTGAAGGATCTTTCGAAGGTTGCATCGTGCCGCGTGCACATGAGCGTGCCGACCGTTGACGAGGATGCGTGGGACAAGCTCGAGCCCGGCGTGGCGCACCCGATGCAACGATTGAAGGCCGTGCGTCAGCTCGTCGATGCCGGGATTGATTGCGGCGTGTTGATGGCGCCGATCGTGCCTGGATTTTCGACGCAGCCGCGGAAGATCGAGGCGACGATCAAGGCCATCGCCGACTCAGGCGCGACCTCGATCGGCGCGATGGTCATGCACATGGATGGCGGCACCAAGGAACACTTCATGTCGATCATGCAGCGCGAGTATCCGGAGCTCGTGCCGATGTACAACGAGCTCTATGCGAGCCGTTACGTGAAGAAGGATTACGAGAAGCGCGTGCAGGAAGTGGTGTCGCTGATGCGCCAGCGCTACGGCGTGACTGACCGACGCGCCAAGACCTCTAAGAATCGGCTCGAGTCAGGCGTGCTAGACGACCCGGCCGCCTTCGCTCTACGAGCTCCGGCGAGCCAGGCTGTGAAGTAAACCGGCAATCGTGGCAGCCCGAGGAATGAGCGCGTCGACCTCGACGTGCTCGTGAATGGCGTGCGCGCCGTCGCCGATCGCGCCGAAGCCGTCGAGCGTCGGCACCCCGATCGCGGCGGTGAAATTGCCATCGGAGCCGCCGCCAGCGCTGCCCTCTTCGAGCGTGATGCCGATCTCCGCGGCAACAGCTTTGGCCTGGTTGAATAAACGCTCGACCGCCGCGGTCCGCTCGAGGGGCGGCCGATCGAATCCGCCGCTCACTTCAATCGACGCGCCGGCGATCCGCGGCTGAAGAGATCGCAGGGTGCGCTGCACGCGATCGGCATCCGCGCGCGTGATGGCGCGCGCGTCGATGGTGGCGCGGGCTTCAGCGGGAACGACGTTGGCGCGCGTGCCTCCCGAAACAAGACCCACGGTCAACGTCACTCCATTCGCGGGATCCTGCAGATCGTCGATCGCCGTGATCTGGCGCGCGAGCTCGCGGATCGCGCTGACGCCTTTGCCCGGATCGAGGCCGGCGTGCGCCGATACTCCGCCCGCAATCATTTCGAATTGCCCGACGCCCTTGCGGCTGGTCTTCAGCGCGCCGCCCGGTAGCGACGGCTCGAAGACCAGCACGGCATCGCTCCTGGTGGCCTCCGCTTCGATCAACGCGCGCGAGGTCTTGCTGCCGACTTCTTCATCCGTCGTCCACAGCATCACGATCCGCGAGTCATCGAGCTTGCCGTGCTCGATCAGGGCGCGCGTCGCCAGCATGGCCAGGCCAATGCCCGCCTTCATGTCGAACACGCCGGGGCCATACAATCGGCCGCCCTCGTGCTTGAGCGGCATGCGATCGAGCTGCCCGATCGGCCACACCGTGTCGAAGTGGCCGAGCAGCAGGACCTGTTTCGATCCGCTGCCGAAGCTCGCGCGCAAGTGATCGCCGGCCGCCGCCGACGGCACCCGCGTGATCGCGCCGCCGATCGCCTCCAGCCGCGACGCCAGCTCGTTGCCGCAGCGATTGACCGCGGCCGGATCGTCGCTGGGCGATTCAATGGCGACCAGCGATTCGATCAGTTCCAGCAGCCAGTCCTGGTTCGCCAGGCAGAATTCCAGGTACGCCTTCAAGCAGCCCTATAATAGTTTCGTGTTCCGGTGTTTCTGCGTTTCCGTGTTGAGCTTGTGCGCCACTGTTGCGTTGGCGCAGACGCCGCAGCCGTTCCCGCGGCCGAATACGCAGAAGCCGGCGCAGCCGCCGCCAGCACCAAGCACCCAGGCACCCCAGGCACCTCAGGCACCTTCGGCACCCCAGGCACCTCAGGCACCCCAGGCACCTCAGGCACCCCAGGCACCAGGCGCGCCGACTGAAGCAATGTTAGGCGCGCCGATCTATCCGTCAGCGGTGTTCCTGACGTCTTACGACGCCGGCCGCGGACAGCGCTTCTACATTTTCGGCAGCACGGTCCCGTACGCCGATCTCGTCGCGTTCTACAAGACGGTGTTGAAGAACAAGGGCGATGAGTTGTACGAAGCGCCGCCGACGCACATGTTCGAGACGGTCAAGTTCCGCGACGAGTCGATGGCCTTCCCGCCGGGCGTGACGATCAAGGACTACTCGTTCGGCGGATCGGCGGGCTATCCGAATCCGAAGAAGGACGGGACGCCCGCGCGTTTCGCGACGGTGATCCAGATCGTCCCTGCGCCGCGTTAGCCGCCCCGCCGGAGGCGGGGCCAGCCACACAGCCTAATTCTTGACGTAGATCTCGCCGCCCCTCTTCCGGAACTCGACCGACTTCTCTTCCATTCCCTTCGCGGCTTCGGCGCGCACCTGCTGCGTCAGCTCCATGCTGCAGAACTTCGGTCCGCACATCGAGCAGAAGTGCGCCACCTTCGCGCCGTCGGCCGGCAGCGTTTCGTCGTGATACGCGCGCGCGGTGACGGGATCCATTGACAGGTTGAACTGATCTTCCCAGCGGAACTCAAATCGCGCCTTTGACAGCGCATCATCCCAGGCGCGGGCGCGCGGATGGCCCTTCGCAAGATCGGCCGCGTGCGCGGCAATCTTGTAGGCGATCACACCGGCCTTCACGTCATCGCGATTCGGCAGTCCGAGATGTTCCTTCGGCGTCACGTAGCAGAGCATCGCGGTGCCGTACCAGCCGATCATCGCCGCGCCGATCGCGGAGGTGATGTGATCGTAGCCGGGCGCGACGTCGGTGGTCAGCGGTCCGAGGGTGTAGAACGGCGCTTCGCTGCACCACTCCAGCTGCTTCTCCATGTTCTCGCGGATCAGGTGCATCGGCACGTGGCCGGGCCCCTCGTTCATCGTCTGGACGTCGAACTCCCAGGCAATCTTCGTCAGCTCGCCCTGCGTCCGCAGCTCGGCGAACTGCGGCTCGTCGTTCGCGTCGGCGATCGATCCCGGCCGCAGACCGTCGCCGAGCGAGAACGACACGTCGTAGGCGCGCATGATCTCGCAGATCTCGCGGAAGTGCGTGTAGAGGAAGTTCTCCTTGTGGTGCGCGAGGCACCACTTCGCGAGGATCGATCCGCCGCGCGAGACAATACCCGTCACGCGCTTCGCGGTCAGCGGGATGTAGCGCAGCAGCACGCCGGCATGCACCGTGAAATAGTCGACGCCCTGTTCGGCCTGCTCGATGATCGTGTCGCGATAAATTTCCCAGGTCAGATCTTCCGGGCGGCCGCCGACCTTCTCGAGCGCCTGGTAGATCGGCACGGTGCCGATCGGTACCGGCGAGTTGCGCAGGATCCATTCGCGCGTTTCGTGGATCTGCTTGCCCGTCGACAAATCCATCGCCGTATCGGCGCCCCACAGCGTCGCCCAGCGCAGCTTCTCCACCTCCTCGTCGATCGACGACGAGACGACGGAGTTGCCGATGTTGGCGTTGATCTTCACCAGGAAGTTGCGGCCGATGATCATCGGCTCGAGCTCGGGGTGATTGATGTTGGCGGGAATGATGGCGCGGCCGCGCGCCACTTCATCGCGCACGAACTCGGCGGGCAGCCCTTCGCGCGTCGCGATGTAGGCCATCTCCGGCGTGATCTCGCCTTTCCGCGCGTAATACAACTGCGTGACCGCTTTGCCTTGCCTCGCATCCGCTCGGCGGGGCGCAATCCATGGCTCGCGCATCTTCGGCAGGCCCTGCCGCGGATCGTGGCCTTGCGGACCGCTGGTGTCGTAGAGGCGAATCGACGGCTCGCCGCCGCCAAGCTTCACCTCGCGGAACGGCACGCCGTTCTCGTAGACCTTGGTGGAATTGGGAAACGCCTCGGCGAACGTATTCACCGCAGGCACCGTGGTGGACTTCGACATCTCCGCTCTCCCTCCGCCGGTGTGAACCGGTTTCCGCCTTCGCGGCGGCCCTGTGCGCCGCTACGGCGCGACAGGCAGGTTCCAGGGTGTTTCTCAACTCGCCGTGAATCGACGAATACCCCTGGCGGTCAGCACTCACGTTATCACGGAGTCATGAATGAGCTGTGGGATAGAATGCGCTGCGAAAGCCCCCAAGCATGGAATTGAGCGGTCAAACCCTCGGTCATTACCGCGTCCACGAAGAACTCAGCCGCGGCGGCATGGGCATCGTGTATCGCGCCACCGACACGCGGTTGAACCGCGATGTCGCCCTCAAGGTCCTGCCTGACGATCTGACCGACGATGCCGATCGGCGGCGGCGCTTCCTCAAGGAGGCGCAAGCAGCGTCGGCGCTGGAGCATCCGCATATCGCGGTCATCCACGAGGCCGACGAAGTCGACGGCCGCGCCTTCATCGCGATGGAGCTGATTCGCGGCGACAAGATCAGCGACCTGCTCAAGCGCGGCCGGCTGCCGGTGGCGAGAACGCTCGAGCTCGCCGCGGAGGCCGCGGCCGGACTGGCGCGCGCCCACGACAAGGGCGTGATCCATCGCGACCTGAAACCCGCGAACGTCATGGTCACGGACGAAGGCCACGCCAAGATCATCGACTTCGGCATTGCCAAGCTGATCGAGTTCGCCGCCGAACACGGCGCCACCAAGACGAGTCACGATACGGCCGCCGGTGTCGTCGTCGGGACGATGACCTACATGTCGCCCGAGCAGGCGCGCGGCGACGTGGTCGATCTGCGCAGCGACATTTTCTCGTTCGGCATCATGCTGCACGAGATGCTTGCGGGGGAGCCGCCGTTCCGCGGCAAAACCGGCATCGAGACGGCCAGCGCGATCCTGCATCACGCCGCGCCGCGTTTGCCGGCACTCGGGCCGTCGGTGATGAGCGACGTCTCCGCCGATATTCAACGCATCGTCGACAAGTGCCTGGCCAAGGATCCCGCGGACCGCTACCAGGGCATGAAGGATCTGGCCGTCGATCTGCGCGCCGCGCGGCGGCGGCTGGACACGGCCACGCATGCCGCACCGGTCGTGACCGGCCGCATGCCGCGGCCGATCCCGCGTCTCGCGATGGTGGCGGCCGCGGTGGCCGGCATCACGGTCGTGGCCGGCATTCCGCTGCTGCGCAGCCGGGCCGCGACCAGCCCGGCCCCGGCGGATGCGACCGGCAAACCCTCGGTGGCGGTCCTCTACTTCGACAACACCAGCGGCGACAAGGAGCTCGACTGGATGCGGACCGGCATCACCGAGATGGTGGTGACCGACCTGTCGCAGTCGAGCGACATCGAGGTCGTGGGCACCGATCGGCTCTACGGCATCCTCGCGGAGCTCAATCGCCAGGACGATCGCGTGCTGACGCCGGAAGTGATCAACACCGTCGCCGCGCGCACCGGCGTCGATCGCGTGGTCGTCGGCAGCTACATGAAATCGGGCGAGTCGATTCGCATCAACGTACGGTTGCAGGACGCGAAGACAGGACGCATCGAATCGTCCGAGCGCGTCGAGGGGGCCGGCGCCGGCGCGCTGTTCGCGATGATCGACGACCTGTCGCGCCGCATCCGCACGAAGTTCGAAGGCGTTCGGGCCGGCGCCGGATTGCTGACGCAACCAGTCCCGCAAATCAACGAAGGCGGCCTCGATCGCGGTCTCGGCGACGTCACGACTTCGTCGATCGAGGCGTACCGCTTGTACGCCGAAGGCATCAATCTCCACGAGCGTTATCGCGAGCGCGAAGCCGCGGCGCTGTTCGAAAGGGCGGTCGCCATCGACCCGGCCTTTGCCGTTGCCTACGCGAAGCTGGCTGTCGTGCAGAGCAACATGGGCCGCTTCGACTTGCGCGAGAAGTATGCGTCGCAGGCCCTCAAGCTCGCGGATCGGTTGACGCCGCGCGAGCGTTTCTACATCGAGGGTTTCCATTACTCAGGGCGGCCACAAACCCTTGGCCGCGCCATCGATGCGTACAAGAAATGCGCCGATTTCGATCCAGGCAGTCAAGGGTGCCGTCACAACCTCGGCTTGATTTATCTGCAGTTGGAGCGGTATCCCGAGTCGATCGAGCAGTATCAGGAGCTGGTGCGGCGCAGCGGCACGTATGCCATTACCTACCAGAACATGGCCTTCGCCCTGCTCGCGAGCGGTGACGGCGAGCGTGGACTCGACGTGCTCAACGGGTATTTGAAGAGGAACCCCGAGAGTGCGGCGGCACACACCGCCGCCGGCGGCGTGCTGCTCGGCCTGAACCGGCCCGAAGACGCGGTGCGCGAATTCGCGCAAGCGGTCCTGCTTGATGCGAACGAGCCGAATCCACTGGCGGGGCGGGCGCTGGCGGAGTTGATGCGCGAGGACTGGACCGCCGCGGCGGCGAGCGCCGACACGCTCTGGAAATCCGCCGATCAGACACCGCGGTGGATGGGTGCTCGAAGCCATTACGCGTTAAGCCTGTTCAACGGCCGCGGCGCTGAGGCGCTGCAGTGGGCGCAACGAACGGCGGCCGCCTACAGCGTCCCCGGCACGAGGTCCGGCGAAGGACACGTTTACGCCGCGACCGTATTGATGGCGCAAGGCCGCGCGGAACTCGCGGTCAAAGAGGCCCAGCAGGCGGTCACGGACACGAAAGGGCGTCCTGGCGAACCGGCGGCGCTGTCCATGCAGGCTCGCGCGCTGTCGGCGGCGCGACGCGGATCGGATGCGGCGGCGGCGATTGCCACGCTCACGACGATGATCGATCCGCTGGCGACCGCTCGCGATCAACGCGGCGTGAATGTCGCGCGCGGACTGGCCGCGCTGGTGCGCGGCGAACCGCAGGCGGCGATCAAGCCGCTCGAAGACGCGCAGGCGGCGCTGACGCCGCGCACCGGCGCTCTATTCGGGAACCCGCAGCACGTTCTGATTTGGTCGGCGCTGGGACAGGCGTACTTCGAATCCGGTCGCGCGGACGACGCGTTGCCCTGGCTCGAAAAGGCCGCGGCCGCCGGCCTCGAGCGCATTTCGAACCCCATCCCGTTCGTGCGCAGTTTCTATTACCTCGGGCGCATCTACGAGCAGCAGGGCAACGCGCCGAAGGCACGCGAAGCCTACCGCCGGTTCGTCGGCTATTGGAAAGACGGCGACCTCGACCGCGATCGCGTTCACGAAGCCCAGCGTAAGATCAGCAGCTAGTGCTGCCACTTCCGGTCGACGCGCACATCGAGCGCGCCCGATCGCTGTTGAACGATCATCGCGCTCTCGTGGTGATCGCCGCGCCGGGCGCGGGGAAAACCACGCGCGTGCCGCCGGCGCTGGTCGATCGCGGGCGCGTGCTGCTGCTCCAGCCGCGCCGCGTCGCCGCGCGCGCCATGGCGCGCCGCATCGCCGCCGAGCGCAACTGGACGATCGGCAGGGAGATCGGCTGGCACATCCGTTTCGAGCGGCAGTTCACGAACGAGACTCGTGTGCTGGTCGTCACTGAAGGCATCCTGACGGCGTACGTGCAGCAGGATCCGCTGCTCAGCGACGTGGCCACCGTGGTCATCGACGAATTTCACGAACGCAGCGTCCACGCCGATCTCGGCCTCGCGCTCGCCAAGCAGGCGTGGCTCGCGCGGACGGATCTTCGCATTGTCGTGATGTCGGCGACGCTCGATCCGGAACCGGTGTCGCGGTTTCTTGGCGGCTGCGAAATCATCGAGGTGCCTGGATCGCTGCATCCCCTGACGGCGGAGTACGCACCAGGCGAGTCCGTGGCAGATGCGCTCGGCAATCTTTTGCCGCGAACCACGGGCAATGTGCTCTGCTTCCTTCCGGGTGCGCGCGAGATTCAGGCGGCCATCGCAGAGTCGCAAGCGATTGCGCGACAACACGATGTTGAGCTCGTGCCGCTTCACGGTTCACTCGATTCAGCCGCGCAGGACGCCGCGCTCTCAATGAACGAGCCCGCCTCGGCGAAGCACCTTGGTGTGAAGGCGGGACGCAGAGTCATTGTCGCCACCAACATCGCAGAAACCTCGCTGACTGTCAGTGGCGTGACAACGGTGATCGACACCGGGCTGCAGAAGGTGGCGCGGTATGACGAGGCGCGCGCAATCGATTCGCTGACGACGGAACGCATTACGATCGACAGCGCCGATCAGCGTGCCGGCCGCGCTGCGCGACTCGGCCCCGGCATCGCTCGCCGCTTGTGGGACCCGCGCGATCGATTGCGGCCGCATCGCGAACCGGACATTCATCGCGTCGATCTGACGGGGTTGTTGTTATCCGTCCTGGCGTGGGGATCTCGACCTGATTCGTTCGAGTGGTTCGATCCGCCGTCGCCCGATCGCATCGCGGCGGCGATGTCTCTTCTTCAACAGCTTGGCGCCATCGACGATCGCGGCCTGACCGACATTGGCCGGCAGATGCAGCGGCTGCCGCTCAGTCCGCGGCTGGCTCGAGTGCTTCTGGCCGCGCACGGCTCGTTCGAAGGCTGCGCCGCATGCGCACGATTATCCGAGCCCGCGGCGGCCGATCATCGCCTGGTTGAGCAGAACCTTTCAAACGCCGCTAAGAACGTCGTTGGCGCTCGCTATCGCGCTCACGTGAGCGACACCGAGCTGCGGCGCGCGCTGCTCGCCGGCTATCCCGATCGAGTTGCCAAGAGACGTGATCGCGAAACAGTAACGATGGCGAGCGGACATGGCGCCGTGATCGCGAAGGACAGCGGAGCCGAGGGCGCCGAATGGATGATCGCGCTCGACGTCACATCTGGACGAAAGACCGCAACAACGCAGGCGCTGCTGCGGCTCGCGTCGGCGATCGAACGCGAGTGGTTGTCACCGACGCGATCGACGATCGAGCAGAGACTCAACGAGTCAGGATCCGTCAGCACGCTCGAGATCGACTGGTACGGCGAGCTCGTGCTGGTGGAACGGCAGCGGCCGGCCACGCTCGACATGACCGCCGCCGTGCTCGCGGCCGCGTGGATGGAGCGCGGCCCCGACAAGCAGACCGCGCGCCTGCTGCAGCGCCTCAAGTTCGGCGGGATCGAGCTCGATGTCAGCGATCTGGTGTTCGCCGCCGCCGTGAATGCGCGCCGGGTGCAGGACATTGTCATCAGCGAAGACACGCTGCCGTGGGATGTGCGCAAGCGTTTGGCCGCGGCCGCGCCCGGGACTCTCAAAGTGCCGAGCGGGCGCGACATGACGATCAATTACGAGGCCGATGGCACCTTGTCGGTTTCGGTAAAATTGCAAGAGCTGTTCGGGTTGGGCGAGACGCCGCGCATCGGGCCGTCGCGAACGCCGATCACGTTTCATCTCCTGGCGCCGAACGGCAGACCCGTCCAAACCACCCAGGACCTCAAGAGTTTCTGGGAGCGGACGTATCCCGAAGTGCGAAAAGAATTGCGAGGGCGCTATCCAAAGCATCCATGGCCGGAGGATCCATGGAACGCACCGCCGACTCATCGAACGACCCGAAGACGGGACTGAAGTTCCGCCCTACGCTCTTTCTACGGTCTGCCGTTCGCCTGCAGGACCTGCACGTTCACGTAGAACAAATCGGTCGCGACCTTGAACGCGTCCTTCCCCGCGGACCACGGCATGGATTTCCAGTCGGTCGTCGGCTGAATCATCTGCCACTTCGCCGGATCGCCGACCTTGATCGGCAGCGCGAAGCCGCGCTCGTCGGCTTTCCAGCGGTAGGCCACCGTCTTCGCGGCGTTATCGAACGTCAGCTCGAGCACCGGCAGCGCGGTGCGGCGCAGGTACTGATCGAAGATCGGCGTCATGTCCTGCTTCAGCTCGGCGCTGAAGAAACGGACCAGGTCCTCGGTCATGATGTTCTGGTACTTGAACTTCTCGAAGGTGTCGCGAATCAACTTCCACCAGCGCGCATCATCATTGACGGCGTTGCGGAGCGTGTCGAGGAACAGCGCGCCCTTGAAATACATGTCCTGGTTCGGCGTGCGGTGGATGCCGCGCTGCGTGATGATCGGCTCTGCGTTGCCGATCTTCGGCTTGTAGCCGTTCGCGTACTTGATGGCGTCTTCGCGGCCAAATAGTGCCTCGACGTAGATGAACTCCAGATAGTTGCACCAGCCTTCCTGGATCCACATGTCCGACACGTCCGCGGCCGAGACGGCGTTGCCGAACCACTCGTGGCCGCTCTCGTGGATGATGATGAAGTCGAACTTGAGGCTGACGCCGACACCGGTCCAGTCGCGTTCGAGATAGCCGTTGGCGTAGCGATTGCCGTAGGTGACCGCGCTCTGGTGCTCCATTCCTGAATACGGCACTTCGATCAGCTTGAAGCCGTCCTTCGGAAACGGATACTTGCCGACGTACTTCTCGAACGCCTCGATCATCGGCTTCGCTTGCGCGAACTGCACTCTCGCCTTGTCCATGTTCGCCGGCAGCACGAAATAGTCCATGGTCAAGTCGCCGAACGTTTCGGAAAAGTGCGCGTACTCGGCGATATTGAGCGACACGTTGTAGGAGTTGATCGGGTAGTGCACGCGATAGTCCCAGCGCGTGTAACCATCGCCGAGCTCGGTCTTGCCCATGAAGCGGCCGTTCGACACGTTGACGAGATTGTTGGGGACAGCCACCTTGATGTCGGCGCCCTGGTCGGGCTCGTCGCGCCACTGATCCTTGCTCGGCCACCACGAGGCCGAGCCCTCACCTTCATTCGCCGTGTTGATCCAGTGCTTGCCGGCCGGATCTGTTCTGAACGCCAGCGCGCCAAACCGCCCCTGCTCTCGTGGATTGCCCGAGTAGTGGAACTCGATCGCGTAGGTGCGGTTGGCGCGAAGCGTCTCCGGGAAATCGACGTAGACGGTGTTGAGATCGCGATCGTACTTCAGCGTCTTGCCGTCGAGCAGGATCTTGTCGATCGTGAACTCCGGAAACAGCTCCAGCTGAATGCGCGTATCGTCCTTGAGCATCTTGAAGCGGATGGTGTTCTTGCCGGAGATGAATTTCTTCTCGGGCACCACCCTGACATCGAGCTCGTAATGCAGGAGATCGTTGTTGGCGCGATACCTGCCGTACTCACCGCGCAAAATGTCGGCGCGCGTCGGAGCGCGCAGCGTGGTCGGCGGCGGCGTCCGTTCCGGCTGTTGCGCAAAGCCGGGGCCGGCAACGGTCACGAGCGCAATAACGGCGGCTGTGAAGCGCATAGGCAATCTTATCGGCTTGGCGTCCCGAGCCCCAACTGATACGCCGTCCACATCACGCCGATCACCACGAGATACGCGGCGACGACGTACAGACTGCGCCGCGGCGCCAGCCGTCTATCGTCATCGGAAACGGGTTGATAAGGCCGCCCTTTCAGGAACAGCCAGTAGGCGGCAGCGCCCATGATGCCTCCGGCAATCGCATCAACGACAAAATGCTGCTTCGTATAGACGGTCGAGAGTCCAATCATTACGGACCACACGGCAGCGGCAATGCCGACACCGCGGTGCATGCGATAACACGCGAAGGCGCCGACGAACGAGTACGCAACATGCAGGGACGGAAAACAACCATACGGTTGATCGATGTCGTAAAACAGCTGCAGGCTCCACTCAGCGAAGCCGTCGACCACCTTCTTTTCGGTCAGCGGCGCGACCGTCGGGTACAACCAGAAGCCGGCGTAGGCGACCAGCATCACGAAGATGTACGCCTTCATCGACTGGCGGAACAGCTCGTCGCCGCGCACGATCACCAGCGGCAGCAGGAATGCGCACATGTAGAGTGAGCCGTAGATCGCAATCCATGCCGGCCACACCGGCATCGCGTGATCGAGCCAGATGAACGGTTGGTAGTGCGTTCGATTGACCGTCGCCTGGCCGATGACGAAGTACATCGGCAGCAGGAACATGAATGCGGCGGCCAGCCAGGTGCGCGAGACGACGTAGACGAGAAGAACGGGCAGCAGCGCCAGCAAGTACGCCGCCGGTCCGCCCCATTGGAAGCGCACGTAGAGCAACGCGCAGATCAATGACGCGATGACGAGCGCCCACTGCACGATCCGCGTCATCGTGGGAGCGGGTGCTCCTTGAACAAGTCCCACATCACGCTCGAGGCATCGATGCTCGTGCTGGTCTTGCCGATGAACCACCCGGGAAGGCAGGCGCCGCCGGGCCAGGTGTGGCCGCCGTCTTCGATCGTGTAGAGCACCGCCGGTGCGTGACTCGCACACTCCGAATACGCCGTGCGCGTGACATCAACAGCGATGCGCGACTCCACCGGCGTTGGCGCGCAGTGATTCCGCTTCGCCCACGCGGCGGTTACCGCTGGAATGCCCGGAAATGGCTGCGCGAGGATCCACGGGTGACCGGACTTGCCGCCAAGATATGGCGTCGCATCATCGGCGGTGCCGTGTATCGCGATCATTGGTACGGGGCGCATGTCCGTGCAGAGACTCTGCGGAAACAGATGCGCCGCGGCGACGAGGCCAACGGCCGCAATGCGATCCGGCATGACGCATGACAGTAACGAGGACAGGCCGCCGCCGTTCGACAATCCGTTCGCGTAGATCCGCGCGCGATCGATGTTGTGCGTGCGCTGGATCGAGTCGATCAAATCGCCGATGAACGTCACGTCCGACGCGTCGAAGGCGCGCGGGCCTTGTCCGATGTGGCCCGACGGATAGGCGACGATGAAGCCTTCGCGATCGGCGACGCGATCCCACAGGCTCAGCCCCTGCTGAGCCGCGGGCCACAGCGCCGCGCCGTGAATCGTCACAACCAGCGGCACGGGCGTCTTGCCGTCGTAGCCGGGCGGCACGTGCAAGGTGTATTCGCGCGTCTCACCCGACGACACAATCGTGCCGCCCGATCGGTTGACCGCGTAATACCTGGCCGCGTCGATGCTCGCGACCGCAACAGGCAACGCAATCAATACGGTGACGATGGTGAGCACGGTGGGCTTACTCATGCCGTCACCGATGCCGGTTCCAATCGAGCGCCGGCGGCGCAGCCGAGATCGTGACGAGAGGCACCGAAAGGATCGCAAGCAACATGAAAACGTGGCGTGGAAGCATTGGCGTATGATCCACCACACGAAGACGCCATCGAGAGCGAAACACTGATCAAGCCGCCGACGACGATCACGACCGCGACGATCGCGCGGGCGGGCCCGACCTGACCGACGAGCCAATCGCGCCAGGCGATCACCACGTTGTCGGCGCCCGACCACGTAAAGCCGATCACCATGGCACCGAGCAGCACGAGCCACGCGGCGACCGTGCTCGCGGCCGCCATTTTCAGTTTGGCGGCGATCATCGCGGCAGTCGTCAACGGCCTGGTCGCGTTGAACGGCGATACGCCGTAAACGTCACGGGCAAACGGATTCGCTTTGCTGACGGTCGCCGCGGCGAAAGCCGCCATCAGGATCGGTGTCAGCAACAGCGCGGTCAGCACTTCGAACACGAACCACTGCGATCCGTAGCCGGAGATGAACAACACCGACAATTCGAACGGCGCCACCATCGCGACCAGCAACGGCAGCGCGCGACCATGGCGCCGCCATTCGAACCAGAATTGCGCGGCGGCTATCGATCGAAACGGCGGCCTGAGTCGCGCCGCATCGGCGGTGCGCGCTCGCGGACGAATCGACCAGTCGGGCACGTCGCCTCGTCGAGCACGTGCCACGGCGGCGCACGCGCAGGCAAAGGCAATCGGAAGATTCGGCGCGAGCAACGCGACGAGCCACGCTTCCGGCCAGCGATATTCAATGGCAAGGATGACGGCGATATCCAGCGAGATCAGCACGGCCACCGCCGTGATCACGCGCAGGCCGCGGAGGCCGTAAGGCATCCACGTGAACACCTGCATCCACGCCAGGATGACGGCGCCCATCAAGCCGGGCCAGAAGACCGGCAGCTCCATTTGCCACGGCCATCGGGCCAGCACTCTGATTACCACCCACAGCGCAGCCATCGTCACGGCTCCGTAGAGCATCGGCCAGCCGGCGAGCGCCGCTGTGCTGACCGGCAACGTGAACATGCGCGCCGGGTAGATCGACTGCCGCGCTCCCAGATCGCCGGTCATCCCGAAGGTGAACACGGCGATGAAATACATGAACGTCACCGAGAAGGGCACGACGGCGAACGCGGCGTAGCCGTCCCCAAGGTCCAGGACGCGCGTCGTGTCCTCGAACAACAGCGGCCTGATCAGCCCGAGCACCAGGACATAGACCGCGAGCGCGATCAGGTACCAGCGCTGACGATAGTGAAACTCCCAGGCGATGGCGGCGGCCGGCGATCGCATTACATTTTCGCGCCGGCGAGCGCGACGAAAATCTCGTCGAGCGATTTGTCGCGGTGCGCGCGCTTGATTTCCGCCAGCGGCCCGCTCATCACGACGTTGCCCTGGCGGATCATCGTGACGTGATCGGCGACCTGCTCGACTTCGTCGAGCAAGTGCGATGAGAAGAGGACGGTGCGGCCCTCGTCGGGAATCGTTCGCATCACGGCACCCAGGATGTCGCGGCGGACGATCGGATCGAGGCCCGATGACGGCTCGTCGAGCACGAGCAGCTCGGGCCGGCAGGCCAGCGCAACGATCAGGCCGGCGCGGGACTTCTGGCCTTTCGAGAGGTCCTTGATCTTCGCGGACGGATCGAGCGAAAACGCCTGCCGCAGTTCCTCGGCGTAGGCATCGTCCCAGTTCTTGTAAAAGGCGCGCGAGTAGCGCATCCGCTCGCCGACGCGCATCCATCCCGGCAGATCGTTCTCTTCCGACAGATAGCCGATGCGGGACAACGCCGGTACGGGCTCCTCGACCGGATCGAGTCCGAAGATCCGCACCGAGCCGCTCTCGGCCTTGAGCAGTCCGAGGATGTGCTTGATCAACGTCGTCTTGCCGGCGCCGTTCGCGCCGACCAGTCCGTAGACGCGGCCGCGCGGAAACGACAGGCTCACCGAGTTCAGCGCCGTCGTGGCGCCGAACCGGCGGGTCAGATTCGAGATGTCGATGACCGCTTCGCTCACCCTCGCAACCTCTGCCGCGGTTACTGTAGCAAAAACCGCGTTGCCGCTTGCTATAGTCGAAGCATGCGGTTCTTCAAGCTGATCGTCCTGTCTGCGTTCCTGATTGGTATTGCCGTTGGCGGCGGCGCGTATTACATGGCCGGCAAGGAAGCCGGTCCAACCATCACGATTCATTCACCTGAAAAGTACGTCGGCCGATCGACGCCGCTCGCGGTGTCGATCGCATCGGAGACAGAACTTGCCGGCACCATCATCAATGTCGAGCAGAACGGCAAGGCCGTCGATCTGCAGAACATGAAAATGGACCGGCCCGGGCCGGGCCAGATCAACGCGAGCGCGACGATCGGGCGCGACGGGCTCGTCAACGGCCCGGCCACGCTGGTCGTCGATGCCGGCCGCAAGACGTTTTTCGGGCTGCGCACCGTCTACAGCCACGAGCGGCGCGAATTGACCGTGCGCCTGGATCCCCCGCGTGTCTCAGTGGTTTCGATTCATCACTTCATCAATCTCGGCGGCGCCGAGTTCGTCGTGCTCCGGGCCACTCCGGAGGACGTCGACGCCGGAGTGCAAGTGGGTGATGCCCGTTATCGCTTTTACCCGGGATCAGCGGTCGGCATCACCGATCCGGCAATGCGGGTGGGTTTCTTCGCGCTGCGGCACGATCAGAACGTCTCCGAGCGCATCAGCGCCTACGCGCGCGATGCCGCCGGCAACGAGGCGCTCGTGCCGCTCGAGCACCAGCCGTTCGTCAAGAAGTTCGTGCAGTCGAAGATCCCGATCGATCAGCGCTTTCTCGATCGCGTCGTCCCGGCGATCGCGTCAAACACGCCGGACTTGAAGATCGACACGGGCTCGCCCGAGGGGCTGCTGAAAGGCTTCCTCAAGATCAACGGCAACCTGCGCAAGAAGAACGGCGACTTCATCGCCTCGCTGGCCGAAAAGAGCGAGCCGCGGATGCTATGGACGGAGGCATTCGCCCAGATGATGAACTCGCAGGTCGAATCGCGCTTCGCCGATCGCCGCACCTATTATTTCGACGACAAGGAGATCGACAGGCAGGTGCACCTCGGCTTCGATCTCGCCACCGTGCAGCAGGCGCCGGTGCGCGCCTCGAACGCCGGCAAGATCGTGTTCGCGGACTTCCTCGGCATCTACGGCAACTGCGTGATCATCGATCACGGACTCGGCGTGCAGTCGCTCTACGCGCACCTGTCGCAGATCGGCGTGAAGGTCGGCGACGCGGTAACGAAAGGACAGGAGATCGGACGGACCGGATCGACCGGGCTCGCCGGCGGCGATCACCTGCACTTCACGATGTTGCTGCAGGGCACGCCGGTGAACCCGGTCGAATGGTGGGACCAGCACTGGCTGCAGGATCGCGTCCTGCGCAAGATCACCGAGGCCGGGGGCTCGCCGCCTGGCGGACAGTCACGCTGACGTCCTGCGGAGTGTGGATGCTCGCATCCTCC
Organism: Cyanobacteriota bacterium; assembly: GCA_019752015.1. Lineage (GTDB taxonomy): Bacteria > Acidobacteriota > Vicinamibacteria > Vicinamibacterales > UBA2999 > 12-FULL-67-14b. The sequence goes on along the minus strand of JAIEMQ010000038.1, from coordinate 29,246 downwards.
GCATACGCGCGCAGCACGTAGTTGCCGGGCTTGTCGAAGGTGACTTTGGTCGTCGCCTTGCCGTCGACAACACGTATGACCTTCGGCTCGAACTTCGCGATGCCAGGTCCGCGCCACTGCGTCCAACTGACGCGTAATGAATCGTTCAGCGGCCGTTCCGCCGGCTTGGGCGGCGCGCCGGCAACGCTCGCGCCGCGATCGACACGCGGCCGTGGATAACCGTCGTCTTCAACCGACAGCGTCAGGGACAACGGCTGGCCGGCGACCGCTTCCTGCTTCATCGGGGGATTGACGACTCTCGGCGCCGCATTTGGCGGCTCGTCGAAATCAACCGCCGTGCGGCTGCCGCGATTGGCGGAGATCGTGCCCTGATCGACTTCCCATACCGGCCACAGCGTTCCGACCGCCTTCTGCGTCACGCCATTCGCGGTGACGGTCCAGACCAAGTCGCGATCCTTTGGAAAGTTCGCCGGCACGACCACCTTGAACGCAAAGCGCGAGCGGCGCGGCTCGAACACTTCGGCCTGCCCCATGTCCTCGCCGTTGAAGCCGTTGGCGGCTCCAACGGGAATGTTCAAGCGCTCTTCGTAGTTGCGATTGAGATAGCCAAACCACATCGAGAAGGTGCCGTCGGGATTTTTCTCCCACCCTTCGAAGACCGGCTGAATGCTCTGGCCGCTCGCGTAGCGGACCGAGTTGTTGTAAATCTCGGTGCCCGCCGCCGACGTGGAGCCGATCGACGGCGCGCCGACGGGCTGCTGTGCACGCGCGCCGGCCGCACCGGCGCACAGTGCGGCCAACATCATGCCGATTGCGTATCGACGCCGCATCATTGCTGCTGCTGCGACGTGGTCGTGCGCCACGCGTTCCGTTCGGCCACCATCCTCTTGTAGTCCGCATCGTCCAGATACGTCCACGTCACCCACGAGAATGCCATTTCATCCATGGTCCGCTGGCCGTAGCCGATCCAGTTGCGCGGATCGGGATTGCTGCGGTTGTTGGCCGTGTTGTCGTGCCAGAGGATCGTGTGGAGCACCGTGCCCGCGGGCAGCAGCGGTGTCGCATCGTCGGCGTAGTTGTAGACCTTGTGCCAGTTGAAATCGAAATACATGCAGTTCAAGGTCTGCGCCCGGCCGGACGGCAGAATCGCCTCGACGCACATGCGCTTGCCGCGATTGTGCATGTGCGCCTGCAGCGCGGTGACGCGCGCCGGTTTTGTGAACGTGTAGTAGCCGTCGTGACGCGTGATCGTGTTCGCGGGAATATCGAGCTCCTCGTGCGCGTTCGCGATCTGCAGCGAGATCTGGTGGTACTTCGGCTTGTAGCCCTTTGGATAGAACTTCAACCCGACGCGGGCGCGATCGGTCGTCTCCTTCCCCGACGGGTGATAGTGCAGGTTGAAGCGGATCTTCGATCCGGCTTTCACCAGTTTCGCGGTGCCTTCGGGAAGGATGTCGCCGTTCTTGCCGACGGCGAATTCGTTCAGGAAGCTTTCGTTGTTGGTGGGGCGGTCGTCGAGACGGCCGGCGAGCACGTCGTCCTGATCGATGTCCTGGATCAAATACGTCAGCAGGTGATGCACGACCGCGCGCGCGCCGGGGCCCGGCTTCGCCTCGACTGCCTGCAGGTAACGATCCTCGGTCATGTTCGAGTCGGCGATGTAGTCGATCCACAGATCGCCCCCGGCGGCCGGCACGACGTGCGGCTTCGGAATCTCGACGATCAGATCGGGCGTGCCGATGTGCCACGCTTCGTCGTCCGGGAACGACGGCGCGGCCGGCATGTCGTTGACGCTGCCCTTCGGCGCGCCGCCATCGACCCACGCCGCGATCGTCGCGATCTCCGTGTCGCTCAGCGACGGATCGTCCTTGAACTTCTGGATGCCGACGTTGCGCTCGATGTGCCAGGGCGGCATCAGCCGCTGCGTCACCTTGTTCTTGATGGCGCGCGCCCACGGCCGCACGTCTTCGTAAGTCAGGAGCGACATCGGCGCGTTGGTGCCGGGACGATGGCAGGTCTGGCAGGAGCGCTGCATGATCGGCGCGACGTCCTTCGCGTAGGTCAGGTGCGTCGCGGGCGGCGCGTTCTGCGCGTTGATGTTGACGGGCGTCGCGATCGCCGTCAGTACAAGAATTCCCGCCGCGCCGACAACGAGTGATCTGGCGTTCATCAGCTCCTACTTTCCTTTGCGCTTGACGGTTTGCAGATCGAACGAGCGGACGTCGTAGTTGTTCGAGAGCGTGACTTCGGTGCCGGTGATCTCGACCTGCTGGCCGATGTACGGCTGCACCTTTGCGAACTTGTCTTTGGCGGCGGCGCCCCAGATCTTGAAGAGCCCGTCGCCGTCGGTGAGGATGCCGACCGCGCCGTCTTTCTGCAGGATGCAGATCTTCGCGCAGTCAACATGCGCGGCGCCGGTGCCGCCGGCGACGCCCTTCGATTTGTAGCAGGAGATGTCGACGATCTCGCCGGTCATGGTCATCGGCGCGGAGCGCTTGATGACCGGTTCCTGAGCCGACACCTGGGCCGCGAACGCCAGGCCCACCCCGAGGAGAAGGACACGCCGCATAGCGGTTTTATACGCCCCGCCCGGACGCTTGTAAAGGAGGCCGGCGTTGCGCTATTCCCCGGAATCCGCCGGATTCTCAACCTCTGCCGACAACATGGCGGCGATGACCTGCCGCGCGTGCTCCTCGTCCGGCTCGCGGACCATGATTCGCACGCCGCCCAGCGCCGCGCCGAGCCCGACTTCACGAACAGCGCGTCGTGAACCCAGTTCGAGTTGTGCACGGTGACGAGGTCTTCATCCATGCTCGAATGATACGACGCTATTCAAGCGCGGCGAGGAACTGCTTGTTGCGCTTGCGCGACGCCTTCGCTCGAGCCGTAATGCCGTCGCGGTCGGGCATATCCGGAGAGGCTCCATGCTGCACGAGCCACTTGAGCAGCGCGGGGTCAAACTCTTTCTCGATGCCGATGTGAAGCGCGGTACGGCCGCGCTCGTCCTGGACGTTCACGTTCGCGCCTTTCAGGGCGAGCGCCTTGGCGGCCTTGAACTTCTTCCATCCCCAGCACGCGAGGAATGGCGTCACGCCGACGACGATTTCGCGATCGGCGCCCACGTCGATCAGCAGATTCAGGATGTCGATGTCTTCCCACCAGCCGGCGGCGTACAGACCCGTGGGCTTTGCACCACGATCGAGCAGCAGCTTCACGAGCGGTTCGTTGCGGCCTTTAGCGGTCGCAAACCAGATCGGTTTGCAAAGGTCCGGACCGGCGCCGCCCTCTTGCTCGATATCGAAGCCGCGATCGAGAAGATACGTGACGAATTTCACCGCCGCGCTCTTCGGCTTGCCGATGTCCCCGCAGTCGACACTGCACGCCATATGAAGAAGGTTGCGACCCTGATCGTTCCACACCTTCTCGAGCTCGGGCTTCGCCTCGAGAATTCGTTTGGCCTCCTTGAGGTCGAGCATCTTGACAGCTTCGAACAACCTCGTCTTCGACATGGCCACTCGCTAAGTCGGGGGCAGGCCGCGAAATTTAGCGTTTCGCTAAGTTAAGCGTACGTTACCGGGTGTCTACCAGATTCCTGAGCCTGCCTAAAACTTAGCGAATCGCTAAATTTCGCGGCCTGCCCGCAACTTAGCGGACTGCGGCGTCGAGGGTTCGAGCTGCTTCGCTGACCTGCGCGGCGAGCGCGTTCACAGCAGCGGCGACCGTTCGCACACCACCTTGCGCCTCGGTAAAACGGCCTTCTTCAAGCCCTTCGCGAATCTGCGGCATCGTCTTCACGCCATAGCCGGTGTAAAAGCCCGGCGCATAGATCTGGTGCTTGAACCAGTCGCGGCGCGGCAGCCCGTCGCTGTTGCCAAGCTTCTGCTCCGACGTCAGCAGCAATTTGTTCAATTGCTGCAGCTCCTTCTTCGCCAGCAGCACCTGCGAATCCGCCTTGCCAACCGACGCGTACGCTTTCTCGAAGTTCTGGCCTGCGGCTTTCAACGCCTCAACCGCCGCGCGCACGGGCTTCATGTCGACCTTCGAATCCTTTTTCTCGGCGGCAAGCTTCTCGAGCTCGACGACGTAGCGCAGCAGCGTGTCGGCGGTGTCGGAATACTGGAACGGCAGCACCGGCGCATCGGCGAGACGAAGAATCAACGTTCCGGTCAGCTGCGAGAGCGTGCGGCCGTAGCTGTAGTCGGTGTCTGAATACGTTTGATACCACTTGATGGTGTCGTAAGCGGAGTGATACACGCCGCCGGGACTTTCGCCGCCAAAGCCGACGCTGAGCGCCGACAACGTCAGATGCTGCAGGAACGGCGTGAAGTCCGATCCCGAGCCGAGCGGCGCGATGCGCAGCGACGGATCCGCCTCCGCCGCCTTCTTGTTGTCTTCTGTTTCCGCGAGCACCGCGCGGCGGCGCGCTTCGTCGAAGATCGGTTTGCCGGTGCGCGGGTCCATCACGTCCTTCGCCGCTTCACCCATGAACTGCTGCAGCCCGTGCGAGCCGCCGGCGTTGAGCCAGCCTTTGCCGGTGCCGTCGGTGTTGATGTAGACGGCGGCCTTCTGTTTCAACTCGGCGTCGTGCTTCTCCGCCCACTCCGTCGAGCCCAGCAGTCCCCACTCTTCACCGTCCCACAGCGCCAGGATGATCGTGCGCGACGGGCGCCAGCCGGTCTTCAACAACTCGGCGAGGCCGCGCGCGGTTTCCATCAACGAAGACGCGCCGCTGATCGGATCGTCGGCGCCGCTCACCCACGCATCGTGATGGTTGCCGAAGATGATCCACTCGTCGGGACGGGTGGTACCGGGAATTCGCGCCACCACGTTGTAGAGCGGACGATTTTTCCATTCGAAGCGCAGGTTCATGTGGACCTGCGCTGGACCCGGACCGACGTGATACGTGAACGGCAGCGCGCCCTTCCATTCGTTCGGCACGACTTTGCCTTTGAGCTGCCGCAGGATCGGCGTCGCGTCCCCGTAGGAAATCGGCAGCACCGGAATCTTGAGAATCGTCTGCGAGTCTTCGATGCGGTTCTTCTTCCCGCCCGCCTCGCTGCCCCATCCGGGCGTCAGCGGATCGCCGGCATGAATCGGCATGTCCATCACGCTGCCGCGCTGCGCGCCGAACTCGGGACGATACGGTCCGCCGGGATACACATCGCCGGCGTAGTAACCGTCATCTCGCGGATCGGAATAAATCAGGCAGCCGATCGCGCCGTGCTCGTAGGCGACCTTCGGCTTGATGCCGCGCCAGCCCGCACCGTAGCGCGCGATGACGATCCTGCCTTTGACGTCGACGCCCAGCTCCTTGAGCTTCTCGTAATCGGCGGGCATGCCGTAGTTGACGTAGACGACCTCGCCGGTGACGTTGCCGTCGCCGGAGTAGGCGTTATAGAGCGGCGTCTGATCGCCGGAGTCGGGATCCTCCGGCAACACCGGCTCTTTCACTCGCAGCGCGTACTTTTCCGGGGCGATCAGTTCGACGGTCGTCTCGATCGGCCACGGCATCATCGCTTCGAATTCTTCGAGCTTCGCATCGAGACCGAACGACTTGAACTTCGCGAGCGCGTAGTCGGCGACATTCTTCGATGACGGCTGGCCGGCGACGTGCGGCTCGCCCGCCATCGCCTCCATGTATTCCTTCAGCCGTGCCGAATCCGGAATTTTCCTGAACTGCTCTTCACGCTGACGGTGCGCGGCGATCGCATCGTCGGGAAATCCACGAATCGGCCGCGACTGCGCACTGGAGAATGTTGTCGAGAGGAGTGCAAAACCGGCGACGAGCAGCAGAGCTTTACGCATGGGATGAATATAGGCGATTGGGAGTATGCTCGGTCGCATGAAGCGCACGACTTTTGCCCTGGTTTTGTCTCTGATTGTCTCGTTCCCGGCCTTCGCGCAAACACCTGCCGCACCCGCGGCGCCGCGGCCGAAAACGATTGTCGATCTCGTCAGAGACGCGATCGCGCAGAACGATTTCAAGAAGGGCGAGAAGCTCGTGCTCGACGACATGGCCGCGAACGGCACCACGCCGATCGCGATCGAAGCGTTCTCGTGGCTGGGTCGCGGCGCGGTGGCCGCGAAACGCTACGACGAAGCGATGACCTATGCGGCGCGCACCTACGAGATCGTCGAAGAGCAGCTCAAGACGCGCAAGCTCGATGACGAAGCGCGCCTGCCGATCGCACTCGGCGCCGCCATCGAAGTCACCGCGCTCGCCACTGCCGGCCAGGGCCGCCGCTCGGAAAGCGTCATGTATCTCCAGCAGGAGATCGAGCGCTACAAGAACACGTCGATCCTGATGCGGTTGAACAAGAACCTGAACGTGCTGAGCCTCGAGGGCCAGCCGGCACTGCCGTGGAGCTCGTCGGAATTCCTCGGACCCAGGCCGCCGTCACTTGCCGAGCTCAAGGGCAAGCCCGTCGTCCTGTTCCTGTGGGCGCACTGGTGCGGCGACTGCAAGACTCAGGGACCACTGCTCGAGCAGGTCGTCAACAAATACAAGAACTCCGGAATCACGGTGATCGCGCCGACGCAGCGTTTCGGCTATGCGGAGAAACGCCGCCCGGTCGGCCCGGCCGAAGAACTGAAGTACATAGAGTCGATTCGCGATCAGTTTTATCCGTGGATGAAAACCGTGTCGGCGCCGGTCAGCGACGAGGTCTACCTCCGCTACGGCGTCTCGACCACTCCGACCTACGTGATGATCGATCGCGACGGCAAGGTGTCGTCGTATCTGCCGGGCCAGCCGACCATCGAGCAGATTGACGCGATGGTCCAGAAGATCGTCGCGCCGGCAGGGACGGCGAGCCGGCAGTAGTTACGGCTTCTTCTTCAGATACTCGGCTCGCTTCGCGAACACTTCCTTCGCGAGGCCGGCGTTGAGCGGCAGCTTCATCGCGCGCTCGATCGTCTCAATCGCCAGGTCGTAGGCGCCGCGCAGGGCGAACGCCTCCGACAATCCCAGCAGGTTCTGCGGATTATTCGGTTCGAGCCGAACGGCTTCCTGCAAGTGCTTCAGCGCGTCGCCCTGCTGGCCCTTCACCAGTAACACGCGTCCGAGGTTGCCGTGCGCCACCGCGTAGTCGGGGCGGCGCACCAACGCCTCCCGGAAGGACCTGATCGCGTCGTCGAAGCGGCCGGCCTGCGCCTGCGCGGTGCCGAGATTGAACCGGGCGGCGGCCGACTCGGGCTTGAGCGCCGCCGACGCCTGGAAATGCCTGACCGCATTGGCGGCAAAGCCCAGCCCGAGATACAGCAGCGCGACATCGTCGTGCAGCTCCGCATCGTTGGGCGTGACCTTCAACATCGTCTCGTACCCGACAATGTCCTCGCCGGTCATCTTCGCGGTGATCTCGGCGCTCATTTGCGCGCGATCGGCGTCGTTCGACGCGACGAGCTGGAACCACAAATCGCCCATTTCGTCTTTCGAACGCTGACCCCAGAACACGCGCGCCGGCGGCAGCTCGGGATTGCGGACGTTCGACGCGGAGTTGTCGTACGAGTACTCCATCGACAACCGCGTGCCCTTCGGCAGCGGGATTGGCGTCGTTTCGCGATAGACATGCTGCCAGCGGAAATCCCAGTCGGTGATGTGCATCACCACGCGCCACGTGCCGTCGGGGAGCGTGGCGGTGCCCGTGATTTCCTTCGCGCGATAGTGCGCGTGCGGCTGGATCGCGAGCAGCTGCACGTCCACCGGCAGCACGTACGAATCACGGATCACATAGCGCTCTTCACCGGGCGGAATCTCGATGCCTTGCGAGCCGAGCCGCAGGATGGTCGGCGTGCGCTGCGGCGCGCGATCGGTGAAATAGAAACCGATCTCGGGCAGCACTTGCTCGACCGCGCCCGATGGCTGCATGTGCAGCTGCACCACGAGATCGCTTCCCGGCTCCAGCGTCCACGCCAATTCGGGCTGCACCAGCGGCGCGATCTGGCCCGGCGTCCAGCCGAGGAAATGACCTTCCGGATATTCCGCCGATCGCGGCATCAACCCGTCGTAACCCGGCAGTGGATCGGCCTCATCCAGCTGACGCGTTGCAGCCGTGCGATCGATGCGGATGTTGGCGTGATGCACGACACGTGCGTTGCCCGGATGGAACTCGATGCCCGTCACGTAGGTTCGTTTCGATACCGGCACGCGAATCGCGAAGATGCGGAACGCGTCGGTCTGCTGCGCCGGCAATGTGAACGCGGCCGCCGGCTTCACGATCAGATCCGGCTTGCCGAGCAGCCAGCCGTCAGCATGCGTCGGCAGCGGCGGCAGCTCGCGCGGATCGCCTTCGGGCGTGTTGCGCTTCGCCCACTGATCGATCAGCGCGATCTCGCGATCGGTGAGCAGCCGCTGCCCGACGAAGTGGCCGACGTCAGGGCTGACCTTCCACGGCGGCATGAAGCGCGAGCGCGTGACCTGCGCGATCTGCGTGGCGCGGCGGCGGACTTCGTCGTAGGTGGTCAGCGGAAACGGTCCAGGCCCGCCGCTGCGATGACACGACACGCACGCGTCGAACACGATCGGGGCGATGTCTTTCGTGAACGTCTGCGCGTTCGCGTCCGCCGCGAAACTAAAAAGGAAAAGGGAAAAAGGAAGAACGAAGACGGATCTCATTTCACGAGATCGGAAAGAATGCAGCCGACGGCTTGCGTCTGCTTGACGGCAATCGGCTTGTTCGCAATCGCGGCGGCCAGCGCGTCTTCGAGATCATGCGTCGTTGGTTTGGGACGCTCTCTTCCCAACTCGACATAACGATCGTCGATGCGGCCACGATAGAGAATCGTCTCGCCGCTCATCACCACGGCTTCGGGAGTGACGGTCACGCCCGTCATCTTCACCAGCTTTTGATCGCTGTCGCGCCGGTGTTCGAACGTGTAGCCAAACTTTTTCTTGTGTTCGGCAATGACCTGGGGAGTATCTGAAGCAACCGGATACACCAGCACGAACTTCGCGTTCTCACCGTACTTTGCCGCCAATCGCTGAATCTCCGGCGCATACCGGTTGGAGATCGGGCAATCCGACGTCGTGAAGACGAAGACCGTCAACGTCAGGGCGAGCATAGGTTGAGTATAAAAGGAAAAGGCAGAAGGATTTTCCTTCTGCCTTTTCCTTTCTGCCTTCTGCCTTCCGAATTACCAGCGAATGTCCGCGCCGATACGCACGATGCGGCCCTGCAGAATCACCGAGGGGCGCAGGTAGGTGGCCGCGCCGAACTGCGTCGACGAGACCGAGGTGTAGTCGTCCGAGTTCAGCGCGTTGAAGATGTCGAGCTTCGGCGTCACGCGGAATGCGCCGAATTGGAACACCTTGCTCGCCGACACGTCGAACTGGTTGATGCGCGGGGTGTACTCGGTTTCGGGAGCGACGAGCGGCACGCTGATCGACGCGACGCCGCTCGCTGCCATCGCCGGCAGCACCAGCGCACCGGGCGTGCACGCGCCCGTGCAGTTCGCCGCATAGCGCAGCGCCGGCGTCACCAGCCAGAACGTGCCGAGACCTCTCGGGTTGTCGAAGCCGGTGCCGGCGGTGAAGCCGCCGTAGGCCTGCGCGGCGGTGCCTGCCAGGTATCCGTTGAGCCCCTGATAGGCGGCACTCACCGAAATGCCCTGCCACGGCAATGGATAGACGATCGTGGCCTTGACCTGCTTCTGCCACGGGATGCCACTCTCGGCCTGGTTGCAGTAGAGCGAACGGTTCGGATCGCTCGCCGCCGCCGCGCACACGTTGTTGATCGAGCGCTCGACGCTGACGCCGCCGAACGCGCGGATGCCGCCGCGCATGCGCGCGTTGAACGACATGTCGAAGCCGTTGTACCACCGCTTCATGGCATCGCTGGTGCTGTCGATGTTCGCGACCTGCGACGCCACGCCCGGCTTCGGCAGCCACACGCTGACGCTCTTGCCGTCGAGCGGGCTCGCCACCTCGAACTGATCGTAGCTGGCCGCGGTGCGCAGCGAGTTCTGGCGGACGGTGATGTTCCTGAAGTCGCTGCGGAAGTATTCGAACGACAGCGTCAGGCCGGTCAGCACTTCGTGCGTGATGCCGGCGTTGAACGCCAGCTGATACGGCCGCTTGAGACCCGGATCGAACTGCGCCAGCGAGCGCACGCCGAAGCTCGCCGGCAGGCCGGCGAAGTTGATCTCGCAGCCCGCCGTCTGGAACACGCAGCCTCTTTCGCCCTGCGCGATGTCGTCGCCGTTGGCGTCGGCCCACGTCAACTGCTGCGACGCCAACGCCGTCGGGTTGTAGAGCTGCGCGAAGCCGGTGGTCTGCGCGGTCACGAACTTGTTGTAGCCGATGCGCAGGGCGGTCCGGCCATTGCCCGACAGGTTGTAGACCGCCGAGACGCGCGGCGAGAAGTCCTTCCACACCGGCAGCGGAATGTCGCCATATGCGGCGACGTTCGCGAAGCGGCCCTGCATCGCCGGCTGGCCGACGACCTTCTGGCTCAGGTAGTCGAAGCGGGCGCCATAGTTGAGCGTCAGCCTGCCCATGTTCCACTGATCCTGGGCGTAGACCCCGAAGTTGGCGTTGAGGTTTTCCTGCACTTCGAGCGGCGTATTCAACACTGTGACGCGGAAGGGAACACCATTGTTGTACGACTGGTACAGATCGGCGTTGGCGTTGTTGTAGCGGCGGTAGTAGCCCCATTGATCCATCACGCCGACCTTGACGTTGTGCGCGCCGGTCACGTACGAGATCGAGGCCTGCACGTTGTAACGGTCCGGATAGTTGCCAAGCTGCGCGCTCGACGCGTTCCAGAGGAAGCCGGTGCTGGTGTCGTCCTTTCGAACGTTGCGGTACCACTCCGCGGTGCCGCGCTCGGCGAGAATGCCGGGCTGATACAGGTTGTCGTAGCGCTCGCGGTTGAACGAGGTGCCGACTTCGAGGAGCAGCTTCGACGACAGCGTCGACGTCCATTTGGCGGAGCCGGTCGCAAACGTCGGCGTGTTCCAGATGACCGACGCGGTGCGCGGATCGGTCAGCGAGCCCATCGCGTGGCCGCGCAGGCGCAACGCGCGATCCATGTACACCGCGAACTTGTTGCGCTCGGATGCCTGCCACGTCAGGCGCGCGACCGGGTTGGCCATCTTCTCATCCGAAATGCCCTGCTGGCACGAGCCCGGCGCCGCGGCGCAACGCGCGTAGGCCTGCGGATACGGCAGGCTGCCGTCGGTCTGGAAGGTGTTGGCGATCGGCTTGTCGTAGTAGGCCTGGCGGAACGCGCCGAAGAACCACAGCTTGTTCTTGATCAGCGGGCCGCCCTGCTCGATGTTGATCTCCTCGAAGTGTTCGATCTTGTCGACGCCGGTGACGCCCATGCCGGTCAGGCGCGGGGTGAGGTTGTCGCCCTGCCACTGCTTCGGCGACTTCGCCCACTTGGCGCCGCCGCGGAACTGGTTGCCGCCGTCCTTGGGCACGAGATTCATCGTGATGCCGCCGGTCAGCGTCTCAGCCGCGCCGCCCGCCGTCTGGTACACCATCTCCTGCGACATCGCTTCGTTGTGATACGCCTGCACCGCGCCGTCGCCCATCAGGCCGTTGGTCATCAGGCCGTCGACCAGCACCACCGACTGCGCGCCGCCGGTGCCGCGGATCGCGAAGTAGGTCTGCTGCATGGCGCGCGAGCCGCCGACGTCCGGCGAGTTCAGCGTGACGCCGAGCACCAGCTGACCGAGACCCTGGATGGTCTTGGCGGTCGGCACCGCGTCGAGCACTTCACGCGACAGCACCTGCTGCTTGACGTTGCTCTGCACGTCGACGACCGGCGACGCGCCCGACACCGTGACCGATTCCTGCAGCGTGCCCACGCTCAACGCCACGTCGATGGTGGCGGTGAAGTTCGACTGCAGCTCGATGCCTTCGCGGGCCTGCGTGTTGAAACCGGGCAGCGTGAAAGTCAGGGAGTAGGTGCCGGGACGGAGATCGACGATGCGGTACTGGCCGTTCTCGTCGGTGATCGTCGACTTCACTTTTTCGATCAGCACCGGGCTGGCCGCTTCCACAGTGACGCCTGGCATCACCGCGCCCGAGGTGTCTTTGACCGTGCCGGTGAATGCGCTCTGCGCCCGCGCCAATGCGGGCACCACAACAAGAACTGCAACAACAAGCAAGAACGTTCGTACAACCAACCTACGCGCCATCTGGTTCCCCCAATTCAAAACGTAGCCGCGCAGCTGCCGCTAAGCGATGCGCGACCTCACTGACGTGCAAAATTCCAAAAAGGGTACTGCCAAAAACTATTTGCCGGTATTCGCTGCCTTGACGTTTACCTTCACGTAGGCGGTGGTCCAGCAGCACTGGAAGCCGCCGCCGCCGACACCCGACGAATCGTTGCCTTCGATGCGGATGATGTACTCACCCGGCAGCAAGAACGTCGCCGTGGTGTTGACCATGTCCTTCTCGATCGCCGGCGTGTTGTCGGCGAACTTGATTTCACCGGGGCCGCGATACTTCGTCAACGTCGTGCTGGTGCGCGAACGCTGCGGCCTGGCCTGCGCGCCTGCCGCCGCGCCGGCCGGCGGCGGTGGCGCCGCGGAGCCGCCCGTCGGCGGTTCATCGTTGCCGTCGTCGGTGATCCAGTATTTGATCGCGACCGGCTCGTTGACGACGCCGGAAATGGCGAATGCCTGTGAGAGCGGCGCGGGCGGGCCGGTGAGCTCAGGTCCCTTCTCGGTGAACTTGATCGTCGGCGGCTTGTTGCCCATCGCCGCGTCGAGGAACGGCTCGATCTGATAACCCTTGGTGATGCCGAACGGCACCGACACGGTCTTGCCGTTGGCGGTGAGCGTCCAGGTCAGCTTCTTGTCGCCGAAATCCTTCGGCACCTTGATCGCGATGGTGCCCCAGCCGCGGCCGACCTCGAAGTGCGTCGGCTGTCCCTGATCGGGGCCGCCAGGCTCGATCTTGTTCTCGGGACCGATCGGGATGTCGAGGACTTCCTTCTTGTTGCGGTTGTAGTAGCCGACGAGCAGCGTGTAGCTGCCATCAGCGTTCTGGTACCAACCTTCGTAGGCCGGATAGATGTTGGAGCCCGAATCCTTGAGCGGCTCCATGGCGAGCGTCTGGCCGACAGCGGGCGCGCCCGCCATACACACGAACGCGAGCAGCATTGCTGCTGCTCGCGTAAACGAACTTCTAATCATGAGAGACGATCCTTGTTTTTCTCTTACTGCTGCTGACGCTCGGTGGTCGTCGACATCTTGGCCTTGCGAGCGTCGACTTCCTTGGTGAAGTCTTCATCGCTCATGTAGGTGATGTTGATCCACGCATGCGCCATTTCGTCGACGGTGCGATCGCCCCAGCCAATCCACTGGTTCGGGTCGGGGTTGCTTTTCTTCGCGGTCGTGTTGTCGTGCCACGCGGTGACCTTGAGGATCGTGCCCTTCGGGAGCAGCGGCGCGTAGTCGTCTTCGAACACGTAGTTGTTCATCCAGTTGAACTCGAAGTTCGGGACGTAGCCGAGGACCTGCTGCGTGCCGTTCGGCAGGATGGCTTCGACCATCATCGCCTTGCCGCGCAGGTGCATGTGCGGCTGGAAGTTCTCGACGCGGCCGGCCTTGCGCATGACGTGGAAGTTCTGGCCCACGCTGATCGAGTTCGGCGCGATGTCCAGGTTGCGGTTGCCGCCGGTGACGCCGCTGTAGAGCGACAGCATCGTGCGGTACTTCGGCTCCTGGCCTTTCGGGTAGAAGTAGACGGCCATCTGCACTTCGTCGGTGATGTCTTCACCACCGTCGCTGTAGTGGATGTCCCAGCGGATCTTCGCGCCCGGCATCAACAGCTTGCCGGTGTTCGGGCGCATCAGCTCGCCTTCCTTGTTGACGGCCCATTCCATGAAGAGGCCGGCGCCGCTGTCGTTGTCGGCGCTGATCAGGCCCTGCTTGATCGCCTCACGGTCGTCCTGGAGGAGATACGCAAGCGCGTGATGCGTGATCTTGCGGCCCTTGATCGTGCCCGGACGCATTTCGATGGCGCGCACCCAGCGGGGCTCGGTCAGCGGCACGTCGACGACGGGCTTGTACCACGCGTCCATCGCGCCGCCCTTTTCGGTGTACTTCGGCGACTTGATGATCATGTCCGGCTCGCCGAACATCTTCTTGTAGTGCCAGTCGTTGCCGTCGTTCCACGCGATCTTCGCGGGCATGTCCTTGGGATCGCCCTGCGGCGCGCCGTTGGCGGCCCACTTCACGATGGTGTCGATTTCCTTCTGCGTCAGCGAGCGATCGTTCTTGTAGTGCTGAATGCCGACGTTGGGGTCGATGTGCCAGGGCGGCATGTTGCGCGATGCCACGCGATCGCGAATCGAGCGCGCCCACGGACGTGCTTCCTGGTAGGTCTGCAGCGACATCGGCGCGATCGAATCCGGCCGATGACACGACTCGCACTTGGCCTGGAAAATCGGCGCGACGTCCTTGGTGAACGTCGGAACGGCCGTTTGAGCCGAAAGCGTTGCAGGCAGAGCCAGGAGGCCCATCACGCCCACCGCTCCGATCACGATCCGGCCGACGAAAGGCTTAACCATCTTCCCCTCCGAAAGTATTGCTTTGCCTCGCTCCGCTCGGCGAGGATGCACCGTTTCCGAAAAAACTGCGGTTGCGGAGTGTACACCGCCCTTTCACGGCCTGTCACTCCACAAAGCTCTAATAGCTACCATCACTTACGCGAATGTGGTCGCCCTCTTATTTTAGGCCAGTTTCCTGAGGATGAAGCTCTTCAAGTAGTAGGTTTCGGGCACGCCAAAAAGCACCGGATGGTCGCGCCCCTGCATGCGTTTTTCCACGATCGTCACGGGAATATGCGCATCCGCAGAAGCGTTTAAAACAGCTTCGCCGAACATCGCCTCGTCCACGTTGTAGGAGCAGCTGCACGTAATCAGGAAACCGCCGGGGTTCAGCAGCCGGAGCGCCCGGAGGTTGATCTCCTTGTAGCCGGCCATGGCATTCGGGATCGCCGCCTTGTTCTTCGCGAAGGCGGGCGGGTCCAGGACGATCGTGTCGTAGCGGGCGCCTTCGCGCTCGAGGTGACGCAGCTCGTCGAAGACGTTGGCTTCGCGCGCGGTGAGGTTGGTGATGCCGTTCGCGATCGCGTTGGCGGTGATGCGTTCAACGGCATCCGCCGAGACGTCGAGCGCCTCGACGGATTCGCAGCGCGAGGCGAGCACCAGCGAAAACCCGCCGTTGTAGCTGAAACAGTCGAGCATCCTGCCGTGCGCGTAGCGCGCCGCCGCTTCGCGGTTTTCGCGCTGATCGAGAAACAACCCGGTCTTCTGCCCGTGCCACGGATCGACGGTGTAGGTGATGCCGGCCTCGTAGACGTTGATCGTCTCCGGCACGTCGCCGTGCATCACCTCGACTTTCTGATCGAGGCCTTCGAGGCGGCGGACTTTCGGATCGTTGCGCGCGAGGATGCCTTTGGCGCCGGTGATATCGGCGAGCAGCGTGACGAGCGTCGGCGCCAGGCGATCCATCCCCTGCGACAGCGTCTGCATCACGAGATAGTCGTCGTAGCGGTCGACGATCAGCGACGGCAGCAGATCGGCCTCGCCGTGCACGAGGCGGAAGGCGGTGGCGTTAATCTGCAGGGTGTCGCGGAAGCGGATCGCGGCGTCGAGCCGCGCGCGCCAGAACGCCTCGTCGATCGGCGTCTCGTCGCGCGAGATCATGCGGATGGTGATCTGCGACTGATCGCTGAACAGCGCGTGGCCGAGCATCTTGTTGCGCGCGCCGCGGACGTCGACGACGACGCCCGGCTCGGGATCGACGACGTCGGCGATGTCGGATCGATAGACCCAGGGATGTCCGCCGCGGACCCGATCTTCGCCTCGAGGTTTGAGGATCGCCGTTGCCATGTAACGGGGACTGACCCCTTAACACTTGATTCTGATTCAGTTTCTGCGTCCGTGGAAGAAATTGAAACAAAAACGCGTGTTAAGGGGTCAGTCCCCTTTACAATCGCGGCGTGAAGATTGCGATTGCCGCAGACCACGCCGGCTATCAACTCAAGGATTCCCTGAAGAAGCTTCTCGACGAGCTCGGCATTCCCTACGAGGACTTCGGCACCTCCAACGGACAATCGGTCGACTATCCCGACTTTGCGAAGGCGGTCGCCGAAGGCGTGGCCGGCGGATCGTTCGATCGCGGCATCCTCGTCTGCGGCACCGGCGTCGGCATGGCGATCGCGGCGAACAAGGTGCCGGGGGTGCGGTCGGCGCCGATTGTGGATACCGACACGGCAAAACTGGCGCGCGAGCACAACGATCTCAATGTGTTGACGCTCGGCGCGCGCGTGCTGCCCGAGTCACGCGCGCGGGAGATCGTGAAGACGTTCCTGCAGACGCCGTTCGAAGCCGGGCGCCACGCGACGCGCGTCGGGAAAATTCACGCCATCGAAAGATCAACAGTTCAATAGATCACGAGTTCAAGAGGTCGGATGTCGCGAGCAAGGCATCCAGCCTGTCGTAAAACTCGCTCGTTCCCTTCGGCGTCAGCCCGCCCTTCATCACCACGTCCCGCACTTTCTGCGACGGAAACAGGATGCTCTGCGTCATCGTCGTCCTGCCGTTTCGCTCGACGAGCGCCGCGGTGACCAGCGTTTCGCCCGGGTCCCAGTCCTCCCAGCGCTCGGTGCGAACGAAGCGGCGTGGCGCATCCACTTCCTTGTAGACGCCGTACTGGACCATCTGCCGGCCGCGGACGGTGCTGACGAAACGCCACGATCCGCCAGGGCGCGCGTCGCTCTCGCACGACTCGATCGATCCGGGCGGACCGTACCAGCGCTTGATGAGTTCAGGCTTCGTCAACGCGTCGAAGACGAGGCCGGCCGGCGCGTTGAACTCGCGCGTGACGACGGCCTCGCGATCGGACGGCGCCGTGATCGTGACGGTGATGTTGTCGATCATCGTTTTTTTCTCTTTCTGTCCTTTTTGTCCGATTTCTTTTCGACCTTCAGCTCCTCGAGGACTTCATCGAGGCGCGCGAAGGCGGTTTCCCAGTACTGCCGATAGGCCTCGATCCAGTCGATCGCACTGGCGAGCGGCTTGGCCTCGAGCTTGCGCGGCCGGCGCTGCGCGTCCTGCCCGGCGACGATCAATCCGGCGCGCTCGAGAACCTTGAGATGCTTCGAGATGGCCGGCTGGCTCATGTCGAACGGCTCGGCAAGCTCGTTGACGGTCGCTTCGCCCGACGCCAGCCGCGCAAGAATCGCGCGCCGCGTCGGATCGGCGAGCGCTGCAAACGTCGCGTTCAGCGCGTCAACGTCTTTCATAACCAAAGAGTTATACACACTTCAGATCACAAGATCAACAAGCTCAAGAGTTCAAGAGATTCTGAATGTGACAAAATGTGAATCCCGCATGAATGCATCCCTGATGTCCCTCACGCTCGCGCAGTCGGATCCGGAAATCGCGTCGGCCATTGCCAGTGAAACCGAACGGCAGGCGCACGGACTCGAGCTGATCGCGTCGGAGAATTTTGTCAGCGCGGCGGTGCTCGAAGCCGCCGGCTCGGTGATGACGAACAAGTACGCCGAGGGTTACCCGGGCAAGCGCTACTACGGCGGGTGCGAGTTCGTGGACGTCGCCGAGTCGCTGGCGATCGCGCGGGCGAAGAAGCTGTTCGGCGCCGATCACGTCAACGTGCAGCCGCACTCGGGCGCGCAGGCCAACATGAGCGTCTACCTGACGCTCCTGAAGCCGGGCGACACCGTGCTCGGCATGAACCTGGCGCACGGCGGCCACCTGACGCACGGCCATCCGCTGAATTTTTCCGGCAAGCTCTACACGATCGTTCCGTACGGCGTGCGCAAGGACGATGAGCGGATCGATTACGAGGAGTTCGAAAAGCTCGCCGATCAGCACAAGCCGAAAATGATCATCGTCGGCGCCAGTGCGTATCCGCGCGTGATCGATTTCGCGCGCATGGGCGCCGTGGCGAAGCGCGCCGGCGCGCCGCTGATGGTCGACATGGCGCACATCGCGGGCCTGGTCGCCGGCGGCGTGCATCCGAGCCCGGTGCCGCACGCGGAATTCGTCACGACGACCACGCACAAGACGCTGCGCGGCCCGCGCGGCGGCATGGTGATGTGCCGGGAGAGCTATGCGAAGGATCTCGATCGCGCCGTGTTTCCGGGAGTGCAGGGCGGTCCGTTGATGCACATCATCGCGGCCAAGGCGGTGTGCCTGAAGGAAGCGGCCGCGCCCGAGTTCGCGGCCTATCAGAAACAAATCGTCAAGAACGCGGCGCGTCTGGCGGCGGCGCTCAAGACCGAGGGCTTCCGCATCGTCAGCGGCGGGACCGACAATCACATCGTCCTCGTTGACGTGTTCTCGAAGAACATCACCGGCAAGGCTGCCGAAGGCGCCCTGAATGCCGCCGGCATCACGGTGAACAAGAACGCGATTCCATTCGATCAGAACCCGCCGATGGTCGCGAGCGGCATTCGTCTCGGCACCCCGGCAGTGACCACGCGCGGCATGGGCGAGGCGGAAATGGATTTGATTGCCGAGTTCGTCTGCCGCGTGCTCGCCTCACCCGAAGACCAGCGCGTCGTCGCCACGGTCAAAGCAGAAGTCGAAACGCTGTGCAGGAAGTTCCCGCTGTACCCGGAACGCCTGGCCTGAAGCGCGCGGTCGAGGCGGCGTTCGCGGACGATGGCCCGCTCGTCAGGGCGGTCGATCAGTTCGAGCCGCGCGCCGGACAGCGGGCCATGGCGGAAGCCGTTGCCGACACGATCGAGCACGGCGGCGTGCTGCTCGCCGAAGCAGGCACCGGCACGGGCAAGACGCTCGCGTATCTGGTGCCGGCGATCCTCAGCCGGCAGCGTGTGCTGATCTCGACGGGCACGAAAAATCTCCAGGAGCAGATCTACTTCAAGGATCTCCCCGCGCTGCGCACCGCGCTGGGCGTGCCGTTCAGCGCGACCTGCATGAAAGGCCGCGCGAATTATCTGTGCCTGCATCGTCTCGATCAGCTGCGCGCGCATCCGGCGGCCCCGATGGATTTCGTTTCGACGATCGACGAGTGGCGGCGCGGCACCGGCACCGGCGATCGCGCCGAGCTGAGCGGCCTCGAGGAGGATTCGCCGCTGTGGCACGACGTCTCCGCGCAGGCGGAGACGTGTCTCGGCAACGACTGCCCGCAATACCGCGACTGTTACGTCACGAAGATGCGGCAGCGCGCGGCTGAGTCCGATCTCGTGATCGTCAATCATCACCTGCTGTGCGCCGATGCCTCGGTGCGTCAGAGCACTTACGGCGAAGTAATCCCCGACTGCAACCACGCGGTGATCGACGAAGCGCATCACCTCGAAGACGTGGCGACGCAGTATTTCGGCATTGCCGTCAGCAACTATCGCATTGCGGATCTCGTGCGTGATGCGGAACGCGCGCTGAACCTCGGGATGATCGAGGATGTCGATTCCGATCTGCGCCATGCCATCTCGCGCGTCGACGATCACTCGCTGACGTTTTTCGGCGCGCTGCAGACGGCGCGTCATGCCCGCGGTGGATTCGAAGAGCGGCTGCGCATCGGGCCCGGCTGGTTCGGCGACGTCCTGGACGACGGGCTCGGCCTGATCGCGGCGCTCAGCGGCCTCGCCGACACCATGCGGCAGCGATCCGGCGCCGACGAAGCCGGCACGCAGGTGAACGAAGATGCGGAAACGCTGTCGCGCCGCTCCGCGGAGGCGCGCGATCAACTGACGTTCCTGCTCGAAGCCGCGGATCCGTCGTACGTCTACTTTCTCGAGGCACGGAACCGCGGCGTGTTCCTGCGCGCCGCGCCGATCGACGTGTCGCGCATCATCAACGAAATGCTGTTCAACCGCATGCGCGCGACGATCATGACGTCGGCCACGCTCACCGTCGAAGGCTCGTTCGACTACGTGAAGGGTCGCCTCGGCGTGCAGGACGCCGCCGCGCTGCGCGTGCCATCGGAGTTCGATTTCACGGAGCAGGCGATTCTCTATCTGCCAAAACAGATGCCGCCGCCGAAGTCGCCGCAGTACGGCGATGCGGTGGCGCGCGAAGTCCGCGACCTGCTGCTGCGGACCGAGGGCCGCGCCTTCGTGCTGTTCACGAGCTACTCGATGCTCCGCTCGGTTCGCGATCTGGTGGAGCCGGATCTGCCCTATCCCGTGATCGTGCAGGGCACGGCGCCGCGCAGCACGCTGCTCGCGCAGTTCCGATCGACGCCGAACGCCGTGCTGTTCGCGACCGCATCGTTCTGGCAGGGCGTCGATGTCGTCGGCGAAC
Organism: Cyanobacteriota bacterium; assembly: GCA_019752015.1. Classification (GTDB taxonomy): domain Bacteria; phylum Acidobacteriota; class Vicinamibacteria; order Vicinamibacterales; family UBA2999; genus 12-FULL-67-14b. The sequence goes on along the minus strand of JAIEMQ010000038.1, from coordinate 8,994 downwards.
AGCTGAGCTGCGTGATCATCGACAAGCTGCCGTTCGCATCGCCCGGCGATCCGATCACGGCGGCGCGCATCGAGGCGATCAACGCCGACGGCGGCGATGCCTTCCAGGACTACCAGGTCCCCCTCGCGATTCTCGCGATGCTGCAGGGCCTGGGCCGCCTGATCCGTCACCGCACCGACCGCGGGGTGCTGGCCGTGCTCGACCCGCGGCTCCGGACCATGGGCTACGGCCGCCGGTTTCTGGACTCGTTCCCGCCGGCCCCGGTGACCCAGAATCCTGAGGCGGTCACGCGGTTTTTCGCAAGGTGACTTAAAATACGGAACAATCGAGGTCAGATTCCAATGACACAGACTTTTACCGCACGGGTGATCGCTATCCTGTTCGCGCTGTCGATCGCCGCGCCGGCGCTGGCTCAGTCAACGATGATTCGCGGCAAAGTGATCGATGCCAAGAAGGAAGGCATCCCCAACGTCACGATCACCATCGAATCGCTCGGCGGCTCCGGGCGCAAGCTGACGACCAAGACCGACAGGAAGGGTGAGTTCGTGCAGTTGCTCACCGAGTCTGGCGCCTACCGGGTCACCGCGTCGGATCCCAAGATCGGCGCCGCCAGCAACGACACGAAAGTGGGCCTCGGCAAGGCAACGGAAATGACGATCGTGCTGGTGCCGTCGACGGCCGCCACCGATGCCGGCAAGGCGGCGGAGCTCAAGAAGGCGTTCGAAGAAGGCGTCACCGCGAGCCGCGCCGGACAGCACGATGCCGCAATCGAAAAGTTCCAGGCGGCGCTGGCGATCTCGCCGGCGTGCTTCGACTGCCAGTTCAACATCGGCGTCGCCCTGATGGCGAAGAAGGACGACAAGGGCGCCGAGGACGCGTGGAAAAAGGCGATCGAGATGAAGGCCGATTACGCCGAGGCCCTCAACGCGCTGTCGACTCTTTACAACAACCAGAAGCGATTCGACGAAGCCGCGGCCATGAGCTCCCGCGCGGCGGCCGCCGGCGGCGGCTCGGGCGGCAGCGCCGACGCCATCTTCAACCAGGGCATCATCCTCTGGAACCAGGGCAAGATCGCCGACGCGAAAGTGAAGTTCGAAGAGACGATCAAGGCGAATGCGTCGCACCCCGAAGCGCACTATCAGCTCGGCATGGCGCTGCTGAACGAAGGCAAGCTGGCCGAAGCGGTCACCGAATTCGAGACCTACGTCAAGCTCTCGCCGGACGGGACCAACGCCGCCACGGCGAAAAGCATGATCGCGCAATTGAAGAAATGAAAAGTTAAGAATTAAAAATTACAAGTGTACGAAGCTATCCCGCAGAGGCTGGCGGAGGTTCGCGACAGGATCGCGGACGCCGCCGGCCGCGCCGGGCGAAAGCCGGAGGACGTCCGGCTGATCGCCGTCTCCAAGACCCACCCCATCGACGCCGTCAGGGCGGCCGCGGACGCCGGTCAAATCGACTTCGGCGAGAACAAGGTCCAGGACGCCCTGCAGAAAATTGCACGGTCGACCGATAACAGACTGCGGTGGCACCTCATCGGCCACCTGCAGTCGAACAAGGCGCGGAAAGCCGCGGGCGCGGTCGGTGCGATTCACGCAATCGACAGCGTCGACCTGCTGAAGCGGGTCGATCAGGCCGCGGCCGAAGCGGGACGCAGCATCGACGTGTTGATCCAGGTCGATCTCGCGCTGGAGGACACGAAACACGGCGCGCCGGTGGACGATGTGCCGGCGATCGTGAGGGCCGCGGAAGGCTGCACCGCCGCGACGCTCACCGGCCTGATGCTGCTGCCGCCGCTGGCGGAGGACCCCGAGGACGCGCGTCCCTGGTTCCGCCGGCTTCGCGAGCTGCGCGACGAGCTCGTCGCGGGCGGCGCCGCCGCCGATCGATTGCGCGAACTGTCGATGGGCATGAGCCACGATTTTGAAGTGGCGATCGCGGAAGGCGCGACGATGGTACGGGTCGGCACCGCGATATTCGGCGAGAGGCATTACTCATGAAAGTGACACCTCTGGATCTCAGGCAGCAGCGGTTCAAGACCGTGATGCGCGGCTACGATCGCGGCGAAGTGCAGGCGTTTCTGCTCCAGGTCGCCGACGACTACGAAAACGCGCTGCGCGAGACCGACAAGCTGCGGCAGGACGTCACCAAGCTGGATGCGGTGCTCGCCGAGCATCGCGGCCAGGAGCGCAACCTGCGCAACACGCTGCTGACCGCGCAAAAGCACGCCGACGACATCAGGGAACACGCGCAGACGGAAGCCGGGCTGATCATTCGCGAAGCCGAAGGCCAGCGCGATTTGATCCTGCAGAAGGCGCAGCACCGGCTCGAAGACGTGCAGCGCGAGATCGATGCGCTCCGCCACAAGCGGCGCGAGGTCGAGAACGACATCGAATCGCTGGTCAAGACGCTGAACTCGACGCTCGAGTTCATCAAGGACCAGGACGCGCGGTCGCAGAACGATCGCGTGCTGCTCCACCGCCCGCGCCCCGCGGAGCTGCCGGCCGCGCCGCAGGCGCCGCACACCATCCTTCCGAAGGCCGACACGGGATCATAGAATCGGTGGGTGCTCGCTGATGTTCTGATCGACAACGCGGACCTGGTGGCGACCTGCGCCGGCCCGGGTCCGCGGCGCGGGTCCGCGCAACGCGAGATTGGCGCCATCCCCAACGGCTCGGTCGCGGGATTCGAAGGCCAGATCGTCTTTGTCGGCTCCGCGCACGACGCCACGGCGGCGGTCTCACTCACGCCGAACGCCCAGGTCATCGACGCTGAAGGCTGCACCGTCGTTCCCGGCTTCGTCGATCCCCACACCCATCTAATCTTCGCCGGCGATCGCCGCGACGAGCTGCGCCGCCGTCTCGCCGGCGCCAGCTATGCCGACATCGCCGCGTCCGGCGGCGGCATCGTCAAGACCGTCGACGCCACGCGGTTCGCGAGCGAACACGAATTGATCGACGGTGCGAGGAAACGCCTTGCCGAAATGTTGACGTTCGGCACGACGACCGCCGAAGCGAAAAGCGGATATGGACTCGGACTGGCGTCCGAGCAGAAACAGCTGCGCGCGATCAGAACCGTCGCTGTCGCGCAGCCGATTGAGCTGACCGCGACCTTCATGGGCGCGCACGAGGTGCCCGTCGAGTTCCGCGGCCGGCGGCACGACTACGTGAAGGAAATCATCGACGTGATGATTCCGGCGATCGCGGCAGAGCAGCTCGCCGAGTGGTGCGACGTGTTTTGCGAGCAGGGCGTGTTCACGCCCGATGAATCACGCGACATTCTCGAAGCCGGCGCTCGCCACGGCCTCAAGCCGCGCATTCACGCCGACGAGCTGGCGCTGAGCGGCGGGTCGCGGGTCGCGGCCGAAGTCGGCGCGCGATCGGCGGATCATCTGATCTACGTCGACGAATTGCATGCGCGCCTGCTCGCCGACAAGAACGTCGTCGCTACTCTACTGCCGTCGGCGGCGTTCTTCCTGAAGCTCGGACGCTATGCGCCGGCGCGGATGCTGATCGATCAGGGCACGGCGGTGGCGCTCGCCACCGATCTCAATCCCGGCGGCGGTTTCACCACGTCGATGCCGTTCGTGATGTCGCTCGCCTGCTTCGGCATGAACATGACCCTTGAAGAGGCGCTGAACGGCGCGACCATCAACGCCGCGGCGTCGATCGATCGCCAGGACACGATCGGCAGCCTCGAAGCGGGCAAGCAGCTCGACGCGGTGATCGTGTCGGGGACGCTGACCGATCTCATCCGTGTCGGCGGACCGGTGATCAGGCAGGTCCTCAAGCGCGGCCGCGTCGCGCATGCTAAGTTGGGGTCAGACCCTGAAATTTAGCAAAATGCTAAGTAAGGGACAGGTGTCTGTCTTTCATTTCGACAGTGACCTGGAACCAATCATGCAAAATGCTAAAAATCAGGGTCTGACCCCTAACTCACATTTCGCGGACATGTCCGTGGCGCGGTTGCTCGCTGCGATGTCCAGTCCCAACCCGACTCCCGGCGGCGGCACGGCGGCGGCGATTGCCGGCGCAATGGGTACGTCGCTCCTGGTGATGGTCGCGGGACTCACGAAGTCGAAGAACAACACCGGCGAAGAGAAGGCGGCGCTCGCGAGAGCGAAAGCCGCGCTCGAGCCGATCACGTCGCAGCTCACCAATCTCGCCGATGCCGACGCCGCGTCGTTCGACGCGGTGATGGCCGCCTATCGCCTGCCGAAGGCAAGCGATGAAGAAAAAAGCGCGCGCACCAGGGCGATTCAGTCCGCGCTGAAAGGCGCCACCGAAGTTCCGCTCGAGACCTTGCGCGCCTGCGCGAACGCACTCGCACATGGGCGAGCGGTCGTCGACTACGGCAATCCGTCGGCGGAGAGCGACACCGGCGTGGCGATCGGACTGTTGCAGGCGGCTGCAAACGGCGCGGCCGCCAACGTGCGCAGCAATTTGGGAGGATTGAAGGACGAGGCGTTCAAGTCCGCCACCGAGGCCGAGACCGCCCGTTTACTTGATGCGGCCACCTTTGCTTAGCATGCGGGTCGACGTCGACGGCGTGAAGGTCCATTCCTTCGTGAAGATGCCGGGGACCAGCACCACGTCGGTCGTGTAGCTCATATTCACAATCAGATCCTGGCCGCGCGCGTTGATCTTGATGTTCGACGGTTCAAGCGGCACGTCGTACTCCTGCGCGAGCTTCATCGTCATGGTGACGATTTCGGTGTCGGTGGCGTTCGGGTCGAAGAGCAGCCCCTCGTGGACGGCATCCTCGAACGCGTAGTTGTTGAACGCCGCCCGCGATCCATTGAACATCGCGACGACGACTAAGATGGCAATAGCAATCTTGATGATGGTCTTCATGCTATTCCCTCTTTTCGGCCTTGCCTCGCCGTAGCTTTAGCGGAGGCGGGCTTGCCCACTGGAGCTTCAGCGAAGTGGGTCAATGAATCTGGTGGAATAGCCTGCGCCAGCGGGGCGCGAATCCGCCCCGGGAACCGTCATCCGGGACGTCGAAAGACCAGTAAATGAACAGTGCCCGGCCCTTCACGTAGGACGCGGGCAGGAACCCCCAGAATCGGCTGTCCTGCGAGTCGTCGCGGTTGTCGCCCATCATGAAATAGTGGCCGGCCGGCACGGTGACGGGCCCGTATTTGCGGCGGATATCGAAGCCGTCGGTCTGCGTTTCATCGGCCGGCGAAAACAGGTAATGCGCGTAAGGCTCGGTCAGCGGCTGGCCGTTGACGAAGACGGTCTGATTCTTCAGCTCAATGGTGTCGCCGGGCAGGCCGATGGTGCGCTTGATGAAGTCGCGCTCCGGCTCCTCGGGAAATTTGAAGACGATGATGTCGCCGCGCTGGATGTCGCGCATCGGCAGCAGCGATTTCTCGATCGCCGACGCGGTCGGCGCGAAGATGAACTTGTTCACGAGCAGGTGATCGCCGACCAGCAGGTTGGGCTTCATCGACCCGGTCGGGATCTTGAAGGCCTGGAACACGAACGTCCGCACGAACAGCGCGAGGATCACCGCAACGATGATCGACTCGGTGTATTCGCGCAGCGTCGACTTCTGAAACGTGGCCGCAGCCATCGTCACTCGTCTCCAATTTTCAGCACCGCCAGGAACGCTTCCTGGGGGATCTCGACCGTGCCGACGCGCTTCATGCGCTTCTTGCCTTCCTTCTGCTTCTCGAGCAGCTTGCGCTTGCGCGAAATGTCGCCGCCGTAGCACTTGGCGAGCACGTTCTTGCGCAGCGCCTTGACCGATTCGCGCGCGATGATGCGCGCGCCGATCGCCGCCTGGATCGCGACCTCGAACATCTGCCGCGGGATCAGCTCGCGCATCTTCGACGCGAGCATCCTGCCCCGATCATACGCCCGGTCGCGGTGGACGATGATCGACAGCGCGTCGACCGGCTCGCCGTTGACCAGGATGTCGAGCTTGACGAGCGGGGACTCCCAGTAGCCGGTGACGTGGTAGTCGAGCGACGCATAGCCGCGCGAGATGGTCTTGAGCCGGTCGTAGAAGTCGAGGACGACCTCGTTGAACGGCAGCTCATACGAGATCAGCACGCGGTCGGCGGCCTTGAATTCGAGCGCCTTCTGCACGCCGCGCTTGTCCTGGCAGAGCTGCAGGATGGCGCCGACGAATTCCGCCGGCGTCAGGATCGTCGCGGTGATGACCGGCTCCTCGATCTTGTCGATGTGGCCGGTCTCCGGCAGCTTGGCCGGCGAATCGATCTCGATCACTTCCCCATCGGTCTTCGTGACGCGATACAACACGCCCGGCGCCGTCGTGACCAGGTCCATGTTGAATTCACGCTCGAGCCGCTCCTGCACGATCTCCATGTGCAGCAGGCCGAGGAAGCCGCAGCGGAAGCCGAAGCCGAGCGCGACCGAGGTCTCGGGCTCGAAGAAGAACGACGCGTCGTTGAGGCGCAGCTTTTCGAGCGACTCGCGCAGCTCCGCGTACTGGTGGCTCTCGACCGGATACAGGCCGGCGAACACCATCGGCTTGAGCTCTTTGAAACCCGGGAACGGCGCCGGCGTGGGCCGCGCGGTCTCCGTGACGGTATCGCCGATCTGCGCGTCGGCCACGACCTTGATCCCGCAGGCGATGAAGCCGACCTCGCCAGGGCCGAGCTGGTCGACCGGGACCGCCTTCGGCGAAAACACGCCGAGCGATTCGACCTCGTGGTCCTGCTTCGTATTCATCAGCGTGACCTTCATCGCGTTGCGGATCGTGCCTTCGAGCACGCGCACCACGATGACGACGCCGCGGTAGGAGTCGTACCAGGAATCGAAGATCAGGGCCTTCAGGGGAGCGTCCGGATCGCCGTCGGGTGGCGGCAGCCGCTTCACGACCGCTTCGAGGATCTCCTTCACGCCGGCGCCGGACTTGCCGCTCGCCAGGATGGCGCCGCTGCCATCGAGTCCGATGATCTCTTCCAGCTGCCGGCGCGCTTCATCGGGTTGCGCCGACGGCAGGTCGATCTTGTTGATGACCGGAATGATCTCGAGATTGTTGTCGACGGCGAGATAGGCGTTGGCGAGCGTCTGCGCCTCGACGCCCTGCGACGCGTCAACGAGCAACAGCGCGCCTTCGCAGGCCGCGAGGGATCGCGTGACCTCGTAACTGAAATCGACGTGGCCCGGTGTGTCGATCAGGTTGAGGATGTAGTCCGCGCCGTCCGCCGACTTGTAGGCGAGCCGCACCGGGTGCGCCTTGATGGTGATGCCCCGCTCGCGCTCGAGATCCATGGCATCAAGAACCTGCGCCGTCATCTCGCGCGCCTGGAGCGCGCCGGTAAATTCGAGAAAGCGATCGGCCAGCGTCGATTTCCCGTGGTCGATGTGCGCAATGATGGAAAAGTTACGAATGTGAGGCTGCTTCACCGGCGGTTCAGTCCTTTATTATGACTCATGGTCTGCCCTGCGTGCGGACGGCGTGTGCCGCGCGGCGTGCTGCAATGCCGTTGCGGCAAGGAACTCCCTCTGCAAACGTGGGCGCCGGAAGCGCCTGCGGAAGAGGAGGAGCAGCGCACCGGTCCTTCGCCGGCATCGGTCCTGATCGGATTGGTCGTTTTCCTGATTGCGATTGGCGGAGCCAGCTACTGGATGTTCCTTCGTCCAGCGCCGGCCACACGGCAACGTCCGGCAGTCGCTGAACAGGAACAGGCGGCCGAGCCGCCGCCCGCGCCCACCACAGCCGCGGCACCGGCCGCTGCTCCGGGGACTGCTGCATCAGGCGCCGCCGCAGCCTGGAACGCCGCCGCCAGACTTCAGGACGGCGCGCCGCCACGAGAGGGCGCCGCACCGGCGCCATCGCCGGGGCCAGTCACCTCGACGCCTCTTGCCGCGGCCGGATCGATCGAAGAGATGATCGATCGCGTCATGCCCGCGATCGTGCTGATCGAAACCACCGGCGGCCGCGGCAGCGGCTTCTTCGTTCGTCACGACACCTTAATCACCAACGTGCACGTCGTCGAGAACGACGGTTACGTGACGCTGCGACGCATGGACGGCACGACCGTCAACGCGCGCGTCGAGACCCGCGCGCCCGCCTTCGATCTGGCGATCCTGAAAGTGGCGACGCCGTCGCCGTCGCAGGCGGTGATTCCCATGGGCAGCGCGCAGGCGTTGAGGCCGGGTCAGGAAATCATCGTGATCGGCTCCGCGCTCGGCACCCTGACCAACAGCGTCTCTCGCGGCATCGTCAGCGGATTACGTACGTCGGGCGGCGCCACACTGGTGCAGACCGATGCCGCCGCCAATCCCGGAAACAGCGGCGGCCCGATGCTCGATCGCAACGGCTCGGTCGTCGGCGTCACGACCATGGGCTACAAGAACGCGGAAGGCCTGAACTTCGGCGTCGCGATCGATCACGCGCGCGATCTGCTCGAAGGCCGCCAGACCAATCTCGGCACGCAACGGGGCTTGACCGACATCCAGTCGCAATCGCGCGGCTCCGAAACCGATCAGCAGCAGCGGCAGGGTGAAGAGGAGTTGCGCGGCCGCATCGCGCAGCTCGCCCAGGCGGCCGGCGATCTCGACAGCGCCTGGCGCCGCTATCGCGATCAGTGTTATCAGTCGCCGATTCCGGGGAATTACGAGCGCGAGTGGTTTGCCATGCTGCGGCAGATGCCCGCCAACGCCGCCTCCGGCTGCGCGGCGTACTACGCCGACATGGAGTCGCACGTGAAGCAATTTCGCACCGAGATGCAGCGAACGGTCTCGGACGCGCGCCGCGCCAGCGTGTTGCCCGGCACGATCCGCGATCTCCTGCGCCAGAACCGCCTCGACTTCGACTGGGATAGGTAGAAATCTCAGATCTCAGATTGCAGATTGCAGATTGCAGATTGATGGTTCAATCGCACTGCGGCTTCGCGGTAGATGCGATGCGCGGCTGACGAAACACAATCACGTCCGTGGCATTGATCCGATTCCGTGGACACTTTCCGGAAGGCGGATACGATGTCCAGAATGGGATCAAGCAAGACGGGAA
>JAIEMQ010000037.1 GCA_019752015.1 Cyanobacteriota bacterium | reverse complement strand
GAACGACCGCCTGGTAAGCCGTGTGCGGGAAATCCGCATGCACGGTTTGAACGGGGGTCTTACTCACAATCGGCCGGGTACAACCCGGTCCATGACAGGCCGTTTGCCCCCGATCAGGATTCACGGCGCGGCGCTCGCAACTCGCTCAACTTCATCATCGGCGTCGGCCGGTTGGCTGACGGCGTCACCTTTTCGCAAGCCACGAGCGAGCTCAATGCGATCGCGCGGCAGCTGCAGGCGCAGTTTCCGGTCGAGAACGCGCGCAAGCGCGGTGTTCGCACGATGACGCTGATTGTCGCGGCTGATCGCAACATCGCTGTTCGGCGTATCGGCGACCGATCCCGCAACATTCGCGCAGGTGGCGGCCGCCGTCTTTGCGGTGTCGATCCTGGCCTGCGCTATTCCAGCCTGGCGACTCCCGCGTTCCCACTCTTTCCCGGATTCCCGGTGACGATCGACTTCGCGAAGGCGGTCGCCAGCCGCACCAGGCTGTCATGCGAATCCCAGTAGTTCGCCTCGACCGCGTCGAAGCGCAGCAGCGTGATGTCGGGATCGTCGAGGCCTTTCGGAAACCACGTCCGCTGCAGCGTGGTGTAAAGCTCCTCCAGCTTCGCGCGATCCTCGACGACGGCAGCCCGGCCCTTCAGGTGCAGATAGTTGCCTTCCTTGTCGTTCTGGAACATCAACGTCGTCATGGCGCCCGACTCGATCGCCTGCACCTTGCGGCTGCGCTTGTCGGTGATGAACCACAGCGATCCGTCGAAGTCGTCGTGATCACCGCCGACGACCCCAATCGGCCGTGCCGTGAGCTCGCCAGCCAACACCGTCACCATGAACGCGATCGGCAGGCCCGCCAGTAGTTCGCGGACCTTCGCCCGCGCGTCGTCGCCGGTCAGGATTTCCTTTTCGTCGATGGCCATGGTGTTAGCTCGCGGCGGGTAGCCGCTGTCTGGACTGGTTCCTGCGGCAGTTATCGCAGTCGCCGCACGCGTCGCCGCTGATGGATTCGTCGAATTGCCGGAGGATCAGGTGCCAGCGGCAGAGCGCGCTCTGCGCATAGGCGATCATCGAATCCAGCTTCTCGCGGTCGTTCTTCTGGCGTGCCTCGTAACGCGCCGCCAGTTCGGTGAGCTCATGCGCGTCACCCAGCTCGGACAACATTGACAGCACCACCGCCAGCTTCTTCTTGCTGAGGCCGGCCACCTCGCCGGGAACGTCGTCTGACGCCTCCATGGCACGGTGCACCGCGGCGATGTCGTCGAAGCGCGGATACTTCTTTCCCATGAAGAACAGGTGCGTGCGCTGGTCCGCCTTGAGGAACAGCAGTACGCAGCGCGCGTCTTCGCCGTCGCGCCCGGCTCGTCCCGACTCCTGGTAATACGCGTCGATGCTGCCGGGCAGGTCGTAATGAATGACGAAGCGGATATCGGGCTTGTCGATGCCCATGCCGAACGCGTTGGTGGCGACAATCGCTGTCAGCTCGCCGCGCATGAAGCGCTCCTGGATGTCGTGGCGCTCCTTCGCACGGACCTTGCCGTGATAGCGCTCCGCGGCGATGCCATGCGCCTGCAGCAGCTCGGCGATCTCTTCCGCGTGCTTCACCGTTGCGGTGTAGACAATGCCGATCCCGTCGATGTCGTTGAGCAGCCGCAGCAGTTGCGGCTGCTTGTCGTCCGCGCTTTCGACGCTGATGACTTCGTATTTCAGGTTGGGACGATACGTACCGGTGTTGATGACGTTCAGGTCCGGCAGATCGAGCTGAGTGCGAATGTCGTCGATGACCTGCGGAGGCGCGGTCGCGGTGAGCGCCAGCACCGGCGGCGCGCCGAGCGACTTGATGGCGCGGCCGAGTTCCAGATACGACGGGCGGAAGTCGTGGCCCCACTGCGAAATGCAATGCGCCTCGTCCACGACGACGAGATCGATCTCGACGCCGCGAAGTGTTTCGAGAAATTCCGGTTGTGTGAATCGCTCGGGCGTGGTGATCGCGAACTCGTGTCTCGCTGCGGCGATGCCGTCGACGGCGTCCCTGGTTTCCTGCGCGGTCTGGGCGCTGTTGACCTGCGATGCCGCCAGGCCGAGCTCAACGAGTTTGTCGCACTGATCCTTCATCAACGCGATCAGCGGCGAGATGATCACCGTCGTGCCGGGCAGCAACACCGCCGGCAGTTGATAGCACAGCGACTTGCCGGCGCCGGTCGGCATGATCGCCAGCGTGTTGCGCCCGTCGAGCGTGGACTGGACGACCTCTTCCTGCCCCGGCCGGAACTCATCGAGGCCGAACACCTTCTTGAGCGTGGCCCGAACCTCAGCGCTTGAATTTGCCAACGACCACCACGCATTGGCCATGCAAGCGACATGCCTCGCGGCACGACCGGCCGGGGTGGTTTATCATGCGCGGATGAAACCGAACCAACGGCTCATCGGCGTCCTGTTCCTTGGCGTGCTGGCCGCGCTCGGCTTCACGCAATCCGCGATCGAGCAGAGCGTTGCCGCGCAAGGCAAAGGCGCCGCGCAGGCGCCGCGCTTCGAGGTCGACTTCACCTGGCCGCGGCCCATGCCCAACCACTGGATCCTCGGCAACGCCATCGGCGTGTGGGCCGATGAGCGCGATCACATCTGGATCGTGCATCGCGGCTCGGAAACGCTCAACAACAACGAAAAGGGCCTCGAGCTGAAATCAGGCGACTGCTGCGCCGCCGCGCCGCCGGTCCTCGAGTTCGACGCCGACGGGCGTCTCGTCAATTCGTGGGGAGGTCCGGGGCAGGGCTACGACTGGCCCGACTCGAACCACGGCATCTTCATCGATCACGTCGGCAACGTCTGGATCGGCGGCAACGGTCCCGGCGACTCGCATATCGTGAAGTTCACGCGCGACGGCAAGTTCATTGCGCAGTACGGCAAGCCCGACGCGCGGGTCAGCGGCAAGGACAAGCAGGGCAACCCGACGTTCGCGCGCAACTCGCACGATCAGGACAACTTCGGCCGCGTCGCGAAGATCTTCGTCGATCCGAAAGCGAACGAGGCCTACATTGCGGACGGTTATTTCAACAAGCGCGTCGCGGTGATCGACGCGGCGACCGGCAAGATGAAACGCTACTGGGGCGCCTACGGCAAGACGCCGGATGATGCCGTCGACAACAGTCCGTACGATCCGGCGGCGCCGCTCGCGCAGCAGTTCCGCAATCCGGTGCACTGCGCCGACATGTCGAAGGACGGACTGGTCTACGTCTGCGATCGCCTGAACGATCGCCTGCAGGTCTTCAAACCCGATGGCACGTTCGTGAAGGAAGCCTTCTTCTCGAAGAACACCAGGCTGTCGGGCTCGGTCTGGGACGTCGCCTTCTCACGCGATCCGCAGCAGCGTTATCTCTATGTGGCCGACGGCATCAACAACCGCGTCTACATCGTGCTGCGCGATACGCTCGAAATCCTGACGACCTTCGGCGACGGCGGACGGCAGCCGAGCCAGTTCTACGGCGTGCACAGCATCGCCACCGATTCGAAAGGCAACGTCTACACGACGGAGACGTGGGAAGGAAAGCGCCTCCAGAAGTTCGTCTACAAAGGCCTCGCGGCCGTGACCACAATGCACCAGGGCACAGTGTGGCCACGGACGGGAAAATAACCTACCAGCCGACGGCTTGCCCATCCTTGCGATGATCCGAGCCGCCGCGATACACGCCGTTGACCGGTCGATCCTCGCGCGCCCACGACGCGTCGAAGACCGGCAACGGCAATCGCGGATCGCGCGTGAACAGAATGCCCTGGTAGCCGCCGACCGCGCCGCCGTTGACGCTCCGCACCTCGTGCCCCTTCGCCTTCAGCGCCGCGCCGACCAGGTTGAAGAGCGCCGCTTCGAGCGACAACGAGTTGTTGTTCTGGTTGTGCGTGAACCGCGCCGCATCCGTCGTCATCTGCACGTTCATGCCGTGATCGATCATGTTGACCATGTGCTGCGCGTGCGTTTCCGGCTGCACGCTGCCGCCCATGTTGCCGAACGTCATCAGAGGCTGGCCGTCTTTCATCACGAAGCCGGCGATGATGCTGTGGAAGGGGCGCTTGCGCGGCGCGACGATGTTCGGGCTCTTCGGATCGAGCGAGAAGGCAGAGCCGCGATTGTGCAGGACGAATCCGTAGCCGGGCACGGTGGCGCGGCTGCCGTAGACGCTGAACACGCTGTGCACCAGCGACACCATGTTGCCCCACCGATCCGCCGTGGTCAGGTAGATCGTGCCGCCTTCGGTGCCGCCGGCGATGCCGGGCTTGCCGGCGACGTTTGGATCGATGCGACCGCACAGCGAGGCGGCGTGTTCCTTGGAGATCAGCTGCGCGACCGGCACCTTCGAGAATTTCGGATCGCCGTTCTTCGCGAGCAGATCGGAGTAGGCGAGCTTTTTCGCTTCGACCATCAGGTGCCAATACATCGGATCCGATGGACCAAGGCTCGACAGGTTGAACCCGAGTTTCGGCACGCACACTTCGAGGATGTTGAGCATTTCGAGCGCGGCGAAGCCCTGGCCCGGCGGCGGCAGCTCGAACACGTCGAAGCCGTGATAGTTCGTGGACACCGGCTCGACCCACTCCGGCGTGAACTCGGCCAGATCGTTCAGCGTCATGACGCCGCTGCCGGACTTGACCTTCGCGACGATCGCGTCGGCGATCTCGCCTTTGTAGAAACCGTCCTTGCCCTTTGCCTGCAGAATGCGCAGCGCCTTGGCGAGGCCTGGATTGTTGATCACGCTGTAGAGCGGCCATGCTTCCTCGCCGTTGAGGAAGACCTGCTTTGAATCCGGATCGTTCTTGAGGCCGTTGGCGGCGCTGCGCAGATCGTTGTGGCGGCGCTCGGCGAGCCCCCAGCCTTCTTCAGCAATGCGCGCGGCGCGCTCGAAGGTTTCCCTGAACTTCATCGTGCCGAAGCGCGACAGCAGCGCGTCGTAACCGGCGATGGCGCCGGGCACCGTCGCGGAGTTGACGCCGTTTTGCGGCACGCGCGTCTGCTTCAACGTGCCGGTGAAGAAGTCCGGTGTCCATCCCGTTGGCGCCCATCCACCTGAGTTGAGCGCGTAGAGCTGCTTGTCCTTCGCGGAATACACAATCGCGAACAGATCGCCGCCGATGCCGGTGTCGTTCTGCGAGGTGACGTCGAGCACCGCGCCGGTGGCGACGGCCGCATCAATGGCGTTGCCGCCTTGTCTCAGGATCTCGAGGCCCGCTTCAGCGGCAAGCGGATCGCTCGTGGCGACCATGCCGTGGCGCGCGAGCACTTCGGAGCGGCCCTGATCGAGCCAGCCTTGCGCGCGCGATCCCGGCGCGGCCTTGATCGCCGACCCCGGTTGCGGGGTCTCGGCCGACGGCGTGCCGAACGGGTTTTTCGACTGGCCCTGGGCCACGACGGTGAACAGGGCGGCGACGAGGGCGGCTCCGAGAATGAGGTGACGCATGCGGCCTCCTGAAAGATCGCCCAGATAGTAGTAGATTTGGGCCGCCAATGCGTTACGAAAGCATGGACCTGCTGCGCGGCGCCGCGCTGCTCGGCATCCTGGTCATGAACATCCAGGCGTTCGCGATGCCGATGGCGGCGTACTTCAACCCGGCCGCGCTCGGCGATCAGGGCGCGGTCGATTTCGCGGTCTGGCTCGGCAGCCACCTGTTCTTCGATCAGAAGTTCATGACGATCTTCTCGTGGCTGTTCGGCGCCGGCGTCTTCCTGATGACGTCGCGTGCGGCCAATCGCGGATTGAAGGCGGCGGCGTTTCACTATCGCCGCATGCTGGCCTTGCTCGTTTTCGGCTTGATCCACGCCTACCTGATTTGGGACGGCGACATCCTGGTGCTGTACTCAATCTGCGGCGCCCTTGTATATCCGTTGCGCAAGCTGCGGCCGCTGGTCCTGCTCGGGCTTGGCCTGCTGATGCTCGCGATCGGATCCTCGCTGATGGTTGCCGCCGGCATTTTCATTCCGAAAGGGCCGGCCGAGGTGATGCTGGACTGCCAGGACTTCTGGGCCCCGACGGCGGCGCGAATCGCCGAAGAGACTGCCGCCTTCCAGGGCGGCTTCCTGACGCACTTGTCGGAGCGGACGGCGCGCGCATTCGAGTTCCAGACGACGGAGATCCCGCTGTGGGGAATCTGGCGCGCCGGCGGCAACATGCTGATCGGCATGGCGCTCGTGAAGTGGGCGATCGCCACCGGTGAAAAGTCGATCGGCTTTTACCGGCGCCTGGCGATCGCCGGCTTTGGTCTCGGCGTGCCGATCATCGCGTTCGGCGTGTGGCAAATGGACGCGCACGCGTGGGAGACGTTTTATTCCTTCTTCCTCGCGGGACAGTTCAATTACTGGGCGAGCCTGCTCGTTGCGGCCGGATGGGTCGGCCTGTGGATTTCGATCTGGAAGAGCGGCGCGTTGACGGCGCTGACGTCGCGGCTGATCGCGGTGGGCCGCACCGCGTTCACGTGCTACATCATGACCTCGCTGATCTGCACGTTCGTCTTCTACGGCCACGGCCTCGGCTATTTCATGTACGTGTCGAGGCCGGGACAGATCGCGGTGACGCTGGCGGTGTGGATCGTCTTCCTGATCGCGGCGCCGCTCTGGCTCGAGCGATTCCGCTTCGGGCCGCTCGAGTGGCTGTGGCGCACGCTCACCTACGGCGCGCGTCAGCCTTTGCGCCGGGATCGCCACTCATCGCCCGACTGGCCCCAGATGTCGACCGACTCGACCTGATAGGGCGCGGGCAGCTTTCCCCGTCCGCGATGCTTTCATGGCCGCGCTTGGGTAATCCGCCAATCGGTCGAGCTTCATTTAGCGATAATCCCGATGCAGGGCGAAGAGGATGTCGTGCTCGCGAAGATCCGCGCCGGCGACAAGGTCGATCACTACGAGACCGTGCGTCAGCGCAAGGATGGCAGCCGGATCGCGGTGTCGCTGACGGTCTCGCCGATTCGCGATGACGCCGGTACGATCGTCGGCGCCTCGAAGATCGCGCGCGATATCAGCGACCGCGTCGAACTGGAGCGCAGGGCCGACGCGGTCGCCCAGGAAAACAAGCGCCTGTTCGAGGAAGCGCAGCACGCCAATCGCGTCAAGGACGAATTTCTCGCCGTGCTGTCGCACGAGCTGCGCACGCCGCTCAACGCGATCGTCGGCTACTCGAGGCTGATGCGCGGCAACATGCTGCCGCCCGACCAGGTGCAGCGCGCCATCGAGACGCTCGAGCGCAACGCCCGCTGGCTGACGCAGATCGTCGACGACGTGCTGGACATTTCGCGCATTGTGTCCGGCAAGATTCGACTCGACGTCCAGTCCGTGGAGCTGGCGAGCGTCGTCGACAACGCGGTCGCCACCGTGCAACCCGCGGCCGATGCCAAGGGCGTGAAACTGCTCAGCCTGATCGATCCGCGCGTCGGCCCCGTGTCCGGCGATCCCGATCGGCTTCAGCAGGTGCTGTGGAATCTGTTGAACAACGCGGTGAAGTTCACGCCGAAAGGCGGCCGCGTCCAGGTTCGCCTCGAGCGCATCAATTCGCACATCGAGATTGTCGTCAGCGATACGGGCGCCGGCATCAACAAGGACTTCCTTCCGTACGTGTTCGATCGGTTCCGCCAGGCGGACTCGGGTTCGACTCGAAAGACCGGCGGGCTTGGCCTCGGCCTGTCGATCGTCAAGCACCTCGTCGAGATGCACGGCGGCAGCGTCACCGCCGAGAGCGCCGGCGAGGACCAGGGTGCCTCGTTTACGGTGCGGCTGCCGATGATGATCGTCCAGCCGTCGGCGGCGCAGCCCCGCGAGCATCCGCTCGCCGAGCGGACGCATCCGCTGCGCAAGCTCGCCGATCTGGGCGGCGTCAAGGTGCTCGCCGTCGACGATGACGCCGACGCGCTGGGGTTGTTGAAAGATGTGCTGGAGGCTTCGGGCGCGCAGGTGACGACGGCGTCGTCCGCCGCCGCCGCGCTCGATTCGATCAAGACCTGGTGCCCGGACGTGATGGTCGCCGACATCGGCATGCCCGAGGTCGACGGCTTCGAGCTGATTCGCCGGATTCGCGCGTCGGGCGTCCGCGAGATGTGCGACATCCCTGCGGCTGCGTTGACGGCGTTTGCGCGGTCGGAAGATCGCACCAAGGCGTTGCGGCCGGATTCGAGATGCACCTGTCCAAGCCGGTCGATCCCGGCGAGCTGGTGGCATCGGTCGCGACGCTCGTGCGCCGCTATCGCCCGAAGTAAGATCGATTCTCGACGTGCCGGGCGAGCGAAGAAAAGTGGTCGTCAACGACCGCATGCAGCGGGGCTACACCTATTACCTCACCGAGCCGGCCGGAAAGAACTTCGCGCCGGAATTCACTCCGCAGTTGACGCCGAAACAAATGCTTCGACTCGGCGTGTTCGGCGGCAGGTATCTGACCGATTGCGGTGAGGAATTTCCGGCGGATTGGTTTACGAAGGCGAGGCTGGCCACCGGCCGGCGCCAGGCGAAGCTCAATTGCTTTGGCGTCAATGCGTCGCAGTCCCTGGCGACATGGAAAATGAGCGGCTGGATCCGGCCGCAGGATCCGCGCGGCTGGTTCCAGTGGTACTGTCGGTATTACATGGGCCGCCGCACCGCCGACGATCGGCGGCAGATCCGGCGGTGGCGGGCGATCGCGCGCCACGTGGCGGCGATCAGGAAGCACTGCGAACCGGGCGATCTCGAATGCCGCAAACGACAACGTCAGGCCGTGCTCCACTGGGCGTACGACAGCCGCAGGATCTGAACGCGATCGTCTTCGAGCACGTCTCGCTGGCCTTCGACGATCACGTCGTGCTGCGCGATCTCAGCTTCGCGGTGCCGAAAGGCGAGATGCGGCTGCTGTTCGGCGCCAGCGGCGCCGGCAAGTCGGTGATCCTCAAGCTGACTCTCGGCCTGTTGCGCCCGGACGAGGGCGCGATCCTCGTCAACGGCATGCGCGTCGATCAGATGCCGGAGCTCGAGCTGCTGCAGATGCGTGCCGACATCGGCATGGTGTTCCAGGAAAACGCGTTGTTCGACTCGCTGACGGTGGCGCAGAACGTGGCCTTCCGCCTCACCGAGGAGCGCGATCTGACGGACCAGCAGATCGACGCGCGCGTCGACGAGGTGCTTGGCTTCGTCGGTCTCCGCGACTTCGCCGATCGCATGCCGGCCTCGCTCTCCGGCGGCCAGCGCCGCCGCGTCGGCATTGCGCGCGCGATGGCGTCGAAGCCGCAGCTGCTGCTGTTCGACGATCCGATCACCGGCCTCGATCCGCTGATCGCCACGACCATCGACCACGAGATCGTGAAGCTGCGCGATCTCGAGGACGTCACCACCTTCGTCGTCACGCACCAGATTCGCGACGCCTTCTACATCGCCGAACATCGCGCGATCCAGACGGACGGCACGGTCGAAGTGATCAAGGAAGACGCCGCGAAGGTCAACGGCGTGGCGTTCATGGTGCTCCACGAGGGCGCGATCATTTTCCAGGGCAACGCGTCCGAACTGCTCGCCGCCAAGGACGCGTATCTGGTCGAATACCTGTACCAGACGCTGCCGCCCTGGTAGCACTGTAGAATTCCGGCGTGAGCTTGCCGGAGACCTTCAACGCCGCCACGCACTTCGTCGACCGCAACGTCGACGAGGGGCGCGGCGGCAACATCGCCATCGAGTGCGGCGACGAGCGCGTCACCTACCGGCAGGTCGCCGAGCGCGTCAATCGCTTCGGCCACGCGCTCAGGCGCCTCGGCATTCAGCCCGAGCAGCGCATCGCGCTGATCCTGCAGGACACTCCGGCGTTTGCCTACAGCTTCTTCGGCGCCATCAAGATCGGCGCCGTGCCGGTGCCGCTCAATACGTTATGGCGCGCCAAAGATTATACGCACGCGCTCGGCGACAGCGGCGCACGCGTCCTCGTGATCAGCGAAGCGCTGCTGCGCGAGTTCGACGCGATCGATCGGGCGAAAGTCCCTCGCCTCGAGCACGTGATCGTCGTCGGAAACTCCCGCCCTGGCTCGATCGGCTTCGACGCCATGCTCGCTGACTCGTCCGCCACGCTGGAGCCGGAGCCGACGCATCGCGACGCGATGGCGTTCTGGCTGTATTCATCGGGCAGCACCGGCAGCCCCAAGGGGTGCGTGCACCTGCAGCACGACATGTTCGTGTGCGCCGAGTCGTACGCGAAGGGCGTGCTCGGCATGCGCGAGCCGGATCGCTGCTTCAGCGCCGCCAAGTTGTTCTTCGCATATGGCCTCGGCAACGCGTTGTACATGCCGTTCGCGGTCGGCGCGACCTCGATCCTGCTCCCGGATGCGCCGACGGCACCGCGCGTCTACGAAATGATCGCGCGCCACAAGCCGACGCTGTTCTTCAGCGTGCCGACGAATTTCGGCATGCTGCTCGCTCACGAAGGGAATTTCGACCTGTCGAGCGTTCGTCATGCCGTCTCCGCCGGCGAGGCGCTGCCCGAATCATTGTTCCGCCGTTTCAGGCAGCGCTTCGGCGTGGAGATTCTCGATGCGATCGGCTCGACCGAGTGCCTGCACATGTTCATCGCCAACTATCCGGGGCGCGTGCGGCCGGGATCGAGCGGCCAGCCCGTGCCCGGCTACGAAGCACGCATCGTCGATGAGCACGATCAGCCCGTGCCGGCCGGGGAGTTGGGCAACCTGCTGATCAAGGGCGATTCAACGTGCGCGTACTACTGGAACCAGCACGACAAGACGAAGCAGACGATCCAGGGTGAGTGGATTCGTACCGGCGACAAGTATTACTGCGACGCCGACGGCTATTACTGGTACGGCGGCCGCAGCGACGACATGTTGAAGGCCGGCGGCATCTGGGTGAGCCCGATCGAGATTGAGAGCGTGCTGATCGATCACGAAGCGGTGCAGGAGTGCGCCGTGATTGGGCGCGAGGACGGCGACGGCCTCGCCAAGCCGTTTGCCTACGTGGTGTTGAAGCAGCAGGTCACCGGCTCACCGGAGCTGGCGACCGCGCTGCAGACGTTCGTGCGGGAACGGCTCGCCGAATACAAGCGGCCCCGCGGCGTCGAGTTCGTTCCCGAGCTGCCGAAGACCGCCACCGGCAAGCTGCAGCGATTCAAGCTGCGCGCGCGTTAGCGCTCCGCGCGCACCAGCGCCGCCAGCGCGCGATTGCCGTCGAACGATCCCATTCCCGTCGTCGCGTCGACATACAACTGGCGCGAGGCTCCCGTCACTTTGTGGCGTGACGCAACGGCCTCGAGCAGGTTGGCGCGATCGTGGCTGCTGCTGATCTTCATCGCGGTCCGCAGGACGCCTTCGAGAAGCCGCGGGCTCACCGACGGCTGATCGACGACGGTGCGAAGCGTGCGGGAGAGATCGTGCGGTGACGAGATCTGCGACGCCGACTGGAAGAACGCGTCGGCCGAGTTGTCGGTCAGGCCGCCCTTGCCGATCAACTTGATCAGCGTTTCCGATTGATCGTACGAGCTGCTGATGCTCGAGGTCGCCTTGATCGCTTCGCCGAGCGCTTCCTTGGCCACGTTGACGCTGGCCGCCAGCGCGGTGAACACGCGGCGCTTGTCGTACGACGAGCTCATCGACTGCACGAGCGCGGTGAAGGTGCCGGCATTGGCGGCGGTGACACCACCGCGCTCGACCACTTCGGTCAGGACCTGCGCGCGATCGTAGTTGGAGTCGATGGTGCCGGCGGCGTCGAGCACCGCGGCGGCGACGCTCGACGTCAACGGCGTCACTTCCATGACCGCGGTCAGGGTGCGGCGCTTGTCGTAGTTGCTGCTGATCGTCTTCGCCGCGCGCGCGATCTGCGCGCGATGCGCGTCGTTGATCGACGGCTGCTTGAGGATCGTCGTGAACAGCGTTGCCTTGTCGTAGTTCGACGTGATCTCGGTCGTGACGCGCTGCAGGATCCGCGACAGCAGCGAGTCCGAGAGCTCCGCCTGGCGCGCCAGCTCGGTGTAATAGATGCGATGCGTGTATGACGAATCGCCGAGCCTGGCAATCTGGGCCATCACCGCGTCCGGGCCGCCCTGTTTCAAGTACTTCGCGACGCGCTCCTTCGCGAACATCCCGCTGCGCGTGATCAGCTTGTCGATCGCCGCGGCGAGGAATAGACGGCCTTCAGGCTCGTAGTCGCGGCGCGTGCCGTTCTTCGAAAAGGTGCGCTCGATGCGGCCGTCGACGCCGCGCAGCACGACCTGCGACCTGAAGATGACGCCGTCGGCGATCGTCAGCGTCGCGCCGTCCTCCATCCACGAGATGTCTTTCTCGTCATCCGAAAGCCGGAACGCGCCGTTCCACTTGACGCTGATCCGCTCGTCGCCGTCGCTCCACGACATGTTGCCGCTGCCGCCGCGCGTGCCAATTTCCTGCGCCGGCGGCGCCGGGGGCGCGGGCGGCGTGGACGGCATGGGCGGCGCCGGAGGCGCGGGAGGCGGAGGCGCAAAGGAAGCCAGCTCCGGCGCAGCGGGCGCTTCGGGCGGCGCAGGCGGTGGCGGCGGCGCTTGATCAAACCAGGCCTGGAACCACTGCGCGCTGAAGAACGACTTTGCTTCGAGCGGCTTCGTCGACGCAACCGGTGCTGCCGGGACCGTCGATGCTCCGATGGCCGGCGCGGTATTGATCGTCACGATTGATTTCGGCGTGACCGCCTCTTCGGTCACCGCCGCTTCGGCCGACGCCGAACGGAACGTTCCGGCGCCGCCGACCAGCAACACGAACAGCACGAGCAGCGCCCACGCCGGCGCGGGCTCGTTCATCGAGCGCGGGCGGCCGAGGATGCGCTGCACGCGGCGGACCAGCGAGCCATCGGTCGCCGCCAGCGCAAAGGCGCGATGACTCGTAATCGTCGTCAGCTCGGCCAGCGCCGTCACATACACGAGCCGATCGCCGCACACTTCGACCGCGAGATCATCGCAACAGTGTTCGCGCTCGGCGCGGACCTGTGCCGACACCCACCACGTGGCCGGGTGATAGAAGAGCAGCGTCTCGATCATCGACTGCATCAGGTTGACGAGGTAGTCGTGCCGCCGGACATGTGCGAGCTCGTGCGCAAGGATTGCCTGGAGCTGTTCGGGCGAGAGTCCCGACAACGCTGCGGCCGGCAGCAGTACCACCGGCTTCACCCAGCCGACGAGCGTCGGCACCGCGACCGCTCCCGACTCGACGATGGCGACGGCGCGACGCAGACGCAATCGCTCGGCGATTGCCGCCGCGGCCAACATGATCGCCGGCGACACCGTGGAAATCGCGTGGCGCGTCAGGCTGCGCGTGACGATCCAGCCGCCGAGCAGGCGCAGCGACAGCGCCAGCACGCCGATGCCCCAGGCCAGGACCAGCACGAACGACGCGGTCTCGCCGAGCGGAGCCGGCCGCCACGTGGACAGGATCGACGGCGACGTGCGCTCGATCGACTGCGACGCTCCGGCGCGCGTCACTTCGTTGATGGTTTCATCGACCGACGCCAGCTGGTGTGGGCCAGGCGCCGAGATGGGGAAGATCGTGAACCCGCTCTCGGTTGCCGCCGGCGCGGTCCGCATCAGGACCGCGAACGTGCTGACGCATGTCATCAGCATCAATCCGAGCGTCACGACGCCGATGGCATATCGCGTCGACGCGCGCTCGGGCCGCGCCAGGCGCAGCAGGACGAACGCCACGAAGCCGAGCACCGCGCCCTGCCATACGAAGTGGAGGAGCGTCCAGGCCAGCGCTTCGACGATTGGTTGCTGCGCGAAGTCGTTGAAGTCGATCATCACCGTTTCTCCCGGTAGTCATCGATCAGCTTGCGGATTTCCCTGAGCTCGGCGTCGGTCGTGCCGTCCGCGCTCAACGCGCGCAGCACGAGCTGCGCCGCGGAGCCGCCGAAGGCGCGATCGACGAGATCGCGGACGAGCTGGTGCTGCGTCTGCTCCTCGCCGGCGATCGCCGAATAGACGTGCGTGCGCGCGGTTTCGTTCCGCGTGACCAGGCCCTTGTCCGCCATGATCTGCATGAGCTTGAGCGTGGTGGTGTAACCGGTCTCGCGCGTATCGGCGAGCGCTTCGTGAACCTGGCGGACCGTGGAGGCGCCGCGTTCCCATAACACTCGGAGAATCGCGAGCTCGGCGTCGGTCGGCCGGAGCTGAGGACGTGCCATGAAAAAGGAGACTATACGAAATCATTCGTAGATGTCAACGAACGACTTCGTACCGGCTCCCGGTTCCCGGGTTATTGCTGGTCGCGGTCGGCCGTGCGGGTCACGAGCGCGCGGCCCTGCTCGATCTTTTCCTTCAGCTTCGCGATGAAGCGGTTGGCGACCGCCGGCTCATAACCGCCGGCGCGGAACGCATCGGCCCACTGCTTGTCGGTCAGGCCGCCGAGCAGATCGCTGGCCCACGCCACTTCTTCGGGCGTGATGCGATCGCGCGTCAGGTTCTTGTACCAGCCGTTATACGCAAACTGCACGTGGCCGTTGCTGACGCCGAGGATGTAC
The DNA here is from genome assembly GCA_019752015.1 of Cyanobacteriota bacterium. Lineage (GTDB taxonomy): Bacteria > Acidobacteriota > Vicinamibacteria > Vicinamibacterales > UBA2999 > 12-FULL-67-14b. Next base: position 114,791 of record JAIEMQ010000037.1, on the reverse strand, counting down.
GGCGTCTTCTCGAAGGAATCCGGGTGGCCTTTCCGCGGCGCAATCGGATTGGTGTCGCCGAGCGCCGAGCCGAGATCCCGCGGCATGTACCACTGCTGCACCAGATCGCCGTCACGATATTCATAGAGCGAATTGTTCGCGTTCTTCAAATCCGTGCTGTTGAACATCGTCAGCAGCACGATCAGGCCTTGATACGGCATGGTCCCGACGAACGGGTTGTCTTCCCACTTCCAATTGCCGATTTCCTTGAGCGAGTCGCCCTTCAGGCGGAAGCGGCCGCCGGCCTCGACCTTCGTGCCGAAGTCGTCCTTCAGCCTGAACGCGGGCAGGTAATAGATCGGCGGCTGGTGGTAGCCGACTCCCGACAGCAGCCGCGACAGCACGACTTCGACGGGCGCTTCGGGATCGAGGCCACCCGGGTACGACTGCTTGACGCTCCACTCGCGGCCCTTGTCGTCCTTGACGGTCATGCCGAGGTTGACGCCGGTGTGCTTCAACTCGACCAGCGTGAAGACGCCGTTCGGATCGGGCGCATGCTCCGCGCCCCATGGGCCGTAATACAGATCGCGGTCCGCGAGATTGGCCGGCTCCGTCCACAGGCTCGCGGCCGGCGGCTTCGGCGTCGTGGAGGCCTTCGGCACTTTGACGCCCGCGCATCCCGCGCCGATCGTCAACGACAGAGCCGCAATTCCGATGCTGATGGTTTTCATGTTCTGTGTGTAACAGTGCTTACGGAACGAACGGCACCAGCGTCGTTCGCTTGTCCAGGCGGCCCAGGCTCAGCGGATCTTTGAGCCGGAACAGGAACCGCCACCCTTCATCGCCTCTCGCCATGTCGATCGTGGCGAACGTCTCGCGGCGCGTGTGCAGACGGAAGCCGACGCCGTATGACCGTCTGTCGAAATTGAGATCGCTCCGCCGCGGCGCCACGTTACCGGCATCGACGAACGTCGCGAGATCGAGATGCGTCAGCAGCGCCAGCCGCACTTCCGCGTTGGCGACCACCATCTGATCGTCGTGGAAGCGGTAGTCGGTGTAGCCACGCATTGTGGTGAAGCCGCCAAGACTCGGCTGCAGATAGAACGGCACGCTGCCGCCCGGATTGCGCGGATTGGTGCCGACATACCAGCCGTGCAGCGCGAGGACGACACGGCCGCCGCCAATCGGCAGGAAGCCGGCGGCCTCGCCTTCGACCTGATCGAAACTCTGCGCGCCGGTCGTGCGATCGTCGTAGCGCGCGGCGACACCGCGCAGCACGATGCCGCTGGTCGGGTGGCCGGGAAAGTCGCGCGTGTCGATCGTCGCCGAGGCTTCCATCGGCACGAACTCGCGTCTGCTGACGAACCGGGCGAGGAACGGACCGTCGACGTAATTCGTGACCGGATTCATCCACCCGATCTGGCCCTTGATGTCCATCCAGCGCGCCGGCCGCAGCGTGGCGTATGCGGTCAGCAACGTCGCTTCGATGCCGTATCGCGAGGGGTTGTCGCGTGAAGTCGCCGGACCAATATCGAAGTAGTCGACGCGTCCGAAATCCTGCCATCGCGCCGACGCGCCCACACCGAGGCGGCTCTTGAGGAACCTCGGCGCCTCGACGCGCGCCTGCGCCATGCGGTAGCCTTTCACCGACATCGCGGCCGACCCGTCCACGAACAAGCTGTCCTTGCCGTACCAATGCTTGTAACCGGGACCAGCCGACAGCCAGCCCGCGCCGGGCATCATGTTGCCGCGATCCACGTAAATGCCGTTTGTGAGGTCGCCTTGACCGAGCTGGCGGTCGGCGAACAGTACCGCTCGGGTGATCACACCCGGTTCGGCCACGATTCCTCGAGGCTCGGTGGCGCTCGACGGCACAGCCGGAGGCCCCTGCGCGAGTGCGGCGGCGGGATGGAAGCCAATCAGCGCGAAAGCGCAACGCAGCAGCAGTTTCACGCCAGTAGCTCTTGCAGATTGCGGGCCAACACCTACCTTACGGATGGGCTTGTGACGTGCCGAGGCGCATGCGCTTCAGCTTCGCAATCGGTTTCTTCAGTGACGGCCGCTTCCGCAGCATGTCGGCCCAGAGGTCGCCGGCCTTCTTGATCCGCGCCGGCATGTTGCGGAGGTTGAACGTGGCGGGATCGACTTTGCCTTTTTCGATTTCCTCCCACGTGCACGGGGCCGACACCGGCGCGCCCTTCTTCGCGCGAACGGTATACGCCGCCGCGAACGTCGCGCTGTAGCCGTTGCGGCCGGTGTCTACGTAGATGCGTCCCTTGCGATCGACCTTGTTGAATTCCTGCGTCAGGTGATCGGGCGCGAGCGATACGAAGACGCGTCCGACCTGATTCGCGAATCGCGCCACATCGTCCATCGTCGACTTGCCGTCGAGCGGCGTGACGATGTGGAAGCCTTTGCCGCCGGTGGTCTTGATCCACGACTTCAGGCCAAGCTCGTCGAGCAGGTCGCGGAGACCGAGCGCCGCCTGCCGCACCGCCGCGGCATCGTCGGTGGACGGATCCAGATCGAACACGCAGATGTCCGGGTAGTAGAGATCGGGCACGCGCGAAATCCACACGTGTTGCGTGATTGTGTTCTGGTTCGTCACCCACAGCAGCGATCGCTCGTCGGTGATCACCGGGTGATGGACGATGCCGTCTTTCTTCGGGACCTTGACGCGCTCGAGCCAGCCGGGAAATCCCTTCGAGACGTCCTTCTGCCAGAAGCCTTTCTTGCCGATGCCGGCGGGGTAGCGCTCCATGGTGATGGGCCGGCCCTTGATGTGCGGCAGGATCACCGGCGCGAGCGCTTCGTAGTACGCCGCGAGGTCGCCTTTCGTGATCCCGTCGTCGGGAAACATGACTTTCTCGGGATGTGTGATCACGATTCCCTCACGACTTCACGCGCCGTCTTGTCGAAGCGCACGCCGATCAGCCGCGGATGACGCAGCTTGTTGTTGACGGTCCATTCGATGAACGAGACCTGCACGACGATCGACGGCTTGACCCAGTGCGCGCGCAGCTTCGGTAAACCCTTGGCGACGGTGAACGGCGGTTTGGCGATCTCGATCTTGTTGAGCCGGGCGCGCAGATCGATCAGCATCTTCGAATCGAAGCCGGTGCCGATCTTGCCGGCGAACACCAGGTCGTCGCCGTCGTAGTAGCCGACGAGCAGCGCGCCGAGCCCGACGCGCGCGCCTTGCGGATCGGTGAACCCGCCGACGACGAGCTCCTGCGACGCCTCGATTTTCATCTTCAGCCAGTGCTTCGAGCGGCGATGCTCGTACGGCGAGCCGCGACGCTTCGCGATCACGCCTTCCCAGCCTTCTTTCCGCGCGCGCTCCCACGGCTCGTCTTCGTCCAGCAGCTCGACGCGCCGCAACGGCCCGCTGAACTTCAGTTTTTTCAGCAGCGCGCGGCGCTCTTCGAGCGGCAGCGCGGTCGTGCTCTTGCCATCGAGCCAGAGGATGTCGAACACGTGGTAGGTGCTGTGACGATCCCAGGCGACCTCGCCGTCGAGGATCAGCTCCTTGACCGGCATCGCCGCGATCGCCTTTTCGATCGCGGGGATGTCCTGCAGCAGCCGGTTGCGCGAAAACAGCTGCACCTTCCGGCCGCGCTTGTAGGCGAGCAGGCGGATGCCGTCGAACTTGCGCTCGAACAGCCAGTCCTTGCCGGCAAAGCGTTCTTCGGTGAGCGTCGCCGCCATTGGATCGAGCCACTCGGGCATCTGTTGATTTGTTGATCTCATGATCTGTTGATCTGGTCGGCCAGGCCGACGGCGCGGCCGAGCACCGATCGCAGCACGTCGGCAGCGCGCGCGCCGAGCGCCATGCGAATGCCGATCTCCTTCGACTGCTGCGCGACCGAATAGCTCATCACGCCGAAGATGCCGGTCGCCGACAGGATCAACGCCACCGCGGCAAACAGCGTCAGCAGCGACGTATAGAACCTGGGCCTCGCGACCGATCGCGAGACCACGTCGGCGAGGGGTGTCGCCTCCGCGAGCGGCAGGTTGGGATCGAGCGCGCGCACCTGCTCCCGTACCGCCGACGCCATCGCCATCGGATCGCCGTTGGTGCGCACGATCAGCCGGATCGTGCGTCCGGTGCGCTGCGCGTACGGCGCGAACATCTGTGCGACCGCGGGCTCGCCCGGCGTCCGCTGCAAGACGTCGCCGACAATGCCGACGACTTCCTTCGGGATGGGTGAGCTCGAGAGCACCTTCCGTCCGATCGGATCCTGGTTCGGGAACCACTTCTTCGCCGCGGCTTCGTTGAGGAGCACGACCGGCGGCGACTTCGGTTGATCGAGATCGCTGAACATCCGGCCGCGAAGGAGCGGCGCGCCGATCGCCTTGAAGTAGTCGGGGCTGGCGCCGGCCACGGCGATCTCCTGGTTCACCTCCGGCGGTGGCGGCGGCGCACCTTCGACCGCGAAATCGTTGAGCGCGCCGAGGCCGCCAAGCGGCAGGATCGATCCCACGCCGACCGCCGTCACCTGCGGCAATTCACGCACTCGCGTGATGAGTTGATCGACGCGATTCCTGATCTGATCGCCGTTCGCATACTCCGCGCCCTGGAGCGTCACGCGCAGCGTGATCGCGCCGCCGGGTTGGAAGCCGGGGTCGACTTGCGTGAGCGCGATGAAGCTGCGAATCAGCAGCCCCGCGCCGGTGAGCAGGATCACGGCGAGCGCCATTTCCGCGACGACTAACGTCGATCGCAGGCGATGCATTTTGCGTCCGCCGCCGCCGCTGCTGCGGCCGCTCTCCTGCAGCCCGAGCAGCAAATGCTGGTTGGTCACCTGCAGCGCGGGGACCAGTCCGAAGATCAGGCTCGTCAACAACGACAGGCCCAGCGTGAAGATCACGACCGTGCTGCTCAAGCGGATGTCGTCGATGCGCGGCAGATCGGCGGGCCGTGCCGCGATCAGCGCCTGCGTGCTCCAGTAGGCGATGCCGAGGCCGAGCGCGCCGCCGATCAGGCCGAGCAGCATCGATTCGGTGATCAGCTGGCGGATCAACCGCCCGCGGCCGGCGCCGACCGCCGCGCGCACGGACAACTCCCCGTGCCGCGCTGAGCCGCGTGCCAGCAACAGGTTCGCCACGTTGACGCAGGCCACCAGCAAGACGAATCCAACGGCACCGAACAGCACGTAGAGCGGCCGCCGCACGTCGCCGATCATGAATTCGCGCAGCGGCTTGCTCGTGAAGGTCAGGCCGTCGTTCGACTCCGGGAACGCGGACTGCAGTTGAGTGCCGAGGCGCTTGAGATCGCCATCGAGGGCGCTCTCATTTGCGTCCGCTTTCGCGCGCGCGACCACCGTCAGGAATTCGCCGCGGCGACCTTGTGCGGTCGTGGCGTCGTAGATCGGACCGAACTCGATTGGGAAATACGCTTCCGCCGCCTCCGGCAGCGCTGCGCCGGGTGCGGCAACGCCAACGATCGTGTAGGTGATCCCGGCGCTCGTGATGGATTTGCCAAGCACGCCCGGATCGCCGCCGAACACGCGTTGCCACAATCCGTGGCCGAGGATCACGACCTGGCTTTGTCCCGGCTTGTTCTCCTCCGGCCGGAACCCGCGCCCGGTTGCGATCTTGAATCCGAGCATGTCGAACAGCCCGCCGCTGACGAACGCCGCATCGATCTCGCGCGGTTCGCCGGCGCCAAGCATTGTCACATTGCGTTGATCGATGGCTTCGATCTGCTCGAACACTCGCGCGTCGGCGCGCACGCTCATGAAGTCCGGCGCCGACAGCGACGTGTAGCGGGTGCCGTCCGGATACAGCATCTGCACGAGATGCAGGCGTTCGGCGTCCTTGAACGGCAGCGACTGCAGCAGCACGCCGTTGACCACGCTGAAGATGGCGCTGTTGGCGCCGACACCGAGCGCCAGCGTCAGCAGCGCGGCGGCCGTGAAGCCGGGAGTGCGCCGCATCATGCGGATCGCGTAGCCCAGGTCCTGTTTCAATTCGGTCAAAAACTCGGCGCGATCCATGTGTCGTCTCCGTCGTTCGTTGATGACAATCAATTCCTGTCGCGTGCGATCGAGATCGCCGAAGCGCCGCAGCGCCAGCAGCCGCGCGCGCTCGGGTGGCTCGCCGTCCTCGATCAGCTCGCGGATCCGCATCTCGACGTGGAAGTCGATCTCGGCGTCCACGTCGCCTTTCGGCTCGAGGCCGAACATCTTGCGGAAGCGGGTCCAGCGAGCCATGGCCGATCAGTCCAGTGCGGGCGCGTCCAGCGCCGCGAACACCGCCGCCGCGTAGCGGTGCCAGCTCGCCGTTTGGGCGCGCAGCTGCGTGCGGCCCTTGCGGGTCAGCGCATAGAACTTGGCCTGGCGATTGTTCTCCGACGCGCCCCAGCTCGCCGTGATCCAGCCGCGCTCTTCGAGGCGATGCAGGGCGGGGTAGAGCGTGCCTTCACCAACCGCCAGCGCGTCGTTGGTGGCGTGCTCGATCCATCGCGCGACCGCGTAGCCGTGGGACGGGCCCCAGCTGAGCGCCTTCAGGATCAGCAGGTCGAGCGTTCCTCGCAGGATTTCCGGTGCGGGCGGGTTCACTGTGCTCCCCTTGGGTTTCTATGGGAGCATAGCCCGCGACCCCTCGGAACTCAAGGGGAGCGGCGAAAGTCGCTGGGACTAACCGCCGCAGAGGATGCTAACTGGGGGTCAGACCCTGAAAATTGGCGAAATGCTTGATCAGGGACAGACCTCGTCCCGTGACCTGTCCCCTTCACTGCAAAATGCAAAAAATCAGGGTCTGACCCCCAACGCGTACATCGGTCGACACGCGAACGCCTGCCGCGTGCCGATCGTCAATCAAGTGACGGCCGCGCGCTGGCGACGGATCTGCTGATGATCATGAAAGACGACGTCTAGGAGTGCGGACCATAATGGTCTGATGTTGCCGCTATCGGTCCTCGACCTTGCGCCGATCGTCGAGGGCGGCACAGCGGCGCAGTCGTTCAGGAACGCGCTCGATCTCGCGCAACACGCCGAGCGCTGGGGCTACCGCCGCTACTGGCTCGCCGAACATCACAACATGCCGGGCATCGCCAGCGCGGCCACGGCGGTACTGATCGGCCACATCGGCGCCGGCACGTCGACGATTCGTATTGGCGCCGGCGGGATCATGCTGCCCAACCACGCGCCGCTGCAGGTAGCGGAGCAGTTCGGGACGCTCGCGTCACTGTTCCCGAACCGCGTCGACCTCGGTCTCGGCCGCGCTCCCGGCACCGATCACGCCGCCGCGCTGGCGCTGCGGCGCACGCTGCAAGCCAACCCCGACGAATTTCCGCGTGACGTCATTGAAGTGATCGACTACTTCCGCGATGCGCAATCCGGACAGGCGGTCACGGCGGTGCCCGGCGCCGGCCTGCGCGTGCCGATCTGGATCCTCGGATCGAGCCTGTTCGGCGCGCAGGTCGCCGCGGCTCTCGGATTGCCGTTTTCCTTTGCGTCCCACTTCGCGCCGCAACTGCTGCATCAGGCGATCGATATTTACCGCGAGCGCTTTACGCCGTCGGAACACTCGCAGACTCCGTACGTGATGCTCGGCGTCAACATTGTCGCCGCCGATACGGATGCCGAGGCGCGGTTCCTCGCGTCTTCGGGGCGACAGTCGTTTGCAAGCTTGCGCGCGGGCCGGCCGATTCCCCTGCCGCCGCCGTCGAAGGAGTGGGAGCGCGATGCGTCGGATCGCACCGACCCGGCGAATCAGACGCGGGTCTCGTTCGTTGGCGCGCCGTCGACGATCAGGGGACAGATCGACGAGTTCGTCGCCGCCACCGCGGCCGACGAGCTGATCGCCGTCTCGCACGTCTACGACCACGCCGCGCGGCTTCACTCTTACGAGCTCGCGGCTAAAATGTAGCCCGTGGATTGTCCCCGCTGCGCCCGCGCGATGCAGCCGCAGACGCTTGACGGCTACATGGACCGCGACATCGAGATCGATTTCTGCGAGCCATGCCAGTCGATCTGGTTCGACGCGCGTGAAAACCTGCAGCTGACGCCGGGCGCGACGCTGTCGATGTTCCGCATCATCGGCGAGCGTGCCGCCAGGCCGGCGCCGCAGGATCGTGACATCGCCAAGTGTCCCCGCTGCAAGGCGCAGCTGCGCCGCACCGCCTCTCGACGTTCTTCGATTTCCTTCGCGAAAAGGACTTCATCAAGCCGCTGACGGCGCAGCAGATCGAAACGCTGCGGAAAAACGTCCAATTCATCAATTGCTCCAATTGCGGCGCGCCGGTCGACCTGACGAGGCGATCCGAATGCGAGCATTGCGGGTCGCCGCTGTCGATGCTCGACATGAACCAGGCCGAGAAGGTGATCACGCAGCTGCGTGAAGCGGAAGCCGCCCGCACCGGGAAGACGGTCGATCCGTGGCTGCCGCTGGCGCTGGCCCGCGCCCGCCGGCAGGCCGAGTCGGCGTTTGTCGGCGTGCCTGGCCACCAGCAGTGGGACAACGATGTTTCATCGCTCGGCCTCGTTGCCGCCGGCCTCGGCGAGCTGATGCGCCTCATCAAGGAAGAGTCCTGACAGGATAGAATTCGAGCCCATGGGAATCACCGACTTCTTCAAAGGCGAGCTGATTGACGTCATCGAGTGGACCGATGACTCGCGCGACACGCTGTCGTACCGCTTCCCGGACGACGACAAGGCGATCAAGAACGGCGCGCAGCTGATCGTCCGCGAGTCGCAGGTGGCGCAGTTCGTCTACCTGGGCCAGTTCGGCGACACCTTCGCGCCCGGCACGCACACGCTGACGACCGACAACATCCCGATTCTCACCAAGCTGGCGTCGTGGAAGTTCGGCTTCAATTCGCCGTTCAAGGCCGACGTCTATTACGTCATCACGCGGCTGTTCACCGGCAACAAGTGGGGCACCTCGAACCCGGTGATGCTGCGCGACAGCGACTTCGGCGTCGTCCGCGTGCGCGCGTTCGGCACCTACGACTTCAAGATCGTGCAGCCCGCGACGTTCCTGCGCGAGGTCGCCGGCTCCGACCACAATTTCCGGCTCGATGAATTCAACGACACCATGCGCTCGCGCATCGTCAGCCTGTTCACCGACGCGATCGCGTCGGCGAAGATTCCGGTGCTCGACGTCGCGTCGCGGTACAGCGAGCTCGGCGACGCGCTGCTGCCGTTGATCAATCCCGCGGTGACGTCGAAGTACGGCCTCGAGATCACCAGCTTCATCGTCGAGAACGTGTCGGTGCCGCCCGAGGTCGAAAGCGCGATCGACAAGCGCACCAGCATGACCGCGATCGGCAACGTGAACGATTACGTGAAGTACCAGATGGCGCAGGGCATGGAGAAGGGCGGCGGCGCCGGCCCGGCCGGCACGGCCGCGGAGCTCGCGGTCGGCTTCGGCCTCGCGCAGCAGATGATGCAGCAGGGATTCACCGGCGGCGCCGCGGCGCCGGCCGTGGCGCCCGAGCTGATGGGGCCGGCCGAAGCGGCGCGCGCGCTCGGCGTCACCGAGGCCGACGTGATGGCCGTCCTCGAATCCGGCGAGCTGAAAGGCAAGAAGATCGGATCGTCGTGGCGGATTTCGCGCGCGGCGCTCAACGCGTATCTGGCTGAATAACGGCGTCAGTGGCAGACGAAGTTTCGGCGCTCCAGAAACACGCGTGTCCCGCGTGCGGCGCCCAGGCCGAGTGGAATCCCGCCAGGCAGAAACTCGTCTGCCCGTTCTGCGGCACTGAATCCCCCTACGTCATCGATCGCGACATCGGCAAGGTCGGCGAGCGCGGGCTCGAGGACGGACTCCGTACCGCCGCGGTCGCCGAACGCGAGCGGAGCGAGCCAAACAAGATCGAGCGGAAGGTGCAGTGTCAAAGCTGCCGCGCGATCATGATCTACGACGCGTCACGCGTCGGACAGAACTGCGAGTTCTGCGGCTCGCCGGCGCTCGTCGCCTACGACGACATCAAGTCGCCGATTCGACCGGAAGGCGTCCTGCCGTTCAAAGTCGATCGCAGCCGCGTGCGCGACGACATCCGGCAATGGTGGCGCGGCAAGTGGCTCGCGCCCGGCCGGCTCGCGCAGGCGGCGCTCGTCGACACCGTCAAGAGTCTTTACATTCCGTACTGGACGTTCGACGCGCGCGCGCAGTGCCCGTGGGATGCCGAGGCCGGCTATTACTACTACGTCAACGTCGACGGCCGCGACAGCAAGGGCAATCGCGCCGTGCGGCAGGAGCGGCGCGTACGATGGGAACGCGCCTCAGGCGTCGTCGATCACACCTTTGACGATGAGCTCGTGCCGGGGACGACCGGCGTCGACATCAATTTATTGCGGCAGGTCGAGCCGTTTCCGACGCAGGAGATCGTGCCTTACGACACGGCGTTTCTCTCCGGCCATGTGGTCGAGCAGTATCAGGTGGCGCTGACGGAAGCGGCGGGTGATTCAGAAGCGCAGATGCGCGCGACGCTCGAGCAGTTGTGCGCGCGGCAGGTGCCGGGAGACACGCATCGCAATCTCGTGATTCACCCGGTGTTTTCTGGAAAAACCTTCAAGCACGTGCTCGTGCCGATCTGGCTGCTCGTCTACATGTTCGGGCCGCGGAATTTCCAGGTCGTCGTCAACGGCTATACCGGCCGCATTGCCGGCCGCTATCCGTACAGCCCGTGGAAGATTGCGCTGCTGATCCTGCTCGCGATTATCGCGCTGATCTTCTTCGTCGTCGCTAACGAGAGCTCGTAACCGGCAGCCGCTCGAACATCACGACTTCATGGTCGTCGATGCGCATCGGCGGCGGCGTGCTCGAGCGCTCCTTCACCCACTGCGTCAGCTTCGCGCCTTCGCCTTCGGATGGATCGAGCAGATAGACATCGTTGTTGCCGTCGCGCGTGACCGGCACGAACGAGACGCGTCGAATCGACTGGTTCTGGATCACGCGCGCCGTGTATTGCAGGAATCCGATCTTGACGCCTTTGCGCTCGACGATCGCCGGCTTGTGCGCCTCGTCGATGTTCCGGCCGGCGCCGGTGTGAATGATGCCGTTCGCATCCAGCACGCCGATGCTCTTGAGGATGTTGGCGCGTCCGGACGCAACGTTGTTCGCGACGCCGACGACGGATCGGCGCGGCGCGAGTGCACCTGGATGTCGCCGATGATCAGCATCTCGACGGCCTTGTCGCCGTAGCTGCCGGTCCACGTCCACGCGGCGTCGCCGATGACGGTGACCGACAGGCCAAGGATCGTGAGGGCGGTCAGGAGTCTGGTCTTCATGGGCCACAGATTAGATACAGATTCGACACTGATTACCAGTGCCGCGTTAGTATTAGGCGCCATGAAGAAAGCGATCGTCGCCGTCATTCTCCTCACCGCCTCGGCCATGACCGTGTCGGCTCAGCGCGGCCGGAAGCCGGTCAACTACAAGGCTTTGCCCGCGCCGTTCGCCACGCCGTCGGTGCGCAACAACGCGACCGTGATTCCGAAGCCTGACGGCGCCGCGCTGGCGGCGCCGCCCGGATTCGTGGTCGAGGAATTCATGGACTTCGCCGGCATGCGTCCGCGCTTCATGATGCTCGGTCCGAGCAACGAGATCTTGATCAGCGACACGTCGGGCAACGGCAACGTGTTCGTGATCAAGGACGGCGTGCGCACGGCGATCATCGAGAAGCTCGATCGCCCGTACGGCCTGGCGCTCAAAGGCGATCAGCTCTACGTTGCCGAGCCGACGTCGGTGAAGATCTATACCTACGATGCGAAGACCATGAAGGTCACGACGGCGGGCAGGGAAATCATCGCGCTGCCGGGCATGGGCACCGGTCATAACACGCGCACGCTCGCGTTCAATCGAGATGGATCGAAGTTATATCTCTCCGTTGGCTCGCAGTCGAACATCAACCTCGGTGAGGATCCAATGCGCGCCGCCGTGCATCGATACAACCCGGATGGCACCGGCCACGAAACCGTTGCGACCGGACTGCGCAACGCCGTCGGCATGCGCTTCTATCCCGGTACTGACGATCTCTGGGTGACGGTGCACGAGCGCGACGAGCTCGGCGACGATCTCGCGCCCGACTACGCGACCAAGGTGGAGTTCGGCGGCTTTTACGGCTGGCCGATTGCGTACATCGGCCCGCACGCCGAGCCGCGGCACAAGGACGTCGACATGAAGAAGGTCGAGAGCACGCTCTATCCGGACGTGATTCTCGGCGGCCATGTCGGACCGCTCGATATCGCGTTCTACACCGGCAAGATGTTCCCCGAGAAATACCAGGGCGGCATGTTCGTGGCGCTGCACGGATCGTGGAACCGCTCGCAGCGCCAGGGCTACAAGATCGCGTTCATCCCGTTCAAGAACCGGATGGCGACAGCGGGCCCGGAGGACTTCGTCAGCGGCTGGATGCTCGCGCCCGACAAGAAAGAAGTGTGGGGCCGTCCGGTCGGCCTGCTGCAGATGCCGGACGGCTCGCTGCTCGTGAGCGACGACGGCGGTCGTAAGCTCTGGCGGATCTCTTACAAGGGTTAGCGGCGGATTTCTCCCGGCGGTGGCGCCGTGCCGGCGCCCGGCACATCGGTGCGGTCGTGAAACTCGGGACTGTCCGCTCGCGTTTTCTTGTCGTCCTCACCGCGCGGCATCGATGAGGTGTCGCGCGGATTGACGCCTTCTTCGTCGGCGTTCGGCGTGCCGGCGCGCTGCTTGTGCGCGTTCGGCGCCTCGGGCATGTATTCGTTCGGCTGGGTGTCGGGTTCGGCCGGGTTTTTCACGTTTTCCTCCGCTTTTCCGCCTGCAAAAGCCCTACCGCTGTTCTGGCAACATGGTTGCACCGATACCTCTCTGTGAGCGCCACGATCAGCATGATGAGTACTCACAAGGCCAAAAAGGCCGACGGCGTATCCAGTGCGAGGGCCGCGGGCCTTCGTTATGCGGACGCCAATGCTCCCGGCATCACGCGCAAGGGCCGAGGTAAGCGCTGTGTGTACGTGGATGCGCGCGGACGGCGCATTCGCGATGCGAAGACGCTCGCGCGCATTCGCGCGCTCGTGCTGCCGCCGGCGTGGACCAACGTCTGGATCTCGACCGATCCGCGCGCGCACCTGCAGGCCACCGGCTACGATGGCGCCGGCCGTAAGCAATATCGCTATCACGCGAACTGGCGCACCGAGCGGTCGTCGACGAAGTATCACCGCATGCTGTCGTTCGCCGAAGTGCTGCCGGCGATCCGCCGCCGCACGCGCCGCGACATGATGGGGCCGGCGTGCTGCCGTCCGCGCGTCCTGGCCACCGTCGTCGAGCTGCTCGGCCGCACTTACATCCGCATCGGCAACGAAGAGTACACGCGCAAGCACAAGTCGCATGGACTGACGACGCTGAAGGATAGTCACGTCAAGGTGCGCGGGCGAAAGCTGCACTTCGCGTTTCGCGGCAAGAGCGGCGTGTTCCAGTCGATCGAGATCGAAGAGCCGCGTCTTGCCAAGGCGGTCCGCGAGGTCCAGGATCTCCCGGGCCAGACGCTATTTCAATATCGCGACGATCATCGCAGGGTGCGGAGCCTGTCCTCCACCGACGTCAATTCGTACTTGCGCGAGGTCACCGGCGCCGCATTCACGGCAAAGGATTTCCGCACCTGGGCGGGCACGCTCGCCGCCGCCCAGGCGCTCGACAAGATCGAACACCCGGAATCGAAGACGGCCGTGAACCGCGCGATCGTCAAGGCGATCGATTGCGTCGCCGAGGCGCTCGGCAACACTCGCGCGGTCTGCCGCGGCTCCTACATTCATCCCGCGGTGATCGAATCGTTTCGCGACCGCGTCACCCTCAGCGGCGTGACCGCGGCGGCGACGCCGCGCGGCCTGCTCGATGCGGAGGCGCGGCTCGTGTCGCTGCTACGCCGCGCCGGCCGCGCCCGCAAGGCGGCCTGACGCGGCGCGTCGGCGTTCCACCCACCAGCGGCACGCGCCATACAGCGCGACGACGCACACCGCCGTCACGAGATAGAGCAGCACCAGGCTCCACCGGTATCCGTCCGGCGGCTCGGGCGGCTCGAGCGGATGATTGCCGAACAGCCACGGCGTGATCGATCCGGTGCGGATCAGCGACACGATCATCGCCGCGACGTGGATCAGTGGAATGTGCAGCACGTAGTAGAACAGCGGCACGCGGCCGAAGAGCGCGAGCGCGTTGCCGATCGCGCCGCGCACGCGCTCGAAGATCGGCATCAACGCGATCAGCGGTCCGAGCGTCATCAACAGGAACAGTAACGAGGCGGGGTACTTGGTCGTGTTGAGGAACGTCAGCGGCTGTTCGGCGTTCCACGGGCGCGGATCGCCGTAGAGATTGAACGTCCTCAACACGATGAATAGCGCGATCGCCGCGCCGCCGATCATCAGGCAGGCGCGATTGCGCCGCTCGACCGGCCACTGCAGCACGCGGCCGAAGGCGTAGCCGGCTGCCATCACGCCAATCCACGGCATCAGCGAATACAGGATCGCGATGCGCGGTCCCGACTCGCCGAGTGAAACCGATCCGCCGAAATACAGGAACTGCCAGAACCAGCGGAACGGGCTTTCGCCGATCGCGCGGCCGGCGTCGCGCAGATACGGATCCGCGAGGTTGTGCCCGAGCACGATCACAAGACCAATCGCCGCGATCGCTTCGAAAGGCAGCCACACAAGAGCCGCGAGCGCGACCAGGCTCCAGCCGATCATCCACAGCACGCCGGCAAGGTTGTAGTTGATCACGTCGAAGTTGAAGGTCCAGAAGAAGCGCATGACCGTCAGCTCGAGCAGCACGATCAGCAGGCCGCGTGTCAGCAGATAGCGAGACAGCTCCGCGGTGCCGGGCAGTGTCGAGCGTCGAAGGAATGCCGAACTGCCGGCAAGGAAGACGAACCCGGGCGCGCAGAAATGGGTGACCCAGCGCGTGAAGAAGACCGCGGGCGCCGGTCCGCCGGCCGGAACGCCGGCATAGACGCGCACGTGATCGATCGCCATGAGCACCATCACCAGGCCTCGGGCCACGTCGAGAGCCCTGACGCGCGACGAGTCGCTGCTTGCGCTGACCGAAGTCGAAGGGATCGTCATGCCGAGATGATATAGGACATCAATATCGACAATCTATAGTTATATGGACGAGCCGGAAATCGCTGCGGCCGAGCTTGTCGCGCGGCCAGTTTGGCCGTATCCTGAAGAAGTTCATGCGGACTGACGGAAGTTTCTGCACGTCGGAGCACCATCTTCAGCTGTTCGATTCGTCGAAATCGCTGGCGGAGACGGTCGCGGCCTTTCTGATGGCCGGCTTCAACCGCCAGGAGCCCCTGCTCGTCGTCGCCACGCCGGAACATCGCGAGCTGCTCACGCGCAAGCTCGAAGGGGCCGGGCTGAACGTGCGCGAAGCGATGCTGGCGTCGCGTCTCGTCATCCTCGACGCCGCGCAGACGCTCAGCAAGTTCATGCGGCAGGACACGCCGAGTCCCGAAGCGTTCGACGAAGTCGTCGGCTCGCTGGTCGCGCGTCTTGCTAACGGCCGCCGCGTGTGTATCTACGGCGAAATGGTCGACGTGCTGGCGGCGCAGGGCAAGTATCGCGGCGCGCATCAGCTCGAGGAGCTGTGGAACGCGCTCGGACGGCGCGAGAGCTTCACGCTGTTCTGCGGCTACGCCTCGGGGCACTTCGGCGATCCGAAGACGGCCAGGGCCCTCAGCGACATCTGCGAAGCGCACAGTCATTTGCACCGGAAGAAAGACGATCTGCTCGCCGAGTACCTGCTCGATCAGCGGGACGGCGAATCCAAAGGCGCGTCGCCGCGCACCTGATTCACGCTACCATCCACGCATGCTGCTGACGACGACCGATCGGTTCGCGTCCGCGATGGCGTACGCCTGGCAGGTGCACGCCGGACAGCGCCGGAAGGGCACCGGCATTCCCTACATTGCTCACATTCTCGGCGTCACCGCGATCGCCATGGAATATGGCGCCGACGAGGACGAGGCGATCGGGGCGCTGCTGCACGACGCGGCTGAAGATGGCGGCGGGGAAGCGACGCTGGCCGAGATTCGCGCGCGCTTCGGCGATGTCGTCGGCGAGATCGTGCTCGGCTGCAGCGACAGTCTCGTCGAGGATCCGGAAGACAAGCTGCCGTGGCAGGAGCGCAAGGAGAACTACCTCGCGCATCTCGAGAACGCGAGCGCCTCGGTGTGCCTGGTGTCCGCGGCCGACAAGCTGCACAACGTGCGCTCGATCATTCGCGACTATCACGAGCACGGCGAAGCGATCTGGGATCGTTTCCAGGGCCGGCGCGACGGCACGCTGTGGTATTACGAAACGGTCGCCCACACGCTGATCCGCCGTTATCGATCGCAGTTGACGCGCGATCTCCAGGACGAAGTCGACAGGCTGCTCGCGCTGACGGCAAAGGGCGATCGCTAAAGACCGGCTGCCGCCCGGCCGATAACACCAGACACCCCTTTGGTGTCGCGTTGATCTCAATCTCCGTCCGTTCGGCCGTCACCGTCGCGTTCCTCGTGCTTCCGGCTCTCGCCGGGGCGCAGCCTCGCCTCGACATCGGCGCGCCGACGTTGCAGCAGATCTGGGTCGATCCGGATCGCGGCGACGATCGCGCCAGCGGCCGCAGTGCCGGCGAGGCGTTGCGATCGATCATCGAAGCGTGGAGCCGCATCCCGCGTAACTCGTCGTCGGCGCCGCTCGCTTCCGCCGGATACGAAATTCGATTGATGCCGGGCGAGTATGCGGAAGCGGCGATTCCGCACTACATGGAGCTGCGTTATGGCTCTGCGAGCGCGCCGATCGTGTTTCGCGGCGCGAATGGCGCCGGCACCGCGGTCCTGCGCGCCGGTCGCGCATGAAACGGTCAAGGCCAATCAATCGACGCACATCTACATCGAGGACTCGCGCATTGGCGGCGCCGGCGATAACGCCATCGACTTTGTCGCCGTCCAGGACGGCCACATCGTCCGCAGCCGAGTGCATGGCGCCGGCGACTGGTGTGGATATGTGAAGGCGGTTCCGCCAACATCCTCGTCGACAGCAACGAGTTCGACGACTGCGGCACCGGCGGCTTCACCGCTGGCCAGGGCACCGGCCTGCAGTTCATGACGTCGCCGTGGCTGCACTACGAAGCCTATGGCATTCGCGTCGTCAACAACATCATTCACGACACCGAGGGCGCGGGCCTCGGGGTCAACGGCGGCTACAACGTGTTGATCGCGTGGAACACCATGTATCGCGTTGGCCGGCGCAGTCACGTGCTGGAAGCGGGCTTTGGCGCGCGCAGTTGTGATGCGGCGGACGTCGAGGCGGAGCGCGCGCAGTGCGAGTCGCGTCTCGGCGCCGGCGCGTGGGGCACCTCGGCGGTCGATGACGGCGACAACTTCGTGCGCATTCCGAATCACCACGTGTTCGTCATGAACAACGTCGTCTTCAATCCCGACGGCGAGGCCAGCGAGTGGCGGCAGTTTCAGATTGCCGGCGCGTTTGATGGCGGCCCGGGCGGCAGGGGCGCGGCGGCGTCGAATCGCGGTGACAACGACCTGCGAATCGCCGGCAACGTGATCTGGAACGGACCGGACGGGCACGCGCTCGGTCTTGGCGACGATGCGTGCCGGCCTCGCATCCGGCGTGCAGCGAGACTTACGTGCGCGCGAACAATCAGATCAACAGCCGGCAGCCGGCGTTTGCCGATCTGTCCGCCGGCGATGTGCGCCCGTCGGGCGCGCTGGCGCAGGCGCGCGGTGTCGAAGTGCCCGACTTCTCGTGGGACGATCGGCCGGCCACCCCGCAAGCGCCGGCCGGTGACCGCTCGAATCGCGTCGTGCTGGATCGTAACGGCCGCGCCCGCAGCGCGACTGATCCTCCAGGCGCCGCCGTTCAGTAGCCTTAAGGGAACAGCGGCGGAGCGATCCGCTTCTTCGTCGCCTGCTCGAATGCGTACGCAATCTCGATCAATTTCGGCTCGCTGCACTGTGCGCCGACGAACCCGACGCCGAACGGAGCGGGCTTCGCGTTGAAGCCTGCCGGGTATGGCTGTTGCGGCGCGTTCGGCACCATTCCGAATGGCACCGCGATGATTGGATACGCGGCGCGAGCCGCAATGCCTGCGCCAGATCCGCCGGGCGTGATGAACGCATCGAGGTTGTACTGCTTCAGCACGCCATCGATGCCCTGTTCGCGGCTCAGTCGCCGATCCTTCGCATCGTCGGCATCGAGGCGCGCTTTATCGGCGACGAGATCGATTTCATCGGAGATGTCGAATCGCGATTGTTGATACTTGATCGCCCCGGCCTTGGCGTGCGCGAGGTTCCATTCGCGGTGCTCCTTCAGCGTCTTGACCGGCGCTGATGGACCGAGCGACGCGAGCCACGCGTTGTAATCGCGCTTCATGCCGTACTTGAAGTTGATCGAGCAATTCTGATCCTTGCCCTTGGCGTGCTCGCCGCCCGAACAGAAATCCCATAGCGGGAAACTGTCGTTCGCGTTCCTGGCGACGAAGCTCGGGACGTCGGCGGGATCGACGACGATCGCGCCTTGTTGCTTGAGCACTTCGATCGCTTCGGCGAACACCCTGGCTTGTTCCGCATTGATGCCGCCGCGCGGCTCTTTCTCGCCGGGCAGGGTCACGCGATCGATGTAGAACGCGCGCGGCACGCCGATGCGTTTGCCCTTCAGCCCTGATGCGTTCAGGAACTTGGTGTAATCGCGATTTGGTGGCGGCGTGCACGTCCTGGTTGCCGCATCGTGTGGATCCGGAGTCGCGCCTTCCATGGCGCCGAGCATGATCGCCGAGTCGGTGACGGTCTTCGTCATCGGGCCGGCGGTGTCGTGATCGGCGGTGATTGGAATCACGCCGTGACGGCTGATGCGGCCGATGGTTGGGCGGATGCCGACGAGCATGTTCGCGTTCGACGGGCTGATGATCGACCCGCCGGTATCCGATCCGACGTTGCCTGCCCAGAAGTTTGCCGCGGTGCCGATGCCCGAGCTCGATCCGCCCGTCTGCAGCACGGGCCGTCCATCGCCCGGCTCGGGCCGCGGATCCGGACGCGGGTCGTACGGATTGAAGCCGAATCCGCCGACGGCGTTGTAGTTGCCGGGCATTGCGTTCGGATTGCCCGCGACCCAGTTCGCGAGCTCGGTGAGTCCGGTCTTGGCGATGATGATCGCGCCCGCCGCCGTGAGGTTCGTCGTCAGCGTGGCTTCATAGGGCGGGACGTAGCCGGCGAAGACCAGCGCGCCGCCGGTGGTCGGCATGTCGGTCGTGTGGATGTTGTCTTTGAGCGCGACGGGGATGCCGTGCAGCGGTCCCCGCAGCCTGCCCTGCGCGCGCTCGCGATCGAGCGCATCGGCTTCGTCGAGCGCTCGTGGATTGATCGCCAGTGCGGCATTCAGCCGGTCCTCGTACATCGCGATCCTGATCAGGTACTGCTCGACCAGCTGCCGCGACGTGACCTGCTTCTTCGCCATCGCTTCCTGCATCTGCCGGATCGTCGCTTCGACGACGGAGAAGCGGCGCGGCTGGCTCTGCACGGCGGGCAGTGTCGAGATCAGGGCGGCCACGAACAACGTGAAAACGGCGGAAACCTTTTTCATGCAGGGTATTCTAGCCAGAATGGAAATTCCGTTTGAGCAGGCTTGCGCAGTCGTCCAGAGCGCACTGCAAGGAGGCGTCCGGAAGGAAATCGTCGCCGGTGTGAGTGGCAAAACGCTGGGGCAGGCGCTGCTGGCGCTGCGTGATGCGATGCGCGCCAACCGGTTCCGCGCCGTCGGCCAGCAGATTTTTCTCGATCGCATCATCAGCAGTTACGACGGCCGCACGCGCGCGGAGGGGTTCCACATCCTGCACGACTGGGATGGCGTGTCGCAGCAAACCAATCCCGACATCATTCCGGTTGACGTGCTGCACTTCCTCGCTGATCAACGCGGTGTCGAGCCGTCCACGCTGACGGAGCCCGCGATCCTGCTCGATTACTACTTCATGCACGTGCTCGCGCTGCTTACCATGCGCATCTGGGACGGCGGCGACCCGAACGAGAACCTGTCGAAGATCAACACGCTGCTGGCGGACCTGCAGGGCGAGCACGGCAGCGGCCAGCTGTTTGCCGCCGATGCCGCGACGCTGATGCTGATCGGCACGTCGCACTACGAGCCCGAGGAGTGGGGCTACGGCAAGCTGCTCGCCAGAGTGCGCACGCTCGACGATCACCACAAGTTCCGCATCGGACTCGGTCACGCGTCGAGCATGGGCTGCCATCTGCGCTTCGGCTTCGAGGCGCAATGCGGCCGAGACACGCTGGCGTTGCGTGACGACAACATTGCCGATTACCCGTGGCTGTGTTTTGCGCTCGCCGCTGTGATGCGTGAATACTCTCGGCTCGCCGATGCCGGCTTCGTCGATACTGGCGGAGCCTCGGCCGATGTTCCTGCGGCAAGAAACATCGCGGTGATCGAAGAAGCGCTGCTGAACGGCCTCACCGCCGACGCGCGCGCTTTCGTCGGCGTGCCGCCGCCGTCGCTGGCCGAGTCGGAAGTCGACCGCGTGCATTTTGTCGAGGGCTTCCGGCGTCACAAGGCGGCGCTGCTCGAATCGTTCCCGCGCTATCGCCCGACCGACACTGCTTATTCGCCGCTGTCGTTCTTCTTCAACTTCTCGCACAACGTGGTGAAGGGGACGGTCGTCGACGCGTTGCTGTGGGGTGAGGCGTGGGATGTGTCGATGAACGATCTGCTGACCGGCGTCCCCCGCGCCGGCCTCGAGGAGGGATCGCAGCAGCTGCTGGCGACGACGCTGATGGGCTACGCCCGCTCGAACCCCGATCGGATCCGCGGCCAGCTGATGCCCGTCATCGTCTACGACCCCCAAGCCGGCCGCCGCGCCTACACCGTCGCCCTCGAAAAACTGTCGCAGTAGCGACAGGTGCTTTGCACCAACCGGGCGGGGCGTCGTGGGTGCTTTGCACCAACCACGCCTGCAGAAACTGCGACGCCGCTTCTGGACCCGGGCCGCAATTTCTGCAAGGTTGGCATGCCGATCCTCTGGGCCAGTCGAAGATCTCGGGCGATTTCACGTTTTTCAACCACGGCAGGAAAGTTGATTAGTCCCCAGCATGGGACGACCTCGACGACCTCCAATTCCTGGCGCAACCTTCCACATCATGAACCGCGGAAATCGCAAGGCAGCCATCGTTGAAGACGATTGCGATCGTGGACAACTAATGCGAATTCAGATCGAAACGCAGAAGACCTACGGCGTCCGAATTCTGGCTAGCTGTCCGATGGACAACCACTTTCACGGAATCGTGACAACGCCTCATGGGAACTTGTCGGATTTCATGGAGCAGTTCGAAAGTCGGTTCGCCAAGTACTCGAATAAGCGACATCACCGGGTCGGACACCTGTTCCAAGGCCAGTACCGCTGCGTTCAAATCGAACACGATGTCCAGCTCTTGATCGCGGTTTGTTACGTTTTCTTCAACCCGGTTAGTGCCGGCATGGTAACGAAACCGGAACTGTATAAATGGAGCACCTACGCCGCAACTGTCGGGCTGGCGCCTTGTCCGAGCTACTTATCAATCGATTGGCTTGGAGCGCTGTTTCCGAATCGCACTCTCGAACAGGCGCAGGCGCGTTTCCATCAACTCATGACTGACGGGGACCCTGTGTACGGCTACTTGAATGATCACGCGGGCGAGGCCGTGGACCGCGATGCGCTCAGGCGCGTTGTTCGCTCATACGTCGGCGAGCAGCTACAGCTCGCGACGCTTCCACAGATATATCGCTCCGTCTTGCGTTCGAGCTTGACGGAACTCTTTGCGGAAGATGCGAACTCCTCCGCTCGCGCCAACGCGATCTACGAAGCCTACGTTACGCATGGCTACAAATTGGCGGAAATAGCCAGGCATCTGCGGGTTAACCCGTCGACGATCAGCAAGATCTATCGTCGGATACTCGAATCCCGACGCGAAGGCGAAAAGTAGCGGTTGGTGCAAAGCACCGATCGGGCGGGGCGTCGTTGGTGCTAAGCACCAATCGCTACTTTCGTGTCGCGGTCCAGGGGAGGGCGCCGTTGGGGGTGGTGACCGTGCCGGTGATCGTGTTGCCCTTGGCGATGCCCTGGTAGGTCAGACCGCCGGCGGTGAAGGTAATCTCTTCGCCCTTGAGGCGGCCCATCACGACCGTCTGCGGCTGACCGGCGATCGTGACGGTGCCCTGCACCGCCTGATACTCCTGCGTCAGCGTCATCGCGCCATTCGCCATCGTCCACGTGCCGGCGATCTTGGCGGGCACGAGCCACAACAGCGCTTCGCACCAGCTCTCACACTCCGACGTCGGCGGCAGCGTGACGCGGACGTCGGGCTCCCAGCCCTCGATGCCGAAGGTGTTGGCGACAATGCGCGATCCGGGCGCGAGGTTGAAGAACTTCGGCGCGAGGCGATTCATGTTCACCGGCAACAGGAACAACGCCATCACCGTCGCCTTCGAAATGTCGTACTCGTACATGTCGGCCTGCACGAACTGCGCCTTGTCGGCGACGCCGGCCTCGCGCGCGAGGCGGCGCGACAACTCGACCATGTCAGGGTTGTATTCCACGCCGAGCGCCTGCGCGCCGAGCTTCGCGGCGGCGATCACATTGCGGCCGTCGCCCGACCCGAGATCCATCACGAAATCCTTCGACGTGACCTGCCCGAGCTCCATCAGCTTGTTGACCATGTCGGGCGGCGACGGCACCCACACGACATCCTTGCCGGCCTGGCCGCTGACCGGCTCGAAGGGCTTCGCTTGCTGCGCGCCCGCGGCGCTCGCAAGGGAAATTAAAAATGCAAAATGAAAAGCGAAAAATAATCGCGTGTGCATCAGTTTCCCTTCGATACCTTGACCAACTCTGCAAACGGCGCGATCGCGCCGTGGAGCGGCACGATTTTATCAACACGCAGGTTACGCTTCTGGATGTTCTCCAGCAGGTTTGCCGCATACGGGTTGACCTGCGCGCCCGGGCTGAACGCGTCGACCTCGACCAGCACACGATCGCGCGGCAGATACGCCATCAACATCGTGCCGGAGTGCGGGTTGCCCGCCACGTGATACAGCATCACGATGTTGGTCCGATCCCTGAACTCCTTCTCTTCATCAACCGTCACGACGTTGAGGCGTGACGTGTTCTTCGCGAGCAGATCCGGCTGCAGCGTGTGCGGACGCCGCGCCATGTTCTCGACCCACGCCTTGTTGCCGGTCTGCGTGATCACCGTCAAGCCTTCCGCGATCGCGGCGCGCAGGCCGGCGGTGTGATCGAAATGGTGATGCGTGATCACCAGCTCGGTCAGCGGCTTCTTCGGCACGGTGTCGCGCGCCTTCTTAATCACCGCGAGAGTGCGCGCCTCGCTTTGCGGCGCTTCGATCAGCATCAGGTGATCGTCGAACTCGACGAGCACGCTGTGATGCGACTGCCCGGCGAGGAACCACACGCCCTTGCCGACGGATTCGGCCGTGACGTTCGGCGCCGCCGGCGGAGCGGGCTTGAGGACCGCCGCGGGCGCGGCCATGTCGCCAAGCGCCGTATCGATCGACTGCTGTGACGCGACGATTTCGTAGGTCGTGAAGTCGTCGACCTTGCCGGTGAACTTCGCCGGCATCTTCAGGCCGTTGGTATCCTGGTAATCCGCAAACGTCGTCGTCAGCACGACGTCGCCGAGATTCGCGTTGTACGACTTCGTCGAGATCGACAGCGGCAGTCCCGCCGCATCGATCGTCATGGTCCACTGCCGATCGCGAAACGCGAAATCGGCCTGCCGGACGTTGCCAACGGTCCTGACGTTGGAGATCGTGGTGACGTTGCTCGGCGCAGTTGCCGCCTTCAGCGCCGTGATCGGGTGATGGAAATACTCGGTGCGCCGATCGCGCTCGGCCAGCCCGGTGCCGACCCGCGCCGGAGTGCCATTCGCGCCAATGTTGAACGCAATGTCGCCGTCGAGCACCTGCACCTGCGTTTGCGGCTGCGGACCCTGGAAGTACGCGAACTTCGGCGTGCGCGTCTGATCGACGCGCTGACGGCCCTGCTCGACATCGATCTGGCGTTTGTATCCGGTGATTTCAAACTGCTGCGTCGCGGCCTCGGGCTTCATGTCCTGCCCGAGGTTGTAGTTGACGCCGGTGCCTTCGATGGCGATCGACTTGACCGCCTCGACCCTGGCACGGCCGCCCACGGCACGCATGGCGTCTTCCACGAATTGCTGTTCCGGCGGCCGCGGCGTGCAGCTGACGGCAGAAAGAACAAAGAACGAAGAACAAAGAACGAAAGCGATTCGTTTCATGGTGTGCACCCAGGGATTCGAAACGCGCCAATGCGAGTCGAGTAGCTGCCCGCGTCCTTCTTCAAGTAGTCGCCAACATACCAGATGGTGCAATCGTCGCTCGGATCGATCGCGGTCTGAGTGTAGTCCTCCCATCGCAAGGTGGACGTTTGCGCGGCCTCACCCCGCACGAGGACTGTTTCACGAGTCGTCAACTGGCCCAACGGATCGCCGGCGCGCCGCGCGGCGAAACGTTGGCCGACGAAAGTCGCCGCGTCGCCGTATGAATAACCGATGCCGATGTTGCCCGCCTTGTCCATCGCGGGACTCGCCATCCATCGGAAAGCAGGTGCCTGGGGTGCCTGAAGTGCCTGGGGTGCCTGAAGTGCCTGGGGTGCCTGAAGTGCCTGGGGTGCCTGTGGTGCGTAGGTGCCTTGCTGAAACAGCTTCACCGCTCCTGACGAATCCATCCTGAATTCATACCAGCGAACGCCGCCGCCGTTCGACGATGTATTCACCGAGTGCACGCCGACGATCGATTGCTGATTGCCGATGCGCCGATAGACGAGCCGCGACATGATCTTGTCGCCTTGCGCATCCAGCCGCCGCTCGACGCCGGGCTGCGGCACGCAGTTGGTCAGCTGTCCATTGCAGAGGTAGTGATACGGCGCGACCGCGATGCGCTCGGGCCCCTCCAGGCGGGACTTCGATGCGTCCTCCCAGTTCGTGAACATCTTCCACGTCAGGATCGCATCGTCCTCGAACACCTTCTTCAATTGGGTGCCGCCGGCCGCCATCATCACGTTCGGCGCGCCGCGCGGCGGCAACTGCGTGCCATCAATATCGGCGTTGTTCAGGAAGTTGACGTCGTTGATGACGAAGCACTGCTCGCGCGCGGGACGGCCTTTCAGCATCGCGTCGCGTTCGACAACGCAGGCGTGCTTCTCGATCACTTCGTCGCCGGTACTGCTCGGAACGTAATAGCCGTCGCGCCAGATCGCCGGACGTGGGTAGTCAGGGAATAACGGACGAAGGAACTCGTACCGGTAGTACGCGCCTGACGGGTCATCACTGACGCTCAGCGCGTAGCAGATTGAATAAGGCCCTTTCGACGCTGGTGCCTGAGGTGGCTGGGGTGCCTGGGGTGCCTGGGGTGCCTGGGGTGCCTGGGGTGCCTGGGGTGCTTGGGGTGCCTGGGGTGCGTGGGTGCCTGGGGTGCCTGAGGTGCCTGAGGTGCCTGAGGTGCCTGAGGTGCCTGAGGTTGAAACAGAGCCTCCGGTTTGCCCGGCTGTTCCGCGCGCCCGACGGGGCTTTCATATGCGGCCGCGCGTGCGGTCCACACCGGCGGTTGATCGGGCCGCTCCGCAGCGCGCGAAAAGATCGGCATGACGATTAACCATCGATTCGCGAGCTGGTCGTAACGAACCACGGCGTCGCCGTTGTTGCGCGCTTCGCACGTGCTTGCCCGCCGTAGCCCGTCGGGCGAAGGTGGGCCGCCGAAGTTGCGGAACACGTTGTTGGTGTTCACCGGGCCGTACAACACGCGCCCGGTTTCCTTGAAGCGCGAGCCGCGCTTGGTGAAGATCGCCATGCGCGAATTCACCGTCTGGACGATGTGATCGGGACCGACGGCGAGTGAGTTGTCAGACGGATTTCTCAGCGTCGCCGAACCCTGCGGCCCCTCGAAACCCGTGCCGAGCCCGTCGAACCGGGCGACGAGCGCCGCTGCCGGGCGTGTGCCTTCGGTGGTTTGTTCCACGGATTGCCCGGCCAAAATCGCGGTGAATCCGACCAGACCAATGAATTGGATCAAACGAATCATGTCGGGAACCGGGAGCCGGGAGCAGGGAACCGGGCAAGTATAGCCTTCGTTTCGTCCCCTGCTTCTGTGCTTATGGCGTGAACTTTCGGTTACACTGCGCCACAACACCGCGTCGCCTGATTACGAGTGATCGGGCGCTTTCTGATTTGTTCAACCGGAGGAAGAGGATGACGATTGTTCGCCGGATTTTTGTACTCGCGAGCCTGGCGATATTGCTGGGCACCCCCCTTGCACACGCGCAAACAACCGGATCGATTACCGGCGTCGTGACCGACTCCAGCGGCGCGGTCCTGCCGGGTGCGACGATCACGCTGACCAGCGATCGCCTGATCGGCGGCCCGCAGACGCAGGTCAGCGACACGAGCGGCGCGTACCGCTTCGATCGCCTCGTCCCGGGCGTGTATCTCGTGAAGTTCGAGCTGCAGGGCTTCCGCAACGTCGAGCGGCCGGACGTGCGCATCAGCGCCGCGTTCGTGGCGACCATCAACGCGAAGATGGAAGTCGGCTCGGTCGCCGAGACGATCACCGTCACGGGGGAATCGCCGACCGTCGACGTGCGCTCGAATCTGCAGCAGACCGTGATGAACCAGGAAATCCTGGAAGGCATTCCGACCGGCCGCGATCCGTGGTCGCTCGCCAAGCTGATCCCGGGTGTGCAGGTCGGCACCTATGACGTCGGCGGCACGCAGTCGATGCAGCAGAGCAGCATGTCGGCGCACGGCTCCAACACCAGCGACGTCAGCTACAACATCGACGGCGCCACGGTGAACTGGCCGGGCGGCGGCGGCGGCGCGACGATGATGTATTACGACCAGGGCATGTTCGAAGAGGTCAACTACATGACCTCGGCGATCCCGGCCGAGATCATGGCCGGCGGCGTCTCGATCAACATGGTCACCAAGGACGGCGGCAACCAGTGGAAGGGCAACCTCCGCTACAACTTCTCGAACGATGCGCTGCAGTCGTCGAACTGGCAGGACACCGTCGATTACGTGCGCGGCATCAACCCGGCGGCGACCTTTCTCGGCAACCCGACGAAGAAGACCTACGACATGAACTTCTCGGGCGGCGGCGCGCTGGTGCAGAACAAGGTGTGGGTCAACGGCACGATCCGCAAATGGGTCGTCAACAAGCTGGTCAACGCCAGGAACGCCGACGGCAGCCAGGCCCTCGACGACAACAACCTGAAGAACTATTCCGGCAAGGTGGTCGCCCAGCTCACCACGAACAACAAGTTGGCAGCGTCCTATCTCTGGAACGACAAGATTCGCGGCCATCGTCGAGACAGCACGACCCAGATCATTCCCGACATTGCCTCGGTCGTGCAGGCCAACCCGGTGCAGACGACGCAGGCGAAGTACACCGGCATTCGCGGCGCGTTGGTCTTCGAGTCGAACTTCAGCGTCATGGACGGCGAGACCAAATACACCTATCAGCCCGAGACCGCCCCGGATGCCATTCGCTACGTCGACAACGTCACGGGGGAGGTCCGCAACGCGTCGACGCGACAGGAGTTCCAGCCGAACTCGCGTCATCAGTTCGACAACGTGATGACCTTCGGGAAGAGCGGCTTCGGTGGCGAGCATCTGCTGAAAACCGGCGTGCAGTGGGCGCGCCTGTATTACTCGTCGGACTTCTCGGTGATGGGCGATCACTACGTCGAGTACAACTCCGGCGTCCCGACGCAGGTCCGTCAGTTCAACACGCCGGTGGTGTCGGAGAACATCGCGCGGGTGCTGGGCTTTTTCGTCCAGGATTCGTGGTCGATGAATCGCCTGACGCTGAACGTCGGTGGCCGCTGGGACAAATACGTCGGCGAGCTGCCCGACCAGCAGCGGCCCGGCGGCCGGTTCATCGGCCCGGCGTCGTTCCCCGGCCGCGAAGTGATCAACCAGAGCAAGGGCGTGTTCCGCCTTGGCGCGTCGTACGACATGACCGGTTCCGGC
Source organism: Cyanobacteriota bacterium (assembly GCA_019752015.1). Lineage (GTDB taxonomy): Bacteria > Acidobacteriota > Vicinamibacteria > Vicinamibacterales > UBA2999 > 12-FULL-67-14b. Next base: position 86,785 of record JAIEMQ010000037.1, on the reverse strand, counting down.
CGCACCGCGGTGAAGGCGAGCTATAGCCGCTATGCGCTGCAGGTCGGCATCGATCGCGTGACCTCGGTGAACCCTCTGTCGAGCGGCAGCCGCACCTGCCCGTGGTCGGACCCGAACGGCGACGGTAAGTTCCAGGAGTCTGAAATCAACGTCGCGCAGTGCTCGTCGTTCAGCGGTGGCGCGACCACCAACTTCGCACCTGGCGTGCGATGGCCATACTCGGATGAGGCCACGGCCGGTGTCGAGACGCAACTGCCTGGCGCGGTGCGCGTCGGTGCCATGTTCTACTACCGCACCAACCGCGATCAGCTCGGCGATCGCAACAACGCGGTACCGACGAGCGCCTACACGCAGTCCAACATCACGATTCCGAACGGCCCCGGCGGCGGCCCCGGCACCACCAACCTGCAGCCGATTTCGGTGCCAATCTGGAACCTGCCCGCGAACCTCGCCAGCGCGGATCAGACGGTCCGCAGCAACGAGTCACATCTCAATACCGATTACAAGGGCATCGAATTCACCGCGACCAAGCGCTTCACGCAGAAGTGGCAGATGCAGGCCGGCTTCACCATCGGCCGGAACCGAGGCGGCCTCGGTGGCGGCGACCTGAATGATCCGAACACAATCCGGTTCCCGCGCGGCATCATCGGCAACGACTCCGAGCGCGCGCTGCGCATCTCGGGCAGCTACGAGCTGCCGTATCAGATCTCGCTGGCCGGCTCGATGCTCGCTAACAACGGCTACCCGTACGTGTCGACCTACTCGGTGACGCGCGCGTTCGCCGCCACCCAGGGGATCGCGCTGACGCGGGCGTCCCAAACCATCGTGTTGAGCGAGCGCGGCACCGAGCGGCTGCCGAACGTAACGATGATCGATCTCCGCTTATCGCGGCGCTTCCGCTTCGGATCGCGCAGCTTCCAGCCGACGATCGACTTCTTCAACGTCACCAACACGGATACCCGCGACAACCAGAACTCGGCGGTCGGCGCGAACTACCTGCTGCCGACGTCGATCCTGGCGCCGCGCATCATTCGGGTGGGATTCTCGTTGAACTTCTAAGGGGCTTGGGGCTTGGGGCTTGGGACTTGGTCCCGAGCCCCAGGCTCATAGCTTGACCAGCTGCTTACCGAAATTCTTTCCCTTCAACATTCCGAAGAACGCTTCCGGTGCGGCGTCGAGTCCGTTGGCGATCGTCTCGCGATACTTCAGCTTTCCAGTCGCGACGAGCGTGGCGAGCTCGGTGAGCGCCTCGGGCCACACGTCCATGTGCTCGCTGACGATGAAGCCCTGGACGCGCAGGCGCGACGTCAGGATCAACTGCGGAAATTTCATCGGGATCGGCTCGCCGTTGTAGCCGCTGATCATGCCGCACATGGCGATGCGGCCGAAGTCGTTGATGCGGACCATCACCGCGTCGAGAATCGGTCCGCCGACGTTTTCGAAGTGCGCGTGCAGGAAATCCGTGGACGCCTCGAGCGCCGCGTAGAGCGACTTCGAATCGGGGTGCGCCTTGTAATCGATGCACGCATCGAAGCCGAGCTCGTCGACGACGTAGCGGCACTTCTCGGGCCCGCCGGCGAAACCGACGGCGCGGCAACCCTTCGCTTTCGCCAGTTGACCGACGACGCCGCCGACCGCGCCACTGGCGGCGCTCACGGAAATCGTTTGTCCCGCTTTCGCTTCGCAGATCTTGTTCAGTCCGTACCACGCGGTCACGCCCGGCATGCCGACCGGCCCGAGAAACGCCTGCAGCGGAATGTGAGACGTGTCGACCTTGCGGATGCCGCGCCCATCGGCCACGCTGTATTCCTGCCAGCCGCCCATGCCGACGACGTGATCGCCGGCCTTGAATGCGGGATTTCGTGAGTCGATCACGTCACCGACGGTGCCGCCGATCATCACCTCGTTGAGTTTCTGCGGTGCGGCATAGCTCTTCTTGTCGTCCATGCGCCCGCGCATGTACGGATCGAGCGACAGCCAGCTGTGCTTGATGAGCACCTGGCCATCCAGCAACGCCGGCACCGGCGCTTCGATCAGCTTGAAGTTATCGCGCACCGGCTCACCGGCTGGCCGCGAGACAAGATGAATCTGCCGATTGATCACGTTCGCCTCTCAGAATCTGGCCGCGACTTCCTGGTAGCCGACGATGGCAAACAGCACCAGGATCGCGGCCAGCAACAGGTTGGTAATGATCGAGTTGTGCGGCACCGCGCCGCTCCACTTGACGCGATTGTTCAAGTACAGCAGCGTCGCGGCGACGAACGGCACGAACAGGCTGCTGACGATCGTGTAGGTGATCACCACCTGAATCGGCTGGCCGGTGAACGCGAACGGCAGCGGCGCCAGCGTGATGAACAGCAGCGCCCATCGATACGGCGTGCTCGTCACCTTGACGGCCTGCTCGCGCTGCTCGGGCGTCATCTTCGTGACAATGCCGTAGAGATCGGCGTAGAGATACGGCACGCTCTGCCACACGCCGAGCAGCGACGCGAACACCGCCGCCCAGAAGCCGGCCGAAAAAGCGATTCGTCCGAACAGACCAAGGACGGTGCCGAGCGCCTCCGCCATGCGCGGCACCGCCTGCGCGTTGGTCAACGTCACGCCGGCGGTGAAGAACGCATCGTTGGCGATCAGCATGATCGAGCCGCCGAAGATCGCCGTGAACAGATACGCGATCGCGATGTCGCCGCGCACGAACGACAGGAAGCCGCTGCCGCGCATGTTCTCCTCGCGCATCCAGTAGTTGTACGACAGCATCGTGATCGAGCCGCCGACGCCGCCGATCAGCGACAGCACGTAGGTGCCGCTGCCGGACGGAATCGTCGGCACCACCAGGCCCTGCAGCGCCAGCGCCGGCTGATGCAGCGTGAAGATCGCGCAGAACAGGATGCTGAAGCCCATGATGCCGACCAGCAGCTTCATCAGCTTCTCGAAGTTGTTGTAGCCGCCGAAGAAGATCAGCAGACCGCCGATCAGGCTGTGCGCGACCGCGCCCCAGGACTGCGGCAGCGTGTTGTTGGTGAGGTTGGCCATCCCGAGTCCGGTTGCGTTGGTCAGCGACGCGCTGACCGACACCGTCCAGATCACCAGATAGACGCCGAAGTACCACTTCACCCACGCCGGGAGATATTCGGCCCAGCCCTCGACCGCGGTCCTGCCGGTCGCGAGCTGCCAGCGCGCAATGCCTTCCTGCAGCACGAACTTGAAGAACGCGCCCGCCGCGATCGCCCACAACAGCACGACGCCGAAATTGGCGCCGCCGACGGTCGCCGAGACGACATCGCCGGACCCGATGCCCGTTGCCGCAACAACGAGTCCCGGTCCGGCGAGCTTGAGAAAGCTGACTGTCGGTTTCGACTCAGACACGCGGTGAGAGTATCACGCGGTCTTCACGCGAACGGCTTGTCGATCGACGGGCTCGGCTGCGAAAAATACTGCGCGCCGTTCTCGGTGACGTGCAGGCAGTCTTCGAGCCTGATCCCGAACTCGCCGTAGATCGCGATCATCGGCTCGTTGCTGAAGCACATGCCCGGCGTGAGCGGCGTCTTGTTGCCGCGCACGAAGTTGGTCCACTCGTGGCCGTCGAGGCCAATGCCATGTCCGGTGCGATGGGGAAGTCCCGGCACCTTGTAGTCGGGACCGAATCCGGCGTCGGTGATCACCTTGCGCGCGGCGGCATCGACGGCTTCGCACGGCGTGCCCGGCTTGACGACGGCAAACGCGGCGGCCTGCGCCTGCTTCTCGAGATTCCAGATCTCCGTTTGCCGCGCGGACGCGCGGCCGAAGACGGTGGTGCGCGTGATGTCCGATTGATAGCCGTCAACAGCGCAGCCGCCATCGACCTGGATCACATCGCCTTCCTTCAGCTTCTGGGGCTCGATCGAGCCGTGCGGGAAGGCGGTATACATCCCGAAGCTCACGCCCGCGCTGCCCGGCGCGCCGAGCAGTCGATGCGCGGTCGCGATGTTGGCGCGCAGCTCGTCCTGCGTCATGCCTTCCGTGAACGTCTGGAAGGCGGCGCGGAACGCTTCAATGGTGATGTCGCTGGCTTTCTGCATCAGCGCGAGCTCGGTCGCGCTCTTGATCATGCGGCAGCCGGCGGTGATCACTTCGGCATCCACGAAATCGGCGGCCGGCATTTCCTTGTTCACGCCGCTGGCAATGAAAAACCGCAGCCGCTCTTCCACGCCGACGCGGCCGCTCGCGGCGCCGCGATCTTTCAGGATGCCGGCGATCTGCTGGTAAGGACTTTCGTCTTCCTGCCACACGCGCACTTCCGCGGTCTTGCCGACCAGCTCACGCGCGCGCTCTTCTTCGAATCCGGGAGAGACCCACGCCGGCTCGCCTTTCGCCGGCATCACGCAGACAAAGGGCCGCTCGCTGAGGCCCCAGCGAATGCCGGTGAAGTAGAACATGCTCGATCCGCCTTCGAGGAAGATCGCGCTGATCTTGTTCGCCGCCATCAGCTGCTGCGCTTTTTGGATGCGCGCTTTCCGCTCGTCCGCGGTGATCGGCTTGACGCCGGCCGTCATCGGCTTCAACGCGGCGAGTGCGGGATGCATACCGGAGTTCGACGGAGCGGGAGCCTGCGCCTGTTGGGCCGAAGCCGAAGGCGAAGGCGAACAGGCCGCGGCGCCGAGACCGATCCCGGCAGCCGCGCCTGTGTGAACGAAGTGTCGGCGGGAGATTTTCATCCCGCGCATTGTAGGTGTTAGGGGTGTTTAATGAAAGTGCCGTTCTTGAGCTCCGCGTAGGCCTGCTGCAGCTCGTCGCGTGTGTTCATCACGATCGGGCCATACCAGGCGACCGGCTCCTCGAGCGGACGGCCCGAGACGAGCAGGAAGCGAATGCCCTCGTCGCCGGCCGTGACGGTGATCTCGTCGCCGCTGTCGAAGAGCACGAGCGATCGATTGCCAAGCATCGATGGCGTAGCGTCCTCGGAGACACCAACGAGCTCCGTTTGCACGGGCAATGGCTTCGACGAATCGCGGAACGTGCCCGATCCGGCAAAGACGTAGGCGAACGCGTGACGCGACGCCTCGACGGGAATGCGCTTGGTCTTGTTCGGCGGAACCGAGATGTCGAGATAACGAGGATCCGCGGCGACACCTTCCACCGGCCCGCGCTGGCCCCAGAAATCTCCCACCACGATCCTCACGCGCGTCCCATCGTCATCGGTCACTTCCGGGATGTCCTTCGCGAGCACGTCCTGGTAGCGCGGATTCGTCATCTTGAGCGACTTCGGCAGGTTCGCCCACAGCTGGAAGCCGTGCATGCGGCCGCCGGCGTCGCCCTTCGGCATTTCCTGGTGGAGGATGCCGCTGCCGGCGGTCATCCACTGCACGTCGCCCGCGCCGAGCGAGCCGCGATTGCCGAGGCTGTCGCCATGATCAACGGTGCCGGCCAGGACATAGGTGATGGTTTCGATACCGCGATGCGGATGCCACGGGAAGCCGGCCAGGAAATCCTCCGGCCGCTCGTTGCGGAAATCGTCGAACAGCAGGAAAGGATCGAATTCGTTGGTCTCACCGAAGCCGAAGCCGCGGTGCAGCTTGACGCCGGCACCTTCCATGGTGGGCGTGGATTCAACGACCCTCTTTACAGGTCGCAATGACATGGGATTTCTCCAGTCCGATTGTCTGTGACTAATCGGTGTTTAATCTGTGGCCTAACGGGGTAAGCGGGCCGTCCACTCGGGCGGGACGTCTACGAACGAGCCGTCAAGATCTTTGATGGCGGCAACTCCTAAGAGTTTCATCGTGCGGATGACGTCGGCCCTGAGGATGTCGATGGCGCGGGTGACGCCCGCTTCACCGGACGCGCCGAGACCATAGGCGTAGGCGCGCCCGATCAACACGGCGCGCGCGCCCATGCAGACCGCCTTGACGATGTCGCTGCCGCGGCGGACGCCGCCGTCGAGAAGGACTTCGATCCGGCTGCCGACGGCCTGCACGACCTCGGGCAGCACGCGGATCGTCGGCGCGACGCCGTCGAGCTGACGCGCGCCATGATTCGAGACGACGATTGCCGACGCGCCGTGATCGACGGCCTGCCTCGCATCATCGGCGGTGTGCACGCCCTTGGCGACGATCGGGCCGCCCCACGCGTCGCGAATCCACTTGAAGTCTTCCCATGACGTCATCGACGCTTCGAGCGCGGCGCCGACGTCCGCATATCCCATCGGCTCGCCGTTGATCTCGATGTTTGGAAAACTCATCAGGCCGCCGTCGCCGAAGAAGGTGTAGAGCCAACCGGGCTTCGCGATCATCTGGCCGAGATACGGCACCGTCGAGAGATTGCGCGCGAGGAGTTCTTTGACGCCGTTACGCGAATCGCGCTCGCGCATGCCGGCGACCGGCGTATCGATCGTGACGACGAGCGCCCGGTAGCCGCAGGCCTTCGCGCGGGCGATCGCGCCCATCGCGACGTCGCGGCCGCCGACGAGATACAGCTGATACCACGCGTTGCCGCGCGTCGCCGCTTTGACGTCTTCCATCGTGCAGCCGGAAAGTGTCGACAGCGTGTAGATCGTGCCGGCCTCTCCAGCGGCGCATGCGGCGCATTCCTCTCCGCGAGGATAGAACATGCGGCTGCTGCCGACGGGGGCGAGGATGAACGGCAGATCTATTGGCAGCCCAAGGACGGTGGTCGACAGATCGCACTTGGGTGTCGCGACAGCGGATCGCGGACGGAACATCACGTCCTCGAACGCGCGCATGTTCTCGCGCAGCGTCCACTCGCGCTCGGCGCCGCCGTCGATGTAGTCGAACACCATTCGCGGCAGGCGGCGCTTCGCCATTGCGCGAAGGTCGGCGATGGTGACAGCGGTAACGACGTCGGCCATGCGGCGTGATTTTACCCCGCGCCGCGGCCGGCGCGCCGGCGCCGATGTAGTCATATTGACTCATGTATATGATTTAAATATACTCAAGCAATGGTCAAGCGTCTCCAGGTCGTGCTCGACGCCCGCGAATTGTCCGAGATTCAGCGCTTCGCGCGTCAGCAACGCCTGACGACGGCCGAGTGGGTGCGGCAGGCGCTCCGGGCGGCGCGCAAGGTCGCGCCGCCGGGCGACGCGCGGAAGAAGCTCACCGCCATCAAGGCGGCGACCCATTACTCGTTTCCGGCGCCTGACATCGATCAGATGCTTCGCGAAATCCAGCAGGGCTACCGCGAGGACGTCAACGAGTGATCTTCATCGACTCCAACGTGCCGATGTATCTGGTCGGTGCGCCGAGCCCGTTCAAGCAGCAGGCCGAGGAGTTGCTCGAGGCCGCCGTGACGTCAGGCGAGCGCCTGGTGACGAGCGCCGAGGTTCTTCAGGAAATCCTGCACCGCTATGTCTCAATCAATCGCCGCGAGGCGATCGCTGCGGCGTTTGACACGCTGCTCGCGGTCGTGGATGAAGTCGTTGCGGTCGAGGAGGAGGACGTCGGCCGCGCCAGGGATCTGGTCCTCGGCACGAGGACGTTATCGTCTCGTGATGCCGTCCACGTTGCGGTGATGGTCCGGCAGGGCATCAACCGAATCATGAGCTTCGATCGCGGATTCGATCGCGTGCCCGGTATCGCGCGGATTGGCCGCTAGACCAGACCGGCGAAGGCGATCAGCGTCTGCTCGATCACGTTGACGGCCTTCCAGTACTCGTCGATCGGCAGGTGCTCGTTTGGCGTGTGATCGAGCGAGCTGTCGCCCGGGCCATACGCGACGATCGGGCCTTGCCACACCGGCCCGACGACGTTCATGTCGCTGGTGCCGGTCTTCAGGACGAAGCCAAGTTTCTCTGCAGCCTCGACGGATCGCAGGCCGGCGAGGAAACTTCTGACCAGCGGATTGTTGCGATCGCCGCGCCAGGCCTTCTCGTAGCCGCGGAACTTCAACTTAAAGGTGGTGGAGTGAATCCGGCTCAAGCCGGACACTACCTGCCCTGATGCCACCTGCTCGAGTTCCATCATGAACGCTTCGACATCGAAGCCAACCGGCAGCCGCCAGGCGAACTGCCCATCGACCGTGTCGTGCATCTGATCGTTCGACGAGGTGATGAAGCGGCGAAGGCTCGGGCTCAGCTGATCGAAGACCTTGTGCTTGCCTTCATTCACGCGAGCCGCATGCGCAGTGACCCAGTTCCAGAAATCAACAACGACGGAGGCAAGGCTCGCATCAGGGCCGGCGGTGTGCGCCATCGGTTGATCGGCGGTGAAGTCCATCAACAGCCGGCCTTTGTATCCGAGGGTGACGCGATTCCAGTGGCTTGGCTCGCCGATGATGCACGCCGTTGGTATCGGCTCGTTCTTGCCGTTGAACCGCGACGCGATGAAGCGCGCGCCCTTGCTCGTGGCGGCTTCTTCTTCCACCGCGCCCACGACGACGACGCGGAGAGCGCCGGACCTGGCCGCCGCTGAACCGAATCGAGCGGCGCCGGCGACGAAGGTCGCGAGCGGTCCTTTCGCATCCACGCTGCCGCGGCCGTACAGCAGATCGTCCTCGATGCGGACAGGAATGTTGCCGGGAACGGTGTCGATGTGTCCGAGCAGCACGATCGTCCGCGCCGCTTTCGGATCGCCAAGCTCGCCGACGGCATTACCGGCGTCGTCAACGTAAGCGCGATCGAAACCGGCACCGCGCATTTGCGCGGCGAGCCACGCCGAAGCGACCGATTCCTGTCTCGACAGCGACGGAATCTCGACGAGTCCCCGAACGAGCTCGGTCGCCGAGGCGCGATCCATTACGCCTTCAGCTCCTTGATCGCTTTCGCAATCGCCTGCACGCCGATGTCGATCTCCTTTTCGCTGATCACGAGCGGCGGCAGCAGGCGCAGCACCGTTGGTCCCGCCGGCAACGCGATGACGCCGTGATTCATCATCAGGCTCTTCAGGACGGGCGCGACCTTCGTCCGCAGCTCCACCGCGATCATCAGGCCGAGGCCGCGGATGTCGCGGACCATCGCCACGCCCTCGAGAGCACCGCGTAACTGGTTGCGCATGTTCGCGCCAAGGATGCCGCTGCGCTGGATCAGGCCTTCATCCTTGTAGGCCTCGATCGCGGCGAGCCCCGCGGCGCAAGCGAGCGGCGAGCCGCCGAACGTGCTGCCGTGCGCGCCCGGCGTCAGCACTTCTCGAATCGCCTTCGTATACGCGAACGCGCCCATCGGAAATCCGCCGCCGAGTCCCTTGGCCAGGCACATGATGTCCGGCTCGATCCCGGCGTGCTCGATCGCGAACCATTTGCCGGTGCGGCCGAATCCGGTCTGGATCTCGTCGACGATCAGCACCGCGCCCCGCTCCTTGCAAACCCGTTGCGCGGTCTTCAGGAAGTCGGGCGTGCCGACGTTGACGCCGCTTTCACCTTGCACGACTTCAAGGACGACCGCCGCCGTTTGATCGGTAACAGCTTTATCAAGCGCCGCGGCATCGTTGAATTGCACGTGCGTGGTCTCGAACAGCGGGCCGAAGCCCTCGCGGTACTTCGGCTCCCACGTCACCGACAACGCCCCCATCGTCCGGCCGTGAAACCCCTTGGTCGCGGCAACGAAGGCGGTGCGTTTCGTGAACAGGCGCGCGAACTTCAGCGCGCCGTCCATGGCTTCGGCGCCGCTGTTGGCGAGGAACACGTTGTTGAGATATTTCGGCAGCACGTCGACGAGCGCCTTCGCAAACTCCGCGCGCGTGTCGTTATAGAGATAGGAAGGGCAGAGCGTCAGCGTTGCCGCCTGCTCCTGGATGGCCTCGGTGACGCCGGGATGGCAATGCCCGAGCATTGCGACGCCTTGCGCGGAGCCGAGATCGAGATACTTGTTGTCGTCCTCGTCGAAGAGCCAGCAGCCCTCTCCACGGGTGATGACAATGTCACCGCGGCGCGCAGTCGTGCCGCCCAGGATTTTTTCTTCGACGTCGGCGTACTTGAACTTAGGCAATGTGAGTACCGGAACCAGCCAGTGCTTTTGTAATTGGACTCTCGACGCGGCCATCGCCGAAGATCACCTTGCCGACGCCTGCATCGATCGCTTCGACCGCGCCCATGACCTTCTTCTTCATTCGCCCTTCGGCGAACTCCATGAACCTGTCGGCCTGGCCCTTTGGAATCTGCGAGATCAACGTGGATTCGTCCGGAAAATTCTTCAGCAAACCGACTTGATCGGTCAGGATCACGAGCGCTTCCGCGTTGAACGCGCCCGCGACCATCGCGGCGGCGCGATCCCCGTCGACGTTGATCGCCTCCCCGGCGGTTGAAGCTCCCGGCGGCGTCAGCACGGGGAAGTAGCCCGCTCCGATCAACAGCTTCAAGAGCTCAACGTTGACGCGTTCAACGGTGCCGGTCCAGTCGTCACGCAACACCATTCGCCGGCCATCGACGCGGATGCGCAGCGTGTCCTTGCGGGCGCCTTCGAACACGCGGCCGTCGAGGCCGGAGAGGCCGACGGCGTTGATGCCTTTGGTCTGCAGCTTCTCGACCCACATCTTGTTCAACTGGCCGCAGTAGACCATCTCGAAGATCTCGAGCGTGCGGCGATCGGTGCGGCGGCTGACGTGACCGGTCTCGCTGGTCACGAACTGCGCGGGATGACCGAGCGCTTCAGCGACCGCATTCGTGGTCTGCGCGCCGCCGTGCACGAGCAACAGCTCGGTGCCCTTCGCGCGCAGTGCCACGATGTCAGCGACAACAGCGTCGATGTTGAGGGAGGTCCCTCCACCTACTTTGACGACGATCATCTGTTAGATCGGATGTAAGCCGGGAAACTCGAGGCCGAGGGTTTCGTCCCAGCCCATCATGACGTTCGCGCACTGCAGGGCCGTGCCCGCTGCACCCTTCATCAAATTATCGATCGCGCACAGGCACACGACGCGATTGGTTTTCGGATCGAATTCGAATCCGACGTCGGCGTAATTGCTGCCGGACAGGATCTTCGGCTCCGGATAGCGATACAGCCCGGCCTTCTCCTTGACGATGCGAACGAACGGCTCGTTGTTATAGGCCTCGCGGAACGCCTTCCAGACATCTTTCTCCTGTGTGCCCGGCGTGACGAAGACGTGAGCGGTGGCCAGCACGCCGCGAACGTTATCCACAGCGGTCGCGCTCAGGTGCACGTCGGTGACAACGTTCTTCAGCTTCAGCGCCTGCAGGACTTCGGCCGTGTGACGATGACCTGTCGGCGCGAAGCTGCGCATGACGCCGGCGCGTTCGGGGTGGTGCGTTGAATCCGCCGAGGCGGCGCCGCCTTCGCTGCTGCCGACTTTCACTTCGCAGATGATGCCGCGCGCCGCATCGATCAACCCCGCGGCGGCGAGCGGCCAGATCGCGAGCGTGGTTGCGGTGGCGTTGCAGCCGACGCCGCTGACGTACTTCGCCGATTTCAATGCGGCGCGATGCAGTTCAGGAAGTCCGTAGACGAACTTGCCGAGCCAGGCCGCATTCGAGTGCGGCTTGCCGTACCACGTGTCGTAGCCGGACGCGTCGCGCAATCGGAAATCCGCGCTGAGATCGACAATGCGATCGGCGAGCGTCGCCAGTTGATCGATCCGCCCCATGGCGCTGCCGTGCGGCAAGCCGAGGAACAGCAGGTCGCACTTCTCGATCGCCTCCGATCGCACGAACTTCAGCTGCGTGCGCTTGCGGAGATTCGGATGCGTGAAGTGCACGAACTGGCCATCGAGCCGCTCGCTGGTGACCTGCTTCACTTCGAGATGCGGATGCGCGAGGGCGAGGCGAAGCAGTTCGCCTCCGGTATATCCGGAGGCGCCGATGATCGAGACCGAGACCATTACGCCGAAGCGCCTTCGGCAAGCGAGATCGCGGCGAGGTGCGGTTGATCTCCCTTCCAGCCGTTGGCGGCGTTCCAGCCGCGCTTCGCCACGTCGAGGCAGAAGTCGACCATGCGCTCGGGGATGTTCACGTTGGTCGGCGCAATGCTGTTGCGGAACTCCATCGTGTAGTTGACTTCGTTCACCAGCAGCCCGCGATCCGGATCCTCGAACAGATCGAGCGCCACCACGCCGCCGCCGCACGCCGCGGCTGCGCGCGTGCAGATGTCGGCGAGCTCCGGCGTGATCGGGCAGTTGCTCGATGTGCCGCCGCGCGCGGTGTTCGTGATCCAGTTCGGCGAGGTCCGGTAGATCGCGCAAATCGTTTCCGGCCCGACCTGGAAGGCGCGGATGTCGCGGCCCGGCTTCTTCACGTATTCCTGGATGTAGAAAATCGAGTGGTGATAGCTGCCGAGCGTTTCCTTGTGCTCGAGGATGGTCTCGGCGGCGTCGCGATCGTTGACCTTGCTCAACAGGCGTCCCCACGATCCGACCGTCGGCTTGAGCACCGCCGGATAACCGAGCCGCTCGATCGCCTCGATCGCGCTGTCCGCGGTATACGCGACCAGCGCTTTCGGCTGCGGCACGCCGGCCGCCGCCAGTGCGCTCGTCGTCATCAACTTGTTGCCGCAGATGTCGGCGCAGAGCGCGGTGTTGACGGTCTTCACGCCCTGGTCGTTCAGGATCTTCAGGCTGTAGAGCGCGCGGCTGTGATTGATGCAGCGCTCGACGATGACGTCGTAATCCTTGTAGGGGTGATTGTGGACGTCGGTGATGTCGAAGATCAGTTTCTGATCGTCGAGCAGATCGAGCGACACGCCGCGCTTTTCGAACGCCTCGAAGAGCAGCTTTTCTTCGACGCGGACCCGGCTATAGAGGACGCCGACCTTCGGGCTACTCACCCCAGTCTTCCTCTTCCTGCGGCGCCAGCGCGAGCGTGAGCGGCTCGAGCGCCGTGATCTCGAGCTCCGCGCCGCAGCCGGGGCACTGGGTGATTTCGTTCTGCATCACCTTATTCAAGGTGACGTCGGCAAAACATTCGGGGCATTGCGCCTGCCCCGAGGCGGTCTGGACGGCCATGTGAACAACTCCGAGGTAGTGACGATAAACCCCAGATTGTATAACGGCCGAGTGCGCTAGTCGTTGTGATGCAGTTCGTACTCGCGCTGCTCGCGCGCCTTTTCTGAACCGGCTTTCTTATCGCGCGCCTTCGCCGCCTTCATCGCCAGGCCGTGCGTTGACTCGGACTTGATCGCCGGCCGCGAAATCAGCTTTTCGAGATCGACACCCTTACACGCGGGGCAAGCCGGCGCGTCCGTGGTTGGCAGCACCAGCGCCTCGAACTCTTTGCCGCAGGCCTTACACGCGTATTCGAAGATCGGCATGACAAGACGATTCTAGCCGGTTACCGGGAACCGGGAACCGGGAACCGGAAGTTGACGGTGAAAATTCCCGGCTCCCGGCTCCCCGCTCCCGGTTCCCGTGTAATATTCCGTCCTCTGGGGAGGCACTGATGGGACGTGCAATTCGAGTGAGTTTGACCGCCGCCGGCGTGGTGGCGTTGGGATTGTTGAGTGGCGGCACGTTCGCCCAGCCCTTCGACTTCGCTCAGGGCGGGGGCGGGGCGCAGGCACCGGCGACGGGCGAATGGATGAAGGCGCCGCCGGTCAACGACGCGCCGAATCCCTACAACACGATTGAAGGCTGGGCGAAGCTGCCCGCCGGCCGCGAATGGGGCTCAACGAGCGCCGTCGAGGTCGACAAGGACGGCAAGTCGATCTGGGTCGCCGAGCGCTGCGGCACGCGGCCGAATCCGCAGGGCGGCGCGCCGGTGTCGACCAACTCGTGCTGGGACGCAACCGCCGGCAAGATGTCGGACTTCAACCCGGTCCTGAAGTTTGATTCGACCGGGAAGCTCGTCACGAGCTTCGGCGCCGGCATGATGGTGTTCCCGCACGGCATCCACGTCGATCGCGACGGCAACATCTGGGTGACCGACGGCAACGACAACCTGCCCCGTCGCCGTCCGGGCCAGCCCGCCGATGCGCCGCTGCCGCCGAAGCCGGAGAAGGTCGTCGGCCACCAGGTGTTCAAGTTCAGCCCTGAAGGCAAGCTGCTGCTGACGCTCGGCAAGCCGGGCGGCAACCCCGCGGGCGCTGATGCGGAAGATCCCGCGTCGTTCTATCAGCCGAATGACGTCATCACGTATCCGAACGGCGACATCCTCGTGGCCGAGGGACACGGCGGCGCGAACTCGCGTTTGATCCTGTTCGACAAGAGCGGCAAGTTCATCAGGCAGTTCGGCAAGAAGGGCACCGGCCTGCAGGGCGAGTTCGATCAGCCGCACAGCCTCGCATTCGATTCACGCGGCCGCCTGTTCGTCGCCGATCGCTCGAACAACCGCATTCAGATCCTCGATCCGAAGACGTTCGCCACGACCGACACGTGGTATCAGTTCAGCCGCCTGAGCGGGATCTACATCGACAAGAACGACATGATCTACGGCGCCGATTCGGAGTCGGGATCGGTCAACCCGGCGCACTATCAGTGGAAGCGCGGCATCCGCATCGGCAGCGCGAAGGACGGCAAGGTGATCGCGTTCATTCCCGATCCGTCGCACAACGGCCTGACCTACGAAATGGTCGACGGCAAGGTCACGGCGAAGATGGCCGACGGCAGCCGCCCGCCGGGCGGCACGCTCGCTGCGGAAGGTGTGGTCGTCGACAAGGACGGCATCATCTACGGCGCCGAAGTCGGGCCGCACAAGCTGCAGCGGTACGTGAAGAAGTAGGCCGCAGAAGGCACAGACGGCTCAGACTTACTGGGCGCGTCGAATCACACACGTCGTGGTGGCGAAGGCATACAGCTTGCCTTCGCCATCAACGATTCTTCCCTCAGCCACCGCGGTCGTGCGCGTGGCGCTTATCACCGTTCCAATTCCTTGCACGATGCCCGTCTCGTGCGTCAACGCGCGCATGAAGTTGATCTTGAATTCGAGCGTCGTGTAGATGTCGCCGGGATCGAGCGTGCTGTGGACGGCGCAGCCCGTGGCGGAGGCGAGCAGCGTGGCGCCGTAGCCGCCGTGCACGGTGCCGAGCGGGTTGTAGTGGAACTCCTGCGGCGTGCCGGTGAAGGTGGCCTTGCCTTTTTCGATCTGCGTGAGGCGGATGTCCATCAGCATCGCCATCGGCGGGGGAGGCAGCTCGCCGGCGATCGCCATCCGCAGAAGCTCAAGACCTGATTTGCCCTGAGCGCGATGCCAGAAGGCGGTCGCTTCGTCCCACTCGAAAGTCCGCTGTCTTTTCACATCCACAGATTACACAGATTCCACAGATTGAAACGCGTTTCGCGCGACGAGGCCCGCGAGCGCCGGGCGGAGCCCGGCGCGTGGCACGGCAAACGATCCGCGAATTCGAGAGACTACAGAACGGACCCGTCTCTCGAATTCACGGATCGTTTGCCGTGCCCGGCGGACTACGTCCGCCTCGCGGGTCGCAGATGTTGCGGCGCGATCACGGGCTGTGCGTAGCATTTGTTGCGTTCACCGACACGACTTTGTGCGGATATCCGCGCAAAAGCCCGCGGTACCGCGAATGCAGGATCCCGCCGCATGACGACAGATGAACGCGCGACCCTGAGACATATCGCATCATCGGCGCTTCGATGGCGGTCCATACCGAACTTGGATGCGGATTCCTCGAAAAGGTCTACAAGGTTGCACTGCCGATCGAGTTCGCGGAGCGCGGCATTGTCTTTCAGCGCGAAGTGCAGCTGCCCATCCACTACAAGCGGCATCTTCTGCCGACTGACTATTACGTCGACTTCATTTGCTTCGGCGGCGTCATTGTCGAAGTCAAAGCGCTGAGCGCAATGGGCAACGTCGAAGCCGCTCAGCTGCTCAACTATCTCAAGGCATCTCGGATCAGACGCGGCCTGCTGATCAACTTCGGCGCGACAAGCCTGCAATATCAGCGATTGGTGTGGGGATAAGCCCGCGAGCGCCGGGCGGAGCCCGGCGCGTGGCACGACAAACGATCCGCGAATTCAAGAGACTACAGAGCGGACCTGTCTCTCGAATTCACGGATCGTTTACCGTGCCCGGCGGACTACGTCCGCCTCGCGGGCGTACCGATCAATCTGTGAAATCTGCGTAATCTGTGGATGACTATTTGATCTCGACGGCCCAGCCGACGCCGATCTTCAGTTGCGGCACGAAGCCGCCGCCGCCGACGCGGAACTCGGTGAAGAAGCCGTTGTCGTGTTGAAAGCCGAACAGATAGCTGCCGCCGGCGTGCAGCTCGCGCTTTGAATCGCCCAACTCGCTCGTGAATTTCGACACGCTGATGGCCGGCCCGCCGCCCTGAATTAACATCCATCCCGTCGTCCCCAACGGAAATTTCACGATCAGATCGATGTTGATGGTGCCGAGCCGCAGGTTGTCGCCAAAACCGCCATCGATTCCGGGTCGCAGCCGGAACCGGCCGCCAATGTCCGGCGACTCCCACGAGACGCCCGCATAGACCTGCGTGGGATCGATCGACGCGCCGCCGTTGAAGTTAATAGAGGACTGTGCCGACGCGCCAATGGCGCCAAAGGTGATGAAACCGGCCAGAAAAACGAAGACCAGCGCTAAACGCTGTCCACTCCTGGTGACCATGCAAACCTCTAGGGTGCGGCCTTACAAAAATCAGACCAGCGACTCGATCAAGTCTGACGCGGTTTCGGGACCGTTGTCGTCCTTCATTCTTGCGCTCATCGCCACCGCTGATTCCTTCATTCGCGGACTATGCAACACCTCGCTGATACGCGACGCGAGCTTGTTCGCACTCCATTGGTTGCGCCGCAGCATCCGCGGCGCGGCGCCAAGACGACGGAGCTCGCCGGCCCACGCGAATTGATCGGACACGTGCGGAACCGGGATCGATGGCGCGCCCGCGCGCAGCGTCGCGTGCGTCGTCCCCGCGCCGCAATGATGCACGACCGCGGCACACCGGGGGAACACGAGCTTGTGCGGCGTGCGTTTGATGTAAAGGATGCGATCGGTCGCGGCCTTCTCCACATCCGCCTGGATGATCGCGCGGCATCCGGCGATGCGTGCCGCTTCTTCAAACACCGCGACGGTCTCGAGCAATCGCGATCCTTCCTCGGGCATCAGGCTGCCAAATCCCATGAACACCGGCGGTGTGCCGGCGCCGAGAAACTGATCGACATCGGGTGATGTCGATTCGTGCTCGTGCGATGGGAGCTCCAGAAATCCACACAGCTGATGCCAGGCCGGCCAGTCGGACGGACGATCGAGAAACGCCGGACTCGACGCGAGCAGGTTGAGCCGATGCGACGGCCATGCATCGAGCGCGAGGTCGGCGAAGCGGGGAAGACCGGCTCGCGTCCGGAATCGATTCACGTCCTTCAACAACGTTTGATTCAGCGCGAAACGCGCGAGCCGCCACTCGAGGACGTTGCCCCATTCGCCCAGGCACGGCATCGCCTGCGGACAAATGAATCGCGACGGCGTCATCATGTGCTGGAAGGTAACGGTGATCTGCGGCGTGCCGGCCTTGTCGGCGGCCGCCCGCGCCGGATGCAGGATGAAGTGCTGGATCAGCAAATCGGATCGCGCCGCTTGTTCGAGCGCGGCTTCGTACGCCACGTCGGCGATCGGCTCGAGCAATGCCTTGCTGATGATCAATCCCTGCTCGAGCGGGTTGCGCGTGTTCACCAGCTTCCAGCCGAGATCATCCATCCGCTGCGGATCGGCGAGCACCGGCGACGCAATGGCGCGTGCGGTGAAGCCGAGCGACGTTGCGACCGCTTCATAGCGACGCTCGCCGATCTCGGTGTAGATCAGATCGACGGCGTGTCCGCGGCGCGACAAGGCGGCCCCGAGCGCCACGAACGGGCGGATGTCGCCCTCACTGCCCCAGGTGTGAATGCCGATGCGCACGTGGCTACCTGGTGTCGTTCAGCCGCAGCTTTGCCTGCTGCTCGAGCTCGGCCAGGCGTGTCTGCCGCGCGATCTCGCCGGCCAGCTCATACTGCGTGCGCGCATCCGCCTTTCGGTCGGCGAGCAGCAGCGCATCACCGAACTTCAGGATGACGGTCACGAGCTCGTCGGGATGCGCCTGCGCCCGTTCGCGATCTGCCGTGACCGATTCGAGATACGCACGATAGAGCGGGATGGCCTCGGCCGGCCGCCGCAGCTCGTGGAGCGCCTCCGCCAGATACAGCTGCACGACTGGCTGCGACGGATTCAACGACAACGCACGCTGCCAGTGCCTCACCGCGTCTTCGTCGCGGCCCGTCTGCCGTGCCAGCACACCGGCATTGACATGTGCGGTGACGTCCGACGGATGATCGCTGATGCGTTGATCGATCCGCTGCCGCGCCTCGTCGTACCGTCCTGATTCGATCAGCACGCGCAGCAACCGCGATTGAATCGTGGTGTCGTTCGGCGTGAGCGCCGCGGCCGACAAGAGCGCCGCTGCGTCGGTCTCGCGTGATGCCAGCCGGTAGCGCCATTGATCGACACCGGCAAGGGCGATGAGCAGCAGCGCCGCTGACGTTGCTACAACGAGCCGCACACGCGAGCCGTCGCGATGCGCGCGGCGTGACGTCGCATCCGCATCCGTCGTCAACGCGCCGGCGACTTTCGGATCGCGCAGCTTCCACACCACGCCGTCGATCATGAAGTGATGGATGTTGACGATTGCGGTGACGATGATCATGCTGGCGGTGAAGTCGAGGCGCGCCAGCGTGCCGGCGAGCCAGGGCACCGGCAGGAACAGCATGATGCCGCCGGCGATCACCGTGAACCAGTAGCGCGCCGCCGACCAGTCGCGGCCGCGCTCGCGCTTGGCGAAGTATTGCGTGATCCAGAGGTACTGCGCCGAATGCATCAGCGCGAGCACGCCGGAGCTGTAGCGCGTTTGCGGCGCGGCCACGCCGGTGAAGGTGCTGACCACGGCCGGTGCTGCGAACCACAATCCCTGTGTCAGCAACAGCACCAGCGGAGGAGTAATCGCGCTGCCGCGATGCTGCCGCACGAGCGCAAAGATGCCAACACCGGCGCCGGCCGCGAAGACCAGCAATGCGGCGTTTGCGATCAGCAACGTCCACGACGCCGGCAATCCCAGCGACAACACCAGTGGATCCGATGACGGACCGGTGTTGAAGGAGACGAGCAGCATCAGGTACGACGCCACAAACGCCGACTTGATCAACTGCTGCTGGCGTCGCGTCAATTGATGACCGCCGCGCCTGGCGAACATGATCATCAACCCGTAGTTCTGGCCGGAGTAATGCCACGGACTCCACATGATGTAGGCCGTGAACAGAATCGGAATCCACGACAGCTCGACGTGCGCGGCCGCGCCGATGGCGACGAGCGCGAGCGTGGCCCACACGGTGTAGGCGGGATACTTGCGCCATTCGCCAGCGCCGTAAGCGCGATACACCGTCGCCATGTAATGCGGATAGTTGACGACCAGCGCCAGGCTGTAGAACGTCGTCGACAATGCGAGGGCGGCGGGACCGGTCAGCCGATAGGCGATCGCGAGCAGCGGCAGCGACCAGCCGGCGCAGCCGATCGCGAGATCGATCCAGGGCCGCGAGATCCACAGCGATCGCGTCGGCGCCGGAGCGGTCGTGTCGGTGGCCATCGGCGCATGCTATCGTGAAGTCGTAAGTTCTTGACCGCCCCGGACTCCTACGCCGCGCTCCGTCATTCTTTCGTCCGATCGTTTGCCATCGGCCGCTTTGCCGCGATTGCCGGCTGGCAGATGATCAACGTCGCGGTCGGCTGGCTGCTCTACGAGCGCACCGCCGGCGCCTGGTCGCTCGGCCTGGTCGGCGTCGCCGAGCTGACACCCGTTCTGTTCCTGATGGTGATCGCGGGCAACGCCGCCGATCGCTATCCGCGCCGCAACATCGGCATTTTCGCGCATGCGGTGCTGACGCTCGCCGCCACCGGTCTCGCCCTGCTGTCGTATTTCAACGGCCCGACGTGGGCGATCTATGCGCTGCTGTTCATGGTCGGCACCGCGCGCGCGTTCGCGTCGCCGTCGGTGAACACGATCCTGCCGCAGCTGCTGCCGCCGGCGGAGTTCGCCAACGCCAACGCGTGGCTGTCGTCGACGTTCCAGCTCGCCGCGATCACCGGGCCGGCGATCGGCGGCATGTTGATCGCGGCCACCGGCGCGGCAACCGTGTCGTTCGCGCTCGCCGCGGTCGGTCAATTCGTGTTCATCCTGATGCTCCGGACGATGCCAGTCCGAATGCCGCCTGCCCACCATAGCGCGCAGCGCGACGGTGGGCCGTCGGGATCGCGCCGCAGCGCCAGCGAAGTGTTCGCCGGCTTCCGGTTCGTGCGCGCCAACCCGCTGTTCCTGTCGGCGATCACGTTGGACTTGTTCGCCGTCCTGTTCGGTGGCGCGGTGGCGCTGCTGCCGATCTTCGCGAAGGACATCCTGCAGGTCGGTCCCGCCGGCCTTGGCTATCTGCGCGCGGCGCCTGGCGTCGGCGCACTGAGCATGGCGCTGATCACCACGCGGTTGACGCCATGGCAGCGTCCCGGCACGATCCTGCTGTGGGCGGTGGCGGGCTTCGGCCTCGCGACGATCGGCTTCGGCCTCTCGCGATCCTTTGCGCTGTCGCTGTTCTGCCTGTTCCTCACCGGCGTCTTCGACAACATCAGCGTCGTCATTCGCCTGACGCTCGAGCAGACGATTACGCCCGATCACCTGCGCGGCCGCGTGTCGGCGATCAATTACGTGTTCATCGGCTTCTCGAACGAGTTCGGCGCGTTCGAAAGCGGCGCGACGGCGGCGCTGTTTGGACCAACGCTGTCGGTCGTCGGCGGCGGATTCGCGACGCTACTGGTCGTGGCGATGGTCCGCGGCGTCTGGCCGCAGCTGGCGCGGATCGGTCCACTGCATACGCTGACGCCGGCCCAGTCGGTTGAGGTGACCCAGCGAGAGGCCGCCGCGACGGAATCCGTATAATCTGTGGACCGATGAGTGTTGGCCGCACGGTCCTTCTGAAAATTTCCGATAATCAGTGGCTTCGCGCCAACGGCACCAGGGTGCCGTTCATTCGCCGTGCCGTCTCGAAGTTCATGCCCGGCGAATCCTTCGACGACATGATCGGCGCCGCGAAGGCGACCGCGGCCGAAGGGATCTCGGCGGTGTTCACGCGCCTCGGCGAGAACGTGAAGGACCTCGCCGAGGCGGACGCGGTCGCAACGCACTATCTCGAAGGGATCGATCGCATTCGCGATCTGAAACTCGACTGCCAGCCGTCGATCAAGCTCACGCAGCTCGGGCTCGATATCAATCGCGAGCTGGCCTACGGCCACCTGCGCGATCTGGCGGCGCGGTGCCACGCGGCCGGCAACTACCTGTGGATCGACATGGAGCAGTCTCCGTACGTCGATGTCACGTTGACGCTGACCAAACGGCTGCGCGAAGAATTTCCGCACATCGGTGTGTGCCTGCAGGCGTATCTGTTCCGCACGCGCGAGGACCTCGAGGACATCACGTCGCGCGGGATCGGCGTGCGCCTGGTGAAGGGCGCGTATAACGAACCAGCGATGGTCGCCTTTCCGAAAAAGAGCGACGTCGACGCCAACTACTTTGCGCTCGCGCAAATCATGCTTGGTCCGGCAGCGCGAGCCGCCGGATCGCGCCCGGTCTTCGGCACGCACGATCTGACGCTGATCCAGTCGATTCGCACGCACGCGCAGACCACCGGCGTGAAGCCGGCCGATTACGAGATCCACATGCTGTATGGCATCCAGAAGGCGGCGCAGTTACGACTGGCGCAGGACGGCACGCTGGTCCGCGTGCTGATTGCCTACGGCGACTACTGGTTCCCCTGGTACATGCGCCGGCTCGCCGAGCGCCCGGCCAACGTGTGGTTCGTTGCCAAGAGCCTCTTCGGCTAGAGGATTCGTCAGCGGGTTGTGGGGAGTCGTCGCCATGGCGGCACTCCTCTGGCCCGGCCACCTCGACGGCCCGCTCGATGGCGCGCCGCTCGATCGCGTTCCCGAAGCGATTCTGCTCGGTCTCGTCACACCATTTCTCTGGTGGCTGCAACCTGACTATCTCCGTCATCGCGCGGCTCGCGCCCTGATCGTGTGGCTCGTGCTCGCGAAGGCGGGCTCGATGGGGCTCGTCCGCGACGGCTGGTGCGTGCAGTTCGACACGCCGAAGCCGCTCGTCACCGATTCGATCGGCCGCATTCATACGTGGGACGTGAGAGCGGACTGGCGATCGCCGGCGCCGCAGTGCTCGGCGATCCTCACGCGTCCGTATCGCGAGTTCAAGGAGTTCCCCGTCTGGTTCTTCAACATGCCGCCGACGGACAACAACCTGCCGCGGCCGGAGGATCGGCCTCCGTACGCGGCGCTCGACATGACGGTTGCCGGTTACCTTCATGCTGATGATCCGGGCGAGCTCATCATCGAGACCGGTGAGTCGATGCAGACGTCGCTCGTGCTCGATGGGAAGGTGATCGAGCCGAGCGGGCCGTCGCGGCACCAGGTCGCGCTCGATCGCGGACGGCATTTCATCCAGGCGAAGTCGAGTCTCGCCGGCAATCGCTGGACGTTCGTGCCGCTGTGGCACGGATCGCCGATCGGATCGACGGGATTTGCCGCGGCGACGACCGCGATTCCCTCCACTGCGGACATGCGCATTCGTGGCGTGTTGTCGCTCGTCACGCAGATCTTCGCCGCCGCGATCGTGATCGGCTGGATCGTGACGTGGCTCTGGTCCTGGCGCGATCCGATCACGCTGGGCTTCGCCGCGCTCGCATCGCTCATCGTCGGATGGCTCGGCTCGCCCGCGCCGGATTTCGTCATGACGGCGTGGGCGACGTGGTCGATCACCGCCCTCGGGTTCGCGATCCTGTTGAAGGTGCCCGCGGAGAAGCAAACGCTGAAAGGCGCGTTCGTGCTGATCGGGATCCCGTGGCTCGTGTTCGTGACGGCCGTCCATGCATCGCACATCGGCCGCTTCTCGCTCTATGCGGGCGGCGACGACATGTGGATGTTCCAGCGCTTTGCCTATCGCATTTACCTGCAAGGCTACTGGCTGCAGGGCGGTGAGCTGACGTTCTGGTTCCAGCCCTTCTATCGCTGGATAGCCGGAGCACTGCACATGCTCTTCGGCGATTCGAGCATGGGCGAATTCTGGTGGGACGCAATCTGCGTGATGGTGCCGGCGCTGTTCGCGCACCAGTCCGTTGCCGCCGTCTACGGATTCCGCTGGGGTCTTGCTGCCGCCGTGTTATGCCTGACGATCGTCATGCAGGGACCGGCATGGATCTTCATCGGCATCGGTTTGTCCGACATCGCCTCGGCGGGATTCATCTATCTCGCGGCGCTCGTCATTCTGTCGGCGCGTCAGCGCGGCAACATTTCGATCGGCACGGCGATCGGCGCGGGCGTGCTCGCGGCAATCGGTTTCTACACGCGCCTCAACAATCTGCCGATGGCCTTTGCGTCGTCCGCGTTCGGCTTGTCACTGGCGGTGCCGTCACGCCAGTGGTGGCGCAGGCAGAACTGGTGGCCGTCGGTATCCTGGAATTCGTTATTCGGCGTCGCGGCGGTGATCCTGTTCGCGATGCTGCTGTTCACGATCCGCACCTATCACTACACGGGCGTGTTCTCGATGCTGCACGGCACCACGTGGGGCAATCACGTGTTGTGGCGCGCCGGACAGCCGATTGCCGACAACGTCAGCGGCATGATCAGCAGCCTGATGATGGTGCTGACGTTCAACGATCCGCCGCGCTTCGCGATCTACGCGCTGCCGTTATTGATTGGTGCGGCCGTCGCGGTGGCGGCAATGCTCGACATCAAGGTGTTTCGCGACATCCCGCTCGCGCTGGTCGCGTTCTTCCTGGTGGCGTGCTCGGGCGCGCTGGCGGCGCGTGGCGTGGCGTATGCGGGACGGTTTTCCGTTCACCTCGTCGGCGCCGGCTGCGCGCTGACGATCTGCGCGATCGCGTCGCTGGTCAGGACGCTCGGATCTTCTCGATCTTCCGATCCCGCTCGTGGGTGATGCGCTCGACGTCGCGCCGGTAGTTCTCTTCGAGCTGGCGGCGTGAGTCCGGATCGAGGAAGCCCTGCGCCTTCGACTTGTAGAGGATTTCTTCCTGCGCCAGCTTCGCGCCGTAGGTCTTGCGGACGTCGGCGATCTCGGTCTTTTGATCCTCGGTCAGGGACCGCTCGCTGACGCCCTGGTCGGCATCCTGCTTCTTCAGCCGCGCCATCGCCAGCTCGAGAGCGCTCTTCGGGGCGCCGTCACTCATGGGCTGATCATATGATGGGAAGCAGATGTTTTCAGACGGCGACGTTTACCAGCAGATCGGCGAAGACGGTTTCACGCGCCTCGTGGCGGCGTTCTACAAGCAGGTGCCGGGCGACGACATTCTCGGCCCGATGTATCCGGGCCACGACTTACCTGGCGCCGAGGAGCGGCTGCGCGATTTCCTGGTCGGCCGCTTCGGCGGCCCGCAGCGCTACATGGAGCAGCGCGGCCACCCGCGCCTGCGGATGCGGCACCTGCCGTTCAAGCTCGATCAGCGCGCCCGCGATCGCTGGGTGCAGCTGATGGACCGCGCGCTCGATGACGCGAAGCTGCCGAAGGAGTCCGAAGACGTGCTGCGCGGCTTCTTCCACCACATGGCGACGTTCCTCATGAACGCCCCCACCCCCGGCTCCATTCCAATCGTCGGCCGGTAGCGGGTGGTGCCTGGCACCAACTGCTACTCCGAGTGCAGGGCGATGAGCGGATCGACTCGCGAGGCGCGGATCGCCGGGCCGACACACGCAATCACCACGATCAACACCTGCAGCGCGGCGACGATGAGATACGTGGCCGGGTTCAAGACGTTGACGCCGATGAACATGAAGCGGACGAGTTGAGCGGCGCCGGCGGCCAGGATCAGGCCGATCGTCACGCCGGGAACCAGCATCCGCATACTGCTGATCAGTACCTCCCGCACCAAATCGCGAGGCATCGCGCCGACCGACAGCCGCACGCCGAACTCGCGGATCCGCCGGTTGACCGCGTGAATCACGACGCCGGCAAGGCCGACGGTCGCGAGGATCAACGCCAGGCTGCCGCAGATCGAAAACATCCAGGTCAGCGTCCGGAATGGCCACAACTGCACGCCCATCCGCTGATCCATTGTCTTGACGGCGACCATCGCGACGTTGGGATCGACGGCATACGCCGCCTCCTTAATGCTTCGCACCAGCGCTGACGGCGGGCCGGCGGTGCGGGCGACGAGCGTGATCGGCTGTTCGTAGTCGGAGGCCGCGAGCGGAACGAACAGCACCGGCGTTTCGCGATCGAGGCCGCGAGTGCGCGTGGGACCGGTGATGCCGATCACCGTCACGCGCGCGCCGTCCTTGCCGAGACGAATCGACTGACCAATGCTGCCGCCTTGCGGCCATAGCGCGCGGGCCATCGACTCGTTGATCACGACTTCGCCCGCGGCGCCGGGAGCGAATTCACGGCCTTCGGTGATGCCGATGCCCATCGTCGTGAAATAGCCGGCGCTGACGCCGTAGGCCGGATAGTCACGACATCGATTCGTGTCGTCACACGTCGCATCCGGCGGCCAGACGACGGTCCGCTCTTCGTAGCCAACGAAGAACGGCGCCCGATCGATCACGGCGACACCGTCAATCCCTGGCAGCGCGCGCACGCGCTCAACGAAACGCTCGACATATTGCTGCGAGCGCGCCGCATCGTAGCCGCTCGAGGCCGGCGCGAAGTCTGCGAGGACCAGGCGATCGCGCGCGAATCCGACGTCGAATGTCGTCAGCACCGAGTACGACTGCATGAACAACCCGGCCACGGCGAGGAACATCGTCGAGCCGGCGATTTGCGCGCCAACCAGTCCGCGGCGCATGCGCGATGGACGGCCGCCGGCGGCGTTCGCGCCCTGTGAGCCAAGCACGCGAAGCACGTCGATCCGCGCGGCGGTGATCGCCGGCCACAATCCCGGCAACACTCCGGCGATCAGAATCAGCGCGCCGATGAACAGCACGACGCGGCCATCGGGCGTCATGTCGATGTGCTGCGGTTCCTCGATCGGCATCGCAAACGATGTCACCAGCGACTGCGTCCACCACGCGAGGATGAGCGCGAGTGTTCCGGACATCACCGCAATCAGGAAACCCTCCGTCACCACCAGCCGCATCAAGCGTGCTGGTCTTGCGCCGAGCGCCGCGCGAATGCCCATGTCGCGTTCCCGCTCGACCGCGCGCGCCAGCAACAGGTTCGCGACATTGAAGCACGCGAGCAGCAGCACGAGGCCGATGATGCCCATGCCGATCGCAGCGCCGTACGCGATGACGCGTCTCTCGCTGTTGTCGCCGTCAAGCATCTTGAACGTGGCCCCGCGCTCGGTGTGGGTGTCGGGCCAGTCGCGTGTCATCTGCGCCGCCGCCGATTGGACGAGGTCACGCACCTGCACGGCCGTGGCGCCGTCCTTGAGCCGTCCCATCACGAACAGCCAGCGCGTATCGCGCTCCTGTTCCAGGCGCGATAAGCCGAAGAGCGCGAGATCGTCCAGCGGCAGCCACACGTCTGGAGAGTAGATGCCGGCCGGACCGGTGAACGATTCGCTGATCACGCCGCCGACGGTCACGTCAGTATCGTTGAGCCGCAGCGTCAGCCCCGCCAGCGATTTCGACGCGAGCTTCTCCCGCCAGAAACGCTCGCCGATCACCACGCTCGTCGTGCCGCCGTCGCGCTGCGCCTCGAGCCGGCCGGCGATCACCGGCGGAGAGATCAGCGAGAAATACTGCCGCGAAACGTACAGAACCCAGGCCGTTTCTGTTGAGCCGTCATGCTTCCACGCCAGCGACGATCGCCCTTCGGCGGCGATGTCGAGCACGTCGTCCGTGGCGTCCCGGAACCGCTCGTATTCGGGGATCGAGGCGTTGCCGCTCTCATCACCACCCGGCGTCGTCAGGATGCGCCCGACGCCGGGAATGCCGCTCAGCATGAAGCCCTTGAACAGCATCCCGTTGACCACGCCGAAGGCGACGGCATTTACGCCCATGCCGATCGCCAGCGTCAGGACCGCGGTGGCGGTGAAAACCGGCTTCCGAAACAGCTGGCGAAGCGACTGGCGCAAATCAGACATCTAGTGAAAGGACGAAGAAGCCGTGCCGTTCGTTCTAGGATAGGGCATGCGAAATGTGGCGGTGCGTTGGGCCGGCGGAAAGTTTGCGCAGGACATCGAGATCGCGGGTCATACCCTCCGCTCCGATGAGGAAGTGGAGATGGGCGGCGAGGGCACCGGCCCGACGCCGCACGAGCTGCTGCTTGCGGCGCTCGGCTCCTGCACCGCGATGACGTTGAAAGTCTACGCCGAACGAAAGGGCTGGCCGCTGCGCGACGTCAACGTCACCCTCGACGGCGCCCCCGTCGACGGCGGCTACGTGATCAACCGCCAAATCCGGATCTTCGGCGAGCTGGATGCCGATCAGCGTCAGCGCCTGATCGAGATCGCCGACAAATGCCCGGTCCACAAGACGCTCAGCGGCACGATCACGATCAAGACTACTGCCGGCCCCGACGTAAAGCCCGGCTGAGACTCGAATTCTTCCTGTCGGATGACTTGGTGACGTCGCGCAATCGAATGTAGTTTCCCCTGTACCGATCGCGATATGCGGGTGCTCTGATCTAGTAGGGAGTTCCCGTAAAAACCCGGCATTACGTTTGCTATCTCCACAGGTAGTTGAACGTCATGCGCGCCATCAATTTCATCCACGTTCGCAACATCCTGATTCGCACATTGCTGGTCGTCGTCTCGATCGCAATGGGCTTCGTGCTGTTCCGGATCCACCAGATCAAACTTGAAGTCGATGAAGCCGGCAATCGACTGAACCTCGAGTTCGGCCCGCAGACGACGCTCGTCTATGACTCGAAGGGCCGCGTCATCTCATCGCTGTTCAAGGAACACCGGATGCCGGTGATGCTCGAGAACATGTCCGAGCCGCTGCAGCAGGCGGTGCTCGCCGCCGAGGACCGCCGCTTCTACGGGCACAACGGCGTCGACCTGCAGCGCATCAGCGCCGCGATGCTCGCCAACGTCCGCCGCGGCCGCATTGTCCAGGGCGCCAGCACGATCACCCAACAGTTCGTTCGCGCCAACGTGCTCGATCGCTCGCGCACCTATGGCCGCAAGTTCCGTGAAGCGTGGCTGTCGCATCGCCTCGAAGAAAAATTCGGCAAGAAAGCGATCCTGCAGGCATATCTGAACCACGTCTATTTCGGCGAAGGCTATTACGGCGTGCAGGCCGCCTCGCTCGGCTACTTCGGCAAGCCGGCCTCCGAGATCACCGCCGTCGAAGGCGCGACCCTCGCGGCGCTGATCAATCGCCCGTCCGGCTGGACCATTCGCAAGACGCCGGCGCGTATTCGCGACCGCCGCGATTGGGTGCTGCGCGAAATGTATCAGGACGGCTTCCTCGGCGCCGCGACGTTCGGCACCGCGATCGCCACGCCGGTCGCCTCGACACTCGCCACCGAACAGCAGCGCGCGGAAAAAGATCCGCTCCTCGCCATGACCGGCCCGTACTTCTCGAGCCTGGTGCACGAAGCTCTCTTCGAACAATTCGGCGTCGATCGCGCATTGTCGGGCGGCCTCCGCGTCTATACCACGCTGGACGCCGACGTCCAGAAGTTCGCGGAAGACTCGGTCGCCAAGCGGCTGGCCGAGTTGGACAAGAAGCAACGGCAGGGCGCCCCGCTGCAGGCAGCGCTGGTCGCCATCGAACCTTCGACGGGTTACGTGCGCGCCCTGGTCGGCGGCCGCAACTTCGCCGAGAGCCCGTTCAATCGCGCGACCGACGCCAAGCGTCAACCCGGTTCGGCGTTCAAGCCGTTTGTGTTTGCCGCCGCGCTCGAAGCCGGCTTCTCACCGGGCACCACCATCGACGGCCTCGACGGCTACGTGCCCTCGGCGCAGGGGGCGTATCTCCCGGGCGGCGAGCACGAAACGGATTCCACCACGCTGCGATCGGCGCTCGTCCACTCGAGCAATCGCGCTGCGGTGCATCTGCTCCAGCGCGTCGGACTGCCGGCGACCATCGACCTCGCCAACCGCGTTGGTCTCGAAGAGCTGCCGTCGGTTCCGTCGCTCGCGCTCGGCACCGGCGAAGTGAGCCTGCTGAATCTGACCTCGGCGTACACCGCGTTTGCGAACGCCGGTGTGTTGCAGCCGCCTGTCACGATTCTGCGCGTCGAGGATCCCGACGGCCGCGTGATCTATCGCGGTGAGTCGGTCGGCCGACGCGTACTCAGCGAATCGACCGCGTATCTGATGGCCTCGATGCTCGCCGACGTCGTCAACCACGGCACCGGCTATGGCGCGCGACAGGCCGGCTTCCGGCTGCCTGCGGGCGGCAAGACCGGCTCGACCGACGATCATGCCGACGCGTGGTTCATTGGCTTCACGCCTCGACTCGCCGCCGGCGTGTGGGTCGGCTTCGATCAACCGAAGATGATCATGCGCCGCGGCTTCGCGGCCGTCGTCGCCGTGCCCGCCTGGACGGGATTCATGAAAGCCGCCACGGTTGGCAACAAGCCTGAATGGATCGACGCGCCCTCCGGCGTGTCGCACATCCGCCGCTGCCGCGCATCAGGTGGACTCGCCAACGAGTACTGCGAGCTGACCGGCGAGGTCGATGACGATTACGTCGCGATCGGCCGCGGCCCGGACACGTGCCCGCTCCACAGCTCCACGAGCCTCACGGCGACGCCCGCTCCCGCAGTGGCGCCGACGATGACGATCTCGTTCACGCGTCCGCCGCAATAGCGCCTCAGGCACCTCGCACTCAGGCACCCAGGCACTCAGGCACCCAGGCACTCAGGCACCCAGGCACTCAGGCACCCAGGCACCCTTGTAGTAAGATCCGCCCGTCTTTATACGTTTTATTCTTCGGAGGCGGCCTTCATGCAGGTGATACCGGTAACAGCCGTCCACCGCGGCTTCGGGACGACGTCCCGTCGCGACAGCTGGTGGGTGGCGCCGCTTGGTGTATTTCTCGGACTTTCAGCTTTTCTCGGCTACGCGACGTGGGCGGCATTTCAGAACGCGCACTATCACTTCGGCCCTTATCTGTCGCCGTTCTATTCCCCCGAGTTGTGGGGTGATTCGCCTCACGCGTGGTTTGGACCGAAACCCGGCTGGTGGCCGGCGTTGCTGCCGTTCTCGCCGGCGCTCTTGATCCTGCCGTTCCCCGGCGGTTTCCGCTTCACCTGTTACTACTATCGCGGCGCTTACTACAAAGCCTTCTGGGCCGATCCGCCGTCATGCGCGGTGGGCGAGCCGCGCAAAAGTTATCTTGGCGAAAACTCGCTTCCGCTGATCATCCAGAATATCCACCGCTACTTTCTCTACGCCGCCGTCGCGTTTCTCTTCATGCTGTCCTATGACGTGTGGGTGGCGATGTGGTTCGACAATGCCGCCACCGGCCAGAAGGAATTCGGCATTGGCGTCGGCACGCTCGTGCTGCTCGTGAACGTGATTCTGCTCACCAGCTACACGCTCGGCTGCCACTCGATGCGTCACCTCGTCGGCGGCCGCACGGACGAAGTGTCGAAGTCGCCGATCAGCGACGCCTGCTATTCATGCTCGAGCGCGCTCAATTACAAGCACCAGCTGTTCGCGTGGTGTTCGCTCTTCTCGGTGATGTTTGCCGACGTTTACGTCCGCCTCTGCTCGATGGGTTACTGGACAGATCTGAGGCTGCTGTAGATGGCCGCCCACGCAACGTATTCATACGACGTCCTGATCATCGGGGCGGGCGGCGCCGGACTGCGCGCCGCGATCGAAGCGGCCAACGCCGGCGTCTCCGTCGGATTGATCTGCAAGTCGCTGCTCGGCAAGGCGCACACCGTGATGGCCGAGGGCGGCATGGCCGCGGCCATGGCGCACAACGACGACCGCGACAGCTGGAAGGTGCACTTCGCGGACACGATGCGCGGCGGCCAGTACGTGAACAACTGGCGGCTGGCGGAAATTCACGCCAGGGAAGCGCCCGATCGTGTGCGCGAGCTCGAGGCGTGGGGCGCGGTGTTCGATCGCACCCCCGATGGCCGCATCAACCAGCGCAACTTCGGCGGCCACCGTTATCCCCGCCTGGCGCACGTCGGCGATCGCACCGGCCTCGAACTGATCCGCACGCTGCAGGATCACACGACGTATCTCGGTGTGACCGTGCACATGGAGCACACCGTCATCGAGTTGATCCTCGACGGCGGCCGCGCCGCGGGCGTGCTCGCCTACGATCGCGAGCGCGGACGCTTCCACCTGTTCTCGGCGAAGGCGATCGTGCTCGCCACCGGCGGCGTCGGCCGCGCCTACCAGATCACGAGCAACAGCTGGGAAGGCACCGGCGACGGCCACGCGCTCGCGTATCGCGCGGGCGCGGAGCTGATCGACATGGAGTTCATCCAGTTCCATCCGACCGGGATGGTCTGGCCGCCGAGCGTCAAGGGCATTCTCGTGACCGAGGGTGTGCGCGGTGAAGGCGGCGTGCTTCGCAACAGCGAAGGCAAGCGCTTCATGTTCGACGACATCCCCGACAACTACAAGCCGCAGACCGCGTCGGATCCCGAGGAAGGCTGGCGATACACGCAGGGCGACAAGACGGCGCGGCGTCCGCCTGAGCTGCTGACGCGCGATCACGTGGCGCGCTGCATCAATCGCGAAGTGAAGGCGGGCCGCGGTTCACCGCACGGCGGCGTGTTCCTCGACATCGCGTGGATCAAGGAAAAGATCAGCGACGCCGAGGGCCACATCAAGCGCAAGCTCCCGAGCATGTATCACCAGTTCAAGGAGCTCGCCGACCTCGATATCACCAGGGAGCCGATGGAAGTCGGTCCGACCACGCACTACATCATGGGCGGCATCAGGGTGAACGCCGACACGCAGGAGTCGACGATCCCCGGGCTGTTCGCGGCCGGCGAGTGCGCGGCCGGCATCAACGGCGCCAACCGTCTGGGCGGCAATTCGTTGTCGGACCTGATCGTGTTCGGCAAGCGCGCCGGCGAATACGCGGCGCAGCATGCGAAGAAGGGCGTGGTGCCGAAGGTCGACGACGGCGCCGTCGATCGCGCCATCAAGGCGTCGCTCGCGCCGTTCGATCGCGGCGGCCGCGGCGAGAATCCCTACAAGGTGCAGCACGATCTGCAGGACACCATGCAGGCGCTCGTCGGCATCGTTCGCACCGAGAGCGAAATGCAGGAGGCGATCAAGAGGATTGCCGGCTTCCGCGAGCGCGCCTCGCGCGTCGGCGTCGACGGGCATCGCGAGTTCAACGCCGGCTGGCACACCTGCGTCGATTTGCGGAATCTGATCGACGTCGCCGAGGCGATCGCGCGATCGGCGATCGAGCGGAAGGAAAGCCGCGGCGGCCATTTCCGCGAAGACTTCCCGGACAAGAAGGACGAGTTCGCAACGTTCAACTTCGGCACGAAGCGGCAGGCGGACGGATCGATGACGGTCTATCGCATCCCGCTGGCGCCGATTCCACCGGAACTGAAGCAGGTCATCGAGGAGCAGAAACAGTGAGCCAGGCGACGTTCAGCGTGTGGAGAAGCGAGCCTGGCGGCGCGGGCGCGTTCAAGGACTACACCATCGAGATCTCCGACGGCATGGTGGTGCTCGATGCCGTCCACAAGATCCAGGCGGAGCAGGCGCCGGACCTGGCGTGCCGGTGGAACTGCAAGGCGGGCAAGTGCGGATCGTGCTCGGCGGAAATCAACGGCAAGCCGCGGCTGATGTGCATGAGCCGCCTCAACTCGATCGACCTCACGCAGCCGGTGAAGGTCGAGCCGATGCGCACGTTCCCGCTGATCAAGGACCTGGTCACCGACGTATCGTGGAACTTCCGCGTCAAGAAGGGCCTGAAGAAGTTCAAGCCGCGCGCCGCCGACGCCGCCGACGGCACCTGGCGCATGCAGCAGCGCGACATCGATCGCGTCCAGGAATTCCGGAAGTGCATCGAGTGCTTCCTCTGCCAGGACGTGTGCCACGTGCTGCGCGATCACGGCAAGCACGAGGAATTCATCGGCCCCCGGTTCTTTGTCTATTCAGCGGCGCTGGAGATGCACCCGCTCGACACCGACGATCGCGTGCCCGACCTGAAGCAGAAGGACAACATCGGCTACTGCAACATTACCAAGTGCTGCACCAAGGTCTGCCCGGAGCACATTCACATTACCGATAACGCGATCATCCCGTTGAAGGAGCGCGTCGTCGATCGCTTCTACGATCCCGTGACGCGGTTACTGCGCATGATTGGCGGCTAATCGGCTGCCTTGGTTGCGCAAAACGTTCACGGAACCACAGAACCATAGAAACATGGAATGCCTTCTGGGATCTCGCTAAGCGAGATCTTTCCAGAACGGCTTCCGTGCTTCTGTGGTTCCGTGATTCTGTGTATGTTTGTTCATTCCGCCCGTAAGGCGATAACCGGATCAACTTGCATGGCTCGCCGCGCCGGCAGATAACACGCGAGCGCTGCCACCGCGATCAACGCCACCGGCACTGCGACAAACGTCGCCGGATCTCTCTTCGACACCGAGAACAGCAGCGATTCCATCACGCTCGTCAGCCACATGGCTGCGCCGACGCCGATGACGGCGCCGGTGCCCGCGAGCGTCAATGCCGTTGGCGAGAATCTGCCGGAACACGCCGGCTCGCGTGGCGCCCAATGCCAGGCGCACGCCGATCTCGCGTGTGCGTTGCGAGACGAGATACGCCATCACGCCGAATAGTCCGATTGCCGCCAGCGCCAGTGCGACGCCCGCGAACGCGGTCAACAGGTAGAGATTGAATCGCCGCGGGCCGAGGGAGTTCTCGATCAGCGAATCCATTTCCTGCTGCAGGAACTCGCGCCCGCGAAGCGGAATGCCGAGTGCGGCGAAGTATCCGGGTCCGGCGATCCGCCAGTTCGATGACAGCGCTTCCTCGTTGGTCTGCGATGGCAGCTTCACATCGCCGCCCGTGAAGTCGCCGCTCAGCGGCGGGCCGCTCGCCATTGCCGCCGCCTCGATGCCGGGGCGGCCGCGCAGGTCGTTCAGCAGGCGTTCGTGGAAGGCGCCGCGTGATTTGCCGTCCGGATAGACCGTCGGCGGCAAGCCGATGCGCGCGGTCATGACGCCGGCACGATTGAAGCCCGGCGCGACCTGCTGCAACTGGACGAAGCTGCGGATGAGGAGGCCCGCGCCGATCAGCAGCGCCACCGACAGCGCGACCTCGGCAATCGTGAGCGCCGCGCGGATGCGCCGCCGGCCCGCGCCGGAGGTCGAGCCGCGCGAATCGGCGCGCAGCGCCTCCTGCGGATCGTGGCGGGCCGCATGAATGGCCGGCAACAATCCAAACACCACCATCGTCGTCATCGCGCTCGCGATCGCAAATCCCACGACGCGCAGATCGATCCTCAGCTCGTCGAGGCGCGGCACCGATGCCGGGCCCAGTGCGATCACCAGCTGCATCGCGGCGTAGGCGATGGCGACGCCGATCGCGGCGGCGATCAGGGCGATCAGCGCGGATTCGAAAATCATCGGTCTCGCAACCCTGGCGCGCGACGCGCCCATCGCCGCGCGGATCGACAGCTCGCGCTGCCGCGTCGACTGCGGAATCAACCAGTCGTAGAAGCTCAGCGTGCGGACGGTCCAGCCTTTGTTGGACTCGGGGAACTGTTGGGCGATCCGCGACGCAATGGCCTCGAGCTCACTCGTCGCCTGCTGCAGTGATACGCCATCCGCGAGCCTGCCGATGACGGCCAGTCGATGATCGCCGCGGTTGCGCTGCGGATTCGGCGCCAGCGGCGCGAGCATTCGGTGGCGTCACCCCACTGGAATGACGGCGGGAGCACGCCGATCACCGTGTACGGCACGCCGTTCAGCGTCAACGAGCGGCCGACCGCATTTCGATCGGACCCGGGCGCGCGGCGCCAGAAGCCGGCGCTGACGATCACGACGCGCGTGTTGCCGCCCGGACGATCTTCGTCCGCCAGGAAATTCCGGCCGAGCACCGGCGTGATCTTCAGCGTCTCGAGGAAGGTGGCCGTGACGTTGAGCCGGGGATCGCTTCGGCATCAGCGGTCGAGGTCCACGTGAAGCCGGCGTTGGTCGTGGCGGCAAGCGATTGAAAGCTCTTCGCCTCGCTGCGCCAGTCGAGAAAATTCGGATGCGATACCGCAAACGTCGGCCGCCCGTGCTCGGGGTCGCTTTCCCAGAGTCGCACCAGCCCATCAGGCTGCACGAAGGGCAGCGGGCGCAGCATCACCGTGTTGACAACGCTGAAGATGGCGGCGTTGGCGCCGACGCCGAGGGCCAGCGTGAAAGCCGCCACAAACGTGAACCCCGGGCTCTTCCGTAGCGATCGCGCCGCATACCGCGCGTCCTGCAGCCATGACATAATCGCGCTCCTTGGACTTGGACGATGCTAGAGCTGAAACGGTTATCTACAGCCGCGATTCCCGGCGCGTTGGCGAAGGCCGAGCGCTACCGGCTCCTCAACGAGCCGGAGGAAGCGCAGAGCATCTGCGAAGACGTGTTGCGCGCCGACCCGGCGAACTTCGAAGCGGTGCGCATGCTGATCCTCTCGCTCACCGACTCGTTCCCGAATCACGATCCGAACAACGTCAGCCGCGCGCAGGAGCTCGTCGCGCGATTGCCGTCCGAGTACGAGCGCGCCTATTTCGCCGGCCTCGTCGCCGAGCGCCGCGCGCGCGCGTTGCTGCTGCGCGGCGGCCCGGGCCGCGCCTTGCCAGCCGGCGATCTGCTGCGCGAGGCGATGCGCGCGTTCGAGCGCGCCGAAGCCGTGAAGCCCGCCGACAACGAGGACGCGCTGCTGCGCTGGAACGCGTGCGTGCGCCTGTTCGAGCGTTACCCGGAGCTCGCCGTGATCGATGAAGAGCGGACAGCCCCGGTGATGCTGGAGTAACCGGGGGGCGTCGTTGGTGCTTTGCACCAACCGCTACTGTTGTTTGCAGTTTCAGAGAATTAAAGACAAAGAATTACAACGTTGTAATTGGGCCTTATCGTATTCTTTGCCCACAACGACAGAGGGGAAGCACCGGGTGGGGCGTCGTCAGTGAGCCGCTATGTCCCCATCCGGGTTTTTTGTACGGCTTGTTATAATTGAGAAACCTGCCGCGGGTCTGCGGTATCGGATTAATACAGGGAGATCGTCTAAATGTTCGAAAATCTGCAGGGTTCGGGCGTCGATCGTCGCAGCTTCCTTCGCGGGTCGGCTATGTTCGCCCTCGCGATTGGCGTCTCCGTAGTGCCGGCGTTCGCGCAGCAGCCGCAGGAAAAGCCGAAGGAAGACGAGAAGAAGAAGGAAGCGCCGAAGGATCCGTTCGACACCGGCAAGGAAAAGGAAGACAAGGACAAGAAGCTGGTCGACGCCGAGGGTCGCGAATACCGCGTCTGCCCGCAGTGCGCCTACAACATGTATAAGCAGGGCCGCATGTGGGTGTGTGAGAACTGCGGTTACAGCTACGTCGAGTAGTTAAAAATTAAAAATTAAAAGTTAAAAACGGCCTGGCTCGAAAGAGTCGGGCCGTTTGCTTTTTGTGACATCAATCGGCGAGATACACCGTCTTCTGCGCGAGCAGCAGGAACGCTTCGATCGTCTTCAATAGATACGGCTCCGGCGTGTCTTCTTCCTTGCAGTGCGACAGGCCGTTCGACGAGAACGCGAACATCATGACGACCGGCATGTGCGGCACCATTTCAGCGGCGTCGTGCAGCGGGCCTGACGGCAGCAGCGGCGCGTCGCCGGTCACCTCGCGAACCGCATCGGTGCACAGTTGAATCAGCTTCGGATGAAACGGCCGCGGCTCGATGCTCCAGATGCGTTTCCATTCCACGGTCACGTTGTTGTCGCGCGCGGCTTTCGACGAGACGGCGCGCGCGTCGGCCAGCATCTGCTCGAGGACCGTCGCGTCGAGGGCGCGTTGATCGAGTGAGATCTCGCAGACGCCCGGAACGGCGGTGACGATGCCAGGCTCGACCTTGACGGTGCCGACGGTGCAGACCACTCGCGCCGTCGCCGTCGTGTACTTCCGCGCGATGTCGCGGAAGCCGAGCGCGCTCTCGGCGGCGGCGAGGAACGCATCGCGGCGCATCGGGATCGGCGTCGATCCGGAATGCGCCGCCTGTCCGACGAAGCGCAGCAGGTGCCGCTCGACGCCGAACGTGCCGAGGACGACGCCGGTGGGCTTGTTCATCGATTCGAGCACCGGCCCCTGTTCGATGTGCAGCTCCAGATACGCCTTGGCGTTGATTGCTTTCAGGAATCGCTGCGACTCGTGCATCCGCAAGAGGTCGACGCCGTTGTCGCGCAACGCATCGACAAGCCGCACGCCGGTCTTGTCCGCGAGCTGATCGACCTCGGAGACGTTCAAGCTGCCGGAAGACGCGGACGATCCGAGCAGGCTCCGGCCGAATCGCGCGCCTTCTTCGTCCGCCCAGTCGACGACCTTGATCGTGACTGGTGGCTGCCGGCCTGAAAACATGCGGAGCGCTTCGAGTCCCGCTGTCACGCCGAGCGCGCCATCGAGCCATCCGCCGTTGGGTACGGAATCGAGATGGCCGCCGATGATCACCGTTCGATCGGACGCGCCCTTCAACGTTGCCCAGCTGTTGCCGGCGGCGTCGACTTCGGGCGTGATGCCCATCACGGCGAGCTTGCCGCTAAACCACTGGCGAGCGTCGCGCCACACCGGTCCCCACGCCAGGCGCTGTGCGCCATCCGACGTTGATGTGAGTTTTGCGAGCTCGCGAAGATCCGAGACAACGTCCTGTGCACTCATGTCGTCCACAGATTACACAGTTTTCGCAGATTGCGAGGCAACGATTGCGCGCGCCGCAAGCGGTGTGATTGTGTAATCTGTGGACCCATGTCTTTACGCGCGCGCACGATCTTCATCACCGGAGCATCCCGAGGCATCGGTCACGCGATTGCGATGCGCGCCGCCGAGGACGGCGCCAACATCGTCATCGTCGCGAAGACGACCGAGCCGCATCCCAAACTGCCCGGCACGATCTTCACGGCGGCGGCCGACGTCGAATCGGCCGGCGGCAAGGCGCTCGCGATCGCCACCGACATCCGCGATGAAGCGCAGGTCGATGCAGCGATCGCCGCCGCGGTCGATCGCTTCGGCGGCATCGACATCCTGATCAACAACGCATCGGCGATCAGCCTGACCGGCACGATCGACACGCCGATGAAGCGCTTCGACCTGATGCATCAGGTCAACATTCGCGGAACGTTCCTCTGCACGCAGAAGGCGGTGCCGCATCTCGCGAAATCGTCGAACCCGCACGTGCTCAACATCTCGCCGCCGCTGCATTCCACGCTCAGCCCGCGCTGGTTCGGGCCGCACGTGGCCTACACGATGGCGAAGTACGGCATGTCGCTCTGCGCGCTCGGAATGGCGGAGGAGTTCCGCCCGCTCGGCATCGCGGTGAATGCGTTGTGGCCGCGGACGGCGATCGATACGGAAGCGATTCGTCTGATCGCGGGGCAGGGGGCGCGTCAGAAAACGCGCAGCCCGCGTATCATGGCCGACGCTGCGTATTGGATCCTGACGCAGCCAAGCCGCAGGATGACCGGCCGCTTTTTTCTGGACGACGAAGTGCTGCGGACCGCGGGCGTCACGGACTTTTCGCGGTACCGCCAGCCGGACGTGCGCGATGCGGACCTGATGCCGGACTTCTTCCTTTAATCGCCGCCGCGCTTCGAACTATCGTGTAGGGCATGTCCGTCGCCCCCCTGTCGGCCGCCCAGCTGCATGAACCGATCATGCCGCTGGCCAAACCGGCGCCCGTGGTCCTGCATCCCGAGTTCACGATCGCGCAGGCGCTCGATCGCATCCGCGCTTCCTCGAACGCGCGCTCGATTCACTACTTCTACGTGATCGACGAACACGAGAAGCTGGTCGGGGTCGTGCCGGCGCGCCGCATCGTCGCCGCCCCGCCGGAGCAGACCGTCAACGAGATCATGGAGCACAACGTCGTCGCCATCCCGGATTGGGCGACGGTGCTGATTGCGAGCGAATATTTCGCCACGCGACGGCTGTTGGCGTTCCCGGTCGTCAACGGCGCCGGACAGCTGACCGGCGTCGTCGACGTCCATCTGTTCACCGACGAAGTGATCGACCTCGCGAAGCAGACCTACGACGACATCTTCCAGCTGATCGGCGTCCACGGCACCGCGCAGAGCTCGACGTGGATGGCGTTCCGCGATCGCTTTCCGTGGCTGCTGTGCAATATCGCCGGCGGATTGCTGGCCGCGTTCATTGCGAGCCGGTTCGAGCACTTGCTGCAGGAAGTGATCGTGCTGTCGTTGTTCATTCCGATTGTGCTCGCGCTCGGTGAGAGCGTCAGCATGCAGGCGTTGACGCTGACGTTGCAGGGTATGGCCGACGGCCCGATCGTGTGGACGCGCCTGTTCGGCGCGTTGTGGAAGGAATTCAGGACGGCGACGTTGCTCGGCACCGGCTGTGGTCTCGTCGTCGGCCTGGTGGTGTTCGCCTGGCGCGGGCAGATTGCGGTCGCCAGCACGATCTTCGTCGCGATCGCGGTGTCGATGTTGATCGCCTGCCTGCTCGGCGTGGTGATCCCGGCGATGTTGCGCGCGTTGCAAGCGGATCCGCGCATTGCTGCCGGTCCTGTCGTGCTCGCGTCCGCGGACGTCGTGACGCTGTTGCTTTATTTCGGTCTGGGCGCGCGCCTGCTGGCGTAGGCAGGGAAGGCGGCGCTCACTTCCGCCTCGCCGACCCGGCGCCACTGGCCCGGCGCGAGATCACCGAGCTGGAGCCCGCCGAATTGCACGCGCCGCAATTGCGTTACCGGATGATCGATCGCATCGAACAGCCGCCGGATCTCGCGATTCTTTCCTTCCGTCAGCGTCATGATCACGTGGCTCTCGCGCTTGGATCGCTTGCGGACCACGACATCGGCCGGCGCGATTCGCTCGCCGCGGCTGATGACGCCGGCGGTGAGTCGTGCGGCGTCCTCATCGGTGACCTCGCCGCGCGCAGTCACGAGGTAGACCCTCGGTATTTCCGTGGATGGGTCCGTGAGCCAGTTGGCGAGCTGCGTCTCGTTCGTGAGGATCAACAGTCCGCTGGTGGCACGATCGAGCCGGCCGACCGGAACAACGCGATCTGGAAGATCGGCCAGGAGGTCGTAAACCGTCTTGCGGCCCTCGGGGTCCGATCGCGTCGTCACGTAACCACGCGGTTTGTGGAGCAGGATCGTCACCGCCTCCCTGACGCGCTCGCGAGCGGTGCCATCGATCTCGATCGCGACACGCTCGGGGACGATGCGAATAGACGGATTGGTGAGGACGGCGCCGTCGACGCGGACGCGTCCTTGCGTGATCAGCGCGCGCGCCTGCGATCGACTGGCCAGTCCCAGCTTCGATAGCGCGCGCTCGAGCGAAACGGTGCCCCTAGCGGTAGTTGCCAAACTGGAGCGCGATCCCGAAGTCTTTCGCGCGTAGCGCCTGCATTGCGCCTTGCAGCTCGTCCTTCGACGGCGACGTGATGCGCAGCTGATCGCCCTGAATTTGCGACTGGACCTTCTTCAGTTTCAGGTCCTTCAGGTGCTTGACGATCTCGCGGGCCGCGTCGGTCGGGATGCCTTGCTGTAGCGTGATCACCTGCCGCACCGTGCTGCCGGCGGCCGCCTCGATGTCGCCGCGCTTCATATTCTTCACTGGCACGCTGCGTTTGATCAGCCGCGTCTGCAGCACGTCCCACACGGATTCCAGCTTGAAGTTGTCTTCCGCAGTCAGCGTCAGCGTGTTGGCTTTCTGATCGAGCTCGATTGCGGCGATCGAACCCTTGAAGTCGAAGCGCTGTCCGATCTCCTTGCGCGCCTGGTTGACGGCGTTGTCGACCTCCGGCATTTCGATGGTGGAGGTGACGTCGAAGGAATACGTGGCTGCCATCGGCTAATCGTAGCATCGGCGGAACCGAATGGTCGTCGCGGAAATATCTATGGAAAGGGAATGACCCCGCTTACGTAACCTCGGATCGGTGCCGCTGTTTCCGTTCGCCGAGTATTGGTGGTTCTACCTCGGCTTCACGCTGTTCGTGCTGGCGATGCTGGCGATCGATCTCGGGGTGTTCCATCGCAAGGCGCACGACGTCAGCGTGCGTGAAGCGGCGCGGTGGAGCGCGGTCTGGATTGCGCT
Source organism: Cyanobacteriota bacterium (assembly GCA_019752015.1). Taxonomy (GTDB): domain Bacteria; phylum Acidobacteriota; class Vicinamibacteria; order Vicinamibacterales; family UBA2999; genus 12-FULL-67-14b. Next base: position 45,731 of record JAIEMQ010000037.1, on the reverse strand, counting down.
GTCGCTGGTCTTCAACGTCCTGCTGTATCGATACGCCGCCGCCCATTTCTCGGCGGAGGTCGCCGGCGAGATCGCCCTCGAATTTCTCGCCGGCTATGTCGTCGAATACACGTTGTCGATCGACAACATGTTCGTGTTCGTCGTGATCTTCTCGTTCTTCTCGGTGCCGTCGCACCTGCAGCATCGGGTACTCTTCTACGGCATCCTCGGCGCCCTGATCTTCCGGGCGATCTTCATCGCGCTCGGCTCGGTGTTGCTGTCGTATCACGCCGTCGTGATTGTGTTCGGCGTGATTCTGATCGCGACCGGGGCCCGGATGCTGTTTCATGACTCGGGCGAGTCGTCCCCGGATCGCAACCCGCTGGTGCGGCTCACCAGGCGCCTGCTGCCGGTGACGGATACCTTCCACGGCAAGCACTTTTTCATCCGCATCGACGGCGTCTGGCACGCGACGCCGCTGCTGCTGGCGCTGATGGCGATCGAGATGAGCGACATCGTGTTCGCGATCGATTCGGTGCCGGCGATCTTCGCGCTGACCAGCGAGCCGTTGATCGTCTTTACCTCGAATGTGTTCGCGATCCTCGGCCTGCGATCGCTCTACTTCGTCCTCGCGGCGGCGGTGGTGAAGTTCTCGCTGCTGCGATTCGGCCTGGCCGGCGTGCTGATCTTCATCGGCCTGAAGATGTCGTGGCTCAACCCGTTCCCGATCACGTGGTCGCTGGCCATCATCGCCGCCTTGATCGGCGGCTCAATAGTGGCGTCGCTCCTCGTCGCCAAGCGTGCCGAATCCGCCGCCGACCCGTAATTATTCGTGCCTGGCACCCGGTGCCGGTTGTCACCGTTGACGGGTGCCTGGCACCCGATGACGGTGGGCAACCGTTAACCGGTGCCAGGCACTCGCCGCCGGCGCCGGCTGCATGAACTGGCGTCAGGCCAGTTGATTCTGCGCCTGATCCGAGCTGGCGGTTTGCTGCTCAGGTGGAATGGGTCGGACGCGACGCAACTCTTTACAGAAAATCTCGCTGATCGTCGACGGCTTAAGGCCGAGCGCTCCTCCAATTTCACGGTTGCTGTACCCGCATGTAATTCGCGCCTCTCTGATGAAGGCGTGGCGATCTCCCGCGCAGGTCTCTAACAGCTTCTCCAGTGGCGGTCGAAGAGCTGTTCGGTAAATGCGCGGCATCGAGGCGAGTTGCAGCTGCTCGCCGGTGTATGACCTTACTACCTGACCGACTGTGTCTGCGCTTACGTTTAGTTCCAAGGCCTCGACGTAAGCCGCCACCGGCTTCGGTTCGCTCATCAGCCTGCGTAGACGGTTCTGCGCTTCGCGTAAAGAGAGAGTCGGGTACAGCGCTTGTAGCCATTCCAGTGAAAGATACGCCGGCACCGGACGGTAGCCGGCGGCGGCTGCGTAACTGCTCCATTTGTAATCTTCGAGATTGTCGACCAGCCTCGCCGTCACTGGATTCATGAAGACGTAACAAATGGCCGTCAATAGGTGCGCGTCGCACTCGATGAGGACGTGTCGGAAACGCCCCTGAAAGACATGGCCGACGAGGGCGTGGCGACGGTTAAAGTACCGTGCATATTCACCCTGCAGTCGTTCCATGAATTCTGACAAATTTCCATGCGGTGTCACGACTACAAGATGAAAGTGATTGTCCATCAGCGTACCCGCCGCGATCTGCACGTCGTGCACGCGCTGTTTTTCGATCAGCGTTCGTAAGAGCTGTCGCCGATCGTGGTCGTCTTCGAAAATGAACCCTTTCCGATTTCCGCGGTTCATGACGTGGTAGGTCGCACCAGGGATGTTCGGCCGCTCAGGTCTGCCCATGTGCGCGGATCATTCAAAATGGCGGCCGGGGCTTCGCCACACGTTTTTCCGAATGAATCTGGAAGATCGCTGTTTGTCATGGGGCTTGTCGTCGCAGTTGTTGCAATGCGATCCGAGCGAAGGCATCGAAAATTCTGCGTCGCCGCCTGGGTTGCCAACACCGCTGCGACCGTTACCGTGTGCCAGGCATCAGTTACCGGTGACGCGGATCGTTACCGGGTGCCAGGCATCGGTTACCGGTGACGCGGACCGTTACCGGGTGCCAGGCACCCAATTACAGACGCTGGCAGCGTGGGCACCAGTAGGTGGAGCGGGCTTCGAGGCCGGCCTTCTTCATCTCGATCGGGGTGCCGCATTTGCGGCACGGTTTGCCGCGGCGGCCGTAGACCCACAGGCTCTCGTCGTGCTCGCTCGCGCGATTCAGCTGGCGGAGATTGCGATACGTCTGAATCCGCGGCAACGAGCCGTCGACGACGTTGTCTTTGAGCACCCCGCGGGCGATGTCCATCATCCGCTCGAGCGCCTCGCGCGGGACCGCGCTCGACGGCACCTCCGGATGCACACCAGACATGAACAGCACTTCCGATTTGTAGACGTTGCCGATGCCGGCGACGATCCGCTGATCGAGCAGCGTCTGCGCGATCGCGCGATGGCCGCTCGCGACAATGCGGCGCATCGCCTCCTCGCGATCGAAGGTCTCACCGAGCAGATCAGGCCCGAGCTGCGCGACCGGGTCGCCCTTCTTCAGCTCCGTCGGCGTCACGAACTCCGCGACCGGCACGTTGAAGGCGACCGCGACCCAGTCGGCGGTGTCGATGCGCACGCGCATGGCGTGCTCGCCACGCCACCATTTCTCGCCGTGACGATACAGGTGCCACGATCCGTTCATGCGCATGTGCGTGCGCAGGATGAGATCGCCGCTGAAGTGAATCAGGTGGTGTTTGCCCGCCGACACGATCTTCTCAATCACGCGGCCGGCGATCGGTGTGTCGACGTTGACGCGATCGAGATGCGCATACGCGGTCGCGAACTTCGTCACCGCATGACCGGCCAGCACGCGATGCATGTTCTTCGCGGTGCGATAGATGTGGTCGCCTTCAGGCATCGTCGTCCGGCGGATCGCCCTGCAGCCGCATCGGCCGCCGCGGCACGCGCAACTGCAGCCCCATCGCCGTCGAGGTAAAGCCCGACTCGAGCAGGAACTGGCCGGCCGGATGCTCGATCGCCGGCTTGCCGTTGATCTCCTCGATCAGCCAGCCGCGCCGCCCCTCCGGCGCACGCTCGGCGATCGCCTTGAGCTCGCGCGCCATCGCCCGCCCGATACGCGATCGCTCCGGCTCGTCGTCCGGCACGCACACGACGAGTTGTCGATCGCCGCGGCCGATCCACGCCGCCGCCCGGCCATTGACGATGATCACGCGAGCGCCGGCGGTTCGCGTGGCGCCGCGCGAATCAGTCCCCGTCGTCATCGGCCACGGAATCAACACCCCAAATGGATTCGCAGGATCAGTCGCCGAAACGGTGACGGCGACCACCTCGTCGTCCCGGCCCTCGCGCATGTCGCGCAGGAGATCGACGGCGCCAGGCTGCGCAAACTGCGCCGCGCCGAGGCCGGCGACGAAATAGCCGCGGCGGATGCGTCCGGTTTCCTCGAGCCGCCGCAGCACCGGATACATCGCCGAGAAGCCGCCCGGGAGCTGTTCGATCGCCGTGACATCGCGCGTCACGATGCCGTGGCGCACGAGCAACTGGTTCGCCATCGCGGTCGCCCACGTTGTTGCGGAAGACGATGGCGACGGCACCAGCGTCCATCGCCCTTCCGCGGACGGTGGAATCAACCGCCGCGATCGAAACGTCGTGCCCTTGCCCGGGCGACGGGTGCGCTCCGGCGGCGCGGAGTACGCGCGCAGCGCATGCAGCGTGTCGTTGGTGAGCAGGCCCTTCCACACGAGATCCCAGATGGCGTCGACCGTCTCCTGAGGAAACCCGCCCCCCGCCGCCTCGTGCAGCGGACCGAAGAACGACGCGCCATTGCGATGCAGGTGCGCGACGATCTGCGTTTCGCGTCCGCTCAGTCCTTCGGTCCGGCGTCCACCGAGCGCCTCCGGCGACAGCAGCTTCGTCAGGTGATCGGTGAGATAGAGCGCGATGCGGCCGTCGCGATCGCCAAGCGGCTCGACACCGGTCCACGACACTTCGCCGGCGCCAAGCAACGTATCCAGCATTGCCGGCGAGTAATCGCGGACCCGCGCGGGCAGGATTTCACTATCGAGCACCGACGCCGCGATCGGCACGCCCTGCAGCTGCTCGACGACATCGAGCAGGCCATCGAGCCCGTAACGCGGCCTCGCCAGCGAATGCCAGCCGACCAGGAAGCGGCCGAGCGCCGTCGATTCGACCGGCTCGACCTCCTGCCGTAACCTCGCCAACGATCGCTGGCGAACGGTCCGCAGCACTTCCGCATCACACCATTCGCGGCCTCGTCCGCCCGGCCGGAATTCGCCGTCGACAACGCGACCCGTTGCCATCAGGCGTTGCAGCGCCGCATCGATCACGGCAGGTCCCAGACCCAGCCGCGCAGCGACATCCTTGCCCGTGAATGGACCGTGCGTTCTGCCGAACCGCCTCACGAGATCTCCGACGGGATCGGCGACGGGTTCGAGCAGCGTGATCGGCAAGCCGGGCGGCAGCGGCACGCCGATCGCGTCGCGATACCGCGCCGCGTCTTCCACGGCGATGATGCGCTCTTCGCCGGTCAGCCGAACGATCAGTGCGCGACGGGTCTTGACCAGATCGTCGATCGCCGGCGCGGCCACGCCTGATTCGCTGCGCGCCGCGATCTCCTCGCGCGTCAGATCGCCGAGGCGGAGCAGCAGATCGTGAACGGCGTCGGTCGATCGCGCATGAAAGCGCGCCGGCAAGTGCTGCAGCTCCTGCTCGAGCGTGTCGAGCACCGATTCGTCCAGCAGATCGCGCAGCTCGGTGTCGCCGATCAGGTCGCGCAGCTGCGACTGATCGACCGACAGCGCCTGCGCGCGCCGCTCCGCCAGCGGCGCGTCGCCGTCGTAGATGTAGTTCGCGACGTATCCGAACAACAGTGATGCCGAGAACGGCGACGGCTTCTGCGACTCGACGTTGACAACCCGCAACGATCGACTGCGCACGCGCTGCATGATGTCCGTGAGCGCGGGCAGATCAAAAATGTCCCGCAGGCATTCTCGATACGTCTCGAGGATGATCGGAAACGATCCGAATCGCGCTGCCACCGCGAGCAGATCGGAGGCGCGCTTTCTCAGCTGCCACAGCGGCGCACGCGCGCCCGGGCGGCGTTTCGGCAACAACAGCGCCCGGCCGGCGGCTTCACGGAAGCGCGATGAAAACATCGCCGTCGAGCCGAGCTGTCGCACGACGAGCCGCTCGACTTCATCCGGATCCGGCAACAGCAGCGATGTGTCCGGCGGGCGCTCGCCGTCCGGATAGCGGACGACGAAGCCATCATCCGACCACATCACTTCGACATCGAGGCCGGCTTCATCGCGGATGCGGGCGGTGGCGGCCATCGCCCACGGGGCATGCACGCGGCTGCCGAGCGGCGACAGCACCGCGACGCGCCAGTCGCCGAGATCGTCGCGCGAGCGCTCGATGACGATCGTGCGATCGTCGGGCACCGCGCCGGCGGCGGCGAACTGTTCGTCGAGATACGCGACCAGGTTCGCGGCCGCCTTGGCATCGAGACCGTGATCGCTCTGCAGCGCGGCCACCGCCGCCGCCGGTTCCTGCTTGCGCAGCTCGCGAATCAGCTTGCCGATGGCCATGCCGAGCTCGACCGGCCGGCCCGGGCCTTCACCTTTCCAGAACGGCATCTTCCCCGGCTCGCCGGGAGCGGGGGAGACCATCACGCGATCGTGCGTGATCTGATCGATGCGCCACGTCGACGCGCCCAGCAGGAATGTTTCGCCCGCGCGCGCCTCGAACACCATCTCTTCGTCGAGCTCGCCGACGCGCGCCTTGTCCTTGTCGGCGCCGGTCAGGAACACGCCGTAGAGACCGCGATCCGGAATCGTGCCGGCGTTGGCTATGGCCACGCGCTTCGCGCCTTGCCGCGCCATCACCATGCCGTTGACGCGATCCCAGGTCACGCGCGGCCGCAGCTCCGCGAATTCGTCGGACGGATAGCGGCCCGACAACATGTCGAGCACGCCGTCGAAAATCGGCCGCGACAGCTCCGCGAATGGCGCGGCCGACCGAACGGTGCGATACAGATCGTCGACCGGCCAGCGTTCCATCGACGCCATCGCGACGAGCTGTTGCGCGAGCACATCGAGCGGGTTGCGCGGATAGCGGGACGATTCCACCTTGCCTTGCCGCATCGCCGCGGTCACCGCCGCGCACGCCACCAGGTCGCCGCGAAACTTCGGAAAGATGATGCCTTCGCTGATCTCGCCGACGCTGTGGCCGGCGCGGCCGATGCGCTGCAGGCCGCTCGCGACCGACGGAGGCGCCTCAATCTGGATCACGAGATCGATGGCGCCCATGTCGATGCCGAGCTCGAGCGACGAGGTCGCCACCAGCGCGCGCAGCTGTCCGCCCTTCAGCAGGTCCTCGATCTCGGTGCGCTGCGCCCGCGCCAGCGATCCGTGATGCGCGCGCACCAGCGCCTCGCCGGCAATCTCGTTCAGCGCGCCCGCGAGCCGCTCCGCCAGCCGGCGGCTGTTCACGAACAGCAGCGTCGATCGATGCGATCGAATCAGCTCGACCAGCCGCGGATGAATCGAGCTCCAGATCGATTGGGCGACCGGCCCCTGCGCCGCGGGCCCGCTCGGCTGCTCGACGGGCTTGCCCATCGCCGCCATGTCTTCCACCGGCGTCTGCACGCTGATCGCGAGCCGCTTCGGCGCGCTGGCATCGACGATCGTCACATCGCGATAGGTAACTTTGTGATCGTCTTCAAATTCGTCATGGACGGACTCTTCGGCGTTGGTCTTGAGGTCTTGAGGTCTTGAGGTCTTGGATTTGGAAGTGACGGCGCCGCCCAGATAGCGTGCGACTTCATCGAGCGGCCGCTGCGTCGCCGACAATCCGATCCGTTGCAACGGCTTGTTGGTGATTCGTGCGAGTCGTTCCAGCGACAGCGCCAGGTGCGCGCCGCGCTTGGTCGCGACCATCGCGTGAATCTCGTCGATGATCACCGTCTCCACCGACTTCAACACCTCGTGCGCGTTCGAGGTCAGCAGCAGGAACAGCGACTCCGGCGTCGTAATCAGGATGTCCGCCGGCGTCCGCGAGAATTTCGCGCGCTCCGATGCGGGCGTGTCGCCGGTGCGGACCGCGATCACCGGTGAATGAAAGGGGATGCCCTTGCCCGCTGCCACATTTGTAATTCCCGCGAGCGGCGCGCGCAGGTTGCGCTCGACGTCGACGGCCAGCGCCTTGAGCGGAGATATATAGAGAACGCGGCACCGCTCAGGTGCCGGCGGCGCCGGCTCGAACATCAGCCGGTTGAGCGACCACAGGAACGCCGTGAGTGTCTTGCCGCTGCCGGTCGGCGCAAGGATCAGCGTTGACTCACCGCGTGCGATCGGCGGCCAGCCGCGTTTTTGCGGCGCAGTTGGTTCAGCGAAGACCGCGCCGAACCATTCGGTGACAGCCGGATGAAACGCCCTCACATCGCCAGTGTATAATCGACGGATTCATGGGTGACGCCGGAGAAGGACTGATCGACGCTGAAGCGCGCTTGCAAGAGCGCATGGACGAACTCGAGGAAGCCCGCAAGGTCGCGAAAGATCGCGGCCCCAAAGTCGACCCCGAGCACGTGCGTCAGGTGGAATCGTTGCGGCTGGCGAAGATCGAATTGCAGCGCCAGGCGGAATCGACCACGCACGAGGCACGCAAGAATCAAATCGGACAGGCGATTGCGGAAATCGAACGTCGCCTGGCCGACATGAATAAGAAGAAGTAGTTAAAAATTAAAAATTAAAAGTTAAAAACGCGAAGCGGCCTGAAGGGCTTCGGCGAACGCCGACGCACTTGGAGGCCGCTTTTCTTTTTCATACGCGATCGCGCTCGTGATCAATTCGGCGAGCGAGGGATCGAGGCTGCTCGTATCCACCTTGCCTTCGACCTGCTTCATGCCGATGTCGAAGATCGACGAGCCCGGATAGGGCACCTTCATCGTCAACATCTCGTAGGCCATCACGCCGAGACTGTAGACGTCGGCGCGCGCGTCGACGGCCTCACCACGCAACTGCTCCGGCGCCATGTAAGTCGGCGTTCCGACGATCGTCCCCACCACCGACATCGTCCCGCCGTCGCCGGCCGCGGAATTCGTCAGCTTGGCCACGCCGAAGTCGACGACCTTCGGGCCCGTGCCGCTTTCAGGCAGCAGGATGTTCTCCGGTTTCAGATCGCGATGGAAGATGCTCGACTTGTGCGCGATCTCCACGCCGCCGCAAATGCCGGTCATCAGCGCCGACATCCGCCCCGGGTCGAGTTTCTTTTCACGCTTCAGGAAATGCCGCAGGTCCTCGCCGGGCACGAACTCCATGACCAGGAATGCGGATCCGTCCGCGAGGTTGCCGTAGTCGTAGACGGTCACAATCGACGGGTGCTGCAGCCGGGCGACGATCTTCGACTCACGATTGAAGCGCGCGCGTGAATCCGGATCGGAAATCAGGTCCGCGCGCACGACCTTGATCGCCACGGGTCGCTCGAGCCGGACGTCCCACGCCCTGAACACGGCGCCCATGCCGCCCTGGCCGATGATCGAGTCGACGCGATACTTGTTGTCGACGACAGCGCCGACGGTGATGACCGAGCTGCCGCTGCTTCCGCCGTGGACGACCGTAGGGGTGAAGGTTTGTGTGGCGGCCGAACCGGCGCCGGCCATTGTCGATCCCACTTGCTTTCGCAATCGCGACAAGTCCAGCGCCACGCCCATCTGCACCGCGATGCCGCGCAGCAGCTCGCGATCTTCCGGGGTGTAGGGCTCCTCCGACCGCTTCTTGCCGAGCGCGATCAATCCGACGAAGGGACGTGGATCGCTGCCGCCGGCGAAGATCGGGACAAGGAGCGCCGCGTTCATCCCGGCCAGCCACTTGCGATCCGCGGGGGGGACGCGCGCAACAGGCGACTGCTCGTCATCCAGAAAGACCTCGAGCGGCTTGTCGGACCATGTCAGCAGCGTGATCACACCGCTGTCGGCGGCAAGCGGTTTGGGATCCGCCCGCAGCACAGCAACCGGATCGAACGACGCCGAAGGATTCGATCCGTGAGGCGATCCGGATGCGAGCACCGCGATCGCTTCGGGATGCAGCGCCGAGTCGATCTGCGTGACGACCATCGTGACGAGATCGCGCGGCTCCGCTTCATACGGCACGCGTGCGGCCAGCGAGACGAGGATCTCGCGCGCGTCGTACTCGGTGCGGAAGAAACGCTGATCGAGCCAACGCTGCGCGCTCTCGCGGTATTTCAACGCCAGGCCAAGCATCGTCAAAAAGAAGATGTAAAAGAGCGGCCGGCCGCTGACGATCATCGCGAGCGACATGTCCCGCTGCTGCACGAGCGACACCACCAGGGCGATGATCGGTATCGCCACGAGCACGGTCAGCGTCCGCCGCGCGAACGCGTACTGCAGGCTGCGCCGCAGGATGGTCCGCGGGCTGAATACGTGATCGACCGCGACGGCATAGGGAAGACCAAACGCCGGCAGCAGGACGATCGCCTGCAGGACCACTTCGATCGGCCACGGCAATTCGACGGGGAAGCCGAGCAGCCCGAGCACGATCGGAATGCCGACCTTCAGCGCATAGGCAAACACCGCCGGCACGCCGGTGTAGACGACGATCTGAATGCGCCGCCGTTCGTCGGCATCGAGGTTGACGCGGTACCGCGAGATGCCTTCGACGACGATCAGCACGTTGGCGGCGAGGGCGAGCGCGAACGACGCCTCGAACGTCCAGCCGTGCATCGCCAGCCACGACAGCGCCGGCAGCGTGACGTCGGACCCGAGCAGGAACACCGCCGTCACCGATCCGATCACGAACATCGGCAGCGACGCCGCCATCACGGCGGGGACGATCCACTTCTGGCGATCGAGGATCTCCGCGCGACGCGGAAAGGAGAGAACCGCCAGCCCGATGATCGGGAACGAGAACGCGGTGATCAGCCAGTTGAAGATCAACAACACCGGCCCGATCACGGGCACGACCTGCTCGGCACCGAGCAGCGGGCCGCTGTTTGCCGTCGCCGTGGCGAGGAGCGCGAGCGTCATCAGCGTCGCGGTCGTGCCGCGCGCGCCGAGCAATACGAGCACGAGCGCACCGGCGATGAACGCCGTCATCTGCGACAGCGGCCCGAGATGCTGCCGGAACCATGCGCCCCACGGCGGATCGTCCATCGCCCACACGGCGGGACGCTCGATCGTGATCGCGCGATGCGATCCACTTGCGCCCGCAAACTCGAAGGTGACGGGATCGCCCGGCGCCGCGAGTTGCTGCTCGCGCCAGACGCGCAACACTTCAGCTGGATTCGTGGGCAACGCGCGAATGACGTCGCCTTCGCGCACGCCCGCCTGAGCCGCCGCGCCACCCGGCCAGACACGCATCGCGGAAATTGTTTGGCCTGCCGCGTCTCGCACGTCGGGAGGGCGAATGACCGCAACGGGCCGCGGCGCTGCCAGCGTGCCCATGACGGTCTCGCCGGACAGGGTGAGTCCGGCGCCGGCCGGCCACAGATGCGGCCGTAACACGAACGCCTGGAGTCCAAGCGTGACGAGGGAGATCGTCATGACCGCGCCGATCAGGGCGCGCTCCGTCGACAGTCGCATGCGCCGCCAATTGTAGTGGGAGAGCGTGTGATATCCTTCACAAGCTCCCTGACTTCAGGCAAGCAGTGACATAATTTTCTAGGCGCTGAGACGATGAACGGCTGGGGCGGAATTCTACTGTTGGGTGTCATCGGAGTCGGATTCGGCATCGTCTCCGTCGTGATCTCGCGCTTCCTCGGCCCTCGCAATCCCACTCCCGAAAAACTCGCGGCCTACGAATGCGGCATGCCGCCGGTCGGCGACGCGCGCGAGCGGCAGTCGGTGAAGTTCTATCTGATCGCGATGATCTTCCTGCTGTTCGACATCGAAGTCGCCTTCCTCTATCCGTGGGCGATGGCCATGCGCGAGCTGAAGTGGCCGGGGCTCATTCAGATCGTCGTCTTCTTCCTGATCCTCGTCGTGGGCTACATCTACATCTGGCGCAAGGGCGTGCTGGACTGGGGCCCCGAGTTCGATCCCGATTACAAGCACGCACCGAAGCCCGGCCCCGCCGTGGTGAAGAGATACCGTTATGGGACTCGAAACTGATTACGAAATTCCCGTCGTCACGACGTCCGCTGAATTCATGATCCAGTGGGCGCGCCGCTCCGCCATCTGGCCGGTGGCGTTCGGCCTGGCCTGCTGCGCGATCGAGATGATGGCGACCGGCGCGGGCCGCTACGATCTGGCACGCTTTGGCGCCGAGGTGTTCCGCGGATCGCCGCGCCAGGCCGATCTGATGATTATCGCAGGAAGATTATCGCGAAAGATGGCGCCGGCGATGCGCCGCATCTACGACCAGATGCCCGAGCCGAAGTGGGTGATCTCGATGGGCGCGTGCGCATCGTGCGGCGGCGTGTTCGACAACTACGCCATCGTGCAGGGCGCCGATCAAGTGGTGCCGGTCGACGTCTATATTCCCGGCTGCCCGCCGCGCCCCGAGGCGCTCATCTACGGCATCGTCCAACTGCAGAAGAAGATCGCCGCCGCGAAGCTCGATCAGACGCCGAAAGTCCGCATCGCATGACCGCTGAGCAGATCATTGCTGCGATCGCTCCGGCGGTGCCCGGTGCGACGTACGAGGCGCTTGCCTCGGCGGATGCCGCCGTCACGCCGACGATTCTCGTGCCGCGCGAGCAGCTGGTGGCGACGTGCCGCGCGCTGCAGGGTCCCGGTCTCGAGTACGTCGCGTTCTCGGACGTGACCGCGGTGGACTTTCACCCGAACCGGATCCCGCGGTTCGACCTCGTCTATCACTTCGTGTCGCCGCATCGCCGTGCGCGCGTCCGCGTGAAGGTTCGTCTCAACAACGACGACAGCATCGACACGCTGACGACGCTTTATCCCGGCGCCAACTGGCCTGAGCGCGAGGTTTACGATCTGTTCGGCATCGTGTTCGACGGCCACCAGGATCTGCGCCGGTTGATGATGCCCGAAGACTGGGAAGGCTATCCGCTTCGCAAGGATTACCCGGTGCAGCTCCGCAAGGACGCGCAGACTTACATGCCGTTGCAGGTCACCGAGGAAGAGTTCAAGGCGAACATGGAGCGCGATCGATATCAGCGTCAGACTTCGCCCGCAGGCAAGAAATGAGCGTGCTGCGTCTAGACAGGGTCTGCCTGGCGTAAATGGCTGATGAATCACGTGCGGCGCATGTCGTACGCGTGTTGAAGGAAGCCGCGGCGGCGCACGAGCGCATGGCCGCGGGCGGAGGAACGAGCGTCGTCGCGGTGGCCGAGGCGATCGTGAAGGCGCTGAAGAATGGCGGCTCGGTGCTGGTGTTCGGCAACGGCGGCAGCGCGGCGGACGCGCAGCACTTCGCCGCGGAGCTGATGGGGCGCTACGAGAAGGATCGCCGGGCGTGGCCGGCAGTGGCGCTGACGACCGACACCAGCGCGCTGACGGCGATCGGCAACGATTACGGCTTCGATCGCGTGTTCGCGCGCCAGGTCGAAGGGCTCGGCAAGAAGGGCGACGTTGCGATCGGCATCAGCACGAGCGGCAATTCCGCGAACGTGCTGCGCGCCCTCGAGACGGCGAACGATCGCGGCTTGATCACCGTGGCCCTGACCGGCCGCGGCGGCAAGGCCGGATCGATCGCTACGCACCATGTGGCGGTGCCGGAAGATCGCACGGCGCGGGTGCAAGAGGTTCATGCAACGGTGTTGCATGTGATTTGTGAGCTCGTTGAGCAGGATCTTTAAGCAGTGGTCCGCCTGAAGGCGGACCCTCACGGGAAATCCTGTGGGGCCGATTGGAAATTCTTGTGAGGGTCCGGCTTTAGCCGGACCGGGGATGAAATGGCTGACGTCCGCACAGAAACGATGACGGTCAACATGGGGCCACAGCACCCCAGCACGCACGGCGTGCTGCGCCTGGTGCTGGAGCTCGATGGCGAGACCGTGGTGTCGGTGCAGCCGACGGTTGGCTATCTTCACACCGGCATCGAGAAGACGTGCGAGCAGAAGAAATGGCAGCAGGTGATCCCGCTCGTCGAGCGCATGGATTACCTGGGCGCGCAGTCCAACAGCCTGGCGTTCTGCCTCTCGGTCGAGCGCATGCTCGGCATCGACACGCAGATGCCGGAGCGCGTCAACGCGATCCGCGTGCTGATCGCCGAGCTGCAGCGCATCAGCAGCCACCTGGTGTGGTTCGGCACGCACGCCATGGAAGTCGGCGCGATCACCGGCCTGCTCTACGCGCTGCGCGAGCGCGAGATCGTGATGAACCTGAACGAGCTGCTCGGCGGCTTCCGGTTCTTCCCGAGCTACATTCGCGTCGGCGGCCTCCGCGAAGACATCCCGCGCGGCTACAAGGAAGCGGTCCAGGCGTTTCTCGACCGTCTGCCCGGCAAGCTCGATGAATACGAGACGCTGATCACCAAGAACATGATCTGGATCGATCGGACGCGCGGCGTCGGCGTCATCACCTACGAGGACTGCTGCAAGCAGGGCCTGTTCGGTCCGATCGCGCGCGCCGCGGGCGGCGATTACGACGTGCGCCGCGCCTTCCCGTACTGCGGCTACGACACCTACGAGTTCGACGTGATCGGCGCGTCCAATGGCGACGTTTACGATCGTTATCTCTGCCGCGTCGCCGAGATGCGCGAGAGCGTCAAGATTGCCAAGCAGGCGCTCGATCGGATCGACCCGGTCGGCCCGTGGGCCGTCGACGACAAGCGCATCGTGCCGCCGCCGAAGGATCAGGTGTACACCGAGATGGAAGCGCTGATTCAGCACTTCCTGATCTACTCGCAGGGCTTCAAGGTGCCCGCGGGCGACGCGTATGTGCCGGTCGAAGGCCCGCGCGGCGAGCACGGTTGTTACGTCGTGTCCGACGGCACCAACCGCCCGTGGCGCGTGCACATGCGCGCGCCCGGACTGTTCGCCTGCCAGGCGCTGCACAAGTTCATTGTCGGAGGCATGATCGCGGACGTCATCGCGGTGATTGGTTCTCTCGACGTGGTGATGGGAGACGTGGATCGATGAGCTTTCATCCCACCATGCCGTACGGCACGGACCAGTGGCACCGATCGATGCGGGCGACGCTGCCCGAGGGGCCGGAGTTCCAGTACACGCAGGAGCACCGCGCCAACTTCGAAGAGTTCGCGTCGCACTACGCCAAGGAACATCGCGTGTCGGCGGTCCTGCACGCTCTCTATTTAGTACAGGACCAGCAGGGTTACATCAGCAACAACGCCGTGCGTCACGTCGCGCAGGTGATTGGCTGCACCACCGCCGACGTCGAAGACGTCGTCTCGTACTACGTGATGTTCCACCGCGCGCCGACCGGCAAGTACGTCCTGCAGGTCTGCACCACGCTGTCGTGCGCCCTTGCCGGCGCCGAGCGCGTCATCGAAGAGCTCCAGAACAAGCTCGGCATCAAGGTCGGTGAAACCGATCCGACCGGCATGTTCACGATCCAGCAGATGGAGTGCCTCGGCGCGTGCGATCGCGCGCCGGTGATGATGGTCAACAACGATCACTGGCACGAGCATCTGAACCCGGAGCAGGTGAGCGGCCTCGTCGATCGGATGAAGACCAGCGGCGTCAAGGCGCTGAGCGACTGCTACCTCTGCGAGCGGCGCGTCACGGAAGGCAAGAACACGACGACGCCCGCGAAAGCGAAGGCGCTGCCGGATTACGAGCCGGTGCTGACGAAATACGCGTATACGCCCGGCGGCGCGGAGCTCGATCACTACCTCAAGAATCAGAACGGCTATCAGGGGTTGAGGAAGGCGTTGTCGATGACGCCGGAAGCGGTGATCGAAGACGTCAAGCAGTCTGGGCTGCGCGGACGCGGCGGCGCCGGCTTCCCGACCGGTCTCAAGTGGCAGTTCGTCGACAAGAAGTCGCCAAAGCCGAAGTTCATCGTCTGCAATGCGGATGAATCAGAGCCGGGCACGTTCAAGGATCACCTGTTGATGGAGCGCAATCCTCACTTGTTGATCGAGGGTTGCCTGATCGGCTGCTACGCCATCGGCTCGAAGGCCGCCTACATCTACATTCGCGGCGAGTTCTATCACCTGTTCCCGACCATGCAGAAGGCGATCGAGGACGCGCGCAAGGCGGGATACCTGGGCAAGAACATCCAGGGCTCCGGCTTTGATTGCGAGGTCTATCTGCATCGCGGCGCCGGCGCGTATGAAGCCGGCGAGGAAACCGCGCTGCTCGAATCGCTCGAAGGCAAGCGCGCGCAGCCGCGCTTCAAGCCGCCATTCCCCGCCGTCGAAGGCGCGTGGAAGTGCCCGACCGCCGTCAACAACGTCGAGACGCTCTGCAACGTGCCGCTGGTGATGACGCGCGGCGCCGAATGGTATGCGTCGCTCGGTCCGGAGAAGAACGGCGGTCCGAAGTTGTTCTGCGTGAGCGGCGCCGTCAAGCGCCCGGGCGTGTTCGAAGCGCCGATGAAAGTCACGCTCAAGGAATTGATCTACGACTACGCCGGCGGACCGCTCGATGGCCACACCATCAAGGCGGTCATCCCCGGCGGGTCGTCGGTGCCGATCCTGATGCCCGATCAGATCGACATCCCGGCGAGCTTTGACGATGTGCAGAAGGCGGGATCGCTCCTGGGATCCGCCGCGATCATGGTGCTCGACGAAACCACCGACATGGTGTGGCTCGCCGAGAATCTGCTGCACTTCTATCGCCACGAATCGTGCGGCAAGTGCACGCCCTGCCGCGAGGGCACCGACTGGCTCTATCGCCTGCTGCATCGCATGACGCAGGGCAAGGCGACCGAGAAGGACATCACGCTGCTGCAGAGCGTCGCCAATCAGATCAACGGCAAGACGCTGTGCGCGTTTGGCGATGCGGCGGCCACGCCGGTGCTGACGACGTTGAAGTGGTTCAAGCCTGAGTTCGAGGCGTATGTGAAGGGCAAGCAGCCCGCGCCCGCCGACTATCGCGCGCGCTCACCCCACGCCGCCGAGGCTTCGGCGGCCAAAGAAGTAGGGACTCACTAGGCATGGTCTCCAGCTTCATTGAGTTCATGACCTCGCCGATGACGATCGCCTATCTCACGATCGTCGGCATCGTCTTCGGCGGCCTGCAGATCATGGCCGCCGTCATGGTCTACGCAGAGCGCAAAGTCGCCGCGTTCATGCAGCAGCGCGTCGGCCCATATCGCGTGGGACCGCAGGGCCTGCTGCAGCCGGTCGCCGACATCCTCAAGCTGTTTTTCAAGGAAGAACTGCGGCCAAAAGCGGCCGACGCGTTCCTGTTCACGCTGGCGCCAATCATTTCGGTGGCCGCAGCGTATCTCGCGTTTGCGCCGGTCCCGTTCGGCGCGCCGACCGATTTCTTCGGCATGCTGCCGGAGAAGATCCCGGTGCAGGTTTCTGACGTCAACGTCGCGGTGCTGGTGATTTTCGCGGTCGCCTCGATGGGCGTCTACGGCATCGTGCTCGCCGGCTGGGCCAGCAACTCGAAGTATTCGCTGCTCGGCGGCCTGCGCAGCTCGGCGCAGATGATCAGCTACGAGCTGGCCTACGGCATGGCGCTGGCCACCGTGGTGATGATGGCGAACTCGCTGTCGCTGCGCGAAATCGTGGATGCGCAGCAGGGCTACTGGTTCGGATTCATTCCCAGGTGGTACGTGATTCCGCAGGCGGTCGGGTTCTTCGTCTTTGCCTGCGCCGGCATTGCGGAAACCAATCGCGCGCCGTTCGATTTCCCGGAAGCCGAGCAGGAGCTGGTCGCCGGGTATCACACCGAATACAGCTCGATGCGCTTCGCCATGTTCTTCATGGCGGAATACATCAACATGGTCACGGTCTCGGCGGTCGCGACCAACCTGTATCTCGGTGGCTGGCACGGCCCGTTCATTCCAGCGAGCTACGGCTGGATCTGGTTCGTGCTCAAGCTCGGGTTCCTGCTGTTTGTGTACCTGTGGCTGCGCTGGACGCTGCCGCGATTCCGCTACGACCAGCTGATGTCGTTCGGGTGGAAGGTGCTGTTGCCGCTGGCGACGATCAACTTGATTCTCACGGCCGCGGGGGTGCTGTACTTCGGTGGCTACTGACGCATTGCTGTTCTACGCCTTCGCCGGCGTCACCGTGATCGGCGCGCTGCTGGTCGTGTCGCAGAAGAACCCGGTTTACAGCGTGCTGTCGCTGATCGGGGCATTCTTCGGACTGGCCGGACTCTATGTGGGGCTCGAGGCGCCGTTCGTCGCGGTGGTGCAGATCATCATCTACGCCGGCGCGATCATGGTGCTGTTCCTGTTCGTGGTGATGCTGCTCAACGTGCCGCGCGAGGACGCGGCCGAGTGGGATCGATCGCATCCGCTCTACCGCCCGATGGCGGTCCGCATTGGCGCCGCGATGGCGGTGCTGCTCGCGCTCGAGCTCGGCTGGGCGCTGTCGCGCGCCACCGACATCGGCGGCGCCGTCAACGCCGAACCCAACGAGCGGATCTCGTCGGTGGCGGAGCTCGGCGAAGTCCTCTTCACCCGCTACATGTTCGCGTTCGAAGTCACGTCGATCCTGATCATCGCGGCGATGGTCGGCGCCGTCGTGCTCGCGCGCAAGAGGCAGGAGTAGCGATGCCGCTCGGCCACTACCTGGTGCTCTCCGGGCTGCTGTTCGCGATCGGCACCGCCGGCGTGTTCCTGCGCCGCAATCTCATCACGCTGCTGCTGTCGGTCGAGATCATGCTGAACGCCGTCAACCTCGCGTTCGTCGCCTTCGGCCGAGCGCACGGCCACGTCGACGGCCAGATCATCACCTTCTTCGTGATGACGGTGGCGGCCGCCGAAGCGGCGGTTGGCCTCGCGCTCGTGATTGGTTTGTTCCGCCATCGTGAATCGCTCAATCCCGAAGCCTTTACCTCCTTGAAATGGTGACGCTGTGAAAGGCAAAAGGCAAAAGGCAGAAGGCAAAACGTTGTGTTAGCGCTGATTCCGCTCCTCCCGCTCGGCGGCTTCCTGGTCAACGCCTTCCTCGGAAAGCGGCTGCCGAAGTCCGTCTCCGGCGGCCTGGCCACGCTGCTGATGGCGATCTCGTTCGTCATCTCGGTGATGCAGGTGATGACGCTCGCGGGGATGCCGCCCGAGAGCCGGCAGATCAACCAGACGCTCTATACCTGGATTGCCGCCGGCGATTTTTCGCTCGACCTCGCGCTGCGGCTCGATGCGCTCTCCGCCGTGATGATTCTCGTCGTCACCGGCATCGGCTCGCTGATTCACCTCTACTCGACCTCGTACATGCACGAGGAAACCGACGCCGAGTTCGCGCGGTTCTTCTCGTACCTGAACCTGTTCTGTTTCTTCATGCTGATGCTGGTGCTCGGCTCGAACGTCCTGGTGATGTTCGTCGGCTGGGAAGGCGTCGGCCTCTGCTCGTATTTGCTGATCGGCTACTACTACGAGAAGCCGTCGGCCTCGGATGCGGCGAAGAAGGCGTTCGTCGTCAACCGCGTCGGCGACTTCGCGTTCATCCTCGGCACGCTGATGCTGCTGGTGGCGCCGGTTGCGGCGCTCGGCGGCGAGGCGATCGGCTCGCTCGACTTCGTGGCGATCGCGCTCAAGGTCAAGGAGCTGCCGCCCGAGGCCACCTTCGGCACGCTGTCGATCATCACGCTGCTGCTGTTCATTGGCGCCACCGGCAAGTCGGCGCAGATTCCGCTTTACGTCTGGCTGCCGGACGCAATGGAAGGTCCGACGCCGGTGTCCGCACTGATCCACGCCGCGACCATGGTCACCGCCGGCGTCTACATGATCGGCAGGAACGCGATGCTGTTCGAGCATGCGCCGATGACGCTGACGATCGTCGCGATCATCGGCGCGGCGACGGCTCTCTTCGCCGGCACCATTGGCCTGGTGCAGAACGACATCAAGCGCGTGCTCGCGTACTCCACGGTGTCGCAGCTCGGCTACATGTTCCTGGCGATGGGCGTCGGCGCCTACGGCGCCGGCATTTTCCATCTCTACACGCACGCGTTCTTCAAAGCCTGCCTGTTCCTCGGATCCGGCGCGGTAATCCACGCGTTGCACGGCGAGCAGGACATCCGCAACATGGGCGGCCTGAAGAAGCACATCCCGGTGACCTACTGGACGTTTGTGATTGCGTCGATCGCGATTGCCGGCGTGCCGGGCCTCGCCGGTTTCTTCTCGAAGGATGAAATTCTCTTCGAGACGTTCCTCGAAGAACATCGAATCCTCTGGGGGATCGGCATCCTGACGTCGCTGCTCACCGCGACGTATATGTTCCGTCTCGTCCACCTGACCTTCCACGGCGAAGAACGCTTCCACGGCGCGCATGCGGGTGCCGAAACCGCCGCGGCGCAGGCGCACCATGCCGCGCATGGCCACGCACGCGACGCACATGATGCACCCGCGCATGGCGCCCCGCACGATGCGCCGTGGCCGATGGCGACCGCGCTCGTCGTTCTCGCCGTCGGATCGATCGTCGCCGGCTACGTGAATTTGCCGCACGCGCTCGGCGGCCACGCTGCTCTGAATGAGTGGTTGAAGCCGGTGTTCAACGTCACGAACTGCGGAGCGGTCAGCACCACCGGTGAACTTGCCGGAATGACACTGGAGCCGTGTACGCCGGTCGAAGAGCGGGATCCGGAAGAGCACAAGACTACCGAGCTTGGGTTGATGGCGGTGTCGTCACTGATCGCCCTCGCCGGCATTGGCCTCGCGACGTATCTCTGGTTGAAGCACAGGGAAATCCCGGCGCGGATGGCTGCGCAGTATCCAGGCGTGCATCGATTGTTGTTGAACAAGTACTACGTCGACGAGCTCTACGACGCCACCATTGTCCAGCCGATCAAGGTCGTGTCGACCGAAGGTTTGTGGCGCGGTTTCGACGTCAAGGTCGTCGACGGCGCCGTCAACGGCGCCGGCTACCTGGTCAGCGGTGTCAGCATCGTGCTGCGCCTGTTGCAGAACGGCTCGGTCAAGACCTACGCCGCATCGATGTTCGTCGGCGCGGTCGCCGTGCTGGCTTACTACTTCTGGAGATAGCGATCCCGTGCCTGGCTTACTGACCTTCGCTATCACCGTGCCCGTCATCGGGGCCGTCCTGCTGATGCTGGTGCCGAACCGCGACGGCGCCAACAACGCGCTGGTCCGCTACGGAGCGCTGGTCGTGTCGCTGGTGGTGTTCGCGATCACGCTGCTGCTGTGGGCGGGATTCGATCCGAACGCCGCCACCGGCGAGGTGCCGTTTCAGTTCGTCGAGCGTTACGACTGGATCCCGCGCTTCGGCATCGAGTACTTCGTGGGCATCGACGGCCTCAGCCTGATGCTGCTGGTGCTGACCGGCTTCCTGACGCCGATCGCGCTGCTGTCGTCGTGGGAGAGCATCGAGAAACACGTCAAGGAATTCTCGATCCTGATGCTGCTGCTCGAAGCGTCGATGATCGGCGTGTTCTGCGCCCTCGACATCTTCCTGTTCTACGTGTTCTGGGACTTCGTCCTGATCCCGATGTATTTCATGATCGGCATCTGGGGCTACGACCAGCGCATTTACGCGGCGATCAAGTTCATCCTCTACACCATGGCCGGCAGCGTGCTGATGCTGGTCGCGATCATCGGCCTGTCGTGGATCCACCAGTCGAACACCGGCGATTACACCTTCGACCTGCTGAAGCTCTACGAGCTGCAGATGCCGGCGTCGACGCAGTACTGGTTCTTCCTCGCGTTCACGCTGGCGTTCATCATCAAGGTGCCGCTGTTCCCGTTCCACACCTGGCTGCCGGACGCGCACGTCCAGGCGCCGACGCCCGGCTCGGTGATTCTGGCCGGCGTGATGCTGAAGATGGGCGGCTACGGTTTGATCCGCCTGGCCTTCCCGCTGTTCCCGGACGCGGCGATGGAGCTGGCGCCGATGCTCGCCACGCTCTCGGTGATCGCCATCGTCTACGGCGCGCTCGTGGCAATGGTCCAGCCGGACATGAAGAAGCTCGTGGCCTACTCGTCGGTCAGCCACATGGGCTTCGTCGTCCTCGGCATTGCGGCGTTCAACAGGGAAGGACTGCAGGGCGCGTCGTATCAGATGCTGGCGCACGGCGTCAGCACCGGCGCGCTGTTCTGCATTGTCGGCATGCTGTCGGATCGGCGTCACACGCGCCTGATCAGCGAGTTCGGCGGGCTCAAGAGCGTGATGCCGCGGCTGACCGCGGTGATGCTGATCATCACACTGGCGTCGATCGGCCTGCCCGGCATGAACGGATTCATCGGTGAATTCCTGATCATGCTCGGCGCGTTCAAGTGGGACCCGCGTTTCGTCGTGATCGCGGCGCTCGGCGTGATTCTCTCGGCCGTTTATATGCTGTGGATGTTCCAGCGGGTCTTCTACGGCAAGGTGACCAACGATCGCAACAAGGGCCTGCCCGAGCTGTCGTTCCGCGAATGGGCGATCCTCGGTCCGCTCGCGGCCGCCGCGATTGGCATGGGTGTGTTTCCGAATGTGTTTCTCAGGCCGATGGAGCCGGCGGTGACGCGTCTGGTCGAGAAGGTCGATCCGCATCGTCCGCAGCCGTCGATCACCGCCGAGGCGGTGTTGCCGAAGGGCCTCCTCAAGCCGCGGCCGCAAGCCCCAAGACCCAAGCCCCAGGACCCGCGCGCGACGACGCGCATTTCGTACGAGCAGGGCAGGGCGCGATGATCAGCGGCCAACTCGACGCCGTCATCCCGATGCTCTGCGTGACCCTCGCGGGTCTCGTGGTGCTGCTCGCCGAAGCGTTCCGCGGCCGTGACGAGCGCATGCCGATTGGCGGCCTCGCGATCATCGGCCTGCTCGGCGCCGGCGCGGCGACGATGCTGTTGTGGGACAGCGGCGCCGAAGACAGCTTCGGCGTGGTCAGCGCCGACAAGTTCGGGTTGTTCGTCAACCTCATACTGGTCGTGGTCGGCCTGCTGACGGTGATCTTCTCGTCGCAGACCATCGAGCGCGACAAGCTGCCGGCCGGCGAGTACTACGCCGTCATGCTCTTCGCCATCGTCGGCATGATGCTGATGGGCCAGGCGACGGACCTGCTCGTGATCTTCCTCGCGCTGGAGACGATGTCGATCGCGGTCTACATCCTGACCGGCATGCGGCGCGATCAGCAGCAGAGCACCGAGGCGGCGTTCAAGTATTTCCTGCTCGGCGCCTTCGCGAGCTCATTTTTCCTCTACGGCATCGCGTTCCTCTACGGCGTCACCGGGACGACGAACATCGATGCGATGTCGACGAAGATTGCCGCGCAGGCGATGAGCGCCAACCCGATGATCCTGCTCGGCGTGGGCCTGCTGATCGTCGGCTTCGCGTTCAAGATCGCCGCGGTGCCGTTCCACATGTGGTCGCCCGATGCCTATGAAGGCGCGCCGACGGTGGTCACCGGCTTCATGTCGACGGGCGTCAAGGCCGCGGCGGTGGCGGCGTTCGTGCGCGTCTTCCTGAAGGGGCTCGATCCGCTGATCCTCGACTGGGCGCCGGTGCTGTGGTGGATTGCCGCGGCGACGATGATCGTCGGCACGGTTGTGGGCGTGGCGCAGACGAGCGTCAAGCGCATGCTGGCGTATTCGAGCATCGCGCACGGCGGCTACATCCTCGCCGGGTTGATCGCGGGCAACGAAGCGGGCAAGGCGGCGATCCTCTTCTACCTCGCCGCGTATGCGCTCACCAACATGGGCGCGTTCGGCGTGATCGCGCTGCTCGGCACGCGCGAGCGCGCCAACGATGATCTACGTGACTACGCAGGCCTGTGGCACTCGCATCCCGGTCTCGCGACGCTGATGACGTTCTTCCTGCTGTCGCTCGGCGGTTTCCCGCCGACCGCTGGCTTCGTCGCCAAGTGGTACGTGTTCTCGGCGGTGATCGGGGCGACCGAAACCGGCTCGATCGACACCGCGGCCGCGACCGGCGGCTATACGCTCGCGATCATCGGCCTGCTCTCGAGCGTCGTGTCGGTGTTCTTCTATCTGCGCATCGTGGTGATGATGTACATGACCGACCGCGACGCGCGCCCGGTGCCGCCGCCGGTGCCGGCGATTGCGATGGCCGGGTTGATCATCTCGCTGATCGGCGTGCTCTACCTGGGCGTGCTGCCGACGAGACTGATCGACTTCGCGCAAGCTTCGATCTCCACGATTTTCTAGCAACGTCCCAGCCCTTACTGCCTCCGATGAGCACTTCCTCGCCATTGCTGCTGGCGAGGCGCGGGTGCTGGTCAGCCTTAGGGTCCCTGTCGGGATGGGTGAACCCCCTCGCCTTCAGGCGACGCCTTCAGGAGGCTTGCGATACGCTGGGCGGCCATGCGGGACTATCGTCGAGCCGCCCATACGGTCTATGCGTTGCACTACCATTTCGTGTTCATCACGAAGTATCGCAAGCCGGTGCTGCGCGGCGAGATTGGGACGGACGTCCGGGACATGATCCGGGAGATTTGCCGGACCGTGGACGTGGAGATTCTGCAGGGGCATATCCGGCCGGACCATGTGCACTGGCTGTTGAGCGTCCCGCCGCACTTGGCGCCGAGTCGGGTGATGCAGCGCATCAAGGGAAGACGTCGCATCACCTGCTTCAAGATCGTCGGAAACTGCGGGCGGAATTCTGGGGGCGGCATCTATGGGCGCGGGGGTATTTCGTGAGTCGACTGAAGGGGGCCGCCGCAAGTGCCGAAGGTCCACCTACTGACTGACTCGAAACTGATCGTCACCGGCTCTCGCCACTCGAGCCGAGAATCCCTGCCTTCAGGCGAGGGTCGTTTAAGCTGGGCACCTCTTGGGCGACCGTTGACAATTTCGCTTTGGCGTCGTGTGGTTTGCGTTCATGCGTGATGAATGGGTGGACGCTATGTCCATGGTCGGCCGAGAGAACCCGTGGACGGTAGAAGTCAGCAACGCCTTGTTGAGGCTTGGGCGGAATTGCACGTCGACGAAACTTCGCGCCGCCTGGGCCAGCTGAGCGCCAATGCGTTAGGCCGATTTTGATTTGACGTCAGCGGGCTGACGACGGCTTCGTCGTCGCGATGCGAAGCCGACCGGCGCCTTCAGGCTTGGGCACGCCCACGGGAACACCGCCCGCTGACGACGCGCCCCCGCTCATTCCAGCACAGGTTCGCGAGCTAAAGCGCCGCTTCCGCGACTTGAAAGACCGAAAGCGCTTCCGGCGAATCTCTGGTCAAAGGTTCGGTGTTCCCCTGTAGAATCGGGCTGCCCACGAGGGGCTCCAATCGATGCGATTCCGATTCGCCGCCATGGCGGCAGTTTGCTGTCTGACGGCAACCGCGCAGGCGCAACTGCCGTCGTCTCCTCCCCCCGCCGTCGCGCCCGCTGCCGCGCCGGGTGGCCGCCATCCGGAAGAAGGGCGGCCCTTCATCCGCACCTACGCGCCACTCGATGTCAACGCCGCCGGCCAGAACTGGTCGATCGTGCAAGACGCACGCGGCGTGATGTATGTGGGCAGTCTGAGCGGTGTGATCGAGTTCGACGGCGTCAATTGGCGTCTCATCGAAACGCGATCGCTCTCGACCGTGCGATCGCTTGCAATCGACGATGCGGGCGTGATCTACGCAGGGGCTCAGCTGGACTTCGGCTACCTCACGCCGGACGACAGCGGCACGATGACCTACAAGTCACTGGTCGACCAACTGCCGCAGGATGCCCGCGGATTCACTGATGTCTGGCGCACGTGGGCCACCAAGTCGGGCGTTCTGTTCCAGACCGAGCAAGGCATTTTCCGGTGGGCTGATAACACGATGACGGTCATCCGTCCGCCATCGCGCCTCAATCGCTCTTCGCTGGTCGACGGTCAGCTCTATGTGACGCTTCCGGAGACTGGCCTCAACGTGCTCGAGGGGGACCGCTTCAGGCCGCTGCCAGGAACCGCTTCGCTCGGCAGCGAAGTCTACCCGGTGATCTATCGCTATGACGACAAGCGGCTGCTGATCGGCACGCGCTTCAACGGCTTCTACCTCTACGACGGTACGGCACTCACCAGATTTGCCACCGAGCTCGACGAGTTCTTCAAGTCGGCATCACTGTACAAAGGCATTGTCTTACCCGATGGCACCTTTGTGCTCGCCACGACCAATGCCGGACTCGTGCTGATGGATCGCCAGGGGCGACGGGTCATGATCCTTGACCGCTCGCAAGATCTCCCGTCCAACGCGATTTATCACGTCATGACCGATCGTGAAGGCGCCATCTGGACGGCGGGCGAGCGCGGCATCGGCCGGGTGGAGTTCCCCTCACCGGCGACGACGTTCTCTGAAACGGACGGCTTCAACGGGAGTTGGACGATTACCCGCTATCAGGGACGGCTCTTCCTCGCCTGGCAGAGTGGGATCAGTTATCTCGATCCGCCCAGCGCGGGACGGCCGGCGCGTTTTGTTCGCGTGCCCGGTATCGGCCAGCAGAGTTGGGCGTTCGCGGAGATGACCGACTCCACCGGTGCGCATCCCGCTGTGCTCGCGGTCGCCTCGACCGACGGCCTCTATGAGCTTCGCGGCATCACCGCGGCGCCGATTCACGCCCCGAGAGACGGCACCTTTCGCTCGGCATCGCTCGAACGATCCCGGCGGGACCCGAGCCGGTTGTGGATCGGGCTGTTTGACGGCCTGGCCTCGTATCGCTGGGTCGAGGGACGGTGGATCGACGAAGGCCGGGTGCCCGGTGTCACCGAGCAGCTGCGCTCACTGGCCGAGGACGATGACGGTACGCTCTGGGCCGGAACGGCTGCGCTCGGCCTGGTGCGCCTGACCTTTGCCACGCCGCCAGCGCCCGGGGCGCCGCGGCCGACGCCGACCATTACTCGCTTCGGCGAGAAAGACGGCCTGCCGCAGCGCGGCGTCGGCGTCGCCCGCATCCACGGCAGGACGTATTTCCTCCCGTGGGGAGCCTCCGCGGACAACATCGTGTCGACATGGGACGCGACGGCGCAGAAGTTCGTCAAGGACGAAACCATCAGCGGTCTGCCCAGTGACAAGCTGCGCGGCAGCTTCGGCATTGCCGAAGGGCCGAATGGTACTTTGCTGGCGAACGCCGGCAAGGGCACGCGGGTGCTGACGCCAGATGGCGCCGGCAGTTGGACAGTCGACGAGGCGCTGTTCAGCCGGTTCGGACCGATCCCGACAGGCTACGTGTTCATCGAGCCGGGCGACATCGCGTGGTTCGGCTACAGGGAGCAGTTCGTTCGCTTCGACATGAAGCGGGCGGCGGCGGCGGCGGCGCCTTTCAAAGTGCTGGTGCGACGTGTCACGGCCGGCGACCGTGTTCTCTACGGCGGTGCCGCCACCGGGCCCGCTTCCCGTTTGCCACCGTCGACCGACGCGCTCCGCCTCGAGTTCGCGGCGCCCACGTTCATCGACGAGACCGCGACGCAGTATCAAACCAAGCTTGATGGACTCGACGCGGACTGGAGCAGTTGGACCACTGAAGCCCGCCGCGACTTCACCAACTTGTCATTCGGCGACTACCGGTTCCACGTGCGCGCCCGCAGTGTGACAGGTGCGATGGGCGAAGAAGCGATCTACGCCTTCGCTATCCTGCCGCCGTGGTACCGCACCTGGTGGGCCTACGGCGCCTACCTCGTGCTGCTCGCGCTGGCCGGGTTCGGCGTCGATCGCGTGCAGCGGCGCCGCGTGATCGGCAAAGAGCGGCAGCGCGCTGAGTTTGCGGAGGCGCGTCTCAGGGCTGAATCCGCGGAAGCGCTCGCCAAGTCGGAAGCCGATCGGAACCGGAACATCGAGCTGCTCAGCGAGATCGGCCGCGACATTACGGCGTCGCTTGACTTCGATACGATCTTCGACAAGCTCTACGGTCGCGTCAACGAACTGGCGGATGCCGACGTGTTCGGTGTCGGTCTGTATCACGCCGAGCGGAATGAGATCGAGTACCGGCTGGCGATCGAGAAGGGCAAACGCTATGCCCCGTACTCGCGCAGCACCACCGACCGCAGCCAGTTGCCGGTGTGGTGCATCGAGCATCGCGCGCCGGTGTTCATCAACGATGTTGAGCGGGAGTCCGTAAACTACATCCCGCACTACGCCGAGGCCGCCCGCGCGCTCGAAGACGGCACCATGTCGAAAGCGGCGCAGTCGATCATCTACCTGCCGCTGATTTCGAAGGACAAGGTGCTCGGCATCGTCACGATTCAGAGCCTGGAGAAAGGTGCCTATTCCGAGCATCACCTCAACATGATGCAGAACCTGGCGGCCTTCACGGCGATTGCGCTCGACAACGCTGCGGCCTACCGGCAGATCAACGAGCAGGAACACGAGAATCGCCGGCTGTTCGAGGAGGCGCAACGCGCCCGCGCTGCGGCCGAGGACGCCGATGCGGCCAAGAGCGCCTTTCTCTCGACCGTCAGCCACGAACTGCGCACACCGCTCACCTCGGTGCTGGGCTTCGCCAAGATTATCAAGAAGCGTCTCGACGATCGGATCTTCCCGATCCTCAAGAGCGACGACAAGAAAGTGCTGCAGACTGTGCAGCAGATTCAGGAGAACCTGCAGGTCGTGGTCGGCGAAGGCGAGCGCCTCACCAAGCTGATTGACGATGTGCTGGATCTCGCGAAGATCGAGGCCGGCAAGCTCGAATGGAACATGGGGCCCGTCACGGTCCAGGAAATCATCGATCACGCGACGGCCGCCACCGCGTCGCTACTCGAGCCCAAGGGCCTCCGCCTCGCCAAGCAGATCGATCCGACGCTGCCAGTGATCGCCGGCGATCGCGATCGCCTCGTCCAGGTGGTCATCAACCTCGTCTCGAACGCCGTCAAGTTCACTGACGCCGGCACCATCACCTGCCGCGCCGTACGTCGGGCCGACATGCTGGTCGTCAGCGTGATCGACACCGGTCTGGGCATTGCGGCCGCCGATCAACCCAAGGTCTTCGAGCGTTTCAAACAGGTGGGTGACACACTTACCGACAAGCCCAAGGGCACTGGCCTCGGGCTGCCGATCTGTCGTGAGATCGTCGAACATCACGGCGGACAGGTATGGGTCGAAAGCGAGCTGGGCAAGGGCAGCACCTTCTCCTTTTCGCTGCCGATCGCCGACGGCGCGCAGCCCTCGCTGCCGCTCGACCTCGCCGCAGTGGTGCGCCAGCTGCGCGACCAGGTGGTGGTCACGACGCCGCGCACCGCGGAGCGCCAGCCGCGCATCCTGGTGGTGGACGACGAGGCCAACATCCGCGAGTTGCTGATCCAGGAATTCACCGAGGCCGGCTACGCGGTGGTGACCGCCGCAAACGGCCGCGAGGCCGTCGCCGAGGTGCGCCGCCAGCGCCCCGACCTGATCGTGCTCGACGTGATGATGCCGGAAATGAGCGGCTTCGACGTCGCCGCGGTGTTGCGCAATGATCCCCAGACACTCGACATCCCGATCATCATCCTGTCAATCGTGCAGGACCGCGAGCGCGGCTTCCGCCTCGGCGTCGACCGCTACCTGACCAAGCCAATCAATACCGACATCCTGTTTCGGGAGGTCGGCGCGCTGCTCGAGCAGCGCAAGACCCACAAGCGAGTACTGGTCGTTGATGACGATGCGTCAGCGGTGAAGACCCTCACTGAGGTGCTGAAGGCGCGCGGCTACAGCGTCACCGAGGCGCGCGGCCACGACCTGTTCGAAAAGGCCAAAATGCTGCAGCCCGACATCATCATGCTCAGCTCGAGCGACCCCAAGCCGGAGATCGTGCAGACCCTGCGGTTTGAAAAAGGTCTCGAGAATGTCCTGTTCTTCGTCTACCGGTAGGAGTGTCTGTGAGTCTGAAGATCCTGATTGTTGACGACGAGGTGCACTTGCGCACGCTGCTGCATCAGACGCTCGAAGAACTGGAAGATGAGGGGGTGGAATTGCACACCGCCACTAACGGGGAAGAGGCGCTTGCGGCGATCGAGGCGATGCAGCCCAACCTGGTGTTCCTCGACGTGATGATGCCGAAGCTGAGCGGCTTCGATGTCTGCGATCGCGCCAAGAACGTGCTCGGTCTTACCAACGTCTACATCGTGTTGCTCACCGCGAAAGGACAGGAGTTCGATCGCCAGCGCGGCATCGAAGTGGGCGCCGACCTCTACATGACCAAGCCGTTCGATCCAGATTCGCTGTTGATGAAAGCTCGCGACGTCCTCGGCATCTGATCGGATCGATGGCGCGTATTTCCCTCAAGCAGATTGTCAGCGCGCAGAACGGACTCCGGCCGATCGTCGCGGCGCTCGAATCGGCGTTCGGCAGTACCGTCGCGGTCGAAGACTCGGCGGGCGCGCCGCTGCTGGGTAGGGCCGATGGCCAACAGCGGTTCCCGGTGGCGCACGAGGGCAAGGACCTTGGCTGGGTGTCGGGAGCGCGCGGCGCCGATGCGGTGGCGGCCCTGCTGCGATTTCTGGCCGAGAAGGAAGTGGAGCGCAAGGCGCTCGGCTCGGAAGTGCTCCACCTGTATCGTGAAGTCAATCTGATCTACAGCTTCTCCGAGAAGCTCGCCGCCTTGCTCGACCTCGATCGCGTTGCCCGGCTCACCCTGCAGGAGGCGCGCCATCTGATCGTCGCCACCGATGGCGCCATCCTGCTGCTGGACGAAGCCACCGGCGCCCTCAATTCCGCCGCTGCCTTCGGCGATGAACTGCCAGGACTGTCCGGGTTCATGCGCGGCAAGGGCATCGTCGGCACGGTGGCCGCCACCGGTGTTGGCGAGATTGTCAACGACGTGCTGAGTGATCCGCGGCGGATCAACTCGGTGATCGAGGTGCGCTCGCTGGTGTGCGCCCCGCTCAAGGTGGGCGAGAAGGTCATCGGGGTGATCGTGCTGGCCAGCACATTGCCGATGGCGTACGAGGCGCGCGAGCTCAAGCTGCTGAACACCCTGGCTCTCCACACCGCTACGGCGATCGAAAACGCGCGGTTGTTCGAGCGCACGGTGCAGGCCGGACACGAGCGCGAGCGGTTGCTGGCGCTCAACAAGCAGGCGGAGGTGGCCCGAGCCGGCTACGAACGTGAGCTCGAACTCGCGGCGACTATTCAAGCCGACCTGTTTCCCGCGCAGTTGCCGCACCTTCCGGGCTACGATTTGGCCGCCCGCAACCGTCCGGCCCGCCGGTGCGGCGGAGATTATTACGACGCGATCCCAAGCCTCGCCACCGGCGATGCCGCATCGATTCTGCTGTGCGTAGCCGACGTGTCGGGCAAGGGCCTGCCGGCTTCGCTCCTGATGAGCCACATGCAGGCGACATTACGGGCGTTGCTTGGACGGTCACGGTCGCTGACGGCGCTGGTTGAGGACGCGAGTGCGCTGCTGTATGGCTCAACTGCGGGCAATAAGTATGTGACTGCAGCGATGCTGGACCTCGCGCCCACCTCTGGGCTCGGCCGCTACGTCAGTGCCGGCCACATCAACAGCTGGTTGGTCGATCGGGATGGCGTCATGCACGCGCTTGGATCCACCGGACCGCCGCTCGGCCTGCTTCCTCCGGGCCTGCCCTACGCCGACACCGCTGTGTCGATCGCACCGGGAGACTGCCTGATCCTCTGTTCGGACGGCGTGACCGATGCGCAAAACCACGCCGAGGAAGAGTTCGGCGACGCCCGCCTCGCCGAGGCCATTGCGGCGGTTCATCACGAGAGCGCCGAGCACATCGTTGCTCACGTCTTCGCAGCAGTGGACGCCTTCGTGGGATCGGCGCCGCAGTTCGACGACATCACGCTGATGGTCCTTCGACGCGATGGATCACTGCACAAATAAGGCGCCACCGGAGCAACAATGACGCGAGTCTGGACGTCAATCCCACCGAACACGCCAACACCAATCGGACCTTATAGCCACATATCCAAGGTCGGCGAGTTCATCACCATCGGTGGTACTGCGGCCTTCAATCCGGCAACGGGTCAGCTGGCCGGTCCCGACGCCTATTCGCAGGCGAAACGAATTCTCGAATCCTTCAAGGTGATGCTCGAATTATGGACCTGACGGCCGTCACCAGAAAGTAGATGTCGATCCGGGTCCAGGCCGTTCGACGTATCTACAAAGGCGCAACAGCGCGCCCAAAAAGCCTTGTCGCGCCGGAGCCCTCGGGCGAAGGCGGATGGAGACACACGAAACCATGAAGTTCCTGATGATGATCAAGCACGCCGAAGCCGCTCCTGGCCTGGAGCATCCACAAGGCCTCTACGAGGCGATGGGCAAGTTCGTGGAGGAGAGCGTCAAGAGCGGCATCCTCAAGGACACCGCGGGGTTGAAGCGCACCGAGCACGGCTACCGCATCAAGTCGAAGGGCGGCAAGCTGACCCGGACCGACGGACCGTTTGCCGAGTCCAAGGAAGTCGTCGGCGGCTACGCCATCGTCGAGACGAAGACGAAAGAGGAAGCCGACGCGCTCGCGGAGCAGTTCATGGAGCTGCATCGCCGGCACGTCCCGAACTTCGAATGTGAGTGCGAAGTGCGGCCGCTCGAAGAGTTCTAGCGCATGGCCCTGGTGGTCTTCCTGCGCGGCGTCAATGTCGGCGGGCACCGGACGTTCCGGCCCGCCGCGCTCGCCAAACAGCTGGAGCACCTCGGCGCCATCAACATCGGCGCTGCCGGCACGTTCGCATCACCAAACCGGTGACGCACACGCGTCTCGGCGCCGAATTGGCGAAGCGGCTGCCGTTCGAGACCGTGGTTGCGATCTGCGACGGTCGCGACATTGCCAACCTGATTGCCGGTCAGCCCTTCGGCCCACGACCACCTGCGCCCGGCATCGTCCGATTCGTGGGCGTTGTAACGGGCTCGACGCGCGGAGTGCCATCGAAACCCATCCCCATCCGCCTTCCCGTCAGCGGGCGGTGGCTGGTTCGCGTCATCGGCCGCCAGCAGCAGTTCATCCTCGGCGAATACCGCCGCCACATGAAGACCATCGGCTACCTCGGCACGCTCGACAAGTCCTTCCGCGGCCGCGTCACGACGCGCAACTGGAACACGATGAACCTCATAGCCAAAGTCCTGGCGACGCGCTACGCTAGAGTCTTCACATTTCTATCGGGCGGAACGGCCTTCACGGGAGTACTCGATGCCTAGCCGAACGATCCGGACCTTGCTACTTACGCTGCTCGCCGCCGTTGCCACTCACGCGCAGCCTTCATCGGACGAAGCGACGCTGCGCCAGCTGATCGCCGATCATCAACGCGCGTCAGAGAAGGGTGATCTTCGCGGGTTGGTCGACATCTATGCGAGCGACGCGCAGACGGTCTCGCTGAGCGGCAAGGTCGTGCGCGGCCGCGAGGCCATCGAAGCCGATTACCGCGCGCTGCTCGCCACGGCCTCGACGCGCTCGGGCCGGCATCACACGCACCCCACCGACTCGATCAAGATCGAGTTCGTCACGCCGGACGTCGCCCTGATCGAAGTGGCGTCAGTGAACGTTGGCGGCACCAATGCCGCCGGGCAACCGATGGCGGATTCGCGCGTGCTGCTCGTGACCATGTGGCGGAAAACCGCGGGGCAATGGCTGGTCGTTTACCAGCGCGCGATCCCCGCGCCGACAGCCTGACCGGGCACGATGGTGGGGCGCGTCCTTGCCGCCGGCGTTTCATTCCTCACGGTCCTGTGGGCCGGCGGTGTTGGTCTGCTCTGGGCTGCCGAACCGTATCTCGTCTTCATGACCGGCAACAGCCGCGCGTATACCGCGCCGCTCGATCCCGCGGTATTCCAGCCGCGCCTATTCAAGAACCACGACGGCCTCACGCTTCAGTCAGTGCTGTTGAAGCACGATTCGTCGACCCGGCGTTACACGATCCTTTTCTGTCAGCCCGCCGGCGGATCGACCCAGGTCCGAATGATCCAGGAGCACCTGAAAGATCTGTTCGCGCTCGGCTATGACGTGTTTGCGTTCGACTACCGCGGCTTCGGCTCGAACGGCGGGACCCCGTCGGAGCAAGGGCTGTATGCGGATGCGGCGGCCGCGTACTCATACCTGATTGATGTCGAACGAGTCCCCGCGTCGCGAATCATTCTTTCGGGGCGCTCGCTCGGCGGCGCTGTCGCGATCGACCTGGCAACGAAGAAATCTTCCGCTGGCCTGCTGCTGTTTTCACCGATCGATTCCGTTCCGGCAGTGGCGGAAAGAATCTACCCGTGGGCGCCGGCGCGCCTGTTGGCCCAGAATCACTTCAACAGCGCGGCAAAAGCGGAGACGATCATTGCGCCGGTGCTGTATTTTTCAGGATGGCCGGATACCTACATGCCGCGCGCGGATGCCCGCGTGCTGTTCGATCGGTTCCGCGGTCCGAAGCGATTTGTCGAGACCGGCGGCGGACACCATCACTCGGGATTCACGAGCGCGCCTGATCTCTATCGAGGGCTGACGATGTTTTGGCCCGTCGAGAACCCGTAGCTACCAGAAGACCTTCTGTAACCCAACGGCGTTCCTTCGCCGCATCGTCCAGTAGATCACGAGCCCGCTGGTCGTCAGCACCGCCAGCGCGAGCGCCCACAACATCGCGAACACGAGCCCGCCCTCGCCGAACCACTCGCCGCTGTGGATGCGATTGAACAGTGGCTTGTCGGCGTAGGCGTCTTCCTTGATCAGCGATCCGGTCCTGGCATTCATCACCATCAACCGATCTTCGCCGCCGCCTGGTTTCCCGAGGAAGATCGTCACGGTCGGCGTGTCGCCCTTGAACTGAACGGTGATCCGATCGATCGGCGCGCCAGGTGCGCGCTGCTCGGCCAGGAACATCGCGCGGGCGATCGGCTCCGACCATTCCGGATCTTTCGCCGCCGTCGTCACCGGGCTGGTGAGATCGCGCGTCGCTTCGCGCAACGCCTCCGCTTCACCGAAGAATTCCGTCGCTGCGACGATGAAGCCGGTGGTGGAGGCGAACAAGAGAAACAGGGCCGCCGGGAATCCGATCCATCGATGCCATTTACGCCACCACGCCGTGTTCATGCCGTATTGTACCGGCTCGAGACGACGCGGTTGCGGCCTTCGTGCTTGGCGCGATACAGGCGGCGATCGGCTTCCTTGATCAGCAGATCCCATTCCATGCCGGGATCCTCGAGCTGCTCCGATGAGGCGACGCCGAGGCTGATGGTCTGGACTTCCGCGACGCCATCGAAGGTCGTCACGGCGATCGCCAGCCGCATGCGCTCGGCGACCTCCGCCGCGCCGCTCGCGTCGGTGCCCGGCAGGATCGCCATGAACTCTTCGCCGCCCCAGCGGCCGACCATGTCGCTCTCGCGCAGCGCGCGCCGCAGCACCAGCGCGGCGCGGCTCAACGCCGCGTCGCCGGCCTCGTGGCCATACTGGTCGTTGATGTTCTTGAAGTGATCGAGGTCGCACAGGATCACCGACACCGGCGAGCCGGTTCGCTGCGCGCGCTTCAGCTCGACCCGGCCGCGCTCCTGCATGGCGCGCCGGTTGTCGAGGCCGGTGAGCGCGTCGGTGCGCGCGTCGCGATGCAGATCGCGCTCGAGCGCGAACGCGCGGCGGTACGATGATTCAAGCACGCGGCCAAGCAGCGTGCTGACCGCCGCGGCCAGCAGCACGAACACCGTCGTCCCGATCTTGTCGAACGTGCTGAGGGGCACGAGCAGCAGCACGGGCACCAGGCAGAGCAGGGCTGCCAGGTTCGTGCGCAGCAGATCGCGCGTCTCGAGCGCGATATAGGGGCCGGTCAGCATGATCGCGACGAGGCCGGCCCCGGCATATCCGTAGCCGCGATCGAGCATCGCACCGGCCAGCGCGGACGCGACGACCGCAATCACCAGCCTGACCTTGGCGAGCATCGGCATCCAGATCAACTTGCCGGGCAGCTTCTGGAAAAATCCGGTGGCAATGATGATGAGGGCCGCGCTGCCGCGGATGGTGAACGCCGTCCGCCAGTTCTCCGCGTCCACGTAGTAGTCCCACGCGCCGAACGACAGCAGGATGATCGCCACCGACCAGAAGGTGTTCGGGTTCACCACCGCCAGGCTGGTCTTGCGATGATGGATGAATTCGGCCTCGAGCTCGGGCGACAGGCGCTCGGGCGTTCGCGGATCGCTCATTGGCCGGCACCGAGCAGACGCGCGAGCCTCGCATCCTGTTCGGGAAGCACCGTTCGCAAATCGAGGACGACGCGATCGTGTTCGATGCGCGCGATCACGGGCGGATCGAGCGACCGCAGCCGTTGCTCGGTGGCGTCCGCCGATTCGCCGTCGCGCGAGAGCGCGAGCAGGACGGTCGGGAGTGCCAGCCCGGGGGCGCTGCCGCCGCCGACCGCCGACGATCCGCTCATCATCGCCACGCGCCATCCACTCGCGGCCAGTGATTCCGCGAGCGATTGCACGCGCGCTTCGATCTCGTCGGCGGTCGCGTGCAGCATGCGCTGGATCGGAATGGTG
This sequence comes from Cyanobacteriota bacterium, assembly GCA_019752015.1. GTDB lineage: Bacteria > Acidobacteriota > Vicinamibacteria > Vicinamibacterales > UBA2999 > 12-FULL-67-14b. The sequence continues at coordinate 10,305 of JAIEMQ010000037.1, read as the reverse complement.
GTCGCTGCCCGCCCGGCCGCGTATTCGAGCAGTGTCGCTTCGAGCACGGCGAACGTGATCTTGTCGGTACGGAGGGCGCGCATCAACGGGTGCGTGCGCAGGCGATCGACGAGCGCGGTGCGGCCGGCGATGATGCCGCACTGCGGCCCGCCGAGCAGCTTGTCGCCGCTGAAGCAGACCAGATCGACGCCGGCATCGATCGACGCCTGGACGGACGGCTCCTCCGCCAGATCGGCGGTGAGGCAGCCGCTGCCGAGATCCTCGACGATCGGCACGTTCATCGCCCGCGCGGCGCCGGTCAGATCCGCGAGCGACGGCCGCTCGGTGAAGCCTTCGATGCGGAAGTTCGACGGGTGCACGCGCAGGACCATGGCGGTCGCCGGCGATACCGACGCCGTGTAGTCGGTGATGCGGGTGCGATTGGTGGTGCCGACTTCGCGCAATACCGCGCCCGACTGCCGCATGACGTCGGGAACGCGGAAGCCGCCGCCGATCTCGACCAGCTCGCCGCGCGAGATCACGACCTCGCGGCCGGACGCGAGCGCCGACAGGATCAGCATGATCGCGGCCGCGTTGTTGTTGACGACGACCGCCGCTTCGGCGCCGGTGATCGCGGTGATCAGCGATTCGGCATGGACGTGCCGCGATCCGCGCGCACCGGTGTCGAGGTCGTATTCGAGATTGCTGTAGCCGCGCGCGATCGCCGCGATCCGTTCGATCGCCGCATCCGCCAGCGGCGCGCGGCCAAGGTTCGTGTGGATGACGACGCCGGTCGCGTTGATGACGGGGCGCAGCGAGCCGCGCGACTGCGAGGCGAGCGCATCGGAGGCGAGCGTCTCGATTGCGTCCGCCGCGTTTGTCACCGGCTCTCCGGCCGCCAGGCTCGAGCGCACGCGCGCCGCCGCGGCGCGCAGCGCATTGGTCGTCGCCTCGACGCCGTGGCGGCCCTCGAGGCCGCGCACACCGCCGCGCTGCCGCAACGTATCTATGCCGGGGATTTGGCGGAAGTCGGCCACGCCAAGACTGTAATACGGCGAGCGGTCCGAACCAGCACCCACAATGCGAGGGCGATCATGATCGGCAGCGCGGCCACGACCAGTTGATTGAGGGCGATCGCGTCGGAGAAGCGGCCGTGCAGCGCGTCGCTCGTGGCGCGCGTCAGGCCGCATCCCCAGCATTCGACGTCGAGGAACCGCTTGAACGGACAGATCACGGTCCACGCGGCGACGCTTTCCGGGTTCGTCGCCGACAACACCGCGAGCGCCGCGATGCTGACCCAGCCGCCGATCGCCGCGATCCTCCGTTCCATCAGTCCTTCAGCAGGTTGCCCTGGGCGTCCTTGTTGATCGATCCGGTCAGGATCATGATGCCGTCGACAATGCCCCAGACCCAGGCTGCCAGCGACGTCAGGCCGCACGTGACCAGGCCGGCCAGCGTCAAGACCAGCTGCGCCACGCCAATGCCCGTGTAACCGAGATAGAAGCGGTGGATTCCTCCTGTGAAGTGTTGTGTGATTCTAGCGGATTCTTGCCCTTGGAACGCCTGTCGGGTTGGTTTACGATCGAACTCCCGTGACCAGCGAACGGAAATACCGGCCGGTGGAACGCTACTGGCCCTATACGGAGAAGCCGGAGGAGCCGACCGCCGAGGAGCTGGCCGCGCTCGATCCGGATCTGCACGCGACGCTGTTCGGCAAGCGCGATCTGCCGTTTTCGATCACGCTGGTCTTCCCGCCGTTCGAAGGCGAGAACTTCGAGCGCGCGCTGCAGAAGGCGAGGGCGTCACGCGAATTCCGCGAGGCCGGCGAGGGCGCCGAGCGCCGCTATCGCGCGCGGTTTTTCTCGAGCGACGTCGCGTCGCTGCGCGATCTGTTCGAGCTGGTCGGTCCCGTCCACGGCAGCGAAGTGCTGATCGACGATCGCCCGGTGCCGTATTCGAAGGAGCTGTGGCTGCCGCTGCTCTGGTTCCACCTGCTGGGCTGAGCCGTGCCGGATTTCGTCAAGCCAAAATCGGACTTCGAAAAAGAGATGCTGATCCTCGAGGCGGAGATCCGCCGCCTCGAAGCCGAGTTCAACATGTTCTTCGCCGGGCGCCTGCCGCGTCCGCCATGGGAAACGCGCGCCCGCGTCACGGCGCTCGTCAAGAAAATCGACAACTCCTACATTCGCAACACCGCGGATCGCTTCCGGTTCGACTCGCTGCAGAACCGCTTCCAGAAATTCATCGAGCTGTGGGAGCGGCAGATGACGAACCGCGAGCTCGGTCGTCCGGTGATGGGCGCGCGCAAGCCGGAGCCGGTCCCGGAACCAAAGAAGGAGCCGGAACAGACCGATCAGCCCGCCGCGGCTGCCGCGGGCGCGTCACCGGCGAAATCGGCACCGCCGCTGGTGCCGCCGCCGCGGGAAAAGGTCGAGGGCATCGATCCGTCGCTGATTCGGTTCAAGAAAGACCAGGTCGCGACCAAGGACTCCGATCACGTCAGGCAACTGCACGAGCAGCTGAGCGCCGCCAAGCAGAAAGCCGGCGAGGCGGCGGTGCCGATCGATCGGCTCGCCACGCTCGTGAAGGCGCAGGTCGACAAGTTCAAGAAAGAGGGCCAGGACGTGACGTTCAAGGTCGCGATGAAAGACGGCAAAGTACAGCTGACCGTGACGCCGGTGAAGGATGAATAAATTGCAGATTGAAGATTGCAGATTGCAGATTGAAGTTTTCGGATTGCAGATTGCGGATTGAGAACGAATCCGGTGCCGGGAGGGAGCCCGGCACCGGCTGGATCAAGAGGTGGACTAGGCGGCGCGGGTCACATTGCCGGCCTGCGGACCCTTGGGACCATCGACGATTTCAAACTCAACCGGCTGTCCCTCTTCGAGGGAACGGAAACCGGCGCCCTGAATCGCCGAATAGTGAACGAACACATCGCTGCCGCCTTCGCGCTCGATGAAACCGTAGCCCTTGGCGTTGTTGAACCACTTGACCTTGCCTGTAATACGCATCGTTCTCTTCCTGTCTTACTGGTGGCTCGTCGCCACCGTACTGAACTACCCCGCGCCCAGCGCCTCTCAATGAGGTGGATGAGCTGGGGCAACAAAAAAAGGCCGCAACGTGCGGCCTTCTGGTCCGCAGAACTGGACTGCGGGGATGATACTGGGCCGTTACATTTGGTGTCAATTCAGAAAATCCGATCCATAACGTTGGGTTTTCGCGTTTCTTTCGATTTCATGAGGTTGCCGGTCGATGCGGCGTGCGATTCTGAGTGTTTCTGACAAAACCGGCCTGGTTGATTTCGGTAAAGCGCTGACAGCGCGTGGTTTCGAGCTCGTCTCCACGGGCGGCACCGCGAAGGCGCTGTCCGACGCCGGCCTCCCGATCGTCAACGTCAGCGATGTGACCGGCTTTCCCGAGATGATGGATGGCCGGGTCAAGACCCTTCATCCCAAAATTCACGGCGGCATCCTCGCGCGGCGCTCACATCCCGACGATTTGGAGCTTGCCCGACAGCACGGTATCGGCCTCGTCGATCTCGTGGTCGTCAATTTGTATCCATTTGTTGAAACGGCTGCGAAGCCGGGGATCAAATTTGACGATCTGATCGAACAAATTGATATCGGTGGCCCGAGCCTTGTCCGTGCCGCATCGAAAAATTTTCGCGACGTCCTGATCGTCGTTTCTCCCAAGGATTACGACGCCGTGATCGCAGAACTTGATCTCGACGACGGTCCGACGGCTGCGTTTCGTTTCGAATTGGCGCGCCGCGCCTTCGAACACACCGGCGCATATGACACGGCGATCGCATCTACGCTGGGTGAGATCAACGTGGAAGGCGACGAGTTCATCCGCTCGGCACCCAAACACCCAGGCACCGAGGCACCCGGGCACCCGGGCACCTTGGCGATCCGCGCTGCGAAACTGAGAGACCTCCGGTACGGAGAAAACCCCCACCAGCCCGCGGCGTGGTACGCGCTCGATCCGCCCGCGGGTCTCGGTAAGCCCGCGGTGCTGCAAGGCAAGGAGCTCTCGTTCACCAATCTCCTCGACCTCGACGCCGCCGCTCGCATTGTCCTCGAGTTCGACGAGCCGGCCGCGGCGGTGATCAAGCACACCAATCCATGCGGTGTGGCGACCGGGGCATCGATCGCGGAGGCGTATGTGCGCGCGCGCGAAGCGGATTCGCTCGCGGCGTTCGGCGGCATCATCGGCCTGAATCGCAAGCTTGATGAAGAGACCGCTCGAGCAATCGTCTCCACCTTCATCGAATGCGTCGTCGCGCCCGATGTGGAAGACACTGCGCGGACGATCCTCGCTTCAAAAGCCAACCTGCGCGTTGTCGTTGCCGACTTCCGCAAGCTCGCCGATCGCCGTGAGTATCGATCGATCCTCGGCGCCATGCTGGTGCAGGAGCGCGATCGCGTCAGCGAAGCGCAGCTGCCGTGGCCGTCGGACGCCGTCAAAGTCGTGACGAAGCGTCAGCCGACGCCGGATGAATGGCAGGCGATGCGCTTTGCCTGGCGCGTGATGGCGCACGTCAAGTCGAACACGGTGATCTTCACCGACGCCGTTCGCACGCTCGCGATCGGCGCGGGGCAGATGAGCCGTGTCGATGCGGTACAGGTGGCGGTGAACAAGGCCGGCGGCTGGAAAAACGGCACCGCGCCATTGCTCAAAGGATCGGTTGCGGCCTCGGATGCTTTCTTCCCGTTTCGCGATGGGCTCGACGCGGTTGCCGCCGCCGGTGCAACCGCCGTCGTGCAGCCGGGCGGATCACTGAAGGATGCCGAAGTGATCGCGGCGGCGGATGAACACGGTCTCGCGATGGTGTTCACCGGCCGCCGCCATTTCCGTCACTGACCGCGATGACTGACTCACGGCGACTGCTGCAACATTTCCTCGGCGCGCTTGCGTATCGCACGCAGAAAGCATTGCGTGGAGCGCCTGACTCCTTCGCAGACTTCCGCATCGCGCCCACGGCGCGCACGCCGTTCGAGCTGGTGTGGCACATGACCGGCGTGATCGGCTACGCGCGCACCTTTCGTCACGGCGGCGACTTCGAGCCGCCGCGGCTCGCGACGTTCGCCGACGAAATCGTCCGCTTTCACGACACGCTGTCGGCGTTGAGCGTGGATTTCGGTGATCCGTCGTTGAAGGCGCGCATCAGCGACGGGCAGTTCCTGCAGGGACCGCTCGCCGACGCGATGACCCATGCCGGTCAGCTCGCAATGTTGCGCCGCTTGCACGGCACCCCGGTGCCGCCGGAGAATTTCATCTTCGCCGACGTCTCTGCACGCAACGTCAGCGTGCAACAGGCGTTGCCGAAGGCGCCCGACGAAGACTGGCGCGCGGAAGAACCGCCGCATCCGCCCGGGCCGGGACGCCGACGCTGATGTTGTTCTTCAAGGAAACCCGCAAGACCGGCGACATCGTCAAACAGATCACCAGCCTCGACGAAGACGATCGGTTCGAAGGCATTCGCTGCCCGCTGTGCGCGTGGCGTCCGTCATCGGGGGATTTGTGGTGCTGCTTTCGCGACGATGACTCGCCGGAGCCGCCGTTTCGGTCGTGCGGCACGATCTGGAATACCTTCGCGACCCGCGGCCGGTGCACGGGTTGTTCGCATCAGTGGAAGTGGACGTCGTGTCTTCGTTGCAGTGCGTGGTCGCTGCACGAGGATTGGTACGAGCGCCGGTCATAACTGCGTGCAACATTCCTGTGCAACCTCTGAATCAATGATCGATTGACGATAATGACCGCGTGACGTCCAACGGTCCCGACTGGCTCGCGCTGCTCGTGGCGATCCCTCGCGATGCGAAACCGGAGCGCAAGCCGGTCGCATCCGCCGAGCAGCTCGCTCGCGGGACCGCCGGCCCGATCGCCGGCTGGCAGAGCATCAGCATTCATCTCAGCGATCCGAAGCTCGGCTCGCGTCATGTCCTCGTCACGATCGATGAGCACGGCAAGCTGTTGAGCGCGGGCGATCACGTGATGCGCGTGCGCGAGACCTCGGCCGACGGCATGATCACGATCGCCGATCACGAAAGCATTGGCGGCCGCTATGACGATGACGGCAGCTTCTACGGGACGCGGTGGAACAGCCGCATCGAGGGCGAGCCCGGCGAAGATGACGGTGATCAGACGAGCGCAATCAAGTCGCCGCCTTCCGATAGCGAGGTCGCGCTTTTGAATGGCCTCGTTGCCGACCTGATGAGCCGCCTCCGCTGATTCTGCCGTAAGATTCCGCTCATGCCGTTCAAGAGCAAGGCGCAGCGGCGCAAGTTCGCCCAGCTGCTCGTTGAAGGAGAAATCTCTCCGGAAACGTACGAAGAGTGGAATCGCGAGACCGGCCGCACGGAGCTGCCCGAGCGCGTCGATAAGACGAAGAAGAAGGCCAGGAAGAAGCCCGGGAAAGCCAAGAAAGCGAAGAAAGCGAAGAAGGCAAAAAAGCGATGACACGCCGCCCTGCGGTGGCGCTGCTGCTGCTCGGACCGCTCGCCGCCATCATCCTGATCGCGCTGGCGTTGTTCGGGACGGAAGGTCCGGCGGACCACGACCTTCGCGCGCAGGCGCTGTTTCGGCTGCTCGGCATGGTCTACGGCATCTACCTGGTCGGGTTGAGCTTCTTCTGGTCGCGGCGCCGGCAGCGCAACGAGCGCCGTTAACGTGGCGATCCACGTCGTCCTCGTGCATCCCGAGATTCACTGGAACACCGGTAACGCCGGCCGCACGTGCCTGGCGGCGGGAGCCACGCTGCATCTCGTCGAGCCGCTTGGGTTCTCGCTCGAAGAGAAACAGGTGAAGCGCGCCGGCCTCGATTACTGGGAGCACGTCGACCTGCGCGTGTGGAAGGATTGGGGCGCGTTCGAGCAGGCGTTGCCGTCGCTCGGCGAGCCGTACTTCTTCTCGACCAGGGCGGTGACACGGCTCTGGGATGCGCCGCTCGGCGAACCTCGGGATGTGGTCCTGATCTTCGGCCGCGAGACCGGCGGGTTGCCGCAGGACCTCCACGATCGCTATCGCGACCGCTTCGTCGGCATGCCGATCCTGTCGCCGCTGGTCCGCTCGCTCAACCTCTCGACGAGCGTTGGGATTGCCGTCTACGAGGTGCTGCGCCAGCAGCGGCGCTGACAGAAAAGAGCCCGACCCCTTATCATCGGCTGGCAATGGACGCGCGCGAAGAGGCCGATGGCACGCTGATCCTGACCTGCGACAGCAGCCTGTGGACCAAGTGGCTGATTGGGGCGACGCTCGTGCTGCTCGGCACGGCGGCCTACGACTATTTCTTCGGGCGGCAGGGCGAGGATCGGATGATCGGGCTGCTTGCCGGCGCGGCGACGTGCGCGATCAGCGCGCTGGTGATGCTCGAGCAGAGCACGTTCCGTGTCGATCCCAGGTCACGGTTGATTGAATGGGAGCAACGCTGGGGATTCCGGCAGCGCGCCGGCGTGACGCCGTTCGCCGACATCAAGCACGTCAGCGCCGAGCGGCCGATTGGCGATACCGGCGTGCCCAGCCGCCGCGTCTGCCTGCATCTCGCCGACGGATCGCTCCTGCCGATCACCGTTGGTTACCGCCCCGATGGCGATGAAAAGATTTCGGATGCCGCGGCGCTGCTGCGCCGCGTGCTCGAGCAATCGGATCGTGCGAATCAGTTTGGCCGCGGCTAGCCTGAGCATTGCGCTCTCGGCCTGCGCCCCGCGGCCGGTGGAGCTGGGTTTCTGGATGCAGCCGGTCTCCTTTCAATCACCACGCATCGGGGAACCGATCACCGCCGAAGAATGTGCGGTGATCGATCGAATCGCGCGCCAGGAGATCGCGGCCGCCTTCGAGGACTTCGACGTGACGGTCACCGCCAATCGCAACGCGTACTACAAGATCGAAGTGGCGCCGGCGCTGAAAGACTGGCGGCGCCTGAGGGGAACGGGCACGCAGGCCGGTGAGGCGCGGGCGGTGGCCGGGTTCGGCGGCAGCGGCGCGGTCAACTTCGAGTACGTGGCCAACGGCGCGATGGTGTTTACACCCGAGTACGCGAGCCGCGCGACCGTCATCGAGGCGCTCGGCCGCGGCATCGGGCGCGTGGCGATCCACGAATTCCTGCACCAGCTGCTGCCGAAGCATCCGGTGCACGACAGCCGCGACGTCCACAGCTACGAGGGCAACTCGCCGGCGGTGGTCGAAGGTTATTTCGGCCAGCTACATTGGGACATCGCGCGTCCGTGGCTCGAAGAGAAGCTGAAGCGCAAACAACGAGAGTGACGATGAGCGTGAATTTCTACCGCGATCTGGCCGACTGGTGGCCGCTGTTCTCGCCGCCGGTGCACTACATCGAGGAAGTCGAAGACTTCCTGCGGCGTCTCGCACCGCTGCCTGCGCTAGGCACGAAGACGCTCCTCGAGCTCGGCTCGGGCGGCGGCAGTTTCGCATCCCACTTGAACAAGCAGTTCACGCTGACGCTGACCGATCTCAACGAAGGCATGCTCGCGCAGAGCCGGGCCGTCAATCCAGAGGCCGAGCACATCATCGGCGACATGCGCACGCTGCGGCTCGATCGCGAATTCGACTACGTGCTCGTGCACGACGCCGTCTGTTACATGACGGAGCTCGCTGATCTCCAGGCGGCGATCGAGACCGCCGCTCTTCATTGCCGGCGCGGCGGCACGGTAATCTTCCTGCCCGACTTCGTGAAGGAAACGTTCACGTCAGGCACCGACGAAGGCGGTGAAGATTCGCCGGACGGCCGTGCTTCAGGTACCTCGAATGGAAGTGGGATCCCGATCCCGACGACACGAGTTACATCGTCGATTACGCATTCCTGATGCGTGAAGCCGATGGCAGCGTGCGAGTGGTCCACGATCGCCATGTCGAAGGTCTGTTTACTCGCGACACCTGGCTCGAGGCATTCGCCAACGCCGGCTTGCGGGCATCGAGCGAGCTCGATGAGTGGGGCCGCGATGTCTTCATCGCGCGAAAACCATGAAGATACTTTCCGCTCTCGCGTTGGCCGCCATCGCCGCACAACCGGTGTCGTTCCGAGCCGCGGACGGCCGGCTACTGTATGGCGACCTTTACGGCGGCGGCGAGCATCGCGATGTCGTGGCGGCGATCCGTCACCTGCGAACGAGCGGGGCAAAACGGATCTCGTTGATCGGCGGCAGCCTCGGCGGTGCGGCGGTCACGCTGGCCGCCATCGAAACCGGAGCGGACGCGATCGACGGTATCGTGCTGCTCGCGCCCGCGGAGATCGCGGCGCCGGAAAAGATTCCCGCCCGGTTGCTCTTTATCACCGCGCGCGACGACGCCAATTCCGCCGGCCTGCGGCTGCTTGGCATCCGCGCGCAGTACGCGCGCGCGCGGCAGCCGAAAGAGTTCATCCTCGTCGAGGGCGCGGCCCATGGACAGAACATCTTGTCGACGCCTGAGGGGGCGGCCGTCCTTGCGGACATCGTCCGCTTTCTGAAGGCCGTGAAGCGTTAAGTTGTGGTTTACTTCGCGCGTGCCGACCTACATAGGCCTGCTTCGCGCCATCAATCTCGGACCGCTCAACCGCGTCGCGATGGGCGATCTCCGCACCATGTGCGGGACGATCGGACTCGAGGGAGCGAAGACGCTGCTGGCCAGCGGCAACGTGGTGTTTCAGAGTGGCATTGCCTCGAGCGACAAGATCGAGCAGGCGCTTGAAGCGGCGTCGACGAAACATCTTGGCGTGACGACGGATTATTTCGTGCGATCGGCGAAGGAGTGGGACGCGATCATCGACGCCAATCCCTTTCCGAAAGAAGCGCAGGACGATCCGGGCCACCTGCTCATGATGTGCCTGCGCGACGCGCCAACACCGGCGCAGGTCAAGGCGTTGCAGGCGGCGATCAAGGGCCGGGAGACCGTCAAGGCGAAGGGCAAGCAGGCGTACTTTTTTTATCCCGACGGCGTCGGGCGATCCAAGCTGACGATCAAGGTGATCGAAAGCGCGCTCGGCACGCGCGGCACCGCGCGCAACTGGAACACCGTGCTCAAACTCGGGGGGCTGACGAAATGAGACACCTGACCGGCATGTTCATCGCGGTGATCGTGGCGATCGGGATCGCCGGCGCTCAGAGTTATCCCGATACGGTTGATGGCCACGTGGCTGCGGCGATGGCGGCCGCGGGCTCCGTATACGGCGCCCTGACCAAGCGGCTCTGCACCGCGCCGGCGCCGCCCGCGCCGCGCAACGCCGGTGCCGCTGTCCACCGAAATGCCGACATCGGCTACATGGATCGCAGGGGTGTCGTTGATCCCATCGCCCAGGAAAGCGACGGTATGTCCGCGGCGGCGCAGAGA
>JAIEMQ010000041.1 GCA_019752015.1 Cyanobacteriota bacterium | reverse complement strand
TTTCCCGTCTTGCTTGATCCCATTCTGGACATCGTATCCGCCTTCCGGAAAGTGTCCACGGAATCGGATCAATGCCATTGGTCACCTCGATACGGGTGTGGACGGCCGCCATCCGGCGTTCAAGAAGGCGATTGGCGGCTTTGCGTTTTTTGAGCTGTCGATGGGGCAACGCCGCCGCCCGGATCCGGCGCCGTTCGACTCTGGTGATCATGGGACGCACACGGCCGGGACGATCACGGGCCGTCCGATCAAAGGGCGCAGTTTTGGCGTCGCGCCAGGGGCGTCGCTGTATTCCGCCCTCGTCATCGAAGGTGGGAATGTCGTGGCGCGCGTCCTCGGCGGTCTCGACTGGGCCATCGCCTCCCGAGTCAAGATCGTCAGCATGTCGTTCGGCTTCAGAGGCTGGTGGGAAGATTTCATCCCGATTGTCCAGGTTCTTCGATCACGCGGCATCCTGCCCGTGATCGCGGTCGGGAACGAGGGACCGGGCACCAGCCGTTCTCCAGGCAACTACGTCACCGCGTTATCCGTGGGGGCCATGGACGAGGCGAATCGTGTGGCGGCCTTCTCTTCGAGTCAGCAATTCGACCGGCCGGACGACACGGTCGTTCCGGACCTGGTGGCACCGGGCGTCGACGTCGTGTCTGCCGCCCCCGGCAAGTCGTATCAGTCGATGAGTGGCTCGTCGATGGCCACACCGCACATTGCCGGACTCGCGGCGCTGTTATGGGAGGCGAAGCCGGCCGCGACGGCTGCAGACATCGAACGAGCGATTTTCGATTCGTGCCGGCGCGCCGGCAGCATGTCGCCCCAGCGCGCAAACCGTGGCGTCCCGGATGCCGCTGCCGCCTTCAGCCGCCTCACCGGTCAACGACTGGGCGCCGTGCCGACGGGCCGTAGGACGCCGGGGCGACGAGGAGCTGCTTCGACATCACGGAAGCGAACCGCCACGAAACGACGGAAGTAGCATCGAGCGGCGACGCGCGTCGCTTATTTTTTTTTCCGGGGCGGAGTACGGCGTTTCGATGTGGCCGATTTTGCCGCACGAGGGCCGCGTCGCCCGACATCGACGATGCGGGCGGAACGCTTGTCGATGGGCGGCATCAGCGCGGAACCCGGTTGTCGATTCGCGACGGCCGCCACCACTTCGGGCTGCGCGATGAGCACCTTGATCAACGCGGGCCTGGCGACGATAGCGAACGAACCGAGATAGCGAAATACGTTGATGCTCGACTGACGCTCGCCCGACAGGAGCTTCGAACGTTCGACGAGGGCCTGAGCCAGGCGCTGCGTTTCTTCGGGTGGTCTTGGCGAGCCGTCCGCGTCGCGGAGGCGGACCACCGCCTCGACCGGAGCATCACCAGATATGGCCATCTGACGAACGAGCTCAGGATCCAGGGTGGCCATGTCATTTCGAATGGGCGGGGAAACCAAACGGAGTATAGCATTGGCGAAGCATCCTTGCGGAGTGTCAGACACGCTCTATAGAGTGCCGTAGGGAACCGGCATAACGCCGGTGCCACGAGGAGCCGAGCGAGGAAGCGGGCCGTATGGATGCGAAAGGCGTAGACCGAGACAGCCTGCAGGTTGAACGCACGCGCTTCCGCGCTCGGATCGCCGATCTGCGGGCGAATGAGTGCTGGAGGTCGTTCAGCGGCCGGGTCGCCGTCGTCTTGTCCGGCGGCGGCGCCCTCGGCGTATATCAAACGGGGGTACTCCTGGCGCTGCAGGACGGGGAAGTGCCAACGCACATTCTTACGGCGACATCCGTCGGGAGCCTCAACGCTGCTTCGTACGCGGCGAGCTCCGACAGCGTCGTTGGAAATGCAGAACCGCTCGTGCAGTCGTGGCTCCAATTGACCTCCGCGGCGCTTGGGATCGAGTGGACGCGGTATGTCTTCATGCTGGCGGGGGTGGTCGCCGCTGCCGTCGGGTTCGGTAATCTGGCTCTCGAAGCACTGCAGGAACAGGGGATCCTGTTTCTGCACCTCCATCAGCCGAAGCTGACCTGGCTCTTCCTCGGACTGGCGGGAATATCGGTCTCGGTGCTCCACGATCGCCTCTCGTACCTCGGCTATGTGGCGCGCCGGGTAGTGCGTTCGCGCCCCTGGAAAGTGGACAAGCGGAAGCTGCTCGTTTCCGTCGCAGCCAATGCGACCGTCTGGGCGCTCGTCTTCCAGGTGCTCCAGTCGCCGCACCTCCATACGGTGATCCAGCGACTCACGTCGACATTCCCCACCGTCACGTGGGCCGCGTTCATCGTCGTGCTGGTGCTCGCGCGCCTCTACTGGCGGCGTGTCCGCGAGATGGCAAGTCGCCTGAGCCGACTCCTGCTGCGCTTGCCGTTCCGCACGGGGCTGTTTCCGAATTACGATCGCACGCGGCTGCTGCAGCAGTCGATCGCCGCCGAACGTCTCCGGGCCTCGCCGATGCGTGTCGTCGTCACCGCGACGGATCTCGAAGAGGGAACCGAACGGTTCTTTTCGAATGCGTCCCGTGGAGAGCTGGCGGCAGACCCGAATGCCGATCTGGCGTTCGTGACGACTGAAATCGAGCCGGCGGACGATTTAATGCCTGTCCTGACCGCCTCGTCAGCCCTCCCCATCGTCTACGAGGGCGTGACCATCGGGAGGAAGCTGTATACGGACGGCAGCGTCGTCGTCAGTCAGCCGATTCGGCCGGCGATTCGTCTGGGCGCGGATGTCCTGTTCCTGGTGATGACCCGCTCTCTGCGGCCGAAGCGCACTGAAATCAAGACGGTCCTCGATCTCGCGCTCCGCGTGCTCGATATTCTCATGGCGCAAAATATGCGCAAGGATTTGAAGACCCTGCACGAAGCGAATCGTCTGTGCGAAGCGCACGCTGCTGACATCGGGGTGCGCCCCGAACAAGTGCAGGTCGCCGTGGGTCGCCGGGTGTACCGCTACCTGAAAACGTTCACGGTGTGTCCGGCGACGCCGCTCGACGGCAGCGTGCTCGCATTCGACAGTAAGACGACCGAGAGCACGATCGCGCAGGGTTACCGCGACGGTTGTGAGGCGGTCATCGCCTTTCTTCACTATGCCAGGGAAGGGCACGCGGGCGAACCGAGATACAGGGTCCGCCTCGCGGTCGAGGAGGCGACCTGACGTGCGGCCCACCGCTACACTTTGCGCCGTCATCGTTTTGACATCATCGTTTCGGCATCTCGACAGATCGGACCGCCCGTGCTAGTGTCCTGTCATGATGCGTGCCGAGGACGTGGCGGGCCCTGAGTGGGCCGAATGGTATAGCCTGTCCGCGCAGCAACGCTTCCAGGCGTCCGAGGGGTTATGGCGAACCTATCTCGCCCTCGGAGGTTCCCTTGATCCCGAACCCGATACTCAGAGTCCTTTCTTCGATCGAAGCGAGGCAGGTGCGCGCGCTGCTCATGGGAGGGCAGGCCTGTATTCTGTACGGAGCGGCCGAGTTCAGCCGCGATACCGACTTCGTCGTGCTCGCTAGCCCCGCCAATCTGGCGCGTCTGCGCCGGGCCCTCGACGACCTGCAGGCCGAGGTGATCGCGGTGCCTCCGTTCGAGGCGAAGTACCTCCGGCGCGGGCACGCCGTACACTTTCGCTGTCGGCACCCCGAGGCCTTCGGTATGCGCGTCGACGTGATGACCAGGATGCGCGGCGTCGAATCTTTCCCGACGCTGTGGGCGAGGCGCAACTCCATTGAGCTCCCGGATGGGACGCGCTGCGATGCGATGTCCCTTCCGGATCTCGTGCAGGCCAAGAAGACGCAGCGAGACAAGGATTGGCCGATGGTCCGCCGCCTGATCGAAGCCGACTACTTCCAGCACCGCGAGGGAGCACGCCAGGCCCAGGTGCGTTTCTGGCTGCGCGAACTGCGCACGCCGGAACTGCTGGTCGAGGCCGCCGAACGCTGGCCGACCGCGTGCGCCGCGCTCGAACGGCGTCGCCCGCTGCTGAGGATGGCACGGCGTGGGCAGGAATCGCGGCTGGCCGAGGCCTTGACCCGCGAGGAATGGCGCGAGCGCCGGGCCGACTCCCGTCACTGGGCGCCGCTCAAGGCCGAGCTCGCGGCGCTTCGCCGCGCGCGCATTTCAGGCAACGCTCCCTGACCGGCTCGCCGGCGATTTGTCACGAAAGACCAGGCCCCGTTTCGGTGCCCGTGATGGTCACTGCGGCGCCCGGCAGGACGCCGCCCTGCGCGTCGGTCGCGATGCCCACCACGCTGCCGGAATTCTGTGCGAACGCCGGCGCCGATTGCGGGCCGGCGACGAGACCACTCAGCAAGACCGCAATTCGACAGCGCTTCAGCATCACAGTGTCCTCATGTGAAATCTGCCGGAAGCTACGGGCTGTTGCTCTTCGGCTATATCTTCCCCCGCCGCTTTTCAGCAGCGCGCGAAGGGTTCGCCGAGGACTGTGGTCAGGGGGCGCAGCACGCTTTCGGCCGTGCCGGCATGGATGGCGATCAGCGTGCCCTGCCGATAGAAGCTCGGCGGAGCAATCCACGTGATCATCGTGCTGCCGACGAAGCAGCCCGACGGCGAGACCCTGGCCGCGTCGGCGGCGGCGGCCGCGTCCGATGCGTACTCGAACACCGTGACGGGTCCGCCGCTGACGATCAGGATCTGCGCCGGAACGGACATGAACGGATTGGACGACCGGGGCAGCGCTTCGCCGCGTATCACCGTCGCGCCCTGTCCCTGCAGCGCTTCGATCAGCCGGTCGATTGCCGATGCCGCCGACGGTCCCGTCGGGTTGACGGCGCTGCAGCCGACGCTCAGGGCTGCGGCGGCGATGGTCAACGGGACGACTCCGCGCATTGGCCGCATTATCGCATCTTCACCGGCGGGCCAGGAACGCTTTCATCTGCGCGATCTCCCGCGTCTGCGAGTCGACAATGCCGTCCGGCTTGAAGCACAGATCGCGGATTTCCGCGTCACGAATCGCGGCCCGATTGCACATCAGGATCGCGCCCGAATGGTGCGGGATCATCGCCCGCACGAACTGCCGATCACCCACCAGCCCCTGCGCTCGCGTGCCCGCGAAGGCGAGAATGAACAGCAGCGCGAACAGCGCGTACAGCATACGGTTCCACTTCTGGTTCGGATACATCATCCTCATCATCAACAGCATGAGAATGCCCATGGGCGTGGCCATCGTCAGCGCCATGTAGACCATGTTGAGGTTATTGAAGAAGTCACCAACGTTCCAGATCATCGTGAACATCACGAAGTACATGATGCTCAGGCTGATCACGAGGTTGAGGCCGAGCATCACGTAATGGCGGCTGGTCATCTGCTGGTTCATGTGAGGAGGTGTGGCCGGTTTTTCCATGTCGCGTTCCCTATCGAAAGTATCAACGACGTCATTCGTATCGCGCCCTGCCCGAAGGCGCGCGCGGGATATAGCCGCGCCGGGCGCGGACCTTCAACGATCGATCCGACATCTCCACCGTGATGCGACGGAACTTGGCGTCCGTCACCGCCGAGGAGGTGTAATAGCCGAGCGAATACTGCTGCCGCAATTCCTGCGCAATCTCCTGGATCGCCTCATCGACGAGATCGCGTCCGTCGCGGTGTGCCTGTTCCAGCACGTAATGCCGGCCTCCCGTCGGTTCGGCCAGATTCCGGAGCGTCCCCCCGTCGACGCGGTCGCCGGCGGCAAAGCCGCCAGTCGCGCCGCCGTGCCCGCCACGATCGAAGACGTCGTGCCCGAATGAGGCGCGCTCGCCGTGTCCAATACCGACGGCGTACAGCAGGGCCTCCGAACGGGTAACGGCATCGACGGCGTTGCGGCGGCTGGATCGGCTGCTGGTATCGTTGCCGTCCGTGATCAGCAGCACGACGCGCTTGGCATGTTGACCAGCCGCGACGGCGTCCGCGCCTGCGCGCGTGGCATCGAACAACGCCGTGCCGCCAGCGGCGCGCAGCCACCCGATGCGCTGCTCCAACCGGTCACGATCGGCCGGCGCGGCGATCTGCTCCACGTCGTCGCTGAACCGCAGCAGAAAGACTTCATCCTCGGGACGCAACAGGCGGATGAAATGTCTGAGCGCATCCTGCACGTCGGCGAGTTTATCCACCATGCTGCCGCTGGTATCGACGACGATCGCGACGCTGATTGGCGTGTCGTCCTCGGAACGGAAGAACGTGACCTCCTGGGGCACGCCTTCGTCCTTCACCGTGAATGCACTGGCTGTCAGCGCCGGAACTACGCGGCCGCTCCGGTCGGTGACCGTCGCCCACACGTTCACGAGATCGGTCGTGGAACGGAAGACCTGGGCGGCCTGAGGGCGCGGCGATAACGCCGCCGCCAACAGGGCTGCCGCGAGTGCAACCTGGGTTCGCGCGCGCATACCTCAGATTGTCGCACGGGACGCGTGTGGTGATGTTCGACTCGCGCTGCTCGGCTCGCGAGAAACATTCGCGAGAAATTAATCGAACTCTGGTGCGCTGTGGCATCCGTATTGCGTGCGTTCCAGTCGCTGGCCGCGGCTGCCCGCAGTGAGCACTTTCCTGATGCAATCGGGGCGCGAGGTGGGCGCCCCGCTCTTCATGCACCAGTTCTCTCACGCGTGGATTGATCTGCGCGGAATTCAGGACGCGTTCATGAGGGACCGCGGCATTGATTACTTCGAGAACAGCCGGCGCGCCACCTACGTGCAGCAGCAGTATGCAATCCAGACTGCGGTTGTCGTCACAAGCGGCTGATGGCGCGTCGCTTGCACCGAAGCCATCATGCAACGCGGTACGCCAGCTCAGGTGGCGCATCTCCAGGCCGCAGCCCGACTGATTCGGTACCACAGCGTCAACGCGACGACCCAGGCAGAGTCCGGACACTTAACATCGGCGCTCTCGGCCGCGGATTTAATGACCGGTCTGGTGTTTGGTGGCACGTTTCGCTCAAAGGTCGATGATCCCGGCCACCCCAACAATGACCGGCTGATCTTTTCGAAGGGACATGCCTCGCCGCTGTTGTACGCGTTGTGGGCGGTCGCCGGCGCCATTGACGAGCAGGAGCTGCTCACGTACCGGCAGTTCGGGAGCCGGCTGGAAGGCCATCCCACGCGGCGCTTCCCGTATGCGGAGGCGGCCACCGGCTCGCTGGGCCAGGGTCTGGGTATCGGTGTCGGCATGGCCCTGAACGCCAGTCGCCTCGACCGCCTGCCCTATCGGACCTACGTCCTGCTTGGCGACAGCGAGATGGCGGAAGGCTCGCAGTGGGAGGCCATTCAGCTCGCGGCGCATTACCACCTCACGAACCTGGTTGGAATCATCGACGTCAACCGCCTCGGCCAGCGCGGCGCCACGATGCTTGGACACGATATCGACGCCTACGCCCGGCGCGTCGCGGCGTTCGGCTGGAAGACCCTGACGATCGACGGACACGACATGCCGCAGATCCTCGATGCCTGTCGCGCCGCGGGGTCGGAGCAGTCGCAGCCCGTGATGATCATCGCGCGCACGCTCAAGGGCAAGGGCGTCTCCTTTCTCGAGGATGCCAGCGGCTGGCACGGCAAGGCGCTCGACCGAGACCAACAGAAGCACGCGCTCGGCGAACTGGCCGATGTCGATCGTACGGTGCGCGGCACGATTGCCGCGCCCGAGGACCGTCGTCCGGAACGCGCCGCTCCGCAGCCGGCCGGCGCTCCCCGTTATGAGCTTGGCAAATCGGTCGCGACGCGCAAGGCCTATGGAGCGGCGTTGACTCGCATCGCGCCGAAATTCCCGCAGCTCGTGAGTCTTGACGGCGAAGTCAGCAACTCGACGATGGCCGAGATGTTTGCGGCCACGGTGCCTGGACGTTTCTTCGAGATGTTCATTGCCGAGCAGAACATGGTCGAAGTGGCGCTGGGGCTGTCGCTGCGCGGAAAGATTCCCTTCGTGTCCACGTTCGCCGCGTTCCTGACGCGCGCCTTCGATCAGATCCGCATGAGTCAGTACTCGCAGGCGAACGTCAAGTTCGTCGGGTCTCATGCCGGCGTCTCCATCGGCGAAGACGGCCCCTCGCAAATGGGCCTGGAAGACATCGCCATGTTCCGGTCGATTCTCACGTCAACTGTGCTGCATCCGTGCGATGCGGTCTCAACCGAGGCGCTGGTCGAGGCCGCGGCAGCTCACGACGGGATGGTGTATCTGCGAACCATGCGGCAGGACACGCCGGTGATCTATGCGAACGAGGAGACCTTTCACATTGGCGGCAGCAAGGTGCTGCGGCAGAGCAACAGCGACCGGCTCACCATCGTCGCCGCCGGCGCCACGGTGCATGAGGCACTGGCGGCGTTCGATCACTTGCGGCGTGACGGCATTCCGGTGCGCATCATCGATGCCTACAGCATCAAACCGATCGACGCCGCCATGCTGCGTGAGGCGGCCGATGCCACCAGAGCGATCGTGACGATCGAGGACCACTATCCGGCGGGAGGGCTTGGCGCCGCGGTGCTCGAGGCGCTCGCCGAACGGCCGGTGCCCGTGACGATGTTGGCCGTAGACAAGACACCCATGAGTGGCGCCGGTGACGAACTGCGTGACTTCATGGGCATTTCGGCTGCCGCCCTCGTCAAGACCGTCGGAAGGCTGGTAATGGCAGAACATGCCGGCCCGGTCGCGGGCAGGGAAAAGGAGTGAGCGCAATGGCAGGCACCGATCGCAACTCGGCCGAGGTTGTTCTCGTTACCGGCAGCAGCGGTTTCATCGGCCGCGCCGTGATCCGTCGTCTGGCGCGCGGCTCCCGTATCATCGGCTTCGATCGGGACGGTGGGCCGCACCCGCCGCCCGAGGCCGAATGCATCGGCGTGGACCTCACCTCGGACGAGAGTGTGAGGGCGGCCTTCGAACGGGTCCGCTACGCGTACGGAGGCCAGATCGCCTCGGTGATCCACCTGGCCGCGTACTATGACTTCTCGGGCGAGGCAAGCCCGCTCTACGACGAGATCACGGTTCGCGGGACCGGCCGGTTGCTCGGGGCGTTACAAGCCTTCGACGTTGACCAGTTCGTCTTCTCCAGCACGATGCTCGTGCACGCGCCCTGCCAGCCGGGCGAGCGTATCAACGAAGAGTGGCCCCTCGATCCCAAGTGGGATTACCCACGCTCCAAGGTGGCGACCGAGGAACTGATCCGGCGTGAGCGCGGAAGGATCCGCTCCGTCAGCCTGCGCATCGCCGGGGTGTACGGCGACGACTGCCACTCGATTCCACTCGCCAATCAAATGCAGCGCATCTATGAACGCAAGCTGACGAGCAAGCTGTTTCCCGGCGACATCTCGCGCGGGCAGGCCTTCGTGCACCTGGACGATGTCGTCGAGGCCATCGCCAGGACGATCGAACATCGTCAGCAGCTTGGTCCCGATGAAACGTTTCTGATTGGCGAGCCTGAGACGTTGAGCTATGACGAGTTGCAGCGATCCTTCGGCCGGCTCATTCACGACGAAGAGTGGGAGACGCGGGTCATTCCGAAGGCGCTTGCGAAGACGGGCGCCTGGCTGGAGGACCAGGTACCAGGTGAGGAACCGTTCATCAAACCCTGGATGATCGATCTCGCGGATGACCACTACGCACTCGATATCGGCCGGGCTCACACGATCTTGGGCTGGACACCGCAGCGGTCACTGCGCGAGACGTTGCCGCGGATGGTAAAAAACCTCAAGTCCGATCCGTTGCGTTTCTACAAGACGAACACGCTGGAGGCACCGTCATGGCTCGAGCAGAGCGCCGTCTCGAAGAAGTGAGGGCTGCCGGCGTCTACACCTGTCCCATGCACCCTGAGGTGCGTCAGGATCGGCCCGGCACCTGTCCGAAGTGCGGGATGGCATTGGTACCACAACGTGGTGGTGAATCACCCGCGGAGGATCACGCCCCCGATCACATGACGATGCTCCGCGAGATGCGGGCGCCGTGGCTGTGGACAAATGCGGCCGTGATGATGCTCGGCCTGTGGCTGGTCAGCAGCCCATTCACGTTCGGGTACCGCAGCGCCGCCATGATGTGGAGTGACATCGCGAGCGGTGTGTTGCTCGTCGCGTTCGCCGGCATGGCGCTGGCGCCGAGATTCGACTTCGTCGGCCGTTGGTCGGTGTCCCTCGTCGGCGTCTGGCTCCAGTTCGCTCCATTAATCTTCTGGGCGCCAACGGCTGCCGCGTACCTCAATGACACGCTGGTCGGCGCGCTCGCGATCACGCTCTCGATTCTCGTGCCGATGATGCCGGGCATGGCGCACCACATGGCGATGATGAAGCCGGGGCCTGAGATTCCGCCCGGCTGGTCCTACAACCCGTCGTCCTGGCATCAGCGCATGCCGATGGTCGGTCTCGGGCTGATCGGATGGTTGATCTCCCGTTACCTTGCCGCGTATCAGCTCGGATACATCGGTACCATCTGGGAGCCATTCTTCGGCGCCGGGACCCATCGGGTCCTGACATCCGAGGTGTCGCAGATGTGGCCGATTTCCGATGCGGGCCTCGGCGCGACCGCGTACACCCTCGAGGTGCTGATGGCATGGATGGGTGGGCGCACCCGCTGGCGAACGATGCCGTGGATGGTGACGTTCTTCTTCATCCTGGTCGTCCCGCTCGGGCTGACGCACATCGTCCTGGTGATCCTGCAGCCGGTGGTGGTCGGCGAGTGGTGCACCTTGTGTCTCGCCGCCGCCGCCCTCATGATGATCATGATTCCGTTCACCGTCGACGAAGTGATTGCGATGGGCCAGTTCATGCGCGAGCGGGTCCGCGCGGGCAAACCGTTCTGGTGGACGTTCTGGGCCGGCGACACCATGGAGGGCGGCAGCGCGGATGAGCGGACGCCGCGGTATGGAGCGCAGCTGCCGGCATTGCTGCCCGCTGCAAGCTGGGGCGTCAGCGTGCCGTGGTCGCTGGTCGCCTCAACGGCCGTCGGGTTGTGGCTGATGTTCGCACCATGGGCGCTGGGCAGTGACGGACGTGCCGCCGACAGCGACAATCTGGTCGGCGCGCTCATCCTCACGGTCGCCGTGATCAGTGCCGCGGACGTGGTGCGCGCGTTGAGATGGCTCAATCTGCTGTTCGGCCTCTGGCTCTTGCTCGCACCGTGGGTGCTGACGGGCGCGTCAGCGCCGGCCCGCTGGAGTGACATGGCCGCGGGTGCGGCCGTCATCGCCCTGTCTGTGCCACGCGGGATCGTGCGTGAGCGGTATGGCGCGTGGGATGCGTGGGTCGTCTAGGTCTAGGTGCGGAAGACGAGGCATAACGTTCCCTCTTCAACGATTGATGGTGTGGCTCACAGTGCGCGGCCATGCCAGAAGGCATCGGCGAACAACGCGATGCCGAGCAGGGCGAATACGGTGCTCTCACTGAAAAAGTGCTGTTGCGTCATCCCGAACAGCGGCGCGCCGGTCAGTTGCGTGACCCACGCGCCGAGCAGCGCCAGACAGGCCAGGGCGACGAATACACGGGCGATGTACACTGCCGGACGTGCGGTGCGCGGATCCATGACTGCCTCCTCGATAGACGGGATCTTCGAATAGCGGTTTCCGCGCCGATGTAGCGCATCCGGCCGCGCGGCCTATCGCCACGCGCGTAACCCAAACACGAATCGGACCTGACTGGGATCGCGGCGAGCGGCGCGCGATAGATCGGCCGTGCCGAAAAACTGCCGATCGAACGACACACCGAGGTAAGGCGCGAGCTCGCGGCGAAATTCATAGCGGAACCGCAGACCGAGCTCGATGTTGTTGAGGCCCGTGCCGACGCCGAACGCCTCGACACGCTGCGCCGCGACATTGGTCTCGAAACGCGGCTGCAGGATCAGGCGTTGCGTCATCAGGTACTCGCGCGTGAACGTGATTCGCCCGGCGACGTCGCCTTGATGGCTGATGAACAGCAGCGATTCGAGGTCGTACTTGTACGGCACGAAGCCTTCCAGCCCGACCACGGCTTGCGCCCGCGTCACGTTGCGGCCCTCGAACGTGGCCGTCTGCACGCCAGCGCCGAATTGCGCGTCGTAGAACTTCTTGACGAAGCGGCCGTACAACACCTGCACATCGATGTTCCGTTCCGCTTTCGTGAAGCTCTGTTCGCCTTCGCTCTTGAACCAGAGCCGGTTGAAGTCGCCGCCGTGCCATCCCTCCATGTCCCAGCTGAGATCGCTGGCGTCGCCGCGCGGAATAACGTCAAGGACGTTGACCAGCGCGAACGTCTGTCGCATGCGATCGTCGACGGGCTCCGGCCATCCCGGCGGAGGGAAGCTAGCCGGCGTTTGCGTCTGCGCCAGTGCGGGCGCCGCAGCGGCCACGAGACCCAGGACCGCGATCGCGGAGCGGATCGATCGCAGCGTCATCGCGTCGTCTCCGGCAGCCGGTCTGACACGAGCACGACGCGGAACATGCCGGCCTCCATGTGCAGCGACAGATGGCAGTGGAAGGCGAACGGACCGCGCTCGTCGGGCGTGATCGCGACCGAGATGCGCTCGGCGGGTTTGACGAGCACGGTGTGCTTGCGAGGCAGCCGCGGTTCGGCGCCGTTTTCGAGCTCCATGAACATCCCGTGCAGGTGCATGGTGTGCTCCATCATGGTGTCGTTCACGAACGTCCATCGCAGCCGCTCACCCAGCTGGAAATGGATCGGCTGCCGTGCGTCGGAGAACTTCCTGCCGTCCAGGGACCACATGAAGCGCTCCATGTGCCCGGTCAGGTGAATCTCGAGCGCGCGTCCGGGCTCGCGATGATCCGCGCCGGGCTCGAGCGCCATGAGATCCGCATAGGTCAGGACGCGACGGCCGTCTCCGCCCAGTCCGGCGCCGGGGTCGTCGAAGCGGCTCGTCGTCTCTTCGGGGGCCATCTGGTTGCCGGTGCCGTGGCTGTCGGGTCCATGCGAGACGGGCCTGGGTCGTTCCATCTTCATGCCCTCCTGCTGCAGGCCGCCCATCTTCATGTCCGTCATGCCCGGTTGCTTCATGTCCTGGCCCGGCATTGCGGGCTTCGGCTTCATCTCGTGCCTGGGCATGTTCATGTCCGGCATCGCGTCCGGCTTGGCCGGAGGCATCTTCATGCCCGGCTTCATGTCGTGTTCCGGCATCGTCATGCCGGGCATCATCATGTCCCTCCCCATCATCGGCTTGCCGCCGGCCTTGGCGTTCTTGTCCATCTCCAGCGCCATGCCCGGCATCTCGTCTCCCATCCTCATGCCCATCTCCTCCATGGTGCGGAGGGGGCGACGGCGACGCGGAGGGACTTCAGCCATCATGCCGGGACGTGGCGCCAGCGTGCCGCGGGCATAACCGGATCGATCGAGCACTTCGGAGAAGATCGTGTAGGCGCGATCGTCGGGCGGAACCACGACGACGTCGTAGGTCTCGCCGGGGCCGATGCGGAACTCGTCGACCGCCACGGGCTCGACGTCCTGACCGTCCGCCTGCACCACCGACATCTGCAGGTCGGGAATCCGCACGTCGTGGAACGTCATCGCGCCGGCGTTGATGAACCGCAGACGCACGCGTTCCTTCGGCGTGAACAGCGCTGTCCAGTTCGCCTCCGGGGTGAGGCCGTTCATCAAGTAGACGTAGGCGAAGCCTGTGACGTCGGCAAAGTCGCTCGGGTCCATGCGCATGCGCGACCACATCAGGTAGTGGTCCATGGTCGGCGCCCAGCCGTATTCGCGCAAGTCGCGGAAGAACTCACCCATGGTGCGTTGCTGAAAATTGAAGTAGCCGGCCTGCTTCTTCAGGCGCGCGAGCATCGCGCCTTCCGATTGGAAGCTCCAGTCGGAGAGCAGGATCGTGTACTCGCGGTCATACTCAACGGGATCGCGTTTGGCATGGTCGATGATGAGGGGCGCATACGTGCCGAGCTGTAACTGGCCAGGTGAGTGACTGTGATACCAGTAGGTGCCGTACTGGCGGACCTTGAACTTGTACGAAAAGGTTTCACCCGGCTCAATCCCTTTGAAGCTGACGCCGGGCACGCCGTCCATGTCGTGGGGGACCAGCACGCCGTGCCAGTGAATCGACGTCATGTCGCTCAATCGATTTGTGACGTTGAGCGTGACCTGCTGCCCTTCGCGCAATCGAATCAACGGACCCGGCACCGTGCCGTTGAGCGTCGTCGCCATCACCTGACGCGAGCCGATACGGATCGGCGTTTCGCCAATCGTCAGGTTGATGACCTCACCGCTCAGCGCCGGCGGAGACGTTTGTATGGCGGGCAGGACTCCGGCGTGCAGGACATAGTCGGGCAGCAACTTCTGCAGCGCGGCGGCGAGTCCGGCGAAGCCGCCGTGCTGCAACATCTGCCGCCTCGACAGGGACCGGGTCATCGTCGCCCGACTCCGCACCGCGTTCTCTCAGGGAAACCGCGAACCGGTCTGTGACGCCTTATGGGTAATTGGCGGGGAATACTCGGTAACGTCACCACACGAACGGATGGCGTGCTGCCCATACGCCGGTAGGCTTTGCAGACGCGATGCCAGCCGACGCAGCGATGAATTTAATTTCTGCGAATGGAGGCGCAATCCGCAGAGCGTGTGGCTGAGTTGCGCGACCCTGCAATGGTGCGGCCTTGGCGCCGGGCCGGCTCGAGCACGGTGCTTGTTGGAAAAGGCTTGCGCGATTCAGATTCAGCCGCGCGCGTTGATCTATTGGATCCCTGTTCGCAGCGCGGCGCGATCGCTGTCGCGCCCGGCTACAACGACGCGCGCGATCCGTCGCGTGTTCACGATCGCATCGGCTGGATTCGCATCGAGCACGACGAAGTCGGCATCGGCGCCGGCGCGAAGCGTGCCTTTGTTCTTCAACCGTTTCAACACGCCAGTCACCGGACCGGCGGATGGCGGCGGCGTTGGCGCCGCCGGCGCTTGCGAACAACGAATTGCAAACACGAATGACACGAAGAACACGGAGGCAACTTTTTCCAAATACAAATGCCGCTTGGCAGCCCTGGCGTTTTGAACATTTGTCTTCGTGACCTTCGTGTCCTTCGTGTTTATGGTTTCGGAATGCGTAACGTCGCGCTGATCATCGCGCTGCCGCTCAGCGCGTAGATCAACGCCAACGGATGCAGCTCGGCGAATCCGACGCGCGTGACGCCGAGCCAGAGATTGTCATCCACGCCTCCGAAGTATTGCGCGAAGCCCAGCATGATGACGATGACGACGCTGGTCGGGATCGGCGTCCCTTCGAAATACTTCACCTTCCCCGTCGTCTCATCGGCGAGCGCGGATGCGGTCACGTTGAAGCGCGCGAGGCGGCTGACGCCGCACACGACGAAGTAGGTGAGGATCAGCATGTCCCATCCGCCGCGCATGCCGAGCGTGAAGCCGAGCACCGCCGGCGCGACGCCGAACGAGATCACATCGGCGAGCGAATCGAGATCGGCGCCGAGCACCGATTGACGCTTCTTATCCAGCCGAGCGACGTAGCCGTCGAGGACGTCGAGGACGAGCGCGGCCGGCAGCAGAATGAAGGCCGCCCACAGGAAGCGCGGCCGCCCGGTCGCCAGGTAATCGAGGCAGAGAAATATAGAGACGGTCCCGCACGAGGCATTGCCGATCGTGAGGAAATCGGCCCAGGTGTAGGACCGGATCATCGACACATGGCGTTTTCGCTCGGTCACCCTTGAAGGGTAACACTCGCTGATAACCTTTCGCCCCCGCCTGCGTATTACTGGTCATGAAACAACGGATCCTCTTCCCCCTCCTGCTCGCGGTCCTTGGCTATTGCTCCCCCGCCGAGGCGCAGCAGCCGCCCGCATCCACCGCGGCGCAGGTCGTTGAGCCGGCGCTGGTCCAGGATGCCGAACTCGTGCGCGACCGGCTGCAGGACATCCTGCGCGGTTACCCCCGAAGCGTGGGCGAAGTGTTGCGGCGCGATCCGACCCTGATGAGCCGCGCCGATTACATGGCGTCGTACCCGCAGCTGGCCGCGTTCCTGACGCAGCATCCCGAGGTGCCACGCAACGTCGAGTTTTACTTCGAGGGTTATGGCAACTGGGGCCGGCAGTTCGATCCTGAATTCGAAGCGCTGGGCGCCATGCTTGGCGCGTTCGCCGTGTTTCTCGGCCTCGGCGGTTTCCTCGGCGTCATCACGTGGCTGGTGCGCGCCATCATCCAGCATCGCCGCTGGCTCAAGGCGTCGGCAGTGCAGCTGCAGATTCACACCAAGCTGATGGAACGCATGACGACCAACGAGGAGCTGCTCGCTTACGTGCAGAGCTCCGCGGGCCGCCGCTTCCTCGAGGCCGCGCCGATCAGGCCGGAAGCCGAGGTCACGACCAATGCACCGGTCGGATCGATTGTGTGGGCGATGATGGCCGGCATCGTGCTCGCGACGCTCGGCCTCGGGTTCCGTTTTGCCGGCATCTACATCGGCGACAACGAGGCGCAGAAAGCGCTGATGGTCGTCGGCATCATCGTCATGTCGCTCGGGGCCGGTTTCGTCCTCGCCTCCGGCATGGCCTACGTGCTGTCGTCGCGACTCGGCCTCATCCCGCCGAAGCCGGTCCCGGAGTCAGAGTCCAATGCGTGAAATCACGCTGACTGACATGGAACGCCTCGGCGCCTTCGACGAAGCCGAACGGACGTTCCAGATGACCGAGGAGGCCTTCAGATCGTTTTACGAGCTGACGGCCAGGCCGGTCCGGGTCTATCTCGCGCGGATGACCGGCGACGATCGGCTCGCCGACGATCTGCTGCAGGAAACCTATTACCGCTTCCTGCGCGCGCGGGTCAGCTTCGAGAACGACGATCACCGGCGCAACTATCTGTTCCGCATCGCGACCAACCTGGTCAACGACCATCGCCGCAGGCCGTTCATGGAAGTGCCGGCGACGGCGATCGCCGAGGTGCCGGACACGATCGCCGCCGCGCAGGCGGCGGACCGCGCCGCCCGGCGGCTCGATCTGCATCGCGCCATGAAGCACCTGAAGCCGCGCGAGCGCAGCATGCTGTGGCTCGCCTACGCACAGGGCTGGTCGCATGAAGAAATTGCGTCGGCCATTGGCGTCAAGACCGGCAGTCTCAAGGCGATGCTGCATCGCGCTCGACAGCGATTGATGAAGGCATTGACGACGGGAGCACGCTCATGACCCACGTTCGCCAAGGCCACGGCGCGCAAGCCGACTGCGCCAAAGAACAACTGGTCGTCAACGCCGTGCTGTCGGGTCGCTGGCCGCAGGGCTGCGATGACTCGCTCGTCTCGCACGCGAAGGAATGCATGACGTGCCGCGAGGTCGCCGACGTCTCGCTGCTGTTGCGCGAAGACAGCGAAGACTCTCGATTCGAGATGCACGTGCCCGCCGCCGGTCAGATCTGGTGGCGCGCCGCGGTGCGTGCGCGTCTTGAAGGGACCACTGCCGCGGTGCGGCCGATCACGTGGATGCACGGCATCACCGGCGCGGTCGCGGTGGGTGTGCTGATGGCGGTGATCACGGCGGCATGGGCCGTGCTGCCCGATGCGATCGATTCAGCGCGGACGACGGCCATGCAGTTCCTGCCGAGCGCCGAAGCGGCGTCGGCGCTGACGAGCCTGCTGAAGCAGAGCCTGTTGATTGCCGGGGTCGCCGCGACGCTGTTGATCGTGGCGCCGCTCGCGTTGTACTTCGTCCTCTCGGACGATTAATCGCAGTTGGCGGGACGCGGCGGTTCGTCCGTCGCGTTCTTGTTCCGCGAGCAGTAGCGGAATCGCTCGCCTTTGCGATCCTGCACTTCCCAGTACTGCGGACACTGCGGCCAGAACTCGACTTCTTCCAGTAACTCTCGATAGCGTGAGAGCGCCTCCTTCGTATCGATCAGCGTCGGATGAAAGTGATGTCCGAGCGGCGCTTCGCGATGAAAGTTGGGCGCCGCGATGCCGGCGCATGACGCGACTCGCGGCGTCAGCCCTGACGCTTCGGTGAGCACGATATTCACGGCCGTCGACTTGAACGAGTTGAAACCCAGCCGCTCGAGCTTCAGCTCGGCGCCGTCGGTCATTTTCACCGACGCTCGAATGCCGTCGCCGGCGAATACAGCGGTCTCACACTCGATCCACGCGCCCTGCACATTCTCGAGGCTGGTCAGCTGCTGATTGACGAACTCGCACTCACGAATCGCGGGGAGATAACTGCACCCTGCACCCAGGCACCCCAGGCACGCCAGGCACCCCAGGCACCTTAGAAACCCTAGCACCCTTGCTACCAACGGCCGGACGCGCCTCCGCCGCCGGACGATCCGCCACCAAAACTCGACGAACTGCTGGAACCACTGGAACCACTGGAACCGCTGGAACTCGAAGTTCCCATTGTCCAACCGCCCGAGGATCCACTGCTGCCGCCGCGGCCGGTGTCGCGGAACGCATCGCGCCAGCGCTCGCGGCCGCCGAGGCGATAGCCGGTCACGAACATGAAGATCGCCCACGGCAACAGCGTGAAGAGCGCGATCGTGAACATGAACCCGAGGCTCATGAGCAACGGCATGCCGCCGAACAAGCTGCCGAAGAGAAGCGGGAACCCGGTCTTCGTGCGCACGCCAATGCCCATCATCCCGAAGCCGATCGTCACGAAGATCCCGAAGAACGGAATGCCGATCCAGTACGGCAGCGTGACGCCTTCCGCTTCGTTGATCGCCTGACGCTCCTCGGGCGTGAGGATGTGATTGGCCTGGACAATGCCGATCAGGCGCTGCACGCCGTCCTGGATGCCGCCCGAGTAATCGCCTGCCTTGAATTTCGGTGTGAAATTTTCGCGGATGACCTGCCCGGCAAGACCGTCGGGCAACACACCTTCGAGCCCGTATCCGACTTCGATCGCCATCTCGCGATCGTCGATGCCGACGAGGACCAGCAGGCCGTTATCGACCCTGGCCTGGCCGACGCCCCATTCCTTGAACAGGCGGTTGGCGTAATCGGTCGCCGTCATGCCGTTGAGCGACTGCACGGTCACGACGGCGATTTCAGCGGAATTCAGTTGTTCGAGCTGATCGAGCCGGCCATCGATCGCGGCCTCGGTGGCCGGATCGATCACATTCGCAAAATCATTCACTCGCCCGGAGGGCTGAGGAAAAGCCTGGGCAAAGGCGAGTGCCGCGCAAGTCAAAAGGCATAAGGCAAAAGGCAGAAAAACGATTTTGCCTTCTGCCTTCTGCCTTGTGCCTTGACTACTGCTTCGATGCCATCGATTTTTTGATCGCAGCAACCGTTACCTCTGTCCGGAACGCCACCATCTTCCTGCCGTTCTCGATCGTCGTCGCAATCGGATCGAGCGGCACGCCGTTGATCACGAACTTCCCCGCCTTGCGGCGCTCGGGCATGCGAATCGCGTCGGTGCTCACCGTCGAGATGATCGCGGTGATGTAGTAGTCGTCGTGATAGCCCTCGAGCTTTTCGTGGATGCCGAGCTTTTCTTCCTCGAACTTCTCGACGTCGGCGTAGTTGTAGTACTCGGGGATAAAGTGGACGTAACCCTGGCCCTGCCATTCCGCATTGAGCGCGGTGGCCGCGGCCTGCATCCCCTTGGCGTTGCCGCCGCTGTCGCCGATCATCACGACGTCCTTGAAGCCCTGCGAGCGCAGGCTGTTGGCCATGTCGGTGAGCACGGCGTGAAAGGTTGCCTGCGACAGCACGATCGTGCCGGGCGGGAGGTTGGGCCGCAGCGGGTTGCCGGGCTCGAGCGTCACGATCGGCGCGACCAGCGTGTTCCCAAGCGAGCGTGCGATTGACTCACCGGTCGCCTTCAACACGTTGTTGTGCTTGCCGGTGGTCAAGTACGGACCGTTCTCTTCGATGCCGCCGGTCAGGATCAACGCCGTGGTCTTGCCCGACTTGATTAGGTCGCGCACCTCGAGCATGATGAGGTCTTCGATCCACACGCTGTCGTGCATGTCGATCGGGCGCGGCATGGTCGTCACATCCACACGCGGCGCGGTGTTTACGGACGCAACGCCGGGCCTCCGTTCGGGCTGCTGCTCGCCCTGAGCGAAGTCGAAGGGGCCTCCCGCGGCTGGAGTTTGAGCAAAGGCCGTGGTGGCCGAGAGCAGCGTTACAAACAAATACGTCCTGATGCGCATGGATCCTCCGAAGTGCGGCGTAACGGGTGCCCTATCTTAGCGGTATCCATATACAATGTCCCGGTTCAGGAGTGCTCTTATGAAGCGTTCGACCACGTCCACCGCTATCGTGGCCGCGACTGCGCTGGCCGCGTTTGTGACCTCATTCACCACCACCTTTGCGCAAGGTGGCGGCCAGGCCCCGCCGGCCGCCGGCACGCCGCCGAAGCCGCTCGTGCCCGTCGCCGCCAGCTCGGTTGCCAACAATCCCGACACCTACGTCGGCGAGTACGTGACGATGACCGGCGCGGTTGAAGCCAACTTGTCGAAGACGGCGTTCTCGATCGATCAGGACAAGACCAAGGCCACCGGCAAGGAAGTGCTCGTGCTCGCGCCGTCGCTGCAGAAGCCGACCGATCAGAACGGCTACGTCACGGTGATCGGCCAGTTGATCAAGTTCGACGAAAAGGAAGTCGCGGCGAAGTTGAAGGACTACCAGATCGATCTGTCGGCCGCCGACATCGCGAAGTTCAAGGGCAAGCCGGTGGTGCTCGCGACCGCGGTGATCAACACCGCCGGCATCGACATCGCGAAGAAGCCGATTCCGCCGATGACCGCGGACGATCTGGCGCTGCAGAAGATCATGACGAAGCTGCCGGCCGCCCAGGGCGCCGTGCGCAAGACGCTCGACAGCAAGGACGCCGCCGGCGCCAGGGAACAGGCGACGCTGCTGAAGGAGTCCTTCACGCAGATCGAAGCGTTCTTCAAGGCCAAGAACAACGCCGAAGCGATGAAGTGGGCCGGTGAAGGCAAGAGCCACGCCGACGCGATTCTCGTCAACCTCGGTCTCAACAACATCGAGGCGGCGAAGACGTCAATCACTCCGCTCGGCGGGACCTGCGCGTCCTGCCACGGCAAGTATCGTGAGCGCATGGAAGACGGGACGTTCCGGCTGAAGACCGCCGGGTAACGATTGCAGATTTCGGATTGCAGATTTCAGATTTAGATTTCGGATTTCTGATTTGAGGAGCGTATGAAGAAGACCGTTCTGATCGCCGCCAGCTTCGTTCTCCTGACAGGCACGTTCGCCGTCGCGCAGCAGCCGGGTGCACCGGCGGCCGCCGGACAGCAGCCGCGTCAGCGCCGCGAGCCCGATCCGCGCGACATGGGCGGCGGCCAGTGCGCGCAGAACCCGTACAACTGCGTCGATGCGCCGAACCCGCTTCCCGCCACCCACAGCGTG
Source organism: Cyanobacteriota bacterium (assembly GCA_019752015.1). Lineage (GTDB taxonomy): Bacteria > Acidobacteriota > Vicinamibacteria > Vicinamibacterales > UBA2999 > 12-FULL-67-14b. The sequence continues at coordinate 116,357 of JAIEMQ010000041.1, read as the reverse complement.
TGGCTCGAAGAGATGACGTGGATGGACGTGCGCGACGCCCTCAAGGCCGGCAAGACCAGCATCATCATCTCGACCGGAGGCATCGAGCCGAACGGTCCGTGGCTCGTCACCGGCAAGCACAATTACGTGCTGCATGCGAACTGCGAAGCGATCGCCCGCAAGATGGGGAACGCGCTGTGCGCGCCGATCGTGAAGTACGTGCCCGAGGGCGACATCGAGAAGAAGACCAGCCACATGGCGTCACCCGGCACCATCTCGATGCGTGAGGATACGTTCCGCGCCGTGTTGCGCGACACCGCTGAAAGCCTGCAGGCGCACGGCTTCAAGAACATCATCTTCATCGGCGACTCGGGCGGCAACCAGGCCGGCCAGAAGGCGATCGCCGAGGAGCTGACGGCGAAGTGGGCCGGCAAGGCGCTGGCGCTCCACATCCCGGAGTACTACGAGTACAACAAGGTCGCCGAATACATGAAGACGCGCGGCATTGTCGACGGCAAGTCCGACAACATGCACGACGATCCGATCATCACGCTCAACATGTTCATCGACGATCCGAACTCGGTGCGCTTCAACGAGCGCGTCAAGGCGGGCAAGGCGACGATCAACGGCGTCAACGTGGCCGACAAGGCGAAGAACACCGCGCTGGCGAAACAGATCGTCGAGTTCCGCGCCTCGCAGACCGTCGACGCGATCAACAAGGCGATCGCCGCGAAAAAGAGTGCAACATCCTCGCCGCAGTAAGCTGACGCTTTCGAAATACTGTTTTCGGTTTTGAGACAGGGCGGGTCTTTGACCCGCCCTGTTTGCGTGCAACATATCCGGCACGGCAGTTGCCCTTGTCGAGATCCAAGGAGTTCTTATGGATCGCCGACATGTTGCAATCCTGGTGGCCGCGCTTGCACTTCTGTTCGGGGGATCGGCAAGTGCACAGAACGTCACGTTCCGCTTCAGCGGACAGGTGACGGAGCTGTTTGCGTCGCCGTTCCCCGACATTGCGCCTGGCGCCGACATTCAGGGCTGCTACACCTTCAACGCCGGGACGCAGGATTTCAACGGCGCGCCGGAAGTTGGTGAGTACATCCACGACGCCGGCCCGTTCGGCATGGTGGTGCGCATCGGCGCGAACGCCTTCCAGACCAACCGCCTGCTCGGCGGCTTCCGCATTGTCACCGTCAACAACATCGGTGAACCGGCGATGGACGATTACCTCGTTCACAGCCAGTTGAACCTGATGACCAGGGGCACCCTCGTCGGCAACATGACGTGGCAGCTTGACGACACCACTGCGAACGCGCTCAACAACGACGCGCTGTTCACCGGCGCGCCGGTGCTGTCGTCATGGCAGGCCGGAAACGCGTTGACGATCGAAGGCGCCGGCGGCTTCTGGCTGGTGCGCGGCGTCGTCACCAACGTCGTTCGCGACGCGGACGATTCGTGCGAGCCGGCTGCGGAATCAAACGGAACGCAGGGAGCGACGGGCGCCACCGGCGCGACGGGTGCGACCGGTGCGACCGGTGCGACCGGCGCAACGGGTCCTGCGGGCGCCGCGGGTCCGGCGGGTCCTGCGGGTCCGGCGGGCGCGCAGGGCGCGGCGGGACCGCAGGGACCGATGGGTCCGGCGGGTCCAAGGGGTGAGACCGGGCCGCAGGGTCCGAAGGGGGATGGCCTGCCGGCCGGCGCGCTGGTGTTCATGCCGGCGGGATCGCCGGCGCCGAGCGGCTTCACGTTCGTGCAGCACGTTGACGTCGAGCATTCGAACTCGCCGAGGCGCACGCTTCGCCTCGACGTCTACAGGAAAAAGTAAGCGCGCGACCGCGCGGCAACACTACACGGGCGGCCGGAGCTCAACTCCGCGCCGCCCGTTTCATTGTCACGCGCCCGCCGTCCTGCCCGCTCGGCCCGGCTATAATCGCGGGCCATGATGCGCATCCGCCTGATCGCCTTCCTGTTGATCGCCACGCTCGGCACAATGGCGATTGCCGCGAACCGGACTGGACAGACACCGTCGGCGAGGCCTCCAGGCACCAGTTACAAGGCGCCGGCATTCACCTTCAACAAGATCACGGACGGCGTCTATCACGCGGTCGGCACCGGCAGCCTGGTGGTGATGTCGAACGCCACCATCGTCGAAGGGGATCGCGACGTCCTGGTCGTGGACTCGCACGTCAGTCCGGGCGGCGCGTGGGCGCTGCGCGAGGAGCTCAAGGCGATCACGCCCAAGCCGATTCGCTGGGTCGTCAACTCGCACTATCACTTCGATCATTCGCACGGCAATCAGATCTACGGCCCCGAGGTTGAGATCATCGGCCACGAGTTCGCGCGCGCGCAGATCCTCGCGGGCAAGTCGCAGGACTCGCCGGCGCGCGAGTTCTTCGTCGGCGGCGTCCCCGCCACGATCAAGACGCTCGAAGGCCGGCTCGCCGCGGCCACCGACGAGAAGACCAGGGCGCAGATCGAAGAGCAGCTCGCCATTCAGCGCAATCACCTCGAAGGCACCAACGCCGTGAAACCGACGCCGCCAACGATGACGCTGACGCGGAAGATGACGCTGTTCCGCGGCGGCCGCGAGATTCAGCTGTTGTTCCTCGGCCGCGGCCACACCGCCGGTGACGTGGTCGTCTTCCTGCCGAAGGAGCGCGTCGTTGCCACCGGCGATCTGCTCGTCAACGGCACGTCATACATGGGCGATGCGTTCTTCACGGAATGGATCCAGACGATCGAAGTGCTGAAGGGACTCGACTTCGACACGGTGCTGCCCGGCCACGGCGCCGCGTTCACCGGTAAAGCGAAGCTCGATCACTGGCAGGCATACATGCGCGATTTCTGGGAGCAGGCACAGAAGTTCCACAAGGCGGGCACGCCGTGGGAAGAAGCCGCGAAGCTGGTGGACCTGCGCGGACAGGCGGCGAACTACCCTGCCATCCGCGCACCGGGCATTACACCGAATCACGCGATGCGCCGCGCTTACGAGATTCTCGACGGGAAAGTCAAATAGCCCTTCGATACGTATGATTGTGATATATTCATACGTATGGCGAAATTGACGTTGAGCGTCGACGCGACCGTCATCGAGCGCGCCAAGCGTTACGCCAGCAAGCGCGGGACGTCCGTCTCGGGGCTCGTCGAGCAGCTGCTCGACCTCGCCGCGTCTGGCAGCGACGATCGCGACATCACTCCGCCGGTGTTGAGCCGGTTGCGCGGCTCAATCAAGGGCGTCGATGTTCGCGACTATCACCGCTACCTCGAACGCAAGTACCGATGAAGCGCTTGCTGTTCGACGTCAACGTGGTCTTCGACGTCCTGCTCGATCGCCAGCCGTTCGCCGACGACTCGTCAGCGGCATGGGCCGCCGTCGAAAACGCCGATGCAGAAGGACTGCTGTCCGCACACGCGATCACGACGCTGCATTACTTGAATGCCAAAGCGGTCGGACCTCGACAGGCGATGCAAACCACCGACGCCTTGCTGTCGGTCTTCCAGGTCGCTGCGATTGACGATGCGGTTCTCCGATCCGCGGTGGCTCTCGGCTGGAAGGATTTTGAAGACGCCGTCACCGCCGCCGCGGCGCGGCGGGCAAAATGCGACGCCGTCGTCACGCGCAATCCGCGCGATTTCAAGCGCACCCCGGTCACAGTGCTGACACCCGCTGAAGCCCTGGCCTGGATCGAAACGTCTCGTTGATGCGGCTGACCGACAAGAACGAAATTCGATCCCTCCTGCAAACCGATCCGCGCTGGTGCGTATACGCCCTCGGCGATCTGACGCCCACGATGTTCCTGAAGTGTTCGTGGTTCACGCCAGACATGACGCTGGTCCTGCACGACTACGGCACGTGCATTCTGTTCGCGCACGGCACCGGCAGCATTCGCGAGGCGCTCGAGCACGTCAGGTGGCCGGTGCATCTGCAGGTGCGGCCGGAAGGGCTCGATGAAGTCGCGCGTCATGCTGACGTCACCGACGTCAAGCGCATGTGGCGCATGGCATGGGCTACAGAAGGCACAGACAGCGCAGATGCCAGACGCTCCACGGAAATTGCCGATGGCGTCAAGCGGCTCGGCCTGCCGGATCTCGGCGCGTTGAAGCGGTTGTATGACGACGGCGCCGCCACCGGTGAATCGCCGGACTTCTTCTACGACTCGATGGTGAAGGACGGGGTGTTCTTCGGCATCTATGAAGGGCCCGATCTGGTTGCGGCCGCCGGCACGCATCTATTCGCCCCTGACGAACATGCCGCGGCGATCGGCAACGTCTACACTCGCCGGGATCGGCGCGGCCGCGGCCTCAGCCGCGCGGTCACGTCCGCCGTGCTGCATCGGCTGCGTCATCTCAAGACGGTCGGCTTGAACGTGCGCGAAGACAACGCGCCGGCGATTCGCGTCTATCAGTCGCTCGGATTCGAGAAGTACTGCGAATTCAGAGAAGCGGTCGCGCGCATATAATCGCGCGCATGATTCGACGGCTGGCCGCCCTCCTCATCATCGGCGCGATTTGTTCGACGGCCGCGGAAGCCGGCGTGACGCGCCTGCAGATCGATCGCCGCGAGGTGATCTTGAACGGCAAGCCGTTTGGCGCCGCGGGTCCATACGAGAAGCTCTCCGGCAAAGTCCATTTCGCGCTCGATCCGGCATTGCCGCAGAACCGCGGCATCGTCGATCTCAACCTCGCGCCGAAGAATGCCAGGGGCCTCGTGGAGTTCACGGCGGACTTCTATCTGCTGAAGCCCGTCGATGCATCGAAAGGCAACGGCCGGCTGTTCTACGAAGCCGGCAATCGCGGCACCAAGCGAATTCTGCCGGTGTTCCAGGACGCGGCGAATGCCGCCGATCCGGCCACGGCGCAGGAGTTCGGCAACGGCGCGTTGATGCAGCAGGGATTTACGCTGCTCTGGATGGGATGGCAGTGGGATGTTCCCGAAGGCCGGATGCGGATGGAGATCCCCATCGCCACCAACAACGGCGCGCCGATCACCGGCTGGGTGCGCGGCAACTTCATTCCGGGCGCGAATGCGACGAGCGCGCTGATCGCCGATCGCGGGCACCAGCCGTATCCGGTCGTCGATCCGGCGAGCGCCGAACACCGCCTGCTGGTGCGCACGCTGCCGACCGATGCGCCGCGCGAGATCGCACGCGAGACCTGGCGCTTCAGCGGGCCCGGTTCGATCACTCTCGATCGTGGATTCGAGCCCGGCTTGATCTACGACGTCGTGTATCGCGCCCGCGATCCGCGCGTCATCGGCGCCGGCCTTTCCGGGACGCGCGACCTGGTCAGCTTCTTCAAGCACGCGACCGCCGCCCAGGGCAATCCCATGCCCGGCATCACTACGGCGATTGGCTGGGGCGTGTCGCAGACCGGCCGTTTCCTGCGGCACTTCGTTTACGAAGGCTTCAATGAAGACGAGCGGGGCCGGCGGGTGTTCGATGGCGTGATCGATCAAGTGGGAGGCGCGGGCCGAGGCTCGTTCAATCACCGCTTCGGGCAGCAGTCACGCGATCAACTGCAGCATTTCAACATCCTCTACCCCGTCGACATGTTTCCGTTCACCGATGCCGACCAGCTCGATCCGGAGACCGGCGTCACCGACGGCCTGCTCGCGCGCGCGGCGAAGTCGAACACGGTGCCGAAGTTCTTTCACGTCTTGACCGACTCCGAGTATTTCAATCGCGCCGGATCGCTGATTCATACCGACGTCAACGGCATGCGCGACGTGCCGCCGCCGGCGACGAGCCGGATCTATTTCATCGCCTCGGCGCCGCACATCGTCGGCGCCTTTCCGCCCGCGCCGTTCGCGGATCCTGATTTTGCCGGCCGCGCCGACATGAATACGCTCGTCTACACGCCGGTCATCCGCGCGCTGTTTCGATCGCTCGACCGCTGGATTGCCGACGGCATTGAACCGCCGGCGAGCCGCTACCCGCTGCTGGTCGAGGGAACGCTCACCGCGATCGACAAGTCAGGCTGGCCGGCGATACCGGGGTACTCGCGGCCGCAGAATCCGATGACCACCTATCGATTGGATTTCGGACCGGAGTGGCCGAAAGGCATCGTGACGAAGGAGCCGCCGGGCATCGGCAAGGCGTTCGTCGGACGCGTTCCCGCCGTCGATGAAGCCGGCAACGATCGCGCCGGCATCAGGCTGCCTGAGATCGCGGTGCCGTTGGCGACACACACCGGCTGGAATTACCGGCGCGCGAACATCGGCGCCGCCGATCGGCTGGCCAGTGAGATCGGATCGTACTTGCCGCTGCCACGGACGCGCGCAGACCGCGAGAAGACGGGCGACAGCCGCAAGTCGATCGCCGAGCGATATGCGAGTCTCGACGACTACATCGGAAAGATCTCGCTGGCGTCGCTTGCGCTGGTGAAGGACGGCTTCCTGCTGCCAGAGGATGTCCCCGCGGTGATCGAACGCGCCAGGGCCCACTATGAGTGGGCGGTGCGGTAGATCCTGAACTGTTGATCTGGTGATCTAGTGATCTGGTGATCTGGTGATCTAAAAACGCAAGTTCAAGAATTCATCCGTTCAACAGATCAACAGATCACCGATCACCGATCACCGTTCAGCAGATACGACACTGCGCGTTTTAGTGACCTCCGGGCCGCTTGCCCCACGCCGGCGGCGCTGGCTCCGTCGTCATCCGCTGCACCGGCTTCTCCTTCAGGAGCCTTAGCGCTTCATCCACCGCGCGCTCGAGCTGCGGGTCGCGGCCGGCGATCACGTCCTTCGGCCAGTTCTCCACGTCGATGTCCGGCGCGGTGCCTTCGTTCTCGACCGCCCACTTCCCTTCCTTGGTGAAGAAGCCGCCGCGAGGCGCGATCATCGAGCCGCCGTCGATGAACTGCGGCGTATCGGCGGTGTGCACGAGTCCGCCCCAGGTGCGCTTGCCGACCAGCGGACCGATCTTGCGATAGCGGAACATCCACGGCATCAGGTCGCCGCCTGACCCGGCCATCTCGTTGACGATCATCACCTTCGGTCCCCAGATACCCGCCGATGGACTGGTGAAGGGACGACGATCGCCGGCGACGTTGTTGAAGTAGCCGTCGAAGTCGCGCTGCAACACGTCGATGATGTAGTCGGCCGCGGAGCCGCCGCCGTTGTAGCGCTCGTCGATCACCGCGCCCTGCTTGTCCTGCTGCGCGAAGTAGTAGCGATTGAAGCTCTCGAAGCCGCCCTGTCCGGTGTTCGGCACGTAGACGTAGGCGAGCTGGCCGTTCGATCGCTTGTCGACGTAGCGGCGGTTTTCCTCGACCCACGCGCGCGTGCGCAGCGTCTGATCGTTGGCGACCGGCCGCACGGTCACTTGTCGCGCACCCTGCGTGTCGGGACGCGAATTCACCGTCAGCGTGATCTGGCGATTCGCGGTGCCATCGAGCAATCGATAGATGCTGTCGGGCGCGGCGAGGTTGACGCCGTCGATCGCGAGAATGAAGTCGCCGGTGTTGATGGTGATGCCGGGTCCCGCGAGCGGCGCGCGCAAATCGGGATTCCAGCTCTCGCCGTCGTAGATCCTCACGATCTTGTAGCGGCCGTTCTCGATCGCGAAGTCGGCGCCCAGCAGCCCGCCGGGATTCGCCGGCACTTCCGGCATGGCGCCGCCGCGCACATACGAGTGGCCGATCGCGATCTCGGCGCCCATGTTATCGAGCAGATAGTTGAGATCGGCACGATGGGCGACGTGCGGCAGCATGGCGCCATACATTTCCTTCATGCGTGGCCAGTTCGCGCCGTGCATGTTGGGCACGTATAAATAGTCACGCTGCAGGCGCCAGCCCTCGTTGAAGATCTGCGTGAACTCCGCTTTCGGATCGAGATGCATCCGCAACGAGACATCGAGCCGCCCGTCGCCGGCCTTCGGCGGATCCTTCTTGTCGGCGTCCACGAGGAACAGCTGCGGACGCGCTGGAGGCGCGTTGGGATTGCCCTGCGGCGGCGCGGTGCGATACACCAGCTTCTTGCCGTCGGCGCTGATCGCGTACTCGGCCACCGTCGACTGGAATTCCTGGGACTTCCGATCGCTCAACTGGAAACGATGCAGCACGTTGCCGCGCGCCCCGGCCGCGCCGGGTGTCTCCAGGAAAAACACGGTGCCCGGTAGTCCCGCCTTGAGCTGGTGATACTGCCGCGCCGGCACGCCGTCGACCGCCAGAATCCGCTGCTGCAAGCGATCGAAGTCGATCGTGACGACCGGCGTCCCCGCGGCCGGCTTCTCTGTGCTGGCCCGTGTGCCGATCCCGGGATCCTCATCGCTCTCCGGCAGGAGCGGACTAGCGTCCGACTTGTTGAGGATGGCGAGATAGAGCGAGAAGGTTTCTTCGCGCCCGTACGACGTCATGTCGAGCCACTGCGAGGCGAGGCCGAAGTCGGTCGAGGCGAGGAACCACAGGTACTTGCCGCTCGCGTCCCACACCGGATACATCGCGTCGGCCAGCCCGTCCGTGACCTGGCGCTTCTCTCCGGTGTCCACGTTGGCGACGACGATCGCGCGGTAGAGCGTGTTCAGCCGCGATGCAAACGCCACCCACTTCGAGTCGGGACCCCACGACGGCGCCAGCGTGCGCTGCGGCACCATCCACGGATCGCTGCCGATGATCTTCGATTGTCCAGACGCGATATCCATCACCCAGACGTTGAGATTGGTGTCGGTGTAGAGCAGCTTCTTCGAGTCCGGCGACCACACCGGCGTGTAATAGAAGGCCGGCTTCTGGAACGCGACCTCACGCGGCGTACCGACGCCGTCCTGCGACTCGATCACCAGCTTGTACTCGCCAGACTTGTCGCTGAAGTACGAGATCCATTTGCCGTCGGGCGACCACGCCGGCTGGCGCTCCGCGGACCCGCTGGAATTCGTGATGTTGCGGACGTCGCCTTTCTCTACAGGGATCGTGAAGATCTCGCCGCGCGCTTCGGCCAGCACGCGCTTCCCGGTCGGCGACAGGCTGATGTTCGACATCCTCGTCGTCACATCCTCGAACCGCGCCATCAGCCACGGGAAGTCGCCGGCCGCGTTGATGGTCAGCTGCTCGGTCCTGTTGGCCTTCGGATCGAACACGTGCAGATAGCCGGCCTGCTCAAAGACGACCGCGCCGCCGCCGGCGTCCAGCGACTTGACGTCGTAGTCGATGAACTTCGTTCGCTGCGTCAACGCTTTGGTCGCGGTGTCGTACGACCACACGTTGGCGATGCCGTCGCGATCGGAAACGAAATACACGGTGTCGCCGAGCCAGGCCGGATCGACATCCTTCGAATCGGTCCACGGCGGCGAGACGAGATCGAACGATTTCAAATCAACGATCCACACCGGGCGATTCTGGCCGCCGCGATAATTGCGGCGCTCCTCATCCCACGACGTATTCATGCGATAGGCGATGCGCCTTCCATCGGGAGAGATCTTTCCCTGGTAGCCGCGCGGCAGCGGCAACGGTTCGGCAATGCCGCCCTTCGCCGGCACCGTCCAGAATCTCGGCGTCGCATTCGGCGCCGAGGTCTGCCTCGCGGACGCAAACATGATCTTCGTGCCGTCGGGCGTCCAGCCCTGAACGGTGTCGGCGCCCGGATGCCACGTCAGGCGAACGGGTTCGCCGCCGCTCACCGGTACCACATACACGTCGGTGTTGCCGGAATAATCGGCGCTGAACGCGACCATCGTCCCGTCCGGCGAGATCTTCGGATTCGACGACTGCCCCTGGAAGCTCGAGAGCCGCCGCGCATCGCCGCCTTTGCGATCGACCACCCAGATGTTGTTGCCGTACGCGAATGCGACATGGGTCGCGCTGATCGACGGCGTGCGCAGCAGCCGTGTCGGGACACCGCTTGCCGAAATCTCGACGCGGCCGATCAAGGTGAGAAGAATCAGGCATCCGATGCTGGAGACTCGCTTCATGAGGGCGAATCCTAGCACCGAACCGGATCAGTTGCCGGTGTCGAACTCCGGATCTTCCGCCCACTGGATGGCCGGCGTCACCGAACTGTTTTCGGCCACGAAGGTCAGCTCGTAGAATCTACACATTCGCGCCGTTCACCTACCGGGGCGGCAGCGCGGGACGACTGAAGCCGCCGCTCAGCTTGCCGCTCGCCTGGCTTGACGGAATGGTGAACGCGCACATGACATTCGCCATTGGCACCTGCTCCTGGAAGACGCTGCCTAGTGTACTACCGAGTGACGGTGGTGGCGGAGTTGTCGGGAGATCGCGCTCGCGCACTGGATGCGCTGCAGCGCGCCTTGAAGGCGGGCTATGCCGTGAAGGACCTGGCGAACGAGCCCGAGCTGACGGCGCTACGAACCGACGCGCGCTACCATCGGCTCCTCGATGGCGCCGTGAACAGGGACTAGCGATCAGGCGAGCGCGTATTCGAAGGATCGAATCAGATCCGCGGCACTCATCCGATTCCACGTCTCGTTGACACCGAAAGTGAGGGTGGCCGGCCCAGTCGGCCCCGACATCGCGATGCCGCGCTCGCCAAGCTTCTTCGCCACATCGGCAACGCTGCCACTCTTGAACGTCACGCGCGTCAGGTTCGTGCCGTTCGGAATGCGCTCGATGCCGATGCGCGGATGCGTTGCGATCGCGGCGTAGAACGTTTCCGAGATCTGCACGGCGCTCTTCAGCCTCGACTCGAAGCCATCCATGTAATGGCGCGCGACGAGTGCAGCATTCCATCCCACTGCGAGGTTGCCGCCAAACATCCGGCGGACATGGAACATGCCGTCGAGCACGCGCTTCGGTCCGGCGAGAATCGCGCCGATGCCGCAATTGAAGTACTTCCAGAGCGAGACGTAGACGGTGTCGAACTGCGCCGCGTATTCAGCGGGCGTGATACCGGTGTACGCCGACGCGATGAACAGGCGCGCGCCGTCGAGGTGCGTGCCGATCCCTTTGTTTCGAGCGAACGCCGAAATGCGCTTCGCTTCGTCCCAGTCGAACATCGCCCCGGACAAGCGGCGCATCGGACTCTCGATCAGAATCGCGCCGACGTCGGTCGCGACCCGTCCGCCCGCGGTACGCGCGAGGACGGCCTCAATGCCGGCAACCGTGAATGTCGCGCGGCCCGGCGCCAGCGGCATCAAGGTCAGTCCGGATAACGTCTGGCACGCATCGCCGGTGTCGTTATAGACGTGACTCATCTCCGGCACGATCACGCGCCGCTTGTTGCCTGCCAGCGCGCGCAACGCGAGCTGATTTGCGAGGGTGCCCGACGGCATGAACACCGCCGTCTCCTTGCCGAGCAGCGTCGCCCAGTGCTTCTCGAAGGCTTCGACCTCGCCGCCGAGCAGGTAGTTGTCGTCCTCGACGTGCTTGCTCTCGCAGAGGCGATTCAGCAGCGACGCGTACGCGCGCGGCGTGATGCCGATGCCGTCGCCTGACGTGTGAACGACGCGATCGGGTTCGACAACGGTGGCGGCGACTGCGGGAACATACGGCAGACAGCCGATGCCGGCAGCTGCGCCAAGCGAGCGGACGAATCCACGACGGGACTGAGCATGCATCAGCGTGGCTCCGTGAGTAAGGATGCTGCGGGCGGCGCAACTTTCGGCTGCCACTTCGCGTCAGGCCGCGCGATCGCATACATCTGCTGCGTGATCCGGGTCATCACGCCGGTATTCCACCGGTCGACTTCCTTGCCGCTTTCCACGAGACGAGGCCATCCTTGCTGACGGCAATGCCGTGCACGCCGCTCAGTTGCCCGGGCGCATTGCCGCGCGTCCCGAACGACGACACGAACTTGCCGGTCTTGTCGAACTTCGCGATCCGCGCGTTGCGAAGCCCATCGGCAACGAGAATCGATCCGTCCGGAAGAAACGCGAGATCCTGCGGCGTGCCGAAGTGCGTCGCATCATCGCCCGGCACACCGGGCTCCCCGATCGTCATCACCAGCTGCTTGCCGTCGTTGGTGAACTTGTGAATCGCGTGCCTGCCGTCGTTGACGACCCACACGTGCTTCGCGGGATCGCTGGGATCGATCCGGATCTTGTGCGGCGCGCCGCCGCCTTCGAACAGCTTGTCCCACTGCGTCCACGACTCGATCACGTGCCCATCGCGATTGACGACGATCAGGCAGTTGCGCGTCTCGGCCGCCGGCTCTGTGGCGCGCTGCCCGGTCGATCCCCACGAGCCGTTGAAGCCGCGCGGCGCCGGATTGGGCGCCTTGATCTCGCCGCGAACGCCGATGAAAATCCGATCGGGCGATTGCGCAAACACCGCCGGCTGCGAGCCCCAGATGTAGCCGGCCGGCGACCACGGCTGCGGCCAGTTGGGCACGACCTCATACGCGCCGGTCTCGTCTTCACCGCCCTTGTCCTGCTTGTCCTGAGCGAGCTGGTCGCCGCTTACGGCGACCGGCGAGTCGAAGGAGGCGAATAACGGTGAGGCAAACAAAACGGCTATCAGTAACAGCGTTCGTCCCATGTTGGTCAGGCCCAATATAATCTGAGCCCGCATGAAGAAACTCATCTTTGCACTCGGCATTGCCGCGGCGCTGACCGCACCCTTCGACTCGAAGCACGCCACAAGTGGCGTGCTTCTCGCTCAGGGCGGGCAGCCCGACAACCCCGCTGCCCGGGATCCCTGGGCCTCAGCCACCTTCAACGACCTGCGCCTGCGCGCCATCGGCCCGGCGCTGATGTCCGGCCGCGTCAACGTCGTCGCGGTGCATCCCGAGGACAAGCAGACCTGGTACATCGGCGTGGCGTCGGGCGGCGTGTGGAAGACGACGAATGCCGGCACCACGTTCACGCCGGTCTTCCAGAACGAGGGCTCGTATTCGATCGGCACGGTGACGATCGACAAGAACAATCCGAACACGATTTGGGTCGGCACCGGTGAAGCCAACAACCAGCGCAGCGTTGGCTGGGGCGACGGCATCTATCGCAGCGACGACGGCGGGCGTTCGTGGCGCAATCTCGGATTGAAGGACTCGCAGCACATCGGCCGCATTGTGATCGATCCGCGCGATTCGAAAGTGGTGTTCGTCGCGGCCTACGGTCCGCTGTGGTCGGCGGGCGGCGATCGCGGTCTTTACAAGACGACCGATGGCGGCGCGAACTGGACGAAGATTCTCAACATCAGCGAGAACACCGGCATCAGCGACGTCGCGATGGATCCGAACAATCCCGACGTGCTGGTCGCGACGGCGCATCAGCGTCGGCGTCACACGTGGACGTTGATTCACGGCGGTCCCGAAAGCGGCATTCACAAATCTACGGACGGCGGCGCGACGTGGCGTCGCATTCGCACGGGATTGCCGGGCGGCGATCTCGGGCGCATCGTGCCCGCCTTTTCGCCGGTGCAGAAGGGATTGATCTACGCCAAAGTCGAGACCGCGGAGAACACCGCGATCTACGCGTCGAACGATTCCGGCGACAGCTGGGAGCGCCGTGGCAACGTGCAGGCGCAGCCGATGTATTACGAGAACATCCATCCCGATCCGAAGGTCGCCGAAAAACTCTACGTGCCGTCGGTGCAGACACAGGTCTCGAACGACGGCGGCCGCACGTTCCGCGGCGTCGGCGAGCGCAACAAGCACGTCGACAATCACGTCGTGTGGATCGATCCCGACAACACCGATCACCTGCTCGAGGGTTGCGACGGCGGCTTGTATGAAACGTGGGACGGCGGACGCCTGTGGCGCCACTTCGCCAACCTGTCGGTGACGCAGTTCTACAACGTCGACGTCGACAACGCGTCGCCGATCTACAACATCTACGGCGGCACGCAGGACAACAGCACGCTCGGCGGCCCGTCGCGCGCCAAGGGCCAGGCCAACACCAACAACGACTGGTTCATCGTCACCGGCGGCGACGGCTTCGTGTCGCGCATCGATCCGTCCGATCCGAACATCGTCTACGGCGAATCTCAGTACGGCGGCGTGGTCCGCCTCGATCGCCGCACCAGCGAGCGCGTGCAGATCAGGCCGGTCGAAGATCGCGGGGAAAACGCGCTGCGCTTCAACTGGGAATCGCCGTTCATCATCAGCCCGCACAGTCCGTCGCGCCTCTACTTCGGCGCCAGCCGGTTGTTCCGCAGCGACGATCGCGGCAACACGTGGAAGCCGATCAGTCCCGATCTCACCAGGCAGACCAATCGCAACACGCTGCCGGTGATGGGCCGCATCTGGTCGCCGGAAGCGGTCGCCCAGCATCAGTCGACGGCGACGTGGGGCAACATCTCCGCGATCAGCGAGTCGCGCAAGCGCGAAGGCCTGCTCTACGTCGGCACCGATGACGGGCTGGTGCAGATTTCGCTCGATGCCGGCGCGAACTGGCGCAGGAGCGAGAAGGTGCCCGGGCTGCCCGATTACGGCAGCTACGGTGTGTATGTGAATCGCGTCTACGCCGGCAAGAGCGACGAGAACGTCGTCTACGGCGTGTGGGAGAACACCAAGAACGGCGACTTCAAGCCGTATCTCTATCGCAGCAATAACCGCGGCGGATCGTGGGAATCGATTGCCGGCGACCTGCCGGCGAATGGTCCGGTGTTGTCATTCGCGGAAGATCACGTCAATCCGAACGTGTTGTTCGCGGGCACTGAATTCGGATTGTTCTTCACCGTTGACGGCGGCAAGAAGTGGGTCCGCATGCGCGGCAACATGCCGACCATCGCCGTGCGCGACATGGTGATCCAGGAGCGCGAGAACGATCTGGTGCTCGCGACCTTCGGACGCGGCTTCTACGTCCTCGACGATTACACGCCGCTGCGGACGTTGTCGCAGGCGACGTTCGATCGCGACGGCCTGATTTTCCCGGTCAAGGCGGCGGTGATCGAAACGCAGGAGACCGGGCGAAATCGCGGCTCGCAGGGCGAGTCGCTGTGGATGGCGGACAATCGCCCGCTCGGCGCGATCTTCACGTATTGGATCAAGGACACGGCGCAGTCGGCGCGCCAGCGGCGCACGCTCGCATCGCGCGGCGAAATCAAGGAAGGCACGCAGTATCCGACGCAGGCGCAGCTCACCGCCGAAGCGGATGAAGAAGCGCCGCAAACCTTCCTGACCATTACTGACTCCACGAATCGAGTCGTCCGTCGTCTCACGGTCCCAGGCGGCCGCGGCATTCATCGCTACGTCTGGAATCTGCGCGGCATCGCGCCGACCACGGGCGGCGGCGGATTTGGTGGAGGCGGCGGTGGTGGCGGCGGCGGCGGTGGAGCCACCGATGATGACGACGATGGGCCGGCGATCCAGGGCGGTACCGGAGGTGGTCCATACGTTGCAGCGGGCACGTATCGCGTGGCGTTGTCGCGGCGTGTGAATGGCGTGTCCACGAATCTCGGAGAGGCGCAGACGATCACGGTGACCGCGGATCCGGCGGCGCCGCAACTGACGCCCGCGCAACGCACCGCGGCAACGACGTATCAAGAGAACGTCGCGAGGCTGCAGCGCACGCTGACCGGCGCACTCGAACAGGCGAACAACATGCGCACGAGGACACAGGCGATTCGCCGCGCGCTCGTCGATTCACCCGCTGACACCAAGCTGATGGATCAGGCGGTGCAGTTCGATCGGCGTGTGCTCGCGATTCTGCGCGTGCTGCGCGGCGATGAAACGCTGCGCGGAACGGAATCAGGCGCGCCCTCGACGGTGCAGTCGCGGGTGAATTCCGCAGTGGCGGGCTCGCGCGGACTGGCGGGAGCACCGACCGGCACGCAGCAGATGAACTACACGATTGCGAACGACGATCTCAACGCGCAGGTCGCGCTGTTGAGGACGCTCGAAGCGGACTTGAAGAAGTTTGAGCAGCAACTGGAAGCGGCGGGCGTACCTTACACACCCGGCCGGTGGCCTGGCCAGTAGCCTGTAAGTGATAGCTAGAGTTCACAGTTGACGGCAGATCGATGCCATTCGTCGTGGTGTAATTCGTCTGGCGCCAGACCGGATCGGCGCGTCTGCCTCAGCCGTGACACGATCAGCGACTGCTCGACCCAGTTATGCAACGTGGGTCGCCCGAGATCCCGGGCCACCGCGGTGACCGATTCTCTTCGTCGAGGACCAGCCGAACCGCACTGGCTTTGATTTCGTCGTCAAGGCGCCGGCGAGGCCGCCGGCTTCTCGTTTCTGCCATTTGGACAGCCTTTCAAAAGGTGTCCACGGAAACGGATCAATGCCAGTCGTCCAGATTGTAGCTGTGCGTCGTCACCTGATCCTTCGGATCGGTGATCGTTTTCAAGCGGCCCGCGAGATCGTAGGTGTAGAGCGTGTCGGTGGTATTGTCCGCACGGATCTCCCGCGTCACGCGACCCTGGACGTCGCGCTCCCAGCGCGTGCGGCTGCCGTTGGCGTCGACCAGCGCGTCCATCGCCCCGCAGTCGCACCAGACCTGCGCGATCGTGCGGCCGGCAGGATCACGCGTCGCAATGCGACGGCCGAAGCCGTCATAGAAGTGGCGCGTGATCCGACCCAAGCGATCCTTCTGTTCCGTCAGATCGAGGCGGCTGAACGTGAAGGTCTCCGTCGTTTCGTCCGGGTAGGTGCGCTGAGAGATGCGATTCAGGTTATCGTAATCAGTGACGACGATATAGCCGTCCGCATCTTCAACGCTGTCGACGCGGCCATAGGCATCGTAGGTATAGGTCGTCGTCGCGCCGGTCACCGGTCCCGTCACCGTCAGCGGGTTGTTCGTGCCGATTTCATAGGTGTACGTCGTCGTCTCGTTCTTCGCGTTTGTCACGGTCAGCGGCTGGCCGGCGCTGTTGTATGTGACGTCGGTATCCTGGCCGGCCGCATCCGTAATGGTGCCGGGCAAGTGTTGTGAGTTGTAGTTGGCGTACGCCTGAACAACATCTGTGCCGCCGCTGCGCACTTGCTCGACCGTCAGCAGATCGATGCCATTCGTCGCGTAGGTGTAGTTCGTCTGGCGACCGAGCGGATCGATACGCGACGTAACCATGCGCTTTGCGTTGTAGGTCATGGTCGTAATCTGGCTGCTGCCGTCGTCCAGGATGCGGCCAATCGTCGCCGGTTGAATCGCGCTGACGCTGCCGAGGGAGTGATCGTTGTTCGAGGCCTGCCCGGCGTAGCGGTACCACACGCGGTTTTCGAGCGGCTGCTTGATGCTGTGCGGCACGGGCACCGCCATGCCGTGGCCATAGGCCGAATCGACGGCGAGCATCCAGTTGGTTATCACCGCTCTCGTCAAGTCACCGGGGTACTGGGCCATCGCCAGCTTGTCCCAATAAAAGGTGTTCCACATGTCCAGGTTGGCATTGGATGCGCTGAACCCCGTGGGCACGTCGGTCGACGTCACCGTCGCTGAGAGCGACGACTCTTCGAAATGAAACTCCAGGCGCTCGCGGCCGCCGACCGGATCGGTCGCCTCGATCATCCGGTTCAGCGTGAATGAATCGCTATCCTGCCGGAACGTCGTCGTGCCGTACGGCGTCGTCATCGCCACGATGAAGTCGTTCGCACCGTACGCAAACGTGGACGTCATGCCGGCGGCATCCGTGATGCCGTTCAATCGGCCTTGGGCGTCATAACCCAGCGTCGCGACGCGACCAAACGGATCGGTGACCTTCGTCAGCAGGTTCGCATCCGCGGTGTTCTCGTAGTCGAACTCAGTGACTTGGCCCAAGGCATCCGTCACCGCGACGAGGCGGAAGCTCGAGTCGTAGGTGTAGTCGATGGTATGGCCTTGCGGATCCGTCGCTTCCGTCAGGAAGATGCGGCGCGCCGCGAGCGTCGCTGCGCGGTCAGGCAACATAAACGCTTCGACGCTGCCGTCGCGCAGACGGCGCTCGTAATGCGGGGGGTCATCGTCCACTTGCACAAGCTCGGCGCCGGAGATCACGTTCACGGTATCGAACGAGCTGTAGAGCTCGCGGTTCACGCGTCACATTGCAGCAATTTGCGTCACTCCTCGAAGGGACGACTTACATGGCTGTCGATGTCCGTAAGCCTCTCAAGAAATTCATCCCGCACCTTGTCGCGGCGCGCGATCAAAACCTGAATGAAGCCGACATCGTCGTCCGCTTGATCAAAGTGCTCGAGGATGTTCTCGGATATGAGGGGTGAAGACGACGCCGATTAGTTCTACCGGTCCGCTCGCCATCCCGCCATTTGTCGCAGGCAATCCGCATCGACGAAGCTGCGGCCGGCAGTAACGCTCATGGTAGGATGCGCGTCCACACCTTATGAGCAGCCTCGTCGAATCGTTGCGGCAGCTGCGCCGCGTGAACGCGGACGCCGTCCTGACGATCGCGCACAATCGCCCGTGGACGCGCGCGGTCGTCGACGATCGCTCGACCAGCGCCGCGTGCGGTCTGCTGGCCGCCGGCCTTGCGCCCGGCGACCGCGTCGCCATTCATCTGACCAACGGCATCGATGTCGTGGTGGCCTATTACGCCTGCTTCAAAGCCGGGCTGATTGCCGTCCCGATCGATACGCGATTGCGGGCGCCGGAGATCGATTACATCCTGCGCCACAGCGCGGCGCGCGCCTACATCGGCCAGCTCGAGGTGTTTGCCGACGCCGACGCCGCGTCCCGGCACATCGCGCTGCGCTATCTGATCGGCGACAACGCGCGTCCGCAGCGGTCGTTCAGCGAGCTCGTCGCGACACATGGCGATGACGCGCTCCTGCCTGCCGTGCCGATCGATGCGCCGGCGATACTGCTCTACCCGTCAGACATGACGGTGCGCCCCAAGGGCGTCACGCACACGCATGGATCTCTCCAGGCCGAGCAATGCCAGAAACTGTTCGGCGTACCATTGCTCGAGGGTTAACGGAACGTCTTGCAACTGCGCCTCAATCCTGACCAACGCTTCTCGTGCTCGCAATGCGGGCGATGCTGCCATCGGTGGGATGTCGTGGTCTCGGCGGCAGAGATCGAGCTGTATCGCAAGCGCAACGCGATCGCGTGGTTCCGTGAGAGCGACGGCGAGATCGCGGAACGAGACCCGTTCGAAGCCATTCCCGGCGCGCCGGGACTCCAGCGAATCCGCAAGCGCGACGATGGCGCCTGCGGTTTCCTGTCGGCCGACAACCGTTGCCGCATTCATGAAGAGATCGGCGCCGCGAAGAAGCCGCTGACCTGCCGGCTGTTTCCGTATGCCTTCCACACCGCGGCCGATGGCGTTGTCGTGACGGCGAGCTTCGGCTGCCCGACCATCGTCGCGAACCAGGGAGCGTCGATCGCCGCGGGCGAATCGCTGATCGCCATCGAATCGCTGCGCAAGGAATGGCTCGCCGGACGGCAGATCAAGGCGCGGTCAGCAGAGCTCGTCAACGGCCGCGCTATCGATACGCGAACCAGCCGCGTCCTGCGCGAAAACCTGCTCGCAATGTTGAAACAGGAAAGCGGCGACATTCGCGACGACATCAACCGCATCGCTGCCACGCTCGACGATCTGACGCGAAGCAAGGTGCTGACGCTCGCGGACGAGGACTTTGCGGAGTATGTGTCGCTGACGGTTCCACATGCGGCAAACAAACCGGATGCGGTCGCCCGCCGCGAACCCGGACGCATTGCGCGCGCGCTGCAATATGGATTTCTCTACGCGGTCGCTGCCGCGCGCGCCGACGTGGAGCATCGCGGAGAATCCCGGATGCAATTGCGCATCGCGCGGCTGATGGTGCTGGCGCACTTTCATGGCCTCGCGCCGGCGGTCGATCGGGTCAACGTCAAGGCATTGAAGCGCCGCGCCGTCGACATCAACAGCCCCGGGATTCGTCCGATCGTGTTTCATTACCTGCGCTCGACGCTCGAAACGCTCGGCGCGCGCGGCCGTCCGATCGTCGACGAGCTCGCGATGGCGGTGTCCTTCTTGAACGCCGCCTGCGGGCTCGCCGCGATGAATGCCGATGACGACGACGAAGACGTCGATCGCGAAATCTTCAGCGAGGCCCTGATGGAAGCGTCCGATCTTTCACACGCCGACAATGCGCTGCTGGACTCGATATTGGTGCGTTTTTCGGCCGGAATCGACGCTTTCTGGCACCTGTCGAGACCCCTGCGGCCGCAACCGCGATAACTCACCGTTTCCTCATCAGTCACTCAGGACTGCCGGACGCGACAGCTTTATCCTGAGCACAGGTATGACCCTGTTCCTTGCAGCATTTCTGCTGCTCGCGGCGACAGACACCGACCCGCAAACCGCCGCCGATCTGCGCGATCGCGGCGCCGAGCTCGGCTTCAATCTCGATTACCCCGAAGCAATCGCGGCCCTGCGCGCCGCGATCGCCGCCGACCCGGAACACCTCGCCGGCTACCGGTTGCTCGCCGCAGTGCTGTCGTCCCACGCGTTGTTTCAACAGGGCGCGATGGTTACCGACGACTTCGTCGGCGACAACGCCTCGGCCTATCGCGGCAAGACCGGCAATGCGGAGCTCGACCGCGCGGCGCACGAGCTGCTGCGCCGGACGGAGGCGCTCGCCGCGACGATCCGCACTCGATCGAGGGCGAACATCGAGGCGCAGTACGAAGTCGGCGCGGCGTACCGCTTTCTCACGACCCTGCAGGCCACGATCGGCGGCGGCCAGTGGCGCAGTCTCGGGGCCGCCCGCCGCGCCTATCGCGAACATCAACGCGTCCTCGCGATCGATCCTCGCCGCGTCGATGCCGGCCTCACCATCGGCCTGTTTCGATACGTGGTCTCCACCATGCCGGCGTGGTCGCGGCTGGTCGCGAACGTCGCGGGGCTCGACGGCGATCGCGAGCGCGGCATCCGGCTCGTCGAACAGACCGCCGCGACGGACGGATTGATGCAGCCGAGCGCGATGTTCTCGCTGGTCCTCATCTACAACCGGCAACAGCGTTATGAAGATGCGCTGACGATGATCCGGCGGCTGCAGCAGCGCTTTCCACGCAATCGGCTGTTATGGCTCGAAGCGGCCGGTACACAACTGCGCGCCGGGCGCGCCGCCGACGCTCGTGTCTCGATCGAGCGGGGGTTGCAGATGCTCGACGCCGATGCCCGGCCTCGCGCGCTCGGCGAGCTGGCGCGCTGGCACTACCACTACGGCGTCGCGCTTGCCCAGTTAGATCAGGCCGATGCGGCAAAACAGCAGTTCACGGCCGTCCTTAAGGAAAACCCCATCGACTGGGTGCGACAGAGCGCGCAGTTGGAGCTCGCCAGGCTTGCATCGAGGAGAAAGTGAAAGAAAAGAGTCGCCAATTGAACTGTCAACTGGCGACTCTCGACTTCACTCTTAACGGTCGACTCTAGACTGCAGACTCTAGAAGCTAAACCTCCCCGTGACCTGCATCGTCCTCGAGTAGTTGCCCTGCGTGACGACGCGGCCGAAGTTGGTGTTGCCGAACGCCGCGCTGCTCATTGCCGCATACCACGGGTTGTCGAACAGGTTGATGATTTCCAGCCGGAGGGTCGCGCGCTTGCCGCCGCCGAGGCGGAAGTCCTTGTTGATCGCCACATCGGTGGAGTTGCGCCACGGCGAATATGCGCCCGGAAGAATGCGCGGCGCGTTGCCGAATGTGCCGGCCGGCGCGGCAGTGAATGCCGCCTCGTTCAGGTAGCGGTCGTCGTCCGGATTCGCGCGCAGACGATCCGTCATGCTGCCGGGCAGCAGCACGTCCACTCCCGGCACGAGGTTCGGCCGCTGCGCGGCGCCGAGCAGGTTGGTATTGTTGGTGTTCTGGCTGACGCCAATCGGGAAGCCGCTCTGCATCTGGATGACCGCCGCGATCGTCCAGTTGCCGAGGATGGCGTTGGCAACGCGGCTGGTGTTCAGGAAGCGGCGGCCTTCGCCGAACGGCAGTTGGATGCTCGGCGTCATCGACAGCTTGTGCGGCGAGTCGATCAGGCTGCGGCCGTACTCCGCGTTGGGGTTGAAGTAGGACGAGCCCTCGATGAACGTGTAGTGGTTCAGCAATCCGGGCGCCGACGTGTAGTAGTTGCCCTGGCCGAACTGGTTGTCCCACAGCCGGCTGAAGGTATAGCTGAAGCTGCCGCTCCACCACGTCATGCGCTTGCGGATCTGGATCACGCCGGCGTGATACTGCGACTTGCCGAGATTCGTTTCCTGCTGGGTGACGTCGAGGAACTGCGGGAACGGGCGCAGCAGCTGGTTGCGCTCGATCGTCGCGCGCGTCGCGAGCGTCCCGGCGTTCGGATTGCCGAAGAACGGGTTCGGGACCGTCTGCGTCAGCGCGGCGCCGAGCGGCAGCCGGCGGCCCGTCGAGCCGATATAGGCGACGCTGCCGCTCAGATTGCCGATCAGCTCGCGCTGCACGTCGATTGAATACTGATGCACGTACGGCGCGGTCTTGTTCGGATCAACGAAACTGATGTCGGAGCTGACGCCGGACAACAGTCCGCGCGCGTTGCCGGTGATGTCGATCAGGCCCGACGGGAACGGATCCTGGACGGTCAGCGCCGGGATGTTGTTCGGCTGCGCCATGTTGGTGGTCGCCGAGTAGCCGACGGAGTTGTTCGCGCCGTAGGCCCACGGCGCCCAGAACATGCCATAGCCGCCGCGCACGACGGTCTTGTCGGTCATGCTGTAGGCGACGCCGATGCGCGGCGAGATCTTGATCGCCGGCGGATTGCCGGTGCTGGTTTTGGCGCCGTTCTGTCCCGCGTAGATCAGGCCGCCGACGACCTGACGCGCCGGCGTTCCCGCCACCGGATCCGCGGGGATGGTCACGCCGATCGGGCTGACCGCGGCCTTGTCGAACCCGACGACCAGCTTGTTTCCGCTTCGCGGAGACCGCTTTCCTTTTCGAGGCGGATGCCGTAGTTCACCGTCAGCTTGTTGGTCACGCGCCAGTCGTCCTGGAAGTAGGCGCTGGCATACCTCACCGAGTTGTTGACCCGCGAGTTGCGCGTGAACGAACCGGACGACGGAAAGCCGAGCAGCAGATCCGCAATCGCGTTGCGCGTGTTAATCGTCGGGTTGGCGGCCGTGAACTGGCCGTTGAAGGTGAACGAGCCCGATGACGCGCCGAAGCTCTCGGCTTTGACGCCGAGCAGGCGGTAATCGGCGCCGACCTTGTAGCTGTGGCCGCCGATCAACTTGGTGATCGTGCCGTTGCCGCCATAGGTGTAGTAGTCGCGCTTGTTGACGCCGGTGAAACCGGTACCCTGATACCCGGTCGTCGTCACCGACGGGAACTTCTTCACCTCCATCGCGTTCAGGAAGCTCGGCGCGAAGCCCAGCGCTGCCGGATCGAATGGAAACGGCAGACTATTGTTGTCCGCGAAGGTGTTCATGCCGAAGCGCAGCGTGGCCACGGTGCTCGAGTTCATGATGTAGGTGTTGTTGAGCACGAACACGTTGATCGCGCGATCGAGCTGATAGCTCGGATAGGCATACTTGGCGTCCGGGAAGAAGTTCCGGTTGGGTTCCGACGAGTTCTGGTAGAGATACACCCCGCTCAACCCGACGTTGTCGGTGAAGTGATGATCGAGCTTGAGCGAGCCCTGCTGCGCCGCGTCCCTGATCACATCCTGCGCCGGCAGACTCCCGCTGCCGGTGGGAAGAATCGTCGCGGGCAGCGGAATCGCCTTCAGATATTCGCGCGCGAACGGGCTGATGCGGTTGGCCGGGATGATGTTCCCGGGAAACGCGGTGCGGTTGCCGTTGGCATCGGTGGTCAGCGGATCGTAAATCGGAATCAGCGCGCCGGCGGCCGTCCGGTAACCGCTGAAATCGCCGCTGCGCCACGCCGCGCTCGGCACCGTCATCACGAGGCTCTGCGACAGCCCGTCGCGATAGCCTTCGCCCGCCACCCAGAAGAACGTCTTGTTGCGCGCGATCGGGCCGCCGAAGCCGCCACCGGCGGACCGCCAGAACTGCGGTGAGTTCTCGATGTTGCGGATCTGGTTGAAGAACAACGGGCCGATCAGCGCGTTCGGCCGGTTCTGGAAGAAGGCGGAGCCACGAAACGTGTTCGCGCCCGATTTCGCGGTCGTGTTGAGGACGCCGCCGCCGGTGCGGCCCATCTCCGCATCATAAGTGTGCACCTGCACGCGCACGTCCTCGACCATCTCGCCGCTCGGATTCGTTGCGGAACGATTCTACAGGTCGGTGACCGGGAAGCCGTCGAGCAGATAGTTGTTCGAACGCACGCCGCCGCCGCCAAGCGAAATGGCGGAGGCGCCGGTCTGATCCTGCATGCGGTTCCAGTGCGTGTCGCCGCTGCTCTGCACGGTCGGCACGGTCACCGCCATCAGGAACACGTTGCGGCCGATCGACGGCAACGTCTCGATCGTCCTGGCGTCGAGCACTTCGGCGTGCGACGCATTCGAGGTCTCGATCAGCGGCGCGTCCGCCGTCACCGTGATCGATTCTTCGAGCTGGCCGTCCTCGAGCAGAATGTCGAGCGTGATGAACTGCTGCGTGCCGATGCGGATGCCCTTCCGCTCGAAAGTTTTGAACCCCTGCACGGCGGCCTTGACGGTGTAGCTCGATGGATCGACCGCCGGGAAGGAGTATTCGCCCGAGGCGTTCGAGATCGTGTCGCGGCTCACGCCGTTGGCCTCGTTGGTGAGCGTCACCGTGACGCCGGGAATCACGCCCTGCGCGTCCTTGACGGCGCCGCGCACGCCGCCCTGGAATGACTGCGCCGAGACCACCCCGGCCGTAATTCCGAGCGCGAGCGTGCAGACGATCGCTTGCAAGAGAAACTTCCGCATACCATCCCTCCTAAAGGCAAAACACACGGGAAACGACTGCGCGACGGACTAAGGGAATCTGGCCCGGACGTTACGCCCGACACGCCCGCCACGCAAGGCCGAAATCAGCTAAACTCGGCGCGTCCTAAGGAGGACTGCAATGAAAAAGCTGTTTACTGGCGGTCTGATCGTCGCCGCCGCCCTGATTGCCGCCGGGACCCGGCTGCCGGCGCAGACCAAGGCCACGGTCACCAACGTACCGACGATTCGGCACGAAGCCGTGCCGAACTTCTTCAAGAACCCGCCGGGCATCTACACCGGCGAGAACATGGGCATCTCCACCAACTCGAAGGGCAACATCTACATCTACCATCGCGCCAACGAGACGCGGCTCTTCGAATACAGCCCGCAGGGCCAGTTCATTCGCGAGATCGGCCGCGGCGTCTACAGCCACGCCTTCGCGCATTCCGTCCGCGTCGACGCGCAGGACAACATCTGGACCGTCGACGAAGGCACCGACATGCTCACGAAGTTCAGCCCCGAAGGCAAGGTGCTGATGACGATCGGCCGCCGTGAAGATCCGGTCGAGATGCTCGGCAACATGCCCGGCCAGGGCCGCTTCCACGGACGCAATGCGAAGTACCGCTTCGGCCGCGAGACCGACGTGGCGTGGGATCAGCAGGGCAACATCTTCGTTTCCGACGGTTATTTCGACGGCCGCGTCGTGAAGTACGACAAGAACGGCCGCTTCGTGAAGGCCGTCGGTACCCGCGGCAACCAGAACCTGCAGTTCAACACGCCGCATTCGATCGCCACCGATTTCCAGGGCAACGTCTATGTTGGCGATCGCGGCAACGCGCGCGTGCAGGTGCTCGACAACGATCTCAACTGGAAGAAGAACTACGAGGGCATGGGCAATCCGTGGGCGGTGTGTGTGTCCGGCGGTCCCGGCCCGAAGAATCCCGGCAAGCAGTACCTCTATATCTCCAACTCGTGGCAGGACAGCGCGCCGGCCGCCGGCGCCGAGATCACCGGCGAGGTCTACAAGGTCGATATCGACTCCGGCGCGATCGTCGGCAGGTTCGGGCGCGCCGGTAAGGCCGCCGGCGAGTTCGCGACCATTCACCAGATGGATTGCCGCGACCCCGATGTGATCTTCACCGCTGAAATCAACGACTGGCGCTCGCAGAAGATCCTGCTGAAGCCGGCGACGACGAAGACCAACAGCCAGGGCCACAGATAGCGCAGATGGCACAGACATTCACGGAGAACATCATGTCACGCACATTCATCGCCGGTGCGGCGGCAGCCATCCTCGCACTCGGTGGATCGCTGGTCGCCCAACAGTCTGAACTCAATTATTCGGCGGTCGATCTCTTGAAGACGCCGAAGGATGTCTACGTCGGCGAAGTCGCGGGCGTCGGCGCGGATTCGAAGGGACAGATTTTCGTCTACACGCGCACGGGTCATCCGTACGCAACCATCGGCGACAACCGCACGTTCTCGCACGGCGGCTCGCGCCTGTTCGTGTTCGATCGCAGCGGCAACTTCGTGCGCGAGTGGGGCCAGGATGTCTACGGCTTCAACGCGGCGATCGGTTTGCGCGTGGATCCGCAGGACAACGTGTGGACCATTGACGTCGCGGCCAACCAGGTCGTGAAGTTCAACGCCGACGGCAGCATCGGCCTCGTGCTCGGGCGCAAGCCTGAAGCGATTGGTGTACGGCCCAATGCTCCTCTTGGTGGTGGTGGCGGTGGTGTAGTAACCGCGGCCCCTGGCGGGCAGTTTATCGCTGGTGGTGCTGGTGCTGCACCGGGCGGCGGAGGCGGACAGGGCGGCGGACGCGCGCCGGGATCAGGCATTCCCGGATCGGGCTTCAGCCGTCCGACCGACGTCGCGTGGGACAAGGCCGGCAACATCTACGTGGCCGACGGCATCGGCACGAACGATCGCGTCGCCAAGTTCGACAAGGACGGCAAGTTCATCTCGCACTGGGGCTCGACCGGCAAAGGCCCGGGACAATTCGACGGCGTCAAGGCCATTGCCATCTCGAACGCCGGCGACGTTTACGTGGCCGACGCCGGCAACAAGCGCATCCAGGTGTTCGACGCCGAGGGCAAGTTCAAGTCGGAGTTCGGCAACATCGGCTCGCCGCTCACGATGTGCATGACGAAGGGCGCGACGCAGTATCTCTACATCTCGCACGCGGGCGACGAAGACGGGATGGAAGACGCCGCCATCTACAAGACGACGCTCGACGGCAAGGTGGTCGGCAAGTTCGGATCGGCCGGCAAGCAGATCAAGGAGTTCGGCCTGGCGAACTCGATCGACTGCCGCAACGAGAACGAGCTGCTGGTCGGCGAAATGACGAACTGGCGCGTCCAGCGCGTCTCGCTGAAGTAGCTACTCTTCGAGGTTCGCTGCGATCGCAGCGAGGTATTGATCGGCGATGCGCCTGTATCCGGCTTCGGTCGGATGCAGGCCATCCTCGCCGATCACCGTGAGCGCCTCGGGCAACAACGTGGTGTAGAGATCGACGAACACCACACCCTCCTCGATTGTCATCTGCCGCAGCTTGGCGTTGTAGCTTTCCAGCAAGACCGTGTTCTGCGATCGCAGCCGTCCCGCGATGGTCGGCAGCATGGATCCGACGAACACGCGAATGCCGCGGCCCTTCGCGGTCCTGACCATGTCGCGGATCAGCACGGTCGGCACGTCGGTGCCGTCGCCGCCAAGGTTGTTCAGGCCGTGCATGATCAGCACCACCTCCGGCAGGCTCGACCCGATGACCTCATCGAAGCGCACGACCGCCCTGAACAGGTTCTCGCCGGCGAGACCCGCATTGGTCACCGTGATCGCGCCGCTCTGCGAGATGTATCGAGCCGCAAGCCTGGACTGCAGTTGCGTGGGATAGGAAGCACTCGGAACGACGACCAGTTTCCGCACTCCGCCACTGACTCCCGACTGCGCGACCGGATTGGTGACTTCTCCTGCCGTGAGGCTGTCGCCGAAGGCGACAAACCGCGTGCGCGACAAGCGCGGGATGCGGCCGCCGTCGGTGGGACGCGTCGGCGATCCGCATGCCGTGGCGAGCAGGGCCGTGCCGACGATCAACAGGGCTCGTTTCGACATCGACGCGGCGAAATCATAGCGCCAAATGCGGCTTCTACTACGGAGCTTGCAGCTGAGAGCGAATCGCGGCGAAGAACAGATCGGCGATGCGGCGATAGCCCGCCTCGGTCGGATGCAAACCGTCGCTGCCGATTAACGTCGCCGCTTCGGGGAGCATTGGGTTGTACAGGTCGACATAGGTAATGCCTTCCTGCGTCGACATGATCTGCAGCGTGTTGTTGAACGCGAGCAGCTCGCTCGCCGGCGTCGTGGCGCGCGGCCGGCCCGACACCTGCGGGATCATCGAGCCGACGAAGACGCGCGCGCCGCCGGTCTTCGCATACTGCACCATGATGCGCATGATGCCGGTTGAAATGTCGGGACCGACCTGCGGCAACCCGTTCGCGCCTTCCATCAACAACACGACTTCCGGACGCGCCGCATCGAAAACACCGGGGAATCGTTGATTACCGTCGAGAATCCGCTCGCTCGGCTCGCCGCTGTTCTGGACGGTGATCGCAGAGCTCTGCAACGTGTAGGTCGAACGCAGTTGCGATTGCAGCACCGCGGGATACGATGCGGTCGGCACGAGGATCATCTTGTGAATGCCGGACGGCGCAAGCGCGACCGGGTTCGTCACTTCGCCGGCAGTGAAGCTGTCACCGAAGGCGAGGAACTTCGTGCGGGAGAGACGTGGCGGCTGCGGATCCGGATCGGTCGGCCCTTTGCCGCCGCACGCGACGGCGCTGCAGGCAAGAGCCAGGAGAATTAGCGATCGACGCATCGAATACAGACGATCATATCAGCGCGTGTCTGGTCGCGGGCCGTACACCGGCAACGGCTGGCCCGCTTCGAGCGCGCCGAGATCGGGCGCCTTGCCCGCGAAGCCGTCATTGATATTCGGGATCGCAATGCCACGATCGATCGCCACCGCTCCCGCCTTCAACCGGAAATCACGATCCTTGAGATCGTAGAGGCGCTGCACCGTCTTCGGATCGCGATCGAGCTTCGGCACGTTCACGAACACGTCGTAGTCGAGCGTCAGGCTGTGCTGATCTTGGCCGGTCGCTTTCGAGTACTCGGCCAGCGACGCGAATCCTGTCGTGTTCCACTGAAACGCCACCTTCGCGGCCGTATTCGGGCGGAAGCCGTTGTAATCCGACGAGCTGTATGGCGTGCTGGTGTTGACGGTGAAAATCGCCGCCGCGTCGTTCTGGCCGAGCATCAGGTTGTTGCGCCAATGTGAATTCGCCGACGTCGCCGCGCTCGTCTCCGTGGTAACGGTGTTGTGATAGAACATCACGCCCGGCGAGCCCGCGGTCATGCGCGTCGATCCGCCCGGCGCGTGATAGACGATGTTCCGGATCCAGTAGATCGGGCCGCCCACCGACGGCTGCGTCGACATCGGATGCGACGCGGAGTTGATCAGCACGTTCCGCATCAGGCGGATGTTGTGCATGCTGCCGTCCATCTCGATCGAGTTGTCGTGCGCGTTGGTGATGTAGTTGTTGTAGATGTCGATCGCCACCGGCCGGCGATCCCAGAACTCGCGCGGTGGATACGACGGCCCGTCGATCGGATGCGAGCCATCCGGCATGCCATACATCTCGGTGTCGATGCCGTCGTGAAAGTCGGCGACGTAGTTGAAGGCGACGACGTGGCCGCCGCCGTAGAGACGAATGCCGGTGTACGACTTCAGGATCGGCGGAAACTCCTGGCCCTCGACGCCGTTGAACTGTTCCCAGAACTGGCCATTCCATCCGATCAAATGCTTCGAGTCATTGCGGCCAAGAAACACGCTGTCGGCAATGTAGAAGTTGCTCGAGCCCGAGTAGTTCGTGAACACGCCGATGCCGACCTGGTCGAAGCGGCAGCGCTTGACCGTCAGGCCTTTCGATCCGGCAATGAACTGCGTGCCGGCCCAGATCGCAATCGCCGTGTTCCTGAACGTGATGCCTTCGAAGTAGTTGTAGTCGGCGGCCTTGACGTTGAAGAGATTGAAATTGTTACGCCCGTCGATGATCACCTCGCCATCGCCCGCGGCTTTGATCACGATCGGTTTTTCAGGAGTGCCGTCGGCCGTCAGGTAATACGTGCCTTCGAACGTCGTCGTCGCGTTGATCGTCGTCTGATTCGCGTACAGATCGTATCGATACGCGTATGTGCCCGCGTGAACGAGGATCACGTCGCCGGCTTTCACGCGCGGCCGGCCGCCGGGCGCGGTGTCGCCGGCGCCGCAGTAGTAGTTGTAGGCGCACATGATGCCGGTGAAGGCCGGCTCGATCTTCGTTCCCGTGTGCCCGACCGGATAGACGTGATACACCTTGCCGCCGTCAGCAGGCTTTGGCTCGGGTCGAGTCCGAACAGTCACCGTCCGCGATCGATCGGCGGCCGATCCGGTGACGCCATCGGGATCGCTCAACACGAAACGCGCTTCGTACGCGGTGTCGGGTTCGAGATCGAGGATGCTGCCCGCGAACATGTTCGGCGACACCAGGCTGAAGACATTAGGCTGCGTCGTCTTCTCCCCCTGCAGGCGCAGCAGCGGCATGCCCGCACGCCAATTGCCTTCACTTCCCTTGCGGTACGACACCTCCACCTTCGCGTTGCGATTGGCGTCCCCGTCGATCCGCCATTCGAAACCGAGGTTGATCAGCGTCGGCGGCTCGACGAAGAGTTCGCCTGGAGTGACGGTATTCGGTGTGTGCTGCGCCGAACCGGCCGGCCCGGCTCCAATCATGAGGCACGCGACGGACAGCCGAAGGATGCCCCTCATCGTCAGGCTTTCGATGAGCGAATGTATTCGTCGACGTTCTTCGCCAGCACGTCGAGCGGCACGTTGCCGCCGCGCACGATGCTGTCGTCGAACGCCTTCAGATCGTATTTCGTTCCGAGCGCCGTCTTCGCTCTCTCGCGCTGGCGATTGATCTCGCTGTGGCCGACCTTGTATCCGCACGCTTGTCCCGGCCACGAGCAGTAGCGGTCCACTTCGCTCGCCACTTCCATCGGGTTCGAGCCGTTGACCTCGACGAAGAACTTCACGCCCTGTTCGCGTGTCCACTTCTTCGCGTGAATGCCGGTGTCGACCACGAGGCGGCAGGCGCGGAACGAGATCGCCTGCAGATACCCAAGCTTGCCGACCGGATCTTTTTCATACGCGCCCAGTTCATCGGCGAGCTGCTGCGCATACAGCGCCCAGCCTTCTGAATAGGCGTTGAACGCGAGCAGCTGGCGGATCAGCGGCATCTCGTGCGTGTATTCGCCCTGCCAGATGTGGCCGGGGATCGATTCGTGGAAGGTCAGATCGGCCAGGCTGAACCTGCTGTGCAGCGACGTCGTTCGGAGATTGATCCAGTACTTCCCCGGGATCTTTCCATCGATCGATCCCGCGCCGCCGTACGCGGTTGGCGCGCCCGGCTCTTCCTCCGGAGGCAGGCGCTTCACTTCCATGTTGGGATTGACGAGCGTGTTGAACGCGCGCGGCAGCTGCGAGCGGATCCACATCAGCCGCTCCTGAATGAAGGCGAGAATTTCAGCTCTGCCCTTGTCGCCCTCCGCGAATTGATACTTCGGATCTTTGGCCAGCGCCGTCATGCGCTCGCCGACAGTACCTTGCGTGTAGCCGATCGTCTTGAAGATGGCGTCCATCTGCGCGTGCAGCTCTTTCAGCTCGCGCTGCCCCATTTCGTGCACTTCATCCGGCGTCATCGCCGTCGTCGTCGACGCCTTGAGCGCCCAGCGATAGAAGTCGTCACCGTTCGGCCGCGCCCACATGCCGGCGTCGTCCTTCGCAACTCTCCGCTGCTCTTCGAGCTCGGCGATCTGGCGATCGAGCGCCGGCGCAATCTCTTTCGATGCGATCGCGCGGGCGCGCGCCGCCCAGTCGCCGGGAATCGACTTCGCCTTGGTGCGGCGTTCGATCGATTCGACGACCGACCCGCCGGCGCGGGCGTTCTTCGCCGACACTCGAATCTGCGACAACGCCTTGTCGATCAGAAACGCTGGCGGGACGAGGCCTTTGCCGCGCGCCGCCTGGATCCGGCCCAGCTCGCCATCGAGCTGCTTCGCGTAGGACTGCAGCCGCGACAGATACGCATCGGCGTCGGCAGCGGTCTCGATCGGATGATCGCTGTCGAGAAACCGCGGCGTATCGAGATACGCGCCGACGTTCTGGATGACGACGTATGGAGTGTTGCGCCAGCTGCCGACCGTGATGTCGCCGTACGGCAGCGCGAAACCTTCCGCCGCGATCGCATACGCGCTGCGCACGACTTCGACGCTCGTGCGAGTTGCGTGATCGAGGCCGTTGGTATCAAACGCCTTCGCCCGCTCCAGATCCTTCCGCACCTGATCGGCGATCTTCTGCTGGCCCCCGGCGGACCGATCGGCGAGCTGCGAGCGCAGCGCCGCGCGCGCGCCGGTGTCGATGCCGAGCGACGTCGCGCCTTCAGGCGCGAAGCGCAGATAGCTCTCGCCGATCTTGTCGAGCAGCGCTTTCGCCGCAGCGCTGTTGTCCGGCTTTGC
This sequence comes from Cyanobacteriota bacterium, assembly GCA_019752015.1. Lineage (GTDB taxonomy): Bacteria > Acidobacteriota > Vicinamibacteria > Vicinamibacterales > UBA2999 > 12-FULL-67-14b. Next base: position 84,158 of record JAIEMQ010000041.1, on the reverse strand, counting down.
GGTAGCGGGCGGCGTGGATGAAGAGCTGCACGCCTGAATCAGGGGTAATGCGGCGGTGGACGTAAGGGCCGCGAGCGCTTCGCGGCGGTTCATCATCGGATACGGCACGAGTCACCTCTGAAAAATGCGACCACGATATCATCAGACAGTGGCCACGCTGGTGCCGAGCGATCGGCCTCGCCGCAACGACCTCGACACCCTGCGCACGCGCGTCGCCGAGCTCGAAACCGAGCTCGCGGCGCGGCATGCTGAGCACACCAGGGTGCGCGCCGGGCTCGACGCGTTCCGAATCCGTTATCGTCAACAGGTTGGCCGGCTTCACGAGCAGCTCGACGCGCTGGAGCTCGCTTTGGCGGAGGCGGAGCTCGGCATCCTGTCCGACCGCGTCGCCAACGCGGAGACGACGAACGAGCCGCCGATTGGGATCGCGCCGGAGTCGACGATGCGTTCGCTCACCACCGACGCCGTTCGTAAGCTGTTCCGCGATGTGGCAAAAGCGATCCACCCCGATCTCGCAGAAGACGACGAGGCTCGTCAGCGGCGGCACTCGCTGATGATCGAGGCGAACCGCGCCTATGCGTCAGGGGACGAAGAACAGCTGCGCGCGATCCTCCAAGCGTGGGAACGAAGCCCCGATGCCGTTCCAGGCACGGATCAAGACGCGCTCCGGGCACGATTGAGCCGCCGCATCGAACAGATCGAAGATCAATTGCTGTCGCTGTCCGGCGATCTCGCCGCGCTCAGAGACACGTCGCTCTGGAAGTTGAAGGCGATGGTCGACGACGAAGCGGCGAAGGGCAACGATTTGATCCAGGACATGGTGCGCCGCTTGAACCGCGACATCCTGGTCGCGACCAACCGGCTCGATGCGCTTCGTCCGCCCCGCTAGCGGCCGACGCGATAGTGATTCTGGACGAGGCCGTCTTCGAAGCGTTGCGAGGCGATTAACTCCAACGGGGTATGGCGGTGCCGGCGCGCGATCAGCGGCAAGCCGTCACCAATGAACACCGGGGCGACGCTGACCACGAATTCGTCAATCGCCCTCGCGTCGAGGAACGACGCAATGATTTCGCCGCCGCCCATCAGCCAGATGTCCTTGCCGGGCTTCGCGCAGACACGTTGCATGTAGGGCCCGATGTCCTCGCTCACCCAGTCCACACCGGCCGGCAGCGTGTTCGGAGACCGCTGTCGCGAAAACACGATGGCGGGGTCCTTCGCGCCGAACTTCGCGCCAAGCTCCAGGCTGATCTCGATGTCTTCCTGCCCAGCACCTTCAGGTCGATCGTTTTCATGAAGGCGTTCATCCCGTAGAAGCCCTTGGGGGCGGGACGCGACGTCAGCCACTCGAGATCGCCATCGGGCCGCGCGATGTAGCCGTCTGCGCTGGTCCCGATGTGGACGATGACCTTGCGCATGCTAGCGGATCGATACGGGCCGGTTCTTGCGATAGGAGTTCTTCACGGCAATCTTGCCGTCGCGAAACGTGAACACGTCGCAACCGTTGACCTCGACGCGCGCCCCATCCGCTCGCGTCCCGGTGAGGGTCCACTCGGAGACGCCACGATCGCCCTGAATAAAATGACGCGCGTTGCCCCCAGTGGGCTCGGGAAACGTCGACCGGACGTCGCCGAATCCGGCGGGACCGCCTCACGGCCGACGTAGCGCGTTCACATCCACAGTCTTATTCATCGTCATCATCGACCGCCGAAAGAAATGATGTAGCCGTCGGGATCAGAAATATAGAAATCCTTGGTCCCCCACTCCGTTGCTGCGAGCGCCCGGACGATCGTCACGCCGTTGGCGACGCAGCGATCGTAAAACGCCTCGACGCCATCCACACCGGCGGCGGCGTCCAGGTGCTCCCGATCGCGGCGGCACTGACGGTCCTCCTCATTCTTGTCGGCCGCCTTCAGGTGAAGTTCCAATCCATCGATCCGCCCGATCGCGTAGAAACCTTCCCACGGCTCATCGAAGGTGAAGCCGAGCTTTGTGTAATACGCCATCGATCGGTCGAGGTCGTCGACGATAAATTGCGGGGCGAACGATGTGACGCGTGATGTCGTGATGTTCCCGGCTCCCTACGCTTATCGCGCTTTCACTTCGGCAACGACCGCCGCAGGAATCTTGGCGACGGTGATGTGCTTGGGCCCGTTGCCGATCGGCAGGCGACGCACTTCCTTCCGATCGGCGATCGACACGAACGACAGGTCGTCGCTGCGCGTGTTCGCGATCAGGCACGTGCGTCCATCTTCCGCGGTTTCGGCCCAGCCGGGGCCATCGCCAACTGGAACGGTCGCGATCAGCGTCAACGCGGGCGCACGGACCAATGCGGCGTAATCCGATCCGCGGCCGGCGAGACACAACGTCGAGCCATCCTCCGTCAACGCGAGTCCGTGCAATGGCGCTTCGAAATCCCAATCCTTTACGGTGACGCCCGGCTTGACGGGTAGATCGAGACGACGACTCACCTTCCTCGCGGCCAGATCGTAGTAGACAACGGCGTGTTGATTCGACAGCAAGGCGTAGATGCCGGTCTCATCGGCGTTGAACTGCCAGGGACGCATTGCGATACCCATCGGGATGCGATCGCGAATGGCGAGAGTGGCGGCGTCGGCGATCGTGAGCTGTACCGGCACTTCCGGCTTCTCGAGTGGACGCATGCTCGGCGGCACGGGGAAAGAGGGCATTTGTCCGAGGCTGCTATTGAACAACCGCGTGCCGTCTTTCGACACCTTGATGTCGTGCGGGAAGATGCCGCTGACGAAATGGCCGGTGATGTTGCCGGTAGCGGTGTCGAGCCTGTAGACGCGATTGTCGACGAAGGCCGAGACGAACAGCTGCCGGCCGTCGCGCGTCAGCGTCATGTGATCGGCGCGCATCGTGTTCAGCGGCCGCGTCCAGAGCGGACGGCCGCTGGGGATGTCGAAGGCGGCAACATCACCGAGGTAGCCGCGCGATACGTAGAGCGTGCGGCCATCGGGTGAGACGTCGGTATCCTGCGCATAGTTCGGCGCGCCCGGTCCTTCGCTCTCGACTTCCGCGAAGTTCACCGCAATGCTGCCGATGATGGCGCGCGCCGCGATGTCCACGATGGCCACTTCGGCCCCTTCAGCGTTGGCGACGAACGCGATCTCAACCGGCCCCGGCGGGCGTTGAGCGAACACCGCCGCCCCGGCCACCACGCACCCAAGGATCGCCAGCCGGCCGCGAAACAGAATCGGATTGGTCATTGGCTCCGCAATTCTATTGCGGGATGACGGCATCCTGCTCTGTTGTGACGGCGGTCAGGTTCATCGTCAGCAGGATGCCGGGCTTCGGCAGATCCGCGACGCCGATCACGGTTCGCGCCGGACGATGATCGCCCATCATGTCCACGTAGGCGCGATTCATCTCCTCGAAGTCCTTCATGTTTCTCAGAAACACGTTCACGTGAATGACGTGATCGAGCGAAGACCCCACCGATCGCAACATCACGTCAAACGACGCAAGGATCTGCTTCGCCTGCGCGGCGACGTCAGGCCCGGCGAGCTGGCCGGTTGCGGGATTGAAGCCGGCGGTGCCGCCGATGGTGATGAATTGTCCGACCTTCGCGATGTGACTGTAAGGCCCGATCGGCGCCGGTGTATTCGCCGGCGTCGAAGTCTCTACTCTCTTGGCCATGCGACATCATACGGTCTACTGCTTGACCGTCGCGCGGACGCGGGCGAGATAGGACGGCTTCAAATCAAAGGTGGATGACAGATCGCTGCGTCGCGTAGGTTTCCACCGAGAACGCGCAGCCGGCATCACCGGAATACGCGGGCATCAGTTGAACCGCCGGGCGATGCTCACCCTCTCGATCGCGCGGTCGATGTAACCCACCGGACGGCCGCCGGGACTGATGCTCTTGTAAGCTGATCAAGACACGGCGCAACGTCGGCGAGTGCAGCATGCATCTTCGTCAACACCGCTTCATCCTCCGTTCGCTGCTGTTCGTTTCGAAACTGGAAGTGGTAATTGACCTTGATACTGCCGCAGGCCGCTTTCGAGTCCTGCACATCGAACTTCTCGACCCGATCGATCGTGCTGATCGCAATTTCGTTGTTGCTCTTCCAGATCGCGTCGACGGGAAGCTTGTCGCCCCATGACATCAACAGACATCCTCGCCGCACCGCCGTTTGACGTGTGCCGTCGTCAGCGTCACCGATCGGCACTCGCGATGGTAGGTGACCAGGAACCACTGGCTGTCCGGCGCCGCCACTCGCTTCAGCTCGTGATTCGTGCACAGGTCGGATGTGTGCGCAGCCGGCGGACGCCAGCACCAGCACCGCGATGCCCAACCCGCGCCGCATCATTTCCGCACCTCGTGACGAAGCGCCACCATGCCGCTCTCATAAGCCCTGGCCTCCACCAGGCGCAGCGTGATGTCTTTGTCCAGGCCTTTGAAGAAGGAGATGCCGTCCCCGATGAGCACGGGCATGATTGAATAGCGCACTTCGTCCGCGAGGCCGAGGCGCAGGCATTCGCCGGAGACGGCGCCGCCGCCGACGAACCAGATACTGCGGAACACCGGCTTCAATCGTTCGTTCACCAGCCGCGTCAGATCACCCGAATAGAACTCGACGGTCTCTCTGATCTTCGGCAACGCCCGACTGGTGAGCACAAAGGTCGGCTTGTCGCCGTACGACCAGCCGAATCCCTTCGCTTCGAAGGCCAGCGCGGTCTCGTAGGTCCGCGATCCCATCACGTAGCAGTCGATCGTCTTGAGGAACTCCTGCACGAACTCGGCGGTCATGGTCTCGCCGCCTTCGAACTTGTCGGCGGTCTCGAGCCAGTCCACGCTGCCGTCGCGGCGGGCGATGAAGCCGTCGAGACTGGCGACCATGTGGATGGTGACGCGGGCGCTCAAGCCTTCGGCCCTAGGACGTACTTGTTGATCGCCCACTGGATAGAGCGATCAGGCTCAGCAGCGGCCACAACGGCAGCTTGCGGGGAGAGTTCAAGCGGTTCAATCCGGGCCGGCGCCGGAACCACCACACCAGGTAATAGATGCCGAAGGAGATGATCGCGAAAATGATCATCACGACCACGCCGCGGTGTTTCAGGCCATGCTCATTCGGCTCGTGATCGACGACTCTCGTCTTCGGCGGCGCGTAGGGATTGGTGGCGTCGGTGGTGGCCATCGTTGCGAGGAGTCTAAACCAGTCGACCGCGGTTTGCAGATTCCTCGTCAGCTGCCCTTAATCGGCTGCCATCCAACGTGCGGAATGCCATCCTCACCTAGTGTGGCTCCGGTTAGTTTCGACCCGTCTCGCAACGGCAGTAGCGGGAAAAATCGTCGGCCGAAGAAGAGGTGCAGTCGAGAATGTTCGCAGACAATCGACATGAAGATCGCGAACCACTCAGGATGCGAGCGCCAAAAGGCATCGGCGCCGTGAAGTTCGAGAACATGGCGGCCGCCTGGCGCTATTTCGAAATCGAAACCATCGCGCAGTGCATCGAGCGCCGGCAAAGCGGGACCGTGGTCGACCAATCGATAGCCGAACTGCTCTTCCCAACGAAAGAGCGCATCGAGCTGTCGTCGAATTCCGGCGTTGTCGACGGCCAGGTCAAGGCGGTCGACCGAGTACGATTCAGAAACCAGCCATGCCCGGCACGCGTCAAGATCCTGCAGGCGGACAGTCGCAATACCCGCGTCCGTGATCAAAGCTGTGACGTCGATTCGTCGCCAATCGAGATCGTCTTCCGGGATTGACATTCGTCCGCCCTCCAACCCGTCACCACGCGTCGACCTCGGGAAAGTTTACGGCAAACAAAAAGGGGCGCAAAGCCAGCTGGCTCTCTGCGCCCCTCCGTGCCTCCGTACTTCTCCGTGCCGCGTCTGCGTCAGTAACGATAGTGAGCCGACTTATACGGCCCCTCGACCGGCACGCCGATGTACTCCGCCTGCTCCTTCGAGAGGGTCGTCAGCTTCACGCCGAGCTTGCCGAGGTGCAAGCGCGCCACTTCTTCGTCCAGCTTCTTCGGCAGGATGTAAACGCGGTTCGCGTCGTAGTTGGTGCCCGACAACGTCGGCTGGCCCGTGGTGCTGAAGTGCAGATCGAGTTGCGCCAGCGTCTGGTTGGTGAACGACGAGGACATCACGAACGACGGGTGGCCGGTCGCGCAGCCGAGATTCAGGAGGCGTCCTTCGGCGAGCACGAGGATGCTCTTCTCGCCCTTGCCGGTGTTGAACACCCACTCGTCGTACTGCGGCTTGACCTGCACGCGCCTGGCACCGCTCTTGGCCAGGCCGGCCATGTCGATCTCGTTGTCGAAGTGGCCGATGTTGCCGATGATCGCTTTGTCCTTCATCCGCTTCATCATGTCGACGGTGATGATGTTCTTGTTGCCCGTCGCGGTGATGAAGATGTCCGCGGTCTCGATCACATCGTCGACCGTCGTCACCTGGTAGCCTTCCATCGCCGCCTGCAGCGCGCAGATCGGATCGATCTCGGTGACGATGACGCGGCAGCCCTGGCCCTTGAGCGACTGGGCGCAGCCCTTGCCGACGTCGCCGTAGCCGAACACCACCGCGACCTTCGCCGACAGCATCACGTCGCTGGCGCGGTTGAGGCCGTCGATCAGCGAGTGGCGGCAGCCGTAGAGGTTGTCGAACTTGCTCTTGGTCGCCGAGTCGTTGACGTTGATCGCCGGGAACAGCAGCGTGTTCGCGGCGGTCATTTCATACAGCCGATGTACGCCCGTGGTCGTTTCTTCGCTGACGCCCTTGATGCCCCTGGCGATCTTCGACCACACGCCCGGACGGTTCTTCAGCTCTTTCGTCAGCGTCTCGAGAATGACGCCCCACTCTTCGGGATCGCTGGCGGCGTTGAACGCCGGGATCTTCCCCGCCTTCTCGTACTCGAACGCCTTGTGCACGAACAGCGTCGCGTCGCCGCCGTCGTCCACGATCAGCGTCGGGCCGCTGCCATCGGGCCACAGCAGCGCTTCCACCGTGCACCACCAGTATTCCGGCAGCGTCTCGCCCTTCCACGCGAACACCGGCGTGCCCTTCGGGTTCTGCACGGTGCCGCCGGTCTCCGGACGGCCGACCACCACCGCCGCCGCGGCGTGATCCTGCGTCGAGAAAATGTTGCAGCTGACCCAGCGCACGTCGGCGCCGAGCGACGTCAGCGTCTCGATCAACACCGCCGTCTGCACGGTCATGTGCAGCGAGCCCATGATCTTCGCGCCGGCGAGCGGCTGCTTGCCCGCGTAGCGCGCGCGCAGCGCCATCAGGCCGGGCATTTCATGCTCGGCGAGGCGGATCTCGTTGCGCCCGAATTCGGCGAGGCTGAGGTCCTTGACCTTGTAGGGTTCGCGTCCGGCCTTCTTCGACAGTTCGAACGCGTGGGCTTCATTCACTGCGGTTGCCATTCTTCTCTCCCTGTAAACTTGAAACCTTAAACTTTAAACTTCCGAGCGGTAGCGACGAAAAGACTTGGGCCTTTCGCACTGTCATCGGCCGGCAAAGCTGCGATCGAAGTTCCTTCAAAGCCGGCCGTCTCCAGATACTTCTTGATGGTCTTTTCGGAGAAACCCAACCATACGTGGCCCATCTGCTGCTGGTACTCGACGCGATCGTGCGGCAGCATGTCCACGATCAACGCGCGCCCGCCGCACTTCAGGACGCGATTGACTTCCGCCAGCGCGCGCGCCGGCTCGGGCACGTGATGCAGGACCAGCGCGACGATCGCCACGTCGAGCGTGCCGTCGTCGATCGGCAATCCTTCCATGTCGCCGCGCCGGATTTCAACCTGATGCAGACCCTTCAGGCGCTTGCGCGCCGCCTGGACCATGTCGGTCGATCCGTCGACCGCCACCACCTTCGCGACGTGCGGCGCGATCAGTTCGCTGACTTGTCCGGTGCCGCAGCCGAGGTCGCCGACGGTCAGCGACGGATCGATCAGCGACAGCATCGCGTGGAGATGAAAGCGATCGCCGAAGAGCTCGGTGCGGAGGTGATCCCACTGGCCCGACGCCGACGCGAAAAACTCTTCGGATTTCGATCGCCGCTTCGAGAGCACGCTCTTGAGGCGGCGCTCGTCCTGTTCCGCCCCGTTGGTGCCGGCGATCTGCTCGCGGATCAGCGGCCAGAGCCGCTGCGCGCCCGGATCGAGATCCGACATGACCATGCCGTAAAAGCGGCTGGTGCCGTCGCGCCGCGACGAGACCCACCCGTCGTCCGCCAGGGTCTTGAGGTGGCGGCTGACGGTCGACTGCGGCAGCTGCAGGACCGAGCAGATCTCGTTGACGGTCAGCTCATGCCGCTCGAGCGGCAGGAGCATCCGGCAACGGGTCGGATCGGCCAGCGCGGCCATGTGGTCGAGGATGGGTGCGGCAGTCACGGGACTCAGAGACTATATCCGTTTATCCGGATTGATGCAACTAGTCACCATTGGTGCTTTGCACCAATCGGGCGGGGCGTCATGGGTGCAAAGCACCCATGACGCCCCGAAGTGTAAGCAAGTGCGTGGAAGTGGCAGTATCTGCCGCATGCGGATTCGTCTCGCTCTCGCTGCCCTGCTCGTTTGGACCGTTTCCCTGCACGCCGCCGTCAGCGACCCGAAGAACTGGGCGCAGTGGCGCGGGCCGGATATGACCGGAGTGTCGCGCACCGCCAGGCCGCCGATCGAGTGGAGCGAGACGAAAAACATCAAGTGGAAGGTCGAGATTCCCGGCCGCGGGTCGTCGTCGCCGATTGTTTACGGCGACCGCGTCTACCTACTTACCGCGATCCCGGTCGGCGTCGAAGCCGCGGCGCAGCATTCGCCGCGCGGCGCGCTGCCGAAGCGCGGCCTGCATCAGTTCAAGGTCCTCGCGCTCGATCGCAAGACCGGCAAGACCGTCTGGGAGCACACCGCGCGCGAGGAGGAGCCGCACGAAGCGGCGCACGGCGACAACGGCACGTGGGCGTCGAGCTCGGCGATCACCGACGGCGAGCACGTGATCGCGTACTTCGAGTCGCGCGGTCTCTACACCTACGACATGAACGGCAAGCTGATCTGGCAGGCGGACTTCGGCGACAAGAAGATGCGCAACCAGTTCGGCGAAGGATCAACGCCGGTGTTGTTCGGCAACACGCTGATCGTCGTCTGGGACCATCTCAATCAGCCCTCCTACGTGATCGCGCTCGACAAGCGCACCGGCAAGGAGCTGTGGCGCGTCGATCATCCCGAAATGGATACGTGGGCGACGCCGCTGGTCGTGACGCACGAGGGGCGGCAGCAGGTGATCGTCAACGCGATGGATCGCGTGCGCAGCTACGATCTCGCCACCGGCAAGGTGATCTGGGAGGGTCCGGGCACGACGATGAACGTGATCCCGTCGCCGGTCTCTGGCAACGGCATGGTGTTCATCATGAGCGGCTTTCGCGGCAACAACCTGAAGGCGATCAAGCTGGCCGAGGCCAAGGGCGATATCGCCAGCACCGGCGCGATCGCCTGGTCGCTCGATCGCGACACGCCGTACGTGCCGTCGCCGCTGCTCTACGACAACATCCTCTATTTCCTGAAGACCAACAACGGACTGCTGTCGGCGTTCGACGCGGCTAGCGGCAAGCCGCACTACCAGGTGCAGCGCATCACGAAGGCGCCCGGCGAAGTATTCAGCTCACCGGTCGGCGCCGACGGACGCGTTTACATCACGAGCCGCGACGGCGTGACGACGGTGATCGAGCACGGCCCGAGGTATAAGGTGCTCGCGGAAAATACGCTCGACGATGGCTTCGATGCGTCGATGGCGCTGGTGGATAACGAGATCTTCCTGCGCGGCTACAAGCACCTTTACGCAATCGCACAGTAAGCGCAGGCGGGTCGAACGACCCGCCTCTGCTACCGGCCTTTGCGCACGTAGACGTTGCTGTTGAAGGTCCGCAGCTCGAACTCGGGGCCGCCGCCGTTGATCGCGCCGACGATCGCGCGGTTACGGCTGATGCGATAGCGCCCGTTCGTCGTCCTGTTCTCCGTCACCGTGGCCGCCGCCGGCTGCAGCTGCACGTCGAAATCCGAATAGACATCACCATTGTCGCTGCGCAGCCGCAGATTGGCCTTCGTGGTCGGCGGCAGCGTCACATCGACGGTGCCGTTCAACGACGTGAACGCCATCTCCTTCTGCGCGGTGACGCGCGCCATCGACGCGCGCACGTTGCCGTTGGTGGTGCCGGCCATCACCGAGCCCGACACGTTGTTCATCGTGATGCCGCCGTTGGTGTTGCTGATCGTCAATTCGCCTTCGATGTTCTCGACGAGAATCTCGCCGTCGTTGACCGTGGACAGCTTGAGATTCGTGCGCGACGGCACTTCGATCTCGAACGTCACGCGGCGATTCGGACTGTCAGCCGACACCTTGACGCGATTTGCTTCCTCGGTGATCCGGAACCCCGCCGTCTGCGGGATGCGGCGCAGGCCGTCCGTGTCCGCATCAAACCGCCGGCGACGCGGCCGATCGTCATCCGTGTCGGGCCGCGCCGTCACGAGCACGTCCCGGCGATTGGTCCCGCGCACGGTGATGCTGCCCTGCACGAGCGATACGTCGACCAGGCCCGGTCGCGATGCGTCGGTCAGCGGCACCGTGACCTGATCCACCGCGTTCTGCTGTTGCGCGGCGGCCGGGGCGATCAAGGCCGCGGCCAGCACCGTAACCCACATCATGTGACGAAGCTTCATCGACCTATCTCCCTGCGCCGCGACGGGCGCGAACATTGCCGTTCAGCGTTTCAAAAGTAATCTCCGGTCCGCCGCTGCCGACGCGGACGCGCGTAAACTCGTTGGCGCGATACACGAACCTGCCGTTGCGTCGCTCACCAGCGGCCGACACCTTGCCCGGAAGCGACTGCACGTCGAAGTCGGTGAACAGCCCGCCGTTGAACGTCTTCATCGCAAATTCGGCGGCCAGGCCGTCGAGGAACGACACCTCGACATTGCCGTTGACGCTCTTGAAGGACGAGGGCTGTTTCGGATTCGCGGTGAAGGACACCGTGACAGGACCGTTGACCGTGTGCGCGCGGCCGGAGCCGGCGACCTTGTTCATTTCGATCAGGCCGTTGACGTTGGTGACGTCGAAGTCGCCCTGCGTGCCGTTGACGATCACGTCGCCGCCGTTGATCGTGCACAGCCGGATCGCCGCAGTGCGCGGCACGCGGATCGTGAAGTCGTACTTCACGTCGTAATGGACGTGCTCCCACCGCTCCTCATCGTTACGCCACGGCTCCCCGCACACCTGTCCGCGGCGATCGGTCACCACCGCTTCAACGCGCGCCGCGCCTTCCTTGAAATCGAGCCGCACGTCGCGCTCCGCCTCCGCCAGGTCATCGCGCGTTTCGGCGCGAATGACCTTGTGGATGCTCATCTGCACGCCGGTGTCGTTGGTCGCCTCGGCGCGGATGAAACCGTTGATGTTCCGCACGTCCAGGGACCTGCCGCCACCGGCGGCGAAGTTCAGCGTGCGGGTCACAGTGGTGTCATCCATCACTTCGTAGCGGGACGGACGCTGGGCCGCCGCGGGCCCGAGCAGCGCCAGGCTCAGGGCGATGGTCGCCAAGGCTCGTTTCGACATGCTCTTTGGATGTAGCCACCCGCCGACATGGTTGGAACCCGGGATATCCTTCTCGGATGGCTAAGGCGAAAAAGCGCGCTCCCCGGCGGAAAAAGGCGGCTGCAGGGTCGATCGGCCTCTCAGTTTCGGAAACCCGGAACGTCGATGCCGGCTCGATCCGCGAATTAACGGCCGCGGTTGAAGAGGACGGCGGGGCGGTCCTGGGGTCTTACCGGGACCCGTTCGGCGGTACGCCGGTGCTGGTCGTTTCTCTGCCGATCGACAAGGTCGAGCCGACGCCGTACCAGCGCGATCCTTCCGAAACGCACATCAAGAAACTGATGACGGTCATCGAGAAGGTCGGCCGCTTTCTCGATCCGCTCGTGCTGATTCGGCAGGACAATGGCTATTGGACGCCGAACGGCAACCATCGCCTGCAGGCGATGAAAAAGCTTGGCGCGAAGAGCATCATCGCGCTGCTCGTGCCCGATCCTGAAGTCGCGTTCAAAATCCTCGCGCTCAACACCGAGAAAGCCCACAACGTCAAAGAGAAATCGCTCGAGACGATCCGCATGGCGCGGGCCCTGGCGGGGCGTAAACAGGGACAGGAGACTGATTACGCCTTTGAGTTCGAGCAGGCGCAGTTCCTGACACTCGGCGCCGCGTATGATCAGAAGAAGAGCCTGAGCGGAGGCGCCTATACCTCGGTGCTGCGGCGGATCGACGATTTCCTCGACGAGCCGATGGCCAAAGCGCTGAAGGAACGCGAGCGGCGCGGCAACAAGGTGCTTGCGCTCGATGAGGCAGTGGGCAAAGTCGTGGACGCACTGAAGGCCAAGGGCCTGACGAGTCCATACCTCAAGGCGTTCGTCGTCGCGCGTATCAACTACATCCGGTTCTCGAAGGCCACCGAATTCGATTTCGACGAGGTGATCGACAAGCTGACCGGGTCGGCCAAGAAGTTCAACACCGAAAAGGTGAAACAGGAAGACGTCGCCAAGGCCGGCGGCGGCGGCGCTCCCGCGGACGAGGAATAGCCCTGCCAACCTTTTTTAGAGCTGGAGCGTCTATGTGCGTTGAGCGTATAGTCGCTGGGCACACACCTATGCGCTGTCGCGCTACGGTGTGCGTACGCATATGGACAAGTTCAGGCCTGAATCCTTCCTGCCGCTGACGCCGGTCGCCTTCGAGATCCTCCTGGCGCTGGCCGACGGCGAGCGCCACGGCTATTCGATCCTCCAGGAAGTCGAGACCCGCTCCGGTGGAGCGGTCTCGCTGCACGCGGGCACGTTGTATCGCGCGCTGGCCCGGCTGCTCGAAAGCGATTTGATTGACGAGCTGCGCGAGTCGCCCGATCCGTCCAGCGGCGACGAGCGCCGGCGATATTACCGGCTGACTACGCGCGGCGTCGCCGTCGCGCGCGCGGAGGTGGGACGGCTCGAGGGACAACTGGCGGCGGCCCGCACCCGCCGCCTGTTGAAAGGCAGCCGCGCGTGAGGGATTTCCTCTTCTCTCTCGCGCTGCTCTCGTACCCGAGAGCGTTCCGCCGCCGCTTCGGGGGCGAGATGCGCGATGCGTTTCACCTTCGGCACTCAGGCACCTTAGGCACTTTAGGCACCCACGTAATCAATGGCTTCAAGGAACGCTGGTCTGCGATTGTGCGCTGGTCGTTCTATCCGAATTCAACCCCACATCTGTACGAACCGACAAGCAGGCACTTTATGTTCTGCGACATGTTGCGCGCCGACATCCGGCACACGCTGCGGCTCGCGATCAAGACGCCGGTCTTCAGCACGCTCACCGTGCTGGCGCTCGCGCTTGGTATCGGCGCCACCACCGCCATCTTCGCCGTCGTCAACGGCGTGCTCGTGCGATCGCTGCCCTATCGCGACGACGCGCAGCTGGTGAACCTCTGGAGCTTCAACACCAAGGAGAACCTGCCGCGCAATCCGGTATCGCCGGCAAACTTCCTCGACTTCCAGAAGATGAACACCACCCTCGACGGGCTCGAGGGCTACTTCACGTTCGTTACGCCGACGCAACTCGCCACCGAAAGCGGCAGCGAGATCGCCTATTCGAATTTCGTCACCAGCAACCTGTTCCAGCTGCTCGGCCGGCCGGCGGCATACGGACGTACGTTCACCGTCAACGAGAACGCACCAGTGGCGATCATGAGCGACGGCTACTGGAGGCGGCGATGGGGAGCGGATCCCAACATCATCGGCAAGACCCTCACGCTGCAGGGCACGCCGTTTCAAGTGATCGGCGTGATGCCGCCCGACTTCGTCTTCCCGTATCCCGGCATGCTCGGCCCGAGCGGGTTCACGCGCGTCACCGGTATCGACCTGTGGCTGCCGATCACCTTTTCCGGACCCGGCGCGGCCGCGAACCGCATGCTGACCGCGCAAGGACAGATCGTCCGCAACGTGCACTGGTGGGGCGCGGTCGGGCGGTTGAAGAAGGGCGTGTCGGCGCAACAGGCCGAAGCGGACATCAAGACGATCGCCGCGCAGCTCGAACAGAGCTATCCCACCACCAACAAGGGATGGAGCGCGACCGTCGTGCCGTCGATCGATCAGTCCGTCGGCACGATTCGTCCGGCGCTGATGATCCTGCTGGCCGGCATCGGCTTCGTGCTGGTGATGGCGTCGGTCAACGTCGCCAACCTGCTGCTCGCGCGCAGCATCGCGCGCGAAAAGGAGCTCGCGACGCGCGCCGCCCTGGGTGCCGCCCGCTCCCGGATCGTGCGGCAGCTGCTGACTGAAAGCATCCTCTTTGCCTTGGCGGGCGGCATTGTCGGCATGGCGGTGATGTGGTGGACGGTGCAGGGCCTGGTCGCGCTCGCGCCGTCGGATATTCCGCGGATCAACGAAGTCTCGATCGACTGGCGCGTGCTGCTGGCTGCCGGTGTGACGACGATGGCGACGGGCATTCTCGTCGGCATCCTGCCGGCATTGAGCTCGGCGAGCGTGAATCCGCAGGCGAGCTTGCAGGATGCCAGCCGCGGGACCGTCGGGGGTGCGCTCCGTCGCCGCGCACGCGCCTCGCTCGTCGTCGCCGAAGTCGCGCTCGCGGTGGCGATCACCACCGGCGCCGGTTTGCTGCTGCGCAGCTTTGTGTCGGTGACGAACGTCAATCCGGGATTCGAAACCTCGCAGCTGCTCACGTGGCAGATGAACATCCCGCAGCGGTTGACGAGCACCAACGATCGGCTCGCCTTCTACCGCGATTTTTTCCAGCGAATGGAAGCGCTGCCCGGTGTCGTCTCGGTCGGCGGTACGACCCGTGTGCCGCTCGGCAGCACATCAGTGTCGACGTCGGTTCAGATCGAAGGACGCCCGGTGCCAGCCGCGGAACAGCCGGAAGTGCAGTTCCGGCGCGCGATGCACAACTACTTCGAAACGATGGGGATTCCGCTGAAGGCCGGCCGCCTCTTCGATCAGAACGACTCGCCGACGGCGGCGCCGGTCGCCGTGATCAACGAAGCCATGGCGCGCAAGCTGTGGGCAAACCAGGATCCGATCGGCCAGCACGTGCGCATGGGACCGAACCCGAGCGGGCCGTGGACGACGATCATCGGCGTGATTGGGGACATTCGTCATGGCGGCCTCGAAGAGGTGCCGCAGCCCGAGCTCTACATCACCTATCAGCAGGGCCCGCCGGTATCACCCTTCATCGTGCTGCGGACCACCGGCGACCCGGCGATGCTCGCCGAGACGGTTCGTGCCGAGGCGCGGCAGATCGACAAGAACCTGCCGATCTACGAGATGCGCACCATGTCGACGCTGCGATCCGAGTCGGTGTCGACGCGGCGCTTCATCCTGCTGATCGTCGGCGCCTTCGGCGCGCTCGCGCTTGGGCTCGCCGCCATCGGCGTCTACGGCGTGATGTCGTTGATCGTCAGCGAGCGCACGCGTGAAGTCGGCGTCCGTCTCGCGCTCGGTGCCGAGCCGTCGCAGCTGTTGACGATGATCGTCGGCCAGGCCGCGAAGCTGGCCGGCATCGGTGTGGCGATCGGCCTCGCGCTCGCGCTGCCGCTGGCACCGCTGCTCGATAGCCAGTTATATGGCGTGCAGTCGTTCGATCCGATGACGTTCGTCAGCGTGCCGCTGGTGCTGATCGCGATCGCGGCGCTGGCGGCGCTGGTGCCGGCGAGGAAGGCGATGCGGATCGATCCACTCGCTGCACTGCGAATCGACTAGATCAAATTGGTCCGGCTAAAGCCGGACCCTCACAATAATCCGTTGGGGGCCCGCGCTCAATCCTGTGAGGGTCCGCCTCTAGGCGGACCGCGTCACTCCAACTCGCGTTCCAATTTGTCGACGAGACCGTCGAGCTGTGACGACACGGCCCTGACGGTCTCGGGCTTGCTGAGATCGACGCCGGCCTTCTGCAACAAAGTCATCGGATGGTCGGAGCCGCCCGACTTCAGCAGCGTCAGATAGCGATCGACCGCGGCCTTGTGGCTGGCCGCGTCCTTCTCGCCGATCTCTTCCATCAGCTTCGCGGTCGACGCGAAGCAGGTCGCGTATTGATAGACGTAGTAGGGCGACTGGAAGAAATGCGGAATGCGCGCCCAGGTGTGCTGCGCCCGCTGATCGGGCGATAACGCATCACCCCAGTACTCGCCAAGCAGCTTGGAGTAAATCCCGCTCAGCGTCTCCGACGTGATCGGCTGATCCTTCTCCACCAGGCGATGCGCCTCGAGCTCGAAGTCCGCGAACAGCACCTGGTTGTAGAAGGTGCCGACAATGTTGTCGATGGCGTGCTGCAACAGGACGACCCGCTCTTCCTTCGATTTGGCGCGGGCGAGCATGAAGTCCAGCAACAGCGCTTCGTTCAGCGTCGACGGGACTTCCGCAACGAAGATCGTGTAGCCGGCATAGACGAAGGGCTGCGTCTCGTGCGACAGCATCGTGTGCATCGAGTGGCCGAGCTCGTGCGACAGCGTGAACACCGCGTCGAGCGTGTCGTTGTAGTTCATCAGCATGTACGGATTGCCGCCGTACACCGGCGCGGAGTACGCGCCGCTTCGCTTGCCCTGGTTCTCGTAGACGTCGATCCACCGCTCGGCAAATGCCCGCCGCACTCTCGCCTGATACTCCGGCCCGAGCGGCGCCACCGACTCGACGATCCAATCGAGCACATCGTCGTACGCGTACTTGACGTCGTGCTCCACGAGCGGCACGAACGCATCGAACACGTAATAGTCGTGCAGCTTCAGGACGCGCTTTCGCAGCTTGTGATACCGGCGAAACGGGCCGACGCCGTTCTTGGTCTCGCGGATCAGGTTCTCGACGACGCTCGTCGGGATGGCGTTGCCGAAGAGCGCCGCATCGAGCGTGGTCTTGTAGCCGCGGGCGCGCGCTTCGAACCAGTCGCCGTGCATCACGCCGTTGTAGATCGCGGCGTAGGTATTGAGGCTCGCGGTGTAGGTGTCGTAAAGCGCTTCGTACGCCTTGCGGCGATCGTCCTGCGATCGGCACGTTGCCAGCAATTTTCGATACTGTCCGTAGCTGACCTGCGTCGTCTCGCCCGTGGAGAGCGCGATGGTCGGGAAGCGCGCATCCGCGGTCGACAGCGCCGCGTATGAGTCCTTCGGCACGCTGCCGAGCCGCTCGGTCAGCGACAACAGCCGCTCACCCTGCTCGTTGAGGACGTGTTCCTGAAGCCGGAACACTTCTTCGATCGCAAAGCGATACGTCGCGAGCCCGGGCGTCGAGTCCATCCACTGCCGCACCGTTGCCAGAGGCAACTTCAGCAATTCGGGCTGGAACCACGACACCGCCTGCTGCCACTTGGCGATCAGCAACTGCACGCGCTGCCGGCGCGCGTTGATGGTGTTGTTGCGCTGATCCTCGTCGTACTGCAGTGACGGGTAATACCAGACCTTGTAACTCAGCTGTCCGAGCTGGTCGCGATCGGTGAGCGCGCTCAACAGCCGCTCGCCGCCCTGCGCCAGCGTGCCCTCGTATTTCTTATAGGCCTCGATGCCGCGGTCGAGCTCGGTGAACGCCTGCTCCCAAGCATCCCAGCTGGCAAAGATCGACGTGAGATCCCACGTATATTTCTGATCGAGCGACTCGCGGGCCGGAACTAGCGATGCCGCGGGCGCGGCTGGCGACGACATGCCTCGATCATAACAACTTCGATAGCTCAGCAAGCCGCGGGCTGATGCGTTGCACGTGTTTCTTGCGTGCAATCGTTTCGGCCAACGCATCAGGCAGCGGGACGTCCCTTTTGATCACGGGCTGCACGACTTCTCGAAACTTTGCAGGGTGTGCGGTGGCCAGGAACAACGTCAAACCGGTCCGCTTCTGCGGCACGCCGAGATAACCGATCGCGGTGTGCGGATCGGCCACGTATCCGTATTTCTCGAACAGCGTCGCGATCGCCCTGCGCACATCGTCATCGTTGAACGGCATTGTCGTGATCACGGCTTTCATGGCCGCCAGATCGCCGCCGAACAGCCACTGCAGCCGCTCGAGGTTGCTCGGATTGCCGACGTCCATCGCATTTGCAAGGGTCTGCATCGACGGCCTTGGCTCGACGCGGCCGGACTCGAAGTAGCGTGGCACCGTGTCGTTGATGGTAGTCGGGGCGCGGAAGCATTGAATCTCGGCGCCCATCTTCCACGCCATCACGCCGGCGACGAGATTGCCGAAGTTGCCCGACGGGACTGAAATCGTCAACTGCCGGTCCGCGGAGGACTGCAGCGACGCGTACGCGTAATAGAACATTTGCGGCAGCAGCCGGCCGAGGCTGATCGAGTTCGCGGACGTCAGCTTCACGCGCGATTGCAGCGCTGGATCGGCGAAGGCTTCCTTCGCGAGACGCTGGCAGTCATCGAATGTTCCGGCGACTGCAACGGCGGCCACGTTGCCGCCGAGCGTGGTGAACTGCGCTTCCTGGACGTCGCTGACCTTACCCTCCGGATACAACACGACGACGCGCGTGCCGTCGACGCCGAAAAACGCGTTCGCGACCGCGCTGCCCGTATCGCCCGACGTCGCCACGAGGATCGTGATCCCTTCGACTCGCGTGCCGCCGCTGGCAGCGGCGCCACGCTCGCTCAGGGCAAGCAGGCGGGCTAGCGTACGCGCGCCAAAATCCTTGAAGGCGAACGTCGGGCCGTGAAACAACTCGAGCACAGCGAGGCCTTTTTCCAGCTCGACGATGCGGACCGGGAAGTTGATCGCTTCGCGGACGAGATTGGTGATCGTGGCGTGATCGAATTCATCGCCGGCCAGCTCGAGCGCGATCGCGATGGCGATGTCGTGAAACGACTTGCCGCGCAGCGCCGACCACCACGACGCTGGCTTTCGTGGAATCGTCTGCGGCACGTAGAGTCCGCCATCGGGCGCGAGCCCGGCGAGGACGGCGTCCTTGAGTGAAACCGCCGGCGCCTTCCCGCGCGTGCTGACGCAGATCATTTGGGATCCACAGATTACACAGATTACACAGATTAAAGACGGCGCGCTCACCAAATGCGCTCGCCCCGCGGGCGGCCGAAGGCCGCCGGTCGAACCGCCGACGATCGAAATCAAGAGAGCCCGCCGGGTCACGAATGCTCTCTTGATTTTCGATCGTCGGCGGTTCGACGCGCGCGCCGGTCTTCGACCGGCGCCGCGGGGCGAGCTCTAATCTGTGAAATCTGTGTCATCTGTGGCTGCTTATGACACGCGCGCCGCTGCGACCTACAGGGCACACCCAGAGATCGGCGCCGACGTTGCTCGCGCGCGCGAAGGCGGTTCGCATTGCGTCACCCGCGGCGCGGGCGATCTCGAGTGATGGCGCGAGCGCGAAGATCGACGGACCGGAGCCGGACAAGCTCGCGCCGAGTGCGCCGGCGGCGATCGCGGCGGACTTCACGTCGAAGAATCCGGGCACGAGCGAGGCGCGCTTCGGTTCCGCGATCGAGTCGACCAGCGATCGCGACAGCAGCCCGAGATCAGAGGTGTAGAGCGCCGCGACGAGGCCGCCGACGTTGGCCCACTGCCTGGTCGCATCCTTCAGCGCCACCTGATTGCCGAGCAGCGTCCGCGCGGCGCCGGTCTCCACTTCCATCTTCGGGTGCAAAACCGCGCACGCCAGGCCTTCGGGCACGGGCAGGCGGACAATGTCGGGCGGCTGCGCGCTGCGGGCGAGGATGAAGCCGCCATGTAACGACGGCGTGACGTTGTCGGGATGGACGGAGCCGCAGCCCGCAAACTCTCCAGCCATCGCGCACTCGAGCAGCATGGACATCGGCGCCGGCCGGCCGAGCAGCTCGTTGGCGGCCACCACCGCGGCGACGGCGCTGGCGCCGCTGCTGCCGATGCCGCTCGCGAGCGGCAGGCCCTTGTGAATCGTCAACGCGACCCCGCGAGTCGTCTCGAGCCGCTCGAGCAGCGCGAGCACCGCCGCCGACGCGGTGTTCTTCAGCGGATCCGTCGTCAACCGGCCGTCGTCGCCGTGGATCGCGGCAATCGACACACCGGGATCGTCCTGAGGCGCCGCAACCACCACATCGCCGGGTTCTTCGAGTGCAAACCCCATGATGTCGAAGCCGCACGCGACGTTAGAAACCGATCCGGGAGCGAAGACTGCAATCATTCAGGTGCCTGGGTGCCTCGGTGCCTGGGTGCCTAAGGACGAATTGGTACCGGCGCTTCGTCAGGCCCGACGGCGACGAGCACCACTTCCGCCTCCGTCACCTTGCGCGCTTCGACCGCCGACGCCAGGTCGATGTGCGAGGGGATGGCGCCGCCGAAGATGGTGCCGAGCGCGTTGTCTTTCGGCAGCAGCAAGACCTTGATCGCCGGAACCTGGGTTGCCATCGCCACAGGCTACATTTTTTCTCGATTCATCCGAAAAAAATGAACGAGCATCTTGTATTCTTCTAACTAAGAGATGAGCACACTGGCAGGCGGACGCCTGATGACCGGAGCAAGTCCCGGCACGTCACCCTGGTCGGCCACCGAGGCCGCCGAGTTGTATGACGTGCCACGCTGGGGACAAGGCTACTTCTCCGTCAACGAGCAGGGCCACCTGCAGGTCCATCCCACCAAGGAGCCGGCCAGGAGCGTGGACCTCAAACGCCTGGTCGATCGCCTGCAGCTCCGCGGCCTCGCGGTGCCGATCCTGATTCGCTTCACCGACATCCTGAAGCACCGCCTCGGCGAGATCCATGGGGCGTTCCAGAACGCGATCAACCAGAACCAGTACCAGGGCAAGTACTGCTGCGTCTATCCGATCAAGGTCAACCAGCAGCGGCAGGTGGTCGAAGAAGTGCTGAACTTCGGCGCGCAGTACGGCTTCGGGCTCGAGGCCGGCAGCAAGCCGGAGCTGCTCGCCGTGTCGGCAATGGCCACCAACGACACGCCGATCATCTGCAACGGGTTCAAGGATTTCGAATTCATCGAGATGGCGATGCTGGCGCAGAAGATGGGCCGCCAGATCATCCCCGTCGTCGAGAAGTACACCGAGCTCGAGCTGGTGCTCGAGTACGCCGAGAAGGTCGGCGTGCGCCCGAACATCGGCATGCGCGTCAAGCTCGCCGCGCGCGGCTCGGGACGCTGGCAGTCGTCCGGCGGCTTCCGCTCGAAGTTCGGCCTGACCGTCACGGAAATCCTGCGCGGCTTCGAGGAACTGAAGAAGCGCGGCATGGAGGACTGCCTCAAGCTGCTCCACTTCCATCTCGGCAGCCAGATCACGCACATCCGCATCATCAAGGGCGCGCTGAACGAAGCGGCCCGCGTTTACTGCGAGCTCGCCAAGCAGGGCGCCGGCCTGCAGTACATGGACGTTGGCGGCGGGCTCGGCGTCGATTACGACGGTTCGCAGACCAACTTCGAATCGTCGATGAACTACACGCTGCAGGAGTACGCCAACGACGTCGTCTATCACATCCAGACGGTGTGCGACGAAGTCGGCGTCAAGCATCCGACGATCGTGTCGGAGAGCGGCCGCGCCATCTCCGCGTATCACAGCATGCTGGTGTTCAACGTGCTCGGCACGCTCGGCTTCGGCGAAGAGAAGATTCCGCTCGAGGTCAAAGAGGAATTCGAGCAGCCGCTGGTCGACCTGATCGAGGCCTACAAGAACGTCACGCAGCGCAACGCCCTCGAGACGTATCACGACGCGCAGCAGGCACTGGACATGGCGATGAACCTGTTCAGCGGCGGCTACCTGACGCTCGAACAGCGCTCACACGCCGAGAATCTCTACTTCGCGATCTGCGAAAAGATCTACAAGCTCTGCCAGGGCATGTCGGAAGTGCCTGAAGAGCTGCAGGCGCTCGAAGAGATGCTCTCGGACACCTATTTCTGCAACTTCTCGCTGTTCCAGTCGATCCCGGACAGCTGGGCGATCAAGCAGCTGTTCCCGGTGATGCCGATCCACCGCCTCAACGAGCGGCCGGTCAATCACGCGGTGCTGAGCGACATCACCTGCGATTCCGACGGCAAGCTCGATCAGTTCATCGATCGCCGCGACGTGAAGAAGACCATCATGTTGCACAAGTTCAACGGCGAGCCGTATTACCTCGGCGTGTTCCTGGTCGGCGCGTACCAGGAAATTCTCGGCGACCTGCACAACCTGTTCGGCGACACGCACGCGGTGCACATCTCGCTCGGCGAGAACGGCATCGACCACACCGAGGGCGCGCGCGTCGAGCACATCATCAAGGGCGACAGCGTCAAGCAGGTGCTCGAGTACGTCGAGTTCGACGCCGAGGATCTGATGGGCAAGCTGCGCAGGGACGTCGAAGCCGCGATCAACGCCGGCCGCATGCAGGACACCCAGGCAGGACGCCTGCTTCGTTTTTACGAAGAGGCGTTGATGGGTTACACCTACCTGGAAGATCCCAACGCCGATTAAAGGTTACGGGTCCCGGGTTACAGCTTCCAAGTTAGGTGCTGTTCCGTTCTAAACGCAGTTCCAGGTGGCGGCGAACATCCCGCCATTCTTCCTTCAAGATCGAGTACATCACGGAATCACGCACGGTGCCATCGCGCCGTGCCTGGTGACGCCTCAGGACGCCATCTTTCTTCGCGCCGAGTGCTTCGATCGCCTTCTGCGATCGGAAGTTGAAGTTGTCGGTGCGAAGGCCGACAACAGCGCATCCCAGCTTATCGAAGGCGTGCTCGAGCAGGAGCAGCTTGCAGGTGGTGTTGACGTTGGTGCGCTGGCAGCGTTGTGCGTACCAGGTGTAGCCAATCTCGACGCGATCGATCGCGGCGACGATGTCGTGGTAGCGCGTGCTGCCGACGATGGTGTTGGTCTTCAGATCGCGGACCGCCCACGGCAGCATGTGGCCGTCGCTCTGCCCTTTCGCGGCATCACGGATGTAATTGGCGACCGTGCCCGGCTCCGGCACCGATGTAAACCACAGCTTCCACAACTCGCCATCTGTTGCCGCGGCGACGAGACCGTCGTGATGCTCGGGCGATAACGGCTCGAGGCGAATGCCGTCGCGCTCGAGAGTCACGGGCTTCGGATCGATCACTGGGCTGCTCCTGCCTGCCCACCGTAGCCTTGGCGAAGGTGGGTGAGTTGCTCAAAGTACAACAGCGGCACGCCGCGATACGTCTTGCCGCCAACATTACGGTATCCGCACTTGCGATAGAAATCGCCCGCGCCGGCGGCGCAGTCGTAGGCGTCGAGCCGAATCGCGTCGGCGGGAAACGATCGCGCCATCGCCAGTGCCTCGACCAGCAGCGCGCGACCGGCTCCCTTGCGCTGGCGATCCGGCAGCACCGCCATGTTGATCAAATAGAGGGCTTTCGCGCAGGGCGTGAAGTACGACAGATCGATCGCCCACGGCTTCCTGGTCTGCAGCGCCAGCGTGCCGATGATCTCGCCGCCATCGCGCAGCGCCAGCACGCGCGACACCTTGATGTCGCGCAGCACCGCCGCTTCGTTGGTGTGGGCGGACCAGTGTCCCTCGCCGAAATCGCGCGTCAGGCGATCGGCCGCGGCAATGCGGACGGCGGCTACGGCCGACGCCTCGGCAGGGGTGGCCAGTAATAAATCCAGGGATAAGAGTTTAGCCGGATCGCGAGATGGGCAATCGACCTATCGTGCTAGCATCACGCGATCCTTGCGAAGCATCAGTCGTCGCTCTACACACCGTCAACACGGCGTTGCACCCATCAAGCGGGGGTTAATCGACAGAGCATTCGCGCGACGACTCTTCGATTTGAACTTCCAGTGTCTTACGGGTGGAATGTCTGTCCAGACGTCCTTCAAGGTGACACCTTTAGGATTCATGGCGCCACGATGACCACCATAGTCTTTCAACTCGCCGCCACAGTGCCTGCACGTTAGGATCGGCGTACGAATTCGATGGAAGGTTCTTGGCTTGCCTTTCGTGTAATACAGCAAACCATAGTGGCTCGGATGAAGGCGTCCGGAAATTGGCAACGAAGAACTAATCTCCACGGCAATCCAGTGTCTGAATGCCATCCCCTGCACTGTCAAATGTGCCCCTAATATGACGTTCCACTTGGGCAGGTTGTAAACGAAGATTGAGCCGCCAGGTCTGAGGACCCGAACACACTCATCTAGCCATGATTTACACCAACGAACGTACTCGCCGTCAGGTACTGCATCATTCGAATTCTTGCCGTACTCCTTGCCAAGATTGAACGGCGGATCGGCAAAGACACAATCGACCACTTCATCGCGGATATGCGGCAATACCTTCATGCAGTTCATGGCGAACAAAGCGCCAAGCGAACTCTTATACGCTGGCTTCAGATTGGAAGATCGCAGGTAAGACTCAAACTCGAACCGACGGTCATCCCATTTTAGCGCCCGCTGAGTCATAGATATTTGGCGCGTTCAGTTTAGTTGGCAAGAAGGTTGAACGCAATCAAAGTCGGGAGCGTCGTAGCAACGGGAACGTCCAACGCTGGTCCTTGACTTTCAGCAATTCGGTAGGTCTGCAGCCCTGTCCTCCATAATTGTTGCGAAATATGCGTACCCGCTCGATACCACTGATCCAGAGTGTCGCTATTGTTAACGAAACGCCCGCTCGCCCCGACCAGTACTGGCCGGACCGCGATCGTCGGGACGGAAGTGATCGCGGAACTCCATCCTGAAAGCGACGCGATCAATCGCCCAGTAATTTGAATCCGGCGCCGACGTTGTAGGCACTGAACATGCCTTCGCCGTCGCCGATGCCCATCCACGAATACCCAGCGGTCACGAACGGTGAAAACTTCGCGTTGGAAACGCCGCCGAGATGCACCGTGGCGTTCGGGGAGAGCACGATCAGCCGGTTGAAGAATCCGACTTCGGCGCCGATGCCGATTCGATCGGCGACGATCGCTTCACCGCCGCCACCGATATGCGTTGAGTCGAACCACTGGCCGAAGAATCCATGGACGCCGGCGAGTCCGCCCTCGACGTAGCCGAGGCCTTGCGCCGGCGAGTTGGTGGCGATGAACGTGACGAACAGAAGCGCGAAAAGAATTCGCATTGGGTTGCGAAATAGACGCCAGAAGAGGCTCAGCTCTTCCGTATCTCGTAGTCGAACGTGTACGAGTGCTGCTTGCCTTCGATGATGACGTCCATCTTCCCGGTGAGGCCGGCGAGCTCGCCGGTTGCCGAGTCGGGGACGACGGTGATCGTCAGGCTTGGCTTGCCGCGATCCATGATGCCGGTGGCTGCAGCGCGAAGCTGCCCTTCTTGCCATGCAGCGTGCCGCTCACCCGCTCGATCGCGGAGTACGACGCGGACTCTTTCACGGCAAGGCCCGCGGCGGTGAGCATTTCGCCCTTCGCCGCCGCGTTGAGATCGCCGTGATACTGCCTGTCGAGCGACATGCGCCCGAGGTTCGGTCCCTCGGGCCACAGGTCGCTGCCTTGCGGCGTGATCTTGACGTCGAACGTCCCGGTGGCTTTCATGATCAACAGATCAATAGATCAATAGATCAATAGGTCAACAGATTCATTGACCCGGTTTGTATTCCCGCTCAGTGTGACCTTTCAGGTCCTCACGATAGAAATACACATCGCGGAAGTTGCCGGTCGCGTAGCGCTCGGCCTGATCGTTGAAGTGCTTCGAGCCGGGAACGCTGTTCAGACCGCCCGCCGTCACCGCCTTGGCTTTCACACGATCACCGAACTCGACGGCCGCGACGAAGCTGTTGCCGCTCGTGCCGTACCACTTCTTGGTGCCGGGATACGCGCGCGCGCCGAACGACGCGAGTGAGCCGTAGGTCGCCGACGGGAACATCACCGGCGTGCTGGGCCTGCTGTCGTCGAACTTCTGGACGATGGCGCCGTCGTTGCGCTGGAAGCGGTTGATCTCGCCCCACGGCGTCTGCCACTTGCCGAAATCAGCCGTGAGCTTGTCGATGGCGGCGGCGAGCGCTTCGAGACGCTGCTGCGACGTGACCTTCGATCGCATGAACTCACCAACCGGGATGTTCTGCTTCCGCGCCTCGGCCTGCACGCTCGAGCGCAGGTTGTCGCCGTAGAAGACCGCCACGCTCTGCGGGACCGAGCTGACGCCCCAGCGGTAATCCCAATCCTTGAGGACCGCAATCGCATCGGCCGTCTTCGCCTTCAGCGGATTCGACGCCGGCGTCGCCGCGTGCGCCTTGACCAGCTGCGGGATCAGGATTTCGAATTCCGGCTGGAAGCTGTCGAACGCGACGTCCTTGATCAACGTGTCGATCGTCAAGCCCTTCTTCCCGGTCAACACCTTGATCGCATGCACGCCGCGCGGGTTCTCGCTGCCCGAGTCGACGTATTTCGGAAACGCGCTCTGCTTCGGGCTGTTGCCGGGACCCGCCGCCGAGAACGGATAGTTGTTGGTGTTGTAGACCCAGCCGTTCTTCGGATTGACGACGTTCGGCGATTCGTCGAAGGAGAGCACGCCGTTCCATTCCGTCTTCGGGTTGCTGCCGTCGACCGGCTTGGTCCAGTCGAACGAGTCATCGCGCTTCGGAATGAAATTCGAGTGGAAGTAGGCGATGTCGCCGTCGGCGTTCGCATACAGCGTGTTGTTCGACGAGTTGGTGTGGAGGTCCATCACCTTCTTGTATTCGGCGAGCGTGCGCGCCTTGGTGCGCGAGAACGACTGGATCAGCGCGTTCACCGGCTCTTCCATCAAGCGCACGCTCACCCACTTGCCGTCCGCCTTCCGCACGATCGGGCCGCGGTGCGTGCGATAGGTCGTGAACTCGATCTGCTTCGTGGGCGTGTCCGACTTGTACGGAATGACGATCTTCTTGACGATGACCGGGCGCTCTTCGGTGCCGACCCGATAGGTGTAGCTGCCGTCGGGCTTGGTGGTGATCGCCTCGATGTACTCGTCGATGTTGTCGACGCTGCTCGACGTGTGCATCCAGCCGGCCTTGTCGTTGAAGCCCTGGTAAACGAAGAACTGTCCCCACGTCAGCGCGCCGTAAGCGTTCAGGCCTTCTTCGCTGACCACCTGCGCTTCTTCGCGGAAGAAGAACGAGGTGTGCGGATTGATCAGCAGCATCGCCTTGCCCGATGCCGTGTTCGCCCCGGCGACGGCAATGCCGTTCGATCCCGTCGGCTCCACAAGTGGCTCGACTCCGACTGGCGTTGAGCCTGTCTCGCCGAAGCCGGCCTGGGCAGTCTTGGTCGGCGAAGGCGGACCGTAGAAGGCTTCGAGCTGCGCGAGGTTGACGCGCTCGATGTCGCCGCCAATGCTGCCTTCGCTGAAGCTCAGCGCCATCCACGGCTCGAACTTCTTGATGACGCGCGGCTGCACGTTGGGATGCGTGGCGAGGTAGAAGTTGAGGCCGTCGGCCCACGAGTCCATCAGCGCCTTCAGCCACTGCGGGCTCTCGGTGTATTTCTTCTGCAGGTCGGCCGGATCGATGAACAGCTTCATGCGCAGGTCGCGCCAGATTTCCTTTTCGCCTTCCGCCTCCGCGAGGCGGCCCTGCGAATTGATGAAGTTGGTCTCGACGCGATTGAAGTCGTCTTCCGCCTGCGCGTACATCAGGCCGAACACGGCGTCGGCGTCGGTCTTGCCGTAGATGTGCGGCACGCCCCAGTCGTCGCGAATGATGGTGATGCCCTCAGCACGTCTCTTCCACGTTTCGAGCTGCGGGTTGGCGGGTTGCGGCGCGGTTTGCGCCGCGCACGCGGACAGACCAATGGCAACGGCAACGATCAGTTTCTTCATAGCGGGATGATTCTACACAGATTGGTCCGCCTAAAGGCGGACCCTCACATGATTATTGAGAAGTCGGTTCGCCTAAAGGCGGACCCTCACATGATTATTGAGAAGTCGTTTCGCCTAAAGGCGGACCCTCACATGATTATTGGGAAGTCGGTTCGCCCAAAAGGCGGACCCTCACATGATTCTTGTGAGGGTCCGGCTTTAGCCGGACCTTAGAAACGCCAGCCGGCGCCGATCGAGAATTTCAGCGCCCCGCCGAAAAAGTTGTCGTCGACGCGCTCATCGAGGCCGAAGCCGCGAAACACCGGCCCCGGATAGCGCAGGATACGATCGGAGACATCGGCGCGAATGAAGGTACGCGATGCGGCATCGATTTCAACACCGCCGCCGATTTCGTAGGCCGGCATCGTCTTGCCGCCGGCGAGCAGGCACGCCAGAGGTGGCGGGAAGATCGCAACGCACGCGAAGCCACCGGAGGTGGGACTCACCTTCAGGAAACCCGCCGCCGCCTTCGCAAACGGGCGGATGCGGTGGATGCGCGGACCGATCGTCGCGCCGAACATGCCTTCGACGCGCTGCCGGCTGAACGGAACCGCGTCGCGTTGAAAGTCCGACGGATACCACGTCAACTCGGCGTCGACACCAACCATCGTCGACAGCTTCCAGGTGAATCGGCCGCCAAAGCCGCTATCGCTGCCGTCGAATTCGCTCCACTTCGATGACGCGAAGTGAACGCCGGCTGCAAATGATTGCGCGCGCACCGGAGCGGCGCAGGTGACCAGGACAAGAATTGCGATGGCAATTCGCACGATCCGATCTTATCCCGTGAGCGACCAGAACGATCCCGTGAAGCCGTGATCGCGCAGCATCTCCTGCAGCGATTCGCGCGGCGGCTTGCGCCAGTCAGGTGACATTCGATTGTCATACCAGTGACGCGACAGCTGCCACAGACGCGCAATCGCGGCCACTTCGCCGATCGGCGTCTCGGTTTGCGCCGACCACTCCATGACGTGATCGTCGGAGCGGAAAAAACGAATCGTCTCCCACGTGTAGGCGATGTTGTCCCACCAGTGCGCGGCCGGCACGGCGAAGTGCGCCACGCCGTGCGCGTCGGCAAGCTGTTTCTGCTCGACGCGATACACGATCGGCCCCTCGCAGTCCGCGCAGGTCGTTTGCACCATCGCGTCGCCGCCCATCATCACGGCAATGCCGAAGGCGTCCCATGCGCTGCAGCCGTAATAGGTGTGCTCGCCGGCGAGCACGCGGAACGGCGTCTCGACGGTCGAGAACGGCATCGCCACCTTGATTTCCTTGGTATGCGGATCGAGGACGATCACCTTCGAGGTTTTCAAGCGCTCGAATGATTCGTACACCGCTTTCTGCGGGATCCTGACCTTGGGGGCGATGATCGCCGAGGACGGATTCACGCCCTCGGCGAATGTCTGGTAAATCGCGAATCGAACGCGATAGTCAGTCTCGGTCAGCATCAGGCCCGGGCGGCCGATCGGCGACGCATCTCGGAGAACTTTCTCACCGCGCGATCGAAACGATCCTGGAGCGGCTTGCGCTGATCGGGAGCGAGTGGACCGAGCCGCGCCCACGCCGCCTGGGCGCTGCGCACTTCCTGCTCGGCGGCGCGCTGCCGCGCATCTTCTGCCTGGCGTGCCGCGCCGGCGCCCATGGTGTTGGCGGCGAGCGCTTCGCGCCACTGTCGCGCGAGCAGTTCAGCGGGCGAGAGATTCTTCGCCGGCTCCGCGCTCTCGGTCGGCAACTGCTTCTCGACCTTGGCGATCAGCTTTTCCATCTTGCCCTTGGTCTGTTCCGGATCGAGATCGGTGCCCTTGAAACCGTCCGGCCAGCGCGTGACGAGACTGAAGAGCGCCGCGTTGACGCGCTCGGCGAGCGGCGCGAGCGTGTGCCTCGGCAGCTCGGGTCCCTGGACCCAGCGGGCGCGCGCCGCCTGGACCTTCGCGTACAGATCGTCCGGCGCCGCGGCATCGGCCGCATCCGCGGGCGGCAGCAGGCCTTCGAGCTCGGCGACCGCCGATTCACGATCGGCCATCTTGCCTTGCAGCGCCGCCGAATCGCGGTTCTTGAATCGCTCGAAGAACAGATCGCACGCGCCGCGGAACTCGTTCCAGATCGCGTCCGACTTGCTCTTCTTCACCGGGCCGATCGTCTTCCAATCGACCTGCAGCCGCTTGATGCGCGATGCGGCCTGCTCCCACTCGGTGGATTCCGAGAGCTGCTTCGCCTCGGCGACGAGCGCTTCCTTGCGCTTCAGGTTCTCGGTCCAGTCCTGCTTGCGCTGCTTGAGATCGTCCTGGCGGCGCGTGAAGAACGTGTCGCACGCGGCGCGGAACCGCTCCCACACCGCCTTTTCGTTGCCGCGGGTGACCGGGCCGATCGATTTCCACTCGGCCTGCAGCCCTTTCATGGCATCGGCGGTCTTCACCCAGTCGGTCGACTCCGACATGGATTCGGCGCGGGCGCAGAGCGCTTCCTTCTTCTTCAGGTTCTCGACGCGCTCGGCGGCCTGCTGCGAGAAGAAATCCTTGCACTGCTCGTAGACCTGCTCCTGCGCGGTCTTGAAGCGCGTCCACAACGCTTCGGCCTGCGATCGCGGCGCGGCGGCCACGGGCTTCCACCGCTCCTGCAGCGTGCGCATTTCGTTCGAGGCTTTTTCAGGATCGGTCTCCGCGAGCGGCACCAGCGCTTCCATCTTCGCGCAGAGCTCTTCCTGCACCTGCACGTTGGCCCAGCGCTTCCATTCCTCCGCTTCGCGCAATTCCTGGATGCGCGGCGTCAGCGACGTGCGCACCGCCTGCAGCCGCACCATCAGGTCTTCGCGATCCTGCTTGGTCGGCAACGGCCCCATGGTGCCCACCGCGAGCTTGACGTCCTTCATCAGCTGATCGGTCTGCTTGAGCGTCAGGCTTTCAGCGGCGGCGCGGGTCTCGAATTTCTGCACGAGCGCCTGCAGACGCTGCAGGTTTTCGACCTGCTGCGCGCCCCTGGCGTCGCGATGCGTCTGTTCCTGCGCTTCGAGCTTCTGCGCCGCGGCGTCGTAACGCGCGCGCAGATCGGCATCGATCTCCACGTCGCGCGCGATCGCCTGCCACTGCTTGCGCAGGGAATACCACTGGCTGCGGATGTCCTGGTAGTTGGGATTCTCGGCAAGGGCTTCGATCTCGGGGACGAGGGCCGGCAGCCGCTCGGCCGATTGCTTCGCAAGCTGACGACGCTCGAAGCGTTTTTCGGCGGCGCGGCACGCCTCGGCGAAGCGCCGATCGAGATCGGCGGCCCAGGCGGGCGGCATCGGCGGCATGCCCTCCCAGGTCGCCCGTGCCTGCGCGACGCGATCGGCAATGTCCTCGCCGGCCAGGCCTTCGACCTGCGCGCACACGGCGGCGCGATCCGCCTGCTCCTGTTCGAGCGCGCGGCGCTGACGTTCCGCATCCGCTCGCGCGGCTTCGTCGGCGGCGAGGCGCTCGCGAACGATGGTCGACGCGTTCTCGAAGTCGGCTTCAATCGTGTCCTGGATGTCGGCATCGGCCAGCAGCTCGACCCAGGCGACTCGAGCGGCCGCGTAGGCTTCGCGCAGCTGCGCGAAGTCCGAGGTCGACGCGAAGCCTTTCATCTTGTCGACCATTTCGCGCGCCCTGGCCTGATCGCTCTCCTTGAAAGCGGGACCGCTCTCCACCGGCGCCGCCGCTGGCGCGCTGACCTTGAGCAGCGTGCGGGCCTTCTTCTGCGCCGCCTTGCTGCGCGCCTTGTCGGCGATCGCGGTGAGCGTCTCGTTCGATGGATTCGCCAGCCGATCGATCGCGGCCACCGCGGCATCGGCATGTTCGCCGCGAAGCGCCACGCCTTCGAGCTCGCCGGCGTCGTGCAATCGCTCGAGCGCCACGAGCCGCGCCCCGGCTTCCGCGGCGTGGCGGGCAATGCTGCCGAGTAGTTTCTCGTCGCGCACGGCGGCGATCGCGGCGCGCCGCACTTCGTCGGGGCCGGCCGCCTTCGACACCTGCGCGAGCTCGCGCTCGCGGCCGAGCGACGCGAGCGCCGCCACCGCGGTCATGGCGGTATTGACGTCGTGTTTCGACGCCTGCTCGACCAGCTGGCCGAGGGCGTGATCGCGCACGCTGCCTTCGGACTCGTTGCGGACGATGTCGGCGAGCACGGACGCATCGCCGATGCGCGCCACCGCGACGCGGCGGACGCGCGCATCCGCATCGTCTTTCGCGAACGCATTGAGCGACGCGAGATCGGCGGGATCCAGCTCGTGGATCGCCTCGATGCGAATGTTGGGATCGGGATGGGTGGACTTGGATTGCGGGCGGAGCTTATCGAGAATTCCCATGCGGTGTTTCAGACCCCGGCGGCCACATGGGCCGGCCGGTGCCTTCCTTTCGGTTGTGTTACCTCAAGCAGCCGATCCAGGGGGAAGGGCCTCGAAGTCGCAAAGAGAACGATTATCCACCATTGCCAAAACCAATCTACTAATCTACATTAGTAGATGTGAAAGAGGCGTCCGCGCTCTATCGCCTGCTGGGGGACGAGGCCCGGTTACGGCTGCTGCGCGTGCTGGACAAGGACCGGTTCAACGTCAAGGAGCTGACCGGCATCCTCGGCCTGGCGCAGTCGGGCGTGTCCCGCCATCTCGGCCTGCTCAAGGAGTCCGAGCTGGTCGTGGAAGAACGCGACGGCGCCTACAGCTTTTATCGACTTGCCCCGGCCGTGAAGGCGGACGGCTCGAGCCCATTGTGGCCGTTGCTCCAGTCCCAGTTCGACGCGGCGGCGGGATCGGCCATCGTCAAGGCGGATGAATCGCGATTGCAGGAAGTTCTCCGCTTGCGGCGCGAGAACTTCGAGCATGTCGGCCCCGACACGCGCGACGGCCGGCAGCTGGTGCCGGGCCGCAGTTGGGCGGCGTGGTCGCGCGCGCTTGGAATGCTGTTGCCCCCGCTCGAGGTCGCGGATCTCGGTTGCGGCGAGGGTTATCTCACGGTGGAAACCGCGCGGTGGGCGAAGCAGGTCACCGCGGTGGATCGATCGGCCGGCGTGTTGACGCGCGCGAAGGCGCTGGCCGAGCGCAAGAAACTGTCGAACATCACGTGGAAGAAGGGCGAGCTCGAGAAACTGCCGATCGACACCAACACGATGGATGTGGCGCTGTTGTCGCAGGCCCTGCATCACGCGTCCGAGCCGCCGAAAGCGCTCGACGAGGCGTTGCGGATCCTCAAGCCCGGCGGCCGGCTGCTGATTCTCGATCTGCGCCCGCACGACGAGACGTGGGTGCGCGAAAAGCTTGGCGACCGCTGGTTTGGATTTTCCGATGAACATCTCTCCGGCCTGCTGACCCGCGCCGGGTTTACGGATGTGCGGGTCACGCTCGGAGCCCGGCGCACCAACGATCCCTTTGCCGTTCTTCTTGCCATCGGCACTAAAAGAACATCCGCCTCCGCTCGCAAGAAATCAGGCGAGCTACGGCGAGACGGCTCGCCTGCGGCGAGCCGACGAGACCACTAATGAACACACTCGACACACTCAAGAAACTGCTGGCCGAACGCATCCTCGTGCTCGATGGCGCAATGGGGACCATGGTGCAGCGTCACAAGCTGACCGAGGCCGATTTCCGCGGCGAGCGATTCACGAATCACTCGAAGGACCTCAAGGGCAACAACGACGTGCTGGTGCTGACGCGGCCGGACGTGATCGCCGGGATCCACGCCGAGTATCTCGCCGCCGGCGCCGACATCATCGAGACCAACACGTTCAGCGGCACATCCGTGTCCCAGGGCGACTACGATCTGCAGGATCTCGCCTACGAGCTCAATTTCGAAGCGACCAGGCTCGCCAAACGCGTCGCCGCCGAATGGACCGCGAAGACTCCCGAGAAGCCGCGCTTTGTCGCCGGCTCGATCGGCCCCACCACCAAGACGCTGTCGATCTCTCCTGACGTCAACAACCCGGCGTTTCGCGCGATCACGTTCGATGAAATGCGCGACGCCTTCAAGGACCAGGCGCGCGGCTTGATCGACGGCGGGTCCGATCTGCTGCTGGTCGAAACGCAGATCGATACGCTCAACGCGAAAGCCGCGCTCGTCGCGATCGCCGAAGCCTTCGAAGAGAAAGGCGTGCGCCTGCCGGTGATGGTGTCGGCGACGCTCACCGATCGCAGCGGCCGCACGCTCTCGGGCCAGACGCTCGATGCGTTCTACCTGTCGATCGAGCACGTCAAGCCGTTCAGCGTCGGCCTCAACTGCGCGCTCGGCGCGCGCGAAATGCGTCCTTACCTCGCCGAACTCTCGCGCGCGGTCGAGGGCTACGTCAGCTGCTACCCGAACGCGGGATTGCCGAATGCGTTTGGCGCGTACGACGAGCAGCCCGCGGAGACGGCGGGGCTGATCAAGGAATTCGCCGAGAGCGGATTCGTCAACATCATCGGCGGGTGCTGCGGAACAACACCTGATCACATCAGGGCGATTGCGAGGTCGGTTGAGGGCTTGCGTCCGCGAGAAACCGGCTCCCGGCTCCCGGCTCCCGGTTCCCGACTGACTCAGTTGTCCGGCCTCGAGCCTTTGACGATCAGGCCGGACAGCAACTTTCAGATGATTGGTGAGAGAACGAACGTCACTGGATCGAAGAAGTTCGAGCGGCTGGTGAAGGCGAAGGACTGGGCGGGCGCGGCGGCCGTGGCGGTCGATCAGGTGCGCGGCGGAGCGAACATCGTCGACGTCAACATGGACGAAGGCATGCTGGATTCGGAAGCCTGCATGACCGAGTTCCTGAACTACATCGCCACCGAGCCCGAGATCGCGCGCGTGCCGGTGATGATCGACAGCTCGAAGTGGCCGGTGATCGAGGCCGGGTTGAAGTGCGTCCAGGGCAAGGCGGTCGTCAACTCGATCAGCCTCAAGGAAGGCGAGGCGGATTTCCTGAACAAGGCGAAGACCATCCGCCGCTACGGCGCGGCGATGATCGTGATGGCGTTCGACGAGACGGGACAGGCCGACACCGTCGAGCGCAAGGTCCAGATCTGCCAGCGCGCCTACACGCTGTTGACGGAGAAAGCCGGCGTCGATCCGTCGGACATCATTTTCGATCCGAACATCCTGGCCATCGCGACCGGCCTCGAAGAGCACAACGACTACGCGAAGTACTTCATCGAGGCGACGACGATCATCAAGGCGACGTGCCCCGGCGTGAAGATCAGCGGCGGCGTCAGCAACCTGTCGTTCTCGTTCCGCGGCAACGACGTGGTCCGCGAAGCGATCCACTCGGCGTTCCTGTTCCACGCCATCAAGGCCGGCATGGACATGGGCATTGTCAACGCCGGGCAGCTCGTGGTCTACGAGGACATCCCGAAGGATCTGCTCGAGCACGTCGAAGACATCATCTTCAATCGCCGTCCCGACGCCACCGAACGCATGGTCGCATTCGCGGAGCAGGTCAAGGGGTCGGCCTCGAAGCGCGAGACCGATCTGCAGTGGCGACAGGGCGCGGTTGAAGCGCGGCTGTCGCATGCGCTGGTGCACGGCATGGTCGACTTCATCGAGCAGGACGCCGAAGAGGCGCGCGTGAAGTACGGGCGGCCGCTGCTCGTCATCGAAGGGCCGCTGATGGACGGCATGAAGGTGGTCGGCGAGCTGTTCGGCGCCGGCAAGATGTTCCTGCCGCAGGTCGTCAAGAGCGCCCGCGCCATGAAGCGGGCGGTCGCGTATCTCGAGCCCTTCATGGAGGCCGAGAAAAAAGCGCTCGAGGCCCGGGGCGGCACGCGCCAGGCGCAGGGCAAGCTCGTGGTCGCGACCGTCAAAGGCGACGTCCACGACATCGGCAAGAACATTGTCGGCGTGGTCCTGGGCTGCAACAACTATGAGGTCGTCGACCTCGGCGTCATGGTGCCGACCGACAAGATCCTCCAGGCGGCGGTCGACAACAAGGCCGACATCGTCGGCCTGAGCGGACTGATCACGCCGTCGCTCGACGAGATGGTGTTCGTCGCCGCGGAGATGCAGCGGCGAAAGATGACGCTGCCGCTGCTGATCGGCGGCGCGACCACGAGCCCGCAGCACACGGCGGTCAAGATCGCGCCGGAGTATTCGCAGCCGACGGTGCACGTCCCGGACGCATCACGCGTGGTCGACGTGGTCGCGAGCCTGTTGAGCCGGGACAACAAGCAGGCGTTCGACGATTCGAACCGGGCCGCGCAGGCCAGGCTTCGCGAGCAGCATGCCGGCCGCAAGGATCGGCCGACGCTGTCGATCGCGCAGGCGCGCGCCAACCGGTTGAAGCTCGATTATTCGAATCCGGCGGTGCCGTCGTTCACGGGGTTACGGAAAGTCGATGTCGCGCTCGAAGACCTGGTGCCGTTCATCGACTGGCAATTCTTTTTCGCGGCGTGGGAGTTGAAAGGCCGCTTCCCGAAGATCTTCGACGATCCAAAAATCGGCAAGGCGGCGAAGGATCTCTACGATCACGCGCAGAAGCTGCTGAAGGAGATCGTCAACGGCAAACTGATCCGCGCCAGAGGCGTCTACGGCTTCTGGCCGGCGAACAGCGACGGCGACGACATCGTGCTGTGGACGGGAACCGGGAACCGGGAACCGGGAGCCGGAAGGGCTTCTGCCGGCTCCCCGCTCCCGGCTCCCGGCTCCCGGGAGTTGGCGCGCTTCCCGATGCTTCGCCAGCAAGAGTTGATCGCCGACGACAAGCCGAACCGATCGCTGTCGGATTTCGTGGCGCCGGTCGACAGCGGCGTGACCGACTACGTCGGTGCGTTTGCCGTGACCGCCGGCATTGGCGTCGACGCGCTCGTCAGGAAATACGAGGCCGCGCACGACGACTACTCGGCCATCATCGTCAAGGCGATCGCCGATCGGCTCGCCGAAGCCTTCGCGGAGTATCTGCACGCGCAGGCGCGCACGGATTGGGGCTTCGGCGGCACGCTGTCGAATGAGGATCTGATCGA
Organism: Cyanobacteriota bacterium; assembly: GCA_019752015.1. GTDB lineage: Bacteria > Acidobacteriota > Vicinamibacteria > Vicinamibacterales > UBA2999 > 12-FULL-67-14b. The sequence continues at coordinate 47,479 of JAIEMQ010000041.1, read as the reverse complement.
CGAGAAGTATCGCGGCATCCGCCCGGCATTCGGCTACCCGGCGTGCCCCGATCACAGTGAAAAAGGGCGGCTGTTCACACTGCTCGACGCGCGGTCGCAGGGCCTCGATCTCACCGAGTCGTTTGCGATGACGCCGGCCGCATCGGTCAGCGGCCTGTACTTCTCACATCCGCAGTCGAAGTACTTCGCGATCCAGCGCGTCGCACAGGATCAGGCGGAAGATTACGCCCGGCGAAAGGGCCTCACGTTGGCGGAGGTGGCACGCTGGCTCCGGCCGGTGCTCGCCGCCGATGCGGCGCCGCTCGCGATCCCGGCCGGAGACCGGCAGGGCAGCCTTGCGTAATGTGACAAAACCGTGACAACGTAAACACCGACTGGCGCCGTCACGTAACCCAATATATGAAACGTTGGATCATTGCCGTGCTTGCGCTGGCCATCGTGGCCAGCACGGTGGGCGTCGTTTATACGCGTCGCAACCGGACTGAAATCCAGATCCAGACCAGCCCGCTGACTCGCGGCGACATTGTCGATGTCGTCGGCGCCACCGGCACGTTACAAGCGGTGACGACCGTCCAGGTCGGCACGCAGGTGTCCGGGACCATCCAGTGGCTGGGCGCCGACTTCAACAGCATCGTCAAGCAGGGCCAGGTCATCGCGCGGCTGAATCCGTCGCTGTTCGAGGCGCAGGTGCAGCAGACGCAGGCCAACCTCGCGCAGGCGCGGGCCAACCTGACCAAGGCGCGCAGCGACCTGGATCAGCGCCGCGTGCAGTTGGTCGACGCGCAGCAGAAATTCGATCGTGCCCGGCAACTGGCCGGCCAGCGGCTGCTGGCGCCAAGCGATCTCGATGCGGCGAAGATCGCCGTCGACACCGCCACCGCCGCGGTTGCCTCGCAGCAGGCGACCGTGACCCAGACGCAGGCGGGCGTGACGCAGGCCGAAGCGTCGGTGAACCAGACGCAGGTCAACCGCGCCTACACCGTGATTGCGGCGCCGATCGACGGCATCGTCACGCAGCGCAACGTCGACGTGGGGCAGACGGTCGCGGCGAGCATGCAGGCACCGACGTTGTTCGTGATCGCGGCCGATCTCACCGAGATGCAGGTCAATGCCAATATCGACGAAGCGGACGTCGGCCGCATCCGTCCGGGACAGAACGTGTCGTTCCGCGTCGACGCCTATCCCACGGACAATTTCATCGGCACCGTGACGCAGGTCCGGCTGCAGCCGGTCGTGGTCCAGAACGTGACGACCTACGGCGCGGTGATCACGGTCCCGAATCGCGAATTGAAATTGAAGCCGGGCATGACGGCGAACGTGAAGATCGAGATTGCGAAGCGCACCAACGCGCTGCGCATTGCCAATACGGCGCTGCGCTTCCGGCCGAACGACGAGATGTTTGCGGCGTTGAACCAGACGCCACCGCCGGAGGCGGCGGGATTCGGCGGTGCGGGACGCGGCGGTACGGGACGCGGCGGCCGCGGCGGGGTCGCCGCCGGCAATCCCGCGCACACGCCGGCCCCGGCGGGCCAGCAGACGGCCAGGGCAGCCGGCGGCGAATCCGGGCACGGCGGAGCGGCCGGACACGGCCAGCCCGGCGGCGATGGCCTCGGCGGCAACGCGGGACGCGGCGGTCCTGAATTCCAGGCGCGCCAGATGGAGCGCTTCAAGACGATGCCGCCGGACCAGCAGCGGCAGTTCATCGCGCGGATGGCGGAGCGCGGCGGCGACACCAGCGCGTTTGAAAAAGCCATCAGCGGCGCGGCATCTCCGAAACGCCCGGCGGCGGGGCCGGCGGCGCAGGCCACGACGATCGATGCGCTGTTCGCGCCGTTGCCAGTAGTCGAATCGCGCGGCCGCGCCTGGCTGTACATCGACAATCAATTGAAGCCGGTGACGCTTCGACTCGGCATCAGCGACGGCACCTACACGGAAGTGCTGGGCACGGAACTGGCCGACACCGCCGAAGTCGTGACCGGTGTCACCGGCCTGTCGCCGGCGCGCACCGCTCCCCAACCGGGCGGCAGCGGCAATCCCTTCACGCCGGGACGCGGCGGTCCGGGGGGCCGGGGCGGGCCCGGCGGCCATGGCGGCTAACGCGGCGCCACCGGTGATCGCCACGAAGGATCTCGTCAAGACCTTCATCGTCGGCGATCACCAGGTCAAGGCGCTGCGCGGCGTCAATCTCGCCGTCTCGCGCGGCGAGTTCGTGTCGGTGACCGGCGCGTCCGGCTCCGGCAAGTCGACGTTCATGCACATCGTCGGCTGTCTCGATCGGCCGACATCGGGACAGTACCTGCTCGACGGCCAGGACGTATCGACGATGAGCAAGAACGATCTGGCCGGTGTGCGCAACAAGAAGATTGGCTTCGTGTTCCAGGGATTCAACCTGCTGTCGCGGACGTCCGCGCTCGACAACGTCGAACTGCCGCTGCTGTATGGCGGCTCGACGATGAAGACGTCGGAGCGTCATCGTGCCGCCAGGGACATGCTGGCGGCGGTCGGCCTCGGCGATCGATTCAGCCATCATCCGAACCAGTTGTCGGGCGGTCAGCAGCAGCGCGTCGCGATTGCGCGGGCGCTGATCAACAATCCGTCCATTCTGCTGGCCGATGAGCCGACCGGCAATCTCGACTCGCGCACCAGCATCGAGGTGATGGGCCTGTTTCAGCGCCTGAACATCGAGCGCGGCATCACCATCGTGCTGATCACGCACGAAGCCGACGTCGCGGAATACGGCACGCGTACGGTGGCGTTTCGCGACGGCCGGGTCATTTCCGACCGGCCGATCGAGCGGCGTCGCGACGCGGTCGAAGAACTGGCGAACTTACCCGAGGTCGCGGAAGCGGTCTGAACCGCTGATGCAGAGGCACTGATGTCGTTTCTGATGGTGTTGCGGGTCGCGTTCAAGGCGCTGGCGAGGAACAAGCTGCGCACCGCGCTGACCATGCTCGGCATGATCATCGGCGTATCGGCGGTGATCACGATGGTGGCGCTCGGCACCGGCGCGCAATCATCGATCGAGACGCAGATCCAATCGGCCGGCACCAACATGATCATCGTCAGCGCCGGCAATTTCCAGCAGGGCGGCGTCCACATGGGCCAGGGCAACGCCAGCACGCTGACGCCGGAAGACGCCCTGGCGATTCGCGATCTGCCCGGCGTGCAGTACCTCGCGCCGGGCGTCAACACGCGCGGCCAGATCGTCGCCGGCAACCTGAACTGGGGCACGCAGGTGCAGGGCACCGGCGTCGATCTGCCGCTGATCCGATCGTGGCCGCCGAAGCTGGGCGCGTTCTTCACGCCGCTCGACGTCGCCACCGCCGCGAAGGTCGCCGTGCTTGGCGCGGTCGTGCAGGCGCAGCTGTTCGGGCCCGACGTCGATCCGGTCGGGCAGGTGGTGCGCATCAACAACCAGCCATTCACCGTGGTGGGCGTGATGTCGAGCAAGGGGCAGTCCGGCATGGGTCAGGATCAGGACGACGTCATCTACGTGCCGTACACCACGGTGATGAAGAAGCTGCGCGGCATTCAGTTCATCCAGAACATCACCATCTCGGCGACGTCGGCATCGCAGACCGCGCCGACCGCGGACCGCATCGCGACGCTGCTGCGCGCGCGCCATCAGATTCAGGACAACAACGACGACTTCATGGTGCGCACCATGGAGGAGATGGCCAGCGTGCGCGTGCAGGCGACCGAAACGATGACGGCGCTGCTCGCCAGCATCGCCGGCGTGTCGCTGCTGGTCGGCGGCATCGGCATCATGAACATCATGCTGGTGTCGGTGACCGAACGGACGCGCGAGATCGGCCTGCGCATGGCGATCGGCGCGCGCGGCCGCGACGTGCTGATGCAGTTCCTCGTCGAGGCGGTCGTGCTGAGCCTGGTCGGCGGTTCGATCGGCATCGCGCTCGGGCTCGGGATGTCCAAAGGCGTGAGTGCATGGATGACCTGGCCGACCAAGGTGTCTGCCGAATCGATCGCAGTCGCGTTCGTGTTCGCGGCCGTCACCGGCGTGTTCTTCGGCTTCTATCCCGCCCGCAAGGCTGCCGCGTTGGATCCGATCGACGCGCTGCGGTTCGAGTGAGCGTCAAACCCGGGGCGACACGGCGGCGACTCCGGAACCCTCAAAGTGCCGGATGTTCCACGTCAGGATTGCATCCGCCTTCGCCTTCCGCGCACATTCCGCTATGACACCGTCGTAGATTCGGCCGCCGATCACGCCGCGTCCGGCGTGTAATCTCAGCATGCGCCAGCACTCGGCCGCTGTTGCCGCGAACGTTTCCGCCTTGCCCCACGTGTGGTCCAACACCGCAATGGCGAGGGACGGCGTCAACCGAAACGGCGGTGGCATTCGAGTCAGTACCGAGTACGCTTCAACGATCGCGTGCGACGCGACGACGAGTTGCTGCCCTGCCGATCGCCGTCGATCGAGATCCGACGCCGTCGGCGCATGATGCAGATGCTGCGGAAGCGCGAAGGCGACCAGGCAACTCGTGTCGATCAGGACCCTCACGTCAGTGCTCGTCTGGCTCGAGGCCGCGGTTGCGAATGGCATCAATCGTCTCGTCCACGATGTCCTGGGTCAAGGCCGGCGTAGCGGGAGGCAGCACAGCGACCGCATACCAGCCGCGTTTCTCGATCGTCGCCGCGGCACAGGCGGGTTCGAGCTCAACTCTGCCGTCGACGACGCGAACCTCGAGCGGGCTCCCCGGCTTCAGCCGCGCGCGCTGGCGAATCGCCTTGGGAAGCACGACACGTCCGGCAGCATCCATGGTAATAGTCATGCCACCGATCATACCATCACGGGCTTCACGTACGAGCCGAAGCGAGCTCCAGATGGGAGGCTCCTCCCGGATGCGCGGATGAAAGGAGACAGCCGCGTTCGCTGTGGCAATGTCCTTGCAGACTGTTCCCGCGCAGGTGCGAGTCTGCCTCGATCAGGCAGCCGCCTTAACAACAAGGAGCGACCTCAATGGCGCACGATCACGATCGTCGGGACGATTCACCTGAGCGCAAGCACGCGAGTCCAGTTGCCGAGGAGACTTCGGCGACCGGCCAGCGCGTCAAAGGCAAGATCAAGGAAGAGCTCGGCGACATGGTTGACGACGAGGAGACGGAAGGCAAGGGCGCCCGTGAGAACGAAGCGGGCAAAGATCGGCAGAGAAAGAACGACGCCGTCTAATCCACTACGGTCGCGCCGTGGCCTCGACGCCACGGCGCGGCACAATTCCACCGCGACAATGCGCTAGGATTGGCCCGATGGCCACTCGCGCCGCGACGCTACCGCCGGCCAAGGCCGCCGACAAAGCGGTCCACCTGCAGTTGAACCGCCTGCTCGCCAGTAAGACCTTTTCACAAGTCGAGCGCCTCAAGCGATTCATCAGTTTCATCATCGCCGAAACCGTCGCCGGCCGCGCCGGCGACCTCAAGGAATACGTGATCGGCGTACAGGTCTTCGGCAAGGAACCCTCGTTCGATCCACGTACTGATCCAATCGTCAGAGTCCAGGCGCGCCGCCTGCGCACCCGCCTCGCCCGCTACTATCGCGATGAGGGCAACAGCGATGAGCTGATCATCGATCTGCCGAAAGGCGGATATGCGCCGGTCTTCCGCGTGCGTGACGGGGCACCGGCCGGCAGGCGATCGCTGACCGCGACGCTGGCGAGCCGCAATACGGTAGCGGTGATGCCGATCGCCGATGACAGTCCCGCCGGCAGCCTCGACTATTTCTGTCGCGGTCTCCGCGACGAAATCGTCCACGCGCTCACCTCGATCAAGGCGCTGCGCGTGCTCGCGGTGCGCACCGACGCCAGCGCTGTCGATCAATTCGAGGGCGACTCCGGCGATGCGGCGCTGGTGATTACCGGCGGCGTGCGGTCGGCGCGCGAGCGGCTGCGCGTGACGATCCATCTTGTCGACGGTGCCAGCGGCTTCTACCTGTGGTCGGAGTCACTCGACATCGAGCAGGCGGAACCCCTGACCGGTCAGGAAGCCATCGCGAAGCTGGTCGCGGACAAAGTCGCGCCGGAAGTCGAGAGCGATGGCGCCCCGGGGGCGCGCCGCCAATCCGACAACCTCGCGGCGCGGAACCTGTACCTGCAGGGTCGCTATCATCTGAACCAGCGCACCGAAGACAGCCTGCACAAGGCGGTCGAATTTTTCGAAAAGGCGATCGTCGAAGATTCGCAGTTCTCGCTCGCGCACAGCGGCGTCGCGGATGCCTACGGCCTGCTCGCGCATTACGGTGTGCTGGGCCCCGCGGACGTGTGGGCCAAGGCCGCGTCGAGCGCGGCGTCAGCGGTGATGCTCGACGGGCACTCAGCCGAGGCGCATACGTCGCTGGCGCACGTGCGCGCGACGCAGGACTGGGATTTCAACGGCGCCGAGGGCCTGTTCCAGAAGGCGATCCAGTTGAACCCGCGGTACGCGACGGCACATCACTGGTACGCGATGTCGTGCCTCGTGCCGCTCGGCCGCCTCGATGAAGCGCTGGAGCAAGTACTGCTCGCCCAGTCGCTCGACCCGGTGTCGTCGATCATTGCCCGCGACGTGGCGGTGATTCACTATTACCGGCGCGATTTCGACGCCGCGCTCGAGCAGTGCGATCACACGATCGAGCTCAATCCGCACTTCGCGCCCGCCTATCTGACGCTTGGACTGGTGCAGGAACAGCGCAGGGATCTCGACGAAGCGGCTGCGGCATTCCGCCGCGCGGTCGACCTCGCGCCCAACTCGTTGCGCATGCAGAGCGCGCTGGCGCGGACGCTGGCGCTCCTCGGCAAGCCGGAACGCGCGCTCGAGACACTGGGCACGCTCGAGGAACTCGCGGCGCGCCGCTATGTGTCGCCGGTTGAGTTCATGATCGCGACGTTTGCCGCGGGTGATCGCGACGCCGGCTATCGCTGGCTGGGCAAGGCCTGCGACGACCGGTGCTTCGAGATGCTGACGTTGAAAGTCGATCCGCGCTTCGACGCGATCAGCGGCGACGCGCGTTTCGCCGCCGTCACTGCGCGGGTCGGGCTGGGCTAGCCTCCATCGACCACTTCAACGCCTCGAAGTACATTTTCCGCAGCCATTCCTGATCCCACAGCTCGCGCGGGTGGCCCAGCGTCGAGTAGAAGACCCGTCCCTTGCCGTAGGTCTTCGTGTACGCCGCCACGAAATCCCGATCGGTGCGATGGACCAGCGGCGCCTTTAGATCCAGCTTCGCGGCATCGAGACGCGCCAGGACATGAACCTTGTCTCTCGAGAACTCCTTCAGCTGATAGTGCTCATCGATTACCGGGAACGAGGCCGGCAAGTGCCGCGAGATCGGCGAGCTGCGATCTTCGACGATGACCGTGGCCTCGGTGATGCCCCAGGGGTGCTCGTCGAACCGGCCACCGAGCATCCCGCCGAATTCGGGCCACGAGAAAAACGCGGTCGAGCCCGCATGGGTGGCCACGAAGCCCTTGCCGTCGTCCCGGACGAAGGACAGCAGGTCGGCGCGCTGTTGCGGATCGAGATCGATCTCGCGCACGCCGAAGAAAAAGATCGCGTCGAAGTAATTGAGATTGCGCGCCAGGAACTGTTCGTTGGCCGCGATGCCGGTGCCGTGCTTGAACAGGATCGGGGACTTGGTGATCGACTGTGAATCGGTGCGGATGATGGTGTCGTAGAGACCGGACTCCCATCCCATACGTTCGATGGTGCTCAGCGCATGCGTGATCGATTCATGCTGATAGCCGTTGCGGACGTCGGCCCAGGCGAGGACGTGCTTGCGAAAAGTTCTCGGCGCCTGGAAATGGGCCCCGAGAACCGTCAATGACAGCGCGGCGATCGCGACGCCGGCCGCTATTCGCTGAGGTGCAACACCCATTTCATGCCCTCGAGAAACATCTGGGCGACGTCACGATTGTCGTAGATCGACGCATCGTGCCCGAACGACGAGAACATGACGCGGCCCTTGCCGTACTGCTTGACCCACACGAGCGGAAACGACTGGTTCCGCAGCTCCGCGTGCGGCGGCATCTTCGACACATCCAGACGCAGCAGCACGCGCATGCCGGGCGAGACGTTCTTCGCCTGGTAGAACTCGTCGTTGATCTGGAACGTCGGCGGGAAGTGCTTCGTGATCGGTGAATCCGGCGCTTCGTTGATGACGGTCCCGACTTGATGCCATGGATGTCCGTCATACCGCGCGCCAAGCAGCTCGCCGAATTCCGGCCACGATTCAAACGCGGTCAGCGCCGTGTGTGCGGCGACAATGCCCTTGCCGTCATCGCGGACGAACGACAACAGCTCCTTCTTCTGTTCCTCGTCGATCGGCACGTCGCGATGTCCCATGAAGAAGATCGCGTCGGCCATCGCGAGATTCGGCCCGCCGCTCGCCGGCTCGCCAGTCGTCCGCTTGGGTTGTTTCGAGATGATGTTCGAATCGGTGCGAATGAACGTGTCGTAGACACCGGATTCGTATCCCAGCCGCTCGATCACGGACACCGCATGTGACGTGGATTCGTGCTGCGCGATGCCGTTGCGCGTGTCAGCCCACGCGAGTACCACTTTGCGCGTGCGCGGTGGGCGCTGTCCGCCCCCACGCTGCGCTTCAAGCGGCAGAAACATCACGCCAAGCAGCAGCGTGACCAGAACGAGGAGGCGCTTGTTCATCGTGACCCCTGACCCCTGATCCCTGATCCCTGATCCCTGATTTACGGAAGGCGGAAGGCCACGACTTCATCACTCTGCGGGCTGCGCAGGAATCCGCCGCCGCCCACGGTGATCGCGATGTACTGCTTGCCGTCCTTCCCCATGTATGTCGATGGGATCGAATGTCCCGGCACCGTCAGCTTCGTCTTCCACAATTCGGCGCCGTTGCGCGCATCGAAGGCGCGGAAGTAGCCGTCCGTGGTCGCCGCAATGAACACCAGATCGCCGGCGGTAGTGATCGCACCACCGAGGCTGGGACGGCCGGCCTTGATGCCTTTCGCTTCGAGCTCGTCGAAGCTGCCGAGCGTCGAGCGCCACGCGATATCGCCGGTGTTTGCGTTGACGGCGATCAGTTCGCCCCACGGCGTCGGCGCGCACGAGTACTGCGTCTTCTGATCCCAGAAGCGCCCGCCTTCCGGCGTCACCTTGCGATACGGCTCGCGGCTGCGCGGCGGCCCGCCGCCGCCTCCGAAACCTCCGCGCCCGCCGCGTCCGGCCGCTGCGTTCGGCTGGTCACCGCCAACGGGAGCGCCTTCGCTCTTTTCGAGATGGCCCCACTGCCCCGCGTTCATCACGTTCGTGATCACGAGGTCCAGCTTCTTGTTGTAGGCCACGCCGCCCCAGTTGCCGCCGCCGATCGCGCCCGGGAAGACGACCACGTCCTTCATCACATGCCACGGCGTATACGGGACGGAATCCTGCAGGCCGTATTTCTCCCATAACCCCTGGCAATACGCGGTGTGCTCAGGCGAGATGTTCGTCGGCAGCTCCGATCGCGTGATCGAGTTGCGCGCCAGTGGTGGCGGCTTGACCGGGAACGGCTGTGTCGCCGCCGTCTTCTCGCCAGGCACCGTGCTCTGCGGCACCGCGCGTTCCTCAACTCCGAAGATCGGTTCGCCGGTGACGCGATTGAAGATGAAGAGCAGGCCCATCTTCGTGATCTGCGCCACTGCCGGGATCGTTTTGCCGTTGCGCGTGACGTCGATCAACGTCGGATGCGCGCCGAGATCGTTGTCCCAGATGTCGTGATGCACGAGCTGCTGGTGCCACAGCTTCTTGCCGGTGGCGATATCAACCGCAACAAGCGACGTGCCGTACAGGTTGTCGCCCGGCCGGGTCACGCCGACGTAATCGTTTTCGCCGGCGATCGAGGTCGGGATGTAGACGATGCCGCGCTCGGTGTCGATCGTGAGGTAGCCCCAGGTGTTGGTGCCGCCGACCGCCTTCCACGACTCGCCTTCCCAGGTCTTGTTATTCGGATCGCCGGGCTGCGCGACCAGATCGAACTTCCAGATCTCGGCGCCAGTGCGGGCGTTATAGGCGCGGATGATCGGCGATGTGGCCGGGGTGATCAGGATGTCCTTATAGAGCGCCGCCGGCGATGCCATCGTCGTGCCCATATCGACGAAGCCGCCCTGCCCGAATTGTGGAATCATGCGGCCGGTCTTTGCGTCGAGCGCGATCAACCGCTCCTGCGCCGATCCGAAGATGCGCGCGGGCGTCGCCGCATCACCGGGCCAGTACGTGAGACCGCGACGCGTGCCGCCGTCGGACTCGAACTTCCACAGCTGCGTGCCGGTCAACGGATCGATCGCGTAGATTCCGTTCTGCGCGGTGAGGTACATCGTGCCGTCGATCACCAGCGGCGTGCTCTCGAAGAAGCCGGTCTTGTCGCCGGTATGGAAGGTCCACGCCTTCTGCAGCGACTTCACGTTGCCGGTGTTGATCTGATCGAGCGTCGAGTACTTCGTTCCGCCCGGATCCTGCCCGACGTGCTCCCAGTTCCCTGGCCTGAGCGCAGTCGAAGGCTGTTGCGCGCTGACGACGGCTGCGGACAATGCCGCAGCCGTGACGAGCAGGAATCGTGCACGAACTCTCATGCGAATCAGAAGTCCACCTTCAAGGCAAACTGCATGATACGCGGATCGCCGGCGCTTTGAATGATGCCGAAGCTCGCGCTGTTGAGCGCGGTCACCGGCGCGTTGTAATTGACCTTGTTCATGACGTTGAAGATTTCCCAGCGGAACTGCAGGTTCTGGCCGCTCGCCAGCCTGAACATGCGGGTAATCGCGAGGTCATTCTGCAAGCGCGACGGATTCACGATCGTGAACGGCTTCAGCGTGCTGTAGGTGCCGGACGCCGGCGCCGTAAAGGCTGCGCGATTGAGATAGAAGCCCGGGGTGCCGTCGCCGTATGGATTGTCGAGGATCTGCACCGCGCGCTGGCCGCCCATGCCGGTCAGGGCGTTGTCGACACCGGTCGTGACCGACGAGCGGTTGCCGCTCTGCCACCGCACCAGCGGCGAGAACTGCCAGCTGCCGAACAGCGTGTTCAACACCTGGTTCTGGAATTCCGGCGTGCGCGTCACCACCGATACGTTGACGACGTGGCGGCGATCCGACGAGCAATACGAGTAATCGAGATCCGGATTGTTCGGATCGACGATGGTCGGGCCGGTGATTTCCGTGGTCGCCGGATCCGACATGCACTTCGAGAGCGTCCAGTTGGTGAGCACGCTCAAGTTGTTCTTCAAGCGGCGCTGCGCCGACAGCAACATGCCGTGATACGTGCCGCGGCCGGTGTCGTCGACCTGGCCGATGGTGCCGTAGAACTGACCCTCGACCGGGTTAATCGCATTCAAACGACGGCGCGCGTTGGTGTTGCCCGTGGTGGCACCCGGGCCGAACACCGCGGGGTTCAACTCGGTGGCGCGCCACAGATTCACGGACTTGTTGCCGAGATATGTAGCCGCCAGCATCCAGTCACCGAACATCCGCTGCGCGCTGATGTTCCACTGATGCAGCGTCGTCGGCTGCAGATTGAGCGGCGCGTTGACATACACGCCAAACGCCGGGAACGGCTGCGTCGCCCAGCCGGTGTTCAGCGCCGGGAACGGATTGCCGCCCGGATAGGTCGAGTACGGATCGGCCCAGCCACCGGCCGGATTCGGGATCGTGATCTGCGCGCCCCACGGCGGATTGTTGGCGAAACGCGTGTTGAAGAACAGATGCGGCGTGTCGTAGAACATGCCCCAGCCGGCGCGGATGCTGGTGCTGCCGTCGCCGCCCGGCGTCCAGATCGCGCCGAGCCTCGGCGCAAACTGCGCAAGCTTGCCCCGGCTCGCGGCGCGGCCGGGGTAACCCTCGTCGCCGGGGAAATACAGGCCGGCGGGCGCCTGCGGATAGATCTTGCTCTTGATGCCGGCGCGGAAGCGATCCTCGTCGAAGTTGCTCACCCAGCTGTAGGTGTTGCGCAGCGGAATCCACGGCTCCCAGCGCACGCCGGCATTGACACTGAGATTGGGGCGGATGCGCCAATCGTCCTGAATGTACGCGCCGACGTAATCGTGATCGTCGTAGTCATACACCGGATTGCCCTGCAGGAACCCGCCGCTCACGATGCCCATCATGAAGTCCGCCAGCGACAGACCGGTGCCCTGGCCATTGAAGCTGAACGCGCCATTGGTCGGGCGGTTGTTCAGCGTTTCAATCTTGGTGCGAATCCAGTTGCCGCCAAACGAGATCTGATGATTGCCCTTCACGTAATCGACGTCGTTGGCCAGCTGCCAGCCGACCGAATTGAAATAGCCGGGATTGGTCGCGCCGCTGCCGATCGAGAAGCCGTTGCCGGTGACGTTGACGCCGACATAGCCCTTGAGCGGGCTGTAGACCCTGGCGCCGAGATCGGTGGCCGAGAAATATTCCGGCAGCGGACGGTCGTTGAGCGTTTTGTTGAACGTGACCCGCAAGGCATTCACGAACGACGACAGCACGAAGTTGTGGCCGACGACTACCGAGTGTGCTTGGTTGTTCTGGCCGGTGCGGCTCAGCGTCAGCACATTCGCGCCGTCGTAGGTGGCGGGATTGTCGTAGACCGCGTAGAGGTAGCGTGCGAACATCGACTGCCGGGTGTTGAGCGTGTAGTCGATCTTGGCCAGGCCCTGGTGCTCGGTGTTGTTCTGCGGAATCCCGTACTGGACGCGTCCGCACGCATCGGCGGTGTCGACCGGCAGGTACTTCGCGAAGTTCACCGCGATCGGGCTCAATCGCGACGGGTCGATCTGATTGCCGGCGAAACCGCCGGTCAGGTTCAGCTGCCGTCCCGCATTGCACGCGGGAGACGTGATCGCGGTGAAGTCTCCAGCCAGCATCGCCCGCGTCGGGATGTAGCTGATGCTGGTCGGCGGATTCGTCTTTTCGATCTTTCCCTGATAACCGCCGAAAAAGAACGCCTTGTTCTTCTTGATCGGGCCGCCCACCACGCCGCCGAACTGATTGCGGCGCAGGCTGTCGCGCGCGGCCGCGAACGCGTTGCGCGCGTTGAACCGGTAGTCGCGGTTGAATTCGAACGCGCTGCCGTTGAACGCATTGGTGCCGGACTTCGTGATGATGTTGACCGCTGACGCCGCATGCTGACCGTAACGAGCCGGCAGCGAGCTGGTTTCCACCTTGAACTCCTGCAGCGCATCGGGGAACGGCGTCGGCAGATTGAGGTTGTTGAACGGATCGTTGTGCGTGCCGCCATCCATGATGTAGGTCATGCCGTTGGCCTGGCCGCCCGCCACCGAGATGGTGACCGTCGGGTAGTTCTTGTTGGTGTTGAGGTCGCCGGCCGGCGCCGCCGTCGCGAGACCGGCGAGAAAGATCAGTTCGGTCGCCTGGCGGCCGTTGAGCGGCAGCTCGACGACGCGCTGGTTGTCGACGACCTGGCCGATGCCGGTGGAATGCGTCTCGACCATCGTCGTGTTCGCCGTCACCGTCACCTGCTCGCTGACGGTGCCCACCGACAGCGTCACGTTGATCTGCGGGTTCGAGCTGACCTGCAGGACGATGCCGTCCTGGACGTAGGTGTTGAAGCCCTGGAGCGCGACTTTCATCTGGTAAGGACCCACGGGCAGGTTGGGGAAAACGTAGGCGCCGTCGCTGCCGGCGATCACCGTGCGCACCGCGCCCGTGTCGATCTTGGTGAGCGTCACGTCGGCGCCCGGCAACGCGCCACCACTCGAATCACGGACCACGCCCGATACTTGAGCACTCGAGACCGACTGTGCCCACGCCGTGCCGGCCGTGAACGCAGTCAGCAGAATCGCGCCGAGAAATGCTGACAGATGTTTCAGGTTGACCACCGCTGCCTCCATTGAAGCCGTCACTCACTCACCACGCCGATAGATGTCGTTGATGTCCCAATGCCCCGGCGTCGGTGTCGGCGCGTTTTCCATTGGCACCTGGATCAGCGAGGGCCGTCCAGATGCCAGCGCCTTCTCCAACGCCGGCCGCAACTCGTCCGCCGTGCTCACCAGGTAGCCGTCGGCGCCGAACGACCGCGCCATCGCCGCGTAGTCCACGTGATACGGCTTGCCGTCGCATTCGAACGTGCAGCCGAACGTCGTGCCGTAGTGCATTTCTTCGAGGCCGGCGATCGTGCCGAACGCCGAGTTGTCCATCACGACCCAGATCACGTCGAGGCCGGCTTCCATCGCCGTGGCAATCACCGAGGGATTGGCGCTGAAGCCGCCGTCGCCGATCAGCGCGATCGCGTGGCGCGTCGGCTGCGCAACCTTGACGCCGAGCGCCGCCGCCGGACCGAACCCCATCGTCGCGAGACCGCTCGGTGTGATGAAGGCGCCGGGCACGTCGATCGGGAACTGCTGGCCGACGCCGTTCTTGTTCCAGCCGACGTCGGTGACGATGAACGCGTCGGCGGGCGCAGCGCGGCGCAGCTCGCTGAGAATGCGCTCGGGCCGCAGCGGGAACTGATCGGAGGTCCATTGATCGGCCCAGTTGTTGGCGAACTCGGTCCGGCCGCGCTTGATCTCGTCGTGCAGGCGGCCGCGATCGGCGTGCCGCTTGCTGCGCGCTTCGTCGGCGAGGGCCGCAAGCGCGAGCTTCGCGTCGGCGCACACACCCAATTCGGTCTGGTAGTTGCGGCCGATCTCCGAAAGGTCCGCATCGATGTGAATCAAACGGGTCGCCGGAATCGAAAACGTGAATCGCGGGTCCCACGAGCTCGAGTTCGCTTCGGCGAGCCTGGTGCCGATCGCGACGATCAGATCGGCGGTGCGGCACTTCTCGTTGGCGATCGGGGTACCCCAGAAACCCGATTGACCGAGGAGGAGTGGATGCTCGTGCGGCAGGCAGCCTTTGCCCATCAAGGTATGTGCGACCGGTACTTGCAGCGCTTCGGCCAGCGCCTGCAATTCCTTCGTCGCCCGCGCCGATAACACACCGCCGCCGGCGTAGAGCACGGGCCGCCGCGACGTGGCCAGCGCGTCGACAATGCGCGCCGCCGTCGCCGGATCGAGTCCCGGCTTCGCGATCTCGGGCGGTGTCGTCGCAAAGGCGTCGACCTCGAGATCCGCGGAGAAGATGTCCATCGGCACGTCGACGAGCACCGGGCCGGGACGTCCGGATTGCGCAAGATGGAACGCGCGCTCGACAATGCGCGGCAGATCGCGGACGTTGTCGACGCGATAGACGCGCTTGCAGAACGGCCGGTAGATCTGGAATTGATCCGCGTCCTGGTGCAGGTTCACTTCCTGGTGCGGATGACGGCCGTAGTAGTAGCTGGGAATGTCGCCGGCGATCACGACCATCGGGATCGAGTCGAGCGCCGCATTCGCGACGCCGGTCGCGGCGTTGGTCAGGCCCGGGCCCAGGTGCGTCATCAACACGCCGACTTTCCCGGACGCGCGCGCGTAGCCGTCGGCGGCGTGCGCGGCGACCTGCTCGTGACGCGTGCTGATGAACCGAATCTTGCTCCTGCTGAGCGCGTCGAGGAACGCGATCACCGTGTGGCCGCACAGCCCGAACACCACTTCGACGCCAAGGCGTTCCAGGTAGTCGGTGAGCAGATACGACGCGATGCGCGTCTTCGCGCCTGACGCAGCCCGCTTGACCGCTGTTTGGGTCGCAATAGGAGGATTCATGAATCAGTGCTTTCCGACGGGAACAGGCTTGTTATAGAACTCGCCGAATAATTCCGCTTCCGATGGCTTGTCTTCCGCGATTGGCCGCGACACCCACGTCACGTTCATGTAGTGCTTGAGCGAGACGTTCTCGTTGGTAATGTTGCCGCCCCAGATGCCGCAGCCCATGCTCGACGTCATCGGCATGCCGTTGGTGAACGTGCCGGCATTGGAGCTCGATTGCACCTGGCGGACCATGATCCGGCTCACCGGCGCCATCAACGCGAGACGGTTGATGTGCTCGTCGTTGAACGAATAGATGCCGCACGAGTGGCCGCGGCCGCCGGTCTCGAAAATCTGCCGCACCTTGTCGAGTGCATCGTCGAATCCGTTCACCTTGAAAACCGCGAGTACGACGCCGAGCTTCTCGGTCGAGTATGGATGCTGCCTGCCGATGTTGGTCTCTTCGACGAGGAAAAAGGTCTTGCCGGACGGAATCGAGAAGCCGGCCTTGGCGGCAATGTCGGCGGCGGGACGCGCGATGGTATCGGCCGTGCGCCTGCCCTGCTCATCCCAGTAAGCGCTCTGGAGCTGCTGTTTTTCCCGCGCGCTTACGAGATACCCGCCCTGGTGTTGCAGCTCCTGCAGCAGCGCGTCGTAGATCCTTGCGTCGACCACGAGATTGCCGTCGGCTGAACATCCCGAACCGTGATCGTTCGTCTTGCTGATCGCGGTGTTCTTCGCCGCCTCTTTGACGTCGGCGGTCTCGTCGATGACCATCGTCGCGTTGCCGGCGCCGACGCCGTAGGCGGGCTTTCCGGAGCTGTAGGCGGCCTTGACCATCGCGGGACCGCCGGTGGCGATCGTCAGGTCGCAGATCGACATCAGCTCGTTGGCGAGCGGAATGCTCGGCTGCTCAACGCACTGCAGCACATCCTCAGGAACGCCGAGCTCCTTCAGTGCCGCGCGCATCAAGCGGACGGTCTCGTTCGTGGTCTTCCGGCTCGAGGGATGCGGCGAAAAGATCACCGCGTCCTTGCACTTGATCGCGTAGATCGCGATGCCGATCGGCGTAATGTACGGACTGGTGACGGGAATCAGCGAGCAGATCACGCCGGCCGGCTTGGCGTACTTGACGATGCCCTTCTCCGGGATTTCCTCGATGATGCCCATGCTGTTCTGGCGAAGCGCATCGCGAAGAATGCCGAGCACCTTGGCGCGGCGCCGCGGCTCGCGGCTGCCCATGCCGCTCTCGTCGACGCTCATGTTGGCCAGGCGTTCGGCGGATTCGGGATTGGCGGCCGCCCAGCCGATCGCCTGACAGATGCGATCGACCCTGGCCTGGTCGTAGTCGGCAATGGCCGCCATCGCCGTGCGGGCGCTGGCGAGCAACTGCGCGGCGTGCTCGGATTCCTGTGGAGTGATCGTGCGTGGTGCCATTGATCGTTATGGGAGAAAGTCGACTGGATTATGGAGACTGCGCGGGCGCGGAGCGATAGTGTTACGGTGCCGCTACCGTAACCTGATAGGTAACGCGGCGGGTAACCTGTAGTCTGTCAGACGTTTAGGAGCGAAATGGAACCCTGGCGCACAGCGATTGTCGAAGCCAGCGACGGCCGGATCCGCCTCCGCGGCGCCGATGTCACGTCGTTGATGGCAGAGCGAACCTTCACCGATACCATCTTCCTGCTGCATCGATCGCGGCTGCCGTCGCCTCAGGAGCGCGCGATGATCGACGCGATCCTGTCCGCCTGCGCCGACCATGGATCGGGCGCGCCGTCATGTGCGACGGCGCGGCTCGCGATCTCCGGCAATCGATCGTCGGTCTCCGCCGCGATCGCCGCGGGCATCCTTGCGGTCGGCGATGAGCACGGCGGCGCCGGCTCGGGATGCATGGAGATGATCGCGGCCGGCGTCGAGCGTGCCCGGCAGCAATCCGCGTCGCTCGAACAAATCGCGTCGCAGGTGGTGATCGAGCATCGCGCTATCGGCAAGCGCGTGTCGGGTCTCGGACATCGCGTGCACACGAATGATCCACGCACACCCGTGTTGTTCGATCTCGCGAAGACGCACGGATTCGCCGGCGACGGAATCCGTTTCATGCAGGCGATCCACGCCGAGGTCGTCAAGCAGGTCAAGCCGATGGCGCTGAACATCGACGGCGCGCTCGCCGCGGTGTTGTACGACATGGGCTTTCCGCCGGTGTTCGCCCGTTTGATCTTCATCATCAGCCGCGTCGCCGGACTGACCGCCGAAGTGATGGAAGAGCTGACGCGCGAACGGCCGATGCGCATCCGCATTCCCGTCACGTTCGACGGCGAGGGCGGGGGCAGGGTGTCGGAGAGCGAATGACCGCACGAACGACGCGGCGCTGGTTCCCGATCCTGGCGCTCGTGGCCGTGGCGACGATGGTCAATTACCTCGATCGCACGGTGCTCGGCATTGCGGCTCCGTACTTGACGAACGAGCTGGCGCTCGATGCCGCGGCGATGGGCGTCGTGTTCTCGGCCTTCTCGTGGAGCTACGCGCTGCTGCAGATTCCGGGCGGCATCTTTCTCGATCGATACGGCACGCGCGTCACGTATTCGCTCGCGCTGACGTTATGGTCGGGCTTCACCGCGTTCATGGGCGTGATCAGCAGCCTGCCGATGCTGCTCTTCACGCGCGTCGGCGTCGGCGTGTTCGAGGCGCCGTGCTTCCCTGCCAACAGCCGGATTCTCGCGACCTGGTTTCCTCAGCAGGAACGGGCGCGCGCCAACTCGATCTACTCGGTCGGGCAGTACGCGGGCATCGCGTTCCTCAGCGTGCCGCTGTTCTGGATCACGCAGCAGTTCGGCTGGCGCGGGCTGTTCTTCATTGCCGGCGGCTTCGGAATCGCGCTCGGCATGCTGTTCTGGCTGAACTACCGTGAACCGAGCGAAGACCGCCAGGTCGGCGCCGGCGAGATCGCGCACATCGAAGCCGGCGGCGGCGGTGAGTACAAAGGCGCACGCGTCGCGTTCAGCTGGAACGACATCGCGCTGCTGCTTCGGCATCGCCAGATCGTCGGCGCGTCGATCGGACAGTTTGGCGGCAACTCGACGCAGGTGTTCTTCGTCACCTGGTTCCCCACCTATCTCGTGAACGTGCGCGGCATGAGCTTCATCAATGCCGGCATGATGACCATGCTGCCCTACATCGGCGCGTCGATCGGCGTGCTGGTCGCGGGCCAGGTCTCGGACCGCATCCTGAAGAAGGCCGGCTCCGCCAACGTCGCCCGGAAGCTGCCGATCGTCGGCGGCATGCTGCTGGCATCGACGATCGTAATCGCCAACTTCGTTCCCACGGGGTCCGACGCGCTCGTGATCGCGATCATGTCGGTGGCGTTTTTCGGCCAGGGCATGACCAATCTGGGCTGGACAGTGATCTCGGACGTCGCGCCGAAGGAGCTGATCGGCCTGACCGCCGGCATCTTCAACTTCAGCGCCAACCTCGCCGGCATCGTGACTCCCCTGGTGATCGGCTACACCTACCAGTCGACGGGATCGTTCTTTGGTCCACTGGTCTACATCGGCGTGGTGGCGTTAATCGGCGCGTTTTCGTATAGCGTCATCCTTGGCGATATTCATAGACTGACGGGGAACCGTCATGGATCCTGATCTCCGCCTTCACATCGAAAAGTACATCGAAGGGCTGTTCGTCCCGCCCGATCCCGTTCTCACGCAGAATGTCGCGGACGCCGATGCGGCGGGGCTGCCGGCGATCCAGGTGTCGCCCAACCAGGGACGGCTGCTCTACCTGCTGACGAAGATCAGCGGCGCAAAGCGCATCCTCGAGATCGGCACGCTCGGCGGCTACAGCACGACGTGGCTGGCGCGAGCGCTGCCGGAGGACGGCGTCCTGATCAGCCTCGAGCTCGATCGCAAACATGCCGACGTGGCGAGGAAGAATGTCGATCGCGCCGGCGTCGGGTCGCGGGTCACGATCGAAGTTGGCACGGCCGAGGACACGCTCGAGCGGCTGATCAAGACGAGCGTGCCGCCGTTCGATCTCGTCTTCATCGATGCCGACAAGCCCGGCTACGAGAACTACCTCGATCTCAGCCTGCGGCTGTCGCGGCCGGGAACGGTCATCATTGCCGACAATCTGATCAGGGATGGTGCCGTCCTGCAGACGTCGCCCGAGGAGGAAAATGCCCGCGCGGCCCGCGCCTTCAACGCGAAGCTCGCCGCGGAGACACGGCTGGAGTCGATCATCATTCCCGTCCTTGGGAAGCGGATCGACGGCATGTCGATTTCGATCGTTAAGTAATAGGGTTCCAAGGTTCCACGGGTTCCAGCGGTTCCAAAGGCGTGGTTCTATCGGAGTTCCAATTGTTCTCAGCACTCCCGACACCTCGTCAGAACAATGCTATTGGAAGCTTTGGAACCAATGGAACCTTCAGACGATGCCGATTACTTTGTGCGGCACGTATGGTTCTTCGACGGCCGCGATTTCTTGCGGCGTTAATTTCACCGACAGGCCTTCGACGAGTTGATCGAGCTGATCGACCTTTGTCGCGCTGATGATCGGCGCCGTTACTCCGGGCTTGGCGAGAATCCACGCGAGCGCGACCTGGATCGGCAACACGCCTTTGCGCTTCGCCACTGCGACGACCCGATCGACGACGTCATAATCCTCGTCGGCCGTATACAGCGTGTGGCCCCAGGTGTCGTGTTGATCGCGTAGCGACGCGCTCTTCTCCCCGCGCTTGCGATTGCCGGCGAGAAAGCCGCGCGCCAGCGGGCTCCAGGGAATGACGCCGATGCCTTCTTCGACGCAGAACGGAATGACGTCGCGTTCCTCTTCCCGATAGACCAGGTTGTAGTGATTCTGCATCGACGCAAATTGCGTCCAGCCGCGGGCGCGTTGGGTGTAGACCATCTTCAGAAACTGATAGGCATACATGCTGGAGGCGCCGATGTAGCGGGCCTTTCCTGCCTTCACGACGTCGTGCAGCGCTTCCAACGTCTCTTCGATCGGCGTCTGATCGTCAAAGCGATGGATTTGATACAGATCGACGTAATCCATGCCCAGCCGGCGCAGCGAGTCGTCGATGGCCAGCATGATCTGCTTGCGAGACAGTCCGCCGGTGACGGCATCGTCGACCGGATAAAACACTTTCGTGGCGACGACGACCTCGTCGCGCTTCGCGAACTCCTTCAGCGCGCGGCCGACGACTTCTTCGCAGACGCCGCGCGAATACATGTTGGCGGTGTCGAAGAAGTTGATGCCGTGCTCGAGCGCGCGCTTGATGAACGGCCGGCTGGCGGCCTCGTCGAGCACCCACGGCCGCCACGCCGGCGTGCCGTAAGTCATGGTGCCGAGGCAGAGCCGCGAGACGGTCAGCTCCGTCGTGCCGAGACGGACGTAGTCCATTGACGCTTCTCCAGGTAGAGAAAATACGGAATCGACAGCAGCGCGAGGCCGCCGGCCACGCCGAAGGCGCGGCCAAACCCGTAGCGCTGGCTCAGCCAGCCGACCGCGATCGAGCCGGTGCCGATGCCGGTGTCGAAGGCGCCGATCAACGCGCCGAACGTGGCGCCGCGGCGATGCTCCTGCACGTGCTGCATCAGGTGCGCGACGAAGATCGGATAGGCGGATCCGAAGCCGGTTCCGAACAGGATCGCGGACACCACGAACATCGCGCCGCTGTCGGCGATCGACAACACGCTGACGCCGAGCACGATCATCGACAGGCACGGCACGATGACGCGCGCGTGACCCTCGCGATCGGCGTAGCGGCCGATGAACGGGCGGGTCACGACGATCGTCAGGCAAAAGGCGGTGAAATACAGCGCCCGCGGCACCGACAGCTGGTCGGCATACACCGCGACGAAGCTGGTGATGCCGCCGTAGCTGAAGGAATAGAGGAACAGCATCACCGCGCCGATCAGGATGCGCCACTCGATCAGGTCGCGCGGATGCATCGAGCGATCCGCATGATGGCGGTCGGGCGTCAGCCGCCAGGCGATCAGTGCCATGACGATGTTGAGCGCCGCCGCTTCGAAACACAACATCCGCCAGCCGCCGTGATCGAACATCCATAAGCCGATCCACGGCGCCACCGCCACGCCGAGGACGCTGGCGAGCCCTGCGTATCCCAGGCCTTCAGCCCGGCGTGACGGCGGAATGATCTCAAGCATGTAGGAGCTGGAGCTCGACAGCAGCCCCGACCAGAACACGCCGTGGAGGAGCACGAGCCCCAGGATCACCTGGTACGACGGCGCGATCGCATAGAGCAGCGAGAAGAGGGTGATCGCAATGCTCGCCACGATCAGGACGCGCCGCTTGCCGAAGCGATCGGCAATCGCGCCGGTGATCGGCGCCGAGATGGCGGATGCGTAGGTCAGGAAGCCGAGAAACAGTCCGGCCGCGAGGTGGCTGCCGCCGAGCGAGAGGATGTAGAACGGCGCGGTCGGCAGCAGCTGAAACGCCGACAGGAACACCGTGAAGCTGTAGCTCCACATCAGGAAAAAGCGTGGAGTGAATAACCGCTCAGGCGCGGACGTCGAGGACGAGCTTTCCAATATGCGAGCTTTCTTCCATCATGCGGTGCGCCGCGGCCGCCGCGGCCATCGGAAACACCTGGTGAATCACCGGGGCGACCGTGCCCTGCTCGAGCAGCGGCCAGACGTGCTCGAGCAGGTCGCGCGCGATCACGCCCTTCTCGGCCGGCGATCGCGGCCGCAGCGTTGATCCGGTGATCCACGCGCGCTTCCTCATCATGACGGAAAAATCGATCTCCGCCTTCGCGGTCTTCAGGAACGCGATCTGCAGCAGCCGGCCTTCGACCGAGAGCAGATCGAGATTGCGAGGGATGTAATCGCCGCCGACGATATCCAGGATGAGATTCACGCCGCGGCCGCCGGTTACGCGCTTCGATTCGGCGACCCAGTCCTGCGTCCTGTAGTTGAAGGTGTGCTCGGCGCCGAGCTTGCGCATCGCCTCGCACTTCTCGTCGCTCCCCGCGGTGGCGAGGATGCGCGCGCCGAAGGCTTTCGCGAGCTGGATGGCGGTGGTGCCGATGCCGCTGGTGCCGCCGTGGATCAGGATGGTCTCGCCGGCCTGCAGCTTGCCGCGCTGAAACACGTTGGTCCAGACGGTGAAAAACGTTTCGGGGATGCCCGCGGCCTGGATCGCGCTGAGGCCTTTCGGAATCGGCAGGCACTGCTCGTGCGGCACGGCGGCGCGCTCCGCGTATCCGCCTCCGGCCAGGAGCGCACAGATCGAATCGCCCACCGCCCAACCGCGCACGTCAGCGCCGAGCGCCGCGACGACTCCGGCGACCTCGAGGCCGGGAAGATCGGACGCGCCCGGCGGCGGCGGATATTTTCCGAGCCGCTGGATGACATCGGGACGATTGACGCCGGCCGCGGCGACGTCGATCAGGATCTCACCGGCCGCCGGGAACGGATCGGGGCGCTCCACGACTTGCAGCACCTCCGGCGGTCCGAATCTGGTGATCTCGACAGCTCTCATTTCAGCCCCGAGGGCAAACGCGGCGACGAGATGATCGCCGCGAATTCGCGCCAGCGCCGGACCGGCGTCTTGTCGCGGCCCATTTTCTTCTCGACGTAGGCGCGCACCAGGTCCTTGCCGAGGTTGTAGTTGATCACATAGCTGCGGTACTGATCGATGAACTTGACCCGCTGCTCGGCGCGCGGCTTCGTATACATCGCGTACTTCTCGAGCCATGCCACCGCGCCGGCGCGATCGATCTTGCCGTCGATATACTGCCGCGCCGCCTCGTTGCCGGCATACGACAGGCGATCGACGAGGGCGAGCACGGTGTAGTACTCGCCGACGCGCGTCGCATCGAGGCCGGCAAGCGGGAACAGCACGTCGCGCTCGAACAACAGGCGCGCCGGCAACGGAAACGCGACTTCAATGCCGTAGTTGGCGGTGCCTTCCGCGATCAGCGACTGCGGCGAGAACAGCGGATAGATGGTGTATTCGATCCAGCCGCGGCCCTTGGCCAGGTGCTGCTCGAGCAGCACGTTGTAAACGTGATGGCCCGGGTAGCCCTCGTGACAGGCGAGATCGATCGCGCGATCGATGTAGATCGGCAGATCGGTGTTGACCTGGATCAGGCTCTTGTAATCGCCCTGATACCAGTTGTAGCCCGACCACGACTTGCCGGTGACGTACTCGACGGTGAAGCGCTCGTTCATCGGCAGGCCGATGCTCGGGATGTTGCCGCGGCAGCCGCGGATGGCTTCCTGGAACACGCGGTCCACTCGCGCCGTCGGGATGATAAACCCCTTCTTGAAGTTGTCGTAGCGCTCGATCAGCGTGCCGGTGCCGGGGAGCTTCTCTTCGAGCTGTTTGAGCACGGCTTCGAATTCCGACGTCGGGATCGACGGCGCGACCGCGTCGTACAACGCGCGCGACTCCTCGTCGAACGTCATCTTCTTGCCCTGCAGCATCGCGACCCGCGAGCGCAGCGCTGCCAGCTGGCGTGACAGGTATTGGCGCCGCAGCGTCCACATTTCGGCATCGCGCGGATCGGGCTTGAAGGCGACTTTCGCGATCTCGGCTTCGACGGCGGCCGCCTGCGAATCGATCGCGGCCAGCGGCTTCTTGGCGGCTTCAGCGTCCTTGCGCCACTCCGCCGGGCCATAAAACGCATCGACGTAATCGGCGTCGTGCTGGCCGACCGCGAGCACGAGTTTCACGTACTGCTCGGCCACCGATCGATACGGATCCGCCGGTTGCTGCGCACTCATCACGACTCCAGCGATGGCGACTGCCGCCAGAAAAAGGGGCCGGGGATCTTTTTCTTGTGTCATTTTGGGCTCCGAGTCACGACTTTCGCGCCTGCTCCATCCGCTGCCCCGACATTTCACAGCCCCAATCTGAATTTCGTCATACAACCTAAGTGCCTTATCCAATGGACGTAGGTCGAAATTATCCCCGGCCCCTTTGATATCTCTCGCGGATCGTCGGAATGAGGTAGTCGCGGAAGGCTCGTTCGAAATCATACGCGGGGGCGAAGCCCCAGTCGGTGCGCGCGGCGGTGTCGTCGACGTCCGCCGGCCACGAGTCGACAATGCCCTGGCGCTTCACGTCGTTGACCCACGTGATGTCGGCGCCGGGGAACGCGCGGATCACTTCGGTGCGGATTTCATCCGCCGACGGATTGAACGCCGCAAGGTTGTAGGCCGTACGCGTCAGCGTCGCCTTCGGCGCGGCCGCGAGCTTCAACAACGCATCGATCCCATCCGGCATCGCCATGAACGGGATGCGCGTGTCGGGCCGCACGAAACACTCGTACGGCTCCCCCTTCGCGGCGGCGTGGATCATTTCAGGCGCGTAATCGGACGTGCCGCCCGACGGAACGGTCAACGCCGAGATCAATCCTGGAAACCGCACCCCGCGGAAATCAACGCGGCCGGACTGCGATTCAGCAGCAAGCTGCTTATAGAACTTCGCGTAGTAGCGGCCCAGCTGCTCGCAATACAACTTGTTCGCCCCATACATCGTCGACGGCGTGTTGTAGTCGTCTTCCTTCACCTTGCCGGCACGCCGCTTGGTCTCGAGATCGGGCAATCCGTATGCGGCGATCGACGATGGATACAGAAACGTCACCGGCCGGCCGTGCGATTCCGCTTCGCGCTGCGAGAACTCCAGCAGGTTGAGTGTGCCTTCCACGTTGACCTGGTGCGCGGTGACCGGAGTGAACTCCGATCGCGTCGACAACAGCGCCGCCAGGTGATACACCGTCGCGACCTCGAACTCGGACAACACGCGCTCGAGCAGCGACTTGTCCATGATCGATCCGGTGAACTCGCGCTGCACCATCCTGCCGAGCGACGGCTCGAGCGGATTGACGTCGAGCGTGATCACCGGCTGGTTACCCGATGCGGCCAGGTGCGCGATCAGCCCGTGGCCGATCTCGCCGCCCGCGCCCGTGATCAATACGACCGGTTTCCGAATCACTGCGGTTCTCCCGTGACGGCCGGCAGGTAGACCATGAAGCTCGCGCCCTTGCCGCGCTCACTCTTGACGGTGATCGCGCCGCCGGTCTGGCGGACGATGCCGTAGACGGTCGAGAGCCCGAGACCGGTGCCACGGCCGGTTTCCTTCGTCGTGAAAAACGGTTCGAAGATGCGTGCCTGCGTCGCCTGATCCATGCCGATGCCGTCGTCGGTGACCGCCATCATCACGAAGGCGCCCGGCGCGATGCCGGCCTGGACGATTTCGGTCGCGTTCGCTTCGAGACGGACGTTGCCGGTCTGCACGGTGATGGTGCCGCCTGACGGCATCGCGTCGCGGGCGTTGACGATCAGATTGAGCAGGACCTGCTCCACCTGCGCGGGATCGGCCATCACCTGATGGACCGTTCGCGCCAGATCGAGACGCAGCTGCACGTCGGTGCCGATCAGGCGCCGCGCCATCCGCGACACGCCGCCGACGATCTCGTTGAGATCGAGCGCGACCGGCTGCAACACCTGCTTGCGGCTGAACGCCAGCAGCTGGCGTGTCAACGACGCCGCTCGATCGGCGGCGTGCAGGATCTCGTCGACTTCCGCGGCCATCGCCGGATCCTTCTTGACGCGATGCGACATCAGCTCCGCGTTGCCGCGGATCGCGGTCAGCAGGTTGTTGAAGTCGTGCGCGATGCCGGCGGCGAGCCGCCCGACCGCTTCCATCTTCTGCGCCTGGCGCAGCTGGTCCTCGAGCTTCACGCGATCGCTGATGTCGTGAACGGTCGTGAGGATCGCGCGCTGGTTGCCGAATTCCGTCACGCAGCAGAACGCTTCGACCTGGATCACCTCGCCGTCCTTGCGGACGCCGCGCACCGCCAGCTGCACGCTCGGCCCGCGCTCGGGATCGAGGCGCGCCAGCTGGTCCTGCACGAAGGCGCGATCCTGCTCGTGCACGAATTCAAACGGCGTCGGCGAATCGATCAGCTCCTGCTGCGTATACCCGAGCAGGTCGGCGGCCTTCGGATTGACGTACACGAGCCGCCCGTGCTGCATGATGTAGACACCCATCAACGACTGCTCGACGAGAGCGCGATACTTCGCTTCGGCGGTGCGGAGCGCGTCTTCTCCCTTGCGGCGCTCGGTAATGTCGCGCGCGACCGCCTGCATGCCGACCAGCTTGCCGGAGGCGTCGGTGATGATCCACGCGTTCTGGCCGAGCCACACTTCCTTGCCCGACCTGGTGATTGCCGGAAACTCGATGTACGAGTTCAACCGCCGCTCCGACGTCTGACGGTAGTAATGCTGGAGAATCTGCGGGCGATAGTCGGCGCGAATGAACTCGGTGAAGCGCCGCCCAATCACTTCGTCCTGCTGGAATTCGAACAGCCGCAGCGTCTGCGGATTGACGAAGCGGAAGTAGCCCTCCGCATCGGCCTCGAAGATCACGTCGGCCGCCGATGAGAACAAGTGGCCGTATCGATCTTCCGTGTCTTTGAGCTGCTGCTCGGTCGCCTTGCGCGTCGTGACATCGCGGTAATACACGACGATGCCGCCGACGCGCGGCTCCTGGAGAAGATTGCGGGCCACGCCCTCGGTCCACAGCACCGATCCATCCTTGTGCCGGCAGCGGAACGTGCCTCGCACCGGCGTTGCGGGATCGTCGAACAGCCTGGCGACCAGCGCCTGCCACGCATCGCGATCGATCGGCTCGACCAGATCGCGCACATGCACACCGGCGATGTCATCTGGGAGATAGCCCAGCACTTCTCGCGTCGCCGCATTCGCCCACTGGATCACGCCGTCGGCGTCGACCAGGACAATGGCGTCGACGCTGAAGTTGACGAGCTCGCCGAGACGATCGGCGGACGGCGCGTCGCTCACCAGAGCGCCGCTTTCATTTCAGCAATGGCGATTTCCACTTTGCCAATGTCCTCGAGCACGCGCTCGACTTCGGCGAGCGTCGCGGCCAGTGACTCGGCGGACGGGACGCTGCCGCGTTTCACTTCCCACGCCAGGTCGCGGGTGGTTTCCGCGCACGCCTTGCAGACCTGCAGCGTGTGCTCGTGTGCGTCGATCAGGCGGCGCACTTCCTGTTGTTCTTCCGGCGTCACCGCGAGGCTTTCGATTAGGTGCGGTAGTGATCGGCGCGCCAGTTCTTCACCGCCGCCTTGATGTCCTTCGGCGCCAGGTTCTCGCGCGCCGCGCGCTCCAGCAGCGGGCCCAGCTCGTCGTCCGGCGCGAAGCGCAACGCGACGATCTGCTGCTTGGTGAGCTTGGCGAGCGCCGCATCCTGGCCCGCCGGCAACACTTCGGCCGCGCGCACTTTCATCTCCAGCAGGATGATGCGGTCCTGCAGCCGCACGATGTAGGCGCGGCTGATCCAGCCGACCAGGAACATCGCGAGCGTCAACGCCAGGATCGCCCAGTCGCGCGTCTCGGCGCCGCGGAACTGCTGGACGATCAGGACGAGCGCCACCATCGACAGCGCCCAGAGCACGCCGGTTTCCGTCGGACGATGCGTGTGACTGGCAAAGGATTGTTCAGCCATGGCTATTTGAGTTTCCCTTCGATCTCTTCGTAGATCTTGCGCACCGCGATTGGGCCTTGCTGCTCGACGAGAAACCACTCCTTGTACGGTCCCCACTCCGCCTGCTTCGCCGCATCGTCTGCCGACAGGCCCAGCTTGTGAAGACGGTTGACCTCGGCGATCACCGCACGCATTGCCTTCTGATATTCGACCAGCTCTTCGCGCGAGGCGTTCGGCTCCTCGATGAAGCCGTGGCCGGGGACATAGCGCTCGACATCCATCTGCAACGCCCGGTTGATGACGCTGAGCCACTCCGATGGATAGGCGGAGCGCATCGCCGGGAAAACGCGATTGAGATAGACCTCGCTCATGAAGAGGATCTTCTGCTTCGGCAGATAGAGAAGCAGGTCGCCGCCGGTATGCGCGCGGCCGAGATAGAGCGCCTGCACTTCGATGCCGCCGATGTCGATCACCTGGCGATCGCCAATCATCGCGGGCGCATCGAGCTTCATTTGCGTCTTCGAAAACGGCGTGACGATGAACTTGATGTCTTTCGACAGCACCGGATTGCCCGCAGTGTGATCGCCGTGATCCGAGCCGACGACGTACCACTTCACCGGCTTGGGCGTGACCCTGGCGATCGCGTCGAGCAGCTTCTTCGTTGCTTCGGGGCTTCCCTGTCCATCGGCCAGCAGCACGCCGTCGTTGCCGACGACAAACAGGCTGACGGTCGTGAACCCGGGATTGCGGATGTCCTCGTAGCCGTAGACGTTTTCGGCGAGCTTGATCGTCCGCGGAAACTCGGAACGTTTGAGGCCGCGCTTCTCAGGGTAGGCGGTCCGAAGCTGCGCCGCGGAAGGCACAGCCACAAACACCAGGGCCACAGAAAGCACAGAAATCACCGATCTGAAGACCGGGCGCATGAAGGGCAATCGTACCTTAGTTGCGGGCCGACCTTCTAGGGCGTTGACCGCTTGGTGTCGACGTTGTGGTACGCCTCGATCCACCATTGCCCGTTTCGACGGACGAACACTTCCATTAACTGGGTCTTGATGATGCCGTCGGACGGCACTGGAATGCCGGCGGGCATCGCCTTGACGCCGCGCACCTCGTTGTCGATGTCGACGAGCGCGACATCGGGTGTGACGAAGCGAATCTTGCGCACGACGTGTTTTTTCGTGGTGCCCTTGTAGAACGTTGCCAGGATTTCCTGATGGCGTTTCACGAACGCCGGCGCGCCGTACATCACCATCCCGAAAATATTGGTGAAGGAGGAGTCGGGCGCGAGCCGGCTCGCATATCGGGCGCCGTCGCCGGCATTCCAGGCGTCGGCCTGCTCGGCAACGATGCCGCGAATCGCCGTTTCCGCCGCCGCATCCTGCGCCCAGGCTGGCGACGGCATCACGATCACCGACAACATCGCCACGCGCAAGAATCTTGTCATCAGAGCATCATGTCACATTGGCCGGCTTCTGTGCCTTCTGCGAGTACTTATTTCGGCGGCGTGTCCCACGCACCTGCGGGCCGGTAGTGAAAGCGCACCTCGCCAGGTCGTAGGTGATCTGCTTGCGCGTGATCTTGTCGATCGAGTCGATCACGATGTGCCCGTCGTCTATCGCGTACTTGTTGCCGACCTTCACGCGCGGGCTTTGCCAGATGCGAACGCTCGATCGAATCCGGCCACGCTTGACGCCGTCACGCAAGGCCCTGGCAAACATCATTTGAGCAGGTCCAGAGTCCTCTGATCGGCCCGGCCGTCGAAATATTTTCGGAGCAGCTGCTCGAAGGGCGTCGCCGGTTTCCCATTCCAGCCAGAGCTCGAACGACGGCGGGGTCATCGACGGATCACCCGCCACGCTTCACGAGTGGCCGTCACGAGACCGCTTCCGCCAATCGATCAGCTCGGCATCGGCACCGCCGGCGTCCGTCAGCTCGACATGATGCGCGATGCGCGTCGGGCCTAGCTTCTCTATTTTAAAGACACGCGGACTCTTGACGACGCGATCGAGCAGGAACTCGATGCGCATTTTCTCTTTGGTGGTGATGATGCCGGCGAAAGTCGAGCGCGCGGCGAAGTGAATGCCCTTCGCCACGCCGTCGACGCGAATGGCTTTCCCGAGCTTGTTGGCGATGGCGTCGAAGGCCGTTCGCATCCATGGCGGACGACCCTCGAAGTGCGTCGCGATCGGCACGGGCGGCTTGCAGGAGTGGTTCTGGTTCGCATTCGCGAACTGCCGCCCGCACCGCTTGCACGTCCACCCGCCCTGCTTCACCACCAACCCTCTGCGTCCAATCTGTGTCTAATCTGTGGCCGTCATCGTCCGTCGATCAGATCGCCGAGGCCGCCGACGCGATCGAGAATCGAGCCCTCTTCCTTGCGCCAGCCCTTGCTCTGCGGCGCCGCGGAGTAGATGCGATCGGCCATACGGCTCAGCGGCAGCGACTGCAGCCAGACGCGGCCGGGCCCCTGCAGCGTGGCGAAGAAAATGCCTTCGCCGCCGAACAACGCCGTCTTGATGCCGCCGACGAATTGAATGTCGTAGTTGACGCTGGGTTGCAGCGCCACGAGACATCCGGTGTCGACGCGCATCGTCTCACCGGCGGCGAGATCGAAGTGATGGATCGTGCCGCCGGCGTGCACGAAGCACAGGCCGTCGCCTTCGAGCTTCTGCATGATGAAGCCCTCGCCGCCGAACAGGCCGACGCCGAGCTTCTTCTGGAACGCGATGCCGACCGATACGCCGCGCGCGGCGCAGAGGAACGAGTCCTTCTGGCAGACGAGATGCCCGCCGAGCGCGCGCAGATCCATCGGGATGATCTTGCCGGGGTACGGTGCGCCGAAGGCGACCTTCGCCTTGCCGCCACCGGCGGCATTGGTGAAGACCGTCATGAACAGGCTCTCACCCGTCAGCAGACGCTTGCCGGCGCCGAGCAGCGCATCCATCACACCGGCCGGACGCTGCTGGCTGCCGTCGCCGAACACCGTCTCCATGTTGATGCCCTGCGTCATGTACATCATCGAGCCGGCTTCAGCGACGGCGCCTTCACCCGGATCGAGCGCGACTTCGACGAACTGCATTTCGTTACCGTGGATCTCGAAGTCGATGTCGTGCGAGCGGCGGCCCGGCGCCGGCGGCGGCACGAACGCGCCAGGGGCGGGTCCCGCCGCAGCGGCCGAGCCTCTCACATAGACCGCGAAGGCGGGCACGTCCTTGACCTTCTGCCACTGACTCATGCCCGCGGAAAACACCAGCGTCTCCGCGTCGATGCTGCCGTTCTGCAGGTTGGTGATGATCTCCTGCTGGCTGACCGGTCCCACCTGATGGCCGCCGATGGCCATGTACCACTGGTTCGAGCCGTCCATGTGTCAGTTCTCCGTTTCTGAATCGATCTTCGCCGAAGTCTCCTGCTCGAGCGCCTGCGCGGCGGCCGGCTCGAGACCCAACTGGTGTGCGAGCTGCGCGAGGTAGATGCGCTCGGCGCCCGACACGCTTTCATCCGCCCGCACGATCGTAAAGGCGAGCACGTAGAGTTCCTTTTTCATGTCCGGATCGATCACGCCGCGCACGATGTCGCCAAGCGGACGCGCCTGGTTGAGCTCGGCGGCAACGATCGACTCGAGGCCGGCTTCCCTGGCGCGGGCCATGATCACCTCGCGCTCCTGCTCGCTCAGCGTGCCGTCGGCTTTCGCCGCCGACACCGCCAGGCGGATGATGCGCGCCACCGGATCGAGCGCCGCCTCGACTGCTGCCGGAATAGGTGGAACCGAACCCACCGTTGGAACCCCTGGAACTGTGGGAACCCCTGGAACCGCGGGTACGGCGATGGCGCTCTGGTTCTTCGCCTTGAGCGTGTCGTAGATGCCCCACGCCACACCGGCGGCGCCGATGATCGCGCTGGTGCTCAGGAACCCGCGATGACCGGTGAGGAATTTGGTGGCCCGCCGGGCGCGCTTGCGTCCCGAACGGCCCAGGCTGCCCCGTAGCACGACCGACAACACATCACCGACGTTGTTCAGCACTGCGTTCGTCCCTCCAATTATGCAAATACGAGCACTGCCCTCGGGAGTTCCACAGGAAAAAACGAAGGATCGTTATCGATGATTCGATTAAATGAGCTACAGCTGCGTCGACGCGGGCTTCATTGCCACCGGCTTCGGCACTTCCGGCGTCCAGTCCTCGCCGGGGTTCGACAAGATGAAGCGGTTGGTCTCGGTCTTGAGCTTGTATTGTTTATCGTACAACTGGCGGTCACGTCCATCGCGCGCAATCATCCTCAGGTACAGAGGTCAGGCGCTCGGGAACACGTCGTTCTCCGCCGTCGACCACACGCCACGCGCGACACCTACGACCGTCTGGTCAACGAAGCCGCTTCAACGGGGCGGTCTCTCAACAGAACAGTACCAACGCTGCGGTAGACGCCATTGGCCGAAGCCGCCGTTAAAAATCAGTGGATCCTTGGTGCGGCGGCAGGCGTCTGTGTAGATCCGAGCGAGCACGTGTGGATTCAGTGTCGCATCGTCCACGCGGTTTGCCTTGCTCACGACGTTCTATCTGTGCGACCGCACCCACCATCGCATCCAGGTAATTTTCTTATCGAGGGCCCGGCTACTGCTTTCGGTAAGTGCTGACGGGCGGCAGGCGCGACCCGGTGCCGGCGGGCGGCGGCGCTTCAGCCACGACGTTCATCGTGATCGAACCGATGCCCTCGATCGAGGCGGTCATCGTTTCGCCAGGCTTGAGGAACCGCTCGGCTCCTCGGTAAGCCTGTCCCATGCCGGTGCCTCCGGACGTGCCGTTGTTGACGACGTCGCCCGGGTAGAGCGTGATGATTGACGATCCGTACTCGATCAGCTCGTAGATCGAGTGGATCATGTCCGACGCGCCCGCTTCCTGCATCACCTTGCCGTCGACAGAGAGCGTCTGCCGCAACCGCTTCATCGGGTCGCCGTAGAACTCCTTCGGCACGATCCACGGGCCCATCGGCGCGAAAGTGTCATGGCCTTTGCCGACCAGCCAGTCGGAGCCCGGCCGGGAGTCAGGCGGGCGGCCGCCGCGATCGGACACGTCCACCGTGACCATGTAGCCGAAGATGTGTTCCGCGGCCTTGTCGGCGGGCACATCGCGCGCGGCGCGGCCGATGACAATGCCAAGCTCGACTTCCCAGTCCACCCGGTCCCGGCCGTACGGAATGACCACGTCGTCACCGTCGCCGATCACGGCGCCGCGGGTGGGCTTGAGGAAGAGATAGGGGACGCCGCGCTTGGCTCGCCGTTCTGCCTCCGCCTTCTTCTGTTGTTCCGCGCTGCCTGTTTCCCCGACGTGCGTGTAGAAGTTCACGGCGGCGTTGAGCATCTTGCCCGGCATCAGCGGTGCAAGAACGTCCACCGACGTCACGTCGTGCACCCACGCCGGCCGGGCGGCGCCCGTCAGGCGATTGCCACGGGCCAGATGGTTGACGATCTCATACAGCCGGGTCTTCATCCCGTATTCGTAGCGGCCGATCAGATCAACCATGGTCGGTGGCATGGGGAGCGGCGGGTATGACGGGTCGCGCTCGAGCGCGCGATTGGCCGCCACCAGATCGACAACGAGCGTGTCGCGCAGCACAACGCCGATGCGGGGCTCGCCGCCGAGGTCGAATGTGCCGAGCTTGAACGGCTCGACGCTGCTGACCGCGGGATTGCCCTGTGCCGCCGCCGGCCCCGCACCAAAAACGACGGCGAGCGCCGTCAGCATTGCCAGAACTGTCATGTGTCCCTCCTCCACGAATGCCCTTCTTTGTAGCAGGTTCGGGCGAACGCGCCGGTAAAACGATGTCTCTGGAATGTCCTCGACTTGTCTCAGCCGCGACGGCGATAGACAACTCGTAGACAAACCCGAGACATGGTTTGACACCGCGCGCGCCCCTGAACCGCTAAGCTCCCGCGCATTGTCTGTCTCCGAAAGGAAAGGCTCACCGATGGTGGCTGCTGCTCGGCTCTTGGTGTTCATCTCGAGTGTGTTGGTCGCCGCGCCCTCTCCAGCGTTCGCCCAGCAACGCGGTGCGATTTCCGGCAAGGTGCTCGACCCCGATGGCCTCGCGTTACCCGGGGCGACGGTGGTTGTCACCAACGCCGCTACCGGCTTCATCCGTGAAGTGGTCACCGCCGATACCGGCGCCTACTCGGTGGCGAGTCTCGAGCCGGGAACCTACGAGGTGGCCGTGACGATGGCCGGTTTCGGCAGCGCCACGCGCACCGGCATGGTGCTCGCCCCCGGCGCGTCGATGGTGATCGAGCTGAAACTCACCGTCGCCGGCGTGAAGGAGAACGTGGTCGTCACCGGCGAGTCGCCGCTGGTCGAGCGCACCAGCAATCAGATTGGCGGCACCCTGTCGCGGCGCGAGATTGAAGAGGTGCCGTCGAACTTCCGCAATTTCACCGGCTTGACGCAGCTCATTCCCGGCATGACGCCGAACCAGGCGACCTCCACCTTCGAAGGCGGCCAGGTGGTGGCCAACGGATCGCCGTCGCAGCAGAACGTTTATCTGCTCGACGGGATGTACAACAACGACGACCGCCTGGGCGGCAGCCAGGGCACGCAGGTGCGCGTTGTCCTCGACAACATCGAGGAATACCAGGTGCTGGCCAACCAGTACAGCTCCGAATTTGGCGGCGGCGCCGGCGCGATCATCAACATGGTGACGCGTGGCGGCACCAACGACATCCGCGGCCGGCTGTACTCGTACTTCCGCGACGAGGCCTTGAACGCCCGCGGCAAGTTCCTGACTGCAGGTCAGCCCAAGCCTCCTGAACGCACGCTGCAGGCCGGCTTCGGACTCGGCGGCCCGATCATTCGCAACCGCGCGCACTTTTACTTCACCTACGAGCGCGACAACGAAGACATCTCCGGCCAGAAGCGCTTTCCGGCCGCGGCGGCGCCATTGGCCGTGGATCAAGTCGGCTTCTTCACGGTGCGCGCCGCCAACTACTTTGCTCGCACTGACCTGCAGATCAACGATCGCAACTTCCTGAACGTGCGCTGGCTCCTGGAGAATGCCGCGTCGCGCGGCGAGGGCTTCAACACCAACAATGAAACCGCCGACGCGAGGGTGTGGGAAGCCGATCACGACACAATGTGGGGCGCCACTTACACGAGCGTGCTCACCGATGGCCTGTCGAGCGTGACCCGCGTGGGGCGCATCGACGAGGCGCTGACCACGGCGCCCCAAGGCTTCTTCAACGACGCCGGCAAGGCCGTCGGCTTCGACGGCCGCGACCCGTTCTCGATCGGCCAGCGCAACCAGCACCCCAGCTACATCACCGGCACCGGCGGCACCGGTCCGACCACGCTGATCTTCACCTACGTTGTCGACCAGGCATTCAGCTACTTCATTCCCAACCTCTTGGGCGGCGAACACACCCTGAAGGCCGGCGGCGGCTACAGCTGGAACACCATGAACCCGCGCTCGACGTTCGATTCCGGGACCTTCCAGTTCCGTACCGATGCGCCCTATAACCCGGCCGATCCGGCTACCTATCCCTTTCAGTTCGATGTGACGGTCGGCCCGCCGAGTAACTACGGATACGACGTCGTATCGAAAGACCAGCGCCGCTACGCATTCGTCGAGGACAAGTGGAGCGTCACCGGCAACCTGACGCTCAACCTGGGCCTGCGCTGGGACAGTCAGAAACAGACGCCCAACCACAACAACGCCTTCGCGCCCCGCGTCGGCGTCGCCTGGGACGCCTTCGGCACCGGCCGCACCGTCGTACGTGGCGGCGTTGGCAAGTTCTACGCCTACGTGCCGGTGGTGCACGACCTGACGCTGCAGCAAAGCGGCGTCCGGACGCTGTTCCCGTCGATCTCGATCAACGCCTCCAGCCCCAACGCCAACCTGGTGCTCATCCCCGACATGATCACCGACACCGCCGGCAATCCCGGTGTGGCCCGGCTCTCGCCGGCCGGCCAGGCGGTGCTGAACCGGCTGCGCGACGAGGTGCTCGCCGGCACCGGGTTCAACCGCAACCCCCGCATCGACAGCCCCGGCCGGAAGATGCCCCACACCTGGTCGTGGAGCGCCGGCGTCAGCCAGGAGCTGTTCCGGCAGATCGCCCTGTCGGTGGACTACGTCGCCAACGCGTCGCGCAATCAGCTCGGCGTCATCGACATCAACGAACCGGTCAATGGCGTGCGTCCAGGCGTGGCCGTGTTCGACCCGACATCAACGCTCATCCCGGCCGAGGCCCGCGGCGTGATCTTCCAGCGCGTGCTGCAGTCGCAGACCAGCAGTGTCTTCGACGGAGATTACAAGTCGCTACAGGTGTCAATGGTGAAGCGCATGGCCAACCGGTGGAGCGGGCGCCTGGCTTACACGCTGCAGCGCAGCAACTTCGTCGGCATCGGCACTCCAGACTCGCGGCGGGTCTGGCTCGACAACGACCCGCGCGCCGACTACGGCGAGTTCAGTGCCAATCGCACCCACGTGTTCGCGGCCAGCGGCAGCTGGAACCCGTGGCGGACGCTGACCTTCGCCACCGTGATCAGCGCCATCAGCGGCGCGCCGATCAACGAGACGGTAGGCCGCGACGTGAACGGCGACCTCGACAACAACGACCGGCCGATTCGCGGCATCGACGACCTGACGATGCCGATTCGATCGGCGGTCGACTCGCAGGGCCGTGCGGTGCCGTTCGGTATTCGCGGGCCCGGCTTCTTCACCACCGACCTGTCGATCCGCTATCAGCTGCCGCTCGGCGGCCGGCTCGACAGCCTCGACTTCTTCTTCGATGTGTTCAACGTGTTCAACCGACTGAACGAAATTGCGCCGACCGGCAACCGTTCGTCCCCGAACTTCATGATTGCGACGTCGGCGCAGTTCGCGCTGCAGTCACAGCTTGGCATCCGGGTGAGGTTCTGAGGGCACCAACGATGCGGTCATTCGGAATCAGGGCGCTGGTAGGGGTGTCGCTGCTGTGCAGCGTTCCCGTCACGGCGGTGGCCCAGATGGAGCTGGGCGTCATCAAGGGCCAGGTGCTGGACGACGCGGGCGCGCCGCTCGAGGGGGTGAGTATCCGGCTCGTGAATGTCGATCGCGGCCGCCAAGTCATTCTCACCAGCGGCAAGGACGGACGGTTCTACCGTCGTGGCCTGCAGGCGGTCGAATACGAGATGACCGTCGAGAAAGCCGGCTACCAGCCGATTGCCGACAAGGTGAAACTGGTGGCCGGCACCGATCGCAACTTTGACTTCAAGCTGGTCAAGGCGGCGGCCGTGGGATCGAAGGAGTTCCAGGCCGGAGTGGCGGCCTTCAACGCCGGCAACTTCGCGCAGGCGGTCACCGAGTTCCAGGCGTCGATCGCGCAGGCGCCGTCGGTGGCGGCGCTGCACGTGAACCTGGCGCTGGCCTACGTTCGCCTGGACCGCACCGCCGAAGCGGTGGCCAGCCTCGAAAAGGCCGCCACGCTCAGTCCCAACGACGCGGCCATCCAGTATCAACTCGGCAGCGCCTACGTGGAACTGCAGGCCTACGACCAGGCCGCGGCCGCTCTCGAAAAAGGACTCGCAGGAAAACCGAACCTCGCCACCGACGCCCTGGCACTCGAGGCCACGACGACTCTCGGCGCCGTGTATTTCGCGCGGGGCAAGATCGTTGAAGCGGAAGCCCAGTTCCAACGCGTACTTGGCGCGAAGCCCGGCGCGGCGGGGGCCGCGCTGGGCATGGCGAAGATCCACTTCAGCAAGGGCGAGGTCGATCAGGCGCTGGCGCTGTTCACGCAGATCGTCGCCGATCACCCCGGCACACCCGAGGCCAGGCAGGCCGCGACGTTTATCAAGGAGCTCCGTAAGGGCCTCTTCGAAGGACGACAGTGATGACGCACATCGGCGCCGCCTGCGCGGCACTTTCACTTCTGCTCGCCGCGACTCTCCTCGCTCAGGACAAAGGTGGAAGCGATGAAACCGGTCCGTACGATCTCGTGGCCGGATGGCCGCAGAACTATTGCGGCGATGGTTTCGTCATTGGCTCGACCGGCGGCGTGTGGGCCGACAGTCCGGATCGCGTCTATATCTTCAATCGGGGTTGCTTGCCCGTGCTCAGAGAGACGCGAGGCGCGGCCGAGAGCTTTATGCCCTCGCGTAACGCGTCGGGGTACGACATGTCGCAGAAGGATCCGGCGCGCCATCCGCGATGGGATCACGTTTTCAACGTGGTCGATCGCAACGGCAAGCTCATTGAGTCATGGGATCAGCACAACAAGATGTTCATTCGGCCACACCGTGTGCTCGTCAACCCGTACGACGCCGATCGCCATGTGTGGTTAGTCGACGACGGCGCCCATGCGATCTACAAGTTCACGCGCGACGGCAAGACGCTGGTCATGACGGTGGGCACGCCGACGCAGCCAGGCAACGACGGCACGCACTTCAACCGGCCGACTGACATCGCGTGGCTGCCGGACGGCACGTTCTTCGTCAGCGACGGCTACGTCAACACGCGCGTTGCCAAGTTCGACAAGAACGGGCAGTTCCTGCTGACCTGGGGCGAGAAGGGCAACGAGCCGACCGAAACACGGCCCGGCTACATGAATACCGTGCACGCGATTGCGATCGACAAGAACCGGCGCATCTACATCAGCGACCGGGCCAATTCGCGCATCCAGGTGTTCGATGAGAACGGCAAGTTCCTCGATGCATGGCCCAACATCCGGCGCCCGTACTCAGTGCTGCTCTCGCAGGATCAACACCTGTGGGTAGCCGACGGCATTACGCAGAAGTTCACCAAGTTCGACCTCAGCGGCAAGCTGCTGTACTCGTGGGGCACTTTCGGGGCGTTCCCCGGGGGCTTCTGGGGCGTGCACCAGTTCCACACCGACAGCGAGGGCCATCTCTACACCGCCGACGTGCATGTCGGCCGGCCGCAGAAGTTCCGGCCCAAGAAGGGCGCCAACCCGGCACACATCGTTGGCGCCTACAGCCGCACCAATTGACGAGCGGCGTCGCGATCTAGATCTAGATCTAGATCTAGAGAGAGCTGCATCGATCGGGGGCACGGGACTTCTTCTTGACAGTGTCTGGCTGCAGGCGTAACGTGCCCCAGCCAGTAGCCCGATTGTCATGCGGCTCGTCCATCGCTTCCGGCGCCCTCATCCGCTTCTGCCCGCCATCTTTTTCACGATTGGCGCTGCAACGCTGGTGTTCTATCTGCAATATCGAGCCACCATGGCGCTGCAGTCGCAGACGCAGGTTGTCGTGCGCCAGGTCTCGGAACAGGCGGCCGACGATGTCGCGTCCGGTCTTCGCCACACGCTCAACGGACCGATCTTCGACACGCTTACCGGCGTCAACCATCCCGACCTGCGCGCCGGCCGCATGGAGCTCGTGGGCCGCAAGTTCGCCGAAGGTCTCGAAGCCTACCCGCACATCGAGCGCTTCTTCGCCTGGCGAGCGCAATCCTCGCTTTCATCAGACGTCTTGTTTCAGGGTCGTACAGGCGGATTCGTTTGCGATGCTGCCATGGGTCGCGACGTGCTTGACCTGGCCGCGCGCCACGCCGGGTCGCAGCAGATCTACGTTGCGGCCGAGGGAGTGGGGCGCGGGGCGCGCCAGATGTTCCTCCGCCTGTTTTGGACCGATGCCCGCCGCGTGGAGTACTTCGCGGTGCTGGGCTTCGTGATCAACCCGGCGACCCTGCCGCAGCAACTGTTCGCCGGCCGGCACGGCGCCGGCCTCGAGGCACTGCTGGCCCGCCGGGGGGGCGAGCTGCCATTGCAGCTGCGCGTGTCGGACGAGCGCGGCGCCGTTGTCTTCGGGAAATTGGCGGCGGACGTCAAAGGCGTGCGGGTGCCGTTTTCGATGCAGTTCTATCCCGCCGACGACATTCGATCGCGGATCGCTGCCGGAGTGCCGGGACGGGGTTGGACGATCGAAGTCGGCGCTCCGGCCATCGGCGGCGCGCTGGGTAGCGGGAGTTATGCCTATGGCCCCACCGTGCTCTCACTGCTGTTGATGCTGGTCGCCCTCGGACTTGCCTGGCAGGCGCACCGCCGATCCGCGGAGTTGGCGCGGATGCAGGCCGACTTCGTGGCCCACGTGTCGCACCAGCTCAAGACGCCATTGGCGCTGCTGAGCGCGGCGACCGAGACGCTGCAGATGGACCGCATCCGCTCGCCGGAGCGGCTCGCGCAGTACCTCGACACCATCCGCGCCGAAGCGCAGCGGCTGACCGTGCTGGTGCAGCGCGTGCTTCAATTCTCGCGGGTGCAGGAACAGCGCACCTATGAGTTCGAGCGCGTCGACCTGGGCTCTCTAGTGCGGGAGACGATCGAGGCCTTCGCGCCCGGCCTGGCGGGCCGGCAGGTCGTGTTGGACGTGCGCGCGACCTTGGGTGCCGGCCCCTACGTGCTCGCCGATCCGGCGGCCCTCGAGCAGGTCATTGCCAATCTGCTCGATAACGCCATCAAGTACTCGAGAGCCGAGCAGCCGGTGACAGTCACCGTGAGCGTCGAGCGGCAGTGGGCCATCATCGAGGTCACCGACCGCGGTGTCGGCATCGCGGCCGCCGAGCAGCGGCGCATCTTCGAGCGCTTTTACCGTGTGCCGGGCACCGGCCACCGCCAGGGCTTTGGGCTCGGCCTGCCGATCGTGCGCGAGCTGGTACACGCGCAGGGCGGCAGCGTCGGTGTGCGCAGCGCGCTCGGCGCCGGCAGCACGTTCCGGGTCATGCTGCGCTGCGTCACCGACGCTGCGATCAAGGACAGTACGCTGGCGCGGCAGCCGGAAACCGTATGACCAGCGCCGATCTGGCAAGGGCTGAGGACGCCAAGCACATCCTGGTGGTCGAGGACGAGCCGCAGATGCGCTCGATGCTCGCCGACAACCTGGAGTTCGAAGGTTACCGCGTCACGGCAGTGACCTCGGGCGAGGAGGCGCTGCAGGCGGTGGCCGGGCGCCACTACGCGCTGCTGCTGATCGACGTGATGCTGCCCGGGATCAGCGGCTTCGAATTATGTCAACAGCTCCGCGCCCGATCCCTGCACATGCCAATCGTTGTGCTGACGGCGCGGACGCATGAGCAGGACCGCATCCACGGCCTTGACCTCGGCGCCGATGACTATGTGAGCAAGCCGTTCAGCGTCCGTGAGCTGCTGGCACGGGTGCGGGCGCTGGTGCGGCGCGACGACTGGCACTCGCCCGGCAACGGCGAGTTCGCGGTCGGCGATGTGGTGGTGAAACCGCAGCAGCGGCTGGTGCTGCGCAAGGGCCGCCGCGTCGCGCTGTCGGCCCGCGAATTCGAGCTGCTCCGCTACCTTTTCGCGCACCGCAACGAGGTATTGAGCCGCGAGCAGTTGCTGCGTGACGTGTGGGGCTATAGCCACCTGTCAGTGACCCGCACGGTCGACAACTACGTCGCCAAGCTGCGTACGCACATCGAGGCGCGTCCGCACGAGCCCCGCTATTTGATCACCGTGCACGGCAGCGGCTATCAGTTGCTGACGTAATCGCTCGCCGACGCCACTTTCGTCCTCGGGATTCTCGAAGATCGACCACTTTACTGCTCAGCAATACAGAAACGGTGTGTAACTCAGCGCGGTGCCTTCCTGTTTCATCTGGGCAGCAGTCTTGCGTACGCATGATCTTTCTGAACTGAGTGTTTACCTTCGCTTTACGCGTTTGGCCCAATCCCTGGCTTCAATGGGGCCGCTGATTTCTCAGCGGAACAACGACCTGGATGGGTCGGGACGTGCTCCGTGTCGCGTCGCTTCAATGGGGCCGCTGATTTCTCAGCGGAACAACACGGAGACCCACTCGCCGGGTGGCATGCGCTGGACGGCGGGGCTTCAATGGGGCCGCTGATTTCTCAGCGGAACAACTGTCGTCGGAACCGTCAAATCCCAGCAGCGCAAACACGGGCTTCAATGGGGCCGCTGATTTCTCAGCGGAACAACACGAGTGGTACGGCACCTTCGGCACCTGCACCCGCGCTTCAATGGGGCCGCTGATTTCTCAGCGGAACAACGTCAAGACGCAGGGCGGATCGACGCGCGTCGGCGACGGCTTCAATGGGGCCGCTGATTTCTCAGCGGAACAACTCGATGTCTGTGTGAATGCGGTGCTCCCGTTGAAGTGCTTCAATGGGGCCGCTGATTTCTCAGCGGAACAACGCCGAAAAAAGGGGCGAAGTACAAGCCCACGCTCGAGCTTCAATGGGGCCGCTGATTTCTCAGCGGAACAACCAACTAGCTCCCACCTCCCCACTGCAACACACCTCAGCTTCAATGGGGCCGCTGATTTCTCAGCGGAACAACTGGCCTGAATTCCAGCTTTCCCGCGGTTGTAGCAGCTTCAATGGGGCCGCTGATTTCTCAGCGGAACAACGCTGGTCGATTGACCAGCTCGCCACTCGCTCAGCTCGCTTCAATGGGGCCGCTGATTTCTCAGCGGAACAACGTGAGCTGGTGCTTGATCCGTTCATGGGTTCAGGCAGCTTCAATGGGGCCGCTGATTTCTCAGCGGAACAACGGCACGGTCACCAGTGGTATATCCATATCCTCGATCGCTTCAATGGGGCCGCTGATTTCTCAGCGGAACAACGAAGGGACAAACAGCGATGACTATTGGATTTTTTCAGCTTCAATGGGGCCGCTGATTTCTCAGCGGAACAACAACTGGAACGCAGTAAATTTTGAATCGCTGTTCCATGCTTCAATGGGGCCGCTGATTTCTCAGCGGAACAACATCCTCATTCAGATGCTCAACGAGAACGGGGAAGACGAGCTTCAATGGGGCCGCTGATTTCTCAGCGGAACAACTTGCCGTTGTCGTCGAGCGCCCACGTTTGGCCGGCGCTTCAATGGGGCCGCTGATTTCTCAGCGGAACAACGGCAACTCCGACCAGGGTGGGCGCGTACGGCCAAGGGCTACGCTTCAATGGGGCCGCTGATTTCTCAGCGGAACAACGACGCTGTCGCCGGCCGCACGCGGGTTCGTGATCGCCGCTTCAATGGGGCCGCTGATTTCTCAGCGGAACAACAATGGGACCAATATACGACATTGCCGTAGTGCTGTGCTTCAATGGGGCCGCTGATTTCTCAGCGGAACAACGCACTACCGCGTACCAGCCGGGGGGAGCAAGGTGTGCTTCAATGGGGCCGCTGATTTCTCAGCGGAACAACTCCCGGCTGACATCTTGACAATCACGAACAGCAACATGCTTCAATGGGGCCGCTGATTTCTCAGCGGAACAACGGCTATTCACTCCCGCGAGTATAGACAAATGACGCCGCTTCAATGGGGCCGCTGATTTCTCAGCGGAACAACGCCTCCATCATCGTTGCCCCTTGCCGCCAGCGCTGCTTCAATGGGGCCGCTGATTTCTCAGCGGAACAACGGTACGCGACGCAGAATTTCGGCCGCATGCTTGCGCCGCTTCAATGGGGCCGCTGATTTCTCAGCGGAACAACTGG
Organism: Cyanobacteriota bacterium; assembly: GCA_019752015.1. GTDB lineage: Bacteria > Acidobacteriota > Vicinamibacteria > Vicinamibacterales > UBA2999 > 12-FULL-67-14b. The sequence continues at coordinate 3,962 of JAIEMQ010000041.1, read as the reverse complement.
ACGTCGAATCCTACGTCACCGGAAGTACATGGCTTCAATGGGGCCGCTGATTTCTCAGCGGAACAACAACGTCAAGTTCTTTGTAGACGTCCGTAACGTAGCAGGCTTCAATGGGGCCGCTGATTTCTCAGCGGAACAACGTCCTGCACAGGTTATCGACATGGGCGGCCCGACAGCTTCAATGGGGCCGCTGATTTCTCAGCGGAACAACTTCCTTCTGCAAGCTCTGCTGTTCGCGAAGGATGCGCTTCAATGGGGCCGCTGATTTCTCAGCGGAACAACGAACGTCAACAGCACAAACCGGTGCGCGTCGTCAGGCTTCAATGGGGCCGCTGATTTCTCAGCGGAACAACACGATCACGTCAAATGTCATCACCAAGATCGTTCCCGGCTTCAATGGGGCCGCTGATTTCTCAGCGGAACAACTTTGGTGGGGCTGGGATCTCCGCGAACGGCTCGCGGTGCTTCAATGGGGCCGCTGATTTCTCAGCGGAACAACAGACTGCCGCGGAAGTCTTCAGTTGTCAATGAGCTAACGGCGACGATGCGAGCGGTCCGTCGCATGCACTGCTCGCCATCGCGGATTTCCAAACCGGTCTTCCCAAGCCCTTCACATTAAACCATTTACCTCTCGCGAGCGGCCGTGCGCGACTCGCGCCCGCCACGCCGCTCGCACGCGTGACGCGGCGATCAGCACCGCATTCTACCCGTCTCATCTCGTTTCGAACAGCGGATACGATGCCAGTTCACCCGTGATGTAGCGCGCCAGCAGCCGCACTTGCACCTCCAGCACGCGCCGGTAACTGATGCGGTACCCGAACACCGGATGGGTCACGAGCTGATCCATCCGCTGTTCATACGCACGGATCAGTCCGGTCCGGCCGCGCTGAGTCATCGCCACCGCGTCGCCCGTGCGCAGGAAATCCCCCTCGCCAATCATCCGCGTGTTGATCGCGCTGAGCACCGCGGAGTCCGCCAGCAGCGGCCGGAATCCTTCCATCAGATCAAGCGCCAGCGCAGGCCGCCCGAAACGGGGCTGATGGTAAAAGCCAACGAACGGATCGAAGCCCACGGCGTGGCATACGATGGTCAGGTCGCGCGCCAGCATGCTGTAAGCGAATGACAAGAGCGCATTCACCGGATCGCGGGGCGGGCGCCGATTCCGATGCGCGAAGTCAAACGTTCCCGCCCCCAGGTCGTCGTCAATCTTGATCATGCCGGCGAACGCAGCGAAATAGGTTGCCGCTGCGGTGCCTTCGATTCCGAGCAGAGCGTCGAGGCTGCCGGCGGCCTGCGCCCGATGGGCCAGACGCTTCAGGCGATCGAGGCTGACGGCCGGCGGCTCGATGTGATTGCGCTGGAGCAGTGTGCGCTGATTGCGAATCTTGCTGGCGACGACGTCGCGCGCGAGTGTCAGACAGAACGCGTCATCATCGGCACGGCGAAATTGATCGCGGCGCAGAAACACGTTTTTCAGGCCCATGCCAGTGGTCAGCCCATAAAACCAGCCGCCAATCGAAAAATGAGCCAGCGGCTTCTCATTCTGGCAGAGCGCCTGCACCGCCGCGCCGGTGATCGAGATCGGCCCGAACAGATTGACCTGAGACACCTCGTTGAGACGCGCCTCCTGAATGACCTTCCCCTTTTCCTTGACCTGCAACCGCTCGCCCGACTTGCCGACTGATAGCTGGAACCCGGTGATGTAGAGCGGACGCAGATCGTCGCGGGCCGGCAACAGCCGGCGCACCTCTTCATCGCTGATGTCGTGGACCAACCGATCGTCGCCGCCATCGTCGAACAAGCTCGACTGTGTCGGCGCGTCGTCGGGTTCGATCCATGCGGCGGCGGCGATGGTTTCGTCCGGCAGGCAGATCGTCACCAGTGAGCAACGCGGGCACTTCGGGCTGTCGACGAGCGGCGGCGGAATCCGGCCAGAGACGGCGAGGCCGCGGGCCGCGGCGATGTTCGCCTCGAGCTGCGCCAGCAGGGTGTCGGTGATCGGCACCCTCACGCGCTGGCGGGTCTCGTAATAGAAGAGCAGGCCTTCGTCGCACCGATAGCCGTTGTCGCGAAGCACCGCGGCCTGCACGGCGATCTGCGCGAGGTCCGCCGGCCAGCCTTCCGGTCCCGAGCCGGATTCACGGGGCGCCCCTCGTTTGTAATCCACCGGCACCACCGCATCGTCCGCCGCCTCGATCAGATCGAGCTTGGCGATGACACCGAGCCGATCGCTCGACAGCATGATGCCCCGCGCCGTGAACCGTTCTCCGTCGAGCTCGTCCTGAGGAGGCAGCTGGTCTTCGCGCTCGTCACCTTTCTCGTGCTTCTGCGCGCCGTCGACGGTGTCGCTGCTGTGGCGGAACACGCCGTCGACCCACTCGTAGAAGAACAGCCGGGGACAGTAGACGAACTCATTGAGCATGCGCGCCGGCAGATAGTCCGGCAACTGCACGGCGCGCCGCAGCCCGGCCTTGGCCGGGATGGGCTGGAGCGGAAAGGTCAGAGGGCGCGGTGAAGGTTCGGCGGTCATCTACTCCTCTCCTGCGGCATGCCGCGCGGCCCGTTCTTCCTTGGCCTTCGCGGTACGGTTCTGACGGTTGACGATGGTCCCGTCGATGACGATGCAGGGTGCGTCGACCGGGGCGTAGGGCCGGCCGAGCGCGGTGATGACACGGTCGCCGCGGCCCTCGGCCGGGCCGAGATCGACGAACAACACCTGGTCGTCCTTGTGATGGATGACGCGAGAGAGCGCGTGGCGGCAGCGCACCAGGTCGGTCGGCGTCAGCTGGCATTCGAACACCGAATACTGCAGGTGATCGCCGTAGCCGAGCATGGTCTTGTGGACCCGGCGCAGCCGCAGGTCGTTGGAGATGTCGTAGGTGACGAGATAGGTATTCCGCACCCCTGCTCCTGTAAGGGTTGTCGGCAGGAGGCAAACCAGACTTCAGCGCCGCATCGTCGACGGCGGCTGGCGTTCCGACCCGTCACTGCGCGACCGTTGACTTCAGCCGGTGGACGATGGTTAACTCAAGTTAACCATGGCCATATCGATCAACGCCAAAACCCTCCGCGCCTCCCTCCCGGAAGTCGTCCGGCGGGTCAAGCGCGGCGACCGGTTCACCGTGATCTATCGGAGCCGGCCGGCCTTCACAATTGTTCCGGTCGATGAGGGCGACCACGCCGGGCCGCTGTCTGAAAAAGACTCGCTCTACCAGGCCCGTGCTGTTGGGCGGTCCTCCGGTGGCCGTCCGGCGTCTGAGCACGACGACGAGTTGTACGGCGCATGAACCAGATCTTCGTCGATACCTCGGGTTGGGCCGCCTGCGCGGATGCCGGCGATGAATCGCACGAGGCATGCGTTCGGGCAAGAGACAAAGCCCTCGAAGCCGGGATCAGGCTGGTGACGACGGACTACGTCGTGGACGAGACGCTGACGCTGTTGCGGATGCGGCTTGGGTCGCGGTCCGCGGCGGCCTGGTGGCAGCAAGTCAGTGAGAGCCGCCGGCTGCGCTGGGAGCGCATTGATGCGGGCCGCTTCGAGCGGGCGATGGAGTGGTTCTCGAAGCAGAAGGACAAGACCTACTCGTTCACCGACTGCACCAGCTTCGTCGTGATGCGCGAGTTGCGCATCGCGAAGGCGCTGGCGACCGATCGGCATTTCCGGCAGGCGGGTTTCGAGGTGGTTCCGTCCGCCGAACGCCGGAGGGGGCGCAGGTAACGGTGGTTTTGGACGACTGTCGATTGTGATCGTCTGACGCGATTGCAAGTGCGTATTCCGGCCCATTGTGAACACTCATTCCGTTTCAACGTGAACACCGATTCCGCTGATGCTGAACGCCGATTCCGGCCATCGTGAACATCGATTCTGGTCATGGTGAACACGGATTCCGGTCATCGTGAACAGCCATTCCGGGCATGCTGAACACTCATCGGGCGTCGTGAGCGATCCTGGAGGTTTCCTG